>JAWKNF010000005.1:0-214127 GCA_041391825.1 Flavobacteriales bacterium | reverse complement strand
AATCATCATCTTCCTCATCCTTTACTTCCAGTTCCGTTCCGTCACAACATCGCTCATGGTGTTCACCGGTATCGCCGTTGCCTTCGCCGGTGGCTTCATGATGATCTGGCTGTACGGCCAGGAATGGTTCCTCAACGTGAACGTCGCGGGAACCAACCTCCGCGAAATGTTCCAGATGCATACGGTGAACCTCAGTGTGGCCGTATGGGTGGGCTTCATCGCGCTCTTCGGCATCGCCACGGACGATGGGGTGCTCATGGCCACTTACCTCGATCAGAACTTCGCGAAAATGCCCACCGAGGACCGCAAGGGCATACGTACGGCCGTGGTGGCCGCTGGAAAGAAGCGCGTGCGTCCGGCGTTGATGACCACCGCCACCACCCTGATCGCCTTACTGCCCGTGCTCACTTCCACCGGCCGTGGCGCCGACATCCTGGTGCCCATGGCCATCCCCTCCTTCGGCGGCATGGTCGTCGCCATCATCACCATTTTCGTTGTTCCCGTGCTCTACAGCGCGCGCATGGAACGGCGGATCAAACGCTCTGCTTCATGAGAACGGCCATCCTTCTTCTTTTCTCGCTCGTGCTCTCCAACGCGCATGCGCAAGAGCTAGGCGCTCATCTGCAAGCGGCTGCGGAAATGAATCCGGGTGTGCAGGCGCGCTACGCGGAGTTCGAGGCGGCGATGAAACGTTCGGCCCAAGTCCGCGGACTACCTGATCCGTCGCTCACCGTCGGCTATTTCATCAGTCCGGTGGAAACGCGCATCGGTCCGCAACGGGCGCGCTTCTCCTTGGTGCAGATGTTCCCTTGGTTCGGCACCTTGGGCGCACAGGCCGAGGTGGCCGACCGCCAGGCCGAAGCGCGCTACGAAGCCTTCCTCGAGGCACGCAACGAACTCTTCTTCAAGGTGCGCGCGGCCTACTATCCCTTTCACGAATTGGAGCGGGCCATCGCCTTGGAAAAGTCCGATCTGGAGATCCTGCGCACCTATCGCGCTTTCGCATTGGCGCGCTTCCAAGGCGGCACGGGAAGCATGGTGGATGTGCTGCGGACGGATATGATGATCAATGCGGAAAGCACCGATATCACGATCCTGGAAGAACGTCGCAAGCCCTTGCTCGAGAGCTTCTCGAACGCGGTGGGTTACCCGGATCCGGCAGTCGTGAACGTCACCGACAGCTTGATACTCGTTGACCTGAAGACCTATGCAATTGATAGTGTTGCGATGAACCCCCGGCTCAGCGAACTGGACCGTCAGGCCGCATCGGCATTGGCCCAGGCGGAAGCTGCTCGGAAGATGGGCCTGCCCCGATTCGGACTAGGACTGGATTACATGGTCGTGGGTGAACGCACCGACATGAACGTGCCGGATAATGGACGTGATGCGATCATGCCCATGTTCAGCGTGAGCCTGCCGATCTACCGGAACAAGTACCATAGCGCGGTGGAAGAAGCGCAGGACCTGAACCGGGCCTTGGAAGCCATGCGCGTACAGACCGACAACGAACTGCACACGGCATACGAGGTGGCCTACTTCGAGGCGCACAAGGCAGCGCTCAATGTGCAATTGATGGACCAGCAGATCGCCATCGCCACACAAGCACTGGAGCTGTTGATGAGCGCATACAGCAACAGCGGAAAAGAATTGGAAGAGGTGCTGCGGATGCAGGAACAAGTGTTGCGCTTCCGGCTCATGCGCCTCTCTGCCATGCGCGAGCACCACACTGCCGTCGCCAAACTGGACCACCTCACGGCCAAACGGATCATAGCACCCTAACAAACAACCAACAACCAAACAAGCATGAAGACCAAGAACATGTTCAAGATCGGCCTAATGGCTTTAGCGATGATCGCTTTCACCGCTTGCGGCGGTAACGATGACCACGGCCATGACGAGCACAGTGACCACAAGGAGCACATGCACAGCGACAGCACGGACCACATGCATGAAGAGCATGCGGCTGCTTACGAGTGCCCGATGAAGTGCGAAGGCGATAAGACCTATACGGAAGCGGGCCAGTGCCCGGTGTGCAAGATGAACTTGAAACTTGTGGAATGAACTAAAACCAACAACCATGGAAACCTTGAATATAAAACGAGCGGGCTTGGCCTTCGGCTTTACTGGAGCGCTGCTCTATGTAGGTTGCGCGCTGCTCATGATGATCGCCGGAAGTGCCGGCACCGTGAAGCTATTCAACAGCCTCTTGCATGGGCTAGATGTGAGCGGCATCGCACGTATGGAGGTCCCATTAGGTGAGTCCCTCCTGGGGCTTGTCGGGACCTTCCTGATGGGATGGCTCACAGGCGCGTGCATCGCTTTGATCTACAACATGGGTACGACAAAAGCAGGTGGGACAGCATGAAGGTCCGGCCGACCATAGCGATCGAACGCGCCAACGGCGAGATGGACACCTATGATCCCGCCAAGTTGCGTGCGTCCCTTTCACGCGCTGGAGCACGGGAAGCGGATATCGATCGTGTGGTGAACGCTGTGGAGGGCGTGTTGCGCGAGGGCATGGGCACGCGGGAGATCTACAAGATCGCTTACCGGGCCTTGCGCAAACGCTCACGCGGTACGGCCGGCAGGTACTCCTTGAAACAGGCCATCCTGCAACTGGGCCCGACCGGCTTCCCCTTCGAGAAGTACGTGGCGGCCATGCTCGCCTACCAAGGTTTCCAGACCACGGTCGGCGTGATCGTTCCCGGCAAGTGCGTGGATCACGAAGTGGATGTGGTGGCCGAGAAGGGTGACCAGCACTACATGGTGGAGTGCAAGTTCCACAGCGATCCGAAACGCAAGTGCGATGTGAAGATCCCGCTCTATATCCAGGCGCGCTTCAAGGATGTCGAAGCCAGTTGGTCCGAACGACCGGGGCACCAGCACAAATTCCATCAAGGCTGGCTGGTCACCAACACGCGCTTTACCACGGATGCCATACAGTACGGCGAATGCGTCGGGTTGCACCTGATGAGCTGGGATCATCCGCATGGCGACGGTCTCCGCGAACGGGTCGACCGCAGTGGCCTTCATCCCATCACCTGCCTTACCACCCTTACAAAAGCGGAGAAGCAACGGATCCTGGATGACGGTACGGTGCTATGCGCGGAGATCAGGAAGGACGAAAAGGTCCTCGGCCGCGCAGGGGTCGACGATCGCAAAGTCGCCAAGGTCATGAAGGAGGTGGAGGAACTGTGTTCACTGAGCAACAACAAACGATGATGAAGGACCATACCGATCACCAGTCCATGCAGCACGGAGCAGCTGGACACGATCAGCACAAACCCGCCCACGGCATGGCCGGTCACGATCATCACGCCATGATGATCGCTGCCGACTTCCGCAAGCGCTTCTGATCGCCCTTGCACTGACCATCCCGGTCCTTTTTGCTGTCACCGATTTAATCCGGGAATTCCTGGGGCTGTCCTTCTCCTTTACGGGGAGCTTGTACCTGCTCTTCGCATTGTCCTCCGTGGTCTACTTCCATGGTGGCTGGCCCTTTCTGAAAGGTGCGATGAAGGAGTTGCGTTCCGCTTCGCCAGGGCATGATGACGCCGATCGCCGTGGCCATCACCGTGGCCTATGCCTACAGTTCACGGTCGTGTTCGGGCTGGAAGGCAAACTCTTTCTTCTGGAGCTGGTCACCTCGATCGACATCATGCTGCTGGGCCATTGGATCGAGATGCGTTCCGTGCTCGGTGCGTCGAAGGCCTTGCAGATGTTGGTGAGCCTGATGCCCGCCGAAGCCCATGTGATGAGAACGGGCGCAGTGCGCGACGTGCCCTGGCCGAATTGAAGAGCGGTGCCCGCATCCTGATACGGCCGGGCGAGAAGACCCCTGCCGATGGAACGATCCAAAAAGGCGAGAGCAATGTGAACGAAAGCATGCTCACCGGTGAATCCGTTCCGGTGAAGAAGGGGAAAGGACAACAGGCGATCGGCGGTGCTGATCAATGGCAACGGCGCTTGGAATGCGTGGTCGTGGAGCATACCGGCAAGGACAGCTACCTGAACAAAGCATCAAACTGGTGGAGGAAGCGCAGAAGACGAAGAGCAAGACGCAGCATCTGGCGGACCGCGCGGCAAAGTGGCTCACCTACATCGCACTCATTGCGGGCTTTGCCACACTGGCCGCCTGGATGATGCTCGGGAAGGAATTCGTATTCGCGTTGGAACGCATGGTCACCGTGATGGCGATCTCCTGCCCACATGCACAGCTTGCGATCCCGCTGGTGTGGCCATCTCCACGGCGAACAGCGCAGAACGGTTTACGATCCGGGCAACCGACAGCATTCGAGAACTCGCGGAAGTATCACCGGCGATCAGTTCTTGACAAGACCGGCACCCTTACTACGGGAGAGTTCGGCGTGACACGCATCGCGCCCATTTCCGGTGGAATGGACGAAAAGGAATTGCTGCGATTCGCTGCTGCCTTGAGCAGAAACTCCGAACACCCGATCGCAGTGGGTATCATGGAACGCGCGAAGAAGGATGGCATCAACATCCCTACTGTAGAGAAGTTCGAAGCGATCACCGGGAAAGGGGTGCAAGCCACGGTGGAAGGCTGCGAGGTGGCGGTGGTATCACCGGGCTACTTGAAGGAGAAGCGCATCGCCTTTACCGGCTGAAGGCGCGACCGGCGCTGCTGAAACGGTGGTGCATGTGATGGTCGACGGCAAACTCACGGGTCCATCGCACTGGCCGATGCTATCCGAGAAAGTTCTGCCGAAGCCGATCAAACAATTCCGCGAGCAAGGCATCAAGACCTACATGGCCACGGGCGACAATGCCAAGGTCGGCAAGGCGAGCGATACACTGGACAGATGGTTTCTATGCCGAGGTATTGCTGCACCAGAAAGTGGAACCGATCAAGGAGATGCAGTCCAAGGGCGAATTCGTGGCGATGACCGGTGATGGTGTGAACGATGCTCCGGCATTGGCACAGGCCGATGTCGGCATTGTTGTTGGTTCGGAACGGACGTCGCCGCCGAGACCGCGGACATCATCCTGGTGAAGAGCTGCATCCGCGCGACATCCTCGGCCTCATCCTCTTCGGGAAGGCCAATGGCAACATAACATCTCAGAACCTGGTTCAGCCACTGCATACAAATGCTGTTGCCATTCCGCTCGCGTGGCCGGTGTGCTGTACTCGTTCGACTTCCTGCTCAAGCCCCGCCGTCGGTGCCGTCTTCATGACACTCAGCACCGTGGTGGTGGCCATCAATGCACAACTCCTCAAACGGAGCCTCCTCAAACTCGGCGGATCGAAGACCCTGCTTCGGTCGCGTTACCGCACGACATTCATCATCGGCGTCGCCTTCGTCGTTGGGCTCTTGCTCGGTCGGGCCTTCTTCGGCGGTGGCACCTCGTGGAAACATCCATATACCCATGAGGGACATGGCGAGAAAGGGCGTGATCTGGACCTGCTCCATGCACCCGCGTATCCGCATGAACGAACCAGGGTCCTGTCCGGCCTGCGGCATGGACCTCATCCCCGTGGCATCCAGCGAAAATGGAAATGGACCCCACACCATCCACTCCACGACCACGCCGAAGCTCGCGAACGTGCAGACCATGGTGGCAGGTACGGGCGGCGGCACAGGAAGTCTGCGGCTGACCGGGAAGGTGATGCCGGATGAATCGACGCGTGTATGCGCAGGCAATGCACGTAGCGGGACGGTGGAGGAACTGCTGGTTAATTTCACTGAGGAGACCGTGGCAGCAAGGGACAGGTGCTTGCACGCGTGTTCGCACCCGAGTTGGTGACCGCCCAGGAGGAACGTTGCGGGCGCCATCGCGTGAAACTCAGGCTGACCTCTACGCCGCAGCGCGCGTGAAAAACTGCGCAACTGGAAGCTCACCGATGCGCGATCGATGCTGTCATCTCGGCTGAACAGCAAGTGGTGGTAGCCATCCTATGGATGTGAACGTGGCGTGGTGGTAGAGAAAACGCGCCGACCTCGGCGACTACCCGAAGCGCGGCGACGCCTACGAGGTGGCCGACCTCAGCCAAAAGCTTGGGTCATGTTCGATCTCTACGATCCTCAACACCCGCAAAGGGGACACGATCCAGTTCACGGTGCGTTCTATTCCGCAAGCATCTACAAGGGCTGCACGCCTCATCGACCCTGCGTCGCATCCGCTACGCGCGTTATGCTCGGGCACGGTGGAAGCATCCGACCCGGAGGGAGCCCGGCTTCGTATGTTCGGCGAAGGCGGAATGACCGTCAGCTAGTGACGCCGAGGCCTTGGTCGTTCCGCGCACTGCGGTGCTCTGACAGGCCCACGTTCCGTGGTGTACGTCAGCGAGGGCGAAGGTCAATTCCGGCATGCGCGAAGTGGTGCTGGGGGCCTCGATGGGCGACGATGTGACGACCGCCTCAGGTCTGGAGGCGGGCGAGGAGTATCGTGGTCAACGGCACCTTCACCGTGGACGCGGCAGCACAGTTGAACGGTGCTCCGAGCATGATGTCGCCTCAAGGTGGGCCGATGCCAAAGGGGCATGACCACGGGGCGATGAAGTGAGCTGCGCGTTTTCGAGGACGAGCATTGCCGAGCTCGAAAATACGGCCGGGAACGATCGCATCCTCATCGAGCCCCTCCCTTCCGTTCCAAAAGAACCTGGTCGCTTGGCTTCAAGCAGTTCGTAGCACCAACTCACACTCACACCCATCCCCTGTCTGCATCGACGGACAGCGTACCGTGCCGTAGCCGGGCC
Source organism: Flavobacteriales bacterium (assembly GCA_041391825.1). Lineage (GTDB taxonomy): Bacteria > Bacteroidota > Bacteroidia > Flavobacteriales_F > PHOS-HE28 > PHOS-HE28. The sequence continues at coordinate 207,409 of JAWKNF010000005.1, read as the reverse complement.
ACACGCAGCACCACGCCTTCGGTTTGAGCCCCTCCCCTTGCATCGCCGTGCATATAGAAGAACTGGCAGGCATCGGTGGGCATCTCTCAGCTTGCGCGTGTCCGCATTTCGGGCAGGCGTATCACGCATCGGGTGATGGGCTCGATCGGTCGTCTCGGTCAGCGATCAGCTTCAGTGTTTGCAACTCGACTTGCCTTTGCAGCAGTCCTTGTGGGTTCCGGTCTCGCAGCCCTTGACCTTGGAGGAGCGCATCTGCGCTTCGGGCATGTTGCCGGCACCAACGTATTTCGCCGATGGCACGCATGCCTGAACGCCAGTTCTCCTGCACTTCACTGCTGAAGAGCTCGTCGCGGCTCCGGAGTTTCACCAGTTCCAATCTTCGAAGTAGGCCCGAAGCTCCATGCGCAGGTCCTCGGACCGCTCAGGGTCGAGGTGCTTCCCTTCCAGCAATTGCCCCACGATGTTCCTGAAGCATCACACCGGCCTCCTCCTTGCTCAACGCATCCACTTCGGCGGCCCGGTACCAGCGCCCTCCGCCGTTGAAGTCGGCAAAGAGTCGCGCGTGTTCCGTTGCATCAGCCACCAGGTCGATGGGTACATCGTTGCGCGTGAACGATTCCTTGATAGCCTTCGAGCGTTGTTTCCGGGTAAGACGCGCATCCTTCCAAACGATGGCGATGCCATCGCCCGTGGTCCGTCCACGCGCTCTCCACGTCACGGAGCGTCTCCAGCTGAGCAACAAGGGTTTGGCCCGGACTGCCGCACCCGACCCTGGAGCGGCTGTACCAGGGGCACCCGGAAGAGGTCCGTGCGATCCGCGAGGCTCCGCTGCATCTGCGGAACAGGTCGCGACAGCGATGAGGAGGCTGCTGGCAAGCACCATCCGATGGTTCTCATTGGTCCTTGGGTTTTGGTATCGATGCAGTGTATCCGGCACGTTCAATGGCCTCGATCAGTTCGGCTTCCGTGGCTTGTGCGGGATCATAGAGCACGGTGGCGCTGCCCACCTCATAGGAGGCGCTGTGCTCGGCCACGCCGCTCACGTTCGAAAGTTCGGCGTTCACATGTGCTTCGCAACCGGCGCAGGTCATGCCTTTAACATCGATCACCACGCGTTGCACGGTCGTTTCATCCACGGCGACCGGAAGGCTCGCCTTCGTGTTGAACATGCCCGCATAGAGCGGGTAGGCGCTGGTGATCACCGCGAACACCGTGACCGTGATCAGGAAGCCGGTGCGTTGGAAGAGGCTCTTTTTCTCCGGCACCTCGCAGGCGCAATCATCCACGGCGGGGCGTTTCAACCACCACGCGAAGCCAAGGGCAAGAGCCGACAACTCCGATGAGCCATGGCCGCGCGGGGGCCAGCCAATGGAAGCTGCCGGCCAATGAACCCACACCGGCCACCGCGGCCAGCACAGGGGTGATGCAACAGAGCGAGGACGCGATCGCAGCGACCACGCCGACCGCGATCCCTTTGTTCCCCGATGTTGACGACAGGTTCATGACCGTACGGCTTCGTTCGTGAGTTCTTCGACGATCTCCTCGGCAAACGGAAGACCGTGAGGAGCGAGTGAATACAGGATCATCACGCCCTCGCGACGTCCCTCGATCAGCTCCGCTTCGCGCATGCGCTTCAGGTGCTGTGACACGGCGGGTACGCTCATGCCCAGGATGTCGCTGATATCGCAGGGACAAAGTTCCTCTTCCCCGTGCAAGAGGTAGAGGATGCTGGCCCGTACCGTGTTCCCGGCGGCGCTCCAGCGCGCGGCTTGCGCATCGAGTTCATCCTGGAAGCGTTTTAACGTTCGACGTTGCCGGTCGATCATGTGGCCGTCGGCCTCGGCACGGATGCAACTGGGAACTCTTCGCGGTTTCATGCCATGAAATTAAGGATATGCTTAAATAAGGCAATGCTTAACAATGCGTGTGGATCGGGATCCTACTGTTAGCTCACCATGGCATGTCCTGCCGGAAGCGGATATAAGCCTTCCCCACAATGATGTAACGCCCAGCCCTCATGGTCTCCCGTGCTTTGTAGCGTTAAAACAAAACAACCATGAACACCAACATCTCCCTCCCATTGCTCGATGTGAACAGCGCGCACTGCGCACTGCGTGTCGAGAAAGCGATGCGATCTGTTCCGGCCCTCGGCGAAAGCACCGTCGACCTGGAGAAGCACATCGCCAACCTGAACAACACCGCCACTGCACAGGATGTGCGCGAAGCGGTGACCGCCATTCGCGCGGCCGGGTACAACGTGGCCACTGAGCAGCACACCCTCAACACCACGGGCATCACCTGCGCCGGTTGCGCCAACAAGGCCGGCTCCATCCTCAACACCCTCACCGGTGTGGTGAGCGCGCGCGTCGATCATGTCACCAACACCGCCGAGATCGAAGTGGTGAGCGGACTGCTCTCCTTCGACGACCTGCTGGCCGCGTTGAAACCCGCCGGCTACGGACTGCTCCGCGAAGCCGCCTAACTTCAATCCCAATGGCAACCGAAAGCACCACCCTCATTCTCCCCGTGGAGAACATGGACAGCGAGCATTGCGCGCTGATCGTGGACAAGGCCGTGGGCACCGTGCCCGAAGTGGCCGAACACCACGTGGAGCTCAACAACCGTCGCGCGGTGATCACCAGCACCAAGCCGGTGGAGGCCCTGCTGCACACCGTGCAGGTGATCCGCGACAACGGCTACGACGTGCCGACGATGAAGCGCACCTTCCCCGTGACGGACATGACCTGCGCCAGCTGCGTAGCCAGCGTGGAGAGCATGTGCCGTTCGCGCAGCTCCGGCGTGTTGAAAGCTGCGCGGTGAACCTCGCGACCAACTCGGTGCAGGTGGAGTACGTGCCCGGTGAGCGATCGACGAGCGCGCCATGCGCACCGGCGATCCAAAGCATCGGCTACGACCTCATCATCGCCGAGGAGCACGACGCCAGCGCCGACCTCGAGGAGTTGCAACGCGAGCGCATGAAGGTGCTGAAGCAAAAGCTCATAGCCAGCATCGCGCTCAGCATCCCGCTGGTGGTCATCGGTATGTTCATGATGCACGAGCCCTGGGCCAACTTCGTGATGTGGATCCTCGCCACGCCCGTGGTGCTGGTCTTCGGCCGCCAGTTCTTCATCAACGCCTGGAAACAGGCGAAGCATCGCAGCGCCAACATGGACACGCTCGTCGCGCTGAGCACCGGGGTGGCCTACGTCTTCAGCGTCTTCAACACCGCCTACCCGGCCTTCTGGACCGACCGCGGATTGGAGCCGCACGTGTACTTCGAAGCGGCGGCGGTGGTCATCACCTTCATCCTGCTCGGCAAATTCCTGGAGGAACGCGCGAAGGCCGGTACCAGCAGCGCCATCAAGAAACTGATGGGCCTGCGACCGAACACGGTGCTGCGCGAGAAGAACGGCCAAACGGAACAGATCGCCATCGACCTCGTGAATGTGGACGACATCCTCGTGGTGCGTCCCGGCGAAAGCATCGCGGTGGACGGCGTGGTGATCGACGGCGAGAGTTACGTGGACGAGAGCATGATCAGCGGCGAACCGATCCCCGTGCTGAAGACGAAAGGCGAAGGATTGCTCGCGGGCACCATCAACCAGAAAGGCAGCTTGCGGATGACCGCGCAGAAGGTCGGAGCCGCCACGCTGCTCGCGCAGATCGTGCGCACCGTGCAGGAAGCGCAGGGCAGCAAGGCCCCCGTGCAACAGCTCGTGGACAAGGTCGCGGCCATCTTCGTGCCCATCGTCATCGGCATCGCCGTGCTCAGCGCCATCGTGTGGTGGACCGTCGGCGGCGAACATGCCTTCACGCAAGGCCTGCTCGCGCTCGTCACCGTGCTGGTGATCGCCTGCCCCTGCGCCTTGGGCCTCGCCACACCCACCGCCATCATGGCCGGCATGGGCAAGGGCGCCGAGAACGGCATCCTCATCAAGGACGCCGAAAGCCTGGAGCGCGCGGCAAGATCAACACCGCCATCGTCCTGGACAAGACCGGCACCATCACCGAAGGGCAAACCCGAAGTCATCGAAGCCCTGGGCCTTGATGATGCCGAAGTGGCCAGCGCCCTGCTGGCGATCGAATCCAGATCCACGCATCCCTGGCCGAGGCGGTGGTACGCCATCTGCAACGCGCCCACGCTGGTCACTGCAGATCTGGTATTGTCGACCCGGTGGTCGACAATGGATCAGCGATAACCGCCTACGCGGACCTCACCGGCAAAGGCGTCCGCGCCACCATCAACGGCAGCACCTATGGTTCGTCGGCAGCTGCCGCTCTGCTGGAAGAGAGCGGCATTAGCGTACCCGCCGCCTACCGCGAAAAGGAAAAAGACCTGGCAGGAAGCCGTACATACACCGTCATCTGGTTCGCCGAAGCGCGCAGGGAGCGGAGTGGAAGTGTGCGCGCCGCCATCGCCATCGCGGACACCATCAAGCCATCGGCCGCCGAAGCCATCGCGCGCCTGCAAAAGCCGGCATCCAGGTCTACATGCAAACCGGCGATACGCGCCGCACCGCCGAGGCCGTCGCCAAGGCCGTGGGCATCACGCACGTGCGCAGCGAAGTACTGCCTCTAAGGACAAGGCCGCCTTCGTCACCGGGCTGCAACAGCAAGGGCACGTCGTCGCCATGGTCGGCGATGGCATCAACGACAGCGAAGCCCTCGCCAAGGCCGATGTCAGCATCGCCATGGGCAAGGGCAGCGACATCGCCATGGACGTCGCGCGCATGACCCTCATCAGCACCGATCTCAACACCATCCCGCGCGCCATCACCCTCTCGCGCAAGACCGTCCGCCTCATCCGCCAGAACCTCTTCTGGGCCTTCATCTACAACATCATCGGCATCCCCATCGCCGCCGGGCTGCTCTACCCCATCAACGGATTCCTGCTCAACCCTACGATCGCCGGCGCCGCCATGGCCTTCAGCAGCGTAAGCGTGGTGAGCAACAGCCTCAGGTTGAAGTGGGCGGGGTTGGAGTAGGTCTGTTTGGCGTGTTCCCTCTCCCGGCCCACGAGCCGGGACACGGGTCGCACTTTCTGCCAGGCCCCGCCCCTGGCCCTACGGCCTCGGGGCTGCGGGCTTTCCGCTGCAATCGCCTCACGCGGAATGCACGAGTGAAGTTATGCACACGATTGAGCAGGCTGAGGCAAATACCGATTTATCCATACTGATAGTTATGGCATATGAGGTGCTACTGTGGCCATCAATCTGCGGATTGACAGTGAAGACGTGAATCGGATAAGCCAGTTCTTAATAGAGACTAGTCATTTATGCTACCTATAGTCCGTGGACTTATAGACGCCATTAAGGCTCCTTTGTGCTAATCCAATAGCAAATGCCTGGCTCCTACAGTTCGCAAGAATCGAAAACTCCTAAAGAGCGTCGGCGACAAGATTCGTGTCATAAGGCAAGAGCGAGGATACTCGCAGGAGGAACTCGCCTTTAAGGCTGGGCTAGATCGAACCTATGGGGATCGGTTGAGCGAGGAGAACGGAACATTTCAATCAATCTCGAACGGATCATGAACGCACTGGACCTTACAGCGGCCGATGACCAAACTAGGCAAACAATGAGCATTGCAGAAGCCAAGGATGAAAAAGAAGCAGCTGATTAAAGATGGTGTGTGGTGTCGCATCTATGACCCGCCCGATTTTAAGGCGAAACAACAGGTCTACTATACTGACGATGAACTCCTTTTCCTCTTCGCAAATGGGCTTATTGGAGAGTCCTTTGCCGGTCTAGCAATAAGCGACGAGATCAAGAGTTGCAAAAGAGCGGGCTTGTACGCTATCGGGCTATGCCATTCCGAGTCCTTCAGGCGAAGACTTCGCCCCGATTTCCCAATCAGAATTTGGACGTGATTTATCCAGAAGCAGCACAACGTGCAGAACCAGGATGTGGACCATTCCCGCCGGTATATCATTGCCAAGGTGAATGATAACGACGTTGTAACTAGCGCGTGAAGTTTGTGCATGGCAAACAGTTGGCAGCGTACGACACCACTGGAACCTTGACCGTGAAGTACCAGGTGAGCCTGATGGAATTGGGTTCTCATGTGGAACTATTCAGTCCACTTGATGCTTGGTTGAATCCGGACGACTCCAACGTAGGCGAGCCCACCGAATTCTTACGTCATCGCCCTTGAACAATCCTGAACCGCCTCACTTTACTCTAAGTGAGTTGGCCGAAAAGCTCCGAGTACTTATTGGGTTAGAGATTGAGGAGTTGGGCTTCGCGATCAGGAACGCAATCGGGGTGCCGGGCTTCATTTACGAGTCTGTGAGTGTCTAGGGTACAAGCAATACGCTGATAATGGCCAAAACCCGGATATTCTCATCACCTCTTGGAGATCAAACTTCAAACTAGTCCAACCATAGACTTGGGCACCAGTGACCCATCAAGTACAGAAGAACTCCCATCAATTCGTCTAGAGGAAGCCGGTCCGCCGCTGCGATATTCGGTATGCTGTATTTGCAGGCAAGCTGGACGGCGGTCGAATTCGCATAACTAACCTAGTACTTGTGTCCGGAAAAGACTTCTTTCCAGGTTCAGACACCTGGTGGAAAGGTGGTGAACAAGAAAATCCAGATTCATCTTGCCGAAGAACTTCTTCGACTGATATCTATCGCCTGATTCAAGACATTCAAAGGCCTCATTCACGAGCACATTAATCCGTGCCTCTAAGTGTCGAGAATCTTTCCGCTGAATCTGAAGACATCCGCGAACGGTCCGAATGATTTCTTCAGATACCGGTGATGTAGGGTCAGGCATCGGGTACTTCTCTATGAACTGAGTAAAGTATCGCCTCCGGCCTGCGTATAGCTTGTTTTGGAAAACTAGATCATGATACTTCTGCATCAGAGTAGAGTTGCACACAGCCTGTGCAAGTAATAGCAGCCGTACCTGTTCATCTGTCGAAGCTGTAATCCAGTAGCAGTTGCCATTAACCAACTTTCCACTTGTGTCGAAGTAAAAGGGCAATGCCACTTATGTCAGGGAAGACCAGCTTAGGCAGCTTCCACGCATCTGGATTTTGCGGTACCCATATCTCGTACCAAGCTCTTCCGGCGTCTCGACGTACTTCCGCGCTTTCAAGACGTCAGCATTAGCTAGTAGATAGGACTCAGCTTTAGGCCATCGTGCCAAGTCGATAGGCTTTCTTTACCATTACGTACCTCGTGCGTATAGAGGACTCTTAACGTCTCCGCCTTTTTTTATTCTCCATTGCCCAACATTCTCCGGGAAATCAGGTCCCTAAGAAGCTCCGGTTCGGGTTGCATGCCATTCAATGATTCTTAATCGCTACGTATAAAGACCTTGTCTGCAGTCGTCTTTATACCAACGCGTACTTTGAATCTCTCGCCCAAACGAAAGATTGATCCAGCATTCACCCGCTGTACCCATTCATCCTCTTCATCGGCCAGTAGGCCCCAAGGCTTGTCGCTTTGGTCAAGGAGAAGTGTTCCGTTAGTCATCCGATAACTGCTCGCACTCTACGCTGGGAAGCGTGTTTGCTGCCTCATTCAGGAGCGTCAATTGCGTACTCTGGGAAGCTTGGCCTAGGTTGGTCTTGCCCGGCAGAACGGTTCGTGAGACACACACGTGAAAGCCGCCAACTCATTTTGGTCCTGTCCTACCGACTCGCTCCGCTTAGCAATAAGCAATGCTGGAAGAACACTCGCCTCAAACAGTTTTGTAAGCGTCACCTAGGTCCACAATATGCTTGGACGTCATAGTGAGCGCTCAGAAATTGTCTGACCGGTGCTCCACTTTGGATGGAGAGGAACCGATTCGAAGTAATGAGCCCTAGCATGCCGCCGGGCTTGGAAGATGCGGGTCATTGCCATCACGAAAAGGGTAGAGGTCAACCTGCCCTTCAGGTCGAACTTCGGCGATCTGGCTCGTTTCGCGCCTAAATGTTGAGTCCGGACATAAGGCGGATTAGCAATGACCAAGTCATAAGCAGGAGTTTCTCGTCTGTTGGATCAAACAATTCAGGCATGACTTCCGTCGAACGAATGATTCTAAAAAGTTCCACACTCAACCTCGATTTCGAGAGCACCAAGACCGGATAGAAGTTCCTCAGCAAGATCGAGATATGGTCGATTGATGTCGTATCCGGTTAAGGTATACGGAATGCCGGCTCCTTCAAGAGCGGTGCCCATTGCAAAGAGCAATGCACCATCACCACATGCAGGGTCTAAAACTCTGACCGGTCTATTGACCGGAACATGGCCAAGGAGCTCTGTAGCTAAGTAATTCGCGAGAGCGGCTGGAGTGAAGGTGGCCCCGTCCTGCTTGACTTGTTTGGGCTTTCTGAGAACCGTTACGGACATGGGTGCAAGATACTTATAGACATCAAGGCTTTGGCGCTTATGCAGAGACAGTTTTGAACATCCTCGCGTTTTGCAATCAAAGTTTGACCAATTCCACGTCAAGTGCGAATGTTCCAATGTAATCGCGATCTGGCATTCCGCGTGACGGATTGCAGCGGCACCCCGCAGCGACCCCGTTTCGGAGGCCGGGGGTGCGAGGAGTACAGCGGAAAGCCGGACCCGGCTGCTTTTGAGCCGGGGCACGCCCAAACCCCGATGTAAGCATCTCCCACGATGATGTAACCCCATTCCGCGCGTATGGGCCTTGCTTTGCGGTGTATTTCGCACATCCTGCGGATCCATCAACGAAACACCTGCGCCTACGCGATGCCCTCGCACGGCGCCAAAACACGCTACGGCGCACAACGCATGAAAACCCTGAACCTCCTCCTCCCGCTGCTGTTGCTAAGCACCAGTTATACCGCCCAGGACCTGAAGCACACGGGCCCCATCAAGAACGCCAAGACCATCAGCCTGCGCATCGACGGCGATTGCCCGATGTGCGAGGAGCGCATTGAGCGCGTGGCCTTCGTGAAGAACGAGGCCGAGGTGGATTGGGTGGTGGAGACGCACCTGGCGCGCGTGACCTTCGACAGCACGCGCACGAGTTTGGACGCGATCATGCAACGCGTGGCGCATGCGGGCTACGACAACGAGCTGTACCTGGCGCCGAAGCAGGCCTACGACAAGCTGCCCGGCTGCTGCCAGTACGAGCGCACGCTGGTGCACGCGCCGGTTATGGCGGAGGACGCGCATGCGGGGCATGAGCATGGGGAAGGTCATGAGGAAGTGCCCAGCGTGACGGACAAGCTGGGCTACCAGGGCACGCCGCAGGGGGATGCCGGAGCAGCAGCCCGCGGTACCCGCCGAGGTGGATCAGCTGAAGCCGGTGTTCGATGCCTATTTCAAACTGAAGGATGCGCTGGTGGCGAGCGATGCTGCCCAGGCGAAGCAGGCGGCATCGGCCTTCGATGACGCGGTGCACGGCGTGCCGATGGAGAAGCTGGACCATGCGACGCACATGGTGTGGATGAAGGTGATGGAGCAGCTGATGGAGCCCACGCACGCGATGGCGAAGACGAGCGATCTCGCGGCGCAGCGCAAGCAGTTCGCGAAACTGACGGCCCCGCTGCTGGACCTGGCCAAGGCCGCACCGCAGGGCACGATCTACGTGGACCACTGCCCCATGTACGAGGGCGGAGCCGACTGGCTGAGCTTGAGAAGCCATCAAGAACCCCTTCTATGGCAGCATGATGATGACGTGCGGTAGCGTGAAAGAAACGTTGGTGAAGTGATGTTGCGTGCGATCCTATCCGGCGCGGTGCTGGCGGTCGCATCGGTCGCGGTGGGCAACACGCGACGCTGCGTCCGCTGGGCAGCACGGTCCCCCGGGGCGACTTCGTTCCCAAGACCACGCGCTACGACCTCTACGTGAACGACACGATCGTGAACTACACGGGCAGGGAGCGCAAGGCCTTCGCGGTGAACGGGCAGATCCCGATGCCGACGCTGGAGTTCGTGGAAGGCGACACGGCCTCGATCTACGTGCACAACCGCATGGCGAAGGACGAGACCTCCTTGCACTGGCACGGACCGATCCTGCCCAACGAGTACGACGGCGTGCCCTACTCACCACCGCACCGATCAAGGCCGGCGAGACGCAGGTGTACAAGTTCGCGCTGGTGCAGCACGGCACCTACTGGTACCATTCGCACACCGGCCTGCAGGAGCAGAACGGCATGTACGGTGCGGCCGATCATCCACGAACGTGGTGCCGCCGGTGCCGGAATACACGGTGGTGCTGAGCGAGTGGACGGACATGAAGCCGAGTGAAGTGCACCGCCGTCTGCACAATGCGAACGACTGGTTCGCGATCCAGAAGAACAAATTGCGCCCCGGCACCACGCAGAGTTATTGGGACGCGATGAAGGAAGGGAAGGTGGGCACCAAGCTCGGCAACGAGTGGAAGCGCATGAACGCGATGGACGTGAGCGACGTATACTACGATGCCTTCCACGCCAACGGCGCACCGGTGGTGGAGCCGCAGTTCAAGGCAGGCGACCGTGCGGCTGCGATCATCAACGGCAGCGCGAGCACCTACTTCTGGCTGACCTACGCGGGCGGCAGGATGACGGCGATCGCCAGCGACGGCGCTGATGTGGAACCCGTGGACGTGGACCGCTTCATCATGGGCATCGCCGAGACCTACGATGTGCTGGTGACCATTCCCGCCGACGGCACGGCCTTCGAATTCCTGGCGACGGCGGAGGACCGCACGCGCTCGGCATCGGTGTGGCTGGGGAAAGGCATCGGCAACCGCCATGCCGCTGGTCCGCTGAAGTACTTCGAGGGCATGAAGATGATGAACGGCATGATGAAGATGAACGGCGACCTCGATGACATGGGCATGAACATGAGCCTGCAGCAGATGGACATGAACGTGGTGATGTATCCGGAAATAGCAGGAGTGCAGAAGAGTAAGAAAGAGAGGAAGGGTGAGAGGGTGAAAGAGTTAAAGAAAGATCGCTTCGCAGAGCCTCGCGATGACGGGCATAAAGGGATGGATCACGGCGATGCAGGCGGCATGTACAACAGCAATGCGCTATCGGATATCGTCACGTTGAACTACGCGATGCTGCGCTCACCGACGAGCACCGCGCTGCCACCGGGTCCGGTGACGGAGTTGCGTTTCGAGCTCACCGGCAACATGAACCGCTACCTCTGGGCGATCGACAACAAGACGGTGGGCGAGACCGACAAGATCATGATCCGCAAGGGCGAGAACGTCCGCTTCGATCCTACAACAACAGCATGATGCGCCACCCGATGCACCTGCACGGCCACTTCTTCCGCGTAGTGAACGGACAGGGCGACTACGCACCGCTGAAGAACGTGCTGGACATCATGCCGATGGAGACCGACACGATCGAGTTCCTCGGCACCGAGGAGGGCGACTGGTTCTTCCACTGCCACATCCTCTACCACATGATGAGCGGCATGGGCCGCGTGTTCAGCTATGAGGATGCGCCCGCGAACCCGGCGTTGCCGCTGCCCAAGAACAGCTGGCGCACCTTCTGAAGGACGACAGGAGCTGGCACTTCATGTTCCAGAACGACATCGCCACCAACGGCATCGACGGCGAGCTGATGCTGCAGGACAAGCGCTGGAACCTGCAGGCCGAATGGCGCCTGGGCTACACCGAAGCGCACGGCCAGGAGGTGGAGACGCACTTCGGGCGCTACTTCGAAAGATGCAATGGCTCTCGTGAACGTCGGCCTGGACTGGCGCACGCGCAGCGAGGAGCACGGCATGCCGGAGGACAACCTCTTCCGCCAGACCAACACCAAGGACGGTCGCAGCGTGGCGCACATCGGCTTCCAATACACCCTGCCCATGCTGCTCGTCGCCGACCTGCGCTTCGACACCGACGAACGTTTCCGCCTGCAACTGATGCGTGAGGACATCCCGCTATCCCCCTGCCTGCGCCTGGACATGATGGGCAACAGCGACCTGAGTACATGGGCGCTGCGCTACATCCTCACAAAGACCTGGGGCGTGCGCGGGCACTACGACAGCGACATGGGCTGGGGCGTGGGGGTAGTGGTGAGTTATTGAGGTGGGCGATACGTTCCCGCGCTGCTTTGCACCTTTGCGCCTTACCTCTTCACCATGTACGAGAAGATCCAGCAGCACCTCAAGAACGAGATACATTCCATCCAAGAGGCCGGTCTCTTCAAGCGGGAGCGCGTCATCACCAGTGAACAGGGCGCCGAGATCGTCGTGAACGGCAGAAGTGTGTTGAACTTCTGCGCGAACAACTACCTCGGTCTATCCTCTCATCCGGATGTGATCCAAGCGGCACACGACACGCTGGATTCACACGGTTATGGAATGAGCAGTGTGCGCTTCATCTGCGGCACCCAGGACATCCACAAGGAGCTCGAGGCGAAGTTGTCCGCCTTCCACAGCTTGGACGACACGATCCTCTACGCCGCCTGCTTCGATGCCAATGGCGGGGTGTTCGAACCGTTGCTCACCGAGTTGGATGCCATCATCAGCGACTCGCTCAACCACGCGAGCATCATCGATGGCGTGCGCTTGTGCAAGGCCATGCGCTACCGCTATGCGAACAATGACATGGCCGATCTGGAGCTGCAGTTGAAGACGGCACAGAAGGATGGTGCGCGGCACATCCTGATCGTGACCGATGGGGTCTTCAGCATGGACGGCATCGTTGCCGACCTGAAGGGCGTGTGTGACCTGGCGGACAAGTACGAGGCCTTGGTGATGGTGGACGAATGCCACGCGGCGGGCTTCATCGGAAAGACGGGTCGTGGCAGCGTGGAGCATTGCGGCGTGACCGGTCGCGTCGATATCATCACCGGTACCTTGGGCAAGGCCCTGGGTGGTGCCATGGGCGGCTACACCAGCGCGCGCAAGGAGATCGTGGAACTGTTGCGTCAGCGTTCGCGTCCGTACCTCTTCAGCAATTCATTGGCGCCGGCCATCGTGGGTGCTTCGATCAAGGTGATCGACCTGCTCAGTGCATCCACGGAATTGCGCGATCGCTTGGAAAAGAACGTGGACCGCTTCCGCAGCGGGATCGAGGCACTTGGTTTCAAGACCCGGGGCGCCGGAGCGGCGATCGTACCCGTGATGCTCGGTGATGCGAAGTTGAGCCAGCTGATGGCCGATGCCCTGTTGGATGAAGGCATCTATGTGATCGGGTTCTTCTATCCGGTGGTGCCCAAGGATACCGCGCGGATCCGCGTGCAATTGAGCGCAGGGCATACCGATGCGCACATCGACGCGGCACTTGCTGCCTTCGCGAAAGTGGGAAAGGAGCTCGGGGTGATCTGAGCAGCCACAACGCTTCCTCTTTTCTGTATCGGACCCGGCATGGGTTCGGCGACCGGATGCTCCATCGGGGTATGATACCTTGTGCCTATGGACAAGTCGGAATTCAATAAGGTGCTGTTGGCCGAACTGGAGCGAACGAAGGCCACAGTGAAGGACCTGACGGCCATGTCGGGTCCGGTGGAACCGGATGTGGCGATCGGCCGCATCTCGCGCATGGATGCGATCAACAACAAAGCGGTCAACGATCCGGCCTTGCGCAAGGCGAAGGAGAAATTGGCCCTGTTGGAACGGATGGTCGGCCAGGTGGACGACCCCGGCTTCGGCCTTTGCAGGAAGTGCGGGCAGGCCATCCCCATGAAGCGCCTGTTGCTGATGCCGCACAGCACCTATTGCGTGGCCTGCGCCTCCTAAGCCGGTCGGGTCAGTGCAGCTTGTCCACCACCACCTTGTAGGAGGGGTCCTCGATGATGTTGACGTCGATGACATCCCCGGCGTTCCGCAACAATTGGCGACAATCGGCGCTCAAGTGGCGCAGGTGCAGCTTCTTGCCAGCACCGCGGTAACGTTCGGTGATCCGGTTCAAGGCCTCGATGCCGCTCATGTCGGCCACCCGGCTTTCGGCGAAGTCGATGATCACCTCGTCCGGGTCCTGCGCCGGCTCGAACTTCTCGTTGAAGGCCTGCACGCTGCCGAAGAACAGCGGTCCGAAGATCTCGTAGTGCTTGACCCCGGCCTCGTCGATGTACTTCCGGGCGCGGATCCGTTTGGCGTTCTCCCATGCGAATACGAGTGCGGAGATGATCACACCCACCAGCACAGCGATGGCCAAGTTGTGGAAGAGCACCGTGATCCCGGCCACCACCACCATCACGATCACATCATGTAAAGGCATCCGGCCGAAGCTTTTGAGGCTGGCCCATTCGAAAGTGCCGATGGCGACCATGAACATCACACCGACCAAGGCCGCCATGGGAAGCTGTTCGATCATCGGTGCCGCGAACATGACGAAGACCAAGAGCATCACCGCGGCCACGATACCGCTCAGGCGCGCTCGGGCACCACTGCTCACGTTGATCAGGCTTTGGCCGATCATGGCGCAACCGCCCATGCCGCTGAACATGCCGCTGAGGATGTTCGCGGTGCCTTGTGCCACGCATTCCTTGTTGCTGCGTCCACGTGTTCCGGTGATCTCGTCGAGCAGGTTCAAGGTCAGCAGGCTCTCGATCAGCCCAACACCGGCAACGATCACGGCGTAAGGAAGGATGATCATCAAGGTTTCCCAGCTGAAGGGGACCGCCGCGATGTGGAAGGGAGGGAAGCCCCCACTGATGGAGGCGATATCGCCCACGGAGCGCGTATCGATGTTAAGGCCCAAAACGAGACCGGTGATGACCAGGATGGCCGCCAAAGAGGCCGGTATCACTTTCGATAACTTCGGAAGTCCCCAGATGATCAGCATGGTAAGGATGACCAGGCCCAGCATGGTCCACAAAGGCATGCCGGAGAGCCAAGAGCCATCGGTGGTCCTGAACTGGGCGAGCTGTGCCATGAAGATCACGATGGCCAAGCCGTTGACGAAGCCGAACATCACCGGATGCGGTACCAGCCGGATGAATTTTCCCAGCCGCAGGACCCCGGCGAGGATCTGGATGATCCCGGCAAGCACCACGGTGGCGAACACGTACTCCACCCCGTGCCGGGCGGCCAGGGCCACGATCACAACGGCGATCGCCCCCGTCGCCCCGGAGATCATACCCGGGCGGCCGCCGAAAATGCTGGTGATCAACCCGACCACGAATGCGGCATACAGGCCGGTAAGTGGGGAAAGCCCTGCGATCAGGGCAAAGGCCACTGCCTCAGGGATCAAGGCGAGTGCCACGGTGAGGCCCGAAAGCACTTCGGTGCGGTGATCCACCTTCTGGCTCAGGTCGAACAGTTGGATGTAAGGGCGCATATGTGGTCTTGTGGTGACGACGCTCCGTGCGGCCGTCAGGATGATGGGACCGGGTCGGGTCCGGAGGCCGAAAGTGGCTTTCTTCGCAGGGAAGTCGCCAATTCGGCCGAAGCGGCGGCGAATGTAAGGCCATTGGCGGGGGAGGAGGCCGCCCGGGTCAGGTCCGGGAGGATCGGCCCTATCCACAGTGCCTTGTTGGTTTTCCGAAAGAAGGATCTATCTTCGCACCCCGTTTTCCGGGATCCATCCCCAAATACCCACTACCAGTGGCATCGACATCATACACCACCAGCATGGCCAACGCGGCCACCGTGCAGCAGGAATGGCTGCTCGTGGATGCTGAGAACGAAGTACTTGGACGCCTCGCCAGCAAGATCGCCTTGTTGGTACGTGGCAAGCACAAGACCACCTTCACCCCGCATGTGAACTGCGGCGATCACGTGATCGTGATCAATGCCGACAAGGTGCGCCTGACCGGGAAGAAGATGGAGGAGAAGGAATACCAGCGTTACAGCCTGCATCCCGGAGGACAGACCCGTGAGCTGGCCAAGAACCTGGTGGCCCGTAAGCCGGAAGCCCTCGTGGAGATCGCCGTTCGCGGTATGCTCCCGAAGAACCGCCTCGGCCGTCGCCTCTTCAGCAACCTGCACGTGGTGGCAGGTACCGTGCACAAGCACGAAGCACAGAAGCCTCGTACGTTCGACCTGAATACGATCAAGTAAGATGGAGACCATCAACAGCCTCGGCCGTCGCAAAGCAGCGGTCGCGCGTATCATCCTCACCGAAGGAAAAGGTACGATCACCGTCAACGGACGTGATAGCAAGGAGTATTTCCCGATCACCATGCAGCAGTTCAAACTGCAGCAGCCGTTCAACCTCACCGAAACGGTGGGCAAGTACGATGTGATCGCCACGGTGAACGGTGGTGGTATCACCGGTCAAGTGGATGCCGTTCGTTTGGGTATCGCACGCGGTCTGGTGAAGATCGACCCCGAGCACAAGCCCAAGCTCAAGGCCGAGGAGCTCATGACCCGCGACCCGCGCGAGGTGGAGCGTAAGAAATTCGGACAGAAGAAGGCGCGTAAGCGCTTCCAGTTCAGCAAGCGTTAAGGTCCCTACGCTTGTTCAGGATCCAATCCCGCTGGACTCTTCTTCGGAAGGCTACCAGCGGGATGCCTGTATCAACGGGAACAAGGAAAGTGAACTAAATCAAGAGGAAAGATGGCACGTTTGGAATTCAAGCAATTGCTCGATGCGGGCGTACACTTCGGACACCTGCGCCGGAAGTGGAACCCCAATATGGCTCCTTACATCTTCGACGAGAAGAAAGGGATCCACATCATCGACCTGAACAAGACCGCGGTAAAGCTCGAGGAGGCCGCTGCGGCCATGAAGGCGATCGCCCGCAGTGGTAAGAAGGTGCTCTTCGTGGCCACCAAGAAGCAAGCCAAGGACATCGTTACCGAGAAGGTGAAGCCAACGGGCATGCCTTACGTAACGGAGCGTTGGAGCGGTGGCATGCTCACCAACTTCGGCACGATCCGTCGTACCATCAAGAAGATGAGCACCATCGACCGCATGAAGGTCGACGGTACCTTCGAGAACATGAGCAAGCGTGAGCGCCTCCAAGTGAGCCGCCAGCGCGAGAAGATGGAGAAGAACCTCGGATCCATCGCCGACCTCACCCGTCTGCCAAGCGCGCTTTTCATCGTGGACATCGTGAAGGAGCACATCGCGGTGGCCGAAGCCCGCAAGCTCAACATCCCCACCTTCGCAATGGTCGATACCAACAGCGACCCGAGCAAGGTGGACTTCCCGATCCCGGCCAATGACGATGCCACGAAGAGCATCGAGCTGATCGTGGACGTGATGATCCAGGCCATCATGGAAGGGATCGAGGAGCGCAAGAACGACAAGGCCGCTGTGGACGAAGCCGCTGACTCCGAAGAGGAAGCTGCTGCCGAAGTGGAGGCCGGCGAGGAAGGCGCCGACGATAAGTAGATCATTCACCTGGGTGCCCGGTCCGGAACGACATCTGTCGAAGATCGGATCGGTGACCCGTTGTCAACCAAGAACATGAGCACCATGGCTATTACCGCTGCGGACGTGAACAAGCTGCGCCAGCTCACCGGCGCTGGCATGATGGATTGTAAGAAGGCCCTTACCGAGGCCAACGGCGACTTCGATACCGCTATCGACGTATTGCGCAAGCAAGGTCAGAAAGTGGCTGCGAAGCGTGCCGATCGCGATGCCTCTGAAGGCCTTGTGATCGCTCAGACCACCGCCGATGGCACCAAGGGCGTGCTGGTCTGCGTGAACTGCGAAACGGACTTCGTGGCGAAGAACGCCGACTTCAGCGCAATGGCCGAGAAATTGGCATCCATCGCATTGGAGAAAGGCCTCGATAGCGTTGACGCGTTGAAGGCCGCTTCTTTCGACAGCAACGGCATGACCATCGCCGAGAAGCTCATCGAGCAGACCGGCGTGATCGGCGAGAAGATCGACGTGAGCGCTTGTGCCGCTGTCGCCGCTCCTTTCGTGTACGCTTACAACCACCCCGGCAACAAGGTGGCAAGCATCGTTGGCCTCAACAAGGCCGGCTTCGAAGGAGCTGCCAAGGACGTCGCCATGCAGATCGCTGCCATGGGCCCCGTGGCCTTGAACAAGGAAAGCGTTCCACAGAGCGTGATCGACAAGGAACTGGAGATCGGCAAGGAACTCGCCATCCAGGAAGGCAAGCCCGCCGAGATGGCGGAGAAGATCGCCGCTGGTCGCTTGAACAAGTTCTTCAAGGAGAGCACCCTGCTCGCCCAGGAGTTCATCAAGGACAATAAGCTTTCGGTCGAGCAGTACCTGAAGTCACAGGACAAGGACCTGACCGCAACGGACTTCAAACGTCACTCGTTGACCGTTTGATGTTCAATGAACGTGCATAGGGGAGGGAGGCTTAGGCCTCCCTCTTTTTTTACTTTGACCGCCGAACCAACACCCACCGAATGGCCCTCCGATACAAACGCATCCTCCTGAAGCTCTCCGGTGAAAGCCTGATGGGCGATCAACCCTATGGCATTGATAGCGCTCGGTTGAGCCAATATGCGGCGGAGATCAAAACCATTGCCGATCAGGGCGTGGAAGTGGCCATCGTGATCGGTGGCGGCAACATCTACCGGGGTATGCAGGCCGAAGGCAGCGGTATCGATCGGGTGCAAGGGGACCACATGGGCATGTTGGCCACGGTGATCAATAGCCTTGCCTTGCAGAGCGCCCTGGAGGTGGCTGGCTACAAAACGCGATTGATGAGCGCCATCAAGATGGAACAGATCGCCGAGCCCTTCATCCGCCGTCGCGCCGTACGGCACCTCGAAAAAGGCCGCATCGTGATCTTCGGGGCCGGTACCGGAAACCCCTACTTCACCACCGATACCGCCGCAAGCCTGCGTGCCATCGAGATCGAGGCCGATGTGATCCTGAAAGGGACCCGCGTGGATGGTATCTACACGGCAGACCCCGAGAAGGACAAGAATGCCACGAAATATGAGCGCATCACCTTTGCGGAGGTGTACAGCAAGGGCCTGAACGTGATGGACATGACGGCCTTCACGCTCTGCAAGGAGAATGAGCTCCCGATCATCGTGTTCGACATGAACAAGCCGGGGAATCTTGGTCGGTTGGTGCAAGGCGAGCAGGTGGGTACCTTGGTGGAGTTCTGATCCACGCTTTCTTCCACGAATCTTCAGCCGCTATTTTTGTGGCCTTCGAATACTTTGAACATGACCGATACGACCGCAGCCATCCAACAGTGCGAAGAGCACATGAGCAAAGCCGTGGAACACCTTGACCACGAGCTGACGAAGATCCGTGCCGGCGCCGCCAACCCGGGCATGTTGGATACGGTGATGGTGGACTACTATGGCTCGATGGTGCCTTTGAGCCAAGTGGCCGGTGTGAACACGGGCGATGCGCGCACGCTGTTCGTGAAACCATGGGAGAAGAAATTGATCGAGCCGATCGAAAAGGCCATCATCGCTGCCAACTTGGGCTTCAACCCCAGTAACAACGGGGAAAGCGTGATCATTCACGTACCCATGCTGACCGAGGATCGCCGGAAGGCCTTGGTGAAGAACGCACACGCCGAAGGCGAGCACGCCAAGGTCGGCATCCGCAGCAGCCGTCAGAAGGCCATGGAGGCCATCAAGGCCGCAAAGAAGGATGGACTTCCCGAGGATACCGCCAAAAGCCAAGAGGCTGAAGTGGAAAAGCTCACAGGCATCTACAACAAGAAAGTGGATGCGCTGATGGAGGCGAAGGAGAAGGACATCATGAAGGTCTGACCCTTCAGCTTGGTGCTGCGATCATCGCTTCGTGACCAAGCGAAGATTCACGCCCAAACAGGTGAGCCTTCGCTGCAGTTCCTGCACATTTCGATGCTACTGCGGGAACGCAGCAGCGACCGCCTGAAATCGTTGTAGGCTTCGCTGTGCCACAGTTCCCGGAACGTGTGCGTCCGGAGGTCCCCCAGAACGTGGTGTGCATCCTTGTCGAAGCAGCAAGGGACAACGCGGCCATCCCAAGTGATGACACAGCTGTGCCACATTTTCCAGCAGTTGTCCTCCAGTTTGTTCTTCACCTCCCAAATACCGCCGTCCGTGCGACGATACCGCGCATACTTGTCCTGCGTCGGGATCAAGGGGTGGTCATCCTTCGGCTCGTAGATCTGGGCCGTCTTCAGCCAGAGGTCATCCACACCGATGCGCTTGGCAAGGGCGCGTGCCTCGGGGATCTGGTGCTCGTTCGGCTTCACCACCAGGAACTGGAACACCACGTGCGGTGTCCGGCTCTTGAGCTTCTTCTTCCAACGAACGATACGTTCCGCACCTTCCAGCACCTTCGCCAATTCCCCTTCTTTCCGGTAGGCCGCGTAGGTGTCCTGGTCCGTGCCGTCCAATGAGATGATCAATCGCGAGAGGCCCGAACGCACAGTGGCCTCGGCCTTCTCCTCCGTAAGGAAATGCGCGTTCGTGCTCGTGGCGGTATACAATCCACGCGAAGCTGCGATACCCACCATGTCCAAGAAGCCCGGATTGATGTACGGCTCCCCTTGGAAGTAGAAGGTGAGGGCCCAAAGGTCCGGGGCCAATTCATCGATCACCCGGGTGAAGAGGTCCTCCTTCAGGTTGCCGGTGGGGCGTGTGAAGCTGCGCAAGCCGCTGGGGCATTCCGGGCAACGTAGGTTGCAAGCGGTAGTGGGCTCGAAACTGATGCTGAAGGGCATGCCACCGATGCGCGGGTCCTTCGTGCGCTTTGCCCGTTGGAAGCTGGTCCAAAGACCTGCTGCGTTCCGCAGGCGGGCTGGGGTGGCCTTTCTGGACCATTCGAGGGCATCCCGGGCGGGGGCGAGCATGGCCACAAGGTACGGGGGGCGCCTCCGGCTGTTACTTTTCCACTCGCCGTTACGTCCCACGGACGAGCCCGATCGATCATGCGCCATACCACCCTCGCGTTTCTTTTCCTTCTGGGGTCCAACCTCGGTTCGTTCGCACAGGTCACCATTACCGGAAGGGTGCTCGATGATCGAACGGCCGAGCCACTCGCATTCGTACACCTCGTGCCGGTCGGCGAGCGAGAAGGGGCCACTTCGGATATCGACGGTCGATTCTCCATCACCGTTCCATCCGTACCGGTACTCTTGCGCTTCAGCTATGTGGGCTACGTGGGCTTGGACCTTTCCGTGTCCTCGGCCGGACCCGTCGATGTGCGCATGAAGCGCGGAGCCGTTGAACTGCGCACCGTGGACATCACGCCCACGGACAATCCTGCGCATCGGATCATCGAAAAGGTGTACGAGAACCGAAAGGTGAACGACAACTTGCGGAACCGGGCGCACAGCTACACCAGTTACAGCAAGACCGTGTTCACCGCTGCGATCGACAGTGCCTTGATCGGTGATACCGCCCGGATCGCAGCCTTGGACACCAGCGATCGCGAAGCCATGGAATGGCTGGACAAACAGCATTTGCTCCTGATCGAAAGTGCTACCGCCAAGCGCTTCATACCGCCATCCAATGAGAAGGAAGAGGTGCTGGCGATGCGTGTAAGCGGATTGAAGGACCCTTCATTGCTGGCCATGGTGGCCTCCACAAAGACCTTCTCGGTGTACCAACCGCAGATCATCGTCAACGAAAAGGCCTTCTTGAGCCCGATCGGACCGAACAGCACATCGCACTATCTGTTCGTATTGCAGGACACCTTGTACGAGGCCTCCGATTCGGTATTCGTCATCAGCTATCAGCCCAGGAGCGGAAAGAATTTCGAGGGCCTGAAAGGCCTCCTTTGGGTCAATACCGATGGTTATGCCCTGCAGAATGTGATCGCCGAGCCGGTGGAACGAGAAGGCGGATTGGGCTTGAAGTTGCAGCAACAGTTCAAGCGGATCCACGGGAACGGCACGTCCGGATGGTTCCCCGTGCAACTGAACACCTTCTTGTACTTCGATTTCATGACCGTGAACTCTTGGAAGATGATCGGCATCGGACGGACCTACCTGAAGGATATCGTGCTGGACGCTCGGATCGAGAAGAAGGAAGTGCGTGGACCGGACCTGGTGATGGACAAGCTCGCGGCGCGCAGGGACGATGCATATTGGGAGGCTTTTCGCACCGATACCTTGGGGACGAAGGAACTGCGCACCTATCATGTCGTGGACAGTGTGAGCGAAGCCGAGGGGCTGGAAAAGAAATTGAAGTGGTTCGATCGCCTCTCGACCGGCCGTGCACCGATCGGTCCGATCGATCTTCGATTGGACCGGATCGCAGCCTACAACGGTTATGAAGGGATCCGGCTCGGAGCGGGAGCGGCCACGAATGCGCGTGTGAGCCGCTACGGTGCCCTAGGGGGCTATTTCGCCTACGGCTTCGTGGACAAGGTCTG
The DNA here is from genome assembly GCA_041391825.1 of Flavobacteriales bacterium. Lineage (GTDB taxonomy): Bacteria > Bacteroidota > Bacteroidia > Flavobacteriales_F > PHOS-HE28 > PHOS-HE28. Next base: position 185,288 of record JAWKNF010000005.1, on the reverse strand, counting down.
GAAGTATGGCGGTGACCTCGCTATCACCCCCAGACCGGGGCGCGAGCTTGACATCACGTTCAGCTACGCCAACGATGTCGATGAGAGTGGTGGCGTTGCTTTTCCTGGGAAGCGGAATGCCTTCAGCACGGAGAGCTATCGCTTGTTCTACATGGACCGTATGGACCGGATCGAACGCTTTGATGCGAGCACCACCTTCCGGGTGAACAGCGCGCTGAAGATTTGGTTCGGTACCGAACGCGCGGAACGGGTCAATGTGATCGGATACGAATATGCTCGACCCGCGGGCGAAGGCGTCACCGTCCTGCAGGATCGATTCCTCACGGGTGCCGTGTACGGTGGTTTCCGGTTCGCCTTCCGGGAGCGCATCGCCCGCTTACCGGACCGGCAGATCAACCTCGGAACGCGGTGGCCGATCCTTCAAGTCCACGTCTGGAAGGCATTCGATGGCCTATGGGAAGGTGAATTGGACACTTGGCGCGCTTCGGCCATGATCGAAAAGACCTTCAGGCTCCGGCAACTCGGGGACCTTTCCTTCCGCTTGCTCGGTGGAATGGCCGACGAACAAGCGCCGTACCCTTTCCTCTTCAACCTGCGCGGCGTGTTCTCCACGAAGGTGCCTCTGGCGGTCCAGAACACCTTCGAGACCATGCGACCCAATGAATTCCTCGCAAATCGTTACTTCTCCTTACACCTGCGGCACAGCTTCGCCAACCTGCTGTTCAAGGGAAAGAAATTCCGTCCGGTGCCGGTCCTTGTGGGTAGCGCTGCATGGGGCGATATGTCCGCTCCGGAACTGCACAGGGGCTATACGTTCACCCCGTTGAGTGATGGGTTCTATGAGGCGGGTCTTCAGATCGACCACCTGTTGAAGATGGGCTTTACGGGCTTCGGTGTGGGCGCGTTCTACCGCATGGGTCCCAACGCCTTGCCCGACCCTATGGACAACTGGGCCTTCAAACTGACGCTAACGGTCGGGTTCTGAGCGGTCTTTCCTTCCGGATCTCGTTCCTTTGTCTCCAAGGCCTGCGGGGAACTTCCGCAGAGCTTCCCCTCACCCATGTGGGCCTGGCTATCCAGTAGAATACTTCGGAACCGGACCGGGATCCTTGTGATCCTCGGGCTCCTCACCGTGTTCTTCGCCTACGAAGCCACGAAGGTGGAAGTGAGCTACAAGTTCGGCGGCCTCCTACCGAAGCAGGATAGTGCGTACATCGACTACCAGCATTTCCTGACCAAGTTCTCCGAGGATGGCAATGTGATCGTGCTCGGTGTCAAGGACCCGGCCCTGTACGAGGTTGACAATTTCCGGGCATGGTGGGAGTTGGGGCGCGATCTCACGCAACAGCCCGGTGTTGATTCCATCTTTTCCGAAGCCCACCTCTTCCATCTGGAACGGAACGATAGCCTGAAACGCTTCGACCTGAAGCGTGTGATGGTGAGCCCCCCGGAAACACAAGCGGATCTCGATTCGGTGCTGCTGAAAGTCGCTCCTTGCCCTTCTACAAAGGCTCGTTGTACAATGAAGGGTCGGGGGCCAGTTTGATGATGGTCTTCGTGAACGCGGAGCGCTTCAACAGTGAGGATCGTGGCGATATGGTCGATATCATCGACGCCCGCGTCGAGGAGTTCGAGAAGGGTCGCTTCAAGGTCTATCGGAGCGGGCTGCCATTCATCCGCACCGTGGTCACCGAGCGCACGAAGAGCGAGATGGGCATGTTCGTGGTGCTCATGGTGCTGGTCGTGGCGGCCCTGATCCTGCTGTTCTTCAAGTCATGGCGGGTCATGTTCATCTGCCTGCTCGTGGTCAGCGTAGGAGTGATCTGGGCCGTGGGCTCCATCGGCCTGCTCGGATACAAGCTGACCAGTGTGATGGCGATCATTCCGCCGCTCATCATCGTCATCGGTATCCCGAACTGCATCTTCCTGATCAACAAGTACCATTACGAATACGCCGATCACAGGAACAAGGTGAAGGCCCTGACGCGAGTGATCTATCGGGTCGGGAAGGCCTCGTTCACCACGAACGCTACGACGGCCGTGGGCTTTGCAACATTCGCGCTCACCTACAGCGACGTGCTGAAGCAGTTCGGTATAATCGCTTCGTTGAACATCCTGGCGGTGTTCGCATTGAGCATTCTGCTGGTACCGATCCTTTTCAGCTTACAAGGGGAGCCGAAGGATCGCCACTTGGCCCATTTGGAGCGCCGTTGGGTGGACCGCAGCACGGCCGGTCTTGTCCACATCGTGCAGTTCCAGCGTCCCTTGGTATACGCGGTCACTGTGCTACTCGTGGTGGTCGGTCTGATCGGAGCAAGCCGCTTGAAGAACGAAAGTCGCGTGGTGGATGACCTCCCACAGGATGACCCAGTGATGCAGGACCTCGGCTTCTTCGAGGATGAGTTCCATGGTGTTATGCCCTTCGAGGTGATGATCGACACCAAGAAGAAGGGACACGTCCTGAAGGACATCAACCTGAAGCGGATCTCGCAACTCCAGGATTCAATGGCCCTTCACCCGGAGTTCTCGCGATCCCTTTCGATCGCCGATGCTGTGAAATTCACACGCCAGTCCTTCTATGGCGGTGATCCGGAGCGATACGGCCTGATCCGCTCCAACGAGAAGAGCTTCATATTGCCGTACTTGGAAGGTGCGCAGGACAAGGATGGAATGGTGCTCGCCTTCATTGATGAGGATCGACAGACCACGCGGCTTACGGCGCAAATGGCCGACGTCGGAACGGCGCACATGGACGATCTCATGGGGCGGTTCCGCACGCAGGTCGACTCGATCTTCGATCCCGCGAAGTACAAGGTTACGCTGACCGGAGCGAGCGTGCTGTTCCTTGAGGGTAGCAAGTACATGGTCAAGAACCTGATCATCTCCTTGATCCTGGCCGTTGCCCTGATCTCCATGCTCATGGCCTTGTTGTTCAATTCGGCCCGCATGGTATTGGTCTCCTTGGTACCGAACCTGATCCCGATGATCACGACCGCGGGTCTGATGGGTTATATGGACATCCCGATCAAACCCAGCACCATCCTCGTGTTCAGTATCGCCTTCGGTATTGCGGTGGACGATGCGATCCACTACCTCTCCAAGTACAGGCAAGAGCTCAAACTTACCGGCCACCAGGTGCGTGGTTCAGTGATCCAAGCCATTCGCGAGGCAGGCGTCAGTATGATCTACACCTCGATCGTGCTGTTCTGTGGGTTCAGCTTGTTCGTCTTCTCCGATTTCGGTGGAACACAAGCGCTGGGCCTCCTGGTCTCCTTCACCCTGCTCGTGGCCATGCTCACCAACCTGCTCATCCTCCCTTCGCTCTTGTTGAGCTTCGAGGGATCCATGACCACCAAGGCCTTCGAGGAACCCTTGCTCGATATCATGGACGAGGACGAGGACATCGACCTGGACGAATTGCGCGTTGAGGGAGAGGCGGAACGTTCCGCTCAGCCCGCATTGACCGATACCACTGAGGAACCATGAAAGGCATCATCCTCGCCGGAGGGTCCGGCACCCGATTGCATCCGTTGACACTTGCGGTGAGCAAGCAGCTCATGCCGGTGTATGACAAGCCGATGATCTATTACCCGCTCAGCACCCTAATGGCGGCGGGGATCCGGGAGATCCTGATCATCAGCACACCGCACGACCTTCCCAACTTCCGCAAACTACTGGGAGATGGAAAGAACCTCGGATGCTCGTTCACTTACGCCGAACAGAAGGTGCCGAACGGCTTGGCCCAGGCCTTCGTGATCGGACGCGAGCACGTAGGACAGGATAGTGTTGCTTTGATCCTCGGTGATAACATCTTTTACGGAAGCGGATTGGGGCGAAAGCTCAGCGAGCACATTTCCCCGGATGGCGGATTGGTGTTCGCCTATCACGTGAGCGACCCGGAACGTTACGGCGTGGTGGAGTTCGACGATCGGAACAACGTGCTCAGCATCGAAGAGAAACCGACCAAGCCCCAAAGCAATTACGCCGTTCCGGGGCTCTACTTCTACGACAACAGCGTGGTGGAGATCGCCCGCGACCTGAAGCCCAGCGCACGTGGCGAGTACGAGATCACCGATGTGAACAAGGAGTACCTGCGTCGAGGTAAGCTCAAGGTCGAGATCCTTGATCGGGGCACCGCCTGGTTGGACACCGGCACCTTTGCATCGCTAACGCAGGCCGGCCAGTTCGTGCAGGTGATCGAGGAACGCCAAGGCCTGCGGATCGGTTGCATCGAAGAGGTGGCCTACAAGAAGGGTTTCATCGATGCCGCGCAGTTGACCGCCTTGGCGCAGCCCTTGCTGAAGAGCGGATACGGTGAATACCTCATGAAGCTTCTGGACAAGTGATCGATCGGTTCCGAGCATCGGTCGATGAACACATCGACCGATGGGTGAAGACGCTGCCCGATGCTCCCTTGTACCAGCCCATGGCCTATCTGATGGCCCTTCCGGCCAAACGCGTAAGGCCGATGCTGGTCCTGATGGGCGATCACTTGTTCGGCGGGAACAATGAGCACGTGCTTGATGAGGCGATCGGCGTGGAACTGTTCCACAACTTCACCTTGATGCACGATGACATCATGGATGCCTCGCCGCTGAGACGAGGACGCCCGACGGTGCACGAGAAGTGGGATACCAACACCGCGATCCTGAGCGGGGATGCCATGTTGGTGATGGCCTACCGGATGATGGGTTCGGACCCTTCGGTATTGGCGATCTTCAATCGCTACGCATTGGAGGTGTGCGAAGGGCAGCAGCACGACATGGACTTCGAGAAGCGTGCGGACGTCAGCTTGGCGGAGTACCGGGAAATGATCCGGAAGAAAACCGCCGTGCTGCTTGCCTGTGCGTTACGGATCGGCGCGTGCAAGGCCGGTGCGTCCGAACAGGATCAAGAACGCATCGGGGCCTTCGGAGAGGACCTTGGGCTGGCCTTCCAATTGCGCGATGACCTGCTCGATGCCTTTGGCGATCCAGCGGTCACCGGCAAGCAACAAGGGGTGGACCTGCGGAACGGCAAGAAGACCTGGTTGCTGATCCGCGCATTGGAATTGGCACAAAAGACCGGTGATGCCACCTTGACGGACGAATTGGTCAAGCCGGTGGATGAGCGTGATGTCTCTTTGATGCTTGCCGCGCTGGAAAGATTGCGCGTGCAACAAGAGGCGGAAGCGGAAGTGCAGCGTTTGGAGCAGGACGCCTTCGACCAACTCGCGGCGATCGATGCACCGGAGGAGCGCAAAGCACCATTGCTCGCCATGGTGGCCATGTTGCAAGGCCGCGTTTCCTGAACGCTATTCGAGCAGGTCGTCCAAGGCCATGGCCAGGTCGTTGAACCGGAACTCAAAGCCGGTGGCCAGGATCTTTTCGTTCGAGGCTCGGCTGCCTGCCAGGAGCAGGTCGGCCATTTCCCCGAGGGTCGCTTTCAGCACGAAGCCCGGGACGTTCGGCAGGAAGACCTTTTTCCCCAATGACCTCGCAAGGATCGTGGTGAACTCCTCGTTGTTCACCGTGCCATTGGCGTTCACGTTGTAGGCGCCGGTCATTCGATCGTTGAACAGGGCGCTCTCGTAGGCCCGCACGAGGTCATCGATATGCACCCATGGCATCCATTGCTTGCCGCTACCGAGCGCTGCGCCCAAGCCCCAACGGAAGGGCATCGCCAACTTGCTCAAAGCACCACCTTCCGCGGAGAGCACGATGGGTGTTCGCAGCTTGACCACACGCGTCATGCTCGCCCACTCATCAACGGCCTCTTCCCACTTCCGACTGATCATGCCGATCGAATCCCCGCCAGCGGCATCGCTCTCGACGCACGTCCGGTCACTGGTCGTCGCACCGTAGTAATTGATGCCCGCAGCGCTGACGAACGAATTGGGGACTTGCCCGTGTTCGCGCACCGCTCGTTGCAACAAGCGGACGGATGCTGCCCGGCTATCGACGAGTTCCCGGACTCGTTCCTTCGTCCATCGAGCATCCGCTATCCCGGCACCGGCAAGGTGTACGATATGGTCCACCCCTATCACCGAGGCGCTATCGATGGTACCGGCCCGAATATCCCATTTGAACGTGGCGACCGAAGGAACCTCACGGACGCTTCGGCCAAGGTGCCGCACCTGTGTCCTTTCCTCAACAACGCATGGGTCAGCGCTTGACCGATGAGGCCGGAGCCGCCCGTGATGACTACAGTTGCCATGGTGCGAAGGAAACGCCGTCCTCATGGAATGGTTCGAACCTTCACATTCCGTTCACAGTTCGGTCCGGACGTTCAAAGCACGATCCGCTGCGCGATGACGCCTGAACCATCGGTCCTTGTCAATCGGATCACGTACGCACCGGTCGCGTAGCCGCTCAGGTCCAGCGTACGCGTGGTGCGCTCCGTCAAGGCCAAATGTTGTGCGCGGACCACGCGACCATCGGTTCCCATAAGTACCAGCTCATAGTTCGCAGTAATGCCTGCGCGAAGGTGTATACGACCGGGAACAAGGGCGTCCACGGCGATCACGTTCATCCCGGAGGATCGATCGTTCAGTCCTACGTTCATGCATAGTGGATCCGATGCAGGCAGGAGGGCCATGGTCAATGTCGCGGTCCCGGGACAAGTTGCGGCATCCGATAGGATGTAGGTGTAATCCCCCGGCGTATCCGACGCAGGTTCGAAGGTCGGACCGAAGTTCTGCCCGTTGGGGTCGGACCATGACCCGCCTTCCGGTGGTGTTCCGCCAAGTTGATCAAAAAGCGTGATCGTGGGGTCGGTGGAGCAGTATTCGACCGTCGCGTCGTCGCCAGCATAAGGTGCGACACCCACCACCAAGGTGTATGCGAATTGCTGGAAGCCTTGCACGGGACACGCGTCGTCCATGGCCGTGATCGAGAACTGGTAAGACCCTTCGCTCAACCCGGTCGAATTTCCACACACCTGCACGAGGACAGGGTTGGTGCCCGTCACCTCCACGCTCGCACCCGGGATGACGTCGCCGATGTTGGAAGTGATGGAAAGGACCTGTCCTTGGTCGCTATCGTCAAAGTCCATGAAGGCGCATAACTCACCTTCCGAGCACACTTGCATGGCCCGGTCGCCGGTGATCGTGGCGGTTCCTGTGGCATCGCTCAGAAGCCCGCCGTTCACGTTCGGAACATCATTGTTGCAAACCGTGACGATGAAGGGGAAGTCGCGCATCACCGTGCTCAGCCAATTCCCACTGCTATCGTATTCCATCACCTCCACGACCGTTACCACCACACCGACAATGGTCGGCAGGAAGGTGATCCGTCCGGTGAGGCTATCGATCACCATCCCATTGAAGGGTTCGGCGCCCGAGTATGCCGGCTGGTACTGTACCATGGTGGGCGCCGGTGCTGCGAAACGGGCATCGATGAACCTGTAGCGCAGGGTGTTCCCATCGCTCTCAAAGGCACTCGCGTCGTAACTCACGGGCTGGCCTACACAGACCAGGGGTACCGTATTGTCCACGAAGTCGGGGGCCTCGTTGCATTGGCTGTTCAGGTTGCTCAAGGTGGTCTCGAGGTACAGGCCCGGTGTCAATTGCACATTGATCGAAGGGTTACGGCAGCATATGGACCAGCTGATCCGCCACAAGGTGCATGGGCTCAGGAATACCGTGGTGCGGTAGGTGTACAGTTCGAACCCGATCAAGCTGCCTCCGTTGCAGCGGCTGTTGGGCAGGTCGGCTTCACACAAAGGAGAGATCTCCTCCACGCTCACCGGCATCATGTTCGTCTGTTGGAAGTTGACCCCACAATCGTTCGAGAACGACAAGTTCTGTGGGATCATCGCATTGCCATTGCAATCACGGAACAATTTCAGTGTGATCTCGTGGAAATTGGAACCCACACAGCGCGTGGTGATCGTACCACCCGGAAGGTGCTCCGCGTGGAGCGATGTGCAGAGGAACAGGACCAGAGCGACGAAAGAATAGCGTAGTGCCATGAAAAGTGAAAATGGTCCCGTGAAGATAGAGGAATGCACCACGCAGCGCTACTCGGTAGCGGTCACCGCCACCAGTGTCCGTTCGATCTGACCGGTGTGGCGCACCATGTGATCGTGCATGAAGGCAAGGCCCTGTATTAGACTGAGACGCCCGGCCATTGGGTGTTTGAAGAGTTCATGACCGATCACGGCCTCATCCAGTTCGGTGTAGGTCCGTCGCATGTCCGCACGGACAAAGGCCCAGCGCTCGTTCGCCGCTTCGAATGAGCAGTCCGGGATATCAGCTACGATGGCCGGTGCTTTGTACCGGAAGGGCGACCTGATCGCAAGCTGCAAGAGCGCCAGCCGAAGGCCCGAAAGTAGACCCGCACGTCGATGACCACCATATGCCAGCTTCTTCTTCAAGTAGGCCTGCGCGCCTTCCTCCGCGACCACGAGGTGCATCATCACCTGCGCCACGGACCACTTATCCGGGCCCGGACGTTCAGCGAGCTTTTGCGAGGGGATACCTGCCAAGCGTTGCATCAGGGATAGGCGGTCGGATTCCATCCGTCCCAAACGGGCGAGCAGGCGCTCCTTGTTCGTCATTTCCACAAAGAATAAGGACCGCAGGGCAGGCTGCGGTCCTCTTTCAATTCGGTGTTCCCTGATCAGCGCGCCCGTTCCATCGCCTTCAAGTCCTCCTCGATGAACCCTTCCTTCTTGCCGTAGATCGCGGCATCGTCGTTCTGGTACATCAATTCACCCGTTCCGCTGTTGAACACACGCTTGAAACAATGCTTGTTCTTGTGATCACCGGTCAGGATCACATCGCTCACCGTTACGGCGCTTTTCTGCTTGGCTATTGCGCTGGGCAGTTGGCTCAAGGCCATTACCTGACACGGTGCGGTGTAGAACTCCTTCAATTTGGATGCATCCGGAATGCTCTTATCCAAATGCTCCTGGGCCATCCACAATTCGGTGTCCCGGATCAAGCGGGTGCGTCCGGAGTAGGTCCGGTCCGCAGTGGCCTTGTCGGTGATCTTGCCTTTTTCCACCAAGGCCAAATAGTCCTGCAGGTGCTTCACATAGATCATGAGCATATTTCCCATGCCTTTGTCATTGATGGCCGTCGGGTCGATCTGGATGAAGGCGAGTTCATGTTCTGCCGGAATGGAGGTGAACGCATTGTCCTTCATCTCCATCACATCGCCCTTCTTGGGTTTCCAGCCCTTGATCAGAGTGAGGAAAGTGGCCTCGAATTTCACGGGGTCCGTCTTGCGGGTCTTCAACAGGTACGTGCGGTCCGGCGAGATCGGTTGTGCCGCGAATTCGGCAGTGGTCATGAAATCAAATGCCGCCGTGTACTTCCATTCACCCTTCACGGCATTCATCAGGTTCTGGTTGTATGGGCTATCCCCCGCATCCATCACCACGATCAACGTGGTGCTTTTCCCGGCTTTCACTGCCGAAGCGTCGAAGGTACCGTATTGGGCCGTTGCTTGAATGGTGAGCAGGGAGATCACTGAAAGGAGGATCGAGCGCATTGTTGTTGTTTGGCTAGAGCGGTGGCAGGGACCTCCGCAGGTTCTTTTTTTGGAATGGGCGAAAATAGTGCCACATCATCCCCACCTTTGGTCGAGTTCTCCACAGCCCATGGACAAGGACTTGTCGAAATCCCCTGTTGGCGGCCTCCAACGCTACTTGGATCGTGCCGAGGTCCTGCATTCCACGGTGGAGCAACTTCGGAAGGACCTGGCTCTGGAGGAAGCTGAGCTGGTCCAGCCGCTCGTTGGTGACGGGGCCTTCGAAGAGCTTCGGTCCGGGGTACTTCCGGTCCTGAAGATCCTTCAGGCCAGTGGTCCGCATGCTTTGCAAGTGGCCATGTACCGGGTGGACATTCCTGAAACGCACCTGCGGCGCACCATGCTTCAGGGCGGAATTGAAGCGCTGGCCGGGGAGGTGGTGTTGCGGGCCTTGCAGAAGGTGCTGACCCGCCTGCGTTACGCGGGCCGGTTCTAAGTACGGTTGATCTGGGCATCCACCTGTGGACAACCCGACGGCTCGTGCTGTGTGCGCTCCGGTGAAGAACTACCTTTGCGCAGGTCCCGTAGGACCCCCGCATGGACAAGTATTCCTACCTCAGCAACGTCGACAGCGCTTGGCTGGACGACCTGTACCAACAGTACCAAAAGGACCCTGCCAGTGTAGAGACCGGTTGGGCGCGCTTCTTCGAGGGCTTCGAGTTCGCAAAGGACCTGCAAGGTGATAACGGCGCGCTGGCCGCGGCGGACACCAGCAAGGCCTCCGAAGGGAACGAGCGCTTCCAGAAGGAATTCCGTGTCTTGGGCCTGATCAGCGGCTACCGCAACCGAGGACACCTGTTCACCGATACCAATCCGGTGCGTGATCGGCGGAAGTATTCGCCCACCTTGGCGCTGGAGAATTTCGGGCTCAGCGAAGCCGATCTCAATACCGTTTTCAGTGCTGGCAATGAGGTGGGCATCGGCCCGGCCAAGCTCAGCGAGATCATCGAACTGCTTGAACAGACCTATTGCGCCAGTGTCGGGGTTGAATATCGCTACATCCGCAATCCCGAAAAGCTGAAGTGGTTGCAGGAGCGCATGGAATCGGTGCGCAATACGCCGAGCTTCACACTGGAGCAACGCAAGGACATCCTCGAGAAGTTGAACGAAGCGGTGGTATTCGAGAAGTTCCTCGGCAAGAAATTCATCGGGGCCAAGCGTTTCAGCATCGAAGGGGCCGAAGCGTTGATCCCCGCGCTGGACACGGTGATCGAACACGGTGCTGAACTCGGGATCACCGAGTACGTGATCGGGATGGCGCATCGCGGGCGCCTCAACGTGCTGGCCAACACCATGCGCAAGAGCTACGATGCCATCTTCAGTGAGTTCGAGGGCAAGGATTACGAGGATGCCTTGGTGGAAGGGGATGTGAAGTACCACATGGGGTACAGCAGCATGATCACCACCAACGCAGGAAAGGAAGTGCGCTTGACCTTGGCCCCTAACCCGAGCCACCTGGAAAGCGTAGGCCCGGTGATGCAGGGCATGTCGCGTGCGATCATCGAGCACGATGATGGTTTTGCTCAGGGCATCACCGCGCCGATCATCATCCATGGTGATGCGGCCGTCGCCGGTCAGGGCGTGGTGTACGAGACCGTGCAGATGGCCGGGCTCAAGGCCTACGAGGTCGGCGGAACGATACACATCGTGGTGAACAACCAGGTCGGATTCACCACCAACTACATCGACGCGCGCACCAGCACGTACTGCACCGATGTGGCGAAGACCACCCTGTGCCCGGTGTTCCACGTGAACGGAGATGACGCCGAAGCGGTGGCCTACACCGTGAAGCTCGCGATGGATTACCGCCAGCAGTACAAGCAGGACGTGTGGGTGGATATCCTTTGTTACCGCAAACACGGGCACAACGAAGGCGACGAGCCGAAGTTCACGCAACCGCTGTTGTACAAGGCCATTGCTGCGCACAAGAACCCGCGTGAGATCTACACGCAGAAGCTCATCGATAGCGGGGTGGAAGGGGCGCGTGAGTTGGCCAAGGAGATGGAGCGTTCGTTCAGTGAAATGCTTGATGCACGACTTAGCGAGGCGAAGCAGATCCGAGTAGGCAAGATCACCAACCTGATGGCCGATCGCTGGCAAGGATTCCGGCGCGGAACGGTGCAGGATATCCTCGCTACGCCGGAGACCGGAGTTGACAAGAAGCAATTGCAGTTGATCGGTGAGAAGCTCACGGTGCTGCATCCGGACGGAAAGAAGTTCTTCAGCAAACTGGAGAAGATCCTGAACGACCGGAAACGGATGATGAAGGAGGAGGTATTGGATTGGGGAATGGCTGAATTGCTCGCTTACGGTTCATTGCTCCTCGAGGGTCACCCGGTGCGTTTCACGGGTCAAGATGTGGAGCGTGGGACCTTTTCACATCGCCATGCCGTGGTGAAGGTGGAGGACAGCGAGGAGGAATTCATCCACCTCAAGCACATCCAAGATGGCCAAGCGCTGTTGCAGATCTACAATTCCTTGCTCAGTGAATATGCAGTGCTCGGTTTCGAGTACGGCTATGCACTAACGGCACCGGAAGCACTGACGATCTGGGAGGCGCAGTTCGGCGATTTCGTGAACGGCGCACAGATCATCCTGGACCAGTACCTCTGCTGTGCGGAAGAGAAGTGGAACACACAGAACGGCATCGTTCTGCTGTTGCCGCACGGCTACGAAGGCCAAGGTGCCGAGCATAGCAGCGCCCGCATGGAGCGCTTCCTCAGCAGCTGTGCCGATGCCAACATGGTGGTGGTGAACTGCACCACGCCGGCCAACTTCTTCCACGTGCTTCGCCGACAATTGGCATGGGAGTTCCGCAAGCCCTTGATCGTCTTCACGCCAAAGAGCTTATTGCGCCACCCGATGTGCGTGAGCCCGCTGGAGGACCTGACCAAAGGTGGGTTCAAAGCGCTCATCGATGATACTTCGGTGGAAGCGAGCGACATACATACGGTGATCCTGACCCAAGGCAAGGTCCATTATGACCTGGCTGAACACCGGCAGCAGAACGGCATCACGGATACCGCATTGGTGCGCATTGAGCAGGTGCATCCCTTGCCCATGGACGCGATCAAAGCGGCGTTGAAGAGATACAAGAATGCCGAGCGTTTCCTGTGGGTGCAGGAGGAACCGAAGAACATGGGCGCCTGGCCCTACATGTTGATGAACTTCGATGCCGTGAAGCTCGAATGCATCAGCCGGCCCGCCAGCGGTGCACCTGCGACCGGAAGCAGCAAGCGCAGCGCGAAACAACAAGCAACGATCATCGAACAGGCCTTTGCCAAGTCGAAGAGCACCGTGAAGGCCGGTGCCTAACGATCCGGAACGAAGTACATCCATCCAACTCGCCGAGCCAGCGCGAACCAACCATCACCATCAGAAATGGCCAACGTGGACATCAAAGTGCCCAGCCCCGGGGAAAGCATCAGTGAAGTACGCATCGCACAATGGCTCGTGAGCGATGGCGATGTCGTGGAGAAGGACCAGGTGATCGCCGAGATCGATAGCGACAAGGCCACCTTGGAACTGAGCGCTGAGGAGAGCGGCAAGATCGCTGCTGGCTGAAGCGGATGCCACGGTGAACGTGGGCGATGTGGTGGCCAAGCTGGATACATCAGTGAAGCCGACCGCGAAAAAGGAGGCGCCCAAGACCAAGGAAGCTCCGGTCAAGAAGGCGGAAAAGGCTTCAGCTCCGGAAGCTTCGGCCACGGCTACACACGCTACACCGGTCGCTGTGAAGATGATGGAGGAGCGTGGATTGAGCGCCGACAAAGTGAAAGGGAGCGGCCCGAACGGTCGGATCACCAAGAGCGATGTGGCGGCATATGTGGCAGGTGGTGTGGGTGCTTCTGCAGTGGCGATGAACGGCTGGGGCGGTCAACGCGATCAGAGCCGTGCCAAGATGAGCACATTACGCAAGAAGGTGGCCGAGCGCCTGGTGATGGTGAAGAACCAAACAGCCATGCTCACCACATTCAACGAAGTGGACATGAGCGCGGTGATGGAACTGCGCAACAAGTACAAGGACAAGTTCAAGGAGGAGAAAGGTGTGAGCCTCGGGTTCATGAGCTTCTTCACCAAGGCCGTGACCGAAGCGCTGCGCTTGTTCCCGAGCGTGAACGCACAGATCGATGGCGATGAAATGATCATGCACGATTACGCTGACATCGGCATCGCGGTGAGCAGCCCGAAAGGATTGATGGTGCCTGTGGTGCGCAACGCTGAGCGCATGAGCTTGGCAGAGATCGAATCCGCGATCAAGACTTTGGCCATCAAAGCGCGTGACGGTAAGTTGAGCATTGATGAGATGACCGGGGGCACCTTCACCATCACCAATGGCGGTGTGTTCGGTAGCATGTTGAGCACCCCTATCCTGAACCCGCCACAAAGCGCCATCCTTGGCATGCACAACATCGTCGATCGCCCCATGGCCGTTAACGGTCAGGTCGTGATACGCCCGGTGATGTACGTTGCCTTGAGCTACGATCACCGGATCATCGATGGCAAGGAGAGTGTAAGCTTCCTGTATAAGGTGAAGGAGATGATCGAGGACCCGAGCAAGATGGTCTTCGGTGGCAAGGAGCCCGGCGAGGTGTTACTGGGGCTTTGAGCACTCATTCTTAAGGCTAGGGAAATCCGGCTGAAGTGTCCAAGCTTCTTTACGACGACTTCCGCAAATGGGTGCGCCGCTATCAGATCGCCCCGAACCTTCAGGTATTTGAGCGCGAGATCTTCGAGCACTATCGCATGGTGTTCGAAAAAGTGAAGAACTGAGAATTACCGGGATCTTCATATCATTCGACCTTCGATCAACTTCCAAGCATGCGTGCCACGTTCATTTTGTTTGCCTTGTCGACCTCGGCCTTGCTCTTTGGTCAAGTGCCAGAGATGACCTTGCCCCAAGTGAACCAGCGCGTGGTGAACTATGTAAACGGACAGATCGGGAACAAAGTGGGTCGAGGGGAGTGCTGGGACCTGGCCGCGGAAGCATTGAACAATGCGCATGCGAAATGGGATGGTCAATACGGCTTCGGTGCAGTGGTGGATTGGCGTAAAGAAGAGGTGATGCCCGGGGACATCGTCCAGTTCGAGAACGTATACGTGGAACACCGTATCGAAGGTGGAAGTGTTCGCGAGCAATATGGGATCCATACCGCAGTGGTGGTCGAGGTGCATGGTCGGGGCGATTATGTTCTTGCCCATCAGAACGTGCGACCTGTAGGCAAGAGGGTAGGTACCGCACCCTTGCTCATGAGCGAGGTGCGAAGCGGAAAGTTGCGGTTCTATCGTCCAGTAGAATAATTCCTTCCATCGCCCTTTGAACCGATCGGAGCGCGGCCCTGCAGTTCTTATGAACAGGACATGAACGCGGGTTGAACAAAGGATGCGATCGGCCTAGGCTCAACAATTCCGTGTTGAGAATTCAATCTTGCTGTAAGATCTGTCAGCAAAGGGCGGGTCTAGGTTTGTCGGGCACCTTGCGGGAACACGTGCGCACTGCTTGATGGGATCCAATTGGTGGGGTTCGACCTTACCGAGGATCAAGCATCTACGGCGTTCGGGCCTCAAGCCTGGTAGTTGATCGTTTTCAACGTCCGGGTTCCCATGGGGTGCCACCATACAGGATGGTACATGGCTGAACAACGACGCCTTCAGAACGTGACCCGCAAGGCGGTCACGTTTACGATCAACACCCTTCGCACCCTGCTTCCGGTAGCTGCGGCCTTCCTGCTTTGGCAAGGTGAGGCACGTGCGACGCACGCCATGGGAGGCGATATCACCTACGAGTGCTTGGGCAACAACCAGTACCGGGTGAACTTGGGCTTCTTCCGTGATTGTAACGGTATCGCGGCTCCCACCAATTGTAACAATGGGTTGCAATTCCAGGTGCGATCCGCCACGTGCGGAGCAAGTTTCAACGCTTGTTTCACCTTGCAGAACGTTTCCGTGGTCACACCGATCTGCGATGGCGCACCGGACCGTTGCACAAGCGCATCGGGCACATACGGCGTGGAGCGATACCGATATAGCGCGGTCATCAACTTGACCCAATGGGCAGGATGCGGCACGGATTGGATCATCGATTGGGAATTGTGCTGCCGGAACAATGCCATCACTTCCTTGAACAACCCGGGTGGTCGTGACCTGTATATCAGTGCAACGCTTAACAATACCATTACCCCTTGCAATAGCTCACCGCGCTTTTTGAATGATCCGGTTCCCTTCGCATGCGTGGGTCAGCCTGTTGTGTACAACCATGGTGTCTCGGACCTGGCAGGAGATTCGCTTGTATTCTCCTTGGCTCCTGCGCGCGGCAATAATGGAAGCTTGATCCCGTACAACGCCGGCTATTCCGCAACTCAGCCAGTGGTGACCAATGGCGGTGCGAACGCTGTGACGATCGATCCCCAGACCGGTACGATCCGATTCACACCAAGTATCGCGCAATTCGCGGTGGTGACCGTTCTGGTACAAGAGTATCGCAATGGTGTGTTGATCGGCAGTTATACCCGTGATCTGCAATTCGCCATCATCGCGTGCAACAACAATAACCCGGGTGTCAGCGGCATCAACGGAACAGGAAGTTATGTGTACAACGTGTGCGCAGGTACCAGCTTCTGTTTCGATGTCAACTCTACGGACGCTGATGCTGCGCAAATGGTGACCATGACATGGAATGCGGCGATCCCGGGCGCTACGTTCACGACCTCGGCTGGCCCGCGTCCGGTAGGAACATTCTGCTGGAGCCCAACGGTGGCCGATATCGGTCAGCAGATCTTCACCGTTTCCGTCGAGGACAATGCGTGCGTTCTGAACGGTAATGCCACGGTCGGCTATCTGATCAATGTGACCCCGCCGCTTACATCGGGAAGCGCGGGCCCGGATCAGAACGTTTGTGGATTCACCGGCACACTGGCCGCGCAGCAACCTTATACGCAGGTGCAAGGGACCTGGACCGTGGTGAGCGGTACCGGTACGTTCGCTAACCCCAATGGACGGAACACCACGGTCAGTGGTCTGAGCGCTGGTGCGAACGTGTTCCGTTGGACCCTGAACTACGGGACCTGTGGCACCACATCGGATGAGGTGACCATCAACGCATTCAACCCAGCACAGCCCGCTGCGGCCGCTGGACCGAGCCAGTCGCTATGTCTGCCGGCCAACTCCACCACGTTTGCAGCCAACGTGGCAACAGCACCCGCAGTAGGCACTTGGACCTTGGTGAGCGGCAGTGGTACCGTTGTGGACCCGAACAGCCCGACTAGCGCGGTGAACAACCTTGGACAAGGAACCAACGTGTTCCGTTGGACGATCGACAATGGTGCATGTACACCGCCAACGAGTTCGCAGGTTTCCATCTTGGTATTCAGCAATGTGCAGCCCGCTGCCAATGCTGGACCGGACCAAAGCCTATGCGCCCCGACCTTGAGCACCACCCTGGCCGGCAATGCACCGATCGCACCGGCGACAGGGCAATGGACCGTGGTGAGCGGTACCGGAACCTTTGCGAACGCCAACGTGCGCAACACCACGGTGAGCGGATTGAGCATCGGCACGAACCGTTTGCGTTGGACGATCAACAACGGGCCATGCACGCCACCGAGCACCTTCGATGAGGTGGATATCGTGGTGTTCAACCCTGCAAGCCCGAACGCCAATGCCGGTCCTGCGCAGCAGGTCTGCGCGACCACGGCCACCCTGGCTGGTAACGCGCCCTTGGCCCCGGCCACCGGTACATGGACCGTTGTGAGCGGTACCGGCACGTTCGCCAATGCCAATAGCCCGACCTCCAGCGTATCCGGACTCTCCGTCGGTGCGAACGTGTTCCAATGGACCTTGAGCAATGGCCCATGTCCGAATGGGGTCACCACATCACAGGTCACGATCACACGATTCGATGGCAACGCACCCGCTGCTGCGGCCGGTCCCGATGTGGACCTGTGCACCGCATCCGGATCTGCGTTCGCCAGCACAACATTGGCTGCAACGGCAGCTGTAGCCCCTGGAACGGGGACTTGGACCGTTGTTGGTGGCACTGCCACGATCACGAACCCGAACTCCGCCACCAGTACGGTGACGAATATTCCAGTAGGGACCACCACGTTGCGTTGGACGATCAACAATGGACCTTGTGTTCCGAACAGCTCCTTTGACGACGTTGTGATCCGTGTGTTCGATCGCAACGCATCCGCAGCCAATGCAGGTCCGGCGCAGAGCCTCTGTGCACCGGTGGCAAGTGTCACGCTTGCGGCGAATGCTGCAACGGCACCCGCTTCCGGTACCTGGACCGTAGTAAGTGGTGCGGGAACATTCACCAATGCCAATAGCCCGACCACCACGGTGACCGGAATGGCCTTGGGTGCGAACGTGTACCGCTGGACGATCAACAACGGACCTTGTCCTGGAGCGATCACCAGCAGCACTGTCACGATCACCCTTTTCGATCCAGCGACCGCTGCGGCCAACGCAGGAGCGGACCAGGAACTATGTGGTGCTTCGACCACGACCTTGGCAGGAAGCACGGTTGCTGCTCCTGCGGTCGGCACGTGGTCCGTGGTGAGCGGAACGGCCACCTTCTCCGACCCGAACAGCGCGACGACGTCGGTCAGTGCGCTACCGATCGGAACGACGGTGTTGCGTTGGTCGGTGAACAACGGTCCGTGCGGGAATACAGCTGATGAAGTGACCATACGTCGCTTCGATCCGACGAACCCCGTGGCGAACGCTGGTCCCGATCAAAGTATTTGTGTGCCGGTGGCACCGAGCATCGTGACCATGGCCATGAGCAATGTCATCGCGCCAGCAGTGGGTACATGGACACTCGTGAGCGGTGGCGGAACCATCACGAACCCGAACAGTCCCACGACCACCATCACCGGCTTGCCAGTGGGTATCAATGAATTCCGATGGTCGGTGAGCAATGGACCGTGCCCGAACGGGCTCACGAACGATCTCGTGCGCATTCTGGTCTTCAATGCAGGTAACCCGAACGCGAACGCAGGACCGGACATTTCCTTGTGCACCACCAATGGCACCACGACCATGGCCGGCAGTTCCATCATCGTTCCGGCCACTGGCGCCTGGACCTTGGTGAGCGGCACGGGTACCATCGTCAACCCCAATAGCCCGAACACATCCATCACCGGTCTCGGGGTGGGACAGAACATATTCCAGTGGACGGTGAACAACGGCCCTTGCGCCAACGGCATCACCACCGACCAGATGAGCATCTTCATCTATGATCCGAACAACCCGCCTGCCAATGCTGGTCCTGACCAGAACTTCTGTACACCACTGAACAGTACCACGCTGGCCGGCAGCCCGGTAACCTTCCCGGCGACCGGTGTGTGGTCGATCAGCACCGGTTCGGGTACGATCACGCCAAACAACCCATTGACCGCGGTGACGAACATCGGACTGGGCACCAATCAGTTCGTTTGGACGGTCACGAACGGCAACTGCCCCAACCCGGTCACGAGCGACCAGGTGAACATCGTGATCTTCAACGGTGATGCCCAAGCGGCGGAGGCCGGTCCGGACCAAAGCCTTTGTGGTACATCCTCCACCGCGGTGATGGCAGCGAACGCACCGACAGGTGTTGCCACTGGCGCTTGGAGCGTGGTGCAGGGTACGGCGAATTTCAGCAACGTTGCATCGCCGACCGCCACGGTAAGTGGCCTCAGTATCGGCGTGAACATCCTGCGTTGGAGCATTGATAACGGAGCGTGTGGCATCACCACGGACCAGGTGACCATTCTCGTCTATGATCCGAACAACCCGGTGGCCAACGCCGGACCCGATCAAAGCCTGTGCACACCCAATACCAGCGCCACGCTTAGCGGCAGCAGTCCTTATCATCCCCGCTGTGGGTCAGTGGACCTTGGTGAGCGGTGCAGGTACGATCGCCAACCCGACCTCACCGACCACCGGTGTCAGTGGCTTGGCCGTTGAGAAGTGTTCCGTTGGCAGGTGAACAATGGTGCCTGCGCGCGATCGCCCAGGATGTAGTAAGCATCTTCGTCTTCGACGATGCCGCGGCGAATGCGAATGCCGGTCCCGACCAAGAGGTCTGCACACCGGTCGCCAGCGTCACCATGGTCGGGAATGCACCAGTCGGCTCAGCTGTTGGCACATGGTCCCGCACACAAGGTTCCGGAACGATCACCTCCCCGAACAACCCGAACACCACCATTACCGGGCTCGGCGTTGGTGAGAACATCTTCGTTTGGACGATCAACAACGGACCTTGCGGATCCTCGGTCGATGCCGTGAGCATTTTCGTGTTCGACGGGAACAACCCAGTGGCCAACGCCGGCCCGGACCAGGAGATCTGCACGCCGCAGACCAGCACCACCTTGGCAGGAAGCGCTGTCACTTTCCCTGCTACCGGAACCTGGACATTGGTGAGCGGCTCCGGTTCGATCACTACACCCAATGCCCCGAATTCGGGTGTCACCGGATTGAGCGTCGGAGAGAACATCTTCCAGTGGACCGTGCTGAACGGGCCTTGCGCGAACCCCTTGACCTCCGATCAAGTGAGCATTTTCGTGTTCGATGAGAACAACCCGGACGCGGATGCAGGACCCGATAAGGAGCAGTGCACACCCGATGTTGACGTTACACTGAACGGCAGTCCGGTCACGTTCCCCGCGGTGGGAACCTGGCAACAGACCCAAGGCACCGGAGCGATCGCCGATGTGAACGATCCGAACACCGCTGTCACGAACCTTGGTGTGGGTATCAATATCTTCCAGTGGACGGTGAGCAATGGACCGTGCGCCAATGGCATCACCGTGGATGAGGTGAGCATCCTGATCTACGATGAGAACAACCCGGATGCGGATGCCGGACCCGATCAGGAACTGTGCAGCCCGAACTTCTCCACCACCATGGCCGGTAGTTCCGTGATCGTGCCGGCTGTCGGTACATGGAGCTTGATCTCCGGCTCTGGTTCGATCGCTGACCCGAATGACCCGAATTCGGATATCACCGATCTGGCCATCGGAGAGAACATCTTCCTTTGGACGGTCAACAATGGGCCATGTGCCAACGGTGTCACGGCGGACCGTGTGAGCATCTTCGTGTTCGATGAGAACAACCCGAACGCGGATGCTGGTGCGGATCAGGAACTCTGCACACCGAACACGATCGCTACACTGACCGGCAGCCCGTTGACATTCCCGGCTACCGGGGAATGGGTGCTCGTCAGCGGTGCCGGTACGATCACCAATGCGAACACGTCCACTACGACGGTCACCGATCTCGGTGTGGGAGAGAACATCTTCTCCTGGACCGTGAGCAACGGACCTTGCGCGAACGGGATCACCACGGACCAAGTGAGCATCTTCCTGTTCGATGTGAGCAATCCTCCGGCCTTCGCTGGCGATGACCAGGAACTCTGCACACCGAACACGACGACCAACCTCGAGGGCAGCGCGATCACATTCCCTGCAGTGGGTACATGGACTTTGGTGAGCGGCTTCGGCTCCATTACCGACCCGAACGACCCGAACACCGAAGTGACCGGATTGGCCGTGGGTGAGAACGTATTCGAATGGACCTTGTCCAATGGGCCTTGTGACAACGATGGCAGTACCGACCAGGTGAGCATCTTCGTGTTCGACGCGAACAACTTGGTCGCCAACGCCGGACCGGACCAGGAACTGTGCACGGAGAGCACCACCACCACCCAGTTGGCGGGCAGTGCGGTGATCTTCCCTGCCATCGGGACCTGGACCTTGGTACGCGGCACCGGTACCGTTGCCAACCCGAACGACCCGAACACCGTGGTCTTCGACCTGAGCATCGGTCAGAACGTCTTCGAATGGTCCGTGGACAATGGGCCTTGCGCGAATGGCATCACCACGGACCAAGTGATCATCAATGTGTTCGATGAGAACAACATCGACGCGAATGCCGGTGACGATCAGGACCTTTGCACGCCGACCACTTCCACCACCTTGCAAGGAAGCCCGTTGGTATTCCCGGCGGAAGGCCTGTGGACCATCGTGAGCGGAACAGGCGTTCTCACCGACCCGACTGACCCGAATACGACCATTACCGGGCTTGGTGTAGGAACCATCGTATGCGCGTGGACAGTGGACAACGGTCCATGCTCCAGCGGCATCACCAGCGATCAAATGGTGATCCAATTGTTCGATGAGAACAACCCGATCGCCAACGCTGGACCTGACCAGGAGCTGTGTTCCGATGATCCGAACACCACCATGCAGGGCAGTGCGATCATCGCTCCGGCGAATGGCTTCTGGCAGCTGGTGGCCGGTACAGGAACGATCGCCGATCCAACCGACCCGAACACGGCCGTTACCGATCTCGCGATCGGCGAGAATATCTTCCGCTGGACAGTTTCCAATGGCCCTTGCACGAACCCGTTGACAGAGGACATCGTCAGCATTTTCGTCTTCGATGTCAACAACCCCGACGCGAACGCAGGGCCCTTGCAACAGGTATGCACGCCGTTGACGAGCGCGACACTTGCTGGAAGCCCCTATGTATTCCCAGCCACCGGACAATGGACCCTGGTGAGCGGTCAAGGCACGATCACGGACCCTGCGAACCCGGTCACCACCGTCACGGACCTGGGCATCGGCATCAACGAATTCCAGTGGGAGGTATACAACGGTGGATGCACCAATCAGCTTACCAGCGATGTGGTCACCATCATCCTGTTCGATGCATCCGCACCACCGGCCGATGCGGGTGCCGACCAAGAGCTCTGCTTCCCGGATGATGCTGCGATCGTTACGGGTAACCCACCGGTAGGTGCTCCGCTACTGGCACATGGGCCTTGGTGCAAGGAACGGGTGTGCTCGACACGCGGACCAGACGACCTCGGAAGTCGCGGGTCTCCAGCGTAGGTGAGAACATCTTCACGTGGACGCTACAAGGTGGCATCTGTGTGACCACCGTGGATTCCGTGAGCATCTTCGTGTTCGATCGCAGAACCCGATGCGAACGCGGGTATGGACCAAGAGTTGTGCATGCCGGGATAGCACCCATGGCCGGAAGTAGTCTCATCTTCCCTGCAACGGGAACGTGGACCACCATCGCAGGTACCGGTGTCCCATTGGATCCAAGGAGCACCTGGAACACGAATCGATAACCTCAGCATCGGGTTGAACACCTTTGTGTGGAGGAGGTATACAACGGCCCATGCGCCAACCCACTGACACGGGATACAGTGAACGTGATCCTGTACGACGATACCACGGCGGCCGCCAATGCGGGTCGGACCTTGAGCAGTGTTTGCCGCTGACCAGTATCTTCTACGAATGAACAGCCACCGCTACCAGCGGAAGGAACATGGACCTTGATCAACGGATCGGGCATCATCGTGGATCCGAACGATCCTCCAGACGGAGATCGCCGGACTGCAGCGGGGTATCAACACCTTCGTTTGGACCTTGGAATGGGATCCGTGCCCCAACAACGGACTGCTAACGGACACCATGTCGGTGTTCGTATACGACCAGCGCCGGTTGCTGATGCTGGTCCGGACCAGCAGTTGTGCACGCCTGACAACGGTACCATCCTTGCAGGCAACACACCAGCGATACCAGGCGTGGGTACTTGGACGGTCTTCAGTGGGACCGCGGTGATACCATGGAACCGAACAACCCGACCACCAGCGTAAGCAACGCCTCGAGGTCCGGATTGCACGAATTGATCTGGACGATCTACAACGGCATGTGCGGTTTCGGCCCGCCGAGCACCGATACGTTGCGCATCCGCGTGTACGATAGTGAAGCACCGTTGGCAATGACCGGCGAGAGCATCAGCGCCTGCACACCTACGAGCAGCGTGGTCCTCCAAGGCAACGATCCCGTTTTCCCCGCCACGTGGGCACATGGACACTGACAAGTGGATCCGGAAGCATTGTTGATCCGAACGACCCCAACACAACGGTGGACGATCTGGTCGTTGGCCAAAGCGACTTCCTATGGACCATCGACAACGGGGCGTGCGGCAGTTCTTCCGCGACCCAAAGCGTCTTCATCTATGACGACAACGCACCGGATTCCGATGCAGGCCCGGATCAGGGCTGTGCAACCCGAACACCAGTACCGACCTCGCCGCGAACGCGGTGGTGTTCCCAGCCACAGGTAGTTGGTCAGTGGTCCGCCGGTACCGGTGTCTTCGCTGATGTTATCGATCCGAACACGAACGTGAGCGGGCTCTCGCTGGGTACCAATACCTTCCGCTGGACGATCGACAATGGACCTTGTGGAACGACCACTGACGAGGTGACCATCACCTTGTTCGACGACCAACAACCCATCGCAGATACCGGTCCGGACCAGGAATTGTGTACACCTACGAGCACCACGACCCACAGGGAAGTGCGGTGACATTCCCAGCGGTGGGCACTTGGGTCTTCGTCAGCGGTAGTGCCACCTGAGCGATCCAAGATTCTGCAACAGCGACCATCTCGGGCCTGATACCAGGCGTGTACACCCTACAGTGGGTGGTGGACAATGGTCCTTGCGAAAGCGGTATTTCGACCGACGAGGTCACGATCGCGTGTTCGATGACCAAGCTCCGGATGCGGCAGCGGGTCCCGATCGAGGACTTCTGCTCGCCGATCGCGACCACCCGTCACGATGTTCGCCAACAGCGCCACCACGCCAGCGACAGGATCATGGACGCTCGTCAGTGGTCAGGCCACCATCGTTGACCCTCGAACCCCTTCTCGGTGATCACCCGGACTGGGCTTCGCCGGCGAACGTCTTCGAATGGACGATCGACAACGGCCCATGCGGATCGACCAGCGATGTGATGAGCATCCGACTCTACGACAGCCGTTCAGCCTGCAAATGGAGTCCTTCGCAGGTCTGTGCCCAGCACAGAGACCATGACCGAACTCGGGCCACGCCGGCCACGAGCAGCCTTCGGCACGTGGAGCCTGCTCAGCGGTTCGGGTGACATCCAGAACCCGAGCGATCCGAACACCACGGTCACGGGGCTTGCACTCGGTGATAACTGGTTCACGTGGACCGTGAACAACGGCACTTGCGGAACGACATCGGATACGGTCCTGGTGAAGATCAAGGATTGCTTGACCTTGGTGATCCCCAACGCCTTCTCACCGAACTCCGACGGGGTCAACGATATCTATACCATCCGGAACATCGAGTATTACCCGAACAACAAGTTCATCGTGTACAACCGGTGGGGCAACAAGGTGTTCGAGGCATCACCTTACACGAACACCTGGGATGGTACCAGCCAGTTCGGAGAGGTGCTCGGGGAAGGATTGCCGGAAAGCACCTACTACTACGTACTCGAACCCGGTACTGGCGATGATGCCTTCACTGGATACATCTACCTGCGCCGATGAACACCTCAAGCAGCCAACAGATCAGTCCCATGCAACACATGGCCAAACGATGGTTCGGGGTGGTACTCGCCCTCAGCGTCAGTACCGCTATGCTGGCCCAACAGGACCCGCAGTTCACCCAGTACATGTTCAACATGCTTTCGCTCAATCCGGCATACGCTGGCAGTGCGGATCGTGTGGAACTGAAAGCACTTAGCCGGCACCAATGGGTAGGCTTCGAAGGTGCGCCTACAACACAAACGCTCACGGTGCATAGCCCACTGCCGTACGAGAGCGTGGCCTTGGAGGTACCATCATGCGTGATTCGCATGGACCGGTGACCCAGTACACCTTCTGCATGGCCGATGTGACACACACCGGATCTTCATGGGTGATGCCAAGTTGTCCTTCGGTCTCAAGGGCGGGCTCAACTATTTCCAAGGGAGTTCCTTGAACCTGAATCCCTTGGATGCTGGTGACCAGGTCAACAGAACGTGAAAACGAAGCTCGATCCGCAGTTCGGCTTCGGCGTGATGTACTACAGCGATCGCTACTACATCGGGATCAGCACACCCAAGCTCCTACGCACGGAGTTCTTCGAGACCGATTCGTTGGCGTTCGTCTCCTCGCCTGGTCAACGACCGCACTACTTCTTGAGCGGTGGTTACGTCTTCGACCTGGGTACGTACACGAAGTTCAAGCCGACATTCCTGGTGAAGGCCGTACAGGGGGCTCCGCTCAGCTTCGACCTGAGCGCGAACTTCCTGTTCTACGAGAAGTTCTGGCTGGGTGCCATGTACCGGCATGAGGATGCGGTGGGGGCCATGCTCCAGTATCACATCAACAATGATCTGACGGTGGGCTATGCGTACGACTACCCGCTAAGCACGTTACGGAACTACAGCGGCGGATCGCACGAGATCATGCTCGGTTTCGCTTTCGGCAACAAAACGAAGGGTGTCCGTTCACCGCGCTACTTCTGACCATGATCTCCACCATGCACATGCACAGGTCCAAACACATGGCGACGGTCCGCTTGCTCGTCCTACCGTTCTTGCTGCTCGCTCCAGCACTCCTCCACGCCCAGAAGCTGAAGGAGCGCATGGCCGACCGATATGCCGAGGTCTTTGATTATCCGAAGATGGCACTGATCTATGAGGATATCATTGGATCGGGTAAAGGCGACGAGGTCGATCTACGCAACTTGGCCGAAGCCTATCGGAACATGGGCATGCCCTTGAAAGCGGAATCGACCTACGAGAAGCTGGTCGCATCGGGCAAGGCAACACCGGAGGACATATACGGCTATGCCGAGCAGCTGCGTGCGAACGGCAGATATCCAGAGGCCTTGGTGCAATACAAGGCCTATTCCGACCTGCGACCTGAGGACACCCGGGTGAAAGGATACTTGGACAATCCCGGGATCTTCGATCGCATCATGCGCGACAGCACGCGACAGACCATCCGCAAGTTGCCGATCAATTCCGCAGAGGCGGATCTGGCCCCATCGGTCATGGAAGAACTGCTCCTCTTCTCCAGCGCAAGGGGTGAAGGGGTCGGTGGTGGACGTCGATACGAATGGGACGATCAACCCTTCCTGAACATGTACACCGCCCTGTTGAAAGGGGAGACCGCGGAAGAAGCGCTGGTCCTGCGCAAGGACCTGAACAGTCGCTACCATGATGGTACGGCCACCTTCGACTCCGTAGCGAACCGGATCTACTTCACCCGCAACAACGTTTTCTATGGCACGGTGAAAAAGGCGAAGAACGGCGACCTGAACCTCGGGATCTACTTCTGCGATGTGGTGACCGGAGAGTTCGGCCAACCAGAATGGGGGCATTTGATCCCCTTCGATCACAACGATCCGGAACACAATTATGGCCACCCTTGCATCTCGCCTGACGGACGAAAGCTGTTCTTTGTAAGCGACCGACCAGGAGGTTTCGGAGGCACGGACATCTGGTATTCCGATAATCAAGGGAACAAGTGGGGTGCACCCGTGAACATGGGGCCGCGGGTCAATACCCCGGGCAATGAAATGTTCCCTTACCTCCACCGTGATAGCACCTTGTACTTCGCGAGCAATGGCCACCCTGGCTTGGGTGGTACCGATCTGTTCTACAGCAGGTTGTCCACGGCCGGTCCGGGCATAGCGTTCAATCTCGGTTACCCGATGAATACGCGCTACAATGATCATGGCCTCATTTTCATCAACGATACCGTTGGCTTCTTCACCAGCGATCGTCCGGGTGGTGAAGGCAGCGACGATATCTATGGCTGCACAGTTCCGCCACCGATGATCTTCCTCGCTGGGATCGTCATCGATAAGGATACGCGCCAGCCGATCGAAGGCGCCGCCATAGTGATGAAGGATGACAAAGGCGAGTTCATCGAACGTTACTCGGTGGAGAGCGAGCAGGGTGGGAAGTTCAAGATCGATATCGAGTACCGCGATCGTTACCTGCTCGTGGCGAACAAGGATGGATACTTCCAACGCGAAATGCAGATCTCCACCAACAATGACCCCTTGGAGACCATCGTAGTGGAAATGACGAAGTACGATTACGCCGCGGAAGGTGTGGTGTACCACGGGGAGACGAACGCCCCGCTGGCCGGAGCAAAGGTCGACCTCGTGGATGCCTTGGGTGAAGTTATCGGGACCGTCACCACCGATGCATCCGGGAAGTATGCCTTCCCGTTGAAGCCGGAGAGCGACTATCGCTTGAAGGTCGACAAGGAGGGCTTCTTCAAGCAAAGCGCGAAGATCAGCACCAAGGGCAAGCCGAGCTCAGTGATCCGCCAGGACTTCAAGCTCTTCCCGCTAGTTGTGGACCAAGTGGTGCGATTGGACAACATCTTCTACGACTACAACAAGTGGAATATCCGTCCGGACGCTGCAGTGGAGTTGGATAAGCTCGTGGCCACTTTGGCCGACAACCCGACCGTGAAGATCGAATTGAGCTCGCACACCGATTGCCGCGGGAAGGACGCATACAACATGAGCCTTTCCGAGAAGCGGGCCAAGAGCGCGGTGGATTATATCATCAGCAAAGGCATCCCCAAGGAGAACATAACCAGCAAGGGCTACGGCGAGAGCCGACCCAGCGAGGATTGCGAGTGCACGAAATGCACCGAGGATCAGCACCAGAACAACCGACGCACGGAATTCAAGGTGCTCGGTCTGTGAACGCGCAGTAGGTCAGGGACCAGGGAAGATCGACGGGTCATCGCGAAAGCGGTGGCCCGTTGGTCGTTGGAATAGGGATGGAACCCTTCCGGGTCCGGCCCGACCTCCTATTTTCGGCCATGCCTTTGTTGGAAGGGATCCTCTACGGACTGGCTACGACCTTATTGATCGGGCCTGTCTTTTTCACCTTGCTGAAAGCTTCACTGGACCATGGCGTTCGTGGCGGGTTCGCCGTCGCATTGGGCATCATCGCGTCCGATGTGTTGATCGTGCTGATCTGTTTATCCGGCCTCGTGCTTCTCGTACAACAATGGATGGATGGTCCGTGGATGGCCCTGGTGGCCGCAGTGATGCTCGCGGTCCTCGGGGTCGCGTATCTGTTCAAACGTTCATCGGAACAAAGTGATCAGGTCCGCTTCGGTGGCCGCAACGCGGTCGGTCTTTTCGTTAGCGGCTTCTTGGTCAATTTCGTGAACCCCTTCGTCTTCGTGATCTGGATCGGATTCACTTGGCACGCTACTGCAACGCATGGGCCCGGAGCAGGTACCTGGGTCTTCCTTTGCGGTGTGCTGCTCGGCATATTCTCTACCGATGTCCTGAAGGCTACACTCGCTTACAGTATCCTTACCCTGGAAGGGCTTGCGTCGGCTCTATATCGGCATCGGCGTGATCATGTTGCTGTTCAGCGTTCGGCTCTTCATTCATGCGATCCGTTCGTGGCCAGTGGTCGGCACAGAAGGCTATATTTGAAAGGAACCAACGATCCACCACCATGCAGATCAACATCGTCGTACACCTCATCGCAGCGCTTGTGCCGATGATCATCGGTTTCGTTTGGTACAACCCGAAATTCCTTGGCAATGCATGGATGACCGCGGCCGGCATGACAGAAGAAAAGGTCAAGACCGGCAACATGCCCCTGATCTTCGGCCTCAGCTTCGTGCTCTCGATCGTGCTATCATTCACCTACACGATGATGATGGATCACCACTTCGCTTTTCAGGCCTTTTTCCGGCCCGTGGTGGACCATGGTCTGGGTGTCGACCCCACTTCGCCGTTCGGCTCCGAGCTCAAAGGCCTGATCGATGGGTACGGCGAACGATACTCCTCTTGGTCGCATGGCCTCGCCCACAGCTTCTTGGTGTCCATCTTCGTGCTCATCCCCATCATGGGTACCAATGCCTTGTTTGAGCGGAGGTCCTTCAAGTACTTCCTGATCAACTGGGGCTATTGGGCGATCACCATCGCTGTGATGTACATGATCATCGCACAGTTCGGATAAGGGCTGGGCCAACGTCGGTTGCTGTTGCATCCAATAGCTCAAGAACACGGGCGTTATTCGCCTTTCACGCGCTCCCAAAGCTCGGACATCAGCTTCGTGAATTGCTCGCTGTCCGGCGCGGGTGGTTCGATCAGTTCCACGCTCAGGTCATTCCCGCGGGGGATCAACTTGTAGCTGTACACGAAAGGCTTATCCACGGCAGGTGCGCCAAGCTGTCCGAATCGGAGATCACAGAAGAGCAAGGTGTCATTCCTGCGTTGGATCACATAGTTGTCGTCGGAAAGACGCACCAATCGACGCACGTTCTCATGGTCACCCCATGGACCAAGGAGATCGTGGTTCTTCGGGATGTTCACCAACTCCACGTCCGGTTTGTGATCGAACAGGGAATAGTATCCCAACCCGTAGTGATCGCCGCAGTTCACGTTCGTGGTCCAGAGGATCGCATTGAACGGGGTCGGGCGTGTAGAAAGCGTGGTGTACTCCACACCTTGTCGCGCCAAGGAGGCAGCAATGTGCGTGTGGGCCTTGTACTTGAACACGAAGGTCGCAAGCATGTATGCCGAACTGAGCAACAGGCCGAGTCCATTGATCCTGGCGCGTCGCGGATCGGTCCGCTTGAGGCACATGGCGATGGCGACACAAACAAGAAAAGGCACGGTGTAGCTCGGGTCCACCACGAAGATGTTGTTGTAGGCCACCTTTGTCGGTAGCGGCCAGAATAACTGCGTTCCCTCAATGGTATGGCAATCCAACAGCGGGTGGGGTGAACAAGGCCCACCAGTATTGCCAGCCCCATTCCTTCGCGCTGGCAACGTCACTTCCTTCACTTTCCAAAGGATTACTGCAACGACGCCGATGGTCACCACAGCGATGATCACTTGTGCCAAGTTTGTCGAAGCACCAAGGAAGAAGACCGACATGACCAGGACCACGAACACACTGAGCAGGGAGGCTTGATGGCGCTTGATCCAGTGGCCGAGCAAGGGTGCCATCGCAAGGCTGAAGAGGATCGAATGGGTGATCCCGCGATGGAGTTCGTTCGCACGCAGGTCATCGAAGAAACTGCGGTTCAGCACATCCAGATCGGGAATGGTGCCCGCGATCGCCCCCCAAAGGATGGCCTTGTTCCCCACCTTCTTGCCCAAAACCAGCTCCCCAACGGCCGCGCCGAGCACTATCTGGGTCAGCGAATCCATCTAAGTGGCGGCCGCTTTGAACGGTGAGCGTTGTTCGAACCCGTCCGGCCGGATCGACCTGAGGAACGGCCCGACGAGCTTGTTGGCCAGACGATTTCGATGCTTCACATAGAAACGCATCTCCACTGGAACAGCACCTAGATTGCTTTTCGCCTGCTCCGCTGTTCGCCCGAAATGGATCTTGTCAACACCCTTCTTCAGCGCCACCTCCAAGAGGTCCACGAGCATGCGCTGGGTAAAATGCATGCGACTGGTTGAGCGCATATTCGATCCTGACGTATTGCACATCCATAACGCCGTTCAGGGCGAATGCCGTGCTGAAGCTGACCAATTCATTCCTCCGAGGAAGAAGCCACGGAATACGAGCTTTTCGTGAAGCTGTTCCTTCCAGACCGGGTACACGTCGACGTTCAAACGGCCGAACAGGAACGGGGCGCATCCACACCTGATCGAACAGTTCTTGAGCACGTGCGCAGAAGCTTCGATCTCCGTCGCCTTGAGTTCCCGCACCACCACATTTGATCGTTTCAGCACGGAGCGGATCCGTGCGTGACTTGGAGGAAAGCGCCGCCTGGTAGCCATCAAGGTCCTTCCAGTCGCTGTTCAGATCCATCACCATGTTCACGTCCATGGTGAGCGGATAGTAGTGTTGGTCGAAGAGGAATCGTTCACTTGGGAATCGATCGGGCCAATGCTCTTTCACGATAAGGCACACTGGCTTTTGTCCTCAAAGGATCGCCCTTGTCCAGCTTCCTCATGATGTCGGTGACAGCAAGCGATCGGTAACTCTCGGGCACCTCGGGCAGGAAATACGAACCGTGGTCCCCGCAATGGAACACGTTGCCGTTCACCAAGCAGCGCACCTTCATTTCCTCGATGATGCGGCCGCCCTCCGTACCCTTGCCCAAGCGTGTCACGGCTTCGCGGTAGCGACTTCCTTGGTCAAGAAGATCGACCACTTGGAAGTATGCGATGCCCATCGACGGTTCTCTTCACAATAGAAGATCGTATATCGGAACTCGATATGCCCGGACATCGCATCCTCGAGCGCACACAAATGATCGTATTGCAGGTAAATCGAAGCGCCACGTGCCACCAAGGTCCAATCCTCTC
Source organism: Flavobacteriales bacterium (assembly GCA_041391825.1). Taxonomy (GTDB): domain Bacteria; phylum Bacteroidota; class Bacteroidia; order Flavobacteriales_F; family PHOS-HE28; genus PHOS-HE28. The sequence continues at coordinate 153,652 of JAWKNF010000005.1, read as the reverse complement.
GATGGATCATGTGGATCGAATCGTGTAGACTGGATCGAATGGCCCTGACGTATCGGTGGTTCTGTGCATGGCTTGCTTCAAGAACGATCAATGGCCACAGGTCGTTCGATAGTGCGCGAAAGTACAGGATGCGTCCGGCTGACCTGGGTGTGACGGAGGGTTTGATTTCCGGGATGGGGCCCCAGCAAACTATTTCCGACATTGATACGTCCCTTCTGTAAGATGGTCCTTGACCATTCCATATCCGTGTGTCCGATCCTTCGGGTCGGGTCACGCGTGCAGCCTGTTCGAGCGACCGAGCGTATCTGGTCGATCAGTGTGCTACTCACATTCCATGGCCTTGGGTATTGCAGCTCTTTTGGCCATCAAGAATTCCTATAGCCATGCGCATACTCCTTACGCTTCTGTTCACGTTGACCCTGACCAGTACCGGTTTCGGTCAGCAATTCAGCATTACCGCCGGTTCTGGCACGAGCTGCTCCGGTGTGATCGAGGACTCGGGTGGTCCGAACGGGGATTATGGGAACAACGAAAGTTTCACCTTCACGATCTGCCCGGATGAACCCGGCAACGTCATCTACCTCACTTGGTTCGTTTTCGACCTCAGTACACAAGGTCCGAACCCCGCCGACAACTTGACCATCTATGATGGCGACAACACGGGCGAAACGACCTTGGGCACGTACTCCGGGTCCGCCCTGCAGGACATCGTCGTTAGTGGTACCGTGTTCAACACCACGGGCTGCCTCACCTTGGTGTTCAATTCGAATGGTGCCGGTGTGGGAAATTTCGCGGCCGGGTTCCAATGCACTGTTCCGTGCCAGAACCCCTTCGCCATCGCGACGATGCCAGAGGCGATCCCGGCCTTGATCTGCCAAGGTGAGGCCGTGACCTTTGATGGGAGCGGGTCATTTGCGCAAGGAGGACAATCGATCAGCCAATACCTCTGGGACTTTGACGATGGTAGCGTGGATAGCACCAGTGGACCGTTCGTGACCCACACCTTCGATGACGATGGCGAACACGTGGTGCAACTCTACATCACGGATGACAACGATTGCCGGAACCTCAATCTCGTTGACCTGCAGATCCTGGTGAGCACCACACCTTCCTTCGAGAACACGGACCTGAGCCCGACCATTTGCTTTGGTGAGTCCATATCGATCTATGGGCACGCCGATCCCGTCACTTGGACCGGGATCCCGGACGCCAACTTCGGCGATGGTGTGTTCCTCCCGGACGATGTCGGTCTACCGTTCATTTCATCGTTGAACTTCGAACAATTCGGTTTCGGGCAGTTGTTGACCGATATCAACGACATCGAGTCGATATGCGTCGAAATGGAACACACCTTCATGGGTGATCTGGTACTACAGGTGATCTGCCCGAATGGGCAATCCGTCATCCTGCACCAGCAGGGTGGTGGTGGTACCTACCTCGGTTCACCGAACGATACCGATAGTGATGAGGACCCCATTTTCGGTGAATGCTGGGAGTATTGCTGGTCCCCGATAGCAACGAACGGCACCTGGATCGAGAACCTTGCGAACACCACCATGGCCGGTACTCCGGCGAACGAGTCGCTGAACCCGGGCACCTATGAAAGTGTGCAACCCATGGGTCAGTTGGTAGGTTGCCCCTTGAACGGGGAATGGGTGTACCAAAGCACGGACCTCTGGGCGGCGGACAATGGTTTCATATGCTCCTGGTCGATCAACTTCAACCCGGCCATCGTTCCGGAGGTCACCCAATTCACGCCCATCATCGGGGCAGGGATCGACTCCTCCCTGTGGACCGGAGGGGCCGTACCGGACGGGATCTCCGCCGATGGCGATACGATCCAGTTCAATACACCTCCTCCAGGTTCCTACCCCTTGATCTACCAGGTCACCGACAATTTCGGTTGCAACTACGACACCACGATCACACTCACCGTGAACGAGCCCTTCGAGGTCGAGGCCGGGCCGGATGGTGTGATCTGCAACGACCCTCTTCAGCTCAATGCCACGGTCGTAGGTGCCGCCACGGACTGTGAATGGATCTTGCAAATGGATGACAGCTTCGGCGATGGTTGGAACGGGTCGCAGATGACGGTGACCGTGAATGCCACTGCGAACAACTATACCTGCGTCGGAGACCAGACCATACAACCGATCCTTGTCACTGCTGGGGATGTGATCATGCTCAACTATGCGCCGGGGACCTTCGAGAACGAGGTGTCCTATATTCTCTACGACGATCAAGGGAACATCGTGTTCCAAGCCGGGCCGAACCCACCGGTGGGACCGGTATGGAACGGGGTCGCCTCATGCGACGCGTCGAACGGTATGGCATGGGAGTGGAGTCCGGTGGATGGCCTCTCCGATCCCAGCATCGCCAACCCGACAGTGCTTGTAACGAGCCCTACGGAGTACTTCGTGACCGCGAGCATCATCGATCATCCCTTGTGCAATGCAACGGACAGTGTCAATATAACCTTGGATCCCGGCCTCGACCCGGGTCTCGATTCGCTGGTGATCGTTTGTGCAACACCACCAAGCTTCCTGTTGATCGACATGCTCGCAGGAACACCTGCACCAGGTGGAACATGGACGAATGAGAACGGCGACCCGGTCCCTGACGTGTTCGACCCTGTCACCGATCCTCCTGGAGTCTACACATACACGGTGGTGAGTGCGCTGGGTTGCGTGGGAACCGCCGACCTCGAGATCCAGATCCTTCCGGCCAGCGATCCCAGCTGCTGCGGCGTTGTGGATGCAGGTCCGGACAGCACCATTTGCACACTGACCTATACGATGATGGCCAGCGTGGGTAATACCGGCGTCGGTCTTTGGACCGGCCCAGCAGGATATGTCTTCGCTGATCCAGCGGATCCGAATTCCACAGTAACTGCGCCCGCTACGGGTCCGGCCATGTTCCATTGGACCGAAGACGACGGCGTACTTTGCTTCTTGGAGGATAGCGTCACGATCACCTTTACCGAACCCATGGTGGTCAGCGTGGTCAGCACGGATGCGATCTGTTTCGATTCATGCGATGGGACCTCCGATGCCTCGAACACCGGTGGCACCGCCCCGTTCTCCTATGCGTGGAGCGATGGACTTGCCGCCGATACCAGCTACGCGGAGAACATTTGCGCCGGCTCTTACTCCCTCACCATCACCGACGTGAACGGATGTGCCGGAAGCACCGATGTGACGATCGGCCAGCCCGAATTGCTCACCATCGACAGCGTCGCATTCGTTGAACCCTGGTGCTTCGGTGCATGTGATGGTTCCATCACGATCTCCGATACCGAAGCGGTGGAGTACAGTTTTGACGGCGGTGCTTCGTTCCTATCCGGTCCGCAATTGGACGATGTTTGCGTAGGACCCTATGACCTCATGATCCGCAATGCGGCTGGATGCGAAGGCACCGGCGCGATCACCGTGACCGGACCACCGGAAGTGATCGCCGAATTCGTGCACGGCCCGGTGCCGGCCAATGTGAACGACCCATTCATCACATTCAATAACCTATCGCAGAACGCCGTGAGCTTCGAATGGGACTTCGCTGGCCTTGGTGGTAGCACGGATCCGAACACGCAGTTCCTGTTCTCGAACAAGGAACCGGGGATCTATCCGGTATGCCTCGTCGCAGCTGATGCCCATGCCTGTGCGGATACCGTATGTCACGATGTGATCATCGATGATGTGTTGTTCACGTACGTGCCCAACAGCTTCACGCCGGATGGTGATGGCGTGAACGAATCATGGGGCATGACGAGCAACATTGCTGATATCACGAACTTCGAGATGCGCGTGTTCGATCGTTGGGGGGAGATCGTTTACGGAACGGATGATCCGTACAAACCCTGGAACGGTGGGCTCCAGAACAGTGGCGAGATCCTCAAGCAGGATGTCTATGCATACCGGATCGTCTTCCAGATCATCAGCACCGGAGGGGTGAAAGAACTCACGGGACACGTGACCTTGCTGAAATGATCGGACCTCCTTCGACCATCAAGAACAAGTAGTTCGATGCATGCGCTCACAATCACGGCGATCCTTGTGTCGGTGCCACTCGCATTGGGTGCTCGCTCTTGCCGAAGCACAACGTGCCCTGTTCCGGTCCTGCAGATAGGAGCTTGCGGGCCATCGTTCTGACAGGGTGGACCTTGGCATTGAGTGCTAGTGGTCGGAGGGGGTGAAGGTCCGTTCCTTAGGGCGCAGCGATCCGTGTGTTGGTGGCGGACGCATGGTGCACCATCACTGAGCCTCTCATTGATCAAGGTGTTGCCGACCTCAGTTTTGCCGATGCCCGCTCGGCATAGAATCCTCCATCGGACGCGATCCGTTCATAGGCCTCTTTGGCGGCAGCGTGCTCCCCAAGTCGCGATAAGGTCAAGGCATGGTACCAGACGGCCTCTTCATCGAAAACGCCGATCGGATGGGTGGCGGCTCGGTGCAGGAACTCCCGCGCACGTTCGTTCATGCCGAGGTTATAGCTGCACAATCCGGCGTAGAACAAGGCGTTCACATCATTCGGGTATTGGCGGAGCAGGAACCGTAGGTCCTCCAAACAGCCCTTGTGATCGTTGCGAGCGAACTTCGCCATGACGCCGTCCATATAAGGCGTGTATTTCACCAGGCGCTGTGGCTCTTGTGCTGTGTGTTGCGCCTCCCGGTCCGGGAAGTTCGCGCCAACGTGACGTTCATCCTCAAAGAGCAGGGGATCCACGCGGTACAGTTCGCGAGGCTCCACCAACTTGAGGTCGTGCAGGTACATCAGTTGTATCGAGTAGCGCTTCGAACGTGTCGCCTTCGGTGATATCGGTTCGATGGAGGTGTCCAAGGCAGGTGGTATCCCTTCCAAGCGTTCCACGGTGAAGGCTTCACGCGCAGTGGCTTCAACTGTTCGGCGCATTTCCAGCGCATGCCGGTCGGTGTTCGTGTGCCCGATGAATAATGTCTCAGGGATCTCCGCCGCGGCCTCGATCTCTTCGCTTTCCAACGGTGTGTCCATGCCGGTCGTGACCGGTTCGTTGGAGGAGGGGCTGATCACAACGCTGCCATCAGCGACGGTTTCCGGCATTGGTCCTTGGTCCATGGACCACCACGTGGCACCGGCGATCAGAACAACTGCCGCTCCGGCGACCCATGGCCACAAGGGCTTGGGACTTCCATGCGGTCGTGATCCATCCAACGCAGCAAGGCCTGCCAGCGCTCCGGGTTCCATCAGGCCTTCGGCCGCATCACGTGCTAAGGGGTCCTGCTCCAAATGCAACTCCACTTCGCGACGTGCGGCCTTGTCCAGCCTACCCTCAACGTAGGCCTTCAGCTGCTCGGGCGTCAATTCCCCGCGCGGTGAGAAGCGATCATGCGTTCCGGCTTTCATGGTGTTGGTTCCCGTGGTACGGGGTGCGTTGTAGAATGATCCGAAGATTGCGGCGCCCGTTCTGCAAGTGGCTGCGGACCTGCTCCACAGCGAACCCGGTCCGTTCGGCGACCTCCTGATACGTGAATCGTTCCAAATGGAAGGCCGTGATACAAGCGCGCTGATCCGGAGCAAGTTGTTCGATGGCTTGCTCCAAGGCTTGTAAAGTGGCCTCGTGGATCATGGCTTCGGAGTTGTCGTGGTCCTCTGTTGCCCGTAATAGTTCACTCGGCAATTCGGTCGTGGGTCTCACCTTGCGCAATGCTTGCAAGCAGCGATTACGCATCACCGTATGCAACCACGGTCGAAAGGCTTTCACTTCGTGTTTCTGAACGAGTTCCTTGAGGCCGGCGAACAACTCCACGACCTCGTCCTTGCTTTGCTCCGGGTCCTTCAAATACTTCATGCCCACGCCGTACAGCAGTTGTGCGTAGCGATCCCACAGGTCGGCCAACGCGGACCGGTGCCCCTCCCGCAGGAGACGCACCAGGTCCTCATCGCTCGCGTTCACTATGGATCTCCGGCGTAGGAACATCGACTGTTCGACTTGTCAAGCTTAGCGGATACCCGCTTTTTCCTGCATATAAAGGTCAAAGTAGCTCTTGGTCTCGATCGCCACCACTCCGCCGGTCACATCACCGTATCGTGCGGGCAGCCCGCCTGTGTAGACCGTGATGCTCGCCATGGACCCCGGGGGAACGCCGCTCAGTCCGCCGGTCACCTTCACACCGTCGATGTAATAGGCCATCGATTCCGAGCGTGATCCACGGAAGTACAGTTCATCGCTGTTCGGCGACTTGTAGATGTCCGGGGAAATGCTCTGCAACATGGCCACCGGGTTCTTCCGCAAGGGGTTCGATTCGAACTGGCTGGCGATCACGGTGATCTTGCTCGGCTCCTCCGGGTCGATCAATGGGGGCATCCAACGGTCCGCGATGATCTCGATCGTGGGCAAGGTGAGGTTCGATACCAGCTCTTGGTTCCCTAGGAAAGTGATCTTGTCCGGGTTCACTTGGATCGCCGTGATCTCGCGCGTGATGAGACCAACGAAGGAGATCCGAACGGTGTATGTACCCGGGACCAAAGGCTTCAGGACGAATCTTCCGTTCTCGTCGGTCGTCGTTCCGATCAGGCCATCTCCACGGTCGGTGGAAACGTTGGCCATGAACAATGGAGCACCGGACTCGTCGAAGACCTTGCCGTGTATCTCGCCCAGGTTCTGGGCCATCAGTGCCGAACTGCTCAGCAGTGCGCTCAGTAGGATGATCGAAGTGGTTCGCATCGTCGTGTGTTTCCAATACGATGCGGCGGAATTGGAAAATGCATAAGGTGCTCGGCTCCGGATGCCTGGAATGGTCAAGGAAGGCGGGTTCCGGTCGATCATTGCGTGATGCATCGTGTCCGGTGCGCCGGTGTGGAGTTCAGTAGGTCTTTATATATCGGCGACCCTTGGCCCAACAAGCGCTGACCCTTCAGGCAGGGTGTGGATACCGGTCCGGGCCTAAAGCTCCTCCGCTACCACCTCACGAACCCCCGGAACTTCGTGCTTCAAGAGGTTCTCGATCCCTTGCTTCAGGGTGACCATGCTACTGGGACAGCCACTGCACGAGCCACGCAAAGAGACCGTGACCAGGCCATCCTCGAAGCTCTTGAACGCGATATGGCCGCCGTCGCCTTCCACGGCAGGCCGGATATACTCCTCAAGGATGGCGATGATCTTCTCGTCATCCGGACCCTTAGCGGGGGCGTGCGTACTGGCCCGTTCGTTCGCATCCGCCATGGCCTGGGCAGGCGCATCTTCGTACACGACACGTCCATCGGAATTCAGATACTCCTGAATGTATTCCCGCAATTCCAGCTGCACCAGGTCCCACGTGACAGCGTTGTTCTTCGTCACGGTGATGAAGTTGCTGCTGAGGAACACCCCGGCAACGAAGGGCAGGTTGAAGATCTTTTCCGCCAAGGGGGAAACACCTACCGGCTCTTCCGGCGTACGGAACTCCAACAAACGACCGTCGTGCACCAGCATCCGGCTGCTCACGAAGCGCATCGTGGCCGGGTTCGGGGTGCTTTCAGCGTAAACGGAAACTGGCGGGCGTTTGACTTGCTCGGACATGGGTTCGAAGCCGATGCCATGAGGGGCGAAGGCGAGGTACAAAGGTAGTCGTACCGTGGCCGTGGCTTCCCAAGGGATGCCGGTCATGTCCTTCCTTCAACCTCCGTATCGTCCTACCTTTGTACCTCCCATGCGCCGATTCCTGCATCATAACCGTTGGGCGACCATGCTGGTGGCTGGCTTCTTCGTGCTGGCCACGAGCGGGCTTGCGCTCAGCCGCATGACCTGCTTGATGGGCGGGCCCAGCGTGTTGAGCATTGGCGCCATGGACGATTGCTGCCCGGAGCACGGTTCCGATGAAGGTGCCAGCTTCACCGCTGATTGCTGTGATCTCGCAACTGTCCAGAGCGGCACGCAGAACTACCTGCCCCACGAGGACCTCGACTTCGGTCCGGCGTTGTTGGCCCTCAATGCAACCCCGCGCTTGTTGCTCTCCGTGGGGACATCGTTGCTCACTTCAGCAACGGACAGCCGGCCGCCGCCCCGTGCAGGGACGGAGCGTTTGGTGTTCTTCAGCGTTCAACGCGTCTGATACCTTCATTTCATTCCGCCCCATGGGCGAAGGGGAGCCTTGTCTCCCGGTCGTTCGATCGATCTGAAATGAACAACACATGAGCTCACGATTCTGTCTTTTCATTCTCCTCTTGTTGCCAGCGATCTCCCTCGCCCAAGAGCTCACGGGCAAGGTGATGGCCGAGGGCTCCGATGCTGGGCCATTGCCGGGTGCCAATGTCATCTGGGCCGGCACCACGATCGGTGGATCCACCAACGCGGAAGGACGATTTTCCATTCCACCGCCTCCTGCATGGCCCGCGCAATTGGTGGCCACCTATGTGGGTTTTCAGCCGGATACGATGCTGCTCCGAACAGCACCCATTGCTCCGCTCAATTTTCGCCTGCGAGCCTCGGTGGAACTGAAGGGCGTGGAGGTGGTCGAACGGGTCAGTGGCACACAAATGAGCACCCGGACCACGATCGCGACCGAGAACATCGGGGCCAAGGAACTGAAACGTGCCGCGTGCTGCGACCTCAGTGAGAGCTTTGAAACGAATGCCACGGTCGATGTGAACTACAGCGATGCTGTGTCCGGCACGAAGACGATCCGCATGCTCGGGCTCGATGGCCGTTATGCACAGATCAGTTTGGAGAACCTGCCGTTCATTCGTGGGCTTTCCTCGTCCTATGGACTCACCCTGATACCGGGCACCTGGATCCAGGACATCAACCTGAGCAAGGGCTTGGGTACCGCAGTGAACGGACCGAATGCGATGTCCGGCCAGATCGACCTCTGTCTGTTGGACCCGGTGGCAGAGGGACCCTTGTTCGTGAACATCTACGGCAACACGCAGGGACGGACCGAAGCGAACGTGCACACGGCACAAGCGACCGGCGAGAACAGCGGCAACATCCTTATGGTGCACGGCAACCTCTTTCAGCAGGAAATGGACCAGAACGGCGATGGGTTCCTGGACTCCCCGCGCTCAAAGCGCTTCAACATCATGGATCGATGGATGCGGCGTACGGAACGGGGTATGTCGCAGATCGGTGTGCGCTATGTGATCGATGAGCGCGAAGGCGGGCAGACCAAGGAGACCTTGGCGCAACCCCAGTTCCAGGATCGGGACACGCGACCCTATATCGTGGACATCAGCAATGAGATGATCGACGTGTTCGGGAAGCAGGGCGTGGTGTTCAAGAACGATCCGACCAAGAGCATCGGCTTCCTGTTCGCTGGTCGGAAGCACGATGTCACATCGATCTTCGGCGATCGGAAGTATACGGGCGAGCAACAGAGCTTCTACGGAAGCGCGGTGTACCAGATGCTCCTTGGTACCGGTACCGATCAGTTGAAGGCGGGCCTCAGCTTCCAGTATGATGATTACAACGAGGCCTTCCGCGATAGCACCTTCGGCCGTACGGAACGTATGCCGGGCGCGTTCGCGGAATACACGCTACAACGCCAGCAGTTCACCTTGGTCGCCGGTGTACGTGCGGATATGAACTCCTATTTCGGCAACAACCTAGCGCCCAGGCTGCATGTCAAGTACGATCTGGGACCGCTCACGAACATTCGATTTTCAGCCGGACAGGGTTTCCGTACGGCGAACCCATTGATCGAAACGAGCAGTGTGATGGCCAGTTCACGTACCGTGGTGGTGGAGGGCCCATTGAACATGGAGCGCTCCTGGAACATCGGAATGTCCTTCCAGCACAAGTTCAAATGGTTGGAGCGCAAATGGGCCTTCAACATCGACCTGTACCGCACCGAGTTCACACACCAGGTCGTTACGGACCTGGATCGGTCTCCGACGACCGTCGCCTTCTACAATTTGAACGGCGCGTCGTACGCCAATAGCTTGTTGACGGACCTGCAGGTGGAGCTCACGCGGCAGATGGGCCTGAAGTTCTCGTACCGCTACTACGATGCAAGCACGACCTATGATGACAAGCTGCTGCTTCGCCCCTTCACGCCGGAGCATCGTGGCCTTGTGGACCTCTCGTACGAGGACCGGAAGGAGCGCTGGCGAGCGGACATATCATTGAACATGTTCGGTGAAGGACGGGTGCCGGGTACCGCTTCGAACCCGGATGCCTATCGCTTTATAGAACGCTCACCGGCCTACGCAACGCTGCATGCCCAGATCACCCGGATCATTGGCGCTTGGGAACTGTACCTCGGTGGTGAGAACCTGACAAGTACCCTGCAACAACAACAGATCATAGCACCGGAGGATCCTTTCGGCCCGTATTTTGACGCCTCCTTGATCTGGGGTCCAACGAACAAGGCCATGATCTATGGTGGCCTGCGCTTCACACTCCCTCGAAAGAAGAACGAACCCAACAACCCATGAAAAAGCTACTTGCCATTTCCCTGATCGCCCTTTCGACCATCGCGATGGGCCAGGACAAGAAAAAGACGACCCACCTCGAGATCAGGACCAGCACGGTCTGCGACATGTGCGAGAAGACCATCGAAGAGAACATGATCTACGAGAAAGGCGTGAAGTCGGTGGATGTCGATCTCGCAGCTAGTATCATCCACGTTGAATACGATGCGCGCAAGACCGACCCGCAGGCCCTTCGCACGGCAGTGACCAAGCTGGGGTATGCGGCGGATGATATGCTCGGGGACCCTGTTGCGTTCAAGAAATTGCCGGACTGCTGCCAGAAGGAAGGTTGCGGTCAGCCGGCCGAAAAGAAGGAAGGAGAGTGATCTTGACCATCCCAATGAACTGGATGAACCCATGCCTTTGATACGCTCAGTTCGCGGTTTCACCCCTCAATTCGGCAAGGAGCAATTCCTTGCAGAGACCGCTGTGATCATCGGCGATGTCATCACAGGGGATCACTTCAGTGCGTGGTATGGCGCCGTTGTGCGCGGGGACGTGAATGCCATCCGGATCGGTGATCGAGTGAATGTGCAGGATGGAGCGGTGCTCCATTGCACCTATGAGCGTGCGGCGTTGACGATCGGCAACGATGTGAGCATCGGGCATAATGCGATCGTTCATGGTTGCACTATTCACGACAAGGTGCTCATCGGCATGGGGGCGATCGTAATGGACAATGCGGTGATCGGCAAAGGCAGTGTGATCGCCGCTGGGGCCGTGGTGCTACAGAACGCTGTCGTTGAGCCGGGCAGTCTTGTGGCCGGGGTTCCTGGTAAACGGATCCGGGAGGTGGGCGCGGACCTCTCGGCGAACGAGATCGAGCGTATCGCCCGCAACTACATGCTGTACGCCTCCTGGTTCAAGGAAGGTTGAGCTCCCCATGGGCCCAATGCGCCGATCGGACATCCAGCTGAGGCGCTCCGAGGCGCTCGGTAAGGGCACCAAAGGCCTGCGGATCCCCGCTGGTCCATGCGATCGGCCGGGTAGGTAATGCGGAGCTGAGCAAGCCCTTCTCACCCAATAGTCGCCCCACCTGTCGTGCTACGGCCGGCGCGGGATCGATCACTTCCACCATGGGGCCGACCAGGCGTTCGATAAGCGGACGCACGTACGGGTAATGGGTGCAGGCCAGCACGAGTTCGTCCATGCCTTTGGCAAGCATCGGTTCCAGCCAGGCCCGCAGCAGTGCCTCCGTGGAAGGGGTGTCCAATTCACCGGCCTCGATCGCTTGCACAAGTCCGGGGCAGGGCTGTTCCAGTACCTCGATGTCCTGTGCGAAGCGTTCCATCACCGACGCGAACAATTTTCCTTGGAAGGTCGCCCGCGTGGCGATGACCCCGACCACCTTGGAGCGGGAGCGTTCGGCTGCGGGTTTCAAGGCCGGTTCCATGCCAACGAACAAGGTGTGCGGATAGGCGGTCCGCAGTTCATGCAACGCTGCGGCAGATGCCGTGTTGCAGGCGATCACCACCAACTTGCAGCCTTTGCCCAACAAGGCCCGCGCGATGGCCGCACTGAAGGCCCGCACTTCACGCAAGGACCGGTCGCCGTATGGGATGTGCGCGCTATCCCCGAAATAGAACAGGCGCTCCCGCGGGAGCGCCTGTTGGATAGCAGCCAGTACCGTGAGCCCGCCGACACCGGAATCGAAGATGCCGATGGGTCGCTCTGCGCTGGACACGTCGCCTCTTGCGGTTATTGGATACCGAGCTTGGCCTTCACCAAGGACATGATGTCCTCTCCTTTGTCGAAGTAGAGCACGAAGCCTGTGCTGGTATCGAAGATGTAGGTGAAGTTGTTCGCTGCGGCAACTTCGTTGATCGCCTTGTTCGTGCGCTCCACCATCGGCTTCAGCAGTTCTTCTTCTTGCTTCTCCAGGTCCTCCTGTGCGTTCTCTTGGGCGGCTTGGATACGCTGCTCCAATTCGCCGATCTCACGCACGGCCATTTCCTTCTCCGTCTGTGTCATCGCTTCGGCCTTGGATTGCGCTTCAGCCACTTTGGCCTGGTACTCGGCGCCCATGGCCTTCAAGCGTTCGTCCAAGGTCTTGGCGAAAGCTTGCATCTTATCCTCAGCAGCCTTGCGCTCCGGCAGGACCAACATCAGCTTCTGGCGGTCGATGTGTCCCAGCTTGGGTGCTTGTGCCAAGGCGGCGGGTGCCATGGTCAGGGCCATGACTAAGGTGAGTACGAGGTTCTTCATTGATCGGGTCGTCATTTGGGTTGTTTTTGGTCAAGGCCACCACCGCCCGTATTGTTCGGTGGCGGGGGCTGGGTTCGTCCACCGTCCTTGTCGCTATTGTCGGTCGGTGGTTCGCCGAATTCTTCATCATCCTTCGTGTTGCCGCTGCTACCATCCTTGTCCGGCCGGATGCCCAGCTTGCGCAACACGCTGTCGCTCTTGTCGTATTTCTCGCTTGCGAAAAGCAGGTTGCTCGATTGTCCGCCAAGGTCGAACACGGCCACGTAGCTCGTTCCGGCCACCTCCTTCACCGCGTCGTAGACGCGGTCCTGGATCGGTTGGATCAGTTCCTGCCGCTTCTTGAACAGGTCCCCCTTCGGTCCGAAGCGTTTCTTCTGCAGGTCCCGCGCGTCGCGCTCGTGCCGGTCGATCTCATCCAATCGGGAACGCTTCATCTGTTCCGTCAGCAGGATCGCCTCCGCATTGTACGATTCCCGCATGCGCTTGATCTGTAGATGACGTTCATCGATCTCATCCTGCCATTGCTGAGAGAAGCGGTCCAGCTCCTTTTGCGCTGACTCGTACTCGGGCATATGGTCCAGGATGTACCGCGTGTTCACGAATGCGATACGCTGGGCCTGTACCGCGGAACCGGTCAGGATAAAGCCGGCCATCAACAGGGGCAGTATGATCGTGCGTTTCATGTGGTCGCTGTCGTGGATGAAGGTTCCGGGATCAGAGTTCGCCAAGATCTATGCCGATCGTGAAATGGAACTGGCTCTTGGCCATATTGGGGAGGTAAGGGACGTCGTCCAGTCGCCAGCCGTAGTCCAAGCCCATCGGCCCGAACATCGGCAGGAACAGACGCAGACCGAAGCCCGCTGAACGATATAGCTTGAACGGGTCGAACTGGTCGAAGGTGGCCCACGTGTTCCCGGCCTCCGTGAACACGGTCGTGTAGATCTGTGCCGAAGGGTTCAAACTCACTGGGAAACGCAGTTCAGCCGTGTATTTCGTGATCAGGAAGTTACCGGTGGACGGGGATAGTGAGAAGTCGTCGTATCCACGCAAGCCCACGATCTCACGACCATCGAGCTGGAAGCCGGTAAGGGCACTGCCGCCCAAGTAGAAGCGCTCGAACGGCGAGTTGCCCACCAGGTCGTTGTAGCGCCCGAGGAAGCCGAATCCGGTCCGTAGCATTAAGACCAGGTTGTGCCCCGTTTTGCTGTTCGTCAGCTTGTTGAACCACTGCGTTGTGAATTTCCATTTGTGGAATTCCGCCCATTGGTACAACTGCTGCGGTGGAAGGTTCTCCCAGTCCTTCGTCGGGCCCATGAGCGACCAAGGAGGCGTGGCCTTCACGGAGAAACCGATCTTGGACCCGGACCGTGCGAAGAAGGGCTGGTCGATCGATTCGCGGGAGATCTGGAACAGACCGGACAACACATTGCTCGACCCGTTCGTGAAATCGAACACCACAGCGCCACTGCTGTAATTGCGCAGGTCGTAGTTTTGGAAACCAAGGGTCCCGCGCATGATGAAGTAGTCATCCGGCCAGGTCAGACGCTTGCCGAGGCCCAAGGTCACCCCGATGATATTGAGCGATTGCCGCAACGGGTTCGGGATCTTCCCATCCACCGTGTTCAGGTACTTGTTCTGTCCATTGGTCTGGACCGAATAGTAGGTGGAGAAGCTGAGAGCGTTCGGTTTGCGGCCGCCCAACCACGGCTCCACGAAGGAGAGGCTGTAGCTCTGGAAGAACGAACCGTTGGTCTGGGCCCGCAGGTTCAGCGTTTGTCCATCACCGGCCGGGAGCGGTGTGTAGGCCTTGCCGTTGAAGATGTTGCGCAAGGAGAAGTTCGTGAACGACAGACCAACTGATAGCACGAGTCGACCAGCACCCCAGCCCCCGCTCAGCTCCAATCGATCGCTGGGTTTCTCCTCCACGGTGTATTCCAGGTCCACCGTTCCGGTGCGTGGGTCCTGCACCGGGTTCACGCCCAAGGTCTCGGGATTGAAATAGCCCAACTGGCTCAACTCCCGTTGGGTGCGGATCACATCGCTTCGGTTGAACAATTGGCCGGGCTTTGTACGGATCTCCCGTCGCACCACGTGCTCATTGGTCTTGGTGTTTCCCTTGATGATGACGTTGCGGATCCGGTACTGCTTGCCCTCACGGATCCTGATGTCCAGGTCGATACTGTCCCCCTCCACCAACAATTCCACCGGATCGGGGTAGAACGAGAGGTAGCCATCATCCATGTACAACGAACTGACGTCACGACCGTTCGGGTTCATGTACAGGCGACTGTCCAGTTCCTTGCGGTTGTAAACATCACCTTTGTTCACGTTCAGGATGCTGGTCAGTAGTTCGGTGCTGTGCTTGCTGTTACCCGAGAATGTGACGTTGCGGTAGTGGAACTTGTTCCCTTCATCCACGGTCACTTCCACCTTGACCCGACTGTCGGATATGAAGTACATCGTGTCGCGCACGATGGCAGCGTTGCGGAAGCCTTCCTCGTTGTACTTGTCGATGACCCTGGATTTGTCGGTCTTGTACTCCGCTGAAATGAACTTGCTGCTGCCGAAGAAGTTGTACCACGGGCGGCTCCGCGTCTTCTTCATGGCCCTACGCAATTGCTGGTCCGTCAATTCCTCATTCCCGATGAACTCCACCTCATCGATCTTCACTTTCGGTCCTTTGTTCACCTTCAAGATCAGCATCACACTGTTCTGCATCAAGGTGTCAGGCGAACGCACCACGTCCATGTCGGCTTTCAGGAAGCCTTTGTCCACATAGAAGCGCCGTACGGTGGCACGCGTGTTCTCCAAGGTCGCTTCGTTGACCTGCTGACCTCGGATCAGGTCGATCTCATCGCGCAGTTTATCACCTTCACTTTTGCTTACACCCTCGAATTTGAACCGTGACAGACGGGGGTTTTCCACCACGATGATGTGCAGGAAGATGGTCCGCCCGCGGATCTCCGCAGCCTCGATCGCGACATCGCTGAAGAGCTTCTGTTCCCAGAGGTTGTTGATGGCCCGTGTGATACGCTCACCGGGCACGGTGATCCGATCACCCACGATCAGGCCGGTGAAAAGCTTCACGGCATTGGGATCGGTGCTCATCGTTCCGCTCACGGTGATCCCACCGATCTCATATTCTTCCGGATAGGCCGCGTCCATCACGCGGCGCCCGGTCTGGGCGCTGCCGGTCAGCACGAGCAATAGCAGGAACGGGATCAATAAGGCCGTGCGCATGTCAAACTGGGGCGATCTGCTCTGCAGTGAGACCGAAACGTCGCTGACGGCCTTGGAAATCGAGAACGGCCTCGAATAGATGCGCTTTTCGGAAATCCGGCCAAAGCACGGGCGTGAACCAGAGCTCGGCATAGGCGATCTGCCAAAGGAGGAAGTTGCTGATACGTTGTTCTCCGCTGGTGCGAATGAGCAGCTCCGGGTCAGGGACCCCAGCGGTGGTGAGATGCGCGGAGATGGTCGTATCGTCGATGTCCGATGGGTCGAGGCGACCGGCCTTCGCTTTTTCGGCGATCGTGCGGGCCATTTCAACGATCTCCCATCGGGCGCTGTAGCTCAAGGCAAGGATGATCGTGATCCTGTCATTCTTCGCGGTGCCACGAATGGCTTCCTTTAGGGTGTTCCGGCAGCTCTCCGGGAGGGAATCGATGTCGCCGATGGCCTGAAGCCGAACGCCATTGCTGTTCAATTCGGCAAGTTCACCGACCACCGTGTTCACCAATAGGTCCATCAAGGCCTCCACCTCCGGGCGCGGGCGTTTCCAGTTCTCGGTGCTGAAGGCATACAGCGTCAGGTATTTCACCCCGATCTCGGTACAAGCCACCAAGGCCTCTCGCACGGAGCGAACGCCATTGGCATGCCCTACCACGCGGTGCTCGCCCTTTTGCTCTGCCCACCGACCGTTACCATCCATGATGATGGCGATGTGGGCGGGCACCCGCTCCTCGTCGATCTGAGACCGCAATACCTCCGTTATGTCCTGTGGATTCTCCAAAAGCGGTCGCAAAGATCGCCAAAAGCCGCGGATCAGCGCCGTTTGCGCATCCAGTTGTACTGTTGCTCGCAATCGGAGAAACGGCTGATGATGTAGGTGATGGATAGGCCCGTGTATTGGTACCAGTCCAAGGTGTTGGGGTCCCCTCGTGCCCGACCTTCGTTGGGGTAGCCCGGAAGTTCGGCGATCACGCTCGGATCGGCCAGCGTCGCCGCCAAAGGGCCGTTCTCGAAGGCCAGGAGGTCGCGGTCCACGTAAGTGCCGCTCACGTCGTCCAAATAGTCGCTGTAGGTCCGCCGCATGCCCCATTCCAGCTGGAAGTCCCAACGGCCCGCGTTCACCTTGAAGCCGACACCGAAGGGGATGCAGATGTTGTCCACCGAGTACACATCACTACCCGGCCGGGCCGAGGTCCCTTGTCCCTCCGTACCCAAGGGTTGTAGGTTGTACCACGTGTCATCCAGCTGCGCTTGAGGGGAAGCACGGTAATAGGCGAGCCCAGCGAAAACGAAGGGGGTCCAACGCTTGCTGTCCTTGTCCTTGCTGCGGTACTTCCGGAAGTTCACCTCAACTACCCCGGAAAGCTCCAATAGACGGGCGCGGAAGTGGAGGTTCCGCAACAATTGCAAGGAGTCGTTGGAGTTGCTGTCGTAGGACTGGAGCGTTCCGGTCAGCGCCTGCAAGCGCAAGGCATAGCGATCGCTGAAATTGTACCGGTACAATACGCCATAGGCGAATTTGGTGTCCTTGGGATAATGGCGCGTAGGATTGAGGTCTCCGATGTAATATGTGGCGCCCGCCGTGATGCCGATCTCACCCACCTGCGCGAACACGCCGAAGGGGCCGAACAGGAGGAACAAGAGGACGATCGAACGGAACATCGGTGGAGGAACGCAGGGATGTGGCACTTGGTATGGCCGCTCGGCCGAGCGCGAAGGTAGCGCTTAGCCCTAAGGCAGTACGGGTGCCGATCGGACGTCGAGCCCCCAGCTCAGCTTGGTCCGCAGGGTATCCAAGAAGCTGGACCCATCCAACTGGACCATCTTGACGTGGAAGTTGGCCCGTTTGATGGTGATGTGGCTTTGGCCGTCAACGGCACTGCTGCGCGAGTCCAGGTTCATCAGGCACCGGTCCGAACGAGCTTCCAGCTTCAACCGTATCGCATAGTGGTCGGGCACAACGAATGGCCTCACGTTCAGGTTATGCGGACAAATGGGATTGATGACCAAGGCCCCGCTGGTGGGGTAGATCACCGGACCTCCGCAGCTCAGGGAATAGGCCGTGGACCCTGTCGGCGTAGCGATGATCAAGCCATCCGCCCAGTACGTGTTCAGGTAGTCCTCGCCCAAGTGCACGTGCACGGCGATCATACTGGCGCTATCGCGTTTGTGGATACTGACCTCGTTCAATGCGAAATTCTGTGTGCCAAGGAGCTCTTCGTGGTCGATCACCTCCAGCAGGGATCGTTCCTGAAGCGAATACCAGCCGTTCTTGATCGCGGCCAGTGCGGCCTCCAAGGGATCGGAGCGCACATTGGACAGGAATCCGAGTCGGCCAAGATTGATCCCCAGCACCGGGATCTGCGATCGACCGACCAGAGCGACGGTATCCAGGAGGGTACCGTCGCCCCCGAGGCTGACGAACAACTCCAGTTCCTGCTTCGTCAGGTCCTCATCCTTGAGCAGTGGCCACGCCTCTTGGTGGCCCAAGGTCTTCAGCCAAGCGGTCAACCCGGGTGTCAAGTACGGCTCAAGCCCATGCGCGGCCATCCGTTGGATGGTCCTTACCAAGGCGGGTGCCGATCCCGCATCCATTTCACGCCCGTTCACACCGATCCGCATCCATCAAAAGGGTTGAGTGAAATGTAGGAAGAAACCGCTCTCCCCCAAGTTGTTCATCGTGTATTCCCCACGGATCACCTGGTCGTAGCTCGTTACCAGGTCGATCCCGATGCCGTTCCCGTTGGTCCAGGTGTTCGCTAGGAAGTTCTGTGCCGCATAGCGATCGTCCCAAACGCGGCCGACATCCGTGAACAGGTTCAGGTACACGGCGATGTACAAGGTGCGGAAGGCTTCCAATGGGATGCCCTCCACCCGTCGGGTGCGTGGTTCCACCAATTGGAACAGGACGTTCGCCTTACCCAATGCGAACGCCTCCCCGTCGATCACGTAGTACTCGTATCCACGCACGTAATTCCGGTAACCCAAGCCTTCCTGCACATAGTATGGCGGTGTGCCGAAGGTGTATTTGCCACGCAGGCTGAGCGCCAAGGTCCATTTGTCGTGAGGCCGCCACCAATGCTGTGTGGTGCCATGGATCGTGGTGATGTCGGGGGATGCTTCATCCAACAGGCCCAGACCGTAACGGTCCATCCGTAGCTCCTCGAAGTGGCCCTTACGGGTGTATGCACGTGAATCGCGTTGGTCCCAGATCAAGGTATAGCCAAGGGTCAGGAACCGGGTGTCCACGGCTGGTCCATCGAAATAGTCCACGGCCACCCGCGTGATGGTGTCCGTCACTTCGGCCTGTGTGTAGCTCAAGCGCCACGCATGGCGTACATCGTGACTACGCCGCAGGGTCACTTCGATGTCGGCCTTCCATTCATCGCGGTTGCTTCCGTCGAAATTTCGGATCAACTCCCTTTCGTTGTCCACGGTGCCGGCGGTGATCTCCGATTGTTGGAAGTAGCTGCCGCCCACGCTGAACCCCCAGCGCTGGCGTGCATCCATATTGGGAACCTTGTAGCGCAAAGCGAATTGCCGTGTGTAGCCGAACTGGGCTTTGACGTAACCGGTCTCGTTCCGCCCGCGCATGTTGTAGCGGTATAGGTAGGCCCCGTAATTGACACGGTCGAAGTCCTTCGTTAGCCACCACGTGTTGAAGTTGGGGTCAGCGAGATCGAAGATCAAGGACGGCCACAGGTACCAGCGCTCGTTAACGACCACTTCCACCATTACGTGGGTGCGGTCCAAGTACACGGGGATAACGGTCACCGTGTTGAACAGACCCAGGTTCATCAGGTTCTGCCTGCTCCGTTCCAGCTTCTCGTACATCGCTCCGTTCGGCATGGTGTCGCCTTCCTGCACCACCATCTCCCGCACGATGATGCGTTCCTTGGTGATCCTGTTACCGCGCACGGTGATACCGTGGATGCGAATGAGCGGGTCATCCACTGCTTCCTGTTGGGCGTTCGCCGTGCCCAGCAGGGTGCCGAAAAGAAGAAGGAGCAGGAATAGCCGACCGCGGACCATGTCCGGCGATCACGGGTTGATGAAACGCATCAACTCCTCATAGCGGCCACGTAGATCGTCATGGAACCGCGAGCCTTGATAGGTGGTCCGTACTTGGATCTCGTAGCGCTCGAAGCTCTGCAGGATATCGCTGATGTCCTCGCGATTGATCTTCAACGTGACCTCGACACGGGTGGTGCCGGGCAAGGTGTGGCTATACACGCTGAGCACCTTGCCATCGTTGCCTTCCACGATCCGCGCGATCTGCTCCAAGCTATAGTCGATCTGGTTCATCTCCAACACGACGATGCTGCCCGGCTCGCTGATGTTGGTGGTCTCCGCCAAGCGTTTCAAGGCCTCGTGTTCGGTGATCGCGCCGAGGTAGCCCCCCATCTCATCCAGCACCGGGACCACCGTCAAGCCCCGTTCACTGAAGAGCTTCATGGCTTCGTAGATGTGCTGTTCGCCACGAACAAAAGGGATCTCCAAATTGGCCATGACCGAGCCCACCAAGGCATGCGGGTCGTTGCGATCCACCAGGTCCTGGTCCTTCACCATGCCCACCAGTCGGCCGTTCTCCACCACAGGCAGATGACCTACCTTGAATTCCTCCAACCAATCCAACGCGCGGCCCACGTCGTCCGTCGGGCGAAGCGGTGGTATGTCCTGGGTGATCAGGTCTCTCGCGTGCATGGTGTGAGGTCTATCGCCGAGCGTGACGACCGTACTTTTGGGCCGGTGATCGGGTGGAACAAAGTAAACGAACGGGCGTGACGCGGCTCAGTGTCAATATCAACAAGCTGGCCACACTGCGCAATGCGCGAGGAGGCAACAACCCGGATGTGGTAGCCACCGCACTGGACATTGAGCGCTACGGCGCCCAAGGCATCACGGTCCACCCGCGACCGGACGAACGGCACATCCGGCGGTCCGACGTGCATGCGCTGAAGCCCGTGCTGACCACGGAATTCAACATCGAGGGCTACCCCGACAAGTCGTTCATCGACCTGGTCCTGGAGGTGCGACCTGCACAGGCTACCTTGGTGCCTGACCCGCCGGGAGTACTCACGAGCAACGCCGGCTGGGATGCAAGAACGCATCACTCCATGCTCAAGGAGGTCGTCGGGCGCTTCAAGGCCGCGGGGATCCGGACCTCGCTCTTCATGGCCACGGACCTTGAGCAGTTCCCTTTTGCCGCAGGGACCGGGACCGATCGGATCGAACTCTATACGGAGCCCTATGCCGCCAACTATAAGAGCGGGCGTGATGCTGCCGTGAAGCCCTTCCGAAAAGCGGCCGAACGCGCTGCCGAACTCGGTCTGGGCCTCAACGCCGGCCATGACCTGGACCTCGAGAACCTCGCCTTCTTCCAGCGGAACGTTCCCGGCCTGCTGGAAGTGTCCATCGGACACGCCTTGATCTGCGATGCACTGACCTTCGGGTTGGAGAACGCCGTTCAACTTTATCTCCGCGAATTGCGATGAGCACAGTGGACCTCCATTATAGGCGCATGGGCCCCGAGGGCTCGCCGACCATCGTTGTATTACATGGGCTGTTCGGAACCTCGGACAATTGGGGTAGCGTGGGCAAGGAATTGGCGGAGCCTTCCGCGCCGGGCATCGCACCTTTCGACGTGTTGTTGGTCGATTTGCGGGACCATGGCCGATCGCCGCACACGGAGCGGACGTCCTACCCGATCATGGCGGCGGATGTGCACGCTTTAGTGGACCGCTTGGGCCTTTCGGATATCATTCTGGTAGGCCACTCCATGGGAGGGAAGGTCGCAATGGTCTTTGCGCAACAATGGCCCGAACTGTTGAAGCATTTGGTGGTGGTGGATATCAGCCCCAAGGAACACGAGAACAATCACGGTCACATCATCGAAGCGCTGCTCACCGCGGAACTCAGCACCGGTCGCACGCGCAAGGAAGTGGAAGCCCAGATCGCGGAACGGGTGAAGGAACCCGGTGTGGTACAGTTCCTGATGAAGAACCTTTATTGGGAAACGGAGGAACAACTTGCGTGGCGGGTGAATGCACCCTTGTTGGCACGCGACCTGCCGGCCATCCTTGCGGCGATCGGGCCGGGTTCGGTGCGCGTACCCACCCTTTTCATACGCGGCGGTGCCAGCGATTACATCCAGCGGGAGGATATCCCTGCCATTCTGGAGCAGTTCCCGAAAGCGCGTGTGGAAACGATCCCGTACGCCGGTCACTGGGTGCATGCGCAAGCTCCGGATGAAGTGGTGGCCTTGATCCGTGGTCTGCCATGATCTCCGCCCTACGTATTCCGTTTCTCGGGATGTGCCTCTTGCCGGCCTTGCTTCATGCGCAGGAAGAGGTCACCTACTTCGGCGGTATGGACCTGCACGATGGCCTGTACAAGGATTTCAAGAGCTTTCGCTTGAACGAGCCGTCTATTCCGATCGATCGATTGCGCACATCGGAAGGCCTCGGGGTAACGGATATCCGTCGCGCCTCCGGCAAGATCTATTGGCAACCCGACACGGGAGAACGCAAGACCGTCGACCTCGATCGGATGTGGGGTTTCTGCCAGAACGATGTGGTGTACATCGCTGGCGGCAATGGCTTTTACCGCATCGGTCTCATGGGTTCGCTGTCGCATCTGGTGGTGGAGCAGACCTATCGTGATTGGGACCCTTACATGTACAGTTATCCGTACGGTGGTAGCATGACACGCACCGTTCTGGTGCATCGTTTGCTGGATATGAGGACCGGGAATTTCTTGGACTTCACTGCTTCAGGAATGGACCAGGCCCTGCAACATGATCCGGTGCTCTTGGATGAGTTCCGGGCCCTGCCGAAGAAGAAGCGGAACAGCGATGAGGCGCTCTTCCGTTTCCTGCGCATGTACAACGACCGGAACCCATTGAGCTTTCCCAAGTAGGTCGACCGCTCGTTGCCTTTTCGCCGATCGGCACGGGAATTGGCAGCCTGAGACCATGATCAAGGAACCTTGCCGTACTTCGACGGCGACATCCACACCATTGCGATGGGCTACTTTCGGCAACCCAATAGCTACGATGTCCATGCGATCCCCTGCCAGCCTGTTGCCCACTTTGATGCTCATACTTGGTTCCCTCGGCCTGATGGCGCAGGAGGCGAAGGTGCAGTACGTTCCCGCGCTCGTCGGCTTCTACAACATCGAGAACCTGTTCGACACCTTGGATACACCGGGAGTGAATGACGAGGAATTCAGCCCCAGCGGCAGTAAGCTTTGGGGTACGCAGCGCTACTATCGGAAGCTGGACCAGAACGCACAAGTGATCGCTGCCATGGGCAAGGACCTGCACCCGAACGGTCTCGCGATCCTGGGCATATGCGAGGTCGAGAACCGGGCGGTGATCGAGGACCTGATCGCCACCAAGGCCTTGAAGGACCGCAATTACAGGATCGTACATGAGGAGTCCGCGGATCGGCGCGGGATCGATGTGGCACTTATCTACGACCCGACGCAATACACGGTCTTCGCGCACAAGTCCTATCGCTTGTACATGGCCGATACGAGCTTCCATACGCGAGATCAATTGCTGGTTAGCGGCGTTCTCGATGGCGATACCACCCATGTGATCGTGTGCCACTGGCCGTCGCGCAGAGGCGGGGAGAAGCGCTCTGCGCCAAATCGGAAGGCCGCGGCCGAACTGGCCCGTCATATCACCGATTCACTATTGGCCAAGAACGCCAACGCTCGTGTCATGGTCATGGGCGACC
Source organism: Flavobacteriales bacterium (assembly GCA_041391825.1). Taxonomy (GTDB): domain Bacteria; phylum Bacteroidota; class Bacteroidia; order Flavobacteriales_F; family PHOS-HE28; genus PHOS-HE28. Next base: position 130,055 of record JAWKNF010000005.1, on the reverse strand, counting down.
TGAACGACGACCCGGTGGATGTGAGCGTATCGCGTTTCCTGCGCACGACCGGCGATAAGGAGAAGGCTGTCGACGGTGTGCTGTACAATGCCATGTACGCTCCCTACCAGAAAGGCATTGGCTCATTGGCATGGCGCGATTCATGGAACTTGTTCGATCAGATCATCCTTTCGCCGGCCTTGGTGACGGGTGCTGGGGGGAAGTACCACTTCTATGGCGTCCGTGTGTTCAACGAACCCTATCTGCGCCAACGCGATGGGGCTTTCGCAGGATACCCGTTCCGCACCTTTGTTGGAGATACGTACCAGGATGGTTTCAGTGATCACTTTCCGGTGTTCGTGATCCTGGTGAAGGAGGCGAAATAGTCCTGTTGGAAATGCGAAAGCCCCGCTGCGGTTCCGCAGCGGGGCTTTTCCATGGGAGTGTTCCGGATCATTGCTGGACCACCACGCGGGTGCTCCAAGAAGAACCGGCGTTCATCAACGAAAGGGTGTACACCCCTTCGGCCAAATTGCCCAGTTCCAAGGTCGTGCGCTCGGTGACGAGCACGTCGCTACGCACGATGCGCCCGCTCACGTCGCTCAGGTTGTATTCGGTACGACCGCTCAGGCCGCTGATGTTCAGGTTGAGCACCTCGTTGGCAGGATTCGGGAACACGTTCACGGTAGCACCTGTGAACTCGTTCACGCTCGTCGCCAGTTGCACGTCGTTCGCGTCACGTGGCTGGATGCCATATAGCGAGAAGGAGTAGGACACCACGCCCGTCACGTCGAACACTTGGCCCAACTGCGGGTCGGGGGTGGTGGTGTAGATCTCCTTGCCGATCCATGCGAATCCGCTTCCATCATCGGCCTTCCACTTACCGAAGTTCGCGCCTCCGGGCACTTCCGTGCAGGTGGCGTTCACCACGCGCACCAGAACGCCCTCCAGCGCCTCCTCGTTCGCTTCCACGGTGTTGATCATCAAGGGAGCAGGCAATTCCTGTCCACTGGCGACCACCGTGAAGTTGGTGATGCCGGTAAGTTCGGTCAGGTTGTTGAACTCGGACACGGTCGCCGTCAAGGTGACGCGATCACCAACGCTCGGCATGCTGAAGTTGTCGTACACGTAAACACCTTCCCAAGGACCGCTCTGGTCCTGGATGTAGTAGGCACCCGTGTAGGCGGCCGTCACGATACCACCCGTGTTCACGGTCTGCCCGTTGTACGGCGAATCACCGTTGGGCAGGGTGGTGAACTGGATGTCGTAGATGCTCACATCGGGGATGCTTCCACCCACGGTGATCGTCACGTCGTCGAGAATGATGTGGTCCGGTGCCACGGTGCTGATCACGGAGAAGATGAACTCGGCATCCGCAGCGTCCATGCCAGCAGCGATATCAACCGTATGCTCGGTCCAGTTGGCCGTTGCATTGATATAGCTGGTGTACGGCGCGTAACCCGAAGAGGAACCCGGACGATTGTCATAGAGCCCAACGCGCACTTGACCTGCGCCACGCACCCAGAAATTCACGGTGTAGGTGGTGTTGGCCGATACGGCAACGGGCTGTGTGGTGAAACGCTTGTGTGGTGTGCCATTGATCAGTTGAACGGCGGATGCGCCACCATGCACGTTCTCGGTCACTTGCACCACGCCGCTCATGGCGATGCTGCTCTTGCTTCCGAACCAGCCGTCGGGCAGGTTGTCCGTCCAGGTCTCGAAGCCACTGTCCACCAATTGACCCTGTGCCGAAAAGGCAAGGGCGATGGTCGCAAGGAGTACTGTTCTTTTCATCTCGATCGTTTTTGTTGTTGTCGTTCTTGGTTCATTGGATGATGACGTCATCGATCCGATATGGGGTGGCCTGGGACACAGGGGTTCCGACGTAACGGAAGCCGATCACGAAGTTCTCACCAGCATAAAGGTAACCATCAAGTCCCACATTCCCCGAATCGATCCAGGTGCCGACCGCGCTTCCGGAATTGGCGATGTTGGCGCCGTCACTTCTGTCCAGGTTGCGTTGGCCACGTCCGTTCCGTTGAGCAGGTTGATGTTCGTGGATACCATTATGGTAAGGCCATCGTGCTGGTACGTGCCGCCGAGGGCCGACTTGAAACGAAGTGCCATCCCTGGGGTGAACTGCATGGGCGCAGTGACCAGCCAGGTCTCGTTCACCGTAGTACCGAAGCTCGGTGGTTTGGCCTCTGCGAAGAAGTCCGGGCCCGACACCACGCCTTTCCACTTGCGGCTGCCTTGGGTGAACACGTTCAACCAGCACTCGATGTTCAGGTCGGTCCCGTTGCTGACCGTACTGAACGTTTCGCTCAGCGATGAGGCGGGTGCGCACGAGGACATGCCACAACGCGGGCCGGTCAATTGAACTTCGTTGATGTCGCGGATATAGAGTTGCATGTCCGCTTGGAACTGGCTTACCACGCCGACGAACGATCCTTTTCCATTGGGAAGGCCCTGGCCTGCAAAATCAGCGTAGCCACTGGTCCGTACCAGCACGGTGGCCCCGCCGCAATCCTCAAGCGTGCGGTTCAACGTGTTCTGGTTCACCGCGTCGGCGTAAGTCAATGCGGTATCGCTGGCCACGAATTGTACGTTCTCCAATCGGATCAATTTGCCTTGCAGTTCAGGTCCGATCTGCGAGATCGTCACCAGTTGCGGACTCTTGTTCACCTGTGTGGCTTGTTTGACCACATTGTTGTCCACATCCACACTGTCGATCTGTAACATGCCGGCATAGGACGTGAGCTTCGTGCCAGGTAAGTAGATGCGAACGCTATCCCCTTGGTACAAGCCACCACTGTTGATCAAGCGCATCACGATCGCGCCGGTGTGGTCCTGCACGAAGATGTTCTTGTACAGGTTGCCGTTCTGCTCATCGGCGGTCACCACGGCATACACCGAACTGTCCCCGGTGAACCGCTTGTCCGCATTGGTATACAGCGCGCGCAGCTGAGCCACTGTCAGGACGGAGCCGACAGGAAGCGTGCGTAAGGGTGGTGAATCATACTCCTTCTGGCACGCTACGGCGAACAAGGCGAAGATCACCAAGAGGAAGGAGAGGCGCATGGTACTGCGGAATGGGACGTTGTGCTTTGTCATCGTCAAAAACTGAAGGTCACCATGGCGAAGTAGTTCATGCCATAGAGGTAACTGTACTTGGGTGGGAACTTGTCGATATCGGTGCGGTCGTAGCGCAATTGCTCGTATCCGCCGACACGGAACTCCTGGTTGTTCAGGACATTGCTCACCGAAAGGTTCACCGCCAAGCGGTAACCATTGATCATCCAGGATTTACCAGCGAAGACATCGAGGGTGAGGTTGGGGTCCAACTTCTCTTGTACCAGCAAGGCATCCCATTGCGGGTCGGTGGTCACATAGTTGCCTTCTGCCTCTTGGGTACGACGGTCCGGGTTGGGGTCAAGGTAGATGTCCCAGAAGTAGTTCGCGTTCGCACCGGCGAACCAGTATTTCGGCGAGTTGTATCGGAACCCGAGCGATGCAGCGGATTGGGGCATGCCACCCACCTTGTAGTTCTTCCAATAGACCGTGCGGCCCGTGTCGAAGACCTCTGCACTGTTGTTGCGGGTGATGGTCGCCAATGGACGGGAGGAATAGCGGTAATCACCACCGCCATAAACAGCGGTCATCTGCCACGTGCTGGTCAGGTTGGCCTCCAGCCCCAATTCAACCCCCATGTGCGTTTGGTCCACACCGGACATGCTGTAGTTGATCATGGTGAGGAACTCATCATGATAGTAATACCGCGACCAGATCTGGTCCATGATCTTGGTGTAGAAGAAGGTCGCGCGCCCTTTGAGCCGTGGCATCCGTACGACGTATCCGATATCTCCGGTGTATACGGACTCGCTCGTGAGACCAGGGATCGTCGCACTGCGCATCCGTGGTGAAAGGAATGCGGTATAGGCTGCAGGAGGGCGCGTCATGTAGGCCGTGTTCGCCGCGATGAAATGGCGCCCCGTCAACTTGTACACACCACCGGCCTTGACCCCGAAATTGATGAAGTCGTTGTTCGCTCCTTTCCCTTCAGAATCATCCGGGAAACGGCCGTTCCGGACGTATCCGAAGCGCCAGAACGAGGTATGTGAAAGCGAACCGCCCACGTAACCCTCAAAGTTCGTCCACTTCTTTTCCAACTGAGCGAACGCGTTCACCAATCGGATGTTGATGTCGTAATCCCAACCGAACACATCCCCCTCGGTCACGATCTTGTTCGGTCGGTCCAGGTCGTTCTGCGAGATCAGTGTGTCGTTGAAATCGCGATCGGCGAACTGGTCGATATCGACCCAATAATCGCCTCCCAGCAGGTCTTGAACGACCTTGAAATAATGGGTCTTCTGGTGGTTGAAGCTACCACCGACGGTCAGGTGTCGGCCTTCGCTCAAGTGCGTGTCATACACGCTGTTCAGCCCGATCCGAACCGGGTCAGCACGCATCTCTTCTTGGATGTACTTGCTACGGAATCCGGTCACGGTATTGCCGGTAATGCCGTCAGCGTTCTCCACCGAATAAAGGTTCTTGCTATTGGCGAAGTACATCTGGTCCCAGTCGATCTGGCGGGCAGTGGGGTCCGTTCGCCAGCTGTTCGCCAATTGGTTGGCATAGGCCGGGTCGGTTTCCTCGTAATAGCTGGGGAGATAGCGGTAATAGTCAGGCCGTGGGTCCTTGGCATCGAACCAGTTCAAGCCCGAAGAGCCATCGCGTCCGAAGGTGTAGAAAAGCGAGGTGTTCCACTCGGTCACGGAATCAGGCTTGTAGTAATGGCTGAACATGAACAAGGGCTTGTGGTCGAAGGCCATGCGGGCGTTCCGCTTTTCGCCATTCTGATAGCCCCAATTCGGGTTGTAGTAGTTGGAACCGCTAAGGTCGTATGCTTCCTGTATGGCGATCCCTTGGCGCCCACGCACGATCGGCGCTCCTAGGCCGGAGAAACTGACGCTGTGTTTGGCGTTGATCTTGTGTTCCGCGGCCAAGTAGTATGCGTATGCGTCGTAGGTCGTGCCTTCCACATAGCCTTCCTCGGCCCATCGACGGGAGCCCGAAAAGCTGAAGGACCAACCGTTCTTCAAAAGGCCCGTGGAACCGGTTACCATCAAGCGGTTCCGATATGCCCGGTTCGTCGAGGCATACGAAGTTCGGAGGCCTTTGCGAAGACTGCTCGCCCGCACATTGATGTCCGAGGTGCCGCCGACGCTCCCGAAATTGTACCGGGTGGCACTGATGCCGGTTCTCACCTGCGCGTAGCGTGTAATGTCGTTCAATCCTCCCCAAAGGGCCCAAGACGCCCAACCGGTCTCGAGGTCGTTCATCAACACACCGTTGATCGTGACCAAGGTGTAGTCGGATTCGTAGCCACGAACACGGAACCGCGCCGTTCCGAAGTTGAACCCGGCTGTGTTGTTGAACACATCGCGCGACGACTGCAGGATGCCGGACACATCCTGTGAGCCGAGCTCGGTATCCAGTGCATCCAAGGTCACTGCGTAAACGGGGACTTGTTCACGCGTCAACTGCGTGGAGTCCGGAACTGCCGTTGAGGTGGTGTCGATCTGGCCTTTGGAAACAACAGCGAGAAGGAGGAAGGCAATGGTCAGGGTCCTGGTCATGCGCTGTGGGCGTACTGTTGATCGGGTTTCCGGGTTGGTCGGCCCAGTAGAATGGCCGGTCCGTTCAATCTTTGTGTTCGGTCCTTTATGTTGGAGCAACTCTTGGGTCCTCTTGTTCGTCACTTGAAGGCGTGGCTCCGCAAAAAAGCCCGGCAAATGTAGTGTCCTTGTCGCTGGACTCGTGTTCCCTGATCATTAATTCGAGAGCGACATGGCCTTGATGGTCCGATCGATCATGCGACAGGCTTACCAAGAGGGCTCACTCCTTGCTATCCAGCGGGTTCCGAAGTACATTTGTTGCTTGCCCGAGCCATGCTCCAACGCTTCGGCCCAGCACTGAACAGAATTTATGTTCCCGAAACGCATTCTCCTCACTTTCCTTGCCACCATGTCGCTGGTATGGACCATGCCGAGTGCACAGGCGGAGCATTACTCGGGAGGTAGCATTACATACGAGTGCCTGGGCGGAAATTTCTTTCGTGTGGTCTTGGACCTGTATCTCGACTGCACGGGAACGCCGCTGACCCCACAAAGCCTTGACTTCGCGAATGATTGTGGCGTGGTCTTCTCGATCGCCAATCTGCCGATCACCCTAACAGAAGAGGTTTCTCAACTCTGCCCTAGCTCTCTGGCCAATAGCACCTGCAACGGAGGCGTGCTGCCAGGCATCCGCCATTACCAATTCGAAACGACAGTCTTCCTTTCACCATGTAATGATTGGACGATCGGCTGGGACATCTGTTGCCGGAATACCATGCAGAACCTGGTTGCAACGCCGGGTATGTACTTGGAGGCGACGGTGAACAACGCCGGTGGGGCCTGCGATGCATCACCGGTGATCGCGGACAATTCGATCCCGTTCGTTTGTGTGAATGACCCGGTGTTGTACAACCCAGGGATCACGGATCAGGATGGCAATACGATGGCCTTCGAATTGATCAATGCCCAGTACGCAGCGCCCGCACCCACCTCAGTGCTGTACCAGGGAGGATACAGTGGTGCGGTGCCGATACCGGGTATCGTCCTCGATCCGGTCACGGGCCAGCTAAGCTTCACCCCAACTGTAACGGGCAATTACGTGGTCGTCATGGAGGTGACCACTTACAATTCCTCGGGTGTGGCCATCGGAACGATCATGCGTGATTTCATGGTGATCGTGGTCAATTGCATGGGTGCGCCACCCGTCACGACCGGACTTACGAATGCTGTTGGCGGATTGATCGTCGGGGCAAGCGGTGTTGAGGTGTGTGATGGGATTCCTTTTTGCGTTGATATTCCATTCACCGATGCCGACCCAGGAGGGAGCATCACGTTGGTCTCCAATGCAGCAGCTTTGCTTCCGGGTGCAACGTTCACAGTGGTCGGTACCAACCCGGCCGTAGGTACGTTATGCTGGACCCCGGACGCAGCGTTCTCGCCGGCCAATGTGTTCATCACGGCCACCGATAATGCATGCCCTATTCCGAATGTGGCTTCGGCCTCCATTCTGATCACCGTAACGACTCCTCCTGCCGTTCCACCTGATGCGGGCACGGACGGGTCGATCTCAAGTTGTGCTGGTGGTCCTGCCGTGCCCTTGTTCCCGGTATTGGGTGGAACGCCGGATGCCGGTGGGGTTTGGACCGACCCCAATGGCGTTGCGCACAATGGTTCCTTCACGCCACCGGGAGACCCATTCGGGGCCTACATCTATAGGGTCGGGAACGGTTGCCAGTTCGATGAAGCGATCATCACCGTGAATTCCGGCGGTGGACCGAGTCCAGGAACGAACGGGACATTGAACATCTGCGCCACGGCGGCGCCGGTATCGCTGGTCAACAGCCTCGGTGGTGCTCCGGCGGCTGGTGGTACCTGGAGCGGACCAAGCGCTGTGGTGGGAGGTATGTACAACCCAGTGACCATGGCGCCCGGAGCTTACGTGTATACGATAGCAGCCGTTCCACCATGCCCAGCATCGAGTGCCACGGTGACCGTAACGGAACAAGCGGCGCCGAACGCTGGAACGAACGGGACCCTGTCGACTTGTTCGAATGGCGCTGCGGTCCCGCTCATCAATAGCCTTGGTGGTACTCCGGCAGCAGGAGGAACTTGGAGCTATGGCGGAGCCGCGCATGGCGTCAATTACAACCCAGCGGTACATGCTCCTGGTGTATACACGTATACGGTAACGGGCACAGCTCCCTGCGCGAACGCCACAGCCACGGTGACCGTGACGGAGAACGCCTTACCGAACGCAGGCACGAACGGCACGCTGACGGTGTGCAGCAACGACGCTGCTGTTGCCTTGAGCACGGGCCTTGGCGGTACACCCGCTGCCGGTGGCTCATGGACTTTTGGCGGTGCCGCACACGGCGCGAACTATGATCCAGCGGTTGATGGCCCCGGCGTGTACACCTATACAGTAGCGGGCACCGCTCCTTGCGCGAACGCCACAGCCACGGTGACCGTGACGGAGAACGCCTTACCGAACGCAGGCACGAACGGCACGCTGACGGTGTGCAGCAATGATGCAGCTGTTGCTTTGAGCACGGGCCTTGGAGGCACACCGGCTGCCGGAGGATCATGGACTTTTGGCGGTGCCGCGCATGGGCCGAACTATAACCCAGCTGTGGATGGTCCCGGTGTCTACACGTACACGGTAACAGGCACAGCTCCGTGTACGAACGCCACGGCCTCAGTGACAGTGACGGAGAACGCCTACCGAACGCGGGCACGAACGGCACGCTGACCGTGTGTAGCAACGACGCGCTTGTTGCCTTGAGCACGGGCCTTGGCGGTACAACGCTGCCGGTGGCTCATGGACTTTTGGCGGTGCTGCACACGGCGCGAACTATGATCCAGCGGTTGATGGCTCCGGCGTGTACACCTATACGGTAGCGGGCACCGCTCCCTGCGCCAATGCTACGGCCACAGTGACGGTGACGGAGAACGCCTTACCGAACGCAGGCACGAACGGCACGCTGACCGTGGCAACGACGCAAAGCTGTTGCCTTGAGCACGGGCCTCGGAGGTGCCCCTCGCCGCCGGTGGCACATGGAGCTTCGGGCGGTTCCCGGCGCACGGCGCGAGCTATGACCCAGCGGTTGATGGACCCGGCGTTTACACCTATACGACTGGCACCGCTCCCTGCGCCAATGCTACGGCCACAGTGACGGTGACGGAGAACGCTTTACCCCGAACGCAGGCACGAAACGGCACGCTGACGGTGTGCAGCAACGATGCAGCTGTTGCATTGAGCACGGGCCTTGGCGGTACACCCGCTGCCGGTGGCTCATGGACTTCTTTGGCGGTGCCGCGCATGGGCCGAACTATAACCCAGTTGTGGATGGTCCCGGTGTCTACACGTACACGGTAACAGGCACAGCTCCAGGTGTGTGAACGCCACACAGCCACGGTGACAGTGACGGAGAACGCCTTACCGAACGCGGGCACGAACGCACGCTTACGGTGTGCAGCAACGATGCAGCTGTTGCATTGAGCACGGGCCTTGGCGGCAATCTGCCGCCGGTGGCTCATGGACTTTTGGTGGTGCCGCACACGGCGCGAACTACGCATCCAGCGGCTGATGGCCCCGGCGTGTACACCTATACAGTAGCGGGCACCGCCCTGCGCGAACGCCACAGCCACGGTGACCGTGACGGAGAACGCCTTACCGAACGCAGGCACGAACGGCACGCCGACGGTGTGCAGCAATGATGCAGCTGTTGCTTTGAGCACGGGCCTGGAGGCACACCGGCTGCCGGATGATCATGGACTTTTGGCGGTGCTGCGCATGGGCTGAACTATAACCCACGGATGGTCCCGGTGTCTACACGTACACGGTAACAGGCACAAACGTGTACGAACGCCACGGCCTCAGTGACAGTGACGGAGAACGCCTTACCGAACGCGGGCACGAACGGCACGCTGACGGTGTGCAGCAACGATGCCGCTGTTGCATTGAGCACGGGCCTTGGCGGTACAATCACGCCGGTGGCTCATGGACTTTGGTGGTGCCGCACACGGCGCGAACCATGCATCCAGCGGTTGATGGCCCCGGCGTGTACACCTATACAGTAGCGGGCACCGCCCTTGCGCGAACGCCACAGCCACGGTGACCGTGACGGAGAACGCCTTTACCGAACGCAGGCACGAACGGCACGCTGACGGTGTGCAGCAATGATGCGCCCTGCTGCTTTGAGCACGGGCCTTGGAGGCACACCGGCTGTCGGAGGATCATGGACTTTTGGCGGTGCCGCGCATGGGCCGAACTATAACCCGGCCTGTGGATGGTCCCGGTGTCTACACGTACACGGTAACAGGCATGCATTCGGTGTACGAACGCCACGGCCTCAGTGACAGTGACGGAGAACGCCTTACCGAACGCGGGGCACGAACGGCACGCTTACGGTGTGCAGCAACGATGCAGCTGTTGCTTTGAGCACAGGCCTTGGAGGCTCGCCGGCAGCTGGTGGCTCGTGGAGCTTCGGTGGTGCCGTGCGCATGGGCCGAACTATAACCCTGCTGTGGACGGTCCTGGTGTATACACGTATACGGTAACGGGCACCGCTCCGTGCGCGAACGCCACGGCCACAGTGACAGTGACCGAGAACGCCTTACCGAACGCAGGCACGAACGGCACGCTGACCGTGTGTAGCAACGACGCGCTCGTTGCCTTGAGCACGGGCCTTGGCGGTACACCCGCTGCCGGTGGCTCATGGACTTTTGGCGGTGCCGCACACGGCGCGAACTACGATCCAGCGGTTGATGGCTCCGGCGTGTACACCTTTATACGGTAGCGGGCACCGCTCCCTGCGCCAATGCTACGGCCACAGTGACGGTGACGGAGAACGCTTTACCGAACGCAGGCACGAACGGCACGCTACCGTGTGCAGCAACGATGCCGCTGTTGCATTGAGTACGGGCTCTGGCGGTACACCCGCTGCTGGTGGCTCATGGACTTTTGGTGGTGCCGCACACGGCGCGAACTACGATCCAGCGGTTGATGGCCCCCGGGGTGTACACCTATACGGTAGCGGTACAGCGCCGTGCGCGAACGCCACAGCCACGGTGACCGTGACGGAGAACGCCTTACACTGAACGCGGCACGAACGGCACGCTGACCTTGTGTAGCAACGACGCTGCTGTTGCCTTGAGCACGGGCCTTGGCGGTACACCCAGCTGCCGGTGGCTCGTGGACTTTAGCGGTGCAGCGCATGGTGCGAACTATGACCCGGCAGTTGATGGACCTGGTGTGTACACCTACACGGTAACAGGCACTGCGCCTTGCGCGAGCGCGACAGCGACGGTGACGGTGGCGGAGAACGCCGCGACGAACGCGGGCACGGATGGCAGCTTGACGGTGTGCAGTTCGGGCGCTTCGGTGGCTCTGTTCAACAGCTTGGGTGGGTCACCACAAGCGGGCGGTACGTGGAGTTTTGGTGGGGTTGCGCATGGCGCGAACTACGATCCAGCTCTGGATATCCCTGGCGTATACACCTACACGGTCATCGGCACAGCACCCTGCACGAACGCGACGGCCACGGTGACCGTGAGCGAGAACGGCTCACCGAACGCGGGTTCGGATGGAAGCGTGTCGGTGTGCAGCAACGGCGCGACGGTCGACCCTTTGCACAACTTGGTGCTTCACCCGATGGTGGTGGAATATGGAGCGGTCCGAGTGCGATCACGGGTAGCACCTATGATCCTGCTACGATGGACCCCGGTGTGTACACCTACACGATCGCGGCGGTGGCCCCGTGCGTGGGAGATGCAGCGACGGTGACGGTGACGGAGAACGCCGCGACGAACGCTGGCACGGATGGCAGCTTGACGGTATGCAGTTCCGGCGCCGCGGTGGTTCTGTTCAACAGCTTGGGCGGGTCACCACAAGCGGGCGGTACGTGGAGCTTTGCGCTGCGCATGGCGCGAACCACGATCCAGCTCTGATCCCTGGCGTATACACCTACACGGTCATCGGCACAGCACCGTGCACGAACGCCTCGGCAACGGTCACGGTGAGCGAGAACGGCTGCCGAACGCGGGTACGGATGGAAGTGTGTCGGTATGCAGCAACGGCGCGACGGTGAATCTCTTGCGCAACTTGGTGCTTCACCTGATGGTGGCAGGGATTGTGGAGCGGTCCGAGGCGATCACGGTAGCACCTAACATCCTGCTACGATGGACCCCGGTGTGTACACATACACGATCGCGGCGGTGGCCCCGTGCGTGGGAGATGCAGCGACGGTGACGGTGACGGAGAACGCCGCGACGAACGCAGGCGCAGATGGCAGCTTGACGGTATGCAGTTCCGGCGCCGCGGTTTCCAGTTCAGTCAGTGGGTCACCACAAGCGGGCGGTACGTGGAGTTTTGCGGGGTTGCGGCATGGCGCGAACCACGATCCAGCCTGGATATCCCTGGCGTATACACCTACACGGTCATCGGCACGGCACCGTGCACGAACGCCTCGGCAACGGTCACGGTGAGCGAGAACGGCTCACCGAACGCGGGCATCGGATGGAAGTGTGTCGGTATGCAGCAACGGCGCAACGGTCGATCTCTTTGCACAACTTGGCGCTTCACCCGATGGTGGTGGAACGTGGAGCGGTCCGAGTGCGATCACTGGTAGTACCTATGATCCTGCGACGATGGACCCCGGTGTGTACACATACACGATCGCGGCGGTGGCCCCGTGCGTGGGAGATGCGGCCACGGTGACGGTGACGGAGAACGCCGCCACGAACGCGGGTACGGATGGCACTTTGACGGTATGCAGTTCGGGCGCCGCGGTGAACCTGTTCAACAGCTTGGGTGGGTTGCCACAGGGGGGCGGTACGTGGAGTTTTGGTGGTGCGGCGCACGGCGCGAACTACGATCCAGCAGTTGATGGACCCGGTTTGTACACCTACACGGTCATCGGCACAGCACCCTGCACGAACGCCACAGCCACGGTCACGGTGAGCGAGAACGGCTCACCGAACGCGGGTTCGGATGGAAGCGTGTCGGTATGCAGCAACGGCGCAACGGTGGATCTCTTTGCACAGCTGGGTGCGTCACCCGATGGTGGTGGAACGTGGAGCGGACCGAGTGCGATCACTGGTAGTACCTATGATCCTGCGACGATGGACCCCGGTGTGTACACATACACGATCGCGGCGGTGGCCCCGTGCGTGGGAGATGCAGCGACGGTGACGGTGACGGAGAACGCCGCGACGAACGCAGGCGCAGATGGCAGCTTGACGGTATGCAGTTCCGGCGCCGCGGTGGCTCTGTTCAACAGCTTGGGTGGGTCACCACAAGCGGGCGGTACGTGGAGTTTTGGTGGGGTTGCGCATGGCGCGAACTACGATCCAGCTCTGGATATCCCTGGCGTATACACCTACACGGTCATCGGCACAGCACCCTGCACGAACGCGACGGCCACGGTGACCGTGAGCGAGAACGGCTCACCGAACGCGGGTTCGGATGGAAGCGTGTCGGTGTGCAGCAACGGCGCAACGGTGGATCTTTTTGCGCAACTTGGTGCTTCACCTGATGGTGGTGGAATATGGAGCGGTCCTTCAGCGGTGATCGCTGGGCAGTTCGATCCGGCCACGATGGATGCCGGGACCTATACGTACACATTGGATGCTGCGCCTCCTTGTGCTGGATCAAGTGCTGCCGTGGTCGTTTCCATTGAAGCGCTCGGCGATGCGGGTGAGGACGGTGCTGCGACGGTCTGTTCCGGCGCCGCTACTGTTGAACTCTTCCAACTGCTCGGTGGATCTCCTCAAACGGGAGGCACTTGGACCGGGCCCGGAGGGCCGATCGATGGTTCCTTTGATCCAGGAAGCGACCCAGAGGGGACGTATACGTATGCCATTGCAGGTACGGTGTGCCCGTCGGTCACAGCACAAGTGATCATGACGGTCGGATCCGGACCTGATGCCGGAATTGGGCAATCGACGTCGCTGTGCTCCGATGCTGGCACCATCGACCTGTTCGATCTGCTTTCCGGGTCTCCGGATGCTGGTGGTGTGTGGACGAACTCCGCAGGTGTCGTGATCCCCTCCACATTCGACCCGGCGAGCTCGGCAGGTGGTGACTTCACCTATTCCCTTGAAGGTAGTGATGACTGCCCGGGTGATGAGGCCTTGGTTACGATCGCGGTCAGTATTGCACCGAGACCAGGTAACCCGGGTTCGCTCGAACTCTGCGTCTCCTCCGCCCCGATCTCCTTGTTCGATGGACTCACTGGAACACTCGACGCCGGTGGTGTATGGACCGGACCTGACGGACAAGCCCATGCCACGATCATCAACCCGGCGACCGATGGTCCTGGCGACTACACCTATACGGTTGCGGGTGTTCCGCCATGCGCTAACGCGTCCTCCACGGTTACCGTGTTCATCTCACCATTGCCTGATGCAGGTGTGGATGGCTCAGCTTCGCTTTGTTCGTCCGCAGATCCGGTCAACTTGTTCGGTCTGCTCGGCGGTGCACCGCAAGCCGATGGGGTGTGGTAGGATCCGGAAGGCAACTCCTTCAACGGAACGTTCGTTCCAGCCACGGGTGCACCAGGGTATACACCTATACGATCACCGGTATTCCACCTGCGGTAAGTGATCAATCAACGGTGACCGTAGCGGTCAGTATGGCCGCTGATGCCGGAGGGAACGGCTCCGTTTCACTCTGCGAGAACGAGCAGGGGACCGTTCAGCTGTTCGATGAATTGGCCGGTTTGCCGGATGTCGGTGGTGCATGGTCAGCGCCGGATGGTTCACTCTTCGATGGCGGTTTCACTCCAGGTGTGGACCAGCCGGGGACGTATCTATACACGGTCCAAGGCACTGCTCCATGCCCCGATGTCTCGGCTAACGTCATGGTGGATGTGGTCGAGGTACCCGTCGCTGATATCCAGGTCGCCGGGAACGAAGGATGCACACCCGCCGAGGTGGTGCTGACGAGTGCGTACACGGGCGGTGGGTCCTGCACATGGTTGTTGTGGAACGGAGAGGTGATCAACGATTGTGGCCCTATCGAACGCACATTCGACGAAGCAGGTACCTATGACGTGACCCTTGTGGTCGATGCTGGGAATGGTTGTGGAGCGGACACCTTGGTGGCCGAGGACCTGATCTCGATCTACGAGCAACCCGTTGCCGACTTCTACACTTTGCCCGAAGCTGTGAACACGCTCGATCCGGTGGTCCAGTTCAACAATACCTCCACCGGGGGGATCTCATTCCTGTGGGATCTTGCGGGGCTTTCGACATCCACGGACATCAACCCGAGCTATCGTTTTTCGTCGCAGTTCGGTGCTGAATACGAGGTGTGCTTGAAGGTCGCGGCATCTGCGAATTGCACGGATTCGATCTGTCGCACGGTTGAGATCGAGGACGGCCTCACCATCTTCGTCCCGAACGCCTTCACTCCGGATGGCAGTGGATTCAACGATGGGTTCAAGCCGATCCTGATCGGAGTGTCAGCCGACTATTATCGCTTCGACATCTTCGATCGTTGGGGCCAACCGTTGTTCGGTACGGACGATCCGAATGCATCCTGGGACGGACGCTTCGGCGATGGGACCGATGTTCCGATCGGGGTCTATGTGTGGAAGTTGGTCGCTAAGGACCCCTATTCCGGAGCACGGATCGAGCGGATCGGGCACGTGACCCTGGTACGCTGATCACCCCCGGGAACGGCGGCTATCTTTGGGCTCCCACATCCGGCCTGTGAACGCCCGCTTGGTCATTATACCCACGTACAATGAGAAGGAGAACATCCGCGACATCATCGCGCACGTGCTCCGGCTCGACCCGGCCTTCGACGTTCTCGTGGTGGACGACAATTCACCCGATGGCACCGCGGACCTCGTTCGCTCCGCACAACAACACCATCCGGATCGGGTGCACTTGCTGCAGCGGACCGGTAAGCTTGGATTGGGCACGGCATACATCGCCGGGTTCAAATGGGCGATCGAAAAGGGCTACGACCTCATCTTTGAAATGGATGCGGATTTCTCCCACAACCCCGATGATCTCCTCCGACTCTCAGAGGCTTGCTCCACGGGTGGAGCGGACATGAGCGTTGGTTCACGTTACGTGAAAGGGGGACAGGTGAAGGATTGGTCCTGGCACCGCATTTTGTTGAGCTTCAGCGCGTCGCTCTATGCGCGCACCGTTCTTTGGCTCGGTGTGCGTGATACCACCGCCGGTTTCGTCTGTTATCGTAGGAAGGTCCTTGAAGCCTTGCCCTTGGACGAGATCAAATTCATCGGCTACGCGTTCCAGATCGAGATGAAGTACCGCGTACGGATCGCTGGGTTCAAGATCAAGGAAGTACCCATTACGTTCATTGATCGAGTGAAGGGAAAAAGCAAGATGAATACCGGGATCTTCAAGGAGGCCTTCCTTGGCGTATTGCAAATGCGTGCACGAATTCCACGACCATGAACAACTGGGTGATCCGGAATGCGGAAGTGGTGGATGCGAGTGGTGTGCGCATGGCCGATGTGCTCGTCCGTGATGGTGTTATCGAATGGATCGCCGAGGCAGGTGCAGGTGCCGTGATGAGCGCGAAGGAGTTCGATGCCGGTGGGCGTTCCCTCTTCCCCGGCGTGATCGATGATCAGGTCCATTTCAGGGAACCAGGGCTAACGCACAAGGAGGATATCCTGCATGCAACAACGGCGGCTGCAGCGGGGGGGGTCACCAGTTACATGGAGATGCCGAACACGGTCCCCAATACGCTTACACAAGAACTGCTTGCCGCCAAGTATGATCTCGGTGCCGCGAATTCCTTGGTGAACTACTCGTTCTACATGGGTGCCAGCAACGACAACCTCGAGGAGGTGTTGCGCACCGATCCACGAACGGTCTGTGGCTTGAAGGCATTCCTGGGATCCAGCACCGGGAATATGCTCGTGGATGATCCTGTCACCTTGGACCGCTTGTTCCGCAAGGCGCATTTGCTGCTCGCGATCCATGCTGAGGACGAAGGCACGGTCCGTGCGAACATGAAGGCCGCGACCGAGCGATGGGGCGATGCGATCCCGATGGAGGAACACCCAAGGATCCGCAGCGCAGAGGCTTGTTTCAAGAGCAGCAGCAATGCCGTGGCCTTGGCCAAGGAGCACGGGACCCGATTGCATGTGCTCCACATCAGCACCGCCAAGGAGGTCGAACTCTTCGATGCCGGACCACTTGAGGAGAAGCGGATCACGGCAGAGGCATGTGTACACCATTTGTGGTTCACGGATGCCGACTACGCTGACAAGGGTGCATTCATCAAATGGAACCCGGCTGTGAAGACCGCTGCGGACCGCGCTGCCATCCGCCAAGGGGTCATCGACGGTCGGATCGATGTGGTGGCCACCGATCATGCGCCACATACAATGGAGGAAAAGGCGGCGAACTACGCGCAATGCCCGTCCGGCGGACCGTTGATCCAGCACTCGCTCGTGGCCATGTTGGAGTTGCAGCAACAAGGCGTTTTCACCTTGGAACAAGTGGTCGAGAAACTGTGCCACGCACCGGCCCGGATGTTCCAGATCGCGCGCCGCGGGTATATCCGCGAAGGCTACAAGGCCGACATGGTGCTGGTGGACCGAAACGCGCCGTGGACCGTGGAGAAGAGCAACCTGTTGTACAAGTGCGGCTGGTCACCCTTCGAAGGACAACGTTTCGGTGCCAAGGTGGTGCGTACCTGGGTGAACGGGAACTGCGTATTCGCTGATGATGTTGTTGACCCCACGGTACGTGGCGAACGCCTGCTTTTCGATCGATGAGGATCTGGTACTTGTTCCTTGTGGTGCTCGCGGCCGCCTGTTCCACGCCAGAGGTGGAACCAGAGGGCTTGTTGGGTCGTGAACGCTTCAAGGAAACCCTGATGGAGGCCCAGTTGATCGAGGCCCGCATGAACCAACAACTGGTGGTCGAACGCGCCACGGTGATCCCAGCGGAGCATTACTACGCCGAAATGTTCGCCGAACAAGGCACCACGAAAGAGCAGTTCGAACGCACCTTCGAGTACTACGCCGAACGGCCCATTGAGCTGAAACAGATCTACGAGGAGATCTTCACGGAGCTGAGCAGGCGCAAGGACGGGCTCCCTCAGTAGGCCTTTTCTCCAGCGAAGTAGGCACCCATGTTCTCGGCCATTTCCCCGACACTTCGGAAACGGCGACCAAGCAAGGCCTCGGCCTTTTGTGCGCTGTAGCCACGTTCGACGAGAGCGCTATGTGCCGTGGCCTTCGTCACGAACGGAGTTGATCCGCTCAGCCAAGAGCGTACACGTTCGATCCGCCATGCGCTGTGCAGCATCCACGCTCGCAGCGCGAAGGAAGGCGGCTCCTTCCCGAATGCCTTGGAGAATATTTCGAAGGCCTCTCGATACGCGATGTTCTCGCCTACGAGCAGAAAGCGTTCTCCGCTCGGAGCCTGCTTCAAGACCTGCACCATGCACGCTGCTACATCGCGGGCATCCACCAGGGCGTTCGAGCCTGGAGGATAGAAACGCGTTCCACGATGCAGGCGTTCCATCAAGGTCATGGAACTACGCCCGGGTGCTCCTGGGCCGATCACGATGCACGGGTTCACGATCACGGCCTGCAAGCCTTCAGCGATGCCGCGGTAAACTTCCATCTCCGCCTCATACTTGCTAACGGCATAGGCCGAGATGTTCTTTCCTCCGAGCCAAGGCAGGCTTTCGTCACGCAATACTCCCGCGGGTGCACTGCCTATGGCGGCCGTCGAGCTCACATGGCATAAGCGTTCCACACCGGCCTCGAGCGCGGCATTCACCACATTGGCCGTGCCGCCTACGTTGACACGGTCCATCGCTCCGGTGTCCCGAGGGTCGAACGAAACGATCGCAGCGCAGTGGTACACATGCTGGATACCCTTCATGGCTTCAGCAAGTGCATCGGTATCGATCACGTCCCCTTCGGCCCATTCTATCCGCTGCAACAGGACGTCCGCATCCGCGCGATAATGCTGGAAAATCTTTTCAACGATGGAACGGTCACTGCCTTTTCGGAACAAGGCCCGGACCAGCCCCTGTTCGGCCCGCTCCAGTAGGAGATGCGCTCCTACGATGCCTGTTCCGCCGGTGATGAGGTCCATGTTCGTGCCGCTAGCTATCGCGGGGCGCAAGTTAGCCGAGGGCAGCGCACGCCCCGGTTATCTTTGGCCGGCCCGAAGGGGCACCATGCCGTGGCCCAATGTCACGACACATTCCATATGGCGAACGGATTCATCGATGAGCTGCGCTGGCGCGGATTGCTGCATGACAGCATGCCCGGCGTGGAGGAACATTTGGCGAAAGGACCACAGCGTGGATACATCGGCTTCGACCCGACGGCGGATTCGTTGCATGTGGGGAATCTGGTGCAGATCATGATCCTCGTGCATTTCCAACGGTCAGGGCATCGGCCTGTAGCCTTGGTAGGCGGTGCCACGGGCATGGTGGGCGACCCCAGTGGTAAAAGCGCCGAACGGAACCTGCTGGATGAGGATGCCTTGCGACACAACGAGCGTTGCATCAAGGCACAGCTCGAACGCTTCCTCGATTTCGAGACTGGGACCAACCCGGCCGAACTGGTGAACAACTACGACTGGTTCAAGGACATGGGCTTCCTGCACTTCATCCGCGAGGTGGGCAAGCACATCACAGTGAGCTACATGATGGCCAAGGATTCCGTGAAGAACCGTTTGGAGACGGGCCTCAGCTTCACCGAGTTCAGCTACCAGCTCGTACAGGGCTACGACTTCTATTGGTTGTACAAGAACAAGGAATGCGTGCTACAAATGGGGGGTAGTGACCAATGGGGCAACATCACCACCGGCACTGAACTGATCCGGCGCATGGATGGCGGTGAAGCATTCGCGATCACAACGCCGCTGCTTACCAAGAGCGATGGAAGCAAGTTCGGTAAGAGCGAAGGCGGCAATGTCTGGCTCGACGCGAAGCGCACCTCGCCGTACAAATTCTACCAGTTCTGGCTGAACGTGACCGATCAGGAGGCCGACCGCTTCATCCGCATCTTCAGCACGTTCACGCAGGAAGAGGTGGAGGCGTTGGTAAGTGAGCATGCGAAAGCACCGCACCAGCGTTCCTTGCAAAAGGCCTTGGCTGCGGAGGTCACCCGTCGCACCCATGGTGAAAGCGAGTTGCAAGCAGCGATCCAAGCGTCGGAGATCCTGTTCGGCCAAGGTGATGCAGCGGCACTTGGTGCCCTGAGTGACCAGCAATGGGCCGATGTGTTCGAAGGTGTTCCGCAGGCCGATGTACCACGAGATGTGTTCGCCAAAGGTGCAGCGATCATCGACCTCATCTCAGAGGTAACCGGGTTCCTGACCTCGAAGGGCGAGGCGAAACGTGCGCTCAAGGAGGGGAGCATCTCCGTGAATCGCGCGAAGGTCTCGGATGACCGTGTGGTGAACGCGAATGACCTGCTGAGCGGAAAATTCATTCTGCTGCAGCGCGGAAAGAAGAATTATTTCCTGGTGAAGGTGGTGTAGGGCCAAGAGTTCAGGCCTCCACCATCAGGTTGCAGCCGCGCACGTCGCTGTTATCGAATCGGCCAAGCACTTCGAAGGAACCATCGTCGTATTGACGGCCCAGGTCCTGCGTCGCGATGAACGGACAGCTTGCGATGTTGGCCAGATCGATGACGTCGATCCCACCGGTACGACCGAAAGGCACCATGGCGAACGGATCGTTCACATCACGCATTCGAACGCGCATCCATGGAGGGCAGCGATAAAGACCGTCCCCCGAGGACCATGCTTGGCTCAGCAGTTCGGTCATACCGTATTCACTGTGGACCTTGGCTACCCCGAAGGCCTCTTGAAGGATACGGTGCAATTCAGCACGAACGATCTCCGGTCGTCGGCCTTTCATGCCGCCCGTCTCCATGATCACGGTGTTCTTCAGAGGTTGTGGGTATTGCTCGGCGAGGTCGAGCAAGGCGAAGGTCACGCCTAAGAGCAATGTCGGCTTCCCCTCCGCTTCGGAACGACGGAGCACCTCCGTTAACTTATCGTACTTGTACAGAAAGGTCCCGCTAAGTGGATCACCGCTGGCTTCGATGAGCTGCTGGGCCATATACACCAAGGAACTTCCTTCCCGTTCGAGGTAGGCGGGCAACAAGGCGAGCACCCGCCAATTCACAGGGTCCCCATATACCGCGGTGAAGGAGGTCATGAACGAACGTTCGTACAAGGCCGGGAAGGGTACATGATGATGGCTTGTCGCCGGTCCCGTGGTTCCACTGCTGGTGAAGAAACTTGAGGGATCCAAGCCCTCCAAGAGGACCCGGTGGTTTCGGAACACACCGATGGGCAGGAACGGGATGTCGGAGACCATCCCAATGTCCTCTGGTGCGACCTTCAGCCCGCTCAGGAATCCACGGTACACCGGGTTGTGGGCGGCATGCAAACGAAATAGGTCCATGGCCAAGGCGTTGAAAGCTTCAGGACCATCCACCGCGAATGGTCGCGCTAGATCCTTTGGCAAGAGTGAACGGGGATCTTCGAGCATGATCAACGGACCGATGTACCTTTGAGGAGCATGAAAGCCCATACCGGGAACGCATCAAAAGTAGCCCTGCTGCTGGCTGCGATCGGCCTGTTGGTCGGTGGCTGCCTGAAGACGGAGGAGTTCCCCAAGGAACCGAGGATCGAGTTCAAGTCCTTCGAGTTCTTCGGGGACAGCGCCTCGTTGGTGATATCGTTCACCGATGGGGACGGCGATATCGGCCTCGGTCCATCGGACAATACCCCACCATTCGATACGGGCTCGACGTATTATTTCAACCTCTTCCTCGAACACGCCGAGAAGCGAAATGGAGAGTGGTATGATGTGGAGTTCGAGGAGCCGATCAGTTACCGGATCCCTCGGATCACACCGACCGGGCAGAACAAATCGTTGGAAGGAGAGATCGCCGTGGCCATCGACCCGTTCCCCCTGTTCATCACAGGCAACTCGGATACCGTGCGCTACACGGTGGAGCTCGTGGACCGGGCCCTGAACGTGAGCAACCGGGCAAGTACCGGCGACATCATCGTGCCATGACCGGAGCGGCCGGAGCGCACTTCTATCTTTGACCGTACCGGTCGACCGACTTGTGGTTCTGACCTAGCGCCGCAATGGGTCAACTCTCACCTCGTCAGGTCGCATTGCTCGCAGCACTCGCTGTGGGCTTCGTTTCGGCCCTGCTGCTAGCGGTATTCTCGCTTTGGCTCCCCGCAACGCCGGCATGGACGTGGTGGATCGGCGTGCTCGCTGTGTTCGGTGCCGCTTATGCTGCATTCTCATTCGGGATCGATCGCTTCATCAACAGTCGCATCAAGGTGCTGTATCGTACCGTGCACGATCTGAAGCGCACGCGGAAAGAGCTCGTCCGATTGGACCCGAAAGGGGATGCGATCGGTCAAGTGAGCGCTGAGGTCTCCGCTTGGGGTACCGAGCGTATGACCGAGATCAAGGAGCTTCGCGAACGCGAGCAGTTCCGGCGAGAGTTCATCGGGAATTTGGCGCACGAACTGAAGACGCCGATCTTCAACATCCAAGGGTACATCCTCACCTTGCTGGAAGGCGGCCTGGAAGATGACAACGTGAATCGTGATTTCCTGAACCGGGCATCGAACGGGGTCGATCGATTGATGAAGATCGTGGAGGACCTCGACATGATCACTAAACTGGAGAGCGGGGTGATGGACCTTCGGATCACACGGATGGACCTGAGCGAATTGGTCGCGGACACCATCGAGAACATGGAAATGTTGGCGCGGGAGAAGGATGTGAAGCTCGTCAACGGCCTTGCCCCAGGGATCCTTGTCTATGCGGATCGCAATCGCTTGGCACAAGTGTTCACGAACCTCTTCAACAACGCGATCAACTATGGCAGCCCCGGTGGCACGTGCATGGTGAGCAGCTACCCCATGGACGATCAGGTTCTCGTGGAGGTGACTGACAACGGGATCGGCATCAGCAAGGAACACCTGCCGCGCTTGTTCGAGCGCTTCTACCGTGTGGGAAAGAGCCGATCGCGAAATGAAGGAGGCTCAGGCCTCGGGCTCGCTATCGTCAAACACATCATCGATGTGCACGGCGGTACGATTACCGTGAAGAGCGTTGAAGGGGAGGGGACCACCTTCAGTTTCACCCTCAAGCGCGCGGTCTGACCCGATCTAGGGCGCCGCTATCGCCTCTTTGTACAGCATCACCTCCTTCTCGTTGTTGATGCTGATACGTGGAATGTCATCAAAGACGGTGACCTTGCCTGTTACGCATACCTCCTTGTTCAACAGGTACGCCTCCGGGTCGTAGCTGAAGTTCACTCCATTGTACTCCCAGATCGTCGCGTAGAAGTCCTGGTGCGGGTGCATACGATCGAAATTCAGGTAGATCGCCTTGGCCTTCGCGGTCTTGCGCGAGGAGACCACCGTTCCACAAACGGTAATGGTCTTCCCGATGTGGTACTTGGCCTGTACGGTGTTGAACATTCCCTTCGGTAGGGGAGCTTTCAAGGGTTCCACCTCCCCATGGAAGGGATCACCTTCCGCGTACCAATCCTTCGGCTCGCGCATGGCTTCGATGCGGTCCTCCAGTTCATCTTCCAATGCAGGGAAGAAGTCATAACCCGTGAGCTTCTCAACGCTATCCACGGGCACGGCATAACTGATCGGTGGATACTCCTGCTTCGCGTTGTTCATCACGAACGCGATCGCCTTGGGTCGTTCGCTGTCAAGGTCGGCGAAGATCTTGAAGAACTTTTCCGGAATGCTCACTTCGTTCTTCCGATCGGCCTTCTGCATGGTCGGCAAACCATCCTTCAAGACCGGACCGGTCACCACGAACAAGCGGCTTCCGCTGAAGTTCACGTATCGTCGACCCCAATCCTCGAGTTCGGCCCACGCACCGCGGTTCAGGTCGGCCACTTGCGGGCAGATGTTGGAGTAGTAGTAGGTGCCTTGCAGTGCATCGAAGTTCCAACGCATATCGGCACTCGGCACCATGTGACCGCGATCGTATCCGCTGTACCAGTAATCCGCGGTGACCGCCGTTCCCGTCTTCACCAAGGGGTCCGGGAGGAAGGAGTCGATGCGCGCAAGGTCGCCCTTGATCAGGTCGACCGCAGCGATGTGGGCGGTCCACTTCGGCTGCTCGTGCTTCTCGCTGTACACAAGCATGTGTCCGGGATGTTCGATCACCACTTCTCCAGACTCCACCTTCGGAAGCCCGATACGGCGCAAGTCGCGGCGGATGATCGCCAATTTGGTCGAATCCATGCGGCTGATCAAGGCTTGTTGCCGCGCCTCCATTTCGGCCCGTTGCGCTTCCAGCGAACGCAATTTCCCCTCGAGGTCCGTTTGAGCATGGGACATTAGGTCGAAAAGCAGGACCGGCAAAAGGGCGAGGAGCAAGGAAGCGCGCATGGTGCGATAAATGTAGCAGACCCCGATCAGTGGAGCATGCTCGCGAGGTCCTTCAAAGCCTGTTCCAAAAGTGCGTTGTCCACTGGAGCACTTGAAGTAGAGGGTCCCGGGACCCTGTCCAGGGCACTGCGGAGGTCCAATTGAGCTTGCGTCTGCATCAGGGATCGACCGGTGCTTGTATGAAGTTCACCCAAGTATTCCTGCTCGGATTGGCCGGGAGTGGGAATGATGAGCGCACTTCGACCCAAGGCGGCGAGGTCCATCAAGGTGGTATAGCCGCTGCGTGATACGATCATTTCCGCTCGTGTCATCTCCACACCCAGCTCCTCGCTGTTCAAATGCCCGACCAAGGTGATGTTCCCCAGGTGTTCGACCCCCGTATCATCCGGTCGCCCGCGAACGATCAAATGCTTCCCATCAATGGTTCCGAGTTGTTCCTTCAAGGCGTTCTCCAACAAGGTGCGCTGTGGTTCCGGTCCACTGATCACGGCGAGTATGCGGAAGGGCCCACCCGCTAGGGATTTACCGGTTGCGCTATTGCTCCGACGAATCCGGCTTTGGCTACCGATATAGGTGCAATTGGGCGGAAGTTCTTTTCCGTGGGAAAGTTCACCGGCGAGACCCGGCGCTTCCGGCTCGTCCATGATCCAACACCGATGGAAGCGTCGGATGTGTTGCAGGTTCAACTCCCGCACCGCACGTTGTGCCATGGGGCTGAACGGGAAGACCTGATGGGTGATCAGGATGCTCGGGACCTCCGGAGAACGGATCCCGAAGCGTTGGTCGCTTATCACCGCGTCGATCGCCAGCGTGTGCATCAGACGTTCGAACCGGTTCCTTTCAGCGCGAACACTGCGCACCATGCGTGGGAATTGGCGCAGCATGCTCCAACGTTGGTCGCTTCCTTTCCCGTAACGCACATCTACACCCGGTATACGAACGTGTTCAAGGTGCGGGAACGCCTCGGTCAATATTGCCAATGGACCATGGTCGGCACCGATCACGGGCACCGCATCGCGATCCAGGAGTGCGTGGATGATGGGGATGCAGCGCGTTGCGTGCCCCAGTCCCCAGTCCAAAGGAGTGATCAGTATGCGTGCTTTGTTGAACATGGTACAGGCCAAAGGTGCGCTGTCAACATTGATCGGATGTTGGATGAACAAGAATTCCTCGTGTACCCAACGCCCCTTGATCGCCCTATTTTCGCGCCCTTACGGTATGGGCAAGAACAAGATATCCCGCTTTCAAGAGAATTTGACCTTTTCGCATGTGGTGCAACCCACGTTCCAGGAGCTCATGTCTGCGGATTTCCCTTGGCGCGGTAAATGGAACAGCGATTTCTTCGAACGGGACGCCCCGCTGGTGCTCGAACTGGGTTGCGGTGGTGGTGAGTACACGGTTGGCCTGGCCCGCTTGGTACCCGAGAAGAACTACATCGGCGTGGATATCAAGGGTGCTCGGATCTGGCGCGGTGCTCGAACAGCCAAGGAAGAGGGATTGGACCAGGTCGGATTTCTCCGCACCCATGTTGATCATTTGCTGAAGTGCTTCGGGCCTCAGGAAGTGGACGAGATCTGGTTGACATTCAGTGACCCTCAGCTCGGGAAACCGCGCAAAAGGCTTACCAGCCCTTTGTTCTTGGCGCGTTACAGGGAAGTTCTGAAGCCCGGTGGCATGATCCATCTGAAGACCGATAGCCCCGAGTTGTACGAGTACACCTTGGAAATGATCGCCGAACATCAGCTTCCGATCATGGAGCAAAGTGCCGATGTGTATGCCGACCTCGTGGACCGTGTATCGGATGACGAGCGGGCAGTATTGAACATCCGCACCTTCTATGAGAGCATGTGGCTGGAGGAAGGACGAACGATCCATTATGTCCGATTCGGGATCCGGTGAACGCACATGACCAAGCGGATCATCATCGATGACGCGGTCGCTGAACGTGACTTCTTCGCCGATGTAATGGCCGTGGTCCGGCAGATCCCCAGAGGACGCGTCACGAGCTACGGGGCCATTGCCAAATACCTGGGTGCGGCACGGAGCAGCCGGATCGTGGGGTATTGCATGAACAACGCCCACGGTGTCGAACCCAAGGTCCCGGCTCATCGTGTGGTGAACAGGGTCGGCCTGCTTACCGGAAAACACCACTTCGCCACACCCACCCGCATGGCCGAATTGCTGGAAAAGGAAAAGGTGAAGGTCGCGCAGGACAAGGTCGTTGACTTCGACAAGCACTTTTGGGACCCGGCCGTCGAATTGGCGCTCTGAGCGGACCCAAGTGGTCGGGACCTGTTCCGGATGCGTATATTCATGCCACGAAGGAGCGCTGCATGTTCAACCACATCACGCATGATGATATGATGCCACCATTGAGGTGCATCCGGCAGAAACTGGTACGCCTGATCTGGAAAGGCTGGTGGAAGGTGCGGCGTACAGGGCCATCCTTGCGAAATTGATGGATGCCGTAAAGGAGTATGGGCTTGTGCTGTGGCTTAGCGATGGTCGACGATCCGGCGCGATCCTACCGAGGACCAGCAATGTTCTTGACCATACAGGAATCTTGCCACAGGTCACGGCCAGTGGGCTTGCGCCGGATCGCTATCGTGAACAGCGAGGACCGTTTGAACCACAGGTGGTGGACCGGATGGTGAATGACACGCTGGCCGAGGCGACCTATGCCGCTGCCTTCTTCGAGGACCCGGCTATCGCTCAGCTTTGGCTCATGGACCCGTCGAAGACCAACGTGGTCGCCGCATGGTCACCCGGGCAGAAGTCCTCGGGGGCTTGAGACGCACCCTGCCGCTCCTGCTGCGGCCTTAGATTTGCCCCCAGTCATGGCGAGCATCACCAAGGACGCTGTCCTCTCCGCCCTTTCCCGCATCATCGAGCCCGACCTGAAGAAGGACATCGTCGCGCTGGACCTGGTAAGGGACATCAAGATCACCGGCAATACCCTCAGCGTTCACGTGGAAGTGAGCAACCCGGCCATGCATAGCCGCAAGCGCATGGAGGAGGCCGTCACCTTCAATTTGCAACAGGCCTTCGGGAAGGACGTCGCCATCATGGCGAACGTTACGGCCCTTGAGCGGTGAGCGCGGCAACTTGCGGAAGGTGCTGCCCCATGTGAAGCATATCGTGGCCATTGCCAGTGGGAAGGGCGGGGTAGGAAAGAGCACGATCACCGCGAACCTCGCTGCCGGGCTTGCCGCACGCGGCCTCAAGGTCGGGTTGGTCGATGCCGATATCTACGGCCCGTCCATGCCCTTGATGTTCGACATCGCACAAGAGAAGCCCACCACCCGCGAGAAGGATGGGAAGCATTGGATCGTTCCCGTGGAAAGCTATGGCGTCAAGGTCCTTAGCATCGGCTTCTTCGCCCAAACGGACCAAGCGATCGCGTGGCGGGGCCCCATGGCCACCAAGGCATTGGAACAGCTCATCAAGGACGCGGATTGGGGTGAATTGGACCTCTTGCTCGTGGACCTTCCGCCCGGCACCGGCGACATCCATCTTTCGTTGGTGCAAGCCGTACCGCTCACCGGAGCGATCATCGTGAGCACACCGCAGAACGTGGCCCTTATCGATGCCCGCAAAGGGGTCGGCCTGTTCCGCTTGCCCAGTATCAATGTGCCCGTGTTGGGGATCGTGGAGAACATGGCCTGGTTCACGCCGGCCGAACTGCCGAACCACAAGTACCACATCTTCGGGGAAGGCGGAGCACGAGCTTTGGCCGAGGAATTGAAAGTGCCTTTCCTGGCCGAGGTGCCCTTGGTGCAGAGCATCCGGGAATCCGGGGATGTCGGGCGACCGGCGGTGCTGCAAGGCGATACCCCTGCGGCGAAGGCTTTTGACGAACTTTGTACCGCATTCCAAGAACGATTGGCAGTTCTGGACGAGCAACCCAAAGCCACAGCGCTGTAGGATCCATGGGTCAGCAAGAACACGAGGGCACCGTACAGCGCATCGAAGCCGCTTTGGAAGACCTACGGCCTTTCCTCGCAGCGGACGGCGGCGATATCTCCTTCGAGGAATTGACCCCTGAAGGCGTTGTTCGTGTGCGATTACACGGCGCTTGCACCAGTTGTGCCATGAGCCCGATGACCATGAAGGCCGGTGTGGAAGAGGCCATCAAGCGGGTGGCCCCGCATGTGAAGGCCGTCGAGGCCGTGAACCTCGGCCAAACGGTGTGAACCCGCCGAACAAGCCCGAATGCGCGGTGTTCCTTGCTCGTGTTGTTGACCAAGCTCAGATAGGCCGCAACGCCCTGGCGTAACTTTGCACCTCTTTTCCATGGAACAACCTATTCCGACCAAGTCCGTAGAGGAGCGAAGCCATGTTGTGATCCTGTTCGCCGGTGATTCCGGTGACGGTATCCAACTGACGGGCAGCCAATTCACGGATACCAACGCGCTGTTCGGCAACGACGTCAGCACCTTCCCGAATTTCCCTGCGGAGATACGCGCACCGCAAGGCACCTTGGCCGGCGTGAGCGGCTATCAGCTCCACTTCGGAAGTGTGGAGATCATCACCCCCGGCGATCAGTGCGATGTGCTGGTGGTGATGAACGCGGCCGCGCTCAAGGCCAACCTTTCGTCACTGAAGAAAGGCGGTACGATCATCGCGAACACCGACGGATTCGATACCAAGAACCTGCGCTTGGCCGGTTACATCGATGTGCAGAACCCATTGACCGACGGCAGTCTTCAGAATTTCCTGCTGCATTCCATCGACATCACGAAGATGACACGGGCGGCCCTTGAGGACACCACCCTCGGGATGAAGGAAAAGGACCGCTGCAAGAACATGTTCGTGCTCGGCTTCATCAACTGGATGTACAGCCGGGAGAACGCGCATTCCGTGGCCTTTTTGGAAAGAAGTTCCGGAAAGAGCCGGATCTTCTCGAAGCCAACAAGCGGGTCTTGCTGGCTGGCTTCAATACGGCGATACAGGCAGAAACATTCACCACTCGCTTCGAGAATTGAAGCCCGCACCTATGCCCAAGGGTGCCTATCCCAGCAACATCACGGGCAACCAAGAAGCGCCCGCGCTGGGTCTGGTCGCGGCTTCGCAGAAGTCGGGCCCTTGATCTTTTCTACGAGTAGTTATCCCATCACCCCGGCCAGCGATATCCTGCACGAGCTTTCAAAGCATAAGAACTTCGGCGTGAAGACCTTCCAAGCGGAGGATGAGATGTAGCTGCGATCTGCTCGGCCATCGGTGCCAGCTACGGTGGCGCATTGGGTGTTACCGCCAGTAGTGGACGGTATCGCGTTGAAGGGTGAAGCGCTGGGCTTGGCCTGCATGCTGGAGATCCCTTGGTGGTGGTGAACGTGCAACGCGGTGGCCCCAACGCAGGCCTGCCCTGCAAGACCGAGCAAGCCGATGCATGGCGAAGCGATCTTCCGGCCGGAACGGCGAAGCGCCCATTCCGGTGATCGCCCGCCAGCACACCCACCGACTGTTTCGACATGGTGCTGGAGGCCGCTCGGATGCAGCCGTGGAGCACATGGCGCCGGTGATGGCACCACAGGCGATGGTTATATCGCCAATGGCGCTGAGCCTTGGCGCTTTCCGCAAAGCGGGACCTGGAGCCGATGGTACCTCCCTTTGCGAAAGGGCCAAACGGCAGGGCAAATTCCTGCCGTACCTGCGC
This sequence comes from Flavobacteriales bacterium, assembly GCA_041391825.1. Lineage (GTDB taxonomy): Bacteria > Bacteroidota > Bacteroidia > Flavobacteriales_F > PHOS-HE28 > PHOS-HE28. The sequence continues at coordinate 100,379 of JAWKNF010000005.1, read as the reverse complement.
GATGAGCGTGGTGTGCGGCCATAGGCCCGCCCGGCATGAAGGACCTGCAGCACCGCATCGGCGGGATCGAGAAAGAGGACCGGACCGGCAACATCAGCTATGATCCCCTGAACCATGAGAAGATGGTGCGGCTACGGGCGGAGAAGGTGGCGCGTATCGCGGATCGGTTCCGTCCCATTCGGTTGGACAGCGGACCCGAAAGCGGAGATCTACTGATCGTCGGCTGGGGTTCGACCTATGGGGCGATACGCAGCGCTGCTCTTGAACTTCAGCATGAGGGCCACAGCGTCGCGCACGTTCACCTGCGACACTTGTTCCCTTTCAACAAAGGCCTACGCGGACTGCTTTCGTGTTACAAGAAGGTCTTGGTGCCGGAGATGAACAGTGGCCAGTTGCGTCAGTTGCTGCGCGCCGAATTCCTGGTCGATGCGCAAGGACTGAACAAGGTGCAAGGCATGCCCTTCACCAAGGATGAGATCCGTATGTCGGTAATGGAACTCTTGAAAGGATGAGCACAGCCAACGGAACAAGCACCGAGAAGGTGACCTACGCGAGCGATCAGGATGTACGCTGGTGCCCGGGTTGCGGCGACTACTCGATCCTGAAGCAGGTGGAAAGCGTGCTCGCAGCGCAAGGAAAACCGAAGGAGGACATCGTCTTCATCAGTGGGATCGGCTGCTCTTCCCGTTTTCCGTACTACTTGGATACGTACGGCATGCATGGCATCCATGGTCGCGCGCCAGCCATCGCGAGCGGCCTGCGCAGCGTGCGGCCGGACCTGAGCGTGTGGATGATCACGGGTGATGGTGACGCGCTCAGTATCGGTGGCAACCACATCATCCACCTCCTGCGCCGCAACGTGGACCTGAACGTGCTGCTCTTCAACAACGAGATCTACGGACTGACGAAGGGACAATACTCGCCCACCAGCCCTGAAGGTGCGATCACCCGCAGCACGCCCATGGGTAGCGTGGACCATCCATTCAATCCATTGGCCTTGTGCAAGGGTGCCGATGCCTCGTTCATCGCACGCAGCATGGACCGGGATGTGAAGCACTTGCGCGAGGTCCTGCAACGCGCCGATGCGCACCGTGGAACGAGCTTGGTGGAGATCTACCAGAACTGCAACGTCTTCAACGATGGTGCATTCGAGGTGTTTACGGACAAAGGCTCCAAAGCGGCGCATACGATCTTCGTTGAGCATGGGAAGCCCCTCGTGTTCGACAACGGTACCAAAGGGATCAAGCTGGATGTAATGACACCGGTGATCGTGGACCTGAGCGATGGGACCACGAGCGCGGATGACCTGTGGGTCCACGACGAACGCGATGGCTTCAAGGCCTCCATACTCGTGCGGCTCTTCGATGACCCCAACAAGGAGGGAGCCATGCCGAGGCCCTTCGGCGTGTTCTACGTGAGCGATCGGCCAACGCACGAAACGAAGTTGAACGCACAGGTGGCGTTGGCCAAGGAGCGGAAGGGAGCGGGCGACCTGGATGCCCTGTTGCGCGGCGACAACACGTGGACGATCGCTTGAGGCCTATTCCATGCGCTGGATCCGCAAGGTGAACACGATCGGAAGCTGAACGCGCACGTTCACGAGTTCGCCGTTCAATTTTCCTGGGGCCCAATTCGGCATTTTCCGGACCACCCGCATGGCCTCTTGATCGCAAGCCGCATCGAAGCCCTTCTCCACACGGATGTCCTGAATGGTACCGTCCTTCATCACGATGTACGAGACCACCACGCGCCCCTGAACGGCCTTGCGTTCGGCCTCTGCGGGATACTGTAGGTTCTTCATCAGGAAGGCGCCCAGGGCATCATCGCCGCCGGGGAACGCCGGCCTCGGCTCCAGCGCGGCCGTGTTGTGGACCACTTCCGCATCGTCCCATACCATTGGTAGTTGCACACTTTCTGCAGAAACCACGCGCTGCTTGACCTCCACTCGTTGTCCCGAGAGTACGGTATCCTGGATCACGTCTTCTACCACCTTGATCTCTTTCGTCACCATCCGGTGGACGGAGGTCGACCCTGGGTCACTTGGCGTCCGATCGATCTCGACATCGGGCTCTTCGGTCGGCGCCTCCACAGGTGTCGGCACCTCCGCGACCTCTACCGAGGGTTGCGGATAATCATGCTCCTTTTCGGAAGGCCACAGGGTGACCAAGGCTATGACGGTCAATAGGAGGACACCTCCCATCCAGGGTGCCCATTTCCAGAAGCGGTAAGAGCGATAAGCCTTCACCACCGCCATGCGCGAGCCTACACGTTCCATCCCGGCCCGCAAGGCCCGCTGTTCCTCTACTTGCCGGCGCAGCCCGTCGTCAACCGCAATGCGTTGGGACATGACGCTTGCTTCGGTGTGGTCGAGGCCCCCATCCAAGTAGCGCTCGATCAGGTCCATCAGCTCCAGTTCGTTGCGCATGGTCACTGGGCTTGAAGGTTGATATCGCCAGCATTGGCCGCTAGGGCTCGGAACCGTTTCCGGGCTTCCTCTAGGCACTTGTACTTGCGCGTTTTCGCTGCGCCCTCACCGGCGAGCCCGAGGGACTTGGCAATTGCAACGAGCGGTTCTTTCAACAGGTAGAAGCGTTTCAACAGGTCAAGACAAGTGGCACCGAGGGAACTCAGCGCGCGTTCCGCCAGTCCGTTGCGTCCTTCGGTGGCCAACAGTTCATCAAGGTCCGTCGGCTCGTCCGGAGCGGCTTCCAGCTCTTGTGTGAAACGACCTCGACGGCGCAATTCGGCCTGCCAGTTGTTGCGGCAAACGGCATAGAGGTAGGTGCCAAGTCCGCAGGTCAATTGGAATTCCGAGGATCGTGCTTTCCGATGCAGGATGATCAGCGCGTCCTGGAAAAGATCCTTTGCATCGGCGCGTGTACCGCTGTTGTTGCGGACCATCCGCTCCACTTTCGGGAGGTGTGTATACAGTTTGGTAAGTGCCGTATGTTCCCGGCCTTCCCGCAGCATCAATAGGATCTCCTCATCGGTCATCGGGCGGTGTGCTTACCCTTGATGTGGAAGTTTCCAAAAGGTGACCCTGGTCGGATAGGGAACGGTCGCTCAGTGCCTCAAGGCATCGGGTATCATGCACACCGGTATGGGCTCCATCTTATGACGGTTGGCGGCGTAGCGCTGATCGAAGATGGCAAGGACCTCGCGCTGCCGAGGCGATAGATCGAGCGATGCAGGGTCGGATCCTTGTTCGCGAAGCGCCATGGCCCATTCCAATTCCGGGTAGGTCGCCCCGATCTGGTCCTCGTCCGTGCGGTCATCGCCCCAAAGCCCATCGGTGGGCTTCGCGCGCATGATGCCTTCAATGATCCCGAGTTCAGCGGCCACGGTGTACACCTCGGTCTTGGTCAGGTCCGCGATCGGGGACAGGTCGACACCGCCGTCGCCGTATTTGGTGAAGAACCCCACTCCGAAGTCCTCGACCTTGTTCCCCGTGCCGGCCACCAGAAAGCGAAGGAGTCCTGCGAAATAGTACAGTGTGGTCATGCGCAACCGCGCCCTGCTGTTCGCAAGCGCCAGTTCCATCAAGGCTTGGTCATCCACCTTGGGCAGGGCGGCCACCATGGCGTCTAAGGAAGGTGTAAGCTGGACCACTTCCATGCGAACATTGGGATGTCCTTCCTTGAGCCAGGTGATGTGGTCCTGTGCGCGTTGCACCTGATCGTGCGATTGGTGGATGGGCATTTCGACACAGAGGGTCGGAAGTCCGGTGCGAGCGCACGAGGCACTGGTCACGGCGCTATCGATGCCGCCGCTGACTCCCACTACGAAGCCATTCTGCCCGTTCGAGATGGCGTAATCCTTGAGCCAGTCGCTGATGTGTTCGATCACTTTGTTCGTGCGCATGGGTCTGGAATAAAGAACCCCGTCCACCGGTGGGCGAACGGGGTCCGATGGATGGTCGTTCGTTTCAAAAGAATACGCCGAGGTTCAACTCAAGATAATCCTGGAATGACTTCGCGTCCTTCCCGTTCACTTGGATATCCTTCAACGTGTTCGTGAAACCGTTGTTGTAGTTGACACCGATCAGGATCGATGTGCTACCGGAGAAGTTGTACTCCATACCGGCGCCGATGATCAACGAGGCCTTGAAGGACTGGATATCGTCCTTGACGTCCTCGTCCTCGAGTTTGGTGAAGCCGGTCACGGAGGATCCGTTGTTCGGGTCGAATACGGGCGTGTCGTAATCCGCTTTGGCGCGTATGTTGAACGCGGTGCCGAAGCCGATCTGCCCGAAGTATCGGATGTAACCGATCTCATTGGTCATCAGCTTCATGGTCAACGGTAGTTCAACGTATCGCAGCGATAGGTCCTGCTCAAGCTCCTTCGTCAGAACAACCGTTGAACCGGCTTCGGAATAGGAATAGTCCTGCTTCAGTTTTCCGCCCACATTGTTCAGGAGCAGGCCGGTCGCGAAGCGGTAGTTGCCATTCGCCCCAACAGGGAATTCGATGTTGAGCCCGAAGGTGTAACCGAACTTGCTGCCATTGCTGCTGAGCCCTTTCACATCCGGCCGTTGCCAGGACATGTTCGGAGCAAGCTTCAGGCCGAAGCGGACGCCGCTATCGTCCTGCGCGCTTGCCGTTGGTGCGATCATTCCTAGGGTGATCACAAATAGGAAGGCCTTCTTCATAGTTTTGGGGTGGTTTTAACGGACGGTCAAAGGTAAGGGCTTGGAACTTCGCGCATCACTGTCCGTGTTCTGCACGGCTATCACTTTATTGACGGCTTGTACCGGTCCTGGTCACAAAAGGGTGCCCATTGAAGGGGTACCCTTGCACGTGGAGATCGGTCGTTTGGACCGCGACCTTTTCCGCACACCACCGGACAGTATGGTGGCGTTCAGTCTGCGTGCATCGGCCACCTATGGTGAGTTCTATCGGGTGTACATCGAGGACATCCTTCAAGGTGCGCCGCTCGAGGATCCGCGCTTGGGCGCCGTACTGGCACGATTTGTTACGGATCCCGACTGGAGCGCCACGCAGGACGCCGTGGATAGCGTGCTCGGCGATCTCGAGCCGCAACGGATCCAGTTCGAGGATGCCTTGAAGCGATCGCATGTCCTGTTCCCGGATAGCCTTGTGCCGCGTATCGTCGCCTTCAATTCGGGGTACAACTATGGCATTTTCCCGACGGACAGTGTGTTGGGTGTCGGTGTGGAGTGGTTCATCGGAAAGGACCATCCTGTCATCGGCTATCTCGCGCCGGAAGCATTCCCCCAGTATGTCAAGGACCGTATGCGGCCGGAAATGCTCGTGCCCAGTGCGCTGAAGGGATGGCTGCTGGTACACTACACACGCGACATCCGTGGGGCGGATGTGTTGACAAACCTTGTGGAAACAGGGAAGGTGATGGCCTTGTTGGACGCCATGCTTCCGGACACCGACCCCGCCTTGAAATTGGCGTTCACCCCTGCACAATTGGCCTGGTGCGAAGCGAGTGAGTACAACGTTTGGAAGGAGATCGTATCCAAGGACCAGCTGTTCAGCGAGAACGCCGACGACATCGGCCGCTTGATGAACGACGGGCCGTTCACCAACGGGCTGCCGCGCGAGAGCCCGGGTCACATCGGCGAATGGATCGGCCTGCGAATGGTCAGCGCGTACATGGCCGACCATCCGGAACTGACATTCGAAGAGCTCTTCGCGATGGATGATCCCAACGCCATATTGAAAAGTTATAAACCACGATGATGTGCTTTGCCCGTCATTGAGAGACCACGGACCATGAAGACCTCCCACATACACCTTGCTGTACATCTGGATGAGAACAACGTGCCCGAGCGGATCGACTGGCAGGCCGAGGATAATGGTAAGAAGAGCCGTACCAAGGCCGTGTTGCTCTCCGTTTGGGATGAGGAGGAGAAGAACACCTTACGCGTGGACCTTTGGACCAAGGATATGACGATCGAGGAAATGAAGGCCTTCTTCCACCAGAACATCCTTACCCTTGCAGATACCTTCGAACGTGCGACGAGCGAAGGGAAGATGGCCGCGCAGATGCGCGACTTCGGGGCCTACTTCGCGGAGCACATGTTGCCCGAGTTGAAGGAGGGTAAATGAGCAGGAGGCAGGTAACAAGAGCAGGTCGCAGGTGCGACCTGCCTTTTGGCCCTGTAAACTGTAGCAGAGGTCAAGCGCCCCAGGCCGTATTCACCTCCTCGATATAGGCCAGTACCTCGTCCCTCCCCTTGGAGGTTTCCGAGCTTGTGACGAACATCGTGGGAAGGGTTTCCCATGTCTTCCGCATTTCTCGTCGGAAGGAAGCAACATTACTCTGCACCTTGGGTTGCTTCAGCTTGTCGCTTTTCGTGAATACGACGGCGAAAGGGATGTTGTTCTCGCCGAGCCACTGCACCATGTCCAGGTCGTTCTTCTGGGGCTCGAGCCGTGAATCGACCAATAGGAAGACCACTTGGAGGTTCTCGCGTTCCTTCAAGTACGCACGGATCATGATCTCCCATGCGGCGCGTTCCACCTTGCTCACTTTGGCGAATCCATAGCCCGGCAGATCGGCTAGCATCCAGGGCGCATCCTTTGTCAAGGTCCCCTGTACCTTGAAGTGTTCCACATTTCGCGTGCGGCCCGGCGTGTTGCTCACCCGCGCCAGCTTGTTGATGTGGCACAGCATGTTGATCAACGAGCTCTTTCCGACGTTGCTTCGGCCGATGAAGGCATACTCCGGCAATGATGGCTTCGGCCAATGCTGCGCTTCGCGGCCGCTGCCAAGGTGTTCTGCAATAAGGGCTTTCATATGAGGAGCGAGGTTGCTTTGGTACAGGTCGAACGGAATGACCTTATCCCAGTGATCACTGCGGTGTCACCTCCGGCCGGTCCACAGGTCAATTTCAAACCAAGGTCTTCGCCAGCCACTTCTCCAGGATCGCATTGAATTGCGTCGGATGTTCCATCATCGCTGCATGTCCGCATTCATCGATCCAATGCAACTCGCTGTGGGGCATCAAGGTGTGGAACTCCTGCGCCACCTCAGGCGGTGTGATCGTATCCTGCTTGCCCCAGATCAGGAGCACGGGCATCTTCAGCTTCGGGATCTCCGCGGCCATGTTGTGCCGTATGGCGCTCTTCGCCAAGGAGAGGATCCGGATCAACTTCGCTTTGTCGTTGATCGTTTCGTAACACTCCTCCACCAGTTCATCCGTGGCGTGCTTCGGATCAAAGAAGGTCACGGCCACTTTCTTCCGGATGAATTCCTTGTCTTCGCGACGTGGGAACCCACCGCCAAATGCGTTCTCATACAGCCCGCTGCTTCCCGTCAGCACCAAGCTGCGCACCATTTCCGGCTTTCGGCTGCAATAGACCAAGGCCACATGTCCGCCCAAGGAATTGCCGATCAGGTTGACATGCTTGAATCCGGTGTGCTGAATGAAGCGGTCCAGGAACTTCGCGAGGTTGTCCACATTGGTGCTCAACATGGGTAAGGTGTACAGCGGCAACATCGGTACCAACACCCGGTACTTCGGCGTGAAGTGATCGAACAACGGTCCGAAATTGCTCAGTGCTCCGAACAATCCGTGCAACAGAATGAGGGGCTCTCCCTGCCCTGCATCGAGGTACTGGAACTCTCCTTCATTCTTCAGTGTTCGTTCGTTCGCCATGGTGGAATGCGATCCGTCCAAAGGTAGACGGATGCGGCGATGAAGGAAAGGGAAGGTGCTATGGAACGAACAAGTTGCTGTGAATGCGATGCCCCTGTCGGATCTGAGGATCGTTTCACAGTAACCGTTCACGCTCTGAAGGGGTCTTGAATGCCCGCGAATTCCCGACCGCATGCCGAGCTGGTGCTTGATGGCCTGAAGCGTCTTGGGAAGCCGATGGCATCCGCACCCCCTTGCTCCCACTACTTACCACCTCGGCCGACCATCAGCCTCTTCACATCGCCCTGTTGATCGATCCTGCCAATAGGGACGGGCATTGCGCATTCAGGGGGCAGAACTTTCAGGTCCTTTCGAAAGCACGTCCGACACCTCGGGAAGGGTTCTCGATTGTTCATAGATCCCCACTTTCTCCCACGGCCTAGATCGCCTATTTCTAGGCTGTATATGGGCGAAAGGCAACTTTGGACTAGCTTCGCCGTTGAAGATTTATCAACAAAGAGGCAAAAACGGGGGAGATCGTGGGTAAAAGTGGGTGACTCGACCTACTTTCGCGACCATTCCTGCGAGCATGCACGATGCTGAACCTATTAGGGGAATACCCAAGTACACTGGACGCCAAGGGCCGCGCGCTCTTGCCTGCCGCGCTGAAAAAGCAGCTCGGCGGGGAGGCGGCCAATGGCTTCGTGGTGAACCGCGATGTGTTCAGCCAGTGCCTCGTACTGTACCCGATGGAGGAGTGGAACAGGACCAGCGCCGAGGTGCGCCGGCTGAACCGCTTCGACCCGGACAACGTCGAATTCCTAAGGCGCTTCCTGAATGGGGCGACACCAGTGGAACTCGACGCCAACGGGCGTTTGCTGATCCCCAAGCCATTGATGCAACATGCTCAATTGAGCAAGAGCATCGTGTTCACCGGGATGGGCGATCGCATCGAGCTATGGAGCGAGGAGTTGCACAAGCGTGCGCTCGGCGGGAAAGTGGACTTCAAGTCATTGGCGGCGAAAGTCATGGGCGGTAGCCCCAAAACCAATGGCGCATGAATATCACGACCCCGTTCTTTTACAAGCCTGTCTTGAAGGATTGAACATCCGCCCCGACGGCGTCTATGTGGACGTGACGTTCGGTGGTGGTGGTCACAGCAAGGCCATCCTTGATCGTTTGGGCCCGAGTGGTAGGCTGGTCGCATTCGACCGCGACCGCGATGCTTGGTCCAATGCGATCGACGATGAGCGCTTCACCTTGGTGCGCTCTGATTTCCGCTGGTTGAGGAACCATCTGCGCTTCTTCGACGCGCTCCCGGTGGATGGTCTGCTCGCCGATCTGGGCGTGAGCAGTCACCAGTTCGATACCGGGGCACGCGGATTCAGCTTCCGCTTCGATGGTCCATTGGATATGCGGATGGACCATCGCGCCAAGCGCACCGCCGCACAGCTGCTCCGCGATCTGGACGAAACCGCATTGACCGCCATGCTCCGGAAGTACGGCGAAGTGGATGGCGCCCACCGTGTCGCGCGGCAATTGGTGAAGGTCAGTGCGCAAGCACGGATCAACACCACTTTCCAGTTGGTGGACGCATTGAGGCCGGTGACGCCACGCGGCAAGGAAAGCAGTTTCCTCGCGCAAGTGTTCCAAGCCCTGCGCATCGCGGTGAACGATGAACTCGCTTCGCTTGAGGCCCTGCTTACGCAAAGCGCGGAAGTGATCGCACCCGGCGGTCGATTGGTGGTGATGAGCTACCACTCGCTCGAGGATCGCTTGGTGAAGAACTGGATGCGCAGCGGTGACCTCGGGGGCGAAGAGACCAAGGACCTCTTCGGCAATCGCCAACGACCGTTCGACCCTTCAAGCAACAAAGCGATCCAACCAACGGATCTCGAAATAGCAAGGAACCCTAGGGCCCGAAGTGCCCGACTGAGAATAGCGACACGCACGTGAACAAGCTGCGCGATAAGATCGAAGAAGCACCGGAAGCACCGGTAAGGACCGCCTCCAAGGGGAAGGCCAAAGCTGCGCGCATGCCACGCGGCCTGGTCAGTGTCCTCAACGGCTCGATCCTGACGCGGGACAACGTGTTGCGGAATATGTCCTTCATTCTTTTCTGCGCCGGGTTGATGATCGTGTACATCGCCTACGGGTATCATACCGAGCGGATCGTACGCGAGTTGAACGGTACCGATGCTGAGTTGAAGGAGCTGCGCTCCGAATACATCACCGTGCGCTCGCGGTTGGAGAAGACCGAGCAGCAAAGCCAAGTGGCGGCCGGGATCGGCGAGTTGGGGTTGCGGGAGAGCCGTGTACCGCCGGTGAAGTTGGAGGTGCGGAAAAAGGAACTCGATAAAACCCGCACGCCATGAACGAGCACAAGCAGCTCCGTGCGCGGGCCAATATCATCTACCTGCTTCTGGTGCTCTTCGCATTGGCGATCGCCGTCAAGCTGTTCGTGATCCAACTCGTCGAAGGAGAGAAGTGGGCGGCCAGGGCCGAGACGGTCTCCACCACCTACCGGATCGTGCAGCCGGATCGCGGACACATCTACAGCGAGGATGGTCGCCTATTGGCCACCAGTGTTCCCGAGTATGAGGTGCGCATGGACATGGTGCCGAGCGGTCTGACGAACGAATTGTTCCGGGAACATATTGATTCGCTCTCGATCCGATTGGCTGAGCTGTTCGGTGATCGCACAGCGGCAGAGTACAAGCGCGACCTGGTCGATGCCCGGCACCGCAAGGAGCGGTACCACTTGGTGAAGCGCAAGGCGGACCATACACAAGTACAGGCCCTTCGGGACTTTCCACTGTTCAACCTCGGCCGTTACAAGGGTGGACTGATCACCGAGAAGCGCACGGCCCGGATGCGTCCCTTCGGTCGTTTGGCCAGCCGCACCGTGGGCTACATCCTGCGTGATAGCAGTACCGTTGGACTGGAGGGCGGCTATGACAAATGGTTGAGGGGGGTGACAGGTCGGCGCCTGGAACGCAGGTTGACAGGTGGCGTCTGGATGCCGATGGACGACGGTGATGGCGTTGATCCAAAACCGGGTAGTGACATCCACACCACCATCGACATCAACCTACAGGATGTTGCTGATGCAGCACTGGAAGCGCAACTCCGCAAGCACGGTGCGCAGTACGGCACCCTTGTGGTGATGGAGGTGGAGACGGGCTACGTGAAGGCCATCTGCAACCTCACACGGCGGGACAGCACCTATGTGTCCGACCTGAACTACGCCGTGTCGCAGGCCACGGAGCCGGGGTCGACCTTCAAGCTGGCATCGCTGATGGTAGGGCTTGAGGATGGCTTGATCAAGCCGACCGATACCGTGGACACCAAACACGGTCAGGTCCGGTTCTACGATCGCATCATGCGCGATTCGCATGAAGGCGGTTATGGCAGGATCACCGTTCAGCGTGCATTCGAACTGTCCAGCAATACCGGTATCAGCGTCGCTGTGAACCGCGCCTATCAAAAGGACCCACAGCGATTCATGGACGGTTTGAAGCGCATGGGCTTGAACGAACCCACCGGCGTGATGATCCCGGGCGAAGCGCAACCAACGATGCGCGAGCCGGGGAACAAATTGTGGAGCGGGGTAAGTCTTCCGTGGATCAGCATCGGTTATGAAGTGGCCTTGACCCCGTTGCAAGTACTCGCCTTCTACAACGCCGTGGCGAACGATGGCCGTTTGATGCAGCCACAGTTCGTGGAGCGGGTCTCGCGCAATGGCAAGGTGGTGGAGCGTTTCGAACCGAAGGTGATGAACCCGAAGATCTGCTCGAAGGGCACACTGGATATCGTGCACGGTATGCTTCAAGGCGTGGTGGACAGTGGAACAGCAGTGAACCTCAAAGCGGCACACTTCACCATCGCCGGAAAGACCGGTACCGCTCAGATCGCTCGTAATGGTAGTTACAAGACCGACGGCGTCAGTTACCAAGCATCGTTCGTCGGCTATTTCCCGGCCGATGCGCCCAAGTACAGTTGCATCGTTGTGGTGAACGGTCCCACCATGAGCGGCTATTACGGCAACGTCGTGGCCGGCCCGATCTTCAAGGAGATCGCCGATAAGATCTATAGCAACCGCTTGGAACTTCAGCAGGACGTGCTGCTGACGGATAACACCGGTCCGCGCACGCCAGTGAGCTTCAGTGGTCACAGCGGTGATCTGCGCCGCGCTTTGGAGGGCTTGAAAGTGCCCATGCAGGTTGAAGGTGAAGGCGAGTGGGTGAGCACGGAAGCGGGTGATACGACCGTGGTACTGCGCCCACGCGGGATCCCGTCGAACAGCATGGACCGTGTGCCGAACGTGCTGGGCATGGGCTTGCGCGATGCGGTGTACATCCTCGAGAACAGTGGTCTTCGGGTGCGCATCCAAGGCAATGGTATGGTGAAGCGCCAATCGATCCAACCCGGGTCCAAGGCCGTGCACGGTTCAACCATCATCATCGAGTTGACATGAAGTTGCTCAAGGACATACTGTACAAGGTCCGGATCGAGCAAGTGGTCGGCTCCACCAACACAGCGGTCGAGCACCTTGCCTTCGATAGCCGGAAGGTCGTTGCGTTCTCCGCTTTCATTGCCACGCGCGGCACGCAAGTGGATGGGCACGACTTCATCGAGAAGGCCATCGAGAACGGTGCGCGCGCGATCATCTGCGAAGAACTGCCGAAGGACCTGAAGGAAGGGGTCACCTATGTCGGCGTTGACGATGCGGCAGCGACCCTTGGGATCATGGCCGCGAACTTCTTCGATCACCCGGCCAAGAAGTTGAGGCTCGTCGGAATTACCGGAACGAACGGTAAAACGAGCGTGGCAACCTTGCTCTATCGCTTGTTCCGGGCCTTGGGCTACAAGTGCGGGCTCATCAGCACGGTCGAGATGCGCATCGGGCAACGGGCCGTTCCGAGCACGCATACGACACCGGATGCGATCCGGTTGAACGAGATCCTTGCGGAGATGGTCGCTGAGCGCGTGACGCATTGCTTCATGGAGGTGAGCTCGCACAGCGTGGTGCAGGAGCGGATCGCGGGATTGCGTTTCGCGGCCGGTGTGTTCACCAACATCACGCACGATCACCTCGACTACCACGGCACCTTCGCGGAATACATCAAGGCCAAGAAGCGCTTCTTCGATCAGTTGGGCCAGGATGCGTTCGCCTTGGTGAATGCGGACGACCCGAACAGCGCCGTGATGGTGCAGAACTGCAAGGCCACCAAGCGCTCCTTCGCGGTGCGGAACATGGCCGATCACCGAGCAAAGGTGATCGAGAACCAGCTGACCGGACTGCATTTGAACATCGATGGGCACGACATCTATTCGCGCTTGATCGGCGAGTTCAATGCAAGCAATCTGGTCGCGGTGTATAGCGTTGCCGTACTCCTCGGTGAATCACCACTGAACGTGCTCACCGCCCTGAGCGACCTGCAGCCACCAGTGGGCCGGTTCCAGTATCGTGCGCGGCCCGGGCGGTGTGCTCAGGATCGTTGATTACGCGCACACGCCGGATGCTTTGAAGAACGTGTTGACCACGATCAACGATGTGTGCAGTGAGGATGAACAAGTGATCACCGTGGTGGGCTGCGGCGGTGATCGGGACCGTACCAAACGTCCGCTGATGGCGCGGATCGCGCTGGAGAACAGTGATCAGGTGGTGCTCACGAGTGATAATCCACGCACCGAGGACCCGATGACGATCCTTTCGGAGATGCGCGAAGGTGTTGCACCCGGCGACGCCTCACGCGTGTGGGTGAACGTGGATCGGCGCGAAGCGATCCGACAGGCCGTTGGCATGGCGAAACCGGGCGACGTGGTACTGCTCGCTGGAAAAGGTCATGAGACCTACCAGGAGATACACGGGGTGAAACACCCTTTCGATGATGCTGCCGTGTTGATGGAAACCCTTGAACTCCTCCATAAGTAATGCTGGCGCACGTCATGGATCTACTTGGTGACCGCATCCCGGGTGCGGGCATGTTCGGGTCCATTTCCTTCCGTGCGGCCATGGCGGTGTTCGTGTCCTTGCTGATCTCATTGTGGTGGGGTAAGGGTATCATCAATCTGTTGCGGCGCATGCAAGTGGGAGAGACCGTTCGCGATCTCGGCTTGGAAGGGCAATTGAAGAAACAGGGTACACCCACCATGGGCGGCCTCATCATCATCTCGGCCACGATCATACCCACCTTGCTCTTCGCGCGACTTGACAACATCTATATCCTGTTACTGCTTGCGAGCACCATCTTCTTGGGTGCGATAGGCTTCGTTGACGACTACATCAAGGTCTTCAAGAAGGATAAGCGCGGACTCGCAGGGAAGTTCAAAGTGGTCGGCCAGGTCGGGGTCGGGATCATCATCGGTGCCACGGTCTACTTCCACCCTGAGATACGAACGCGTGTGGAGGTTTCCGAGGTGCTGGCCCAGCAGTTCGAAGAGAAGCATGTGCATACGATCACCGAGGAGGATGGTACGGTGCACTACATGTTGAATCGCAAATCGCCGAACACCACGATCCCTTTCGTGAAGGACAACGAGCTGAACTACTCGTCCATTCTCGCCAAGCTCTTCGGGAACGATGCGCGCAGATATACATGGATCGTTTACATCCTCGTCGTCATCTTCATCATCACCGCGGTGAGCAATGGCGCCAACATCACCGATGGCTTGGATGGTCTGGCAACAGGAACCTCTGCGATCATGGTGCTCGCGCTGGGGGTGTTGGCGTACGTGAGCGGCAATGTGATCTTCTCGCAGTACCTCGACATCATGTACATCCCGGGAAGCGGTGAGCTTGCCGTGTTCATCGGAGCGTTGCTCGGTGCATGTATCGGATTCCTCTGGTACAACGCTTACCCGGCCCAGGTCTTCATGGGCGATACGGGCAGTCTGGCCCTCGGAGGCATCATCGCAACGCTCGCGATACTTGTTCGCAAGGAGTTGCTTATCCCGGTCCTATGCGGCGTGTTCCTCATTGAGAACCTCAGTGTGGTGGCACAGGTCTCCTACTTCAAATACACGAAGCGGAAGTACGGTGAAGGACGTCGCATCCTATTGATGTCCCCCTTGCACCACCACTATCAGAAGCTCGGGATCCATGAAAGCAAGATCGTGTCACGCTTCTGGATCGTGGGCATCATGCTCGCTGTCCTGTCCATTGTAACCCTGAAGATCCGATGACGAAGCTCGTTGTCCTCGGGGCTCAGGAGAGCGGTGTTGGTGCAGCGCGATTGGCGCAGCGCGAAGGGATCGATGTGTTCGTGAGCGACGCAGGTGCCATCAAGCCGAAGTACAAGGACGAACTGATCGCACGCGGTATCGCTTTTGAAGAGGGTGGTCATTCCGCCAACAAGGTGCTCGACGCGGATGAGGTGGTGAAGAGCCCAGGGATCCCGGATACCGCATCGTTGGTCGTTACCGCGCGGGAAAGAGGAGTGCTCGTGATCAGCGAGATCGAGTTCGCGTACCGCTATTGCAGCGGCCACATCATCGGGATCACCGGAAGCAACGGAAAGACCACGACCACGCTCCTGACGCATCATATCCTGCAAAAGGCCGGATTGGATGTGGCCGTTGGTGGTAACGTGGGCAACAGTTTCGCCGCACTTGTCGCCGAAGGTGATCATGCGCACTACGTACTTGAATTGAGCAGCTTCCAGTTGGATGGCATCCGCACATTCCGCCCGGACATCGCGGTGTTGTTGAATATCACACCGGACCATCTGGATCGCTACCAATACCGGATGGAGAACTACGTGGCCAGCAAGTTCCGCATCACCATGAATCAGCGGCCGCAGGACCACTTCATCCATTGCGCCGATGACCAGGAGTCCATCAACTGGCTACGGACCCATTCGGTGAAGGCCCGCAGCTGGCCCTTCTCCATCCATCATGCCCTCGAGCTAGGGGCCTGTTTACAAGATGACAACCTTCAGATCACCACCGACAAATCCACATTCCGCATGTCGATCATTGAACTCGCACTCCAAGGAAAACACAACGTGTACAACTCCATGGCCGCAGGCATAGCCGCTCGCGTCCTGGACATCCGCAAGGACCTCGTGCGCGAGAGCCTGAGCGACTTCCAGAACGTGGAACACCGCTTGGAGCACGTTGCGCTTGTGCACGGGATCGAGTTCATCAACGACTCGAAGGCGACGAACGTGAACTCCACGTGGTATGCACTCGAGAGCATGGCAAAGCCCGTGATATGGATCGTGGGTGGAGTGGACAAGGGGAATGACTATTCCAGCTTGCGCGATCTGGTGAAGGAACGTGTGAAGGCCATCGTATGCATGGGAAAGGACAATGCTGCGATCCAGAAGGCCTTCGGCGACCTTGTACCTGTGCTGGTCGAAACGGGGAGCGCGGAACAGGCGGTGCAGACTTCTTACGAGATGGCCGAATCCGGTGATGTCGTGCTGTTGAGCCCTGCCTGTGCAAGCTTCGACCTCTTCGAGAATTACGAGGAACGGGGACGCAAGTTCAAAGCCGCTGTGAAGTCCCTTTGATACGAATACGCGAACACATGGAAGACCGGAACAAACCAGCAGTGCTCAAGGCGATCGGCGGTCGATTGATCGAAGCACGTCGTGCTGCCCTCGCCGGGCAGAGTTCGGGCCCGCATCGGATGGAGCATGTGGCCGAAGTGAACGGTGTGGTGTACATCAACGATTCCAAAGCAACGTTCCTTGATGCCACCTTGGATTCGCTTGGCCAGCTGGAAGGTCAAGTAGTGTGGATCGTTGGGGATCTCACAATGGAAATGGATGAAGGGCTTGTGGGCGAGTTGTTACTTGAAAAGGTCGCTGCCGTTGTGTTGTTCGGTCGGAAGCCGGCCGCCAACGAGGAGCCACCCAGCATTCCAGTGGAACACTTCTACGCCACGGAGGATCTGCGTACTGCGGTGTTCCTTGCCAATGAACTTGCTGTGGAGGGACAGTCGGTGCTCTTTAGTCCTGCCTGCCCGAGCGGTAATGGATTCGCCAACTACGAGGAACGTGGCGCGGAGTTCAAGCGCGCTGTGCGTGACCTGTAAAAGAAAAGGACGAACTGAATAGACCTGAACAACGAGCGATGAACACGGTACTGCAAAAGCTGAAAGGCGATCGCGTGATCTGGATGACGGCCCTCTTTCTGGGGCTGATCAGCCTGCTCGCGGTATATAGCAGCATCAGTTCGCTCGCCTTCAAACGGGAG
Organism: Flavobacteriales bacterium; assembly: GCA_041391825.1. Lineage (GTDB taxonomy): Bacteria > Bacteroidota > Bacteroidia > Flavobacteriales_F > PHOS-HE28 > PHOS-HE28. The sequence goes on along the minus strand of JAWKNF010000005.1, from coordinate 83,563 downwards.
GGTGGAAGTACGCTGCATTTCCTGATGAAGCACGGCATCATGCTCGCCACTGGGGGCATGATCATGTACTACGCTTCCAAACTGCGATACACCATGTATTCGCGCTTGTCCCAGCTCGCGATCGGTCTGGTGGCCTTGTTGTTGCTCCTTACATTGATCCTTGGGTCGAACATCAATGACGCGAGCCGCTGGATCACCATCCCCATCATCAACCAGAGCTTCCAAACAAGCGACCTGGCCAAGGTGGTCCTGGTGGTCTACCTCGCTCGGGTGATCTCGAAACAAGGTGGACAGGAGTGGACCTTCCGCGATGTCCTATTCAAATTGATGATGCCGGTCGGGGTGATCTGCGCCTTGATCCTGCCGGCCAATTTCTCCACCGCTGCCTTGCTCTTCCTGCTCTGTTTGATCGTCATGTTCGTTGGTGAGGTTCCCATGAAATGGTTGTTCACCATCCTCGGTCTTGCGGTCGGTTCCTTCATCGCTTTGGTTACGATCAATGAGGCCTTCAGCTTGGATGTGCTCCCACGCGTGGAGACCTGGGAGAAGCGTATCAGCAGTTTCGGAGAAGTGGACCACGATGCGAACTACCAAGTGGAGCATGCCAAGATCGCGATCGCTTCCGGTGGCCTGCTGCCCAACGGACCCGGCAGTGGCGCATCACGGAATTGGTTGCCGCACCCGTACTCCGACATGATCTATGCGTTCATCGTTGAGGAATACGGAAGCATCCTCGGAGGTCTTGGCCTCTTGTTGTTGTACCTCATTCTCATGTATCGCGCAGTGCGGATCGCCGGTCGATGTGAGAAGGCGTTCGGAGCACTGGTCGCAGTGGGGCTCAGCCTCATGCTTGTCATGCAAGCGATGATCAACATGGCGGTCGCAGTGAACCTCGTACCGGTAACTGGGCAACCCTTGCCATTGGTCAGTATGGGCGGTACCAGCATCTGGTTCACCTGTCTGGCGATAGGAATTGTGATCAGCGTGAGCAGGGATCTCGAATCAAATTCAACCTCAAATTCCGATGGCCAGCGCCTCCGAACAGCATCCGCTTAGGGTGATGATCTCCGGTGGCGGCACCGGTGGTCACATCTTCCCCGCGATCGCCATCGCCAATGCGGTGCGTGAGCGGGAAACGAATGCCCAATTCCTTTTCGTGGGAGCCGAAGGAAAGATGGAAATGGAAAAGGTGCCCGCGGCCGGGTATGCGATCGAAGGCCTCCCGATCCGCGGGTTCCAACGTGGCTCCATCACGCGGAACCTCGGTTTGCCTTGGCGCTTGGTGCGGAGCATGTTGAAGGCACGGAAGCTCGTTCGTACGTTCGAACCACATGTTGCGGTGGGCGTAGGAGGCTACGCCAGCGGTCCGCTTCTGGCTGCTGCTCAGCGCATGGCAGTGCCTACGCTGATCCAAGAGCAGAACAGCTATCCCGGAAAGACGAACATCTATCTCGCCAAGCGCGTGGATCGCATTTGTGTGGCCTACGCCGGTATGGAGAAGTACTTCCCGAAGGAGAAGATGCTACTGACCGGCAATCCGGTCCGACAGGATGTGGTGCGCTTGGCCGGGAAGAGGCCGCGGGGTTTGGAGTTGTTCGGCTTGAATGATGGTCGCCCGACCCTTTTCGTCACAGGCGGCAGCCTTGGTGCACGCGGGGTGAACAAGGGTATCGAAGCGGCGCTTCCGAACTTCAAGAACGCTGGCCTTCAAGTGATCTGGCAAACGGGGACGCCCTTCTTGGAACAGGCGAAGAAGGCGGTGTCCGATCTGGATTATTCCGACTGCAAGGTGCTCGAGTTCGTAACGCGGATGGACCTCGCCTATGCGGTGGCCGACCTTGTTGTTTCGCGTGCAGGAGCGATCAGTGTAAGCGAGTTGAGCTTGGTTCAAAAGCCAGCGATCCTTGTTCCACTACCGACCGCAGCTGAGGATCACCAAACGCACAATGCGCGTGCCCTGACGGATAGTGGCGCGGCGATACTGGTTCGTGATGCGGACGCTGTGAAGGACCTGGGCCGTGTGGTGATCGACCTGATCAACGACCCGAAGGCCTTGGACGGTCTGCGCAATGCGATCTCCCGATTGGGTGCGAACAATGCGGCCGAGACCATCGCAGCGGAAGTCGTGCGTTTGGGGCGAAGCAAGCAATTGAACGAAAGCAATACCTCGAAATCATGAGCGGCTTGAGCAACGATCGCCTCTTCTTCATCGGTGTCGGTGGCATCGGGATGAGCGGCCTTGCGCGATACTTCCGGCGCCATGGTGCAGAGGTGGCGGGTTATGACCGAACACCGAGCGAACTCACCAACCAGCTCCAAAGCGAAGGTGTCGAAGTCCAGTTCAGTGAGGATCCTGCCCATATCCCGGACGCTTATCGTCAATGCCCTCCGGAAGAAGTACTGGTCGTACGCACCCCGGCGGTCCCTGCGAACAGTCCACTTCTACGTTTCTGGGAGGAGCGAGGTGCGTGCATCCTCAAGCGAGCAGATGTACTGGGCATGGTGACCAAGGACCGGCGCACGATCGCTGTGGCCGGCACACATGGAAAGACAACGGTAAGTACCATGGTCGCGCACTTGCTCACAGTTGGGAAGGTGAAGTGCAATGCCTTCTTGGGAGGGATCGCAGCCAACTATGGAACGAACGTGTTGTTGAATGATGATGCGGTCGTGAATGTGGTGGAGGCCGATGAGTACGATCGCAGCTTCCTCAAGCTATGCCCGAACGAGTCCATCATCACAGCGATGGATCCGGACCATATGGACATCTATGGGACAGCAGAAGCGATGTTCGATGCCTATACCAATTTCGCGATCCTTTGCGATGGGCCCTTGCTCGTCCATGAGCGGATCGCTTCCCATTTCACCGAGCGCAAGAACGTGGTCACCTATGCATTGGGAAGTGCTGGAGTGCCCCGGGCAGAGAACCTCCGCGTGCTCAATGGCGCGTATCATTTCGATCTGATCGCCGAGGGACATGAACTGCGCGACCTTCGGTTGGGCATGCCGGGCAGGCACAATGTGGAGAACGCGATCGCTGCCGCAACGGTCGCGTTGCGGTTCGGGGTCGATCCTGAGCTCCTGCGCAATGGCCTCGATTCGTTCAAAGGAGTTGCGCGTCGATTCCAAACGAGGATCCGTGGACCACGGGTCGTATTCATCGATGACTATGCACATCATCCGAAGGAACTCGATGCATGTATCGGAAGCGTGCGTGAGATGTACCCCGGCAAGCGCATCACCGGGATCTTCCAACCACACCTCTACACGCGCACGCGTGATCTCGCGAGCGATTTCGGCGATAGTCTGAGCGCGCTCGATGAACTGCTCCTGCTCGACATCTACCCTGCGCGCGAGGAACCGATCAACGGGATCAACGCGGCCTGGCTCTTGGACCATGTGAAGATGACGGATAAGGCACTGTGCACGCCACAGGACCTGCTCGGACAACTTGAAAAGCGCGACCTCGAGGTCGTTGTCACGATGGGTGCGGGTGACATCGATCAGCTTGTGCCGCGCATTGAACGCTTGTTGAACGAACGCTACAGGCCATGATGAAGTTGAAACGATACCTCCGTCCGTTGGGGATCGCGATCGCGTTCCTTGGTGTGATGTTCGCACTCGGCTTCGTGGAACGTACCGCGGACCGGGCACTCATCGTGGACCTTCGGGTCAGGGTAGAAGGCGCCGAGGGGATGCATTTCATTGATGAACCCGCCGTGCGCCGTGAGGTGCTCGACCAGGGAGTGGCGGTCATGGGATCACCCACTGGTGAGATCGATGTGAAACGGATAGAGGAACGCTTGCGCGCCATTCCATGCGTGGCAAAAGCCGAGGTGTTCCACACCATGGATGGAACACTGCATGTCGACGTCGTTCAACGCGAGCCGATCGTGCGCGTGTTCGTTCGCGACGGGTCGAGCTTCTACATCGATAAGCAAGGATGGACCATGCCGACCAATGCGAACTACACGGCGCGCGTGTTGGTGGTGACCGGCGATCTGGATGAACCAGGAGCAATGGGCGGTGTACGATCTGTATTCGAGAACGACAGTATCCAGGACCGCTATCGATCCGACGATATCCACCGCCTCGCCACCTTCATTGCGGCCGACCCCTTCTGGAATGCCATGATCGATCAAGTGGTCGTGAACAATGATGGGGATTTCGAGCTGATCCCGAGGGTCGGCGCACAGCGCATCCTCATCGGCGACGGCACTTTGCTCGACCAACGCTTCGACAAGCTCCGGATCTTCTACGAAAAAGGAATACCCAAAGCCGACTGGCGGCGTTATGCGCTCATTGATGTGCGCTTCGCTGATCAGGTCGTCTGCACCAAACGAACAACGCCCTAATACCCCACAACCCAATGGAGAACAACCAAGAGATCGTTGCCGGCCTCGACATCGGCACCACCAAGATCGCCTGCATCGTCGGGCGTAAGAACGAACAGGGGAAGATCGAGATCCTCGGCATGGGCAAATCGCGCTCCGATGGTGTGAGCCGTGGTGTCGTAGCCAACATCCAGAAGACCGTCGAGAGCATCAAGGCCGCCATCCGTGAGGCGGGTGATAGTGCCGGGGTGGACATCGAGACGGTCAACGTGGGGATCGCAGGTCAGCATATCCGCAGCATGCAGCACCGGGGTATGAAGATGCGCGAAAGCCTTGAGGAGGAGATCACACAGACCGATATCGATCAGCTCATCGACGAGACCTTCCGTCTTGTGATGCCACCTGGTGAAGAGATCATCCATGTGCTCCCACAGGAATACATCGTGGACAACGAGCAAGGTATCCGGGATCCGATCGGCATGAGCGGGATCCGCATGGAAGCAAACTTCCACATCATCAGCGGTCAGGTCACTGCAGCGCGCAATATCAATAAGTGTGTGCACCGCGCCGGGCTGAACGTCACCGAACTCATCCTGGAGCCACTTGCCAGCGCCGATGCGGTATTGAGCGCTGAAGAGAAGGAGGCGGGCGTGGTGCTCGTTGATATCGGAGGTGGTACCACCGACATCGCGATCTTCTTCGACAACATCATCCGCCACACGGCCGTGATCCCATTCGGTGGTAACGTGGTCACGGAGGACATCCGTCAAGGATGTGGGATCATGCGTGACCAGGCCGAATTGCTGAAGACCAAGTTCGGTAGCGCGCTAGCTGCGGAGAACAAGGAGAACGAAGTGGTGTGCATTCCCGGTCTTCGCGGTCGCGACCCCAAGGAGATCAGCTTGCGCACCTTGGCGGAGATCATCCAAAGCAGAATGGAGGAGATCCTGGAGCACGTGCATTTCGAGATCAAGAACAGCGGCATCGAGAAGCAGCTGATCGCCGGTATCGTCCTCACCGGAGGTGGCTCCCAATTGAAGCACTTGAAACAACTGGTGGAGTACATGACCGGAATGAGCACCCGTATCGGCTACCCGAACGAGCACCTCGCCAAGAGCAATGTGGAGGCCGTTACAAGTCCACTTTACGCGACCGGTGTAGGCTTAGTGATGAAAGGGTTCGATTACCTCGACCGTCACCGTCCTCGTGTCGCCGATGGTCATATGAACCCGACCAAGACCACGGTCAAGGGGCACTCAAAAGGGGTCCTCGGGGGGCTCTTCACCAACATCCTCAGCGGTGCCAGCGAACTGTTGAAAGAAGATGAGAATTGATCGCTGTCACAACCCATCCAACGAACCACCTTCCAAATCCGTAACGTCATGAAATTCGATCTTCCAAAAGAGCTCGCCTCGATCATCAAGGTGATCGGCGTGGGCGGCGGTGGCAGTAACGCCGTGAACCACATGCATGCCCAAGGTATCAAGGGTGTGGACTTCATCATCTGTAACACGGACCGTCAAGCCTTGGACATGAGCCAAGTCCCGGTGAAACTCCAGTTGGGCCTCGCTCTTACCGAGGGGCTTGGCGCAGGCTCCATCCCCGATCGCGGTAACCAGGCCGCACAGGAGAACATAGAGGAGATCAAGCAACTCCTTAGCACGCGTACGAAGATGGTGTTCATCACCGCAGGTATGGGTGGTGGCACCGGTACCGGTGCAGCTCCTGTGATCGCCAGGATCGCGCGCGAGATGGGCATCCTTACCGTTGGCATTGTCACCAGTCCCTTCCAATGGGAAGGCCGCAAAAGGAAATTGCAAGCCAATCAGGGGATCGATGAGTTGCGCGATTCCGTTGATACGCTCCTGGTGATCAACAACGATCGCCTGCGGGACCTCTTCGGGAACCTGAGCTTGGACAACGCCTTCGAGCATGCAGACAACGTGCTCTCCACCGCCGCACGGGGGATCGCCGAGATCATCACCGTGACCGGTAAGGTGAACGTCGACTTCGAGGACGTGAAGACCGTGATGACCAGCAGCGGTGTTGCCATTATGGGCATGTCCGAAGCGGAAGGGGAGGACCGTGCGCTGCGAGCAGCTCAGGATGCGCTTTCTTCACCCTTGTTGAACGACAACGATATCCGCGGTGCGAAGTTCGTGTTGCTCAACATCACACATGGCCAGCGCGAGGTGCTCATGGACGAGATCAATGAGATCACCGACCATATCCAGGAAGCTGCTGGTAGCAGTGCTGATGTGATCTGGGGATATTGCAAGGATGAGAGCTTGGGCGACAAGGTGCGCATCACTGTTATCGCGACCGGATTCCAGACCAATCCGGATACGGGGACAGTTGCAACGGAGAAGAACACGCGTACCGTGATACCCTTGGGAGAGGACGTGCCGACGATGATCACGCAACCGATCATGAACCCGGTGATGAGCAACGCCCCGGCTGCGCCACATACACCTCCGGTCGTTCCGGAGACCACGCCGAGTGAGCCATACCTGAAGCCGGTCGAAGCGAAGGTGGAACCCGTACAACCTCCTGCCGCCCCACCGCAGCGAACGATCGAGTTCGAATTGGAGAACAAGGCACGTGTGGAAAAGCAGGATACCCAGCTCTCGAGTTCAGCAAATGCACCGGAGAAAAAGGTGTTCAACCTTTACGATAAGGAAGAGCGGGTGGAGCCGATGAACCCGGAAGGACCGAACGCGCAGCCCGAAGTGAATGAAGCCCGTCTTTCACAAGCGGAGCATCAGAAGCGTGTTGAGGAACGCGTGATGAAGGTGCGGGAACTGAACCAACGCTTGCGCACACCGAACGGCTTGAGCGACCTTGAGCGTGAACCGGCCTATAAGCGGAAGAACATCCAACTCAACGACAGTACGGCTAGTACCGACACCAACATCAGCCGCTACACCTTGAACGAGGAAACCGATGAGAACGGTGACCGCCGTGTTGAGTTGAAGCGCAACAATCCGTACCTGCACGATAACGTCGACTGATAAGGTCACATCCGTCGTATATTCACTTCAGCAACAGCATCGTTCCGATCCATTCGACATGTCCCTACAAGAGCGCATCAACGCGGACATCAAAGCGGCCATGTTGGCCAGGGAGAAGGACAAGCTCAATGCGCTGCGTGCCATCAAGAGTGCGTTCATGATGGAACTTACCAAGGAAGGTGGGCAGGATGAGTTGGATGACGCGACAGGCATGAAGATCCTTCAGAAGCTCTTGAAGCAACGGATGGAAAGCGCAGCGATCTACCACGCACAGGACCGTGCCGAGTTGGCCCAGGAGGAAGAGGCCCAAGCTTTGGTGATCGAGAAGTATCTGCCCAAGCGGATGAGCGAGGCCGAGGTGAAAGCCGCCGTGGAGGATATGGTAAAGCAGATGGGAGCCACGTCCATGGCCGACGTGGGTAAAGTGATGGGAGCGGTGAATAAGAAGCTCGCCGGGAAAGCGGATGGAGCAGTGGTCGCAGCCATCGTGAAGGACCTGTTGGGCGGTGGTTGAAGGAATGGAACTCATGGAAAGGCGCGGTCGTTCGATCGCGCCTTTTTTCGTTCCAAGGGATCAATTATCCGAAGCTTCACTCATCTCCAACACGGATCGACAAGATCATGTCGGGATCACCTACGACCGGACTTCAAGCTGATGTGCTATTGTGGATCGATCGCTATCCGATCGTTCACTGGACCGACCGCAACGGTTCGCGATGCGATCGTTCATCCTTCAAAGGTGAGTGTACAACTCACCTGCAGGGTCTAAAAAAGCGAAGGGCCCCGACTGCTCGGGGCCCTCCACGCGTTCAGGTGAACGCAGCTTACTTCTTCTTCGCAACTTTCTTCGCTGCCTTCTTGGCCGCCTTCTTAGGAGCTGCCTTCTTTGCAACTTTCTTGGCTGCCTTCTTAGCTGCCTTCTTAGGGGCTGCCTTCTTTGCGGCCTTCTTGGCTGCCTTCTTAGGAGCGGCCTTCTTGGCTACTTTCTTCGCGGCCTTCTTAGGGGCTGCCTTCTTTGCTGCTTTCTTTGCCATGGCGAATGGGTTTGTTTTGGTCAAACGTAATTGAGACTTCGCACTTGATACGTTGTTGTCCCAAGAATAGTTCACACCTTCCTTTGTTGATATCGTCGCGATGGTCGATCGTGCAATGTGATCCGCATCGACAAGGAAGCGCATCGAGCGTCCAACGATCGATCACCCGACCTGCAGTTTGAATCCAACGCCGTGCACGTTCACGATCTGCACATTTGTATCGCGCTTCAAGTATTTGCGCAAGCGACTGATGAACACGTCCAGACTTCTTCCGAGAAAGTACGTGTCATCGCCCCACACCATGTTCAGCACGAGTTCTCGGGGAAGCACCTGATCCTGATGCATGCACAATAAGCGCAGCACTTCGGCTTCCTTCTTCGTCAGCTTGCGCTCTTCGTCCGGATGGACCAGCAGCAGGTTGCGATGGTCGAACGAATACGTTCCGACCTCGAAGCGATCGCGTGATCGAGGATCCTCCGTACGTCCATGTGTGCGACGAAGGATCGCTTCTATCCGGAGGATGAGTTCTTCATGACTGAAGGGCTTCGTCATGTAATCATCTCCGCCTGCCTTGAATCCCGCGATGCGATCATCGGTCTGGCTCTTGGCCGTCAGGAAGACGATCGGAACTTGTGAATTGATCGAGCGGATATCCTCTGCCAAACTGAACCCGTCCTTCTGGGGAAGCATCACATCAAGTACGCATAGATCGTATGGATGCTCGTTGAATTGCTTCAACCCCTCCTTGCCATCCCTGCATAGATGCACATTATAGCCTTTCCTCTTCAACGTGTCCTGTAGCACGAAGCCGAGGTTCTGATCATCCTCGACAAGGAGTATGCTCGCCTTTTCTTCTCCCATGCTCATTGGTCCATTATGATCGTTCAGTGTCAACGTTAGCTAATGGAAGGCTCAGCGTGAAGGTGCTTCCCTTGCCGAACTCGCTTTGCACGCTCACCCGACCATCATGTGCTTTGGCGATCTGGTCCACGAAGTGCAGGCCGAGCCCGAAGCCCTTTACATCGTGGCGATTCCCAGTATGTACCCGATAGAAGCGTTCGAACACGTGTTTCACATAGTCACTGCGGATACCGATACCTTGATCGATGACGTCGATGTACAACGAACGGTTGTCGGACCTGGTCCGCACGATGATGGTCGTGTCGTCAGGCCCGTATTTCAATGCATTGTCCAGAAGGTTGGTGAGGGCGCTCGTCAGGTGACCACGGTCCCCATGAACTGTGGATCGGGAGGCTTTGAGGTCGAGCTGTGCTCGAACACGACGCTCTTGGAACGGCAGTTTGAAGTGTTCAATGATATCGTGAATGACCTCGTGCATATCGATCGGCGCGCGCTCCAGTTCAAGCGAGTCCTTGTCGAGTGTGGAAAGCTGAAGCACGCGTTCAACCTGAATGCGCAATCGTTCGTTCTCGCTCCGGATGATGCGCGCGTAATCCTGCAATCGCCCCGGTTCCTTGATGATATCCGGATCGCTCAGCACCTCACTGCTCAGCGCGATGGTACTGATCGGGGTCTTCAACTCGTGCGTCATGTTCCCGATGAAGTCGTTCTTCATCTCGCTCAACTTCTTCTGTCGGAGGATCACCCAAACACTGTATGCGAAGAAGGAGAACACGATGAGCGTGACGACCGCTGGGAACACCCACGTGCGTGCATCGGTCGATTCACTTTCCCAAAGGGTGCTAGCGCGGTTCGGGAAGTAGACCCCGAAGTAGTGGCCATCCTTGTCCAACTTCTGCAGCTTCGTATGCGCGATGGTGTCCGTGTTGGCGGTATCGGCCGAGACGTAATTGCCATAAACGATGCTATCGGTGAAGCAGTCATAGATGCCGTACTCGAAGTCCTCCTGGATGTTGCGCCTACTGAACTCCTTGCGCAACAACGCCTCCAAGAGATAAGGATGCAGGGTGTCGTTGATCGTGACAGCGAAGTAGTTCGGCCGTTCCTGTTTCACGGCATCGTAGAGGTCGGTCGGGTCCTTCGTGATCGAGAGGATCTGCTCCGTGACATCTGTCAGCGCGATCACCACCCGGTCATTGAACTGCTTTTCCAAGTGACTGGCTTGGGTCCGGTTCAATTCCACCTGGTCCTTTCTGTACTGGGAAGCTTGTCGAAGCCACAGCACTTGGATCAGCACGACCCCGATCACGCTGAGCGTGGCCAGTAACATCAATGTCCCGATGGTGCGGCGTCCCATGTGATCGTGTAGTGCAATGTTACACCGCGCAGGGCACCGGCAGCGAAAGCATTAACAAGCCTTTTACTTTCGCCCCGTGACGACGCGCGCCTTCAACCTGTATATGCTGACCCTGATCCTCGTGGTCGGTCTTGGATCGGTGTTGGATGTAATGGAGGTGGATGCGGCCCAGTATGCCGGGATGTCCCGTGATATGTTATTGAACGGTGACCTGCTGGAGCTTCATTATCGCGGTGAGGATTACCTCGATAAGCCTCCTTTGCTCTTCTGGCTATCGGCGCTTTCCTTCAAGATCTTCGGTGTTCACAACTGGAGCTATCGCCTTCCCAGTATCCTGTTCGCCTTTCTCGGCATCTACTCCACCTATCGGTTCGCTGCCCTGTACCATGGGAAGGAAGCAGGTCGCATCGCCGCGACCATGTTCGGCGGAAGTGCGGCCTTTATTCTGATGACCAACGATGTGCGATGTGACACCATCCTTACCAGTGCAGTGATCACCGCGATATGGGCGGGATGCGCTTGGTTGGTCGGTGGACGTACGGTCCACTTGGTCGCTTGTTCGGTCGCCATCGGTGCAGGGCTACTTGTAAAAGGACCGATCGGTGCGATCGCTCCGGCCTTCGCGCTCGGCGCGCAGTTGATCCATACCAAGGCTTGGCGGAAACTGCTCGACCCACGCCTGCTGCTGGTGCCGATGATCATTCTTGTCATGCTCCTACCGATGTGCATAGGTCTCTACGAACAGTTCGGGATGCACGGACTGCGCTTCTATTTCTGGGAGCAGAGCTTCGGTCGGATCACTGGGGAGAACCGATGGGTGGATGATTCCTCAGTCCTCTTCTTCACTCATGAGCTGCCGTGGCAGGTGCTGCCGTGGGTGGTCTTCGTACTTGCTGGAATTGGGTGGAGCGTCAAGGACCTGTTCACTGAAAGAAAGGAAGCGGAGCACGCTTCTACTGCTGGAGCCCTATTGGTCTTCGCAGCGCTTTCGCTCTCCCAATTCAAGTTGCCCCATTACTTGTATGTCACACTTCCGCTCTTCGCCGTGGTCGGTGCCAAGGCATGGTTATACCAGGGTAGGCGGCTCTTGATCAAGATACATTACTTCTTGTTGGCACTCTTATGGACCCTTACGCTTGGCTTTACGTGGGTGGTCTTTCCGGAAAGGAATTGGCCCTACCTCACGTTGTTGATATTGTTCCTGATAGGTGCGATCATCTACCTGCGCAAGGAAGGTGGCCGAGCAGCCTTGATCCCATTGAGCTTCGGTGCGATCATGATCGTTGGTGTCTTTATGAACGGCCATTTCTACCCGAACCTCCTGACGTATCAGGCGAATGCCAAGGTGGGGCAATGGGTGAAGGAAAAAGAACTCGACGAGGATCACTTTTATGGCCTTCAAGTGAGTGGCAGTGCGCTCGATCATTACGCCGGTTTCCCGGTGCGGTGGCTCAGTAATGCAGAGGAGGCGAGAACCGTGATAGCACCCGGGGTGGTGATCTACACGGATGCGCAGCATGTTCAAGAGCTCATCGATGCCGGACTCGATCCGGTGAACACGACCCATTACCACAACTATCCGGTGCAGTTGATCGGGATCGACTTCTTACTTCCTGAGCAACGCCGAGCGGTCTTGGAGGACCGCTTCGTGCTCGAATTCTGATATCTGCAGGGGTTTTCTTAGGACCCGTGAACACTTCTCGGGTCGTCGTTGTTTAGGGTTTGTCAGAAATGACTGAACAAAACCTTTTACCCTTCCCTAAACCCCTTCACGCATGAGACCCAGAGCTTTTCCACCACCCGGAGAACGAACGCCTTTCCGCCGATACCTCGGTCTGGTATTCGCGTTCCTTCTGGCAACCATATCCACCTTGCAGGCCCAGACCTACTGTGCCAGCGATGGTGGCACTGGTAACATTGTGAATATCGACCGTGTGCAGTTCGCCGGTATCGACAACCCTAGCGGCGACAACAACGGTTACGGCGATTTCACCCAATTGGAGGCCAGCGTTCAGGCCGGTCAGAACTACGCCATCACATTGGATCCATCCGGTCCTTTCTTCCTGCGCTACCGCTGGAGAGCTTGGGTCGATTGGAACAACGACGGTGTCTTTGCAGGTAATGAGTTGGTCCTTCAGCGGGCCGGTTTCGGACAAGAGTCCGATGTCATTGCCGTTCCATCAGGGGTTTCTGCTGGGACCAAGAGGATGCGTGTGAACATGAGCGCATTCACCTACCGGGGGGCATGCAGCACCTTCGGGACCGGTGAGGTGGAGGATTACGCGGTCGTTGTTTCCGAGCAATGCCTAGCTGATGCTGGTACCTTGAAGGCCGACAAGCCGTTCTTGTGTTTCAACGGTGTTGACGCCACGATGCGGGCTTTGGTCGAAACGGCACCTGTGGTGCCATCCGGCTATGAACTGCTCTACGTCCTGACAAGCGGGGAAGGACTGGTGATCGAGCAAGCGGCTGGAGTGCCTTCTTTCGTGGTGACTGAGGCCGGTAGTTATACGATCCATACGTTGGTGTATGACCCCAACACGCTGGATCTCTCTATAGTGGAGTTCGGCTCAACCACGGGCTTCGATGTGAATGGTCTCCTCGAGCAAGGTGGAGGGTCCATTTGCGGTGCCTTGGACGTTGCCGGAGCGCAGTTCCGAGTGGATGATCCGATGGCCGGCACCCTGAGCGGTGGTGGTGATGTTTGCTTGAGCGGAGAAGCAGTGACCCTGACGGCCACGCCCGATGGCAACAGCAACACGCCTGATGGCTACAGCCTCGCCTATGTACTGACGAGCGGAACGGAGTTGACCATCCAGCAGTTGGGTGGCGCACCAGAGTTCGAGGTGACGATGGGTGGTCTGTACACGATCCACACCTTCGTGTTCCCGAGCGACCTCGACCTGAGCGTGGTAGTACCTGGTCAGACGACCGGTGGTGATGTGCTCGAGCTCTTGGGCGCGAACAACATCTGCGCAAGCTTGGATGTGGCTGGAGCCGCCTTCAACGTGACCGCCCCGATGGCCGGCACCCTGAGCGGTGGTGGTGATGTGTGCCTCACAGGAGAAGCAGTGACCCTGACGGCCACGCCCGACGGCAACAGCAACACGCCTGATGGCTACAGCCTCGCCTATGTACTGACGAGCGGAACGGAGTTGACCATCCAGCAGTTGGGCGGCGCACCGGAGTTCGATGTAACGATGGGTGGCCTTTACACGATCCACACCTTCGTGTTCCCGAGCGATCTGGACCTGAGCGTTGTGGTGCCTGGTCAGACGACTGGTGGTGATGTGCTCGAGCTCTTGGGCGCGAACAACATCTGCGCAAGCTTGGATGTGGCGGGAGCCCAGTTCAACGTGAGCCCTTGTGATGATGAGTGTTTGGCGGATGCTGGTAGCATCAGTCCAAGTGACTTCATCGTCTGCCGCTTCGGTGGTACCGCAACATTGAATGGTGTGCCCGCTGGCAATGCAGTTGTGCCCGCTGGTTATGAGACACTCTACGTATTGACCCGTGGTTTCAACCTGGTCATCCGTGGTGTCTCCAGCACTCCACAATTCAATGTCCCGCAGCTCGGACTGTATCGCATCCACACCTTGGTCTACGACCCAAGCACCCTGGATCTGAGCATTGTGGTACCGGGCCAGACCACTGGTTTCGATGTGAACGCGCTACTGCTTCAAGGCGGCGGTGATATCTGCGCAAGTCTTGACGTGCAAGGAGCACCCTTCATTGTTGTCGGTCCCGTGCTATGCAGCATCTTCGGGAACTTCAACAACGGCATCGCTCCGCAGAACGTGGAGGAGTTCGTCTCGGTCACCAGCGCTGCCGGTATGAACACGGCTTCGGAAGAAGCGATGATGCGGACCATCGAAGAGGACGCACCCATGAGCGTGGTGTCCGTCTTCCCGAACCCGACACGTGACTTCCTGAACTTGGAACTCATGATCCACGTGGAGACCGACCTTGAGGTGAGCGTCCTGAACACGCTTGGTCAAGAGGCGCGCCCCGGCACGTCGCTGAACCTCGGACAAGGACCGAATCGATCGACCTTGGATATGTCCGGTCTGCCCGCAGGTGCCTACCTGCTGCGGATCACGGCAAAGGACAAGGTCCTAACGCATCGGTTCACGAAGGTGGACTGATAGTGGAGGTCAGGTGAAGGCGCGGCCCGGGAGGTTCCGATGAAGATCGGAACTACCCGGGTCGCGTCGTTCTCCGCCCCACCAAGCATCCATGGATCGCTCTTCTTGCAGTTCCGTGACCAACCTGCTCGCTTACCGTTGTTTGGTCATTGAAAGAACCATTTCAGCATGGTTGCTTTGCAACCCCAAACGACCCACATGAAACTTACTACGTTATCACTCGCCTTTGTCATCGCCTCCTCAGCACTTGCCCAAGAGACCGTGACCGTTACCACAGGACCGGCGAATTCCACGCAGACCTATTACAGCCTGACCGATGGCGTGCAAGGTGAAGCCAGCATTGCGGCATGGGACCTCGCTTTCGAGATCTCCGGATTCACCTCTTCGGTACAAGTGAACACGGCCAAAGGCCTTACCGTCTATGAGACCCCGAACGCCATTTCGGACTGGGCCAACGTGAACAGCCTCGACCTGGACAATTGGACCCGCTTGTTCAATTCCGAGACCTATTGGTCCGCCGGCGCACTCACCAACGGGAACAACCTCGATCAGCCGGATGGCTTCAATGTGGGTTGGGGGACCTACAACATGATCACCCACACGATCATGGGCACCAAGATCTATGTGATCGGGATGCTCGATGGTACGTACAAGAAGTTGCGGGTCAACTCGCTGATCAGCGGGACCTATTCCTTCACCTATGCCGATCTGGACGGTACCAATGAGCAGACCTCCACTTTGGTGAAGTCGGGCTTCATGGGTAAGAACCACGGCTACTTCAGCTTCGATGGCGCAACCGTCCTCGATCTGGAACCCGCTTCCGCCAACTGGGACCTGGTGTTCACGAAGTACACCTCCATCGTTCCTGCGCCAGAGCCGACACCCTACTCGGTTGCAGGTGTTCTGCAGAACAAGCGGGTTTCAGCCATGCAGATCGATGGTGTGGATCCGGACCTTGCGGACTGGACCACTGCCGTCTTCGACACGTCGATGAACATCATCGGCTACGATTGGAAAAGCTATAACATGGGTACTTCGATGTACGAGTATCCCACTGACCGCACCTATTTCGTGGAGGACCGCTCGGGCAACATCTGGAAGATCATCTTCACCGAATATGGTGGAAGTGGGAACGGGAACATGACCTTTACCAAGGAACTCGTAAGCTCCGTAGGGGTGAACGAACGGACCCGTGTCACTACCGAACTCGGCGTGTATCCGAACCCGACCAGCAATGGTGCCGTACAGCTCGTCTTAGGCGCAAGCACCTCGCCATCGGTGCTTTCCGTCATCGATCAGGCCGGGCGCGTCTTTATCGAGCAACGTCTGCCCATGAACATTGGAGTAACTGTCCACACGGTGGATGTGAGCACCTTGTCTTCCGGTCTCTACAGTGTTCGTGTCCTCGGAGATGGCGTTCAAGCCAGCTCCTGCCCGATCGTTCAATAGAGGCGTAACATGTGATCGAGCCCCGGCAGGTCTTCCTGCCGGGGCTTTTTGTTGGGATATACCATGATCGTGTTATTGGTCGTGAACATCGCGCTCGGCTCCTTTGCGATCGCAATGAAGAAGTTCGATCGTCATCCTTTCATGGTCCCCGCCAAGCTCCTGCCTTTCGTGGCCCTCGGCCCGTTATTGCTGTCCATGGTCGATGTGCAAGCCCAACAAGATACCGTGAAAGTGGTCGACCTGAAGGAGGTGCGTATCAGTGGAACAAATACCTCCACCGGAGTGGATCGACTACCCGAGGTGGATGGGACCGTGATCTACGCAGGCAAAAAGAATGAAGTGATCGTTCTGGACGCGATGGACGCGGACCTGTCCACGAACAACGTCCGGCAGGTACTGGCGAAAGTGCCCGGGTTGAGCGTTTGGGAGAATGATGGCTCGGGGATCCAGGTCGGTGTGGCCGCTCGTGGTCTTAGCCCCAACCGCTCTTGGGAGTTCAACGTCCGACAGGATGGTTTCGACATCAGCGCCGAGATGTTCGGTTACCCCGAGGCCTACTACAGCCCGCCCATGGAGGCCGTTGAGCGCATCGAACTTGTTCGCGGGGCAGCCTCCTTGCAATACGGACCCCAGTTCGGTGGGCTGCTCAACTACCGGATGAAGAAAGGTGATGCGATCAAGCCCGTCGTGTTCGAAACGAAACAGACCATGGGTTCCTATGGACTGTTCAACTCCTACAACGCGATCGGTGGCACCAAGGGCAAGTTCAGTTACTACGGGTTCTGGCATCATCGCTCCGCGGATGGATGGCGTGCGAACAGCCGGTACACCACGAATACCGGACACTTCTCCATGAACTATGCGCTGAATGCGAAGGTCAAACTCGGATTGGAGTACACACGAATGGATTACGAGAGCCAGCAACCAGGCGGACATACCGATGGGTCCTTCGCCATGGATCCGCGCGCATCCACGCGGGAACGGAACTGGTTCACCGTGCCGTGGAACGTGGCAGCGCTAACCGCTGAGGTCGCGTTCAATGACCGTGCACACTTGGATGTGAAGGTGTTCACGACTGTTGCCGAGCGAAGTAGTGTCGGCTTCGTTCGACCGATCAACGAGCCGGACTCGTTCATTACCGCGCTCGGCTCCAAGGCTCCGCGCCAAGTGGATCGGGATGAGTACAACAACACGGGCGTGGAGGTCCGTTTTCTGCAGGGCTATCAGCTCGCAGGTCAACAAAGCCATTTGGCGGTCGGTGTCAGAGGCTATTACGGACATACCCAACGCCACCAGAAAGGCATCGGCACCACCGGAAGCGACCTCGACCTCACCTTGACCGAGCCGGGCTACGGTCGTGAGCTGGACCTCACCACGAGCAACTTGGCCGTGTTCGCAGAGAACCAGTTCAAGATCGGCTCGCGGCTTAGTGTGGTACCCGGCATGCGCTATGAGTTCATCAGGTCCACGGTGGAAGGTTACTTGAACACTTCGACGACCGGGACCTTGCCCTACATGGAGCAAACGCGCCAATTGCCCCTGTTCGGCATCGGCTCCGAATTCCGAACGACCGCCACGACCGAGGTCTATGCCAACTACAGTCAGGCTTATCGCCCGGTCCTCTTCTCTGAGTTGACCCCCTCGGCCACCACGGACATCATCGATCCGGACATGAAGGATGCCAGTGGATACAATCTGGACTTCGGGTATCGGGGAAAGATCAACAAGAACCTCACCTTCGATGTGGGCGGCTTCGTTCTGGAATACAAGGACCGAATCGGTACAGTGGATGTGGACGGGACCGCGTTCCGCACCAATGTGGGCTCTTCGCTCAGCAAAGGGATCGAGGCCTACGTGGAGATCGACCCGCTTCGTATGCTTTTCCCCGAAAGCCGTTGGGGAGGGGTCCGGCTGTTCGCATCGGTCGGCTTGATCGATGCGAAATACACGAAATGGAACAACCCGGCCATTGTGGACGACCCCGCCCGCTCCATCGTCGGAAAGCGCGTCGAGAACGCACCGGAACGCATCGAGCGATACGGCCTTACGTACCTCTACGAACGGTTCTCGGCCACCTTCCAATTCAACAGCATAAGCGATGTGTACACCGATGCGGCGAATACGGAAGAAAGCAATGCTGCTGCCACGATCGGGCGAATAGCCGGTTACCAGGTGATGGACCTTTCCGCCACCTGTTCCTTCCGGAAAGGGCTCGAATTGAAGGTCGGGGTGAACAACCTCGCCGATGAGGCCTATGCGACCCGTCGGGCCGGTGGTTATCCAGGTCCCGGGCTTCTTCCTTCGAATGGTAGGACCATGTACATTTCGATCGGTGCCCGCTTCTGATCTGCAATGGGGCTGAAGCCCGCTTGGATCCTTCCGCTTTACGCTCCCGTGACAGTGCTGGAAGGTCCACTTCGGTCCTTTGTGTTCCGTATGCGCAGCGCGCTTCTCAACCCGTTCCTGAACCCTACGTTCCGCTCCTTGATCATGGCCGGCCTGCTCGCCCTCGCGACGGGCGTTGTGCATGCACAGGTTCAGGTAACGGTGACCGATAACGGGGGGGGCGCCGTGGCTTACGCGCACCTCGCTTGGCAGCCACTCTCCGGCGGGCCCGGCGGGCTGGTGGTAATGGACGGCAGCGGGCACGGAACGATACCTGCGATTCCGGACCAACTGGTAAAAGGCATTGTGGTACGGGTCAGCTTCGTGGGCTTTGTTCCCGTGATCGACACCCTGTACAATGGCTCGCCGTGGAGCGTCCGGCTCGAACAGGCGATGATGGAATTGCATGAAGTGGTCATCACCGGCCAGTATGCACCGGTGGAGTTGGAAAAGGCCGTTCAGAAGGTCCGCGTGCTCGATGAGGACTATTTCGAGCGGATCGCCGCGAACAACCTTGGTGACGCCTTGCGCAACCAACTCAACATCCGACTTTCGCAGGACAACATCCTGGGTACATCCATGAGCATGCAGGGTCTTGGTGGGCAGAACGTGAAGCCCTGATCGATGGTGTACCGGTGATCGGTAGACAGGATGGGAATGTCGATCTCGCGCAGATCGATCTCACCGGTATTGAACGCGCCGAGATCGTGGAAGGCCCGCTGAGCGTGAATTACGGGACCAACGCCTTGGCGGGTACGATCAACCTGATCACGCGGAAAGGCGGTGGTAGACCTGCCACCTTGAAGGCCAACGTGTATACGGAACAGGTCGGCCGCTTGAACACCACCTTGACCGCGACGCGCCATTGGAAGCGCAATGACCTTGTGCTTACCGCTGGCCGTAATTTCTTCGATGGATGGGACCCGCGGGACCAGGATATGCCGGACATGTCTGCACCGGTGGCCGATAGCACGCGTTACCAGCAGTGGAAACCAAGAGAGCAGTATTTCGGAAGGCTGAACTACCGGTGGTCCGCCGATCGGGTGAGTTTCGGGTACAAGGGGGAGTTCATGCACGACCGCATCCTCAACCGAGGCAAGCCAAGACCGCCGTACAACGAAACCGCCTTTGATGAAGAGTATGTGACCGTTCGCTTGGACAATGCGGTATTCGCGGAGGCAAAGTTCGCCGGTGGCAAGCGCTTCAACGGCTTGCTTGCCCACAACCGATACCAGCGTACCCGCAATACCTGGTTCACCGACCTCACCACCATGGGTGAACAGTTGGTGGATATCGAGGGCATGCAGGATACCACCTTGTTCACCCTTACCAACGCGCGTCTCGTATTCGCCAGTGCACCGGATAGCTCCGAACTCAGCTACGAAGCTGGCCTGGACCTCAATTATGAGACGGGTAGTGGGGAGCGCATCGGGAATGAGGAACGGACGATCGGTGACTATGCCGCCTTCGCAAGCTTGGAGTGGACGCCCCTAACTTCATTGACCTTTCGCCCGGGCCTGCGCTACGCATTCAATACCAAATACACGGCTCCCCTGATCCCATCGGTGAACGTGCGTTGGCAGTTGAACAAGGGGTTCACGGTGCGTGGTTCCTATGCGCAGGGCTTCAGGGCCCCATCCTTGAAGGAGCTCTATTTCTACTTCGTGGATGTGAACCATGACATCACCGGGAACCCGGACCTGGATCCGGAGCGTTCACACAACATGAACTTGGGGCTGTCGTATCGCCATGCGAAGGACAAGGGTGTATACACGAGCGAGATCTCGGGTTTCTACAACATCGTCGATGACCTGATCACTTTGGCCCAGGTCGCGGGAACGCACTATGGCTATGTCAACATCGGGAACTACCGTACCATGGGTGGTAGCATCGGGGCGGGTTGGGACAACGCCCACTGGATCATCTCCGTAGGTGGGTCCCTCACCGGGCGATACGATGAAATTTCCGAAGCATTCGATGAGCCCATCCTCTTTGCGCCCGAGCTGCGTGCTTCGGTCACCAAACAATGGTTGCGTAAGGGGTGGAGCGGATCCCTGTTCTGGAAGTACCAAGGTGAATTGAATACCTATGTATTGGATAGCGACCTGGAACTCGTGCGTGGATATATCGCACCGTACCAATTGGCCGACGCTTCCCTTACCAAGCGCTTGTGGAAGGATCGGTTGGCCTTGACGGCCGGTTGTAAGGACCTGTTCAATGTGGGTAACGTCAATGCTTCCTTGGCCGGTGGTGCGCATTCCAACGCGAGCAGCAGCGTGCCAATGACCACCGGCCGGACCCTGTTCTTTCGGATCGAATTGGAATTGAAGAAGGACAAAGGATGATGCAACGGTCGATCTATCCGATACTGCTCGCGTCGTTGCTATCGGCGTGCATGAAGGACGAGCTTCCCGTTCCTGCTCATCCGCGCGGCGATGGTCAACAGTTGGAAGTTTGTTTGGGGGCTGGATACAATGATCAACTCTGGCTTGATCTCGCAACAGGCACGACACTATCCGTGAACGGTAAGGAGGCATGGGACCTGGCCTTCGAAAGCGCTCCGAACGGCTGGCATGTGATGTTGAACGGCTCCCGCTTGATGACGGCATGGAACATCGGACCGGTCGACATTGCGCAACCTGCGGACACCAATGGCATGGGCGTCGGCAGACGCATCGATGCGCCGAGCGGAGATCCCGACAGCACCGCGATCGGCGACAGACGCAACAGCGCCGATGTGCTATTGCTCGACCTTGGCTACGGGTCGGCAGGACAGTGGTTCGGTGTGCGCAAGGTGCGTTTCCAAGAGATCTCCTCCACGCGTTTCATCTTCCAAGAGGCACGTTTGGACGGCTCGGAACTTCGCACGGTCACGGTCGTCAAGGACCCTAGCTGTGCATTCACCTCATACAGCTTCGCCAACGGCGTTGTATCCATCGAGCCGGTGCAAGGAACATGGGACATCGTCTTCACGCAATTCACCCATCAATTCTATGAGCCCTTCCTTCCGTACATCGTGTCGGGCGTATTGTCCGCGCCGGGTGCGCGCGTGAGCCAGTTGGATGGCGTCGATTTCGGATCGGTCGTGTTGGCCGATACCGTCGGTCATCCCTTCAGCGCGGCACGTGATGCGATCGGATACGATTGGAAGGTCTATTCGTTCGAGACCTCGTCCTACACGGTGCGTCCGGATCGTGTCTACATCGTGCAGGATGCCCAAGGCTATTTCTTGAAGCTTCGGTTCCTGGATTTCTATGGCCAGAACGGGCAAGTGGGTTGCCCTCGCTTCGAGACCACACCGTTGTAAGGTTCACATATCACCCTCGTCGCCACCGCTGCCTGGGTCCCGTCTTGGTTGGCTCGTACGCTTCCGGAAGCCCATCGTCCGTTGTTCTCCGAACTTCCAGGTCAATGTGAAGCGCACAAAGCGCTGTTCCCGACGGCTGAAGGATTCCTGATAGAGGAATGGCGTGTCGATCGTGCTGCCCCAAACGCGGGTGTAGAACACATCGTTCACCGATAGCACCCCGCTCAGTTTCTTCGTGAAATCATGGCCCAACGAAACATCCATTCCATACTGCGCCAGACTGGTTCCTTGCGGCCTGATCTCGGGGCTTTCATATTCGCCGTTGATCTGTGCTGTCCAATCCGAGGCATTGCCGAAGCGATAACTGGCCATTGCCTTTGCCATCCAGTTGAAGCCCTCGTTGCGCACATCGCCCTGGTTCTGCCCGAGGGATACGTTCGTGTATTGCAAGGTGTTGCTCAAGGTGATCTGTAGCCCTTTCTTCGGGTCCAATTTCAAAACGTTCTCCCAACCCCCATTGCTGCTGAAAGATCCGTTGATGTATGTCGTCAGGAGGATCGTGGTATCTGTCGGAAGCGGTGCGGAGTAGCTCGTGATCACATCGGTCGTGTACCGGAGGTAAACTGATGTCAACCATGTGGCCTTGCCGTTCCAGAAGGGAAGGAGGTGGTTCGCTTCGGCAAGGTTGCTCATTTCCGGTGCGATCGTGGGGTTGCCGATCTGCACGTTGCGTGGGTCGCTGTTGCGGATGAAGGGCACTACCTGCCAGTGCCTGGGCCGACCGATCTTGCGGGAGAAGTTCAACTGGAATTCACGTTCACTGTCCGCCCATCGACGCACGAAGTATACGGAAGGGAACAAGGCCTTATCGAGGTCCGCGGTTCCCTCGGGGTATTTGTAGCTGAACTCCCGGTCAGTGCCAAGTAGAGTGGTCTTGAACCAGCTTGATTCGAAGCGCAGCCCTGCCATTACCGACCACCGTTCGGTCAGCTGTTGCGAGAGGTTGAAGTAGGCCGCGTTGATGGATTCCGTGATGTCGTAATTGTTCGTGAGCGCGCTGTCCAGAACGTTCTCACCGATCACCGGGGAAGTGATGAACACATTCAGGTAGGTGTGGTCCAGGCGCGTATTGCTCTTCAAACCGTATTCGAACTTCGTTGTGGCACTCGGGGTCGATAAAGTCAGCTTGAAAGGAGAATCGATCGAACTCGCTGCCACCAAGGTTCTCCTGGATCCGGGGAGAGCTCGCGATCGGTGCGCCGTCCGGGTCGAAGGTCCTCAGGTCCTGAACGGATCGGTTGTCCCTCGTCCCGCTGTTGTACGTCAGGTCCATTGTCCATTCCTTTCCTTCCTTCGGGGATTGGTGGCGGAACATGACCTGGGAGGTGAGTCCGGTGTAGTTGAACGAGGACGAGTTGACCTGTTGGCCAGTGCTGAGCAGCGCTCGCGAGGCATCATAGGAGTTGAAGTCCTGCGTGTCATCACCATCGGAATCGTAGCTGCGGAACGATTGGGAAAAGCTCAGCGTGCTGCGGTTGCTCAACTGGTGATCCAGACCGAATCGTCCTCCGCTTCTTCCGCGCGTTGATTCCGTGCGCGTGTCCTGTTCGAAGTAGCCGATACGTCCACGCCTTCGAAGCGGTCCGTGCGGCGCGTGTCGCCATTCGTGGCGTTGCCGTTCGTATTGTAGTTCAAGGAGACGTTGAAGCCCCAACGGCCTTGCTTGATGTTCAGGTTTCCACCCCTTGGTAGCGATCGTTGGTCCCTATACCGAACTGCAATTGACCATTGTAACCCGGCTTGGTGTTCTTCTTCAGGATCACGTTCAGGATCCCCCGGTGCTGTTGGCATCAAAAGCAGCGGAAGGGTTCGTGATCAGCTCAACGCGTTCGATGTCCTCGGCCGGGATCTGGTCCAGCAGCAACGCCGTCGGCCGACCATCGATCAGGATCTGTGGGTTGGACCCACGCATTTCAACGTTCCCATCGATATCCACGCTCAACCCCGGAATGTTCTTCATCACATCAACAGCGCTGCCGCCCTGGATCGAAAGGTCCTTGTCCACATTGAACACACGACGATCCACCTGCATCACCATGGTGCGTTGTTCGCCTGTCACTTCGAATTCCTTGAGCAACGCGGCGTCCACTTCCAATAAGAGGTTGCCCAGATCCGATTCCATCCGATCACGCGTCAGCGTTACTTCCTGCACCAAGGTCTTGTACCCGATGAAGCTGACTTTCACCGTCAAAGGGCCGAAAGGAAGATTATCCAATGCGAAGTCGCCGTTCGGGCGTACGGTCGTGCCGTTCAGCAAACTGTCTTTTCGGGTACTGTATACGGTCACGGTGGCGAACTCCGCAGGCTTCCCCGTGCTTGCGTCGAGCACTTTTCCGAACACCCGACCGATGGATGGCATGCCCGCTGGTCGTTGGCTCCAAGCTTGGACGCCAAGACCACAGACCAAGGTCAGGAACAGAACGATACGGCGCGCGATGATCGGCATGGGATGGAAGGGGGCAAAAGTACCGGGTTGAAATAGGGCAGCACGGGTTTTTGACCGCCGATGATCCTCTTTGTTCGATCGATCAACGAACATTAACGATCCTTGGCTGCCGCCCGGAACGAAAAAGCCCTCCGGAACTCCGGAGGGCTTTTGATCTGTGTTGTGTAGGATCTAGTAGTCCTCGTTGCGTGAGCCGCGCTCGCTGCGGTAACCTCCACGGTCACCACCACGATCACCACCACGGTCGCTGCGATAGCCACCACGGTCACCACCGCGGTCACCGCCACCAAAGCCACGGCCACCGCCGCCGCCGAATCCACCACGATCGCCTTCGGTGCGAGGACGCGCCTCGTTCACCACCAGGTCACGCCCGTGGAAGTTCTTGCCATTGGTGCCTTCAATGGCAGCACGACCTGCTTCATCATTGGCCATTTCCACGAATCCGAAGCCGCGGCTACGGTTGGTGGCCTTGTCCATGATGATCTTGGCCGAAGTGACCTCTCCGAACGGGGAAAACAGCTCGTGGAGATCTTGGTCCTTTACCGAGTAAGGGACGTTGGCGACGTAAATATTCATGAGTTCTACTGACGGGTTTTTGTTTGTCCTTGCCTGTACCCCCTTGGTCTCGCCAAAGCACAGGGGGGCCGTTGGGCGCAACGAAAGTAGGGAGTTATTGGATCCCTGCAATACCCTGAGCATCAGGAATCCGTCCCCGATGCCGGTCCCAGGTCCGGTGGGCGGTCCGAAAGCATGCCCATTCCTCGTCCAGGGAAGCGCCTCCTTCCCCCGTTCAATGCATGTAAGGATGAACATCCCGGTGTTGTGATCGGAGGGCCTCCACGGGAACCGACAGCCACCTTCCACGGCGTACCTTTGTACTGCTCCATGGAATTGCCTTAAGAGAATGTCCCAGACCACCTTCGCGAAAACCCCTCCGGTCTTCTTCCAACGCTTGCGTGAGGTCACGGAAGCCTACTTCAAGGAGAACAATTTGCGCAAGACCGGCGATCACCGGCTGTATTGGAAGACCGCGATCCTGTTAACGGCCTTGGTCGGCCTGTACACCGTGCTCGTTTTCTTCACACCGGCATCCGCTTGGTTGTCCTTGGGCCTGTGTGCGTTGATGGGCGTGGTGCTCGCCAGCATCGGCTTCAATGTGATGCACGATGGCGCGCATGGCTCATATAGCCGCCGTCAGTGGGTGAACGAGATGATGGGTCACTCCTTGAATCTACTGGGGGGCAGTGTGTACCTCTGGAAGTTGAAGCACAATGTGAACCACCACACCTTCACGAATGTGGAAGGGATGGACGATGACATCGACATCAAACCTTGGATGCGGGTTCACGCGGATCAGCCGAAGCATTGGTTCCACCGGTTTCAGCATATCTACGGACTGCTCCTCTACGGCCTCACCTACCTGTTCTGGATCTTCTACAACGACCTCAAGAAGTACTTCACCGGAAGGATCGCGGAGAATACCAAGATGAAGCCGATGAGCCTGAAGGAGCACATCATTTTCTGGGTGACCAAGGTCACCTATGTAGCGGTGTTCCTTGTGCTACCGATGTACTTCGCAGGTGTCCTGCCCACGTTGGTGGGCTACGGCGTGATGGTGTTCGTGACCGGTGTCTTCATCGCTGTGGTGTTCCAACTGGCCCATGTGGTGGAGCAGGCTGAATTCGTGCAGCCAACATCGGAAGGGGCGCATATCGAGTCCGAATGGGCGATCCATCAAGTGGCCACCACCGTGAACTTCGCAACGCAGAACAGGATGTGGAACTGGTTGTTCGGTGGGCTCAATTTCCAAGTGGAGCATCACCTGTTCCCACGGATCAGCCATGTGCACTATCCGGAGCTGAACAAGCGCTTGAAGCAGGTGTGCGCCGAGTTCAACATCACCTACCACGAGTTCCCCTCCTTGCGCAGTGCGCTCTTGTCCCACCTGCGCCACTTGCGGCAGGTCGGGATGGCTTGACCGGACTCACTCCACCACCACGGGCATTTCCTTCGGGTATTTCACGGAATAGCCGAACCCGAGCTTCTTGCTCTCTTTTGGTGCGAGGTGATGTTCCACGTGAGCATTCCGGTCTGCTCATTACCGTTCGCACCGCCATGCTCCTCCAGCTTCACTTGATCTCGCTCTGCGGGCTTAGCGGGAACTGATCGCGTACTTCAAGGTCGATGGTGGTCGATTTGGTGTTGCGAACGGTCAGGTCCCAACCGACGCTAACGGTACGTTTATTACCCATCAGGGCTTTTGATCGGTGGTCTTCCGCTTCACACGGTTCACGGTAACCCCTTTGTCACGGCCAAGGGAGATCTCCAGTGTATCGCTTGGAACGTCCAGTTGCAAATAGCTCGCTCCAACGAAGGTGCCTTCGAAAAATACGTTGGCTTCACCGGGCAGTAGGTTCAGGTCCTCCCAACCGGTGCGGCATAGAGGAAGGCGCCTTGTCCAACTTCGGTGTGGTGTAATGCTTGTATGTGGCCGCCACTTCATGGCTTTGCACGCCGATCATGTGCGGTTTCCCATCGCTTGGCACATTGAAGGGCGCTTGGATGACGAATTCGATGGTGGTGGTGCGGTTTGCCACGGTATTCCGCACGACCGTTGAAGCGTCCATTTCCTCCATCCGTTCGAAGTCCGCGCCGGAAGCCGCACTGGGAGCGGCATCCATCACGGCTTTCTGCCTCATGGGCCGGCTATTGGTGCTCTGAAGTTGCATGATCCGTGGCACGTACAAGGTCCAGGGGTTCATCGTCGGCATAACGCCGCCCATGGTGGGGTTGCCGCTGCTCAAGCTCAGGTCCACCTTCTCCCAATCCTCTCCGGTGTTGTTGGTCACTTGTGCTTTCATCAGCAGGTCGATCGGTTTTCCGACACCTGTCGCCCGTAGGTCGTAGGCCGGAACCCAGCCAGCGCGGCCCACGAAGTAGCTCAACACGAAACTGGCGTTGACCTCCGCCGTACTGGTGATCTCCACGACCACTTCACTGGTGGGGCGAGGCGCCTGGGCCTGTAGCTGTTTCACCTGCTGACGCAGTTTATCAGCTTCTTCATGCAAGGCCGTCAGCTTTTCCTGTTGAGTGGTCCAGCCTGCTTTCATGGCCTTCATCCGCTCGCGTTGGTAATCCACAACGCCTTGTAACTGTGCCGCTGTCAGCCCCGTCTGCTGGCCACCTACCGCCCAATTCTGTTGCAACAGCTTCTCCTCGTGCTCCCAGACTTGCTGCAGGCCTTTCTCGATATTGTGGTCATGCTCCAGCTTCTTGATGCGGACCTGTAGGTCCTCGATCTCGGGTTTCCTGGGACTTTCGGTCAGGTAGTTCATCCGGTGGTTCACGCTCAGGATGCTGTAGCCACCCTTGCCGGTCACCTGGATGCTCTGCGGATCGACCCCTTCGGCAAGGCCGGTGAACACGAAGATGCTCGTGCCTGCGGGGATCCGTGCACTGGCACTTCGGGAGACCTGCGCCCCGCTCAGGAACACCTTGGCCTCGGTGATCTTGCTCGACACGGCTCGTTCGCCGTCCTTGGCTTGGAGCATCAGTGTAAAAAGGAGGGACGGGAATAGGAGAGGGGAACGCATCGTCTTCTGGAATTGGATGTTCATGGTCGCTGGTCGGTTCCAGTACACCTTCACACAAAGTTCGTTCACTTGATCAGGACCGGATGGGACCAAGCGCTGGACCACCTATTCCGAAGCATACAACTATGCCCTTCCCCGGTGTGTCTTTCGGATAGCCAGGTAATTCGCAGTTCGGAATATTTCCAGGTCCGGTGTGTAGGTGAATATGGCCCGTAGGCCGGTGGGTAGCACGCGGTACAGATCGTACTGCTTCTCGAGTAAACGGTAGTGATCCAGGAAGAAGCTTCGGGCATCGATGTGCGCTTCACCGAACTCGAATTGGATGAACTGGATGGCACCTTCGGCTATCATTCGCTTTGCGCCACGCAGCACGTGTAACTCGTGACCTTCAACATCGATCTTCAAGAGCAGCACCCGGTCGATGCCATGCGCTTGACAGTGATCGTCCAAGGTGATGATCGGTACATGTTCGGTCGAGCCCGCCTGCCATGGTCTGGTGTGCACATCGAAGGCGTACAAGGAGGCCACGCTATCGCCGTCATTCGGGACATGCAGCTCCAAGGTCCCAGCTTCGCTCCCAACGCCGGCCCCTATGACAGTGACACGTTGATCGGCGATCGGCCGTGCCAATTTCTGTTCCAGGATGCGGCGCGTAGGACCCGATGGCTCGAAGCACACGAAGCGGATGTCGTTCGGTACGATCCCCAAGGCCATCTCCGTGTAGTCGCCTTGGTTGGCGCCGATGTCGAGGATCGACTTCCCGAATGGCTCTTCGGCGTGCAGTATGACATGTCGAAGCACGTTCGCCTCACCGCTATGCCTGAAATGGCTGCCTCCCCAATGGTTCATACCAACATGCGCAATGCGGAGCAAACGCTCCCAAAGACCTTGGTAACGCTCGCCTCTCAGGTGCTGGATGAATGCGCTCTTGATGCTCATGTGGCCGGAGCGGCAAGATAGGCGCTGCTACGGGTCGAAGATCGGCGATAGAGCAGGCGGGAACACGAACAAGCCCCGGCCATTGCTGACCGGGGCTTGCTGGTCCAGAGTGTCTGAACCATATCAATGCGCGATCACAACACGGATCTGATGGGAACGATCCTGCTGGTCCAGTAACTTCAGGATATATAGACCATTCGGAAGTCCGTTGACATCAACCGTCCGGGTGTTCGATCGTATGGCCATATCTAGTGACACTTGATGACCCATGGCATCGGTCAAACCAACGGTGGGGCGCAAAGGATCGAACTCGACGCCGTCGATGAAGAGCACATTGCTAGCAGGATTCGGAAAGACCTGTAGCGTAGAGCCTTCCATGGAGTTCATGCTCGTTCCTATTTCGTTCAATGTCGCATCCTCATCCGTCACGCACAATTCCCGGAAAACTCCGAGTCCCGAAACGGTACGTGTAAAAGGCCCACTGCCGGCGGCGGCGGCGGTTGCGCTGGGAGACCAATCCGTGCCGTCATAGTTCGCTACACTACATGTACCGCGGTTGAAAGCGACCAGTTCGTCAGTAGCGTTCCATTGCAGGGTGATGTTCGCTGTGTTGCCACCCGCTACTTCTTCGCTCACCACCCACGTGCGGTCGACCACATCGCTTGTCGCCATGCCTCCTGTGGCCACGCCTGGCGCATCATATTCGCCGCTCACCCCATTTTGCACGCGGGCAGCGAAGTTGTCCTGCGGGCCGGTCACGAGGCTGATCGAGAGCGGGGTATACGTACTCCCTCCCAACGGGAAGGCGTAGTTGCTGCCGTTCACAGGTCGGATCAGCGAACCATTGCCCGCGGTCCTGGCGTAGCTGTTCTCGTTGCCGCCGACCACAGCGCTCGATGCAGCACTGGTCAGCACCAGGTCGTTGTCGCCAAGGTCCAACAAGCCCATGGAGAAGGTGAGCACATCCGTCACGGTCTGTGTTCCGCCGAGCGCTACTGTGCCGGTGCCGTTCATGCGCAGGTCCTCCAAGGTGCCTGTGCCGTTCAAGATCTGGGGGCCGTGCCTTGAAAGGTCAGTATCGGTGCCACGCTTCCGTCATTCTCGAAGGTGACCCCTTCACAGACCACACCGTTGCTGGCGCCGCTGATGGATGATCCCGCCGGTACGTTCACCGCTCCACGGAGCAGGGCCGTGGAGGTGAAGCGAAGGATCCCGGTGTTCACGTTCAAGGTGCCGGTGGCTTCATTGGTCATCGGGAGACCGATGCTGAATTGAACGGCACCATTGTTCTTGTGGATGATGCCGTGATTGAAGGTGTTCTGCTTCCAACTGTTCGTGGTGCTCTGCCAATTGTTGAGGTTCACGATCCCGCTCGCCAGGTTGTTGAAGGTCCCAACGGTCCCGAACTGCTGCAGGTTCCCATTCTCCATGTTCCACGTGCCGGCGTTGTTGATGGTGCCACTGTTGTTGAGGTTCGGACTTCCGCTAAAGGTGGTCGTGGAACCTGGAGCCAGGTCCAAGGTCGCGTTGAAGTTGCCGCCGGTCCAATTGAAAGTCCCTCCTTCCGGAACATGAAGAATGGCCGTTCCATTGATGGTCCCACCGGTGAAGTCCACCTGCTGCGCTGTGATATCCTGCGCGATGTCCAGCGTGGAGAAGGTGGGCACGGTGAACAGATCAAGGGTATTTATGCTGCTGCCCGCCTCCGTGGCGAATGTGCCGCTTTGCATTTGCAGGTGTTCCAAGCCTGTTATGGTACCACCCGATGCGTTCGTGAAGCTCGCATTGATACGGAAGATGCTCCCAGGTCCTCCGAAAGCGAATAGGCCCGTGTTCGTGTTGGTCCCGGTACTGTTGCTCAGCGCCAGTTCGCCTTGTGGCACATTGATGGCCCCTGTGTTCGTTAAGCCTCGCCCGGTGAATGTGAATGCGACGTCCCCGTTGTTCTTGTTGATCGTGCCGTCATTGATCGTGGTCTGCGCCCAGGAATTGACAGGCGAGGCCCAGCCGTTCAACTCAACGACCCCCGTGCTCAGGTTGTGGAACGTGCCGGGATCGAAAGTGGAAGAGAAACCGCCATCCACCAAGGTCCACTCTCCGCCGTTGTTGATGGTGCCGTTGTTCAGCAGGGGAGAGGAGGCACTTGATGATGCGGTACTTCCCTGATCCAGGTCGAGCACCACGTCCGGGTTGAGCTGTCCACCTCCGGTCCATTGGAAGGAGCCGCCGCTCTTGATGCGGATGTTGCCCGGACCGAAGAAGCTGTTGCCCGAGTGGATCAAAGTGCCGAATACCTGGATATCGTCATCCGGTCCATCTGCAATGGTGAAGCCCCCGGTCGAGTGGTTCAGGGTGCCACCGCTTTCCACCACCACCTGATCAGCGGTCAGGAAGGTGTTCGCGGTGATGGTATGACCTGCACGGATCGTGATCACCCCGTCGCTTGAACTGGGGATCACCGCGATGGGCACGAAATCGTTCCCGTCGAAGACCTCCCATGAGCTCAGCGCATTCCACGTACCACTTCCGGCGCTGCGCAGGTCGCCGGTGGTTTGAGCGAACGTGGTTACGGCCAGAAGCCAGGCCACGGCCGCGAGCAGGTGGCCGGAGTTGGGGGTATGCGTGCGATGCATGGATCTCGGTTGTTACTGTTTGGGCAAAACTCCACGGCGGCAGGTTTTCGCACAATAGAACATTGGTTAGGGGTGAACGCAACAAGCCCCGGCCGAAAGGCCGGGGCTTGTTCCTTGCTTCTTGTATGAACGGCTTACATCATGCCGCCCATGCCGCCCATGTCGGGTCCATGGCTGTGGCCTGCGGCCTTCTCTTCCTTCTCCTCGCTGATCACGCACTCGGTGGTGAGCAACATGCTGGCGATGCTGGCCGCGTTCTCCAGGGCGACGCGCGTCACCTTGGTCGGGTCGATCACACCGGCTGCGAGCAGGTTCTCGTACTCCTCGGTGCGGGCGTTGAAACCGTAGTCGGCCTTGCCGTCGCGCACTTTCTGCACCACGATGCTGCCTTCCATGCCGGCATTGGCCACGATCTGGCGCAAAGGCTCCTCGATGGCACGGCGAACGATCGCCATTCCGGTGGTCTCGTCGGCGTTCAAGCCTTCCATCTTGTCCAGCACGCGCTGGGCACGGATGTATGCAACACCTCCGCCCGGTACGATGCCTTCTTCAACGGCCGCGCGTGTAGCGTGCAGGGCGTCATCGACACGGTCCTTCTTTTCCTTCATCTCCACTTCCGTAGCGGCACCGATGTAGAGCACGGCAACACCGCCGGCCAACTTGGCCAAACGCTCCTGCAACTTCTCCTTGTCGTAATCGCTGGTGGTGGTCTCGATCTGCGCCTTGATCTGGTTCACACGACCAACGATGTCGGCCTTCTTGCCGGCTCCGTTCACGATCGTCGTGTTGTCCTTGTCGATGCTGATCTTCTCGGCCTTTCCGAGCATGCTCAGGTCGGCGTTCTCCAGCTTGAAGCCACGCTCCTCGCTGATCACCTGGCCACCGGTCAGGATCGCGATGTCCTCTAACATGGCCTTGCGGCGATCGCCGAAGCCTGGAGCCTTCACAGCGCACACTTTCAAGGCACCGCGGATCTTGTTAACCACCAAAGTGGCCAAGGCCTCGCCGTCAACGTCCTCACTGATGATCAACAGGGGCTTGCCCGTTTGTGCGCTCTTTTCAAGCACCGGCAGGAGCTCCTTCATGTTGCTGATCTTCTTGTCGTAGATCAGGATGTAGGCGCCTTCCATTTCCACCTCCATCTTCTCCGCGTTGGTCACGAAGTAGGGGCTCAGGTAGCCGCGGTCGAACTGCATGCCTTCCACCACTTCAACTGTGGTGTCGGTGCCTTTTGCTTCTTCCACGGTGATCACACCTTCCTTCTTCACCTTGGCCATCGCCTCGGCGATCAGGGCGCCGATGGTGTCGTCGTTGTTCGCGCTGATCGAAGCGACCTGCTTGATCTTGGCGTTGTCGTCACCGACGCTCTTGCTCATCTTCTTCAGGTCGGCGACCACGGCGGTCACGGCCTTGTCGATGCCACGCTTCAGGTCCATCGGGTTGGCACCGGCGGCCACGTTCTTCAGGCCGGCGGTAACGATCGCCTGTGCGAGAACAGTAGCTGTGGTTGTGCCATCACCGGCGATGTCGGCGGTCTTGCTGGCCACTTCCTTCAGCATCTGGGCACCCATGTTCTCAACGGGGTCCTTCAGCTCGATCTCCTTGGCGACGGTCACGCCGTCCTTGGTCACTTGGGGAGCACCGAACTTCTTATCGATGATCACATTACGGCCTTTGGGGCCCAAGGTCACCTTCACGGCGTTCGCGAGGTGATCGACGCCACGCTTCAAGCGATCGCGGGCGTCCACGTCAAATTGGATGTTCTTGGCTGCCATTGCAGTTCTGGGTTTTTGGGATGTGAAAAGGGCGATCCACGGATCGCCCGGTACGAATTAGTTGAGGATCGCGTAGATGTCGCTTTCCCGCATGATCAGGTAGTCCTTGCCATCGAAGGTCAGCTCGGTACCGCTGTACTTGCCGTACAGGATCTCGTCACCGGCCTTCACGCTCAATGGGGTCACCTTGCCGTCGTCGGAAACACGACCGGTGCCCACTGCGATGATCTTACCGCGCTGAGGCTTCTCTTTTGCCGTGTCAGGGATGATGATGCCACCCTTGGTGGTCTCTTCAGCGGCTGCGGCCTCTACGAGCACGCGATCCGCCAACGGTTTCACTTTCGCCATTATGATGTGGTTTAGAATTGGTTCGTTGTGTCCTGAAAGGACAACGCCCCGCTGGCAATGCATGTGCCAAGCGGGGCGATGGGTCTTGTTCCTGTCAGGATAACGGGGATCGGCTCTTCCTGTCAGGCTCCTCCTGACAAGCTGGCAAGCCAATGGCCTACTCGGCCACCTCCTCCAAGGGAACTTCCCCTTCTTGTGGGGCCGGAGCGAGTTGCTCGCTCGGCGTGTCCAATTCATCGATCTCAGAGACCGAGGAGTTCTGCACCGAGGTGGAGATCAAGCAAAGCACCATGAGGGAGCCCGCCAAGGTCCATGTTCCCTTTTCAAGGAAGTCAGCGGTGCGCTGGACGCCACCGATCTGCTGGGCTCCGGTAAAGCCGGCAGCGAGGCCGCCACCTTTGGGGTTCTGCGCCAATACGACCAAAGCGAGGA
Organism: Flavobacteriales bacterium; assembly: GCA_041391825.1. GTDB lineage: Bacteria > Bacteroidota > Bacteroidia > Flavobacteriales_F > PHOS-HE28 > PHOS-HE28. Next base: position 49,454 of record JAWKNF010000005.1, on the reverse strand, counting down.
GACCGCAGACAATGAGAATGATGATGGAAATGGCAACCATGTCGTACACGCCGTAGCCCGGCGAAGGCGTTGACTACTTGTTCAATTGCCCCTCAAGCTCTTTTGAGAGGGCCGCAAAGTAAGCGCTTTTCTCCGGGTATTTCAATGCCAGCCTGCGGTAGGCATCAATGGCCTTGGGCAGGTCGCCTTGTTTGGCGTAGATCCGGGCCAATGTCTCGGTCACCATGCCGCTGCTGTCATCCAAGCTGCGCTTGGCGGCCTGCTGTGGCGTGTAGAACTCCGCCTTCACTTTGGGCTGCGGGTCCTGCTGGCTGATGAAGCGGTCGATCAGGTCCCGCGTGTCAAGGATCTCCGCTGCGGGGATCACCGCTTGGACCGTCGGACGAGGAGCAAGGGGCGCCGTTGGTGCCTCGGAAGTTGGCGATCCTGTTGCGCTTTCCTCAGGAGCTCCCAAGCTGGTAGCTTCCGCTGTAAGCCAATCCGTGAAGCGCATCCGGGAAGGTCGCGGGGCCGACGGACGGACGGGTTCCGGCAAAGGTGTTGCTTCAACCTCAGCGTCCCCGGCCGTTGGTACCGGAACGCGTTCGATCAGCGCTGGAGGCGGTGGCACAACGGGGATCGTTGATGCCGGTTCCGACAAGGGCGGCTGCATCCAGCTCAGGTCATAGGAACTGGCCAGTGCGGCTTCCAAGAACTGTCGCTCCAACGGATCCGTATCCTCCGGACCGGCCACCGCTATTTCTGCAGCTGGTTCGACCGCCGCAAAGGCGGGCGGAGGCTCCGCGTGTTCCATCGGTGTCGGTTCCTCCTGCGCAGTGGCGGTCGTATCATCCTCTACGATGGTGTCGCTGGGCACGACCGACATCGGTGCGAGAGGACGAGGTGTTCCCATCAGGTCGAACAACACGGTACGGGAGGGAACATGTGCTGCCGCGTTGGTAAGCGTCTCATCGGAAAGGACTTCCCCGGCCAAGTGCTGGCCCATGGAGTTGAGCACCTGGGCCCCGGCGAACCATGGATAGCGTTCGGCAAGGTCCCGCAGATCGGCAAGGTCTTCCTTGCCCACCTTATCAGGGGCCTCCACCAACCGGTTCAAGCGTTCACGTTCCATGGCACTGTACTACCTCACCAATTCCCCAAGGTCCGTTCAAAGATATCCTGTGCCAATTGCTTGCTGATCTCCGTTACCAGCTGCTGTTCCACGGAAACCAGGTCCTGCGTGCTGTTGAAATCCGCGAAACGTGTCACGTTGAATTCCGTGTTCAGCTTCGGCTCCAAAGTGTTGATGTACGTGACCGCAACGGTCATGGTCAAGCGGTTCAAGGCCGCGGTCTCGTTGGCTTGAATGCTTACAGGTTGTACATCGAAGCCCACGATGGAGCCACTGTACTGCACATCGCCTTCGGCCTTCTTCAGCTTCAACGGGGTCTGCGCCAAAAGCAAGGTCCGCAGGTTCTCCGAGAAGATCTGTACGCTGTTCGCCGTGGCCAGCGGGGCACGCCCATCGAACTGCTCCACGGTGACCGTTCGTGCATCGCCCACATCGCCGCCACTGAACGAGTAGTTCATTCGGCACGATGCCCGTGCGGTGATCAGCAGGATCAGGCCTATGGTGCTCGTTCGGCGCATGTGTGCCTTTTCGTTCCGGTGCAAGTTGGATGTCGGCGAACTATGGAATGTCGTACTCCTTGATCTTGCGATACAAGGTGCGCTCGCTGATACCCAATTCCTGTGCCGCGCTCTTGCGCTTGTTCCGATGCTTCGCCAAGGCCTTCCGGATCATTTCCTTTTCCTTTTCCTCCAAGCTCAGGCTCTCTTCCACCTCGGTGTGGTCAATGTCCTCGTCCTCACCGGATGGAAGGATGCTGACCGTCCCTTGTGGAGCTGGACGGGTCGGTGCGAAATAATCCTCGCGATAATTCGTAGGAAGCGCTGGTGCTACCGGGGTTCCACCCGAAAGTGTCCGCACCTGCTCCTTCAATGCGCTCAGGTCGTTCTTCATGTCCCACAGGAACTTGAAGATCAGCTCGCGCTCGTTGATGGTCTCTTGCCCAGCGCCCTTCCCGCTCATGGGGATCAGGGCGGTGCTCTGGTCGGGCAGGTAGTTCCGCAAGGTCTCGGCATCCACGTCGCGGCTCTGCTCGATCACGCTCATCTGTTCCACGATGTTGCGCAATTGCCGGATATTCCCCGGCCAACGATACGCCTGCAGCAATTCGAGCGCATCAGGCCGAAGCACAAGAGGCGGCGCCTTGTAGCGCGAACTCGCTTCCTGCGCGAAATAGCGGAAGAGGAGGTGGATGTCGTCCTTCCGGTCCCGTAAGGGAGGGACCTGGATCGGTACGGTGTTCAGGCGGTAGTACAGGTCCTCGCGGAAGGTCCCGCGCTGCACGGCCTGTAGCATCTGCACATTGGTGGCGGCCACCACGCGTACGTTGGTCTTCTGCGCTTTGCTGCTGCCGACACGGATGAATTCTCCGGTCTCCAATACCCGGAGCAAGCGGACTTGGGTGGTCAATGGAAGCTCACCCACCTCGTCCAGGAAGATGGTGCCACCGTCGGCCACTTCAAAATAGCCCTTACGTGCTTCATGCGCGCCGGTGAAGGACCCTTTTTCGTGGCCGAACAGTTCGCTATCGATCGTGCCTTCGGGGATCGCTCCGCAGTTCACCGCGATGTACGGCCCGTGTTTCCGTGCGCTGTACGAATGCACGATCTGGGGCATCACCTCCTTGCCCGTACCGCTCTCTCCGGTGATCAGGACGCTCAGGTCGGTCGGTGCCACCTGTGCCGCGATCTCGATGGCGCGGTCCAGAGCGGGCGCGGAGCCGATGATACCGAAACGTTGTTTGATGGGCTGGACGTTCATGCGCTCAATTCGGCTTCATTCAAGATGGCAAGGAATTCACCTTTCAAGCTTCCCGCTGTTGAGCTTCGGATCACCGTGCGCACGATCATGCCCGGCTCCAGCTCGATACCATTGTTCACGCGTGGAACGATCACGATGCTGTTCTGTGAGCTACGGCCGTACATGTGCTCGGCGCTGCGCTTGCTAACACCTTCGATCAGCACCTCGTGTTCTTGACCCACGTACGTGGCCAAACGCCGACTGCTCGCCTCCCGTTGTGCGTCGATGATCTCCTGCAGGCGTCGACCTTTTACCTCCTCCAGTACGTCGTCCGCGTATTTGCGGGCGGCCAAGGTCTTCGGGCGTTCGCTGTACTTGAACATGAAGGCCATGTCGTATTCCACCTCTCGGATGATGCTCAAGGTGGCTTGGTGATCTTCTTCCGTTTCACCCGAAAAACCAGCGATGATATCGGTGCTGATCGCGCAGTTCGGCATATGCCGGCGGATGCTGGCCATGCGTTCCATGTACCACTCGCGGGTGTATCCACGGTTCATGCGTTGCAGCACGGCACTGCTGCCGCTCTGCACTGGCAGGTGGATGTACTTGCAGATGTTATCGTAGCGCGCCATCACCTCCAGGACCTTGTCGGTCATGTCCTTCGGATGGCTGGTACTGTAACGGATCCGCAAGGTGGGGCAGGCCACGGCGACCATCTCCAGCAGATCGGCGAAATCCACGGGTGCCTCTGCATCAGTGGCGGGCCCACCCTGTGGGTCGACGCTGGGGGTGTTTTCCGCACCCGCATTGTTTGCCGACGCCGTCGGCCGCCATTTGTACGAATCCACGTTCTGGCCCAACAAGGTCACTTCCTTGTAGCCTTTCGTTACCAGGTCAAGGCATTCATCCACGATGCTGTGCGCATCACGGCTACGCTCCCGGCCACGGGTGAAGGGCACCACGCAGAAGGCGCACATGTTGTCGCAGCCGCGCATGATGGTCACGAAGGCTGTTACGCCGTTCGTGTCCAAGCGCACCGGCACGATCTCGCCGTAGGTCTCTTCCCGGCTCAGCAGCACGTTCACCGCCTTTTGGCCGGTGCCCACCTTGTCGAGCAGCTCAGGTAAGGAGCGGTACGCGTCGGGGCCCACCACAAGGTCGACCACCTTTTTCTTTTCCAATAGATCCTCCCGCATCCGCTCGGCCATGCAGCCCAACACACCCACCTTCAAGCCCTTGTTCCGGGCCTTCAGGTTGTTCATCTCGTTGATCCGCTGCAGTACCGTGTACTCCGCTTTTTCCCGGATGCTGCACGTGTTCAGCAGGACCAGGTCCGCTTCCTCGGCGCTGTTCACTGCGGTGTAGCCATCCTTGGCCAAGATGCTCGCGACGACCTCACTGTCGCTCACGTTCATCTGGCAGCCGTAGCTTTCTATGTATACCCGTTTGCTCAAGACCTGCGGTAGGAAAGGGGCGCAAAGTTACCGAACTTTGACAGGGTGACAAAGTGTCAGAAGGTGCGAACGGTCAACGGGATCCGCAGGTGGTTGCTGGTGCTATACAGCTTGATCGCTTCCATGCAATGCACTTTGATGGCCCAATACGAGCTGGGGGCTTCGCTTGGCGCGTACCAATATTCGATCGTGGAACGGAAGGAAGATCATGCCCAAGCAAATTTTGACCAACTCTCAACCCCATCCTTCAATGCATCTCTCTTTTATCGCGAGCGCTGGGGCAAGGTCATGAACTTCGGTGTCGAGCTTCAATTCAGCCGAAAGTCCTTCGATGCCCGATATGGCGATGGTGGTCTCGGTGGCGGTAGAGGAACCATTGCTCATGTGGACCTGGATCTGATGCATTTGAATATCACGCCTGAGGTGAAATTGGGCGGACGCGATAATGCGGTGTTGCGTTTCGGATTTCAGTTCGGATTCAAGCTCGGAGGTTCGATGACCGGTTCAAGTTGGGCATGGCTCGGCGCGGATCGGTCTTCGGATGTTTTCGTCGGTGCTGATCCGCAGGATTTCAAAGGGGATTTCCGATTCCTACTTGGTCTGGGCTTTCGGCACAAAGCCGATACACCATGGGGAGTGACCTTCGATCCCTATTTCAGCGCAGCCATCGGCTCGATCCTGAAAGATCCACCGGGGGCCAAGGGAACGGAATTCGGGTTGAAGGTGGGCTGTTCGATCAGACGAGAACGAACGCCGCTCATGAAGCTCATCGACAGCAAAATGCTCATGCCTCCAGCCGGTCCGAATTGGTAGCACCTTTTGCTCATTCTTTCTCGAGATCCAAGCTCACCGCATTGATGCAATAGCGCAGTCCGGTCGGGCGCGGGCCGTCATCGAACACATGGCCGAGATGTGCACCGCAACGAGCGCATAGCACTTCGTAGCGGATCATGCCGTGTCCGGTATCCGTGCGGTCCTTGATGCTCTCTGTCGACAGGGGTTGGTAGAAGCTAGGCCAACCGGTGCCGCTGTCGAATTTCGTGTCGGATGCGAAGAGCGCATGACCGCACACCGCGCATCGGAACACGCCATCCATGTGCTCACCCTCGAACTTGCCGGTGAAGGGTCGCTCGGTCCCTTTCTCGAAGGCCACATGGTACAGCTCCGGCGGAAGGATCTTCTTCCATTCGCTCGGTTCCACATGCAGTTCGGTGGTGTCCGTCGTGGAATAGTAGGGGTTGCGCTCGTGCTGTTCGCTGCTCATTGCGCTGGCGTCGTGTTGCTCGTGTTGGCCGGTGCTGGTGCCACAGGCGCCCAAGAGCATCGCGGCCGTCAGTAGGGTCGTGTTCAAACCGTGCATGTCCTTCTTGTCGTTCGTTGCCGGGTAACATGACAAACGGGAAGCCCCGATCGTTCGACCTTGCGAATGTGGGTGCGCCCCGGGTATGGGACCACTGGAGCCACCTGTTGAAAAATTCCTTCCCCTAAGGGGAAGTATATATAGGTAAGGAAGCAGGTGTCGATATCACGCTCGGCTGTTCTTTTATTTGCCGCCCTGAATCCGTTGATCGATGTCGAACAAGAACGAGCGTGGTGACCTGGTGATCGTTGAGTCGCCGGCCAAAGCGAAGACCATCGAGAAGTACCTGGGCAGCGGTTACACCGTGCTGAGCAGTTACGGCCATGTGCGCGATCTTCCTGAAAGGGACCTCAGCGTGGATGTGGAGAACAGCTTCGAGCCCACCTACATCATCCCCGACGACAAGAAGGACCGGCTGAAACAACTCCAAAAGGAGGCGGACAAGGCGGTCACCGTCTGGCTCGCGACCGATGAAGACCGCGAAGGGGAGGCCATCAGCTGGCACCTCAAAGAGGCCCTTGGTCTATCTGACGAGAAGGTGAAACGGATCACCTTCCACGAGATCACCGAAAAGGCGATCAAGGATGCTATCGCCAACCCGCGTACGATCGATCTTCACTTGGTCGATGCGCAGCAGGCCCGTCGTGTGCTGGACCGCTTGGTCGGTTATGAACTGAGCCCGATCCTATGGCGCAAGGTTAAGCCCAGCCTGAGTGCGGGCCGCGTGCAAAGCGTCGCCGTGCGTTTGATCGTGGAGCGCGAACGCGAGATCCTCGACTTCAACAGCAGCAGTGCCTTCCGGATCACGGCCTTGTTCAACACGGCTGGAGGCAGTGCCGTGAAGGCGGAGTTGCCGGCCCGTTTCAAAACTGAAGAGGAGGCGAGGGCTTTCTTGCAAGGATGCGTTGCTGCCGGTTTCGTGGTGAACGCCGTTGAGAAGAAGCCGGGCAAGCGATCGCCCGCGGCACCGTTCACCACTTCGACCCTGCAACAGGAGGCCAGTCGTAAGCTGGGCTTCGGCGTGGACCGCACCATGCGCATTGCACAGGGTCTGTACGAGCAGGGGAATATCACCTACATGCGTACCGATTCCGTGAACCTGAGCGAGCAGGCCATCGCGGCGGCAGCTGTACAGATCGGTGACCAGTACGGTGAGCGTTACAGCAAACCCCGTCGGTTCACCAGCAAGTCCAAGGGCGCGCAGGAGGCGCACGAGGCCATCCGCCCAACCGACATGATGGTGCGCAATGCGGGCGCCGACCGCGACGCGGAGAAGTTGTACGACCTGATCTGGAAGCGCACGCTCGCCAGCCAAATGGCCGAGGCCGAACTCGAGAAGACCATCGTCAACATCGGGATCAGCACACAACCGGAGCGGTCGCTTGTGGCCAGTGGCGAGGTGATCCTCTTTGATGGTTTCCTCAAGGTGTACATGGAGGGAAAGGACGATGAGGACAGCGAGGAACAAGAAGGCCTGTTGCCGGAAATGAAGCAGGGTGAAGCCTTGCAGTTGCAAGAGATGACCGCCACGCAGCGCTTCGATCGCCCATCCCCGCGCTACACCGAGGCCAGCTTGGTGAAGAAGCTCGAGGAACTGGGCATCGGTCGTCCGTCGACCTACGCACCAACGATCAGCACCGTGCAGAAGCGTGGCTATGTCGTGAAGGAGAACCGCGACGGGACACAGCGTCCGTATCGTGTGTTGACACTCGCGTCGGATGCGATCGCAGAAGCCACAGCGAGCGAGAACGTGGGAGCGGAAAAGCAAAAGCTCTTCCCAACGGACATCGGAATGGTCGTGAACGACTTCCTCGTGGAGCACTTCCCTGTGATCGTGGACCTCAATTTCACCGCGAAGGTGGAAGAGGAGTTCGACGTGATCGCTGAGGGAAAAGAGGATTGGCGTGAGATGTTGCGTCGGTTCTACAAGCCCTTCCACGAGACCATCGGGATCGTGAGCGAAACGGCAGAACGCGCCACGGGTGCCCGCGAACTGGGTATCGACCCGGCCAGTGGAAAGAAGGTGTACGCCCGGATCGGGCGCTTTGGTCCCATGATCCAGATCGGTGAAGTGGAGGATGAGGAGAAGCCGCGCTTCGCCAGCCTCCGCAAAGAGCAGAGCATCGCATCGATCACCTTCGACGATGCCATGGACCTGTTCAAATTGCCGCGCACCTTGGGTGAACGGGATGGTGAGGTGTGTTCCGTCGGGATCGGCCGTTTTGGACCTTACGTACGCTTAGGCGCTACCTACGCCAGCTTGACTCCGGAGGATGACCCCTTGGAGATCGGGCTGGCTCGCGCTGTCGAATTGATCGACCTGAAGAAAGCAGCGAGCGCCACGCGTGAGCTCGGTCTGTACAAGGGCGAGCCGATCGTTGTGGGGCGCGGACGCTTCGGACCCTTCGTGAAGTTCGGAAAGACGTACGCTAATATCCCGAAGTCCGAGGATCCAACGACCGTGACCTTGGAACGTGGCGTGGAGTTGATGGAGGCGAAACTCGCCGGCATCCGACAGAACATCCTGAAGGAATTCGATGGGTCCGAGATCCAGGTGCTGGACGGTCGCTATGGTCCGTATATCACCGACGGCAGCAAGATCGCCAACGTGCCCAAGGAGAAGGAACCCAAGGACGTGACCCTGGAGGAGGCCACTGCGCTGTTGGCGGCAGCGCCTGAACGGAAAGGCAAAGGGCGAAAGGGTGCACGGAAGTCCGCAGCGAAAAAGGCGGCCCCAAAGAAAGCGGCCGCCAAGAAAAGCGCGAAGAAGAAAGCCGCTCCGAAGAAAGCCGCGAAAAAGGCTGCGAAGAAAGCAGCACCAAGCGCGGCAGGAGAAGCACCCGAGGCTTGACCTTGGCTTCGTAACGGTTCCCAGAGCGCACCGGCCGAGGTCGACTTTGGAGCCTCCGGTTGCCAACAGCAGCTTGTGAGCACTTGCGCCGCGTGGCCGTGTGATCCGGGCCCGCCCCTTCCGACCTTCGCCAAGGCAGCCTTCTGTCGTGGACAAGCTCTGTGTTCGGTCCATGGTTCAGTAGGCAATCGGACCCGGGAACATGGACATCAGCATCTACTTCAAACCCTCGGAGCGCTTCGGGAACACACGCCCGGAATGGGCCGCCAACACCATCGGCGATAACCTGCGCAGCCACACCACCAAGGGTTTTCCATCCTTGGAAGGCGCACAGATCGCGCTGTTCGGCGTGTTGGATGATCCCGGCCACGCTCGCCCCCGAGCTTGTGTGCATGCTCCGGATGCCGTGCGCGACGAACTCTATCAATTGTTCATGCCCACGGAGAAGCTCGCGATCATCGACCTCGGCGATATCCATCCAGGTGCGGGTTCAGCTGATACGCAGCATGCCGTGGCCGAGACCTTGGCGGAACTGATCCGCATGAACATCGTGCCGGTCATGATCGGCGGTGGACAAGGCCACACCTATTCGCAGTACTTGGCCTATGAGATGCTGGAGCGCACGGCCAACTTGGTCTGCATTGATGCGCGCTTCGATCTTGGCGAGCCCGGACAAGGCTTGGCCGAGAGCAGTTACCTCAGCCATATCGTCCTGCGCCAACCGAACTACCTCTTCAACTACAGCAATCTCGGTTACCAGACCTACCTCGTGGACCAACCCGGTGTGGAGCTGATGGACAAGTTGTTCTTCGATGCCCATCGGTTGGGTGAACTGCGCGCGAACCTCGCCGATGCCGAGCCTGTGATGCGCAACGGCGATAGCCTGAGCGTGGACATGACCTCCGTGCGTCGTAGCGATGCACCGGGCACCAGTCGGCCGGGGCCGAACGGATTCCACGGTGAAGAGATCTGCCAGCTCATGCGCTACGCCGGGATCAGCGAAAAGATCACATCAGTGGGGATCTATGAGCTCGACCCGACCTCGGACCAGGATGGCGTGACCGCGCAGTTGGCGGCACAAATGGTCTGGTGCTTCCTGGATGGCTTCCGAAGCCGCACGAACGACCTTCCTTGGTTGGACCGGAAGCGCTTCACGCGTTTCCGCATTCCGATCAGGGGGCATGAGCAGGAACTGGTCTTCTACAAGAGCATGGTCAGCGATCGTTGGTGGATGGACATCCCGTACAGGGCGGAACAAGAAGCTCGGTTCGAGCGCCATCACTTGGTCCCATGTTCCTATTCGGACTATCGGATGGCCTGCCGCGAAGAGGTCCCGGACCGCTGGTGGCGCACCTTTCAAAAGCTTTCCTGACGGGGCTTTGTGACCGTTGATCGGCTTAGGGACACCATTCCTCGATCTTGTTGGTTCATTTGGTGGGATCGGAATGTTGTTATATTGGCACCGGGTTCCGCATGGGGACCCCGGGGGATCGTCGTCCCCAAGAAGGCGGAACTGAACGAAAAACACGCATGAGGGGGATATTCACCATAGTGGTCGGCTTGGTCGTGGCGAGCGCTTCTTTCGCGCAGCAGGACCCGCAATTGACCCAATACATGTTCGACCGGTTGTCCATTAATCCGGCCGTGGCAGGTACCAGTGGGGAGTTGTGCTTCACTGGATTCTACCGCCAGCAATGGTCAGGGTTCGATGGTGCACCGAAGACCGGTCTATTCAACGCCCAAATGCCCATCGCCAAGATCAGCAGCGGTGTGGGCTTGAGCTTCTACACGGATGAGCTCGGTCAACAAAAGAGCAACTTCTTCCGCGCCAGTTACTCGTTCCACCGCAAGGTCGGTGTAGGTACCTTGGGCATTGGTGTTTCCGCCGGTATGTTGGCACACACGTTGGGGAACAAGTGGATAGCACGCGACCCGGTCTCTGATGATGCCGCTATCCCTACCAACGGCCAGTCGGATTCGGGGTTCGATCTTGGTGCCGGTATCTACTATACGAGCCCTACCTTCTACATCGGATTTTCCAGCACCCATTTGACGGAGGCCGAGTTGACCGATGTGAGCATTCAAGCGGTGCGTCACTATTTCGTCCAGGCCGGTTATGATTGGGCGATCAATGGTGATAAGAAGTATGTGTTGCAGCCTTCGACCCTGATCAAGAGCGATGGCACTTCCACCCAGTTCGATCTGAACGCCACCTTCCTTTATAATAACCAAGTGTGGCTGGGCGTTACGTACCGTACGGAGGATGCGATCGCACCGATGATCGGATATCAGCATCAACTTCCGAACAAGAAGTCAATGCTGAAGATCGGATACAGCTATGATGTGACCACGTCCACGTTGAAGAACTATAGCAGCGGTAGCCACGAGATCATGCTCAACTACTGCACGCTACTGGAAAAGAAACCGGACCTGCAGATCTACAAGAACGTACGATTCCTCTGACCGACCGAAACCCATTTACACCAACTGCCGTATTCAGCCTTGTCTAACGTGTCCTCTTACCAGGAAAATGTGCGACGAGGATCCCTGCAAGGAAGATCGGAACGGCAAAAAAGGAAGAACATGGAACGTCCCATAGTGTATCTCTGCGCCATCGGCTTGCTGGCAAGCTGCGGTGGTGGTGGCCAGGGGCAATTGATCGGTGTCCAAGGCCGACCCGGATGGTATGACGTTGATCCCTACGGGATGAACTACATTCCCATGGGTTCGTTCGTCATGGGCCCCAGCGATCAAGATGTCCCCTATGCCGCGGTCAGCAAGAGCAAGACCGTCTCCGTTCAGGCGTTCTACATCGACCAGACCGAGATCACCAACAACGAGTACCGTCAATTTGTGTACTACGTGCGTGACTCCATTGCAAAACGGATCCTCGGTGACGAGGACATCGGAGAGCACGTGTTCACCGAAGATGAATACGGTGAGGAGATCGATCCACCGCAGATCAACTGGCGTGAACGGATCAATTGGTATGGTGATGAGGAGCGCGAAGCCCTCATGGACATGTTCCTCAGCGAAAGCGAGCAGTTCTATCGGCGCAAGGAGATCGATACCCGGAAGTTGATGTTCGAGTACTACTGGATCGACCTCAAGGAGGCGGCCCGTAAAGCGAACAATGCACGGGACCTGGACCTGAGCTACACCAACGTGAAAGGGCAGAACAATGCCATCCGCGGTCACAGCGATCGTTCAAAGTTCATCATCAAGGAGATCATCAATGTGTACCCGGACACCTTGGTGTGGGTGCATGATTTCACCTACTCGTTCAACGAGCCGATGACGGAGAACTACTTCTGGCATCCGGCCTACGACGAGTATCCGGTCGTTGGCGTCACTTGGCAGCAGGCGAATGCCTTCAACGTGTGGCGCACGCAGTTGATGAACTCCTGGTTGGAGATGAACGGCGATGCCTTCGTGAACCGTTTCCGCCTTCCGACCGAAGCGGAATGGGAATACGCTGCACGCGGTGGATTGGACCAGGCTCCGTTCCCATGGGGAGGTCCCTATGTGCGTAACCGTCAAGGATGTTTCTTGGGCAACTTCAAGCCCTTGCACGGCAACTACGTGGATGACGGAGGGTTCCACACAGTGCCGGTCGACAGCTACACACCGAACGATTACGGATTGTACAGTATGGCCGGCAATGTTGCCGAATGGACCAGCACGGCGTTCGATGAGAGCGTGTACGATTTCGATCACGACCTGAACCCCGAATACAGCTACGACGCACTGCAGAACGACCCACCATCGCTGAAGCGCAAGGTGATCCGTGGTGGATCGTGGAAGGACATCGGATATTACATGCAGACCGGCACCCGTTCATACGAGTATCAGGACACGACGAAGGCCTATATCGGCTTTCGTTCGGTCATGACCTTCCTCGGACGCGGAAAGGCCGTTGATGCTGAAGATCTATAGACGAATTGGATCGTTGACCGTTACGGAACCAGGACGGTCGCATTCAATGTAAAGGAACCTGCTCAGACGAACTCAAAAACGCAAGGAAGAACGATGAAGCCCGGAAGCAAGAAGTGGAAGAATTTCATGGCCAAGCTGTACGGAATCGGTGCAGCGGTCGTGATCGTTGGTGCTCTTTTCAAGATCCAGCACTGGCCGATGGCGAGTTTCTTCCTCATCATAGGCCTGAGTACGGAGGCCATCATTTTCTTCTTCTCCGCATTCGAACCGCCACACGAGGACCCGGATTGGAGTCTGGTGTATCCCGAGTTGGCCACTGGTGAGCGTGCCGAAGGGGATGATTTCAAGAAGGAGGACCAGCGCTCGATCACCGAGCAATTGGACAACATGCTCGAGGGTGCGAAGATCGAACCCGAACTCATCGCGAGCTTGGGTGACGGTATGCGCTCCTTGAGCGATCAGGCCAAGCAAATGGGCCAGATCACCGGAGCGGCTTCGGCCACGAACGAGTACGCCACCAGCTTGAAGGTCGCCTCGGAAAAGGTGAGCTCGTTGAGCGACAGCTATGCAAAAGCAAGCGAAAGTCTTGTTGGTCTGACCAACAATGTTGACGCAGGCAAGAACGCCGGTGAGAGCCTCCAGAAGATGAGCGCAAACCTCAGCGCATTGAATGAAATGTATGAGCTGCAGCTCAAAGGCAGTCGTGAAAAGCTCGAGGCCGCGAACCAGATGTTCGAGGGTATGGGCGAAATGATGACCAACCTTCGCAACTCGGTGGATGACACCAAACGCTACAAGGAGAACATCGCCGAGCTCAGCGAAAATCTCGCAAAGCTCAATACGGTGTACGGCAACATGCTGAATGCCATGACCGTTCGCGGGTGATCCTGCGAATGCACGGGTAGTAAGAAGGAACCAGAAATACCTGTTGGAAAAAGATGGCAAGCGGTAAACAGACGCCACGACAAGCGATGATCAATATGATGTACTTGGTACTGACGGCGCTTCTCGCGCTGAACGTATCCAAGGAGATATTGGACAGCTTCGTGACGGTCAATAATGGCTTGGAGAACACCAAGCTTTCCCTGAACGATAAAATGACGGCCCAGTATGCCAGCTTCGAGGCTTATGCCAACGAGAACCAGGCGAAGTACGGCACGGCATGGAACGAGGCGAAGAAGATCAAGACGGCAGGGGCCGACCTGGTCGCATACATCGACTCCATCAAGGCCCGAGCGATCATCAAGGCGGAAGGTTGGCCGCGGGACAGTGTTGTCCTTGGTGACGGTCGTATCGTTGACCTCGCGAAGATCACGAAGAAGGATAGCCACGACGAGTTGACCAACATGATGGTCGGTAGCGAACCGGGCAAGCCCATCGAAGGACCTTTCACTGCGCGTGAATTGCGGGGTAAACTTGAAGCGTTCCGCGATATGGTGAAGAGCAGTCGTCCCGATGATGCTGATCTTGCCGCCGCGATGGACCGCCTCTTCGAGTTCGAGGATCGCAAGGATGCTTCCGGCACGATGAACAACTGGTCGAGCATCAACTTCTACCACGTTCCGCTGGCCGCCGGTATCACGATCCTGAGCAAGATCCAAAGCGATGTTCGCAATGCTGAAGGCGAGGTGGTGAAGCGCATGATGGATGCCGTGGAAGGCCAGAGCTTCAAGTTCAACACGCTCATACCGATCGTGAAGCCCTTGAGCAGCTATGTGACGGTCGGAGGGACCTATCAGGCAGATATCTTCTTGGGTGCCTATGACAACCAGAACGCGCCGACCGTGGAGATCGCCAAGAACGGTGGCACCGTGGATACGGTGAACATGAAGATCATCGGTGAGAGCGAGGTGCTTCCCATCGAGAACGCGATGGCCAAATTGAAGATCCCTGCTAGCGGTGCAGGATTGCGGACCGTGAACGGGATAATCACCTTCACCCCTGTGGGTGGCGAAGTGCAGAAGCGGGTCTTCTCCACAACGTTCGAAGTAGCGGCGCCTAGCTTGGTCGTGAGTCCTACCAAGATGAACGTGTTCTATCGAGGAGTGGACAACCCGGTTGATATCAGTGTGGCCGGTTACAGCCCGAAGGATGTTGCCGCGAGCATGACCAATGGTTCGCTATCCAAGGCGGCCAATGGGTGGATCGTGAAGCCCGGTCGTGATGCGAAGGCTATCGTGAGTGCGACCGTAACGAACCCGGATGGTACCAAGAAGGCCATGCCCGGAGTGGAGTTCCGTGTGAAGAACGTGCCGAACCCTACACCATACTTCGGTGGTAAGAGCGTCGACGATGAGACGATCAAGAAGACCGAGTTGACCGCAGCGGCGGGTGTGATCGCCAAAATGATCGACTTCGAGTTCGACCTGAGGTTCGAGGTGGTGGAGTTCAAGGTGACCATGATCGTTGGCGGAACGCCGATCGAGAAGATGACAAAGGGCCCCGCCGTTAGCAGCGACATGAAGGAGATCTTCCAGAAATCGAAGCCCGGACAAAAGATCTATATCGAAGGGATCAAGGCGCGCGGACCGGATGGTACCGTACGAAACCTCGGTTCGCTTTCGTTCAAAGTGGTGTAAACACCCGTTCAGCCATGACAAGGATCCGCAAGACCATCTTGACCCTCGCCGCGATCGCGGTTTGCGGTCTGTGCATAGCGCCCAAAGCCGTGGCCCAAACGGTGCTTGATGGAGCGTACATCAAGGAACACACGAAGACCAAGCGTGTGGTGCCTTACACCCACATCCGCGAAGCGGATGTGATGTGGGCCCGCCGCGTGTGGCGTACGATCGATCTGCGCGAGAAGATGAACCACCCGTTGTATTTCCCAACGGATGCCATCAATGACCGGAAGAGCCTCTTCGATGTGATCCGTCAGGGATTGCTGGTGGACGGTTCCATCACCGCGTACGATGCAGGTCCCTTGTTGGATGACGACGAGTTCAAGAAACCCCTGCTCGCCACTGACCTGAAGGACATGTTCTCCCGACTGGATACCCAATACACGGAATCCTTGGTCACCGGGGATATGGAGATGGTGGTCCAGGAGATCAATCTGGAGAGCCGGGACATCAAGATGTATCGCCTGAAGGAGGACTGGATCTTCGATAAGCAACGTTCGACCATGGACATCCGCATCATCGGCCTCGCTCCGATGCGCGAGATCCGAGGGGAGGACGGAGAAGTTCGTGGCTACGCACCCATGTTCTGGTTGTATTACCCGGAGTGTCGGTACGTCTTCGCCAACTGGGATGCGTTCAATCGCGAGAACGATGCGGAGCGACGGAGCTACGAGGACATCTTCTGGAAGCGTCAGTTCAGCAGCTACATCACCAAGTGGAGCAACGTCTACGATCGTGGGATCAATGAATACAAGACCGGCCTTGACGCCTTGTTGGAAGGTGAGGAGATCAAGCAGGCCCTGTTCGAGTTCGAGCACGATCTCTGGAACTTCTGATCGTTGTTCGATCGAATTTTGAAGCCCGCGCTCGTCGCGGGCTTCTTCGTTCTTACGTACTTGATGGCAGCCGGTCCCGTTCATGATACATGCCTTGGTGTGCCACAGCGGTCTTGTGCTTGTGCTTGTACGCTCGTGTGCCCTGCACCTTAGGGCAAACGACCCTGGACCCATCCAGCCCTTGCCAGCTGCGAGCAACTCTTACTCCCTATGCACCTTTGCGTGAGGCGGATGTGGCATGGGAGCGGCGGGTCTGGCGTGTGATCGACCTGCGCGACCCGGCCAATTCAGCTTTTCGTACCCCCCGAGAGGCTGGGGTCAGGTGCTTGGATCTCTTCGAAGTGATCCGACATGGGGCCCTTGACGAAGGGGCCATCACCATGTACGACCCTGGCCCGTCGGCTGATGACGATTCGTTCAAGGTGCCTATGACCGGGATACAAGCGCTCGGTCTGTTCCTTGAACTCGATACGCCGAGCCAAGGAGCGATCAGCCGGTTCATGATCAAGGAGGATTGGATCTTCGATAAGCAACGCTCGGTCATGGAGGTGCGGATCATCGGCTTGGCGCCGATGGTCGAAGTGCTTGGCGTCGATGGTGAACTGCGCGGTCACCGTGTGGTTGCTTGGGTGTACTATCCGGAATGCCGCTTGACCTTGGCCCGTTGGGCCGCGGATCGGGATGCGGAGGGCACGCCATTGTCCTTCGAGGACCTGTTCGCCCAACGTCGTTTCGTGAGCACGATCGTCAAAGTGAGCGGCATGCACGATCGAGGGGTCAATGCGTACAGCACCGGCTTGGATGCGCTGCTGGAAGGGGCGGATATCAAAGAGCAGCTGTTCCAGTTGGGGTTCGACCTCTGGAACAACTGATCCGATGGGTCACCTTGGGACCATTTCGACATCAAGGCTAAACGACACCCATGGACCAGCGGAGCGGAAGCCTTCTCATACTCATGTCATTCTCCACCGGCCTTGTGGCCCAGAACGTGCTGGATGGCGCCTACATCAAGGAGAACACCTTGACCCGTCAAGCCGTTCCACATACTCACGTGCGCGAAGCGGATGTGATGGTGGCCCGGCGCGTGTGGCGTGTGATCGATGTTCGGGAGAAGCTCAATTTGCCGCTGTTCTATCCCATGCAGGGATCCTCTGGTCGGAAAAGCCTCTTCCACATCATTCGGAACGGACTATTGGAGGACGGGACCCTGACCGCCTATGATGTGGGACCATTGGCGCAGGAGGATGGGTTCACGAAACCGCTGACCCGCGCAGAGCTTGAAGAATTGTTGAACCCGGTTGTCACGGTGTGGACGGACCCCCTGGATGGAGGTGATGTCCAGATCCCTGTGGATGTGCCTTCTCCAATAGGACCGGAGGTGATCACGCGCTATCAGATCAAGGAGGACTGGAGACTGGACAAGCAGCGGGGTGTCGTGGAGGTTCGGATCATCGGGATCGCACCCATGCGTGAAGTGCGCGGTGATGACGGGGAGTTGCGCGGTCATGCCCCTTTGTTCTGGCTCTACTACCCGGAACTCCGCTTCGTCCTTGCCAATGCGGAGGCCTTCAACCGTGCGAATGATGGGGAGCGACGCTCGTTCCAGCACCTGCTCGAAGAGCGGATGTTCAGTAGCACCGTGATCAAAGTGAGCAACGCGTACGACCGCAGGATCGGCGACACCCTTACCGGCTTGGATGCCCTCCTGGAAGGGGAGAAGGTCGAGGTTGAGCTGTTCAGTACGGAACATGACCTCTGGTCCTATTGACGGTCGCCATCGTTCAACCGCGCCAATGGCTGATCCTCCGGGCTTTACTACTTTTGCGGCCCCTTAGCAGGGAACGCCCGCAACGACCATGATCACTGTACAAGGCCTGGACCTCCACTTCGGCATTCGACCGATGTTCGACAACGTCTCCTTTTTCATCGGGAGCGATGATCGCATCGGCTTGGTGGGCCGCAACGGAGCCGGAAAAAGCACCTTGCTGAAGATCCTGGCCGGCCAGCAGCCCTTCGACAAGGGGACCATCGGGAAACCGAAGGAGTTGACCATGGGCTACCTGCCGCAGGAAATGGCGCACAACCTGACCTTGACGCCGTGGCAAGTGGCCGAAAAGGCCTTCGAAGAGGCCCAGCAATTGAACTCGTCGATCGATCAGATCACTGCCTCCTTGGAGAAGTGCACCAATGATGAAGAGGCCATGGAACTGGCCACGCTGTTGGCCCATGCGCATGAGCGTTTGAACGCGTTGGGAGCTGCCGACCACGACATGCAGGTGGAGCGCATGCTCAAGGGCATCGGCTTCGTGGAGCAGGACATGCACCGACTGATGAGCGAACTCAGCGGTGGTTGGCGCATGCGTGCTGAATTGGCCCGTCTGCTGCTGATGCAGCCCGACCTGCTCCTGTTGGATGAGCCTACGAACCACCTGGACCTGCCCGCGATCCAATGGCTGGAGGACCTGCTGCGCACTTATCCCGCAGCCTTGGTCCTGATCTCGCACGACAAGACATTCCTTGACCGTTTGACCAAGCGTACCCTCGAAGTGGCAGGCGGCACGATCATCGACCGTAAGGTGCCTTGGAGCCAATACGTTGAACTGCGCAAGGTTGAACGGGAACAGCAGGCCGCGGCCGCCAAGGACCAGCAGCGTTACATCAAGGAGACCACCGACCTGATCAACAAGTTCCGCGCGAAGGCCAGCAAGGCCGCGTTCGCACAGAACCTGATCAACAAGCTGGACAAGTTGGAACGCATCGAAGTGGAGGATGAGGACCTGCGCAAGATGCTTGTGAAGTTCCCTCCTGCACCGAATAGCGGCAAGATCGTGTGCGAAGTGCGCGGTGTGAGCAAAGCCTACGATCAGAAACGGATCTTCAGCAATGCCGAGCTCACCATCGCCAAAGGAGAGCATCTGGCGTTGGTCGGCGCCAACGGCACGGGAAAGAGCACGCTGGTCCGGATGATCATGAACGAGGAACCCTATGACGGAGAGATCCGCTTGGGGCACAACGTGATCATCGGCTATTACGCGCAGGACATGCCCGAGCGTATGAGCCCGTTGAAGACCGTGATGGAAACGGCGGAATACGCAGCGAGCGAGGAGAACAGACTGCGCGTGCGGGCCATGCTGGGCGCATTCATGTTCAGCGGAGAGGACGTGGACAAGAAGGTGAAGGTGCTGAGCGGTGGCGAACGCGCGCGTTTGGCCCTGTGCTGCATGCTCTTGAAGCCGCTCAACTTCCTCATCCTTGACGAACCGACCCACCACTTGGATATCCAGAGCAAGGATGTGCTGAAGGATGCATTGAAGAACTATGACGGCACCTTCCTGCTCGTGAGCCACGATCGCGATTTCCTCACCGGCCTCACCACACGTTTGCTGGAATTGGATGAACTGCGGATCCGAGACCAGCACATGGATATCGTGGAGTTGATCGAGAAGCGGAAAGCCTTACAAGGAGCTGACATCGGCAAGTCCTCGGCACGAGTGAAGGAGGAGAAGGCCGAGAAGAACAGCGATCAGCGAGAGAAGCGTGACCGGGAAAAGGAGATCCGTCGAGCCAAGAACAGTGTGGAACGCTTGGAGAAGCAACTCGCAGACCTGGAGAAGGAGGAGAAGGAGCTGCAAGCCCAAGTGATGAAGGGGGGAAGCTCAGCGGAAAAGTTGCAGGCCGGATACGAGCGCCTTGGTGACCTGGCCAAACGCATCGCCGCGGTCATGGAGGAGTGGGAGAATGCTTCCACGCAACTCCAGGAGATGGGCGAGGAAGCGTAGCACTACATTTATTCCGATCGGCCTTCCGTTACGCGGCGGCACGACGTGCATTGGATGTTCGTGTGCCGCATGATGCGGTGCACCTTGAACACCAGAGCACCATGGCCAGCGCGAACTTGCCTCCCCGGCAGAAGATGATCAACATGATGTACCTCGTGCTCACGGCGATACTCGCATTGAACGTGAGCAAGGAAGTACTCGATGCCTTCGCGATCATGGACACCGAGCTCCGGCGAAGCGAGCAGGCACATGAGCAACGCTCGGCCGTTGAGTATGCGCTCTTCGCCGATGCTGCAGCACGATTTCCCGACAAGTTCGAACAACCCTATATGCGTGCGCAACGCTTGAAGCTTCAGGCCGATTCGTTGGTGGCGCACATCGAAAGCATCAAGCTGAAAGCGATCTCGGAGGCGGACGACCTGCCCATCGCTTCCCTGCGTGGACGTGATGCGAACGGTCGTGATACCTTAAGGGCTTTGCTCGCCCTGGAAGCGAAGGATGACCGGGAGACGTTGACGCGCATGATGGTCGGCAGCGAGCCCGCGAGCCCGACGAAGGCGACCGGTGGCGCCTATGACCTGCGCCTGCGGATCGGAACGTTCCGGGATAGTTTGAAGGCGATCGCGGGGAACAAGGGCCCAGAACTTGCTGCAGCGCTGGATCTGCTCTTCGACCTTAGTGATCGGCGCGACGCTTCAGGTGTCATGAACAACTGGGAGAGCACCAACTTCTACGACGTGCCCTTGGCCGCAGGCGTGGCCACCTTGAGCAAGCTACAAGCGGATATCAGAAGTGCCGAGAACGACGTGCTCAAATGGTTGTTCCGTTCGGTCGAAGTGAAGGACTATAAGTTCGGGACGCTCACCACGGCCGTTATCCCGCAGAGCAACCTGATCATGTTGGGCGATTCGTTCAGGGCAGATGTCTTCCTTGCTGCCTATGATCCGCGGAACAGGCCGGTCGTCAGTTTGAACGGTGGTGCCACCCTGCCGATCGCTGAGGATGGCAAGGCGAAATTGCGCTTCAAAGGCGATCGGGTCGGCGAGCAGCTGCTGGAAGGAGTGATCGACTTCGAAGGGCCGGATGGCAGGGAGTCCATTCCCTATTCGACCTCGTTCCAGGTCATGGCGCCGCTCCTGGTCGCTTCTCCAACGAAGATGAATGTAATCTTCCGCGGGGTGGAGAATCCCGTGGAACTTTCCGTTCCGGGGGTGCCGGCGGACAAGGTGCAGGCCACCATCAGTTCCGGACGGATGGTTCGGCGCGGGGATACCTGGATGGCCACCGGTATGACCGGAAGCCAAGCGGAGGTGTATGCCATGGTGCAGCAGCCGGATGGTAGCACCAAAAGGATCGGTCCGGTAAGGTTCCGGGTGAAGGACCTACCACCGCCAACGGCATACGTCGCTGGTATCCCGGCCCTTTCCACGAAGACATCGAAGGCCAAGTTGACGGCCTCACGCGGTATCGCAGCTGCACCGATCGACGCTTTGTTCGAGGATCCTTGGGTGGTGAAGCGCTTCGATCTGACGGTCCTGCGAAGAGGTGGAGATCCGGTGGTGCTGAGTTCGACAAGTAACCAGTTCACGCCGGAAATGGATCGGGTCCTTCAAGCAATTCGGCCCAATGATCAGGTCTACGTGGAAGGAATACGCGCCCAACTGGCCAACGGGCAGGGACCGGTCCAAGTACTCTCGCCGATCGCGCTAAAGGTGCAGCCATGATCCATATTCCAATAGAATGGCTATATTTGCCGCCCATTGCGGGGTGGAGCAGATGGTAGCTCGTCGGGCTCATAACCCGAAGGCCGCAGGTTCGAGTCCTGCCCCCGCTACTAACGAACCCGGCGAAAGCCGGGTTCGTTATTTCAAGCCGAACCATGTCCCACAAAGCCGGATACGTCAACATCATCGGCGAACCCAATACCGGGAAGAGCACGCTGCTCAACGCCTTGTTGGGCGAGCAGCTTGTCATCGTCAATCCGAAGGCCCAAACGACCCGGCACCGGATTCTGGGCATCCTGAACGGACCCGATCACCAACTGGTGTTGAGCGATACCCCCGGGATCCTGGATCCGCAGTATCCCATGCAGCAACGCATGATGGGTGCGGTCGAAGAGGCCCTGATCGATGCGGACATGTTGGTGGTAATGGTGGAACTGGGCCAGCGCCCGGAACGATCGGAACACATGTTATCCCGGGCCCACCGCTACAAAGGACCGACCGTGGTCCTGGTGAACAAGGTGGATACGGGCGAAGAAAGCGCGGTGCTCGAGGCGCTGGAAATGTGGCAGAAGGAATTCCCCGAGGCCAAGGTGGTCCCCCTTTCCGCCCTGCATGGTTTGAACGTGGATGAGTTACGGAAGTACCTGATCGAGCACCTTCCGCAGCATCCACCATATTTCCCGAAGGATGAGCTGAGCGATCGCAACATGCGCTTTTTCATCAGCGAGATCATCCGTGAGAAGGTGCTTGCGAACTACAAACAGGAGATCCCGTACAGCACGCAGGTGGTGGTGAACAGTTTCGAAGAGGCGCCGGATATCGTGCGCATACAAGCCGATGTGATCGTGATGCGCGAAAGCCAGAAAGGGATCATCATCGGCAAAGGGGGGGATGCGCTTCGGCGATTGGGAACCTATGCGCGGATCTCCATCTCGAAGTACATCGACAAGAAGGTCTTCCTCGACCTCAAAGTGAAAGTGGACCCGGATTGGCGGGAGAACGAGGCGAAATTGAAGAAGTACGGTTATTGATCGGAAGGAAAGAACATGGGGAACATCGTCGCAATAGTTGGTCGGCCCAACGTCGGGAAGAGCACGCTCTTCAACCGGCTCATTGAGCGGAAAGAGGCCATAACGGACAATGTGGCCGGCACCACGCGCGATCGGCATTACGGAAAGGCCGAATGGAACGGTGTGGTGTTCAGTGTGATCGATACCGGCGGCTATATCAGCGGAAGCGATGACGTGTTCGAGGCTGAGATCCGGAAACAGGTGAACCTCGCGATCGAAGAGGCGGATTCGATCCTCTTCCTCGTGGATGTGCACCATGGCCTCACCGGAATGGACGAGACCGTGGCCAAGATGCTGCGCAGGGCCAAGAAGCCGGTCCTGCTCGCGGCCAACAAGGTGGATGAACATGCACGCCAGTATGCAGCGGCCGAGTTCTACGGGCTCGGTCTGGGTGAGGTGTTCTGCATCGCCGCACAGAGCGGAGCTGGTACAGGGGAGTTACTGGATGAATTGGTCAAGAGCTTCACGAAACCAACTGAGGAGGAAGAGCCGGACATTCCGAAGTTCGCGATCGTCGGTCGCCCGAATGTGGGGAAGTCATCCTTTGTGAATGCCTTGCTCGGTCGTGAACAGAACATCGTGACCCCGGTGGCCGGTACCACCCGTGATCCCATCAACACGCGCTGGAACGTCTTCGGACACGACGTCATGCTCTTGGACACGGCCGGCATCCGCAGGAAGGCCAAGGTGGACGAGGATATCGAGTTCTACAGTGTCATCCGTTCCATCCGCGCGATCGAGGAGAGCGATGTCTGCTTCCTGATGATCGATGCGCAGGACGGCGTGCAACAACAGGACCTGCATATCCTTTCGATCATCCAGAAGAACGGGAAGGGCCTTGTGGTGCTGGTGAACAAGTGGGACCTGATCGAGAAGGAGACCAACACGATGAAAGCCTTCGAGGCGGACGTGAAGCAGCGCATGGAGCCGTTCACCGATGTGCCGGTCCTCTTCATCTCCGTGCACGAAAAGCAGCGGATCCTGAAGGCGGTCGAACTCGGCGTACAAGTGCACGAAGCGCGTCAACGGAAGATCCCGACGCGGAAGCTCAATGATGTGCTGCTCCCGATCATCGAGCGTCAGCCACCACCGATGTACAAGGCAAAGCAGGTCAGTATTAAATTCATCACACAGCTGCCGACCTACGTGCCCACCTTCGTGTTCTATTGCAACCTGCCCCAGTACATAAAGCCCAGCTACGAGCGCTTCCTCGAGAACCGCTTGCGCGAGCATTGGAGCTTCACCGGGGTGCCTATCAGGCTGTTCTTCCGAAAGAAGTAGCGCGCTTCTTCTTCGTTCTCTTGGCCTTATGCCTGGCCTTCAAAAGTGACGGGCAGGAGGTGAAGGCCATATCGCGCGATCACAAGTGGGGAGGAGCTGCCGTGTGGCGCTCCGCTTGGGATGCTCCTTCCGTTGGCACCGAGATCCTTTCCGACGACCTATCGATCCGGATCCGCAACACGAAGCCACAGTTCCTGGCGCTGTTCTTCGAACGCAGGCAGGTGATCCGCTTCGGCGGTGAGGAGGACATCCTCAAGCACACTCGCTTCACCTTGCCGGAGAGTTTGGACCCGGTCTACGATCAACGCCATACGCCGTGGGAGGAACGTAACGAGGCAGCGCGGCCGCTCTGGTTCAACGTGCGCTTGGATGAGTTCGCAGCGCGGATCATCCGGCCGGACGGTACCTGGGGCGAGGTCGGGGTGTTCTCTTCGGTGGAACGAGAACAAGTGCGAACGATACGAGGGCAGGAAACAGCATGGACCTATGTATTGGACCTGCAGTCCATCGTTCCCGGCGATGTGGTGGAGGTGCATTGGAAGTACATGATCCCGTACGACAACAACTGGGAATCAACGCAGGGCTGGCGTGCCTTCCACTGGATGGACAATTGGTCCCGCTTGACGAGCTGGAGGATCTTCTTTCACGATGCCATCCCCATCCGGGACCAACGCATTTCCATCACCTATCACTTGAAGCACGGACTGGTGCTCGGTGGGGCGGTCCCTTCACAGCGGTCGGAGAATGGTGACCAGATCACCTGTGCATGGGAGAACAAGGACCTGTTCGGCTGCATGGACGAAGTGAATGCTCGTCCGGCCGAGGACCTTCCGCACGTCACCGTATTGTTCGCGCCGGAGGATCTCAGATACTGGCGACGCGATCGACTGTCAGGCATGCCGATCGAACAACCGCATTGGCTGCAAGTGATGCGGACGCGTGAGGCAAAGGCACAGTTCTGGGAGCGCGTGGCCAAGAAGCGCGTACCCGACAGGCAGAACACCTTGATCAAGGAATTCGTGGAGGAGAATACCGGGCATCTTCCGGACAGCTTGGCCGCACAGCGCATGGCGATCCTACACGATATGATCGCACAGGAATTCACCTATGAGGATGATCACCTCTGGTACATGGACATCGATCGCGGTCTGCCACGGATGGGTGACCAAGTGAACGAGGAACGCTTACGCGACATCAGCCGTTACGACCTCTACGCGAAACTGGCGTATGCCGTGGGCCTGCATTACGGCACGGCCTATGTGCTTGATCGACGCATCGGTCGCATGAACGACCGATGGACAACGCCCATGTGGGATAGCGAGTTCCTGCTCGGGGTGCGCAATGGCGATCGCATGCAATGGATGCATCCGAAGCGGACCCGATATGGTCAGGTGACCGACGAACTGCCCTTCTACTGGCAAGGGTCACCCGCTCTGCTCATGAACCTAGAACGCCTCTTGGTGGATGACCCCGGCCCGGCCCTGTTCGTGGACCTGCCCACCGCCGATGCCGCAGCGAACACGCGCGTGATCGAGTATGTCCTGGACCTTGACCTCGAACGGCTCTCGGCCACAGGAATGGTGCGTACGTACTTGAGCGGCCAGTTCAGCACCTTGGGACGCGCAGCGTACTTCGGTGCCCCCATCGATAGTACCGTGGACCCCTTGTACGGCAAGCGATCGACGGATGTGGAGGGGCTTGTTGTTCGAACCCAACAGGAGCTCGACTTCATGCCCATACCGCCGTTCCGTTTCCGCATGGATGCCGAGATCCAGGTCGATGGGCTTGTACGTCAGGAGCCTGATGGATCGTACCTGCTCGACCTCGCGCGCTTCATCGGTCACGTGGTACCATCCGACTTCAAGGCCGATGATCGCGACCTGCCCTTCCATTGGGACTTCGAACAGGATGATCGCTACGTCATCACCATCCGATCCCCGGTCGAACTCGAGCTATTGAACAAGGATGTCATCGAGCGGTCGGCCACCAGTCCCAGTGCGAAATGGGAACGGAGCATCACCGGCAGCGGTGATGAGCTTCGCATCGAAAGCCGCTTCGTGGTCGGTCGCCCGAAGAGGAGGTGGAGAACGCCATGGATCTTGAGCGCGTCTTGGATGGTGCGAAAGAAGAGGGGCTCGGGCTTCACTTCAAAACCGCACTGTCCGGACCGTGATCGTCGATCCCTTCTCCTCATTCGGATCGGTAACGTGGTCGAATGTCGGATCCGCGATCGGACCTTGCGGTAGTGCACTACCTTCGATAGCACACCGGACCATCGCCATGGCACACCTTCGCGCACTCCTTTTACTTCCGCTGCTTGGCTTGTTCGCGCCGAGCATTGCGCAGATCGCCCTTGACCCTTTGGTCACGACCACTGTATGCTCCGGGACGGCGTTCGATGTTTCCTTTCAGGCACTCGGAACATATGATCCGGGCAACGTCTTTTCCGTGCAATTGTCGGATGCCACCGGTGATTTCTCACTTCCATTGAACATCGGGTCGATACCCGGCATTGCCTCCGGAACGATATCGTGTACCGCACCAGGCGCTGACGGAAGCGGCTATCGCGTGCGCGTGGCGAGTTCTTCGCCGTTGGAGGTGAGCGCAGCCAGCGCTGAGATCCTTCAATTCGCAAACCCGAATGCGGGGATGAGCACTGCCATGTCACTTTGTGGGATCTCTGCATCGCTCGATCTCACGAACATCCTGAACGGCTCACCTGATGCAGGTGGTGTTTGGACCATCGTCGCCGGGACCGGAATACTCGTTGGGCCGGATGGCCCCTATATCGGTCTGACGTACGGGTCGAACATCCTGGAGTACACCGTGGATCTCGCCGGTTGCACGGCTTCTTCCCAAGTAACGGTCAATTGCGTGGAACCTCCGAACGCGGGCGTCAACACAGTGCTGCTCGTTTGTTCGTCGGGTACTCCAGTGGATATGTTCATGAGCCTCAATGGTTCGCCGCAGTCGGGTGGCTCATGGACGGCGCCGAACGGTGCGATCGTTGGGAATATGTTCGATCCTTCGGTCGATCCGTCAGGGATGTATATCTACACCGTGGTCGGTGATCCGTCGTGCACGAACGCATCAGCCACCTTGCTCATCACATTGGTGCAAGCGCCGAACGCGGGCTCGAATGCGTCCGTCGCGATCTGCGCTAGCGATGCTCCCTTCGCGATGATATCCCAGCTTCTGGGCAGTCCCGCACCGGGTGGCACATGGACGTTCAATTCGATCCCACATGCGCCGGTATTCGTTCCCGGAACGGATGTGTCAGGCGTGTACACCTATACCGTCCTTGGCAATTCGCCGTGCACCAGCGCAACTGCAACGGTGACCGTCACCGTGAACAACTGCTTCCAGCAACCGGGCAACGAGTTCCATCCGCCCTATCCGGACGAGTGATCAGCGCCTGAAGGCCTTCTCGTAGGTGCCCACCCAGTCCGCAACGCTCATCTTACTGGCGAGCTCTCCGATCAACGCGTACGGGACCTGCTCCGGTTTCTTGAAGCGGATACAGCTCTTGCCCATGTCCAATTTCGTGGTCGTGTGCTTGGGGTATTCAGCAAGGAACCAATCCATCAGCTTCTTGTCGGCATAGATGCCCATGTGGTACACCGCGATGAAGTTCTTCTGCGAGGCGATGCTCATGAATGGCAAGGGCAATTTCGGGTCACAGTGGTATCCAGCGGGATACAGCTTATGCGGCACCACGTAGCCGATCATGCCATAGCTGATGGTCTCGGTAAAGCCCTTCGGCAGGTTCTTCTTGATCACGGCCCGGAGCTTCTTCATCGAAGCCTGTCGTTCCTCCGGGATCTGGGCGATGTATTCATCCGGAGTGCTTGCGGTGTATTGCATGAGGTTGCTTTTGGAGCGTTCAGATCCTGGCCAATGCTTGTTCCAGATCCGCGATCAGCAGGTCCGGATCCTCTAGACCAACGTACAAACGGATCATGGTAAAGGGCAGGTCGGTGTAATAGCCACTGGGTCCTTTCAATGCACACACGGGCCATTGCAGGCTTTCATAGCCGCCCCAGCTTACGGCGATCAGGAAGGTCCTCAGGTTGTCGCAGAAGCGCTCCACGGCCGCCTCGTCCGGTGCGTCCAGCTCGATGCTCATCAACCCACCGCAGCGTTTCATTTGGCGTTTGGCCAAGGCCTGCTGCGGATGGCTGTCGAGGAAGGGCCAGTGCGTGCGCTTCACCTTCGGGTGCTTTTCCAGGAACCGCGCCACCTTCTCCGCGTTGTCCGCGCTGCGGTTCACGCGAAGTTCCAAGGTGCGCAGGCCGCGCATCAACAGCCATGCGTCATGTGGCGAAGGGCAAGCACCGAGCGTCATGAACTCCTTCTGCATCACCTGGCGCATGTGCGCGTGCGATCCCGCGAGCACACCGGCCACCACATCGCTGTGCCCGTTCAGGTACTTCGTGGCACTGTGCGCTACCATGTCCATACCGAGGTCCAAGGGGTTCTGGAAGAGCGGACTGTTGAAGCTGTTGTCGCACAACGAAAGGATGCCGTGCTCTTTCGCGATGGAGGCTACGGCGGCGATGTCCTGCAATTCGAAGGTGAGCGAGTTCGGGCTTTCGAGAATGAAGAAGGTGGTGTTCGGCCGGATGGCCTTCCGGTAATTCTCAGCATCCGTGCCATCCACGAAGGTGTGCTCGACACCGAAGCGCGGAAGCAGTTCAACAAGCAGCTTCTTCGTCCAGCTGTACGGCTTCTCCACGCAAACGATGTGATCCCCAGCCTTCACGAAGCTCAATACCGCTGCCGCGATCGCCGCGCTACCGCTGCTGAAGACCAATGCATCCTCCGCATGTTCCAGCGCCGCGATCTTCTTCCGCAACATGCCCACCGTCGGATTGTAGCCGCGCGTGTACAAGGGCTTGTCCATCTCCTGCTGCACCACGGCACGCATGGCCGCAACCGTCGGATAGGTGAAGTTCCCGCTCTGCACGATCGGCGGCACTACCGCATCGTAGCCTGCAGCACGGTCCTCGCCGAGGTGCGTAAGGATGTAGGAGATGTCCTGGTCCATGTTGTTCAATCGTTGAAGAGGAAGAAGCCCAGACCACCCGGGTCGCGGATGATGATGTTGTCCACCATGCCATCCTTGTTGAAGTGGGTGATCTCTTCGGTGATCGGTATGCCGGCTTTTCGCACGGCAGCGATCACTTTCGGGTTGCCCTCCTTGCCGTTGAAGTAGGTGAGGGATGGGTTGAAGAACAGGTGCGGACACATCAAGGGTGCCATCAGGCTCAGGCTAGGGCAGCCATCCGCAGCGAGCATGAGCCATGCATCCCCGGCTTTCCCCATGGAGATGGTGTAGCCCAATGTGGTCCAGAACGCCAGGGAGCGCTCCATGTTCATGGTCTCGATCCCCATGCCCGCGAAATTCCCAAGGATGCTTTGGGGCTTGCCGGAGAACTCCAACATCGGTCCAGGCCCGGTCATGAGGTATACGCGAACGCCGTTCGGATCGCCAACGATGTGACCGCCTTCCACCGGATGGAGCCTTGCGATCTTCTGTAGCGCATCAATGACGCTTGCTGGTACGTTGAAGCATTTCAGGCCTGCGCGCGCAAAGCGGTCCGGGTCGACCTCGATCAGTACCTGACCATCGGTGACCAGCGCCGGGGAAGCATCGTTCACGATCGAGAACCCGCAACGTTCGTAGAAGTCCGTGCAGTTCGCTGGGTCCGACGCAGGGGTGATGATGTGGGCGTTCATGTTGCGGGGTGTTTGAACTGCATCGTCGTGCTACGGGTCCCGCCGGAAGAACACGAAGCCGTTCTTGCGGTACAACTCGGTCATTTCGGTCACGGTCGCGACCTCGTCCACGGCGGTGATCTTGCACACCACGTACACCGGCCGGTCGATGTCGCCGCGCAACAACCAAAGCTCGTCGTGCGCCCGCGGGTCGGTGACGGGCGGCTTGCGCGTGTAGAAGAGCTGTGCGTAGCTCTTGTAGTTCTTGGTGATCACGTAGCAATCTTCACCTTGCCGCGCCTCGAAGAATTCGATCGCTGCGCGTTGCGAGTAGCCTTCGATCCGGTTGATGAAGAAGAACAGCGTGGTCGTTACGAACAGTGCACCTCCACCGAAGATCGCGAGGATGCTGGCTCGATACCGTCCTCGGGTGTGCAGGAAATGGCCTGCGATCAGGGCCGTCAACAACATCGCCCCGGCGATCATTTCCGCGCCGCTCCATTGCACGTCGGCATCGAGGTTCGCGGCGGCGAAGGGATCCTGTGACATCAAGGGCCGCAACCAGTCAATGTTCATCCCCACGATCGGCACCGCCATGACGACCACAGCGAGCAAGGTGCCCAGCACGCCCACTCCGAAACGCGACCAGCCGAAGGCCTCTTGCTTCGCCCAGCTTCGTTCCAGTTGCAGCGCTGCCAGGTAGGTCAGTGGGAAGTAGCACAGGCTGCTGTAGTGGACGATCTTGGTCTTCACGACACTGAACAGGATCAGCACCACCCAGAACAGGATCACCATCCAACGGCGGTGGTCGTCGGGGTTCTTTTCGCCCGTTCGCGTGGGGCGAAGCATTTCTTGGAGTGCGAAGATCGAGGCGGGAAAACAGCCGATCAACAGCACCACGAAATGGTAGCCGAAGAATCCGCCGTGGCCGGCATCCTCGGTGGTGAGCATGGCCACCTGCCTCCAGAAGAAGGCCTCCATGAACTCCGGTCCGTTGCGCCAGAGGTCGAACAGCCCCCATGTGCTGATGGTCAGGAGGGTTCCCAACGCGATGGTCAGCAGGCTCGTCCAGCGCATGTACGACTTCCCGCGTTCCATCACCCAGTAAACGCCCATCACGAGGCCCGGCACCAGCACGCCCACCGGTCCTTTGGTCAGCACCGCGAGCCCGAGCATCGCTCCGGCAAGCCATGCATACCTGTTCATGCCGGCTTCAGCATGCACCAGCGTGATGATCGCATGCAGTCCGAGGAAGATGAACAGGTTGAACCACGGATCGATGATGCCGCTGCGGAAGTACAGGTGGGGTAGGATGGAACCAACGTAGGCCAAGGCCCACAGCATGCCGAAGGTCTTCCCGCGCAATTGCTCGCCGATGCGGAAGAGGATGACCAAGGTGAGGATACCGCACAGGGCGTTGGGCAAACGTGCCGCGAACTCGCCCACGCCGAAGACCGACATGCTCAAGGCCTGCAGCCAAACGAACAACGGCGGCTTTTCGTGGAAGGGGAGGTAGGCGATCTGCGGACGGGACCAATCCCCCGTCACCACCATTTCACGCGCGATCTCGGCGAAGTTGATCTCGTCCCAGTCGAAGAGGTGAACAGCACCCAGGCCGGGCACGAAGAGCAGCGCACCGGCGATCAGGATGTACAACAGGATCCTGCTGCGCGACACCATGCTGCCATGCAGGAGGGCCATCCGCTCAGCGCTTTCCGAGGAGGTCCCACTTCAAGAGGCCCGTGCGCGCAAGGAAGTAGCGCCAACTCACGTGCAGCACGCCGAAACCATACGTCATGCTCCTGCTGAAGTTGATGCTGCTGGCCTCATCGAAGTATTTCGTGGGACAGGTGATCTCCGCGATCTCGTAGCCCTTCCAACAGATCTGCCCGACGATCTGGTTGTCGAAGACGAAGTCGTCCGACAGGCGCTCGTAGTCCACGTTCTGCAGGACGTTTCCACTGTAGGCACGGTAGCCCGTGTGGTACTCGCTCAGCTTCTGGCCCATCAGGATGTTCTGCGTCAGCGTGAGCATGCGGTTGAAGAAGTATTTGTACAAGGGCATGCCGCCGCGCAAGGCACCGCCGCCCAGGATCCGGGATCCGAACACCACTGGGTAGACGTCGTTACCGATCAGCGCCACCATGCTCACGAGCAGCTTCGGGGTGTACTGGTAATCCGGATGCAGCATCACCACGATGTCGCCGCCCAACTCGAGCGCCTTATCGTAGCAGCTCTTCTGGTTGCCGCCGTAGCCGCGGTTCTTCTCGTGCACCACGATGTGCTTGATGCCCAGCTGACGCGCCACTTCCACGGTGTTGTCCGGGCTGCGGTCGTCCACGAGCACCACTTCATCCACCAAGGGGAAGGGGATCTCGTCGTAGGTCTGTTTCAGGGTCAACGCCGCCCGGTATGCGGGCAGCACGACAACGACCTTTTTACCCTCGTACATGTGGCAAAGATGCGCACGGCGCCGGAATTGCGTGCGCTCACTCGCTCGTGGCCCGGTAGCGTACCGCGTTCACGAGGTACACCCCGCTCAGTACCACGGCGATCATGCCCAGCTGGCCCCACGAGACCGACTCGCCATCCAGCAGCCCCCATCCGATCGCCACTATGGGCATCAGGTAGGTAACGGTGCTGGCCGTTACCGCTGTGGTCCGCTGCAACAAGGCGTTCCAAAGCACCAAGGACAAGGCCGAGCTCAGCACCGCCAACAAGGCCACATGCCCCAAGGCCGACCAGCCCTGCGGATGCGTTTCCAGCGTCCCGCGCAGGTCGGTGACCAAGCAGCCGATCGCGCCCAAGGGCCCCAAGAAGGTCAAGGCCAACACGGCCGTGGCCTGTGCCGGCAACATGTAGAGGTGATG
Source organism: Flavobacteriales bacterium (assembly GCA_041391825.1). GTDB lineage: Bacteria > Bacteroidota > Bacteroidia > Flavobacteriales_F > PHOS-HE28 > PHOS-HE28. The sequence continues at coordinate 17,106 of JAWKNF010000005.1, read as the reverse complement.
CTTCACGATGTTCCCACTGATGCCGTAGCAGATCGTTCCCAGCACGGGCAACATGGCGAATGCGTTCCAGGTGAAGGTGTTCGTCGCTCCGTCCAAGGCGATCAGCCCCGCCGCGCCGACCATGCCCAACAGTATCCCGATCAACTGACCGCTGCGGAAGCGCGTCGCGAAGAAGAACACGCCCACGAGAAAGGTGAACAGCGGTGTCAAACTGTTCAGCATGCCGCTCAAGGAGCTATCGATGCGCGTTTGGGCCGTGGCATAGAAGAAGGCGGGCAGCCCATTGCCAAGCATGCCCGTTCCCAGCAGCGGCAGCCAGTGCTTGCGGTAGAGGTGGAGGTAGCGGAACAGGAGCGGGGACAACGCCAACCAAGCGATCAACAGGCGGGCCGAGGCCAATTGCCATGGTGAAAGCACCGCTTCGCCGTTGTGGAACAAGCCCCGCTTCATCAAGATGAACGAACTGCCCCAGATCAAGGCCAGGATCAGCAGCAGCGGCCATACGGCCTTGCGTTCGGTGGAAGCGCTCATGGAAGGGGGCGCGAAGATATTCGCCCGTGGGCGGCTTACATTTGTAACATCCAATGACCCTTCGGCGTCCTATGGATACCCAAGCACCTGATACCATGTTCAACCGCATCCTCCCCCTGGCCCTTGTCGCTTCGCTTTTCGCTTGTTCCCAGCAGCCCGCAGAGGTGGCGGCGGAGCTCCCTGCGAGCGTGGAACGCATCGTGGAGGAGGTCGCCATCAGCAGCGGCACGCCGGTCACCATTGCGGATATCAGCATCGATGGCATGAGCTGCGAAATGATGTGCGGCGGTTCCATCAAGAAGGCGCTCGGCAAGCTGCCCGGTATCGCCAGCACCGAGATCAACTTCATCGAGGGCGATGAGCAGGACCACGCCGTGGTGACCTATGATGAAAGCCAAGTGAGCGATGCCGACATGGTGCGCGCGATCCAGGAACTGCACGATGGCCAGTACAAGGTGATGGCCGTGAAGGTCACCAAGCAGGTGAAGAGCGCCAATAGCACAAGCATGGAAAAGGAAAAGAGCGAAGCCGACAAGGGCGTCAGCGTGCTCTCACCGGCACAGGTCATCATTCCCGGCCTGCTGGCCTTGCTGACGTACGTGCTGCGCGTCTGAACAACACCCGCGTACAACTGTTGAAAGGGGGACCACGGTCCCCCTTTTCCGTTCCGACCGATCGGGTGCGGAGCCGATCTTGCGGCCGTGGATAGCTTCGCAGCGCGAATGGAACAGGAAAGCTCGAAGGCGCTCGGCCCCGTGATCACCTGGTTGATCACCGGATGCGTGCTGATCGCGTGCATGGTGGCGATCGGTGGGATCACACGGCTCACCGACAGCGGACTCAGCATCACCGAATGGAAACCGATCATGGGGGCCCTGCCACCCATGGATGCCGCTGAGTGGAACGAAGCCTTCGAGAAGTACAAGCGGATCCCGGAGTACACCCTGACCAATCCGGACATGGACCTTTCGGGCTTCAAGCGTATCTTCTTCTGGGAGTACCTGCACCGCAACTGGGGGCGCATGATGGGCCTGGTGTTCTTCATCCCCTTCGTCATCTTCTGGCGACGTGGCCTGTTGCAGGGTTGGTTGCGCTCGCGGTCCATCGCCATCCTGATCGGTGGTGCAGCGGTGGGCGCCTTGGGCTGGTTCATGGTGGCCAGTGGGCTGCAGGATCGGGTGGATGTCAGCCACTACCGCTTGGCTATCCACCTTTGTGCGGCCTTCACGGTCTACGCCATGGTGCTGTGGACCGTGTTCGATATCCGGCAGGGTCGGGCCGCCTTTCGCGGCAATGGAACACCCGTGGCGCGTTGGGCCCGGATCCTCTTGGCCTTCCTGGTCGCACAGATCGTTTGGGGTGCCTTCACCGCCGGCCTGGATGCCGGTCATATCTACAACACCTGGCCCTTGATGAACGGCGCCTTCATGCCCGAGAACGTGCATGCCTTCGGCGATCTCGTTACGGACCTCTCGAACCACCGCGACGGGGTGCAGTTCATCCACCGCAACTTCGCTTACGTGGTGGCCTTGGGCTTCGTGCTCTTCGCCTGGCGATACCGAAAGGAACCGGCCTTGCAGGGGCGCTCGGCATGGTTGATCGCCGCCGTGCTGCTGCAGTTCGTGCTCGGCGTGCTCACCTTGCTCACCAACGTCCACATCGGGGTGGCCGTGTTGCACCAGTTGGGTGCGCTGGCCTTGCTTTCAGTGTTGCTGCGCGCGCTTCACGCTACAGGGCACCGAGCTACCGCCACTCCAGCGTAGCCGCCATATGCCGCATGTCCTCACGGATCCGCTCGGTCACAGGTGCCAGCGAATCGGCGTTCGGGCGCACATCGAAGTACAAGGCGCCGTAAAGGAAGTTGTCCGTGCTGTCCGTCAGGTAGAACACCAAGGGACTGGCCACATCGCCCTCCACGTTGAACACCGTGCCGAACACGCGCGCACTGTCCCGCAGCACGCGCTCGCTGGCGATCTTCACGGCCTTGGCCTCGTGCGTGCTCTTGAACACGTGCGCATCCTCGATCAGGTCCGCCAGCTGATCACCTACGGGTGACCAAGTGAGATGCACCGTGGCGCGTTGGCCGGGAAAGCGGATGTCGTACCAATGGGCGTCGGTCTGCGACTTCCGTTCTGCGATCTTGGCGTAGGCGGGAAGTTCGGTCGAGAAGGTCGCACTGTCCGTCCACGGGCGATGCGCGGCCGCGGGCAGGTCGATCCGGAAGTAGCCGCGTGGCTTGGGAACAGGGTCGGCTGCGCAGCCCACCAGCACCGCCGAAGGGGTCAGGAAAGCAAGGAGGCGGATGATGCGGAGCATGGTCATCTGCGCGCTCAGGTCCGGTCGCCCGCTTCGTCGTGCATGATCACCTTCACCCGGCGCACACGCTTGTTGTCCGAGCCCTCCACCACGAAGGTGAAGTTGCGCAGTTCCACCCGTTCGCCGCGCTTGGGGATCCGGCCGGTAAGCTCCAGGATGAAGCCGCCCAAGGTGCCGCTCTCGCCCTTGTTCTCTTCGAACAGTTCACCTTCGATCCCGAGTATCCGGTACAGGTCCGTCAAGGCCGTCTTGCCCTCGAACACCCAGGTGTGGTCGTCCAGCTTGCTGTACAGCAGGTCCTCGTCGTCGTACTCGTCGGTGATCTCGCCCACGATCTCCTCGATCACATCCTCCAGCGTGATGATGCCGCTGGTGCCACCGTATTCGTCCACCACGATCGCGAGGTGCAAGCGCTCGGCCTGGAATTCCTTCAAGAGGTCGTCCAGCTTTTTTCCTTCGGGCACGAAGTAGGGTTCGCGCAGCAGCGTGTGCCAGTCGAAGTCCTTCTTCTCCAAGTGCGGCAGCAGGTCCTTGATGTGCAGCACACCGATCACCCGGTCCGGGGTCTCTTCGTACACCGGCACGCGGGAGAAGCCCGAGCCTACGATCGCCTTCAGCAGCTCGGCGAAGGTGATGGTCTTATCGAAGGCGATCATCTCCGTGCGCGGCCGCATCACCTGGCGCACATCGAAGTTGCCGAACTTCACGATCCCGCTCAGGATCCGCTGTTCCTCCACCGTGGTGCTGGCGTCCTTGGTCAGGTCCAGGGCGTGGCCCAGGGAATCCACCGATATGTTCTGTCCGCTCCGGCTGTTGTAGCGCTTCTCGATGAAGGTGGTGCTGCGCACGAGCGTTTCGCTGATCGGCTTGAACAGCACGCGCATCACCAGCAGCGGACCGCTCATGAACTGGGCCACGCGCACGGGATTGTTCGTGGCGTACACCTTCGGGATCACCTCGCCGATCAGCAAGAGCACGAAGGTCACGGCGATCACCTGGATGGCGAAGACCGTGAAGGCCGACATCTTGGACATGTCCAACAGATCGGTCACCGCCACGGTGGAAAGGATCACGACCCCCACGTTCACGAAGTTGTTCGCGATCAGGATCGTGGCCAGCAGGCGGCGCGGTTTGGCCAAGAGGTCCATCACCCGTTTGCCGCTGCTTCCACCGCGCTCCTGCACATCGCGCAGTTGGGTGGGCGAGAGGGAGAAGAGCGCTACTTCACTGGCCGACATCGCCGCGGAAAGCACCAGCAAGAGGCCGATGATCAGCAACACCACCACGGTGCCCAATTCCAAAGGCTGCAGGTACGGCGGGAACGTCAAGAGGTATGCGGACGGAGGCTCCACTAAAGGTGAAGATGCGGTTTAATGCGGGAACCGGTGTGCGAGGGCCTCACTTCAAAAGGGCAGGTCGTCCGCGTCGTCGGGTCCATTGTCCGGACCGTCAGGTACCGAGCTGGCCGTGCTCTTGGGGGCACTTTGGCGTGGTGCCGATGAAGCCGCCGGTGCTCCGCCACCATCGTTGGTCGGGCGGTCCAACATGTTCATCTCGTCGCACACGATCTCGGTGATGTAGCGCGTTTGCCCGTCCTTGTCCTGGTACTGGCGGCTGCGCAGCTTGCCTTCGATGTACACCTTGCTGCCCTTGCGCAGGTACTTCTCCGCCGTTTGTGCATGCCAGCGCCACGCCACCACACGGTGCCATTCGGTCTGCTCCCGGCGCTCGCCCGTCTGCTTGTCCTTGAAATATTCGGTCGTCGCCACGTTGAAGTTCGCGACGGTCACATCGTTCTGTAGATGACGGATCTCCGGGTCGGCACCGAGGTTACCGATCAGGATCACTTTGTTCACTCCGGCCATGCTTGCTTGGGATAGGCAACGAAGATAGGGGATCGCTCAGGCAGGCGATCGCCCCATCGCTTGCGCCAAATACCGCTCCATCAAGCGCGACACCGCGTAGCCGCCCAAGGCTTCCTCTGGAACACGCACCCAATCAACCGGCGTACGGAACCCGCGTGGCGCTTCCACCGTCCAGAACACGGCCTGGATCACTTGGTGGCTCAACACATGCTTCACTGGGCCTTCCCGCTTGCCTAGGGTCCAGCCTTTTCCGAAGCGCTCCGCCAAGGCCTGCTCCATCTTCTTGGGCCCCAGCTTGCCTGTTGTTTCGATCAAGGGGAATTCATGGAGCCCTTGCCAAATGTCCTTTTCGATGCGCTTCCGCAGAAAGGTGCCTTTCGCGCTGGCGATGTGCAGGTAGTTGAAATGCCGGGTGCGCACCTTGGTCCTCCCGGCCTTCACCGGCAGCTCGGCGATGCGGCTCGTTGCCTTGGCGATGCAGCGGGCTTCCAAAGGACAGGCCGCGCACTTCGGGTCCTTCGGGCTACACACCGTCGCGCCCAGTTCCATCACCGCTTGGTTGTGGTCGCCCGGCCGCGCTGGGTCCATAAGGCGGGCGGCCAGTTCGCGGAACTCCTTCCGCCCCGCGGTGCTGTCGATCGGGGTGGAAAGGCCGAACACCCGGGAAAGCACCCGGTACACGTTGCCGTCCACCACGGGTTCGCACAGGTCGAAGCAGATGGATCCGATGGCGGCCGCGGTGTAGTCGCCCACGCCCTTCAGTCCCAGCAAGGCCTTGTGGTCCGCGGGGAAACGGCCCTTGTGCGCTTGCACCACCTGTTGGGCCGCTGTGCGCAGGTTGCGGGCACGGCTGTAGTAGCCCAGGCCCTGCCACAGCTTCAACACCTCATCCTCACTGGCACGGCCCAGATCGGCCACCGTGGGGTAGCGCTCCACGAAGCGTTCCCAGTAGGCCAGGCCTTGGTCCACGCGGGTCTGCTGCAGGATCACCTCGCTCAGCCAGATCCGGTAGGGTTCGCGCGTCCGGCGCCACGGCAACGGGCGTTGGTGCTCGCGGTACCAAGGCTGCAAGGCAGCGCTGAACCATGAAAGGCTTGACATACAGCTACAAAGATCGTTCGTGGATCCACAAGATCGATTATCTTCGCCGCCCCAAACTCAAGAAGGGTAATGACGAAGGCAGAATTGGTCAGCATCATCGCAAAGCGCACCGGAGTGGAACGCCAAGTGGTTTTGACGACCGTGGAGGCTTTCATGGAAGAGGTGAAAGGTGCGCTCGGACAGGGCGAGAACGTTCACCTGCGCGGGTTCGGGAGCTTCGTGGTGAAGCGTAGGGCACAGAAGACCGGAAGGATCCTGGCCCGCAACACCACCATCATCATTCCGGCGCACGATGTGCCGGCGTTCAAGCCTGCCGACATCTTCGTCGACAAGGTCAAGAACCGGGCCTCGGGTCAGTAAGCATGCTGGGCTTGAAGAAGCCTCAAGTGCTTGCCCTCGTCGGCGCGTTGGTGGTGATCGTTCTTTTGGTAATGGCGCCCCGGATACCCACCGGGAAGGAGGCGAAGGTCCCTGCCATGGACCCCATCGAGGCGAAGACCGCGGAAGCGGTGGCCTTGGTGAATGGGCAGGACCCCATGCGCGGCATCATGATGCTGCGCGAGATCCTCCAGGACGACCCGGACAATGTGGAAGCGCATTGGCACCTGGGTCTGTTCTCCGTCCAAAGCGGTCAGTACGACAAGGCCTTGGAGCGGTTCAAAAAGGTGATCGAACTGGAACCCGATGGTTTCCCCGATGCCTGGTTCTACCTGGGGCGCACCTACGCGACATTGGACAGCAATGCCCAAGCGATCGCGAGCCTGAAGAAATACAAGACATTGACACAGGATACGGCACTCCTCGCTGGAGTGGACCGCTTCCTGTTGGAGTTGGAGAACGTTAAATAAAGGAGCAACATGCCCTGCGGTAAGAAGCGTAAGCGACACAAGATGTCCACCCACAAACGCAAGAAGCGTTTGCGGAAGAACAGGCACAAGAAGAAGGTCCGCTAGGATCTTCCTTGGCTTGAACGGACTGCTTGGCCCATGGACACTTCGTCCATGGTGCCATGCGTCATACCCTACGGTGCCCTAACGGTACCGTTGCCACCATGCACAAGATCCACGCGTGAACATCGACCTGATCATCCGTTCAGGCTCGGGAGAGGTGGCCCTTGCCCTCATGAAGGACAAGGTGCTCGCCGAGCTCCACCGCGAGCCTACCGAACGTGGGTTCGCCGTTGGCGACGTGTACCTCGCCAAGGTGCGCAAAGTGGCCCCCGGCCTCAACGCAGCCTTCGTGGATGTGGGCCATGAGAAGGACGCCTTCCTGCACTACTACGACCTCGGGCCCCAATACCGCAACGCCTACAAGTTCGCCAAGGGCGCCGTTACCGGCAGCTCCAACAGCAGCCTGCTGGACGAGTGGAAAATGGACACAGACATCCCCAAGGAAGGGAAGTTGGCCGATGTCCTCAGCGCCAGCCAGAGCATCCTGGTGCAGATCGCCAAGAGCCCATCAGCACCAAGGGACCGCGCCTCACGGCCGAGGTCACCCTCGCCGGGCGCTACATGGTGCTGGTGCCCTTCATCAACAAGATCAACATCTCCTCCCGCCTTACCGACGAGAAGGAGCGCAAGCGCCTCAAGGAACTGTTGATGGCCATCAAACCGAAGAACTTCGGGGTCATCATCCGCACCAATGCCGAGGGCAAAGGCACCGAGGAGCTCGAGGCCGACCTCAAGACCCTGATGCAGCGCTGGGATACCATGTACCGGAACCTGCGCAACGCACAGGCCCCCAAGAAGGTGCTCGGCGAGATCGACCGCACCAGCGCCGTGCTGCGCGATGTGCTCAACAAGGACTTCACCAGCATCCAAGTGGATGACGAGCTCCTGGCCGAGGAGATCTACCAGACCCTGGAGAAGACCGCCCCCGAGAAGAAGGGCATCGTCAAGCACTACAAAGGCAAGCTGGACATCTTCGACAACTTCGGGGTCAACAAGCAGATCAAGCAGGCCTTCGGCAAGCAGGTCATGCTCACCAGCGGCGCTCTACCTCATCATCGAGAAAACGGAGGCCATGCACGTCATCGACGTCAACAGTGGCAGCCGGAAAGGTGGCAACCAGGCCCAGGAGAAGAACGCGCTGGACATCAACGTCGAGGCCGCCATCGAGATCGCCCGCTTGCTCAAGCTGCGCGACATGGGCGGCATCATCTGCATCGATTTCATCGACCTCTACGAGGCCGAGAACCGCCGCACCCTGCACAAGGCCCTGAAGGATGCCATGGCCGACGACAAGGCCAAGCACAACGTACTGCCGCCGAGCCGCTTCGGCGTCATCGAGCTCACCCGCCAACGCGTGCGGCCCGAGACCGAGATCGACACCAGCGAAAGCTGCCCCACCTGCAACGGCACCGGCGAAGTACAAGCCCCTGTGCTCGTGGTGGACGAGATCGAGAACACCCTCAACTACCTCGTTACGGAGAAGGACATGAGCGGCCTCACGCTCAGCGTACACCCCTTCATCCACGCCTACCTCACCAAAGGTTTCCCCAGCATCCAGCACAAATGGTACTGGCGCTGGAAGAAATGGGTGAAGGTGAAGCCCGAAGGCTCCTCCCAGTTCCTGGCCTACGCGGTCGAGGATGGCGAGGGGAACGAGGTGCCGGTATAGGGCATTCGTTGTTCAACGAACACGGATCTTGTACTCGCGGACGCGCAGGGAGGTGCTTTCAGCTGCTCAACGCGCGATCACCACTTTCACGGGAACCGACCGTGATCCTACCCGATCCGAAAGGAAGTAGACGCCTTCAGGAAGCCGTGACACATCCAACGTGGCAGTTGGGCTAATGAGCGCCTCCTCAAGTACGGTGCGACCCAAGGCATCGCGCAAGATGTAGGTCCCATTTCCCGGCTCCAGACCTTCAAGAATGAGCAAGTCCATTGTCGGGTTAGGATAGGCTGTTATGTTTCCCTGCCCGAATTCTTCGACATTGAGGGAGTAATCATCCGAGTTGATCGTCCCGAGTGTGTCTCCATTGATAACGGATCCGAGCCACCAGTAATATTCACTATAAGCGGTTCCAAATTCGTAGTTGACGAGCCCTATTCCCTCAGAGTACTTAACCGATCCTGTTCCGAATTCGGCCAAGAGTTCACATTCGAGAATGTATCTCCCATCGTCATCAATACCATGTTGAGCTATGCATTCGAAATGGGGGGAGTCGCCGAGATCATGTTGTGTGGTGATAAGTTCTCCAGGATAGGAAAATAGAAGGTTCATATAGGGCAGTTCGATCGGCGTGGTTTGGTACAGGAACTCCATTTCCTCACCGTTTTGCGAGGAGTGAAACCCACTAGAGCCTTGTTGTAGCGTGACGGTACGCCACTCGACTCGCCAAGTGCTGAAAGCAATGCTGCTATCCTCATCCGTACGGTCCAATATGTTGTACTTGGACTGATAGGTTCGAAATGTCAAGGAACCTAAGTTCCCGCTCAGACCAAACTTGCGGTATTCCACAACGTCCCCTTCCTGATAGGGATACATCTGCTGAAGTGTCGGGATCAACTCACCCACATCCGGGCCATGTACACCGACAAGTTCCCGATCGTTCAAGCGCACGATGCCCCATTCGCGGGATACGACCCATTCGTCACCATTGGAGCAGCTGATGGTCTTGTGTATATCCTCGATACCGAAGCAGATCAGCGTATCAACAGCCGTCACTTCCGCAGTGATGTTCGCGGCCGTGTCCATTAGCCAGGTCCCACCGAGTTCCTGCAGGGGCATCATCACGATGGAGGCTGGATCCTGGAAGTGCCACGTATTGCCGTAGGTCGTGACCGAGCCTTGCAAGAACTGCGGCACGTTGGTCCGGAGGCGGACTGTACACGTGTCGCAATAGATCGCGATACGGTTGAAGTGGTGCCTTGTGGTATCCATGCCGAGCGCCTCGGTGGAGGTGGTGAATAGCTGATCACTGATGGCGCCAGACCCCGACGCGCGATAATTGTACTTCCAGCCGGGTCTTACCAAGGACCAGTCCTGCGCATTCAGCGGGATGGAGCTTAGTAGAATAACGAAAAGGGCTGGGTACCGCATATGCATTCAGTTACCCGAAGATAGTTCAGGTATCGCTACGGTCTGCTCTGATCCGAGGTCGCCTTACCGGTCGTTCTTCAAACCTCCGCCGGGTTTGTCCGCTGCATGTGAGCGGACGACCCGGCGGCCTCGAAGCTTCTTCTTGGACGCAGGCGTGCGGAACGATCCGCCCGGCCTATGGTGGTATACCTCAGGCAGTAACGGTCTTCCCGATCGTGGAACTTGTAGCTGCGGCGCACTGAACGAAGATACCGGTGGCCGATCATGGATCGAAGGTCCGCGTTAGCGATCAGTGACATTCGCAGCGTTGGGGGTCACCTTTTTCATCGTTCTGCATCAATGGTCAGAAACCCAATTTGACCATGAACACTTCGAGGATCTCCATCATTGTACTTGCCACCGTAGTATTGGCCGTTGCGCTATGGGCGACCCGGACCCGATCATCCCCGGCCACGACGCACACCGAGGTGAAGAACGAGCAGATCGTGTTGGTTGAACGGGAGAAGGAGCAGCGCCCTCTCGTGGCCGAGCCCTTACCTGTTGCTGCAATGAAGCCCGCGCAGAAGGTGCCCGCCAAAGGCCCGGTAGGTCCGCATCGATTGCCATCACAGCACTTCATTTTGAACGGTCGGCCAGCGCGATACGGTGTTGCCGCCGGTGGATGCACGGTGCATGTCCCGGCGAATGCCATGGTCACCACCGATGGACGAGCCGTCGAGGGCGTATCGAACTCGAGCTGAAGGGCCTTGAGGCCCATCGATTTCGTGATCGGCAACCTGTGCACCACCTATAAAGGAAGACCCTTGGAAAGCGGAGGAACGTTCTTTCTCGCAGCGCGTAGCGGCAACGAAGGGTGGTGATCACTTGGGACATGCCATCGACATGATCGTACCCACCTTCGGGGTCAAGTCAGGCATGAAGCTTTTCCCGGGTGAAAGGATTGGGGAGGAAGTGGTGTGGAACGAACCGAGCCCGCTCGCGCTTGCGCAACCTATGGCGCAGAGTGGAAGTGCAGCAGGGAGGCTGTTTTCGCTCTGGAGGCCGACACCTTGCTGACCAATGTGACCTACCGAGTGGAGGGCTTTGACAGGCCGTACGATGCTCCGCAGCAGGTAACGGACAAGGTTGCGGAGATCGCATGGGCCAATAGTGGCCTTTGGCTCAAGCGTGATAGCACCTTCGCTGTGGGCAAGCATACGGTCCACTTCCTGGCCAGCGATGAACCCTCGGTGACAGCGGTCGTTCCCCAATGGCGAGGCCGACCGGAAGGAGGTGCAAGTGGTGCCCATGTGAGCAGGCCGAAGGTTGGAACTCCCGCACACCACCGACACCCGACTGAACTACGTCTTCAGCGTTGCCAACTCGGCTGGGCCAATATCGATGCGCCTGCTGAACGACAAGCGCACCCGTCCAGTGGATATCATCACCCGCATCGACAATGCGGACGACAAGGAAGGAACCTGCGCATCACCTTGGTGATGAAGAGCCACAACCTCTACATTCCGGGCTACCGTAAGAAGGATGGCACCTATGCCTTCTCACACAGCGACCAGGAAAGATGTTGCCTGCCCATCGGTGCGAAAGCCGTGGTGGTGGCGACCGCCGGCACGGGGATCGGGACAGTATTCGCCATGCAACCCATCGAGGTGCAACGCGAAGGACGCATCGATCTGCATTTGACACCCACCACCGAATCAGAATTGAAGCAAGCGCTCTTGGCTGCGTTGTAGTTACGCATGGCCCAATAACAAAGGGTGCAAGAACAGCCTTCGCCGTTCTTGCACCCTTCCTGCGTTGGGCCCTGCTTACTTCACCACCTTCATGGTGTTGCGTGCATTCGTTGCGGTCAATCGCACCACATAGCTGCCCGGGGCGAGCTGTGCGGTATTCACGTTGATCAGCTCCACAGTGGTGCTGGTCTCGTCGATGTAGAGTTGACCGGTTGGGGAGAACAGTTCCACGCGGACCGGACCCGCAAACCGGTGGTGCCAACAAGCTGCTCATTGAAGGGGTTCGGATAGACCGTGAAGGCATCCCGGCCAGCAAGGTCATTCATTGCAGTCACCGTCACCATCGTGCATGCCGATGTCTGGGCGCAATCGCCGCTGGTGATGATCGCTTGCGTAGTTGCCGTTCTCGGTCGCCTCGAGCTTTGTCCATCGGCACCGTCGATCGGGGCATTGCCGTTATCACCGTCCACCCATTGATAGTCCATGTCGCTGGTGGTGGCGGTGAGGTGTTTGATCGAGTGACCTCAATGCCCAGGTGATCGGCCGGCTCCGCGAACACCGCGATACCATCGCCGTTGTTGCAATCGACGGTCACCGTTCCGCTCACGGTCTCGTAGCAGGGTGTGTTAATGGTGTAACTGATCTCTCCGAAAGGCACGCCTTCGATCGTCACCGCCCCAAGGGCTGCTGGTGGTGAAGGAAGCGTTGTAGTCCATGCCGTCCGGTGACCTGCACATATGCACCGGTCAATGCCAAAGGGGAGAACCGATGAAGAAGAGAGGTTGTTGGTTGTCGCTTCGGCCGGCTCCGCGAACACCGCGATGCCATCGCCGTTGTTGCAGTCCACGGTCACCGTTCCGCTCACGGTCTCGTAGCAGGGTGTGGTAATGGTGTGATCTCTCCGAAGGCACGCCTTCGATGCGTCACCGCCCCAAGGGCTGCTGGTGGTGAAGGGAAGCGTTGTAGTCCATGCCGTCAGTGACCTGCACATGCGCGCCGGTCAGTGCCAGGGAGAGCCGATGAAGAAGAAGAAGGTTGTTGGTGGTCGCTTCAGCCGACCGCGAACACCGCGATACCATCGCCGTTGTTGCAATCGACGGTCACCGTTCCGCTCCACGGTCTCGTAGCAGGGTGTGGTAATGGTGTAACTGATGCTCCGAAAGGCACGCCTTCGATCGTCTCACCGCCCCAAGGGCTGCTGGTGGTGAAGGAGGCGTTGTAGTCCATGCCGTCGGTGACCTGCACATGTGCACCGGTCAGTGCCAAGGGAGAACCGATGAAGAAGGGTTGTTGGTGCTCATGGCCTCCAGTTGACGACGGAGCGAAAGCGTTCGCGCCATCGATGGTGATCATTACCCGAGGTGGTGGTATAGCAGAGCGCTGACACCGTGTAATCATAGGTGTTGTCGGCGAGCCCAACGAAGGTGGCTTGTCCGGCCGCATCAGTGGGCAAGGTGTTGCCGTCCAGCGTTACGTTCGCCCGTTCTCCAAAGGGAGAGCCGGAACCAAGGTCGGTCACGGTGATCGTCGCGTCGTACTGTGCGAATGCACTGACCGCGACGAAGCAAAGTGCCAGTGTGAGGAATGAATCATTTTTCATGGTGGTTCGGGTTCTCATGGGATCAATTGATAATGAGCAGTTGTGCGGCCATACGCGCTCGGCCCCTTGCTGCATGGTAAGTTGATAGATACCGGGAGCGAGGTCACTGGGCAGTTGGAAGCTGATGCGCTCCGCATTGCTGGGAGCTGCTGGCCGGTTGCCGAGTACACTTGGCGGCCATCGGCCGCGTGCAAGGTGAGCTGTGCCGTGGCTTGCACGGCGCTCGAGGTGCGCAAGGTCACCACGGTGCCCACGGTGGCCAGGTTGGGCATCACCAATACCTCGGTTGTTGCTGAACGGTCCGCGATGCACTGAAGTCGTCGTTCTCCAAGCGCGCGGTGAAGAAGTAGTTCTGGTTCATGGTGGTACGCGCCTGACCGCCGATCAGGATCTTTGCCATCGGCCTGCACGTCCATGGCGTAGATCATGGTGTAGTAGTCGGAACTTGATGCTGAACAAGTCCGTTGGTGCCGAAGCTGTTGTCACGGGACCCATCAGGAAGAGTACTTCCACACGGCGAGATCAAACTGCTGGGGAGGTCCTACGCCGGAGGAACCGGCAATGATGATGGTGCCGTCACCGAGCACCTCCACGTTGCTTGCGAAGTCGAAATTGCCAAGGTCCTCCACAACATAACCGTTCGTACCGAAGGAGAGGTCCAACGCACCATCGGGGTTGAACTTGGTCAACCAGCGCTGTAGTTATAGCCCTGCCCAACGCTGACGCCGGCCACCCGAGGATGGAGCCGTCGGGGGTGAGCACAAGGTCCTCGCCCTCGTCGTCCACATTGTTGTAGTTGTGCTTCACGATGCCCGCATCACCGAAGTCGGGGTCGAGGTTGCCGTCAGCGTCAAACCGGACGAGGAGCATCACGTACCACAGCTCTGTGTTTGAAATAGCCCGAGGCCACGATGCTACCATCCGGCTGCACCACCACGCCTTGGAAGGAGCTGGAACCTACACCCGAGTCTATGGTGGCTATACCATCCATCCCGAAGCTGGTATCGAGGACCCCGCGCATGTATCGGGCGATAATGGGCCGGCGGATGTAATTCTCATCGTAGGAATTTCCACTCACTAGGATGTTCCCATCCGCATCGAGCGCGACGTCGAACAACTGGGTATCCTGATTAGGGTCCACCAGGCTGAGGTTCGATGTCACCACGCCCCCGTTACCGAAGGTGGCGTCCAGCTCACCGTCCATGGTCAGCTTCATCAGCAGGGCCTCGTAGGTCTGGTAGTCCGTCGTACTTCCTGCCAGGATGATGTCCCCCTCAGGAGTCAACACCGCCGCGTACAGGTTCGCCTCGAAGTCCAGACCATAATTGAACACACCGTTGGTTCCGAAATCAGTGTCCGAGATCCCCGTCGGGCATGTAGCGGAAGACATAGGCTCGGGATACGTACTGGGCGTCGAAGCTCATGCCGATCGCTGGCACACTTTCTGGTCGTCCTGCCAGGATGCGCTGGGTCACGTCAGTTGGTTCACCGGATGCCACATACGGTTCCGTTGAACGTAGGGTCGAATGCGCCGGATTGGGCGCAGCCTGCCGGTGCGCATACAGCGGCGAGCACGAGACCTGCGACTAGGGAGTAAGTTTTGTTCTCATCGGGTTCACTTGGTTGGTTCGTTGGGTTCGGTCGGTCGGTCTTCAATTTGCCTAAGCTTTCCAGCAGATTGCGCCACGCCTCCTGTTCGTCCTTCATCTTCTGGTGAAGCTTTTCGAGACGTTCCAGTTCGTCGGTGGAAGTGGTTCTTTTTCGGAGTTGCTCACTGCGGTCCGCTGTTGATGCGGCGAAGGTGCACGCAGAATTTCGCATCCGGTCCCTATTGGGCCTTACAACAAATGCACAGCCTCGCGGATCGACCTTACACGCGCAGTACAAGGGCCGTTCTCGACCTTACATTCTGCGTACAGGCGAACGCAATGCGCTGATACAGAGCAAGTTGAAAAATGATCGCAGTGGGCTTCAGATCGACGGCAAAAAGTCGATCGAGTGCACATCACTCCCCCTCGATGCAGCTTTTTGCGCAGTCGTAGGCAGGCCACGGTAATGCTGTTCAACGACTGTTGCGTATTCGCGGAGATGTCCTTGGTGGACATGTTCAGTCGGAGAAAGGCGCACAACTTCCGTTCGTTGGGTGTGAGCGATGGGAATCGTTTCCTGCAGGCTCTGGTAGAAGGTGGAATGCACCCGTGTGAAATGGGCTTCGAACTCGGCCCAGTTGTGCTCGTCACGGCTTGATTGCAGGTCGCGCACGATGTCCTGGATGATCTGCTGGTTCTCCTGTTTGAAGGTGGACTTCGCTTTCAGCAGTCGTTCCGGCGATGTGTGCGAGATGCGACTCTCGTTCTTCTTCAGCAGGAACAAGGCATTGGCAGTTAGCTCGCGGTCCTTGTACTCGAGGCTTTCCCGAAGGGGTGGTCCTGTTCGGCTTCGAGCTTTTCACCCTCAAGCCGGAGCTTTTCCTGTTCAAGGGTACTGTTGCGAACGCGGGCGCGCATCACCTTGAAGAGCAGGAATGCGGTGAGCAGGACGAAGAAAAGCGCACCGGCCAAAGCGATGTTCCAAAGCCGCTGGCGTGCATTCTCGGCATCCTTCCGCTTGGCCTCCAACTCGAACACCTTTTTCTCCTTCTCCCGCCGGAAACTCTCTTCCAAGCGGGCGATGGTGGCCTTGCTTTCCACGCTGTACAAGCTGTCGTTCAGTGCTTTGAATTCCTTGTAGGTGAGCAAGGCGGTCTTGTATTCGCCCAGCGTGTCATACACCGACGAAAGCGATTCCAGCGAGATCACCATGGATTCGCGACTGCCCAGTTCGCGGCCCAGCTCGAGCGCTTGTTCGAAGTGTTGGCGGGCTGCGCCGAAGTGACCCACGAGCGCTTGGTTCTTCCCCAAGTTGTTCAGCACCTGGGCCTGTCCACGGGCATCGCCCAGTTCCTTGCGCACGGCCAATGCCTTCAGGAAGTACAAAGCGGCCAGGTCATGACGGCCCAACTCCATCTGGCATATCCCGACGTTGTTGTTCAGTGTTCCCTCGTTCCGCAGGTCCTTCAGGGGCTCGTTCATCGCGATGGCCTGCTGGTAGTAGCGTAGCGCTGTGTCGAAGTCCGATCGTTGGATGTACACCCCTGCGATGTTGTTGAACAGGCGCACCTTCCGCAAGGCCAACTCCTCCTTGGAGAAGGAATCATACACACCTTCCAATACCTGCAAGGCTGCGTTGTCTCGCGCAATGATCTTCTCGTATTCACGCATATGGAAGTGCAACACACCCACCTTCACATGAACATCGGACAGGGACAAGGCCAGTGTCGGGTCCGGCCCGTCAGCTTCCAGGGCTTCTTCCACCAAGAGCTGGGCGCGCTGGAATGCATGCATGGCCGCGGGCATGTCCTCAGCGGTGAGCTGCGCATCACCAAGCACCAACAGCACATCGACGCGCTGCGCTATCCCGCTCATGTGCTCCAGTTGCCCCTCTGCCAGCAGTGCCAGTACAAGTGCACTATCCGGGTCCTGCACCATCAGGGCTTTGGCCTGGGCTGCGTATCCGATCGTCGGCTCGCTGTTCTCGCTGGTCTGCGCTGATGCGAGGTTGGCCACGAAAAGCATTGCCAAGAGCAGCCCAAGGCCCAATAGCCTCGGGGCTCCCTTCGCATGGGTGTCGGAATTCCGAATGCTGACGAACGAGGTCCTGCCCATGCTGCGCTGCTGAACCAAAACTAAGGCTTGGGTGCTGAAGGCTGCGCGCTTGCTTGTTGTGTTAATGCTGCATGATGGGGCTTGGCCCTGCCCCCTTGCCGGTCGGCAGGTGCATCACCATCTTCGCACCGTGCCCGCCGCCACACCCACCGAGCTGCTTTCCAAAGCACGTACCTACTGCGCTCGTCAGGAGCGTGCCCAGCAAGAGGTGC
>JAWKNF010000004.1:0-231015 GCA_041391825.1 Flavobacteriales bacterium | reverse complement strand
CAGGGCCTTCAGGCGCAGGCTGGTGCGGGGCTGCAGGATGAAGAGGCCCTGGTCGTAATCGCTCACGATCACCACGCCGCTGGCGAAGTAGGGGTAGTTGCCCCAGGCGCCATCGTAGTGTTTGTTGTTGTTGGCGGCGTAGGTATCGAACCAGGCCTCCAGCGTAAGGGTGGCGCTGGCCACCTGCGCGGCATCGAGGATGTGCAGCCCGCTGCTGTAGTTGGCCTGCCACACGAGGTCCTGGTGTACGTACAGGTTATGGTCGTAGCTGGGGTTGGGGCCGCTGAAGAAGCCGGCGTAGGTGGGCGCCTCGAGGTCCTCGATGTTGAAGATGTGGGTGCGGGTGTTGTAGTTGCCGGCGGTGCTGCCCTCGTCGCCCTCGTCGTTCATGAGCAGGAAGCGCTGGTCCGCCGTGACCCAGCCCTGGTGGCAGAGGCGCGCGCCGGGGTAGGGGGCGGTGTTGCCGATCAGGGCCATGTCCGAGGGGTCGGTGACATCGATGAAGCTGACGCGGTCGTTGGCGTTGATGTGGAAGTTGAGGCTGATGCGCTTGCCCACGTGCGCGGCATCGGGACCGTTGTAGAGGATGACGTTGTTCTCGTGGATGTAGCCATCGCTGGACCAGGCCCCGGCGAAGGTGGGCGCCAAGGGGTTGGAGACGTTGACCACGTGCAGGCCGCCGCTGTAGGTGCCGGTGCCCACGGCATACACGTAGGGCGCGCCCTTATCGGCGAAGATGGTGTGGCTATTGCCGAAGCCGGCGTAGTGCGCATCGGCGGTAAAGGTGACGGGCGGGTTGGCGACGTTGCGCAGGCGGGTGAGGTCGAAGACCTGCAGGCCGTGGCCGGCGGCCTCGCTGCCCACGTAGCACCAGGTGCCGCTCACCTCCACATCGCGCCACAGGTTGCTCACGTTGTTGTGAGCGGGCAGGTTGCCGATGCGCACCGGCGCGGTGGGCGTGCTGATGTCCACGAACACGGTGCCCGTGCGGGCGCCCACGATGGCGTATTCCTTCTGGGTGAGCGGGTCGGTATAGCCCCAGAGGTCGGCCACGCTGCTGCCTGCGCCGAGCTGGCTCAGGTTCATCTTGGCCAGCAGGTCTACGTTGTGGCAGGGGTGGATGCCCGCGAAGCCGTTCTCACACGGCGTTTGCGCGTGGGCGGGCGTTAGGAACAAGAGGGGAGTGAGCAGCGCGAGGGCGCGTGCCACGTGGAGCAAGGAAGGCATAGGGCCAAGGTACAGCGGGTGCTGCGGGCGGCCTTGCCAAGAAGCGCGCAGGATGGAAACGCCACGGGGCCGCATGCGGGCCCAGCCGGTGGCGCATGCAGCGCTGCGCCCAAGTGATGGACGGTTGTGCGATCGGCGCGGTACGTGCATCCAACAAGGAGTTCCGATACTTGCCCCATGTGGAAGCACTTCACCCTTGCCTTGTTCCTGCTGCTCGGCCGCGTTGCTGCTGCACAGCCCACTGCCTGGGGCCCGAAGCACAACGGCGTCCATTTCGGCTTGGTGCTGAAGGACGGTGCCTACGGCGTGCTGTGCGAGGTGTACGCGGAATACACCGGGCCGAAGAAGGACCACCGGATCGGACTGAAGCGGGAGGTCAGCTTCGAGGTGGCGGTCTTCGACCAAGCGCTACCAGGCCGTGCCAGCGCGGCAGGTGCCGGTGCTGGATAGCGCGGTGTTCCGCAGGTTGCATGCCGACCCGCCCAAGGAATGGGACCTGGGCATGCTCTTGAAGCGCAACGAACCGGCGCTGGTGGCCCCTACGTGATCCAACAGCCGGAGATGTTTGACTGGGACCGGGACTGCTATTCCCTGCGGAAGTGGCAGCACATGGTGCAGGCGAAGCTCGCGTTCCCGCAGGTGGCCCGTACGACTGCCTTGCGCACCAGCACGGCAGCCGTGCGCATTCCCTGTTGAAGAGGCGAACGCGGCGCGCGAGCACCACGAAAAGATGGTGCGCTTCTTCCAGCTGCTTACTGCGGAACAGAACCGCATACCCTGGCCATCTGCATCGCCATGGTGCAGGACCCCACGCAGGACCGCGACCTGCGCCACGCACACAGCCATGCACCACACTCGCCGACACGTGAACACGCAGGCCGCCCGCGATGTGCTCTACATCCAATGCCTCACAAAACGACCCGGAGCTGCCCTACTGCTTGATGCTTTTCAGGACGCGCGACCCGAGGGAGCGTGGAGTTCTTCGATGGTTACGGGAAGAGCGAGGATGACGATGCAGGTGTACATCGCCAGCGGCATCGGCCTGTACCGTTCCACGGCGCACCTGCCCATCCTGCGGCGGATCGCCTTGCACGGCACGCTGGGCCCGGGGCGTGGCGGTGGAACCTGCCAGTACATCG
The DNA here is from genome assembly GCA_041391825.1 of Flavobacteriales bacterium. Classification (GTDB taxonomy): domain Bacteria; phylum Bacteroidota; class Bacteroidia; order Flavobacteriales_F; family PHOS-HE28; genus PHOS-HE28. The sequence continues at coordinate 228,649 of JAWKNF010000004.1, read as the reverse complement.
ACCGGCGAGGGCGCGCGACGGATGTACGAGGCCCTGCGATGCCGACATGGCGTGCGGACGGATGCCGTGCGCTACTGGCCATCATCAATGACAGGCGTTCCCTGCCGGAAGTGATGGGTTACCTGGAGCGCGAGGACCCGGTGCACGTGGGCTACGTGGCCACCGGATGGGACACCGTGAAGCAGCTTGCAGGCACGGACTTCAACCGGGACCTGGACCAGCTGCGCGCCTACCTGAAGGAGCGCTGAGGCCGAGACCCTATTTCTCGGCCTTACGGACCTGCGCCGGGTCTGCCGCAAGGTGACCCTGCGCCATACCCAGCCCTGGTAGCCGTTCTACTCCTCGGCCTTCACCTGCTTCAGCGAAACGCCGTCAATGTAGTAGTAGGCGTAGAGGTTGTCAGGGCCTTCCACCACATCCCTTGGAGCCGAGGTAGCGCGTAGGGAACACACCGAGGTAGATCACTTCTCCTTGCCATCGGCCACGAAGGTGCCGCGGATGTCGACCACTTGCCTTTTTCCATGATCGTGTCCTCCATGAACACCTGCGGGTCCTCTTCCATGAACTTGCGGTGTTGTACTGCAGGTCCACCTGGCTCACGTGCGCGCCACGCCCGCAGTGGTGCGGTCGCTGTTGCCGGAGAGCGCCACGCGCAGCATTCTCATGGGTGCTATCCTCCATCAGGGCTTGATGAAGCTCGCCCCTTCAGGTATTCGAGTAGCTGGCCCAGCCGAGATGTAGACGTCGTTGGCATCGTAGGCGTCGAAGTTCGGCGCACGTCAGCCTTCCAGCCGCAGAAAGTAGGCATGGCCCGCTCGCCCTCGAAGGGTTGCATGCTGCCGTAGTCGTTGTCCGGAATGCCACCGTCTTGCTGGAGGCACCGGGGTCGAAGATGCCATCAGGCCCAGCGTGGCGTTGGTCCAGCCCGTGGCGTAGGGGAGGCTGGTCGTAGGTGTTCACGTTCTTGTCCAGGCTTTCGAAGCCGCCATTTTGCGCACCAGTTCCGTGGTGTAGTCCTGTGCGTGGACGTTCAAGAGAGCAGGGCAGGGTGCAGGCAGGTGGTCGTAGCATTACGATGGAATGGATGAGGCCAGAGTAATGGCAATGTCAGCCTGCAGCATGCCGCGGATGTGGCCACAGGGTCTGAATTCTATCCGCGGATGACGCAGATGGCGCAGATGAATGCGGCTGGCGGTGTAGCTCGCAGGCTCGCTATGGTTGGTCCACAGATGACACAGATGTCACAGATGAATGCGGCTGGCGGGATGAGTTGTTTGCCGCGTATGACGCGAATGACGCAGATGAATGCAGCTGGCAGGAGGTGGCTCGCAGGCTCGCTATGGTAGGTCCACAGATGACACAGATGGCGCAGATGAATGTGGCTGGCGGGGTGGCTCGTAGGCTCGCTATGGTTGGTCCCACAGATGACACAGATGTCACAGATGAATGCGGCTGGCGGGGTGGCTCTGCCTGAAGATATGCTTCCGCAACAGGCCTGGTCCACAGATGATGGTTACAGATGTCACAGATGAATGCAGCTGGCAGGGTGGCTCGCAGGCTCGCTATGGATTCCACAGATGACACAGATGTCACAGATGAATGCGGCTGGCAGGGCGGCTCACCAGGCTCGCTATATGGTAGGTCCACAGATGACACAGATGTCACAGATGAATGCGGATGGTGGTCACGCTCTTCTTTTGCTCCTTCCTTCAGAACATCTGCGTCATCTGCGCCATCTGCGGATAATGGCATTCGCCGCTCGCTGTGGAGCGAAGGAAGGATCGATTGCTAAGCGCGGAGGCGTTACTCGGCCGCTGGGGAGCTGCTGCCCTGTATGCGCGCTTCGGGCCTTCACTTCGCCGCGCAGCATCTTGATCTCGGAGCGCATGTCCTGCGTGTTGGCATCGAAGAAGGGGACATCCGTTCCACCTGGTCGGCCTGCGCCCACTGCCGGATGGCGGCCACGAAGCTCGTCGCGCTCGCCGGTGAGCGTATCGATCTCTTCTGTGCGGCTGCCAACATGCGTTTCAGCTGCTCCAACTGGGCCTGCAAGGCGGCCGTGTCAGGCGTGCTGTATTGCGGCTTTGAAGGATACCGGTAGTGCTGGAGTGGGTGCGCTGTGCCATGGTCGTGGGCGTGCGCGCCTGTGGCCCGCGGGAAGGGCGGGGAATGTTGCGGGGACGACGTTCGGGCTTGACCCGGGGCGTATCCCTCGGAGCTGAAATACCGGCCATCTCTTGCACCACAGCTGCCCGCAACAGGCGGCGTAACCTTGTAGTGGAGCAGGCCCCAGTGTTCAAGCGGCCTGTTCTGGTCGGCGGACCGCCAGAGCCAAGCTGGGCGGTTCGCTTTTACGGTAGGCCTATCGCGGGCATTCGCGTGCCAGCAGCGCCTCGAACTCCGGCGTGAGGCCCGTGCCGCCATGGGCCTTGCAGCGGTCGCGCTCGGTCCAGGCTTGCTTGCAGTCCTTCTTGTACAGGTAGCACACGCTCAGCTTGAAAGCGGCATCGGCGTTGGTGGGGTCCAGCAGTTTCACGCGCTCCAGCACGTTGATCGCGCCTTGCAGGGACTTCTCCGCGCGCTCGGGGTCGCTCCTCTTTGAAGCGGTCCTCCTCGACCATCAGCGCCGCAGCAGAGTCGGTCATCAAGCGGGTGTCGGTGCTGTCGATAGCGAGGCCTTCGAGGTACTGCATGCCGGCCTCGGTGGTGCGGTCCAGGAGCCATGAAGAAGTAGCCGTAGCCGCGGTAGTGTTGGTGTGGTCGGCTCGATCGAGGTAGGCCTGGTTGAAGCGGTACATAGCGTGGAGTCATGTTGCCCTCACGCAGCTGCTGGAAGCCGAGGTCCACCAGGTGGTCGCTGGCCTGTGCGCGGTCGGGGTTGACCGCTAGGGTCTGCGCCACGAGGCGGAATCCGATGCCAGCTGCTCGGGGTTCTTCTCCCGCTCGCCGTAGCGCGGTGCCAGGCGCATGTCCTTCGCGGACTGCCATTGCCACTCGTTGTGGGTGAGGTGCTGGGGGCAGCCGAAGGAGGGGAGGAAGAGGAGAAGGGGAGCAGAGGAGATCGCGCATGTCGGTTCGGCTGTACGAAGATGGACGCGAATTGCTTGACGGTCGAATTGGATGGATAGGACGCCTGTGAGGATGCGCGCCTGTCGGCGTTGTTGGTTTGTTCGGAACGGATGGACGCGGATGGTGCAAAATGGTGGGGCTTTGGGTGTGCGCCTTTCGGCGCGCTTTGGTTGTTTTAGCCGCAGATGACGCGGATGGACGCAGATGGGTGGGCTTTGGGTGTGCGCCTGGCGGCGCTTTGATTGTTCGGAACCGCGGATGGACGCGGATGAACGCAGATGTCGGAGTGGTGAAAATGGCTTTCAACGGCGCTATGGTTGTTTTAGCCGCAGATGACGCGGATGGACGCAGATGGGTGAGCTTTGGGTGTGCGCCTGACGGCGCGGCAGTTGTTCGGAACCGTGGATGGACGCGGATGGACGCGGATAACCAATTCGGCCGCAGCGCGGAGCGCCAGGCCACCGGCCGCGTCCCCCATCCGCGTCCATCTGCGTCCATCTGCGGTGTACATAGTATTTCACCAAGCGACCGAAGAAGGGCGCCAATACCCCTGCGGTACGAGCGCCCATCAGCGCTGTGGTTATTCGGAACCGCGGATGAACGCGGATAACCAATTCGGCCGCAGCGCGGAGCGCGAGGCCCGACCCACCGGCCGCGTCCCCCCATCCGCGTCCATCTGCGTCCATCTGCGGTGTACACAGTAGTTCACCAAGCGACCGAAGGGCGCCAATACCCCTGCGGTACCGGCGTCCATCAGCGCTTCGGCGGCTCCCCGTACTTTCGCGCTCCCATGGCCAACAAGCCCTCCATCCCCAAAGGCACCCGCGATTTCTCCCCGACGGAGATGCTGCGCAGGCAGTACATCTTCGATACCATCCGGGGCGTCTTCCAGAAGTACGGATTCCTGCCCATCGAGACCCCGGCGATGGAGAACCTCGATACCCTTACTGGCAAGTACGGCGAGGAAGGCGACCGCCTGATCTTCAAGGTGCTGAACAGCGGCGATGCCTGGGGCGGCGTGGCCCAGAACGTGAAGGACCAATTGATGGCCGGTGAGGCCGTGCACCCCGGACGCGTGGCCAGCGAACTCGCCGAGAAAGCCCTGCGCTACGACCTCACCGTGCCCTTCGCACGCTATGTGGTGCAGCACCAGAACGCCATCAGCTTCCCCTTCAAGCGCTACCAGATCCAACCGGTATGGCGCGCCGATCGGCCGCAGAAGGGACGCTACCGCGAATTCTACCAGTGCGATGCCGACATGATCGGAAGCACCTCGCTGCTGAACGAGGTGGAACTGGTCGACCTCTTCGATGATGTGTTCACCGCGCTGGACCTGAAGGTGGTGGTGAAGATCAACGACCGCAAGGTGCTCAGCGGCATTGCCGAGATCAGCGGGCAGGCGGACAAGGTGGTGGATATCGTGACCGCCATCGACAAGCTGGACAAGATCGGCCGCGAGAAAGTGGAGGAGGAGATGCGCAGCAAAGGCGTAACCGATGCCGCGATCCAGGCCATCGCACCCTTGTTCGAGTTGAAGGGAAGCTGGGCCGAACAGAAGCCGCAGCTCGAGAAGTGGTTGGCGTCATCCACCATCGCCCAACAAGGCCTGAAGGACCTCGACACCGTGTTCGCCGCAGTAGGCGGCATGAAGAGCGCCGTGCTGGAGTTCGACCCCACCTTGGCCCGCGGACTGGACTACTACACCGGCGCCATCTTCGAGGTGAAGGCGTTGGAAGGCACCATGCCCGGCAGTATTTGCGGTGGTGGGCGCTACGACGACCTCACGGGCATTTTCGGCCTGAAGAACATGAGCGGCGTGGGCATCAGCTTCGGTGCCGACCGCATCTATGACGTGCTGCTGGAGACCAACAAGTTCCCAGCGGAACTCGGCGGAAGCACGAAACTGCTTTTTGCCAACTTCGGCGAAGCAGAGGCCGCGCATTGCCTGAAGCTCCTACGCACGGTCCGCGCGGCGGGCATCGCCGCGGAACTCTATCCCGACGCCGTGAAGATGGCCAAGCAGTTCAAGTACGCCGATGACAAGCACATCGCCTTCGTCGCCATCATCGGCGCGAACGAGATGAAGCAGGGCATCGTCACCGTGAAGGACATGAAGAGCGGGGAGCAGAAGGCGGTGAAAGAGGAGGAGCTCATTCCCGCGATCTCCTAGAATATCGAAAGTACGGGCGCGAGATCTCGCGCCCCAACGCAAGCAACCATGACAACCCACCCCATCGGAACCGTCGGCCTGGAACTCGCCGAGCTGCAACACATCCTTGACTCCGGCACGCCCATCAGCTTGAGCAAGGAGGCCCTTGCCGCCGTGAAGCGCAGCCACAGCTACCTGAGCGACCGCCTGAAGAAGAGCGACGAAGCGATCTATGGCGTCAACACCGGCTTCGGCTCGCTGTACGATAAGTCCATCGACAAGAAGGACCTGCAGCAGTTGCAGAAGAACCTGGTGATGAGCCACGCTTGCGGCAGCGGCGAACCCGTGCCGGCGGAGATCGTCCGCGCGATGCTCGTGCTGAAGGTGCAGAACATGGCCTTCGGGCACAGCGCGGTCGCCCCGGCCACGGTGCAGCGCTTGGTGGACATGTACAATGCCGACATGCTGCCGGTGGTGTACGAGCGCGGTTCGCTCGGTGCTTCCGGCGACCTGGCCCCCTTGGCGCACCTGAGCCTGCCCTTGCTCGGACTGGGCGAGGTGGTGCTGGCGGGCAAGCGCATGAAGTCCGCCGCTGCCTTGAAGAAGTTGGGTTGGAAGCCGCTGGAGCTCGGGCCCAAAGAAGGACTGGCCCTGCTGAACGGCACGCAGTTCATGAACGCCTTCGCCTCCTTGCTCACCCTCAAGGCCACGCGCTTGGCACAGCTCGCGGACGTGATCGCGGCAGTGTCCTTGGATGCTTACGATGGTCGCATCGAACCCTTCCATGCCTCCGTGCATGCCGTGCGTCCGCATCCCGGACAGGCCGTGGTGGCGGCCCGCATGCGCGACCTGCTCAAGGGCAGCGCGCGCATCAAGCGGAAGAAGTCGCACGTGCAGGATCCCTAGTCCTTCCGCTGCATCCCACAGGTGCACGGCGCGTCGCGCGATGCGATCGCGTACGTGGAGCGCGTGGTGGAATGCGAGCTGGAGGCCGTGACGGACAATCCCACGGTCTTCGAGGACGAGGACCTGGTCATCAGCGCGGGCAATTTCCACGGACAACCCTTGGCCTTGGCCTTGGACTTCCTCGCCATCGCGGTGGCGGAACTGGGCAGCATCAGCGAGCGTCGCACCTACAAACTGATCGGTGGTCAGCGCGGATTGCCGGCCTTCCTCGTGGCGGAACCCGGCTTGAACAGCGGCTTCATGATCAGCCAATACACGGCAGCATCGCTGGTGAGCGCCAACAAGCAGCGCTGCATGCCGAACAGCGTGGACACCATCGATAGCAGCAACGGGCAGGAGGACCACGTGAGCATGGGTGCCGCAGCGGCCTTGAAGACCTGGGCCGTGGTGGAGGACGTGGAGCGCATCCTCGCGATCGAGCTGTTCACCGCCGTGCAAGCCTTGGAATTCCGTCGCCCGGTACAGAGCTCCAAGCGACTGGAGTCCTTGGTGGCCGCCTTCCGCGAGCGGGTGCCCTTCGTGAAGGTGGATGTGGTGATGCACGAGCACATGGAGGCCGCACTGGACTTCGTGCGCCGGGTGCCGGTGCTGTAGGATCAGCGCACCACCACGCGCTGGCTGCGCTGCCGGCCTGTGCCATCCACGGTAACGAGCACCCAGGTCTGTCCTTCGGGGATCGGCACGGTGGTCCACCCGGAAGAGTTTCCGACGGCCTGTGCCAAGGTCCGGCCCAAGGCATCCGTCATCCGGATCCCTTCGCCGATGCCAGCGTTCACCGCCAAGGAGCGGCCGTCGGGTGACTGACGCACCAACAGCACATCGCTGTCGCCCAGTTCGTTGGTGGCCATGGCCACATCCAAGGTGATGCCATCGAAGTAGCTGCCTTCGGCCGCTACCGGTCCGCCGATGAAGCCGCTGTGCAGCAGCACGATCGCGGTATCACCGGCCGCGATCTCGACCGTGTCCGTGATGGTGATGAAGGACCAGTCCAAGCCTTGGGCGGAGACGCTCTCTTCCAACTCGAAGGCCCCATCGCGCACATGGCCCAGCTGCAGGAAGCCACCCTGGCACACACCGAAGTCGGGACACTTGACCCACCCGGAGAGGGTGAGGAATTCGCCGTTCACGGCACTGGGCAAGCGTTGGTAGAGGTAGCTGGGGAAGCAGCCTTTGGCATGGCCGGGTTGCAGGGTCGCGCTCCAGGATCCCGCGCCGGGGGCACCATCGTTCGCTTGGCCCGGGCCGCCGCAGGTCCATTCCCATCCTTCCAAGCTCGGCGTGCCATCGCTCTCGAAACTCCCGTTGATCAACTGGGCGTGCAGGCTTGTCGTGAACAGCAGGGCGAGGAGGGGGGCAGCGGTGCGCATGGCGATCGGGTCTTGGTACATGGAAAGACAAGGGTCGGCGCCGGAGCGTTGCCTGCGCGCGGACCCTTCTCCGTAACGACCTTCGCAGCCATGGAAGAACTCTTCACCATCGGCTCGCTCATCAGCTTGATCACGCTTGCCGCGCTCGAGATCGTGCTGGGAATCGACAACGTCATCTTCGTCAGCATCATCCTCGGGCGTATGCCCCCGGAGCAGCGGCTGAAGGCGCGCCGCTTGTGGATGGTGCTCGGCATCCTGATGCGCAGTGCCATGCTGCTCGGCCTGGGTTGGTTGGTGGCCAACGGCGAGCACGAGTTGTTCGCGGTGGCCGGCTACGGCTTCAACCTGCGCAACCTGATCATGTTCTTTGGTGGCCTCTTCCTCCTGTACAAGGCGGTGAAGGAGATCCACCACAAGCTGGAAGGGGAGGGCGCTGCCCCGACGAACGTTGGTTCCAACAAGGGCTTCGCGGCCTTCGTGACCCAGATCGTATTGGTGGATGCGGTGTTCTCCTTTGACAGCATCGTGACGGCGATCGGCCTTGCGAAACACGTGGAGATCATGATCTTCGCCGTGGTGCTGGCCATGATCGTGATGTTCTTCTTCGCGAACGGGATCAGCGGGTTCATCGAGAAACACCCGGCCTTGAAGATGCTGGCCCTGTCCTTCCTGGTGATGGTGGGCTTCATGCTCTTCTTCGAAGGCCTGGAGCCGATCCATGGCAGTGAGATCCCGAAAGGCTATGCCTATGTGGCCATGGCCTTCAGCTTCGTGGTGGAACTGCTGAACATCAAGGCCAAGAGCAAGGCGGTCAAACTGCACAAATAGGATGGAAAGATGGATGCTTACCTGATCCCCGGTCTCGGCGCGGACCACCGCTTGTTCGGGAAGCTCGAGCTGCCGGGGCACACCGTGCATCACCTGGATTGGCCGGTGATGCCAGAAGGAAGCAGCTTGGCGGACTTCGCACGGGCCCTGGCCCCACAGGTGGACGCCTCGAAGCCGCACGCCCTGGTGGGCGTGAGCATGGGCGGCATGGTGGCCCAAGAGCTGGCTGCATTGACCGGGCCGGAGCGCGTGGTGATCATATCGAGTTGGAAAGGACCCGAGGAGATGCCCGCTGCGATCAAGATGCTGCGCGGCACACACCCCGAACGCGTGTTGACCGCGGCATTCATGCGGCGCACCATCCCCTTCGTGCGCTGGCAAATGGGGGTGGAGCGCCCGGAGGACGTCGCCCTGTTCGATGCGCTCCTGGGCGTGCACAGCATCGATCAACTGAAGGTGCAGATCGCCGCTTGCTTGGATTGGAAAGGTCCTGCGGCACCGGTGGCGGGACTGGTCCACATCCACGGCGACAAGGACCATTTGATGCCCATTTCATACGTCAAAGGCGCGAAAGTGGTGCCCGACGGGGGGCATTTCATGGTCTTTACGAAGGCAAAGGAGGTGCAGTCACGCGTGTTGGCGGCCTTGGGTCATGGTTGAAAGGCCCGGTGCTCCCAGACCTAGCATACACTGTTCGCAAGGGCTTGAAGATCAAGCACAAAGATCGTGGCATGCGCTTCGCAGGTGCTTGGCGCAGCGATCGCGCGTCCGATCGTGAACGAAGGAATGTGTCGAATTATCCCGACCGATACGGGCAACAGTAGGCCTTGTGTAGCGTCCTATCCATGGCCTCCCGTTCATATTTCGGGCCGCATGCACCGAACACCGCCACGCACGCCTCTACTTTCGGCAGTTGCGTGCACCCATGGGAACCCATCGTACCATACCAGCGATAGCGCTCGCAGTGGCCTTGTTGGGCCTGCAGAGCAATGCGCGTGCCCAGTGCACGGCCAATGCCGGTCCACCGAGCTACACCATCTGTGGCGGCGGTCCGCAGCAGTTCAATGGCACGGCCAGCGGTGGCACGGCACCGTACAGCTATAACTGGAGCCCTGTCACGGGCTTGAGCGATCCGAACATCGCCAACCCGATCTGCACGGCCACGGTCAGCACCAACTACACGCTCACCGTCACGGACGGGGCAGGGCTGGTGTGCACCGACATGGTGATGGTGAACGTGGACCCCACGCCGAGCGCGGCGTTGACCACCACGGGACCCGAGCAGATCACCACCTTCGGCGGCCTCACCACATTCAGCATCTGCGATCCGGCCAACACCTGGCAGTTCAGCTTTGCGGACCAGAGCGCGGCCTACCCCGGAAGCGTGCGCACCCTGAACTGGGGCGATGGTTCCGGACCGGTGTCCCCTGCACAAGGCTGGGCCTTGGACCACACCTACAACCAAGGCTTGTACACGCTCAGCTACACGATCACGTACCCGAACGGCTGCTCGGCGACACAGCAGTACAACGTGTTCTTGGGGACCAACCCCGGTGGTGGCATCAGCACGGACCCGAACACGAACATCTGCACCGGCGGGACCTTGCCCTTCTACATCAATTCGGTGGCGGCCAACAGCCCCGGCACCACCTACATCATCGATTTCGGCGATGGGCAGACCATGAACCTGACCCATCCGCCGCCGGCATCGGTGAACCATACGTACAACACCAGCACTTGCGGAATGCCGGGTGGCCAGCTCACGGTAGGCTTCATCGCCCAGAACCCCTGTGATCAGACCCAAGGCCAGATCGGTCCGATCCGCGTGAGCGAGACGCCCCAGGCCGCCATGACCGTGTCGCCCAACGACACCACCTGCGTGGGTAGCACGCTCACCTTCACCGACCAGAGCACGGGGCTCACCGCGCCGGGTTGCGCCACCCCGCCGCGCAACATCTGGTCCATCACCCCTGCGGCCGGTTGGACCGTGACGGGCGGAGCGCTGGGCAATGACAACGGCAACCCCGGCAACCCCGGCCTTTGGACCGACGGAGCCACCGCCCTGAACGTGCAGTTCACCGCGCCGGGCAGCTACACCATCACGGACCGGACCGGGAACAGCTGCGGGACCAGCTCGATCAGCCGAACGGTCTGTGTGGAAGCGCCGCCCGTGCCCGCGTTCACCCTGAGTCCCAGCAGCGGTTGTGCGCCTTTTGCACCGGTGAACGTGAACACCACGACCAGCGCGAACAGTTGCTTGGTCACCTACGAATGGACCGTGAGCTCCGTGGCCTCGTCATGCGGTGCGGCACCAGCTTGGAACTTCAGCAGCGGGACGTCCACTTCGCTCCAGCCGCAATTCCTCTTCACACAGCCTGGCACCTACACGGTGCAGTTCCGCGCCATCAACAGCTGCAACGTACCTCCGGTTTCGCAGGCGAATCACGGTGAATGCCCCGCCGCAGGTGGATGTGGCGGACCTCGCCGGGATCTGCGCCACACAATGCGTCAACCCCACGGCCGTGGTGCAGAACTGCGGTTCGGCGATCACGAACTACGCATGGACCTTCGCAGGGGGCACTCCGGCCAATTCGAACCTGCAGGTGCCGCCACAGATCTGCTACGCCAGCGCGACGAGCAGTTCCATCACCCTGACCGCGACGAACGCCTGCGGGTCCGCTACCGATGCCACCACACTTGCGGTTGGCACCTTGCCGGGAACCCCGGCGATCGCGAGCAACAGCCCGGTGTGCGCCGGTCAAACGCTCTCGCTCAGCGCTACGCCGATACCGGGTGCCACCTTCAGTTGGAGCGGTCCGAACGGCTTCAGCAGCAACGCTTGAACGTAACGATCACCAACGTCAACTCCACCCACGCCGGGGTGTACAGCGTGGTGGCGGTGAGCAACGGCTGCTCGGGCCCGGCCGCCACGGTGAACGTGGTGGTGACCATGGCGCCAACGATCACGGTGACGCCCTCCAGCGCCGCGATCTGCAACGGACAGTCGGCCTCCTTCACCGCCAGTGGCGCGGGGAACTACCAGTGGTTCATCGGCGCGGTGCAGGTGGGTACGGGGGCGCTCTTCAACACCAGCCCTGCGGTCACAACGACCTACACCGTCTCCGGCATGTGGGTGGGTGTCCGGGAAGCGCCACCGTGCTGGTGACCGTATATCCCGTAACGAACGTGAACGCCGGTGCGCCGCAGACCTTCTGTGACCAGCCGATACCGACGCAGCTGAACGCCTTCCCCAGCCCGGGGACCTGGAGCGGACCGAACGTTTCACCAACAGGGGTCTCACCCCGGTGCCCGACCAATGGGGGCCGGTCACGCTGACCTACACGCACACCGATGGCAACGGCTGCGTGAACGATGACGACGTGGGCGATCACCGTGCAGGACCTCACCCGATCGCGAACGCGGGTGTGGACACCTTCTTCTGCCAGAGCAACACGCCCGTTACGCTGCCCGCAACGCCACCCGGTGGCTCGTGGGTGGGCGCGGGGCCGGGCGGACAATTCACCCCGAGCACCGTGGGGCCGTTCGTGGTGACCTACAACTATGGAACAGGGACCTGCGCTACGAGCGATCAGGTGCAGGTACAGGTATTGCCCGCGCCGACCTTGACCGTCCCGAGCAACTTCACGCGTTGTGCCAATGCCGCGCCTGAACCCTTGGGCGGCACACCGGCCGGTGGAACCTGGAGCGGGGCAGGGGTGAGCGGCCCGCCGTACACTTTCGATCCGGCCGTTGCGGGCGCTGGTCCACATACCCTGACCTATAGCTACACCGATGGCGGCGGATGCAGTTCAACCGCCACCGTCACCGCTACGGTGAACCCCTTGCCCGTGGTGAACGCGGGTCCGGACGTGGTGCTGTGCGACCAGCCGATCCCCTTTCAACTGAGCGCCACGCCGGCCGGTGGAACGTGGACTTCGACCACGATCCCCGTTACGCCCGGTGGCGAGGTGACCCCATCGGGTGTCGCAACGGACGTGTTCACCTACACCTATGCCGATGCCATCGGATGCACTGGTTCCGACCAGATCACCGTGGATGTGATCCCCGTGACCGAACCGGCCTTTGCAGGGAACGACACATCGGTGTGCGTGGGTTCCGGCGACCTTCAATTGCTCGGCACGCCCGTCGGTGGCACGTGGAGCGGTCCGCAGGTATCGGCGGGCGGCCTCTTGGATACCGACACGCCCGGCAGCTACACCTTGACCTATTCCTTCGGCACGGCGACCTGCTTGTTGCAGGACCAGATCAGCGTGGAGGTGAACGCCTTGCCGGTGGTCGATGCCGGTGATGCCATCGCGACCTGTGTTGCGGACGGGATACAAGTGCTGACCGCGGACCCCGCAGGCGGAACGTGGAGCGGAGCAGGGGTGGATGCCGCGGGGAACTTCGATCCGCTGCTTGCCGTGCCCGGCGGGAACCCGGTGACCTACACCTACGTGGATCCGGTGACCCAATGCAGCAGCAGCGACGCCACCTTGGTAACGGTGAACCCGATGCCCGTGGCCGCCATGGACCACGACCCCTTGGCCTGTGTGAACGTCGCATTCCCCTTCACCAACAACAGCAGCGGTGCAGTGAGCTACGCATGGGACTTCGGCGATAGCGGCACCTCCGCAGCCACCGCCCCGAGCCACAGCTTCACCGCCGCTGGAACCTATACCATCCGGTTGGTCGCGATCACCAATGCCGGATGCACCGATACGGTGTACAGCAGCGTCGAAGTGTGGGATGCACCCTTGGCGGATATCACCTTGAGCACCGACACCGGTTGCGGCCCCCTGACGGTGGACCTCACGAACGGCTCCGTGGGGCAGGGCTTGTCCTACGCCTGGGACTTCGGTGGTCTCGGCGTTTCTCCGGACCAGGATCCCGGCTCCTTCGTGTTCCCGGCGGATCCCGCCGTTGCCATCACCTACGATGTCACTCTCACCGTGACGAACGTGTGCGGCGTTGCCGTGGCCACGGCCCCTGTCACGGTGATCCCGCAGCCCACGGCCAACTTCGGTCCGAACCTGAACGAGTACTGCTCCTTCCAGGAAGTGCCCTTCGCCAACGCCAGCATCGGCTTGCCCGATTCCTTCCAGTGGGACTTCGGCGATGGCAGCACCAGCACCGATCCTGGCCCGATCGTGACCAATACCTACTTGGCGCTGGACGATCCGATGGACATCACCATCCAGCTGATCGCGACCAACGACTGCGGGACCGACACGGCATGGCAGCAGATCACGATCCTGCCGAACCAGGTCACGGCCTTCTTCAACACCGACCCGATCAACGGCTGTTCACCGGTCACCGTGGAACTGACGCAGTATTCCAGCGGTGACACCACCTTTTACTGGGACCTCGGCGATGGCAACCAGAGCCTGGCGCACGACCTTACGCACACCTACACCACGCCGGGGGTGTACACCATCGAACTCTTCGCCTACGGCTGCGGCTATGACAGCTATGCCATGGACGTCGAGGTCTTCCCATCGCCCAATGTGGACTTCAACACCACGCCGCTCTCGGCCTGCGCGGGCGAGCCCTTCACCTTCACGAACCTCACCACGGACATCACCGGCGTGGAGTGGGACTTCGGCGATGGAGAAAGCTCCACCTTGTCGAACCCGGAGCATGTGTATGCTGCCGACGGCGTCTACAACGTGACCTTGACGGCGACCTCCTCCTTGAACGGTTGTACCGCGTCCATGACCCGTCAAGTGGTCGTGAACACCACGCCGGTAGCGGCCTTCACTACCGATCCGACGAACGGCTGCATCGACCTTGCGGTGGCCTTCACGAACACCAGCACGAACGGGGTCTTCAGTCGTTGGACCTTTGGCGATGGCAACACCTCTGCCTTGGCTGAACCCTTCCATACCTACACCACACCCGGCTACTACACCGTGCAACTCGTTGCCGAAAGCGTGAACGGCTGCACCGATTCCACCACGGCCTTGGTGGTCGCGCATCCCTTGCCGACCAGTGCCTTCACCTTGTCCGAACCAGCGAGCTGCGGCCCGGTGGCGGTGGTGCAGACCATCAACGCATCGCAAGGAGCGGTCGGCTATTCCTGGGACCTAGGGAACGGGCAGACCTCGGACCTGAACCAGCCTTCGATCACCTACGACGCGCCGGGGACCTACACCGTCACCCTGACCTCCACGAACCAATACGGTTGTGAAGCGAGCGCCTCGGCGAACTTCACCGTGCATCCCACGCCGATCGCGGCCTTCAGCGCCACGCCGCAACCGGGCTGCGCCGGCTATCCGGTGTTCTTCGACAACACCTCGGTGAACAGCAACAGCTACGCGTGGATGTTGGGCGATGGGACATCCACCTCCGCCGACTTCCCCTTGCACACCTACGAAGGGCCGGGCACGTACTCTGTGCGCTTGATCGCGTATGGAGCGGGTGGTTGCACGGATACGCTATCCGTGCTGGACGCGATCCTGATCCATCCACGTCCGTCCGCGGGCTACACCACCGATACCTTGGAAAGTCTGTCCCACGCGCTCCAGTTCCAGAACACCAGTGAAGGGGCCATCTCCTTCGTGTGGGACTTCGATGACGGCGAGGGTTCCACCGCGATCCATCCCCTGCACGTGTTCCCGGCCGATGGCGGCGGCTTCACCGTGTGCCTTGTCGCTGTGAACGACTTCGGCTGCCCGGACACGATCTGCAAGTTCATCAACGTGCCCGGCGATCCGAACATCTTCGTGCCCAACGCCTTCACCCCGAACGGCGATGGCCGCAACGACGAATTCCGTCCCGTCCTGAACGGCTTCGTGGGTTGGAACTACCGGCTGATGATCTTCGATCGCTGGGGCCAACCGGCCTACGACACCCGCGACCGCAACGAGGCCTGGGACGGGCAGAAGAACGGAACGGATGCCCCGGTGGATGTGTACGTGTGGAAGGTGATCGTGGAGCGCGATGGCGATGCCCGGGACTTCATCGGGCATGTGTCGCTGGTGCGTTAGCGCACGCATCGTGCCCGCTACCTTCGCGGCATGACCTTCAATAAGGTGCATCAAGCGGTGCTGGATGCACTGCGCGGCTGTTTGGAAAGCGGTGAACTGCTGACCGCAGCGGAGGATACCGCACACTACGGACACGATGAAACGGAGGACCTGGTGCATCCGCCGGAAGTGGTGTTACGCCCGCGTACCACGGCCGAAGTGGCGCGCATCATGAAGGTCTGTAGCGCGCATCACATCCCTGTCACACCCATCGGCGGTAGGACCGGATTGAGCGGTGGAGCCCTGTGCGTGCATGGCGGCGTCGGGCTCGCTTTGGACCGTATGAACGCGATCGAGAACATCGATGAGCGCAACCTGCAGGTGACCGTTCAACCCGGCGCGATCACACAAGTGCTGCAGGATGCCGTGGCCGAGAAACGGCTGTACTACGCGCCCGACCCGAGCAGCAAGGGCAGTTGCACGATCGGTGGCAACCTCGCCGAGAACGCGGGCGGTCCGCGTGCCGTGAAGTATGGCGTGACGCGTGATTTCGTCCTGAACCTCGAAGTGGTGCTACCGAATGGCGAGGCGATCTGGACCGGAGCCAACACGCTCAAGAACAGCACCGGTTACGACCTGACGCGTTTGATGGTGGGCAGCGAAGGCACATTGGGGTGCGATCACCAAGGCTGTGCTACGCCTCGATCCCCTTGCCCTCACAAACGCGTTTGATGCTGGTGCCCTTCACCAGTCCCATGAAGGCTCATGAGGCCGTGAGCGCCGTGTTCCGCGCGGGGATCACGCCGAGCGCGCTGGAATTCATGGAACGCGATGCGATCGACTTCACCTTGAAGCACATGCCCGAGATCGAGCTCGCGGTGCCGGATGAGGTACAAGCGCATCTGCTGGTGGAAGTGGACGGCGACCATGCCGACGTGCTGATGCGCGATTGTGAAACGATCCTGGGCGTGATGGAGGCGCACGGTTGGCGGCGAGGTGCTCTTCGCGGAATCGCATGCGGAGAAGGAATCTGCTCTGGCGCTTGCGGCGGAACGTCGGTGTTGCCGTGAAGGCGCACACGGTGTACAAGGAGGAGGATACGGTGGTGCCACGCTTCGCCTTGCCCGAACTACTCGCCGGCATCAAGGCCATCGGAAAGAAGCACGGCTTCCGGTCGATCTGTTACGGACATGCGGGCGATGGCAACCTGCACGTCAACATCATCAAGGAAGGCCTCTCGGATGCGTTCTGGAAGAACGGGTTGCCCGAGGCGATCCGCGAGATCTTCCGGCTCACGGTATCGTTGGGCGGCACGCTGAGCGGTGAGCACGGCATCGGTTCCGTCCAGCGGCCGTATATGGACATCGCGTTCTCGAAGGTGCAATTGGACCTGATGCGCGGGATCAAGCAGGCCTTCGATCCGACAGGCATCATGAACCCGGACAAGGTCCTTCCGGAGACCGCGTAAAAGTTCAGATCGACCGCACCGCAGCGATCAGCTCCTTCATGGAGTTGTGCGTGAACATGCCCGGCGGCACGTCGGACTTCTTCACATCCGCCATCAAGCCACCTGTGACATGCGTACGGATGTGACGATCGGGTAGTTCGTCGCGCATCTGCTTCAGGAAGCTCGGTACATCCATCCCGTTGGGAGGGATCATCATCAGGGTGATGAAGATCAATTCCCCAGTGATCGTTCCGGCCACCTGCTTCAGATCGGCCTGTGGAACGCTCTGCCCCAAGTAGATCGTGCGTTCGCCTTGGCTGCGCAAGATGTGTTCCACATAGAGCAGCCCCAATTCATGGATCTCGTTCTCCGGAAGGAACAGCACGAACGTGCGGTCCTTTTTGCCGAAAGGGCCAGGTAGTTGGTCCGTTGTCGAGATCAACTTCTTCCGAATGAAGTTGCTGACGAAATGCTCCTGTGCCGGGCAGATGGCACTGGTCTGCCACAACACCCCGATGTGCTCCAAGAGAGGAACGAAGACCTTTTCCACCAAGGCTTGGAAGCCGTGTTGTTCCGCGTAGCGCTGGGAGGTGCGCTCAAGCATCGTCTCATCGAAGTCCAGCATGGCCAGCTTCAAGCTGTTCAACGCTTCTTCCTCCGAATTGCTCTTGGTTGCCAACTCACGCACCAGCCGGTCCCGCTCGATGTGGCTCATGGCCGCGATGCGCGAGATCTTGTGACCGTGCTTGTTCAGGTAGGCCACGTTCAGGATCACCTTCAGTTCATCCAAGGTGTAGTGCCTGATGTTGGAATCCGTGCGGTCCGGTGCCAACAGACCATAACGTTTCTCCCAGATCCGGATGGTATGTGCTTTCACCCCG
This sequence comes from Flavobacteriales bacterium, assembly GCA_041391825.1. Lineage (GTDB taxonomy): Bacteria > Bacteroidota > Bacteroidia > Flavobacteriales_F > PHOS-HE28 > PHOS-HE28. The sequence goes on along the minus strand of JAWKNF010000004.1, from coordinate 210,974 downwards.
GAGAATTCCTCGAGGTCACGGATCTTGAAGTTGTAGTGGAAGATGCTCATTCGGATGCGAATCTATCTTGTTTGATCTGTATGGATCGATAGTTCAACAGATGAATCAAGAACAGCGCTGAACCCCACTTGTTCGATTTGTCATGAAATTGTTTCCCTCCGCTGCTATAGGGGGATACAGCGCAGGTGGGAACGAAAAGAGCCGCCCCCTTCCGGGGACGGCCCTTCCGTCCGGAGCAACTTGGACCTTACCTCGAAACTTGCACCGGGATCGTGCGTATGCCCTGCTCGCTCATGAGCGATAGGGTGTACATGCCTTGGGACAGACCGTTCAGGTCCATCATCAGGCGGTTCTCTCCTGCGTTCAGGATGGCGTTGGTGGACTCGATCACCACACGACCGGTCATGTCGGTCATGCGGGCGTTCACGCGACGCTCGTCACGCGCATCCACGCTGATGTTCAGCATGTCGTTCGCCGGGTTCGGCCAAACGCTAACGGCGAGGGCATTGTCCTCCAATTCGTTCAGACCAACGTTGGTGATCAGCGGCAGTGGTACCAAGGCACCACCGTCGGCGAGCGCGACCCAGAGGCCGAAGGATGAACCGTTGCTGTTCATCATCGGATCGAGGAAGCCGGAGGCCACCACGGTGATGGCCGCTCCATCCAGACCCAAGGTCGCCAAAGGCGCGCTGTAGGTGGCAACTGGCACACCGTCCGCGGTCTGCACTTGCAGGGCGTAGTCAGCGGTACCGAGTTCCAGGTATCCGGCGAAGGTCCCGTATTCCAGGTCATCGATCACGGTGGCGCCGTCCAGGAACGCGAGTTCGGCCACATCAACCGTCGGGGCATCGGTGGAACCGTGTATCACGAGGACGTCGGTATTCATCATGTCGGTGGCCGCTTCGCGGGCCATGTCGAACACGTTCAGGTCGAAGGGCACGCTCGGGTTGTAGCCGGAGCCGCTCACGATACCATTGGCGACGATGATGTAGCTACCGCCGTCGGCAAGATTGTAATCGAAGGTGGCGATGATATCACCTGCACCGGTGCTGTTACCGGGTGCGATACCCACTGCGAGGTCGACACCGGCAGGGACGTCCAAGAAGGGTGTGGCAGTACGGAAGGCCACGTCCTCCAAGAGGATGGCATCGTTCACGTAGATGTCGACCGTTGCAGCAGCTGCGTCAGCGCTGTTGTGGATGATCTGCACGCGTGCCATGGGCATCGGGGGCTCTACGATCGGCAGGGGGATCAGCTCACCACCGCTGGCAAGCGCCACCCACAGGCCAAAGTCGGCACCGTTGCTGTTCATCATCGGATCAAGGAAACCGGAAGCCACTACCGTAAGGGCAGCACCGTCCAAACCGAGGGTCGCGAGTGGGGCACCGTAGGTCTGTACTGGTGTTCCATCGGAGGTCTGCACTTGCAGGATGTAGTCGGCTGTACCGAGTTCCAGGTAGCCGGCGAAGCTGCCGTACTCGAGGTCATCGATCACGGTGGCACCGCTCAGGAAGGCGAGTTCGGCCACGTCAACGGTCGGGGCATCGGTGGAGCCGTGGATGACGAGCACGTCGGTGTTCATCATGTCGGTGGCCTCTTCGCGGGCCATGTCGAACACGTTCAGGCCGAAGGGCACGTTCGGGTTGTAACCGGAACCGCTCACGATACCGTTGGCGACGATGATGTATTTGCCGTTGGCGGCGAGGTTGTAGTCGAAGGTCGCGATGATGTCACCGGCACCGGTGCTGTTGCCGGGTGCGATACCTACAGCAAGGTCAACACCAGCAGGCACATCAAGGAATGGTGTGGCGGTGCGGAAGGCGACATCAGGGATGGTGAGCACGTCGTTCACGTAGATGTCGACCACGGCTGCAGCGGCATCGGCGCTATTGTGTATCACTTGGATCTTCGCCATGTCCACCTGGGCTGGCGCGAATGGCAGGGGAATGAGGTCACCGCCGTCGGAAAGCGCGACCCACAGGCCGAAAGGCTCACCATCGTTGTTCATGCTCGGGTCAAGGAAGCCAGAAGCGAAAACAGCGATCGCCTTGCCTTGCAGTCCAAGTGTTGCAAGCGGTGCTGAATAGGATGCCAACGTGGTCATGCCATCGGCGGTACGCACATCCAGGATGTAATCTTCAGTGGCCAATTCCAGGTATCCGGCGAATTCGGGATAGTTGATGTCGTCCACGATCGTGGAGTTGGCAAGAGCGCGCTCGTAAACGTCCACCGTCGGTGCATCGGTCGAACCATGCATCACCAGGACGTCGGTACCGGCTCCCGATGCCGATTCCCGTGCGCCAGCGAAAACCTCCAGACTGAAGGGCTGGTAGGGCATGTAATTGGAGAACACGGTGCCGCTCGCGACCATCAGATAGGTCTCATCAGCGGCCAAGGTGAACGCCTCGGTGTACAAGGCATCATTCACTGAAGTACTAGTGCCCGGTGCGATGGCGATGTTCAATTCCACGCCGGCGGGCACGGTCGTAAATCCACGTGCCGTGCGGTAACGGAAGTCGTCCAAGAAGAGGTCGCCGTTCACGTAGACATCCACGACCTCGGCGGCCAGATCCGGACAATTGTGTACGACCTGTAGCCGCGCTTCTTGGCCGATGGCCGCGGTGTATAGCAACGCTCCGGTCGCTAGGGAGGAGAGTAATCGAGCGTGTTTCATCGAAGTAGGGGTTTAGGTGTTTTGGCAGGTAAACACGACCCACTCCATATTGTTCATGCAAATCGAAAAATGATTAAACAACATTGACACTCCCATGACGATGACGTCTGCCAGCGCATGCGCCCGACCTGAACCTAGCGGAACAAGGTGATGTGCCCGAAGCTTTCATGCACATCGCGCTCGATGGCGTCGATGGCATAGGCCCGGTATACGTACACGCCATCGGGCAGCAAGGTGCCACCGGCGGTACCGTCCCAACCCTTGTTCGGGTCGTCGGTCTCGAAGATCAAACCGCCCCATCGGTCGAAGACCTGGAACTCGAAGGTCTCCAGATCGATCACTTGGCCCATGGGATGGAACACATCGTTGATGCCGTCGCCGTTCGGCGTGAAGGCGTTCGGCGCGTAGAAGGTGTATTCCTGCGGGCGCAGATGAGCGATGATCGTGTCCGTGCTGAAGAAGGCCGCACGCAAGTCCAGCTGGGTGCTGTCGTTCGGGGTGTAGGTGTTGTTCTTCACCGACCAGAATAGGAAGTCATGGTACAATGCCGGTGTCACGTGGAAGGGGATATCAAGTCCCTCGGGAACGGAAACGACCGCCGGTAGTTCGGTATAGGTGATGCCATCGAATGTGATGCTCCCTGCGTTCCTCGGCATCACGTCCAAATAGATATCGTAGCGGGTCGGTGGAACGAAATGCGCCACGATGCTGTCCGCGGAGAGGATATCGATGGTGACGAGCGAATCCGTGGTGCTCGGCAGGATCGTATTGGTGCTGAAGACTTCCCAATGGCTGAAGATCCAACCCGGCTCGGGCAAAGGGGCGAGTGCGGTGTTGATGCCACCGTAGTAGTTGCCGTGGAATGGGTAGAGCTCCGGCGTGATGGAATTGATCTCGATCCTGCCGCTCAAGGGTGGGTCGACGTTGAAGACCACATCGTGTGGTCCGCTCAGGTCGTAGCAGTCCACCATGCCTTCTTGAATGGTAACGCAGCGCGTTTCGATGAAATCACGCATGTTCTGCACGTTCGCCTGCCAGCCTGCCATGCTGCCTCCCCAGCGTGCGATCTGCCCCGGCATCTCGGGTTCGATCAGCGCGATCAGGCTGTCCAGGAAGGGGATCATGTGATCACAACTGAAAAGCGTATTCCCCAGGTCCGTGTAGCGGTTCACGTAGTAATCATGCACCATCGCGTTCTCCGCGATCAGCTTTTCCAGGATCACGGTGTGCCCTTCGCCCCCGGGGTTGGGGAGGCTTTCGGCATTGCAAGGGTCTGCGTTGGCCGTCTGGTCCGGTATACCCGTGAAGTTGGTGTAGTGGCCGAAGGTGGCGTCCATATCCCACAGGATGTAGCGCCATTTCTTCTTGTCGCCTGCCGGGTCCAGACCACGCCACCAGCCGGTGTTCCAGTTGAGCCAGTCAGCGCAAACGGTGTAGCTGTTGAGGCAGAAGTAGTCCACGAGGCTTTTCCAACTGAAGCGCTCGTCCACGTAAGCGAATGCCGTGGGGTCGCCCATGTTGTTGGTGGTGATGTAGGTCCGCAATGCGTTCCAGTCCGCTTGGGCCTGCGCACCGCCGTACTCGCTCCACGTGCCACCCCAGGTCTTGATCATTTGGATGTTGAACTCGTCCTGGTCGTAGTAGTAGCGCGTGAAATCGTGATCATCCACCTTTTCGCGCATGTCGTACACACCCCAGTATTGGCCGTTCATGTATAGCACGGCGGGTTCATAACTGCGTTCGTCCAAGGCCAAATGCCCTGTCTGGCTCAGGGCCTGCACGTAGGCATCACGGATGTGCGCGGCACCACCGGGACCGAAGTTGTAGTTGTCGCCGGCGGCGGCCTTGATGATCAAACGCTGGTATTTCGGCCTGTCCTTCGTGCGGAAGATGGGGTAGTGGAGCGCATCGTTGTAGCCGGTCTGGTCCCGAGCGATGTAGTCGAAGCCGCGCTGGTCGTACGCCCAACTGTCCTGACCGTGTTCGTTGAATTCACCCTCGGCCTCGTCGCGCAGCACACCGTCCGGACCGAAGTACTCGAAGTGGCCTATCGGTTCGATGCCGCCGTTACCACCCAGGAGTTCATCCACTTGGTCCCCACAAATGCTGAGGATGGGCACCATGTGGTTGGTGCCGATCAGGTAGGTGTTGGTCTCCGTGAAGCTGGGCTGCGAACCGGCCGCACCGAAGGCCGTGGCCCGGATCACGGTGGTGGTGGCCACAGGGATCGGGCCCGCATAGGCCGTGGATGCCACCGTTGGTAGGCTGCCGTCCGTGGTGTAGCGGATCGTGGCTCCCGCCGGACCGTTGATCGTTACGTTCTGTGCACCGGCATAAGCACCTGATGCCGGAGAAAGTGCCGGACGAACGAGGTATTCCACCGCGGCCCCCACATTCGCCGCACCGGGTGTGGGCGTGGTGAACAAGGACCAGGTCGCGGCACCGTCGGTCGTGCGGCCGCGGCTGTGGCCCACCTTGGTGCGTGTGATCGGCGTGAAGGCGAAGTCATCGATCAGGGTGCCTGCCGCATCGCTCAGCAGCACATGGTCCTCCTCGGTCTGGTTCAGGTTGAAGCCCGCGTGGATGTTCGCACCTACCACCTCGTTGCGTTTGCTGGCGAACACCACGCGATAACCGTTCGCTGGCACACTGATACCCGCTGGCACCTGCCACTTCAGGGGATTCCCGGCACGGTTGCTCAACCACCAACCGCTGATGTCCACATCGGTCCCGGTCGGGTTGTACAGCTCGAACCAGTCCTCGAACTCCCCGTAGTTGTCGGCCAGGGTGCTCAAGTTCGATGCGCAGACCTCGTTCACCACCACCTGTCCACGAACGTTCGCCGCAGCGAACAGGAGGCCCAAGGCGAGCAGGACGGAGCGCAGGTTCATTGGAGGTGCCGAAAAGTGCAACGCAAGGTATTCGATGTCCGGATCCAAGCTGCCCCCTTTTCCGTGCAGGACGTGAAGGCCAACAGGGTCTGACACAGGGACGTTCCTGAGCGCTGATCCGGCGCCTGCAGGTGTTAATGCGAACGGCGGCCCTGAGGGACCGCCGTTCGCATTCAAGTTTCGTTCGTCCTACTTGTCAGCGTTCTTCATCGGCTTGCCGCCGGTGGTCTTGCTCGGCGCTGCCTTTCCCGGTGTCGCCGGTGCAGCGGTCTTTGCAGGTGCTGCCGGCTTGGTAGTGGCACTGTTCCCCAAGTGCTGTGCAAGGAATTCCTCCATGGCACCGTAGAACTCGAAGCGGTTCTCCTCGTTGTGGAAACCGTGGCCTTCGTTGTCCTTCACCATGTATTGCACAGTGACACCACGCTTCTTCAAGGCTTCCACCACCTGATCGCTTTCGGCCTTCACCACGCGCGGGTCATTGGCACCTTGCGCGATGAACAGCGGGCACTTGATCTTGTCCACATGGAAGACCGGCGAGGCGGCCGCCATGGCCAAGCTATCGGTAGCAGGATCGCCCACCATTTCATGCATCATGTTCAGGAAGGGTGCCCAATAGGGAGGGATGGTCTTCATGAAGGTGAAGAGGTTGCTCACACCCACGTAGTCAACGGCACATGCGTACAGGTCCGGGGTGAAGGTGATGCCCGCCAGGGTCGCGTATCCGCCGTAGCTCGCACCGTAGATCGCCACGCGCTTCGGGTCGGCGATACCTTCTTTGATCAGCCACTCCACACCATCGGTGATGTCGTTCTGCATGGTGCCGCCCCACTGCTTGAAGCTGGACTCCCAGTGCTTGCGACCGTATCCCGTACTACCGCGGAAGTTCATCTGCAATACCGCGTATCCGCGATTAGCGAGCAATTGGACCTCCGGGTTGAAGCCCCACTCGTCACGCGCCCATGGGCCGCCATGCGGGTTCACCACTACAGGCAGGTTCTTGGCATCCACACCTACGGGTAGCGTCAAGTAGCCATGGATGGTCATTCCATCGCGGCTCATGTACTTGATCGGTTTCATCTCCGCCATCTCCTTTTCATTGATCCATGGACGTGCCGTGGCCAATTCCGTCAGGTTGTCCGTCGTGGAGTTGTATGCGAAGTACTTACCGGGCATGCGGTCGTTGCCCACCCACACCAGGAAGTTGGTCTCGCTGTCGTCCTCGCCGTAGATCCACATCTCGTAGCCTTTGAACTTTGGCTCGAGTTTCTCGTACATCATCTGGGTCTCCTTGTCCAGGAAGTGGCGCTCGCTCTTCGCGCCGGTCCACGTCACCATGGTCAGCACCTTGCGTTTGCGACTGTAATCGACGTTACTCACATCGTAGTCCTTGTGCTCGAAGATCAGTTTGCTCTCCTTCTTCGCGGCGATGTCCCATTCCACGATCGCGGTCTTGTCGCGACCGCTGAGGTTGTGGGCCACGATCAGGTTCTTGTTGTCGAACGTGAACATCAGCGGGCTCCAGCTATCCTTGAAGCTGGTGCGCATGTATTCTTTGAAGGGCTCCTTTTCGCTGGCGCGGTAGTACGAGACCTGATCGGTGCCATCGGTGCGCGTTGCGCCACGGATCACGCCGTTGTGGTCGGTCATCCAACTCTCGAAGTTGTCCTTGCTGTTGTCATAGACCGACTTGATCTCGCCGGTCTTGATGTTGACCAGGTATGGGTCGAAAACGGCCGGATCGCGCTGGTTCATCTGGATCATCACCTGCTCCTCCATGCCTTTGATGTTGTGCAGGTCGTCCAATACCCCGGCACGCACACCCTTTTCCGGGGTCAATGCTTTCGCTTCCTTTCCATCGATACTGGCGCTGAACACGATGTAGTTCTCGTCGCCATTGATGTCGCGGCTGTACAGGATCCGATCACCTTTCCAGAAGTAGCCACCCACGTCACGGATGGTGTCGCGTGTCACTTGGGTGGCTTCCTTTTCGCCCACCTTTTGCACGAACACGTTCATGCGGTTCTTCCACGGCGCGCGATAGCTGATGTACTTGCCGTCCGGGCTGATGCGGAAGCTGGCCTTTTCGGGGTTCTTGAAGAAGTCCTTCATCGGGACGGTAGGAGCCGCCTCGGGGCCGCCGTCGGGTGCGGCTGTTGCGGGTGCCCAAGCCACGAAAAGCGCGGCGCTGGCGATCAGGGGTAGGATGGTTCTGGTCATCTTGGTGAAAATAAGGATCGTAAAGATGGCCCGCATGCTGGCAGAATGCCCGCTTTTGCCATGGCCGGTTGAAAGACGTGATGAACGGTTCGGCCCTATCGGCTGAAGCGGTACACCCACACCTTCTTGTCCGCTTCCACGGAATCAACCATGGGCCAATGGCGCCGTAGGTGTTGTTTGGTGCGTTGTTCGGGGTCGGTGAGGGCGCTCCAGGCATCCATGAGGATCACGGCATCGGCTTCACTGTCCAAGGCCACGAAGCGGTCGGGGTCGCTGACAAGAAAGACGTTGCGTTCGATGAGTTCCAACTCCAATGCCGCCGGGTCGCGGATCAGGTCCCGATCAAGGTGCCAAGCAAAGGTGTGCGCATAAAAGTCGGGCGCGATCAGTACCGGTCGATCCGCCTCTTGCCACTTCTGCACCTGCTGCACGACCCGCGATGGATGCAGGCCGGTATCCTTCCAGGGCGTGAATGTGATTGCCATGCCCGCCACCACGACCGCCGCTGGTATCCATTGGAAGCGTCCTTCAGGAAGCAAGGTGCTCAACGCGATCGCGCTCAACAGACAGAAACCCGGCGCGGCATAGACGAGGTAGCGGTCCAAGAACATCGGAACGCTGAAGGAAACGAGGAACATGCCGACGAGCGGAACGAAGGTCCAGAGCAGACCCAGCACCATCCCCGGCGTTCTTGTCCGGGTACGTATCGCGGCGATGCCGATCACCAACAAGAGCGCCACGGCCAACACCGGCGCATTGCTCCAGCGCCAGATCATGTTGTAGAGTTCTTCCGGTTCCGGAGTGGTGAGCCAAGTGCCATCGGATACGCTGGTGCTCAGTCGCGTCAAGAACACCGCGACGTAGGGCAGGTAGGCCAGGACCGTGGCACCGATGGCGAACAGTAGGGGTTTCCGCGCCGCGCGGAAGTTGGGGAGCAGAACGAAGAGGAGTTGCAGGCCGACCATCAGCCAGCCGAAGAAGTGGTTGAACACCATGGCGATGTTCAGGAGCGCCAGTAGTACGGCCGCTCCACGCCGTCCCTCGCTGATCCGCCATAGTTGCCATACACCGGCCGTGGCCAAGAGCGTGAAGAGCGCATAGGCGCGGACCTCATGTGCGAAGCCGTAGTGGTAGTTGCTGAAGGTGAACAAGAGCGCAGCGATCGCACCCGTGCGCACACCACCCAACGCCGTGCCTAAGCGGAAGAGGGGCCACACCACCAAGGCGCTGAAGATCGCCGATGGTACGCGCAGCCATGCTTCATCCAGTGGTACCAGCATGCTCCAGAGTTTGGTGAGGATGAAGTGCAGCGGCGGATTGTTCTCGGTCCACAACAGTGCCCAAAGCGCGGTCCAGTCGCGTTGCGCGTTCAGCACCGTGAAGGGCTCGTCGTGCGCCAATTCCGTGCGGCCCAGCCACAGGAGTTTGAGCACAAGGTTGGCGAGCACCAAAGCGGGGAGAAGCCAGCGTGAGCTCCGGGGGGCGTGCATGCTGCGAAGCTATCGGCTAACGACGCAAGCGACGATACATGACGTAATGGCCACCGATACCGGGGATCTCGAAGCGCTCACCATGCACAACAAGTCCGGTCCCTTCATAGAAGCCGACCGCTTTCTCACGTGCGTTGCACCACAGCACATCGGCGTGTTGGGCCTTCAGGTGCTCCAGCGCGAATCGGAGCAAGCGGGTACCTGCGCCTTGGCCGGTGAAGTCGGGGTGCGTGGCCATACCGCGCAAACGGTACTGTTTCCAACCCAGCAGTTCGGGGTGTGCCTCCGGATAGAAACTGGCCACCGAAATACGGTGCTCGCCGATGTGCACGCCCAAATGGAAGCCACCCGGCAGTCGGTCGTTCGCGAAGTCCACATCTTCCAGCGTGCCGCCCGGGCGCAGCACCCTCAAGCGCAGCGCATGGGTGTCGGGGGCCTTGATGAATCGGACGCGCACAGCAGCAAGTTAGTGGCTTCCTTGGCCACGACGCAAGGTCCGATGCTCAACGAGCTTGGTCGACCTGCAGCAACGTGCTCAGCTCCTTTGCGCGCCTTCGCGCCTCGTTCTCGGAGGCTGCACAATCGGTACCGCTGGGCACGACGCGTGCGATCACCATCTGTTCGCTGCCGTATTGAGTGAACACTTCCTCCACGACCTCACCGGGGCTCCAATGGCTGGTGGCCGATCGTTGTTGGATGGAAGCGCCCGCTGTACGGATCATGCGGGTTTCCGTCGCGGTGAAGGGAATGCTCAGGTCCTGGAACAGGGCACTGCGTTCGGTGCGGACGAATTCATCAGCGCTCACGCGTACCGTGATCGGAGGAAGGGCCAAGGCCGCATAGAGCCACCAGGCGCAAGCGGCGAATAGAACAGTGCGTCCGGCAACGATCGCGGCCCGACCGCCGTTCATGCTGAAGAGCGGAGCGAGCAACGCTGCTGGGATGGCCACGATCGTGGCGCACGCTGCACCCATCACCACGGCCAGGGCCAAGCGCTCGGTCAGTTCACGACCGCCTACCACCAAAGTGCTGCGGTCGGCCAGCAGGTATCCGTTGCGGAAGGAGTCGATCGCAACAGCGAGATCCGTGGTGACCGGTGGTGCGAACAACAGTTCCAAGCCCGCGTAACCCAAGCGCAGCAACAGCAGCACCCGAGGCCCAGCAACAGGAAGCGGATGGCATCGGTGGCGTTGTCGCCGAGCTCGATCTTCATCGGACAGGCCTACTTGATGTAGCGCATGTCCTGGCCGGCCTTCAGGGCCTTCACGGAAGCATAGATCAAGCGGATCACGTTCTCCACGTCCTCCTTGTGCACGCTTTCCACGGTGGTGTGCATGTAACGCAGGGGCAAACTGATCAAAGCGCTGGGTACCCCGGAGGCACCGTAGGCGAAGGCGTCGGTATCGGTGCCTGTGGCACGGCTGACCGCTGCGCGTTGGAAAGCGATCTTCTCCTTCTCCGCCGTGGTCACTATGTGCTTCAGCAAGTTGTTGTGCACCGCCGGACCGTAGCTCAGCACCGGACCTTTTCCACAGGCCACATCGCCGCTTTGGATCTTGTTCATCATCGGGGTCTGCGTGTCGTGCGTCACGTCGGTCACGATCGCCAAGTCGGGACGGATGCGCTCCACGATCATCTCGGCACCGCGGAGACCGACTTCCTCTTGCACGCTGTTGGTCACATAAAGGCCGAAAGGCAGCTTCACTTTGTTCTCCTTCAGCAAGCGCGCCACCTCGGCGATCATGAACCCGCCCATGCGGTTGTCCAGGGCGCGGCCCACGTAATGCTTCTTGTTCAGCACCATGAATTCGTCCTCGAAGGTGACGACGCAGCCCACGTGAACGCCCAGTTTCTCCACTTCATCCTTGCTGTCGCAACCGCAGTCCAGGAAGATGTTCTCCAACGAGGGCTTGGGGTCGGCCTCCGGCTTACGCACGTGTATCGCCGGCCAACCGAACACGGCGCGCACGATGCCTTTATCGGTATGGATGTTCACGCGCTTGCTCGGTGCGATCATGTGGTCGCTGCCACCGTTGCGTCGCACGTAGATGAAGCCTTCTTTGGTGATGTAGTGCACGAACCAGCTGATCTCGTCGGCGTGCGCCTCGATCACCACCTTGTACTTCGCACTCGGGTTGATCACGCCCACGGCCGTTCCATAGTTGTCCACGAAATGGTCATCGATATAGGGCTTGATGTACTCCAACCAGATCTTCTGGCCACTGCTCTCGAAGCCCGTGGGGGCGGCGTTGTTCAGGTAGCGCTCCATGAACGCCAACGAGTTGTTCGTCAGCAGGTTCTTCGCTGTGGCCTTCTTCGCAGGGCTCGTCTTCGTGGTGCTCTTCTTTGCCATGGGGTGTCGTGATCAGTGCGCAAAGCTACCGGCCCCGCGCTGCCTTTTTCAGGATGAGCGATCCAGCTTTCAACAACCGATCATCCGGAAACCACAACGCTCTAGATTCGCGCCATGGTGCTTACCACCGCCGATGGCCTGCAGCCCTTGCTGACCCGCGATGACTCGTTCACCTTGCGCAACGAGTCACTGGACGTGTTCTACCACAGCGTGCACGGTGCCATCCAAGAGAGCACCCACGTTTTCATCAAAGCAGGACTTGAGCAGGTGCAGAAGCTGGAGGTGGACGTGCTGGAGGTAGGCCTCGGCACTGGCCTGAACTTGTTGCTGACCTGGATCCGTTGTTGGGAAGGCAAGTGCCGCGTGCGCTATACCGCCCTTGAACCGAACCCGCTTTCCAAGGACCTGCTGGAGCAATTGGACCATTGCAACGAACTGGCTTGGCCCGGGCTGCACGCACCGTTCCTGGAGCGCATGACCGCTTCCAACAGCGAATGGGCCGCGGAACACGGCGGGCTCCGTTTTCGCATGCTGCCCACGCCGTTGCTTCAGTTCAACGAGGAAGCGGCCTACGACCTCATCTATTTCGATGCCTTTGCGCCGCGCACCCAACCCGAGCTCTGGACCACCGATGCCTTCGCCCGCATGCACGCCGCCTTGCGTCCGGGCGGGATGCTGGTCACTTATTGCGCCAAGGGCGTTGTGCGCCGTGCCATGATGGAAGCGGGGCTCAGCGTGGAGCGGCTTCCTGGTCCGGTGGGGAAGCGAGAGATGTTCCGGGCGACGAAGCCTTCTTGACGCTGAAGCCGAAGCTGGACGGGTCGCTCAGCGCTTGCATCAGGTCCAAGTAGATCGGAAGCCTGTCGCGGTCCACCCAAGTGTTCAATAGCGTGTGGTCCATGTGCCAGTGGATGGTCCTAGGGTCACGTTGCTCACAGCTCACGTTCACCTTGCCGAAGACGTTCTCCTTGCTCACTCGCGAACCATCACCGACCAATTCCACATCAACTGGAAAGGAAATGATCACGTCGTATCGCTGTACGTATGGATATGGGAGTAGGGAGTTCGCGGGTACGGAGCGTTCCGAGGTACCGAATGTGGGCGGCGAGATCATGCGTTCCAGGTCCACGTGCCAGCCTGCCTCAGTGGTGGAATTGCTCACGGCCGGGGGCAAGGGTCGGAAGCGATACTTCGATCGGGATGGAATGCTCTGTTCCACGCTCACGCTATCCACGGCCATGTGGCGCTGCTGCGGCGTGCGAAGGTCGGGACGCAGCCAAGGGTCCAGTGTAGAGGCCATGGGGTCGGCATCCCAGCTCTGGCGCAGCGCAGCGGTCAGCACACCGCGACCTTGGCACCGGGGCAGCCCCGCTGGCTGCATCTCCACGCGGTAGCGTTCCATCAGCAGGTTGTCCGATGGCAACATGCCAGGCAATTTTATCACCCGCTGTTCGGGCTTGATCTTCGTTTCGCTGTACTCGATCATGACTGCGCGCTGCCCGGCGAGCCAGTACGGCACTTCGTCCACCAGATAGCGGTTCCATAGGGTGTTGATCGCCAAGTAGTGGGGCGCGCCGCTTTGCTCATCCTTGAAGGCGAGCACGTGGTCCGTCAGGTCCTCGCCATGCAACGTGTCTGCTGATACGGCCACCAGGTAGCGATCGCGTGCGAAACAGATGTACATGGGTGTTCCAAGCACGCTGAACATCTGCTTGTAGAGGTGCAACAGCATCTCCGTGCTCATGCGGCGTTGTGCGAAATGCCGACCCACCGGCTCGTTCCGATCGAGTTCCTCGTCCGGCACCATCCGGATGCTATCGCGCAGGAAGGCCACCACATCGCGCACGATCGCCGTGTGTTTGCCGGCGCCGTGCTGCTGTATGCGTTCCCCGAGGAAGTCGAGGAAGTCGTACTTGCTCTTGCGACCGGCGTAGTGGTTGTACTTGTGCTCTTGCTGGAAGAGGCTCAAGCACTGGAGCGGATCCAAGTGACGGCTGGTGCTGATGGTGTAGAAGGGCTGCTCGAAATGCGACACCGCATAGGGCAGGAAGGGAATGGGCTTCAGGTCGTGGAAGGTCCATTGCTTTACCCGGTGGGTGCCATGCACGACCGCCGTGGGAGCGGGAAAGCCGTTGTACGTGTGCACACTCAGGTTCGGTGCGTCCCACATGTGGATCTCGAGTTGCTTCTCCAGCACCGCGCGCTCTTCTTGAATCAGCACTTCCTGCCCCATGCGTAGGCCGCTTGATCGCAAGCTCAACACCACCTCGAACTGGTCCCCAGGACGTAGGTCGACGTCCTCGAACCGAAGCTCCGGACGCCGGTCCATGGATCGGTAAACGGTGTCGTATACGTACACGATGGAGCAATGCTTGCTCGATAGGTCGATCACCTCTCCGTCCTTGCGGATGATCCGGGCATCGAAAAAATTCACCGCTTGGCCCGCTGGACATTTGGTCGCTTGGCCGAGGAAGGCATCAATGCTCGCTCGCGTGCGGAACAGGTAGCGGATCATACGGGTGTTGATCGTGCCGTACCACGTGGAATATACGCGTTCGCCGTCTGTTTCCTCGGGCAGTTCGCCGAGGTGCACATGTTCCCACACGCGCACCCGCACCTCCTCCTCGGGATGTTTCGTTTCATCCACTGCTATATGGCCCATCGTATCCGGCCATACGAACTCCGCACGGTCCCGTTGCGCGAAGCCGTTGAACAGACCGAACGCGGCGATGAGAAGGAGTAGGATCCGGCGGTACATTGAGGTCCGTTCTGCCTGGATCGAATTTACTGTGGGATCCGGGTACGCCGTAGTTTGGTCGCGTTGTGGCTCATCGTTGCATTTCCTTTCCGCATCCAGCCGAAGTGTTCCAACGGTGGTCAACCCTCAACTCTGCCGATCTCGACCCAACGACCATGTTCACCATCCGTGTTTACGGCATTCTCCAACACAAGGGCCGCGTGCTGGTCTCCGATGAATTGATCAAGGGACGGCGCATCACCAAGTTCCCTGGTGGTGGTCTGGAATTCGGCGAGGGTCTGAAGGACGGCCTCATTCGTGAGATCCGAGAGGAGATCGGCGTGGAGGCGAAAGGTCTGGTCCACTTCTATACCACCGACTTCTTCCAGCAAAGCACTTTCCACGAGAGTCCCATGCAGGTACTCAGCGTGTACTACACATTCCACGTTGCGGACCCTGAGTTACTACCCACTGTAGCGGAACCTTTCTTTGGTGTGGCGGAGGATCCCGACCAGGAGGTGTTCCGATGGTTGGATCTTGCCACGTCAAAGACAGAGGACCTCAGCTTGCCGATCGATCGGTTGTGTGGGGGATGTTGCGGGATGAACAATAGCTGGAGCTGCGAGGGCATACCTCTGCGCTGCTGGGTCACGTTCCTGGAAGGTCGCGAGCGAAGGCACAGCATGGACAAGCGACCCATTGGAAGCGCGAAGACCCCGTCATTCAGGTGACGGGGTCTTCATCCGGTCGTTCTGCCGATGTGGTGGTCTATTCCTTCACCAAGCGCATCACCTGCATACCCAGCGCCGTTTCATACCGAACGGTGTACAGACCGGCTGCTTCTGCGCTCAGGTCGAGCACGGTGGTCGTGGCATTCGAATTGGCGCCTTGGTCCAGGATCGAACGTCCGTCAATGCTCATGATCGTCAGCTGTTCGTAGGGTACTTCTGCTTCTATTCGGAAAATGCCCGAGGTGGGGTTGGGGCTAAGGACCACTGGAGCGATGCTCTTGTCCGTGATGCCTGCGGCACCCACCACTTGCAAGGTGAATTCGTCGTAATTCCCATATTCGTAAGGGCCGCATGGTCCGCTGCCGTTGGTCGAATTCACACCGTCGCTGCCCCAATGGTTCAGAACGCGCAGGCGGTACATGCCGCTCGGAGTGCTCAATGGGACCGTGATCTGGAACTCGTGCACGCGACTGGGTTGGTTCCCGTTGTACTCATTGAAGAGCAGTTCTTCCGGGTCGAAGGTGTAATTGTTGTTCAGGTCGACGTACACGGAGACGCCACACCATACCCCGTTCTCGACCGCCATGGGTGTGGCCTCCCCGGCGCCAACGGTCATCACCGTCGCGGTGTGATCGAATTCAGTGCAGGCACCGGCCGGCACCCAATCGGTACCTCCTAGACTGATGTTCATGCTCCGCCAATTGAAGCAGCCGTTGTTGAAGACCGGTGCACAGTAGTCCTGCGCTTGTGCGAACGTGCCGCCCAAAAGGAACAAGGAGAGGATCGTGTAACGTGTTATCATGTGCGACTGGTGTTTGATGCAAGGCCCTGTGGTGGTCCCGCACCACGAGTTTACGACGTCCGATGGATCCATCAAAGAAGGACAGAGCGGCAGCATGGGAACACGCTCGTGCCCAACCCGCTCGAAGGTCAGTGATCAGGCATTCAGCGCACGCTGTGCCAGCGCGCCCAGACCTTTTCCGTAACGCCGCAGCGCTCGGTCCAAGGGCAGGACGGAGCCTTCGAGCAGGGTGACCTGTGTGGCGTCCACAACCAGTACGCTCCCGCTCGCTCCAATGGGTACATCGGGCAGGTACACCACGCAATGGCCCGAGCTGTTGCGTTCGATCTGGAATACGGGCTGCCAACCATCACCGATCCGCAAGAGGGCTGGCCGGACCTCAGGTGGATCGGACAGGCCCAAGCGAGCCTCAAGAAGAACACGCGCGTAGGCGTAGCCAGGTATGTGCATCAGCAGTTTCTCTTCCAACCAACGCCGCGCTTTGTTGGGGCTTTGCGACCGGACCGTACGGCCAACGAGTGCAAGTAGCAGCAGCAGGACCAAGGCGGTGATCAGGAACAGGCCATTTGCAGGCAGGACACCATCCATTCCCAGTCTGGTGCTCAATTGACGCACCGGTCCATGTATGGTCGCCCACACCTTGCCCAGTATGAACAGAGCCACCGCAAAGGGCACCACGATCAATAACCCCGCACTGACATTGGCGCTCAGTCTCTTCCAGAAATGTGTCATTTCCATCGGCTTTGGTGCAAGGTAATGCGGTGCGAATGGGGAGCGGCCAAGGTCAAATGCATGTTCCGAACACTCATGCCCAACCTCCTCATCACCATGCCCTCCACGTTCGTGAACACGCCCTCTGGTTCGTAGGTGCGCCACGGCATGCTGTTCAGTTTGCCACCCAACAGGAAGTACTGGTCGATGTTCGCACTTTGCATGTCCTCCAGCACGTGGGTACGGAAGTTCACCAGTGCCACCAGCCATCCTGTTCGTTCAATTCCTCGAACCACTCGCTGTAGTACTCATCATCGCTGGTGTGGAAGTTGAGGACGTTCTCACCGATCAGGATGAACTTGGAGATCCCTTGGTCCATCATGGCTTCCAAGTGGTCGCGCTTGAGGTACATGATGTCGTTGCCCAAGAGGTCGTTCCACTCGCCGATCATTTCGATGATGGCGTATCCTTCGTCGTAGTCGGCGTAGATGATCTTGATGTAGAGCGTTTCGCTGCCGATGCTGTCCCACTGCGGGTGCAATACATGGTCGTACACCGCATGTGCGAATTCGAACTCGCTATGCTCGTGGCCGAAGAAGGGGGAACGCTCGTCCTCCTCGGCGGTGTAGCGGTCGCGCCAGTTGTAGAAGGGTTCGATGTCGTGCATGGGTCAGGTGGCAGGTGGCAGCAGGCAGGGCAGTTTGCAGGTTGGCACCTGCCCCTGCAACCTGTCTATCGGCTTTTAAAGGCTTCAACGGCTTTCCGCACGGAACCGTGTTCTTTCAGTAATGCATTTGCGGTTTCGTAGGCAACCTGTAGTCTGTCCATCACCATGCGCGTGCCGCGATCCACGAGCTTGTTGTTGCTCAGTTGCATGTCCACCATGCGATTGCCCCTAACACGGCCGAGCTTCATCATGATGCTGGTTGCTGATGTTCAGGATGAGCTTCTGGGCCGTTCCGCTTTTCATACGCGTGCTGCCCGTCACGAATTCCGGCCCCACGACCGCCACGATCGGCGCTGCGCGGTGGAGGCCAAAGCGCTGCCGGGGTTGCATGTGATGCCGCCGGTAAGGATGCCCTGCGCATTGCATTTCTCCAAGGCCCCGATCACATACGGTGTACCGCCGCTGGCCGCGATGCCCACCACACTATCGTCCTTGCCGATGGCGTGCTCCTGCAGGTCCTTCCAGCCTTGTTCGCTGTCGTCCTCAGCGAATTCCACCGCTTTGCGGATCGCATCATCGCCCCCGGCGATCAAGCCAACGACCATGCCGTGCGGCACCCCGAAGGTGGGCGGGCACTCACTGGCGTCCACGATCCCGAGCCTGCCGCTGGTGCCGGCACCCATGTAGAAAAGGCGACCGCCACGTTCCATGCGTTGCACAACGGCATCGACCAGTGCTTCGATCGCAGGGATCACCAGACCTACGGCTTCAGGTACGCGCTTATCCTCCGTGTTGATGTTGCGCAATAGCTCCGCGGTGCTCATCCGCTCCAGTCGTCGTATACGCTGCTGCTCTCGGTGATCTTCGTCATGCGTCGGTGCTTTACCGCAGTGGGAAGAAAGTAGGCCGCTGGTGAGCGGCCCTTCTCCAATGTGCGTTGTCCGTGATCAGTCCAGCATCAACTTACGCGTCACGAAGCCATCCGCGAAGCGCAGGCGCACGCTGTAGGCACCGGGTGTCAGGTCCTTCCGCTCCATGGTGGCGCGATCGGCGTTCACGCTGGCGGTGCGCACCAAGCGACCGTTCACATCGAACACTTCGTAGCTCATGATCGCGGCATCGCTGCTGCTGAAGGTGACCACGTTCGAGGCCGGGTTCGGGAACACCTCCACACCGTGGACCACGTTCACATTATCCTGCACATCGCTGAAGGTGCAGGCACCATCGGACATCAGCACGGCGTGGATGCGCGGTGCGGCGTAGCCCATGATGGTGTCGATGTAGGTACGGGCTTTCGTTGCGCTCATGTCCGGGTTGCTGGCAAGGCTGGCCTGGTTCGCGGTGATGGGCGGCGGGCCGGGGCTGACAACGGCTTGTGCCAAGGGGTGGTTCTGGTCCCAGAACTGCCAAGGGCTGGCCTCTTCCATCAGCGGTGCGGTCCAGAACGGACGCTGGAAGGGGTAGAGACCTTCCACACCGGAGTTGATGTTCACCGTGGTGGAACCGTGTGTTACGGAGGTGCCGTACTGCACACGGGCACCATCGGTATAAGGGTCACCGTCAGGGAAGTTCGCGAACGCGGCGTTGTTGCCGTAGTCGTTCACCAACTGCATGAAAAGGTTCGAACCTTGTACCGGCACCACGGGTCCGCCCGTGGTGGGCACGATCACGATGCCTTCGGTGAAGGGCGCGAAGGGGTCGAACACGGTGTGGAAGGCCACCATGGGCACATCACCGGGTTCCAGCCAGCTGGTATCGGCCAATGCACCGCCGAGGTTCACGCAGAACTGGGTGGCGTGGTCGAAACCGTTCGGGCGGTAGAGGGTCAGGTTGCCGTTGAATCCGTTCAGGTTGCCCACCTGTGTGCTATCGATGTAGCTCCGGGTCGGATCGAAGGGGTCCGGACGGAACTTCTCGATGTAGAGTTCGGCAGGGTCGTCCATGGTAGCATTGCCCAATGCGATGTAGCCTCCGGTGCCTTCTCCGACCACGACGATGCGGTCCGCACAGATATGGTACTGGTTGTTGAACTCACCGGCATCCTGCTTCAGGGTACGCACGCACTGGCGCACGTCATGGATGGCGCGGTAGATCGCGTTCAGCAACTGGCCACGACGCTCCTCCTCGGTCGCTGCCAAGGGGTTCCATCCGCCGCGGTAGCTCATGCTCACGCTCACGTATCCCATGCGCGCAAAACGGCGGCAGATCTCCACGGCGGTGCTGTCCGTGCGGCGACCATTGGGGCTGCCGTTGATCGGTGGGGGCAATGCGATTCCGGTGTGCAGGTACAACATCACCGGGCGTGCGGTCTCTTGATCAATGGTCTGGTCGGGCTGGTAGATGTCCATGCGGACGTTGGTCACTTTCAGACCAGTGCTTCCATCGCCTGGATCGAAGTACGCGGCCGGGATCTGCTGCCCGGTCGATACCGCGGTTTGCAAGGCGACCACATCGGCAGGTACCAAAGGTGAGCCGAGGTTGGAGGTGAGGAAATCCACGTTAGTGCCGTAGATCACATCGGAGGTGACGGTGATCTGATCGTTCGTGAATACCTCCGCGAGATAGCGCTGGGCTTGGGTCGCAAGACCGATGCTCAGTGTTCCACACAAAAGTCCGAGGCGTATTTTTCTGTTCATGTGTCAGGTTGATTTGTCCGTTGTTCAGAGCAAGATTGAAGTATTGTAGTTCCGAAGGTACGAATTGGGCGATCCGGGATCACTGACGCTTGTTCAGTTCGTAGATCAGCTGCAAATAGGCCAAGCGACCCACGCGCGGACCGCCATAGACCATGTACACGTTGTTGTTCAGCGCGCGGTCCAAGCGGTCCTCGTCGTTGTCGTCGAAGAAGGGTACGAGGCCGAAGAGGTTGCTCGCGCCCACCTTCACGGTCAGGTTCTGCACCGGGAATTTCACGTTCACCTGCACATCGACCATATCGTAGGTGGGAATCGCTCCGCTGAACTGTGGCGAGCCCGTGAACGTGAAGCCTTGGATGAACTTGTAGTTGATCCCGAAGCCCAAGTTGGGCTTTCCGGTGAAGGGCACCTTCATATCATGCCCCGTGAAGCTGACATTGAATTTGTTCAGCGGGGTGTTGAAGGCCGGAATGATCGGGTCGTCCGCACCGCTCACCAGCTTGTTGTAGCTGTAGTTCACCGCATAGGTCATCTTCTTGCGGTAGTAATTCGTTCCGAAGTTGACGCCGTTGGTGCGCACCGTTTCCGTCGCGTTGGCCGCCAAACGGAACACTTGTAATCCGCCGATCGGGAATCCGGTCGTGGGGTCGAAGGTGGCATCGATCCCGATCACATAACCGATGAAATCGGAATACCAGGAGTTGTACGCGCTCACATCGAAGTAGAACTTTTCCCAGTGTGTGGCCCGGTAGCCCACCTCGATGGTCCGTGCCTGTTCAGGACGCACGCGGTCCACATTGAAGTAGTCCAGTCGAGATAGTCCGGTGATCAAGTTCGGTGAACTGCGATAGTCGTCAAAGCTCTCGAGGGTCACCAAGCTGTCCTTTCCCGCTTCGAACTGTCCATCCACGTTGCCCAAGAGCAGCGCACGCCCCACGTTGTAGTAGAAGTACTGGTCGGCCAGTGTGGGGTTGCGCACTGCACTGGAGAACGAGAAACGGAACGTGCGGTCCTGCCGTGGTGTGTAGACGAAGCTGGCGGCCGGTGAGAAGATGGCGTTGAAGTTCTGGTTCTTGTCCATCCGCAAGGTCACGGTGGTCTTCAACTTGTTGTCCATGAAGCCTTTTTCCAATCCCACGAACGTTCCGAATTCCCGGTTCCGGATCACGACATCGCCGGTGTCGCTCATGATGGTGCCTGCCGTGTTGGGCATGTATTGCCTGATGTTTCCGCCTACCACGATCTCGCCGAAGGTGGGTTTGAAACGGTATTCGCCCATGCCATGCACGAGCTGGGAGCGGTCATAGAACAGGGACCCTCCATCGGTGAAGCGTTTGCCGATGATCTCTTCGCGCTTGGCATCGAATGCCGCGGTTCCAGGCACGAAAGCCGGGTCAAGGAAGGCGGTGTTCAACTTGTTCACGGAATCGGCCGCCAGTTGATGGTATCGAATGAACACGTCCTGGTTGTTCGCGATGAACTGTGTGAGGTAATCATCGTAGGCCTGTGCCGTGTTGATGCCCTGTGCCGCCGCTTCGGAGGTGGTCAGGTAGCCGGGTTGCGTGGCGTTCAGATCGTTCTTGATCCACGTCTCCCAAAGGGTGAAGTAGCGGATGTTCCATTCACGCGTCGGGCCGCTGGCATCCTGCATGCGAAGACCGGTGGTGAAGATGTCGTAGGTATCGCCAGCATCCTCACTGGTGAAGTAGCCACGCACGAACCACTTGCCCTCTTGCCGCAATTCCAAGCGCTGCTGGAAGAACTGGATGTTCTCCAATCGGTAGCGGTTGTCGCCTTGGTACACGGTGCTGCCGCGGCTGTAATTGCTGGCGGCGATCACTTCCAAGCTGTCGTGGATCTTGTAATGCAACGATACCCCGGCCTTCAGGTTGTTGGTGCCGTAGTCCACCAGGTCGCTTTCCTTGTAGCCTGGCCGCAGGAAGATGCCCAGTCCCGGGTAGGTGCGCCGGTCGAAGAGGTTCTTCGTGAAGTCGTTGTTCACTGTCACGTTCTCATCGCCGTAGATGTTCACGGCGTCATAGCGTCCGGGGTTGTCCACACCGGTCGGGGAGTTGCTCGTGGCATCGTAGTTCTCGGCGTACCAATCCTCGGCCTGCATGGCGAAGAGGTTCAACTTGTACGCGAACTTGTCCTTTCCGTCCTTGTTCTTGAACACCTCGGCCCAGCGCACAGCGCCTTCCAAGAGGTTGCGCTCGCCCACTTTCGCGGTGGCGCTCAGGCCGGGGAACAGCCACGGGCTCTTGGTGGTCATGTTGATCACACCGTTGAAGGCACCCGGACCGTAGAACGCGGTGCTGGCCCCGGCGATGATGTCCACCTTCATCACATCGAGGTCGCTCGCCCCGAGGAAGTTGCCAAGACTGAAGTTGAGCCCCGGGCTCTGGTTGTCCACACCATCGATCAGCTGCAGGCTGCGCACCGGGCTCGTGCTGTTGAAGCCACGTGTATCGATCACCTTGAAACCCATGCTCGCGGCGGTCATATCGACCCCTTCAAGGTGCCGAGGCTTTCATAGAAGTCGCCGCTGGGCGCTTCGCGGATGGCGATCACATCCATGCTCTCCACCGTCAAGGGTGCCTGTTTCTGTTTGTCGCTTATCCGGCTGCCGATCACCTCCGCCTCTTTCAGGAGCACCTGGTCCGTGCTCAGCTTGAATTTCAGTTGCTGGTCGAGGCTCTTCACCTCGATCTCCTGCGGGCTGTACCCGATGAAGCTGACCACCAAGGTGTATGGAGGCAGTTCGCTCACCGCGATCTCGAAGCGCCTGTCGAGGTCCGTGGTGGCGCCGTTGGTCGTGCCTTTGATCACCACGCTCGCACCGATCAGGGTTTCACCCGTAGTGCCGTCGCTCACCGTACCGCGCAACTTGTATTGCTGTGCCGAAGCAGCGAGCGGGATAAGGCAACACGCTGGCAGGATGTAGCGCCGGAGCGTAGCGTACAGGAGGCACAAGAGATGCATCAAGTTCGTTCGGATTGGGCGCGTCAGGGGAGAACGCGGCGTACGGAGCGAAATATACATGGCACATCCGCTCATCCACTACAAAGGACCCTACCATTCTGCCAAGGGATGCGGGTCCCGATATGGATACCATCTTTGCTGAATGGCCATAACACTCATCAGTCACGGCGCTGCCGGCACGGTAACAGGTAGCAAGCACCTGCTGGAAATAACACATACCGATGGCACCCAACGCCGGATCCTGCTGGACTGTGGCATGTTCCAGGGGGAAGCGGTGCGCGATGAGGACAGCGACCCGAACCGCAGTTTCGGTTTTGATCCGGCATCCATAGACATCCTGGTGCTCAGTCATGCGCACATCGATCACAGCGGCCTGATCCCACGTTTGGTCGCAGAAGGCTTCGATGGCCCGATCTACAGCACCCCGGCCACACGCGACCTGTGCGCGATCATGCTGGCGGACAGTGCGCACATCCAGGAGTATGACCACGCGTACGATCTGAAGCGCGCACGGAAGAAGGGAAAGGAGCCCGCGGACGATGCGCCGCTCTACACCGTGGCTGATGTGGAACCCGCCATGGACCTCTTCGTTGAACTCGCGTACGAGACCACTGAGGAGATCATGCCCGGTATCACGCTGACATTCTCGGATACGGGGCATATCCTCGGAAGCGCGGCCGTGCACCTGAGCATCGACGATGGCGAACGGACCCTACGCTTGACCTTCTCCGGCGATGTGGGCCGCTATGTGGAGCGCTTATTGCCCGAACCGTCCACCTTCCCGCAGGCCGATGTGATCCTTTGCGAAAGCACCTACGGCGATCGCGACCATACGCCTATTGCGGATGCGGAGGATGAACTCTTGCGCTATGTCACCGAGATCTGTGTCACCAACAAGGGCAAGCTGATCATTCCGGCCTTCAGCATCGGCAAGACGCAAGAGATACTCTACACCTTGAATGCGTTGAGCAACGACGGTAAGTTGCCAAGGATCCCCGTGTTCATCGACAGTCCGCTCGCGATCAGTGCCACCCAAGTGGCGCGGGAGCATAGCCAGCTCTTTCGCGAGACCGTGCGGGAGGAGTTGGAACGCGATCCGGACCTTTTTTCCTTTCCGGGCACCGAATTCGTGCGGGCCGCGGAACGCAGCAAACAATTGAACGATATCGAAGGGCCTTGCATCATCATCAGCGCCAGCGGTATGATGGAGGCCGGCCGGGTGCGACACCACCTGCGCAACGAACTCGGGGACCCAGCGAACGGTCTATTGGCCGTGGGCTTCTGCGCGCCCGGCACCTTGGGTGCACGTATCCTTGACGGTGCCGAGGAAGTGAAGATCTTCGGCGATACGATCCCTGTGAAGGCGCGCATCATGCGCATGGCGTTCTACAGCGCCCACGGCGACCGCGGCGAACTGGCGCGCTTTCTCGCTTGTCAGGACCCGAAGAAGGTACAGAAGCTCTTCCTTGTGCATGGCGTGGACCACAGCTTGGAGGGCCTGAAGGAACTTCTGGGCACCAAGGGGTTCAAGAACATCGCGATCCCGCACCGCGGACAGCGTTTCAAGTTGTAGAACGCCTAGCGATTCCTTCGACCGATGCCGAATTGAAGTACGGGAGGGTCACCCTGCGAAGCCCAGTGAATTCCGCAAACTGTCCGGCAGCGCGGGAAGCTTGCGACGCTCGAAGAGGAAACTGCTCAGATCGGCGATCTCGCTGAAGATGTAGTGGCTGTCCATGGCGCCCTTCAAGTAGGCCTTGCCCGTGCTACCACCCGTGCCCACGCGCAGCCCGATCATGCGGTGCACCATGTTCACGTGTCGGCTGCGCCAAGTGGCCATGCCGGCGTCGAGGTCCAACAAGGCATCCAGGAAACGGAAGGGTTGCTGGAAGATCGGCTCATCGCGGTACAGCATGATGAACAATGCACTGCGGCAGGCGGCGGGTGAGAGCTTCCGATCGGCGGAACCATCCACGAAGATCGTGCGCCACAAGGCGGCATTCCCTTCCTCGCCCTTCACCAAGCTATTGGTGTAAAGGTCCTCGAGTTGTTCAAAGAAGGGTTTGCCGGCAGGCCAGTAACGTTTCTCCAAGAAGGGCATGCGCTCCAACCAAGCGTTCACCAATTCGAACAGGGTGGGGAGCTTCTCCAAGGCATCGATCTCCGCCTTATGCGCCGGGGTGAGCTGGCTGGTGTAATACTGCTTGCCGAAACGGGCCTCCATGCGCAGTCCGAGACGGGCCTCGAGGATCTTGAACTGCATGCTCTGGAACCCGGAAGCGGGGCGCAGCAGGTCGCGGAAATCAAGGAAGTCCAAGGGTGTCATGGTCTCCATCACATCCATCTGGTGCACCAGCACGTCGAGGATCGTCTTCACACGTTGCAAGCGATGCACCGCGATGTTCAGCTCACCGCCGTTATCGTCCAGGTGCTTATCGGCGAACATGTCGATCACACTACCCACCTCATGCAACACCTGCTTGAACCACAGTTCGTAGGCTTGGTGGATGATGATGAAGAGCATTTCATCATGCGCTTTCACACCATGCTTGTCGCTTTCCGGGGCCTGTGCACCAAGGATCTTGTTGAGTTGCAGGTAGTCGGGGTAGTAGACGGATGACATGTTCGGTCGGGCTTCGTTGCGCAACAACGCGTGAATGGTGGTGGCCAAAAGTAACCGGAGCCGTGGGTCGGGCGCTGATGCCGATCAGCGAAGCAGGACCACGTGCCCACTGAGGCGACGCATTCCGTTGATGCCAACGGCCATCGGGCGCATCTCCAAGGTCCACACGTACACACCGGTCGGGTCGCTTTCCTCGCTCTCCCATGCTTTGCCCGGTACATCGGTCTCCCAAAGGATGCTTCCCCAGCGATCATATATGCGCAGCACATAATCCGTCGCAGGGCAATCGAACCAGGGCACGAAGCCTTCGTTGATCCCATCTCCGTTCGGACTGAAGGCGTTCGGCGCGTAGACCGGACAGTCGCAATAGTCCTGTGTGGCGTACACGCTATCACTCGCGGCGCCGCAGGTGTTCGAAACGGTCACCCCATAAAGGCCAGGCCCTGCAACGGTGAAGCGTGCTTCGTCGCTGCCGTCGGTCCATGCATAGCTGTAGTCCGGGCCCGATGCATCCAATACTTCGGTGGTGCCGATGCAGAGCAGGAAGTCCGGCCCAAGATCCACCACTGGGAGGTCGATGATGCTTAGGTCCATGCTATCGGTGGTGGAGCAGCCGTTCTCCGTCACGCGCACCCAATAGGTCCCTGCCGTGCTTGTGATGAGTTCGTCCAGCGTCGTGCCGTCCTGCCAGAGATAACTGCCGCCAGCGCGGTATACGTTGAAGGTGAGCGCCGTGTCCGCGCATAAGGTGGTATCGGCACCGAGCGAGACCACCGGCAGCGGGTGATAGATGAAGGTGACGTTGTCCGTGGCGCTACAAACGCCGATCGTGGCCGTAACGCTGTAGTTCCCGCCGGTGGTCACTTCGAAGGAAGGGCCGGTGCTACCGTCCTGCCACAGATAGGTGGCGCCCGCGTTGAATGCGTTCAAGATGGTGCGTTCGCCGGCACAGCGGGTTTGTCCGGGTCCCAGGTCCACCACCGGCCCTGGGATGAGGTCCACGTCCACGCTGTCCCTGCCTGTGCAGCCGTTGATGTCCACTTCCACCCAGTAGGTACCGGATACGGCAGGGGAGAAGGAGGCCGCGGTGCTGCCGTCCTGCCAGCTGTAGCTGTCGGCGCCGGGAAACGTGCCATCCAGCGTCACCCCATCACCCATGCACGCCTCGATGTCCGGCCCGAGGTCCGGCTGCGGGTCCGCTTGTAAGCTCACGGTCACTTCGTCCGTGTAGGTGCAGAAGGGTGCGAAGGAGATGTCGTCCAGCGCGAAGTCGTTGCCGCTCTGCGAAGTGTTGAGGTTGCTGATACAGATGGTGGCCACCGTCGCCGATCCCGAAGGCCACACGCCGTAGAAGTTGAGCCAATTGCAGGTCTGCGTGGACGCGTTCAGCCCATCTCCGACCGGCACTCCGTTCACGGTGAATTGCAATTGCGCTGGTGAAGAGCCCACCACCGAAGCCAACCATGCGGAGAAGGCATAGCTCGTGTTCGCCTGAACGTTCACCGTTTGGCACCATACGTTCTGTCCGGCCACTTCAGCGCCGTTCACCACCAACATGCTTCCCCCTCCGGTGTGGTCAGTGCACGGAGAGAAGTTGCTGTGCAGGTTCTGGGCATTGGTGCCTACGCCATAGGTGCCGGCATTGGATACAAGCCCCCATGGACCTCCTGTACCGAGCGCGTAGTCACTGGTGAATCCCGTGGCACCGGCGTTGAAGTTCCCATTGATCACCAAGTCGCCTGAGGTGCCGAAATCGGTGACCGTGCAGCTGTACGTGCCCGCGGAACTCACCAAGCGGCTCTGGGCCGTGCTGCCATTGTCCCATAGGTAGGTCTCGAATCCGGCACCAGCGGTCAAAAGGACGGTCTCTCCGCTGCACAAGGTGACATCCGGACCCAAGTTGAATACCGCGCTGCATTGGCCCGACCCTTCCTGGCAGAGGCTGATCAACGCGAGCGTGATCCCGATACGGCAATGGAACAAAGCACTCGTTGGGACCATGCTGGTGTGTTGGAGCCGTGCGAATTTAGGCTTCGTCGCTACCATGACGCCATTGCGTGTGACAAGGGTGTCTGTTCAACGCGCAAGTGGACAATTCATCCCACTTCGAACCGTTCAACTAATACATTCGTTGAATAACTAAAAAATTAGTTAATATTGGGCCATGGAACCATTGACAAGGGCAGAAGAACAGGTGATGCAGGCCTTGTGGAGCATCGAGCGGGGCTTCGTGAAGGAGGTGATGGAAGCCTTGCCGCCGCCGGAACGCGGCGAGAGCGCACCAGCCTATACGACCATCAGTACGATCATACGGATCCTTGAACAGAAGGGATTCGTCGATCACGAGGCCTTCGGACGCTCGCATCGTTACTATCCACGATCTCTCGGGATGACTACAGTGCACGCACCGTGCGCAAGGTGCTGAAGGACTACTTCGGTGGATCGCCGCAGGAGTTGGTCTCCCACTTCATCCGACGCGAGGACTTGAGCACCGCCGACCTGGATGCGCTGTTGAAGTTGATCCGTGAACGTAAACAAGCTGAACGATGAGCTCCTTGAATACCTCCTCGCAAGCAACTTCGTCTTCGCGATCTTCTTCGCTGCGTACATGCTCTTCCTGCGCAAGGAGACCTTCTTCCACGCGAATCGCGCATGGTTGCTCGCTTCTGCAGCACTTGCGATCCTGCTTCCATTGGTGCCGCGGCCTACTGTGCTGGAAGCGGTCCCTTCACTGGTACTACCCACGGTGGACCTGACCGAGAATGCTTCTCCGGCAGTGGCCGGCTTCCAGTGGTCCGAACTTCTGTTCTTGGCCTATGCGATCGGCGTGGTCGTCAGTCTTGGCCGCTTGGCCCTTGAGTTCGTACGCGCTTGGCGGGCATCGAAGGGAACCGTCGGTGATGAAGGCTTCTCCTTCCTATGGCGCGTGGTGCTGCCAGCGGACATTGGAGGACCAGGACCGCGAAGCCTTGCTGATGCATGAACGGGCCCATGTGCGCCATGGTCATTCGTTCGACGTGCTCTTCCTCCGCACGATCCAAGCATTCAATTGGTTCATACCGGTCTGGAGTTGGGCCTTGCGCGAATTGAAACTCGTGCATGAACACACCGCTGATGCCGAAGCCCGGGCGCACCATGCCGACTATGAAACGTTGCTCGTGGCCCACGCATTCGGTGTGCCCCGCCATGTTCTCACCAACAGTTTTCGTTCATCCGACCTCAAAACCCGAATAACCATGATGCTCAAAAGACCTTCCACCACCAGCGCCCGGATCAAGTACCTCGCCGCCATTCCCTTGGTCCTGTTGGCCATTGCGATCGCTGCGCCCATGCGCAGTGCCACTCCTTTCCAAGCACCTCAGACCGAAGTGGTGAGCAAAGCGGAGGTGATGCCCGAGTTCCCTGGCGGAATGGACGGCTCGATCAAATACCTCGGAGAAGAGGTGAAGTACCCGAAGCCCAGCGCGGAAGGTGCTGTTACGCCGACAGGCACCGTGCATGTGCAGTTCATCGTGACCACCACGGGTGCGGTGGAAAAGGTCACGGTGAAGAAAGGCAGCTCGATCGAGTTGGACATGGAGGCGATCCGCGTGGTGCGCGGTATGCCGAAATGGACGCCGGGAAAGAACGATGGCAAGCCAGTGGCCGTGCAAATGGTGCTGCCGATCCGCTTCGAACTTTCGTAGGGGTCCATTCAAAACACGAACGCCCGCCACTCGGTCAGTGGCGGGCGTTCGTGTTTCCAGTGATCGCGATCACTCGTTGTGCGGCTTCTTCATATCGGGATATCCTCCCTTGCTTTCCGTGTGTTTCTGCTTCCGCAATTCCATCATGGTACTGAACTGTTCCGGTGTGAGGACCGCTTTCAGTTCCTTGTCGCGGTCCTGACGCATGGCCTTCATGCGCTCCTTGCGCGCCGACTCATCCAGCCCAGCCTGTTGCAGCTTGGCCATGGATGCGGCGTATGATCCATTGATCGCTTCCACCTTGGTCCGTTGGTCCGCGCTCAGTCCCAGGTCCTGGGTCATTTCCTCGGTCAAGCGATCCGCACGTTCGTCCGCGCGTGCCTCCATCTTGGCGGGATCCATGTTCTGCTTGCGCTCAGCGCGATCCTCTTCACGCATCTGCTTCAATTGCTTCTGTTGTTCAGGTGTCAACACGGAAGCGAGTTCGGTCTTGTAGCCTTCACGCAAGGTCTTCATCTTCGCTTTGCGGTCCTCCTCGCTCAGGTCCGCGTTCTTGACGCTGCGCATGTTCTCGCCCAGTGTCGCGTTCATCGCCCGCACCTTGGTCGCTTGCTCCTGGCTCAACCCGAGCTCCTTGATCATGCTCTCGGTACGGTCCGCGATACGCTCGGCCTGCTTTTGTTCCTTCACCGCCGGATCCATTTCCGACTTGGAGGGACGGCCCTCCTGTGCGTGTACGGCTGTCAGCGTGGCCAACAGTGCCGTGGTGATCATCAACTTTTTCATGGTTCCTGTTCGTGTTACGGATCTATGACGCCAACACCATGCCGAAGGTTTGATCGCGGTGACATACACGGGCGCATCAACCGGCCGTGCGAGGTGTCAGTTTGCACCAGATGGCCGAATCGCGGAAGTGTCCGCGCCACAGGTAGTTCTCTTTGATCAGGCCTTCACGCACGAATCCACAAGCTTCGAGCAAGCCGTTCGTAGGGAGGTTCGCCCGATCGGTGATCGCCTCGATGCCGTGGAATCCGAATCGTTGAAAACCGCACTCCACAACAGCGGTTATGGCCTCGGACATGATCCCTTGTCGCCACTGGTCGGCATCCAAGGCAAAGCCCAATTCCCGCGATGATGCTCTTTCTTCAAGCGGTAGTAGCCGATCATTCCGATCATCTCGTCGGCGCCTTCTTTGTGATCGCCCACGTGATCGCGTTGTTCGCCTCCAGGTCCAGTTGAATGGTCGCGATCAGCTTCAACGCGTCCTCGATGGAAGTGGTGGGCTCTTTACCGATGTAACGCATGACGCGTTGATCGGAGCGTATGCGGAAGATGGCGGCCGCGTCATCCACGGTGACCGCACGGAGTAAAAGCCGCTCCGTTGTCAGAACAGGAAAAGGTGTGAATTGCGGGTCAAGCATCCGGCAAGGCGGAAAGGTATTCGCGAACGATGCCATTGAACAACTCCGGGGCCTCAAGGTTGCTCAGGTGCGCCACCTCCGGGATCACTACCAGACGACCGTTCGGTAACGCTTGCCGCATGGCCTCGCTCGTGGGCAAGGGCATCAGCTCATCCGCGCTTCCGGTGATCACGAGAGTTGGTACCGTCACCCTGCGAAGCAAGGATGTTCGATCGGGCCTCACCGCCATTCCCAAGGAAGCGGCCGCTACGGCGTCGGCGCGTTGCCGGGCCATCATGGCTTCGAGCGGCGCCAATAGTTCCGGTTGTTGCAGCTTGGTGCGCGCCGAGATCAGTTTAGGGAGCATGCCCCTTGCGATGATATCCACTCCTTTGTCGAACGCGTTCTTGGCGGTGAGCTTCCGCGCTTCCACTCCTTCCTCCGTGTCCGCTGTGGAACGCGTGTTGCAGAGAATGAGGCCTTGCACGCGCCCCGGCCACCGCTCG
Source organism: Flavobacteriales bacterium (assembly GCA_041391825.1). Lineage (GTDB taxonomy): Bacteria > Bacteroidota > Bacteroidia > Flavobacteriales_F > PHOS-HE28 > PHOS-HE28. Next base: position 179,868 of record JAWKNF010000004.1, on the reverse strand, counting down.
TAGAAGCTCATCGCGACATAGCCGCCCATGGAGAGACCGCAGAGCACGGCCTTCTTCGCTTCGCGCTCATCCAACAAGTGCAGCAGGTCCTCGGCGAAACGCTCCATCGTGAGCACTTCGGGAACCTCCAATGTCGACGAGCCGAAACCGCGCAGGTCGGGCGCGATCACGGTCGCCACATCGGCCAACACGTCGCGCTGTCCCTGCCAGATCCCGGCATCCAAAGGAAATCCATGGATGAGCAGTAGTACGGGCTTCTCCTTCGCCATCGGAGCAAGATAACCTGTCGGTATTAGCTTGGTCGCATGGTACTACATCGTTCTCTTCGTTCCCTTCTGATCGCCTTCCTCGCTCTGCCTATGTGCGCATTTGGCAACGCGTACGTGGTGCCGGTGGATGATGTCGCCGGCTTCTTCGCAAGGCTTCCAGCTGATGCCACCCATGTCTCGTTCTCCGCCGCTGCGGAATACCATTGTGCAGGAAGCATCATCCTGCCCGAACGCCAACTGCTGGTGATCGATGGGAACGGTGCAAAGCTGGTGCTGGGGCCGGGATCGCACGGCTTCACCATGAAAGTGGCCGATCAGAAGGAAGCGGAACGGAAGACCGCTTCCCGCTATGTCATTCGCGACTTCGCGTCGATCACGGGCGGCAAGAAGGCCATCGACCTGATGGCCAGCTTGGGCAGCGTGATCAGCAACTGCCGCATGGTGGACCAAAGCGAAGCCGCGATCGATCTGCGCTTCTGCTTGATGACGCGTTTGGAGAACATCCTCGTGACCAACCCCGCCAAGCTCGGTATCGTCCTGCGCCAAGGCGATTGGCCGGGTGCCACGGGTATCAACAGCCAGAGCAACAGCAGCGTGTTGGAGCAGTGCCGCGTCTACAGCAGCAAGACCACGACAACTGCGTTCACGATACTTAACAGCGGTGGTGTGCGCATGACGGACTGTATCTCCGAAGGACACACGGCGGAGTACGATATCTTCCTGAGCGCCTCGCTCAGCGGCAGTGAGGAGCTCACGGCCACGAGCCCTGTGGTGAAGTCCTTCACCCTGTCGAACTTCCATGTGGAACACAAGACGACCAAGGCTTCAGTGTATGTGAACATGCCGTCGAAGGCCACCGTGAACCTCTCCAACATCTATTGGAACATCCCGCTCATCGCCCCGGCGATCGTCTATGTCGGTGGACAGGTGAACCTGAGCGAGATCGGGTGGTGGCCACGTGGCGCGGTGATCGCTTCGCGGGTGGAAGCGCCGCGCATCAACATCGATCGCTGCCATAGCTTGCTCTTCATCGACCCCGATAAGCGCGATAGCCCGACCAGGTTCGGCGCGCTCGAACTGCGCGATCCACTGCCCGGCAATGAGCTGTTGAAGGCCACGTATGTGCGCACGCGGCAGCGGGTCATGTGATATTCGGCTTCCGCTGAGCGGCACGGCCGATTACCTTGCCGCATCATGATGCAACGACGGGTGCTTTCCTTCTTGGCCTTAGCCTTCGGCTTCACATGGGCCGTGGCCGGTATCGGCGCGCTCCTGGGGATCGATGCCACTTCCGGCGGACCGTACCTGGCGCTTGCCGCGGTGTGCATGTTCGGTCCGGCCATCGCTGCCTTGGTGCAACACCGGCATTTCGACCATGCACCGTGGAAAGCCCTCGGCTTGCATCCCGAGCTGATCCGCTGGCCATTCCTATTCGCTGCAGCCTCTATCGGGCTCTGCATCGTTCCCTTGACCCTGCTGGTCATCAATCTGCTGGGTGACGGTCTTGGGTACGACGTTTTCGGCCATGTCGAAGTGAGCGGATCCCGCTTCAACATTGCAATGGGGGAGATGGTGGCCCAAATGGGAGGTAATGAAATGCCCAATGCGGCCACCGAATTCCTTGCTGGCCTACCCGGTGGGCTGATCCTTGCTGTGCTCTTGTTCTCCGGACTGTTCTCGGCCTTCAGCATCAACTTGCCGTTCATGTTGGGCGAGGAACTCGGTTGGCGCGGTTATCTGTACCAGGCCTTGGCCGGATGGAGCGCTGGTCGCCGCATCCTTTTCACCGGTGTGGTGTGGGGCTTGTGGCACGCGCCGCTCATCGCCATGGGCCACAATTACCCCGGTCATCCGGTGTTGGGCATCGGGCTCATGGTGGTGTTCTGCATCCTGCTCGCGTTCCTGTTCGACTGGGCACGCACACGGGCGAACAGCGTGTGGGCACCGGCCGTGCTGCACGGTGTGATCAACGGAACAGCGAGCTCGGTCGTGTTCTTCTCGTGGGATGGCGACGTGCTCTTCGGGTCACCGGTCGGTGTGGCGGGCTTCATCGCGATCGCCTTCCTCGCGCTGCTCGTGCTGGGGGATGGCACCTATCGCAAAGGCCTGATGCAAGCGCGCAACGGCGTCGCTCAGGACTGATCGACCACGAGCACTTCGATCCCTTCGAACAGGACCTTCTGACCCGCGCGGATCTTGCAGGTCTTGCGCAGTTCCACTTCGCCATCGACCCGCACGAGGCCTTGCGCCACCAGTTGCTTTCCCTCGCCACCGCTGTTGCACGCCCCGATGAGCTTCAGCAATTGGTTCAGTTCGACGTATTCCCCTTCCAGTTCGAAGGTCGTGTTGCGCGTTGGGCTCATTGGATCGCGTGTATCAGTAAGTGTAGATGGGCAGGGGGCAGGTGGAAGTCGGCGACCTCGCCCACGCGTTTTCCGAGCAAGGCACGTGCGATGGATGCCGTGAAGGCGATCCGTGCTTCTTTGACATCGGCCTCGTCCACGCCCACGATGGTGAAAGTGCGTTGCTTGCCTTTCTGCGGCCCGTCGAGGTGTTCGTAGCTCACCGTGGTGCCGAAGCGCACATCCTCGGGTGTGCCTTCGACCGCTTCCACCACACGGGCCGATGCGATGCGCTCGTTCAATAGGTCCAGCTTGCCATTGATCACGGCCTGGGTCCTACGACGTTCATCATCGTTGCCCTGCACCAGTGCCCGTTCCTCTTCCAAGGCGGTCCGTTCGGCGTGCAGTAGTTCCAGTCCACGTGGTGTCACATAGTTCGTCACACCGTCCGGCAACGCCGCACGCGGCGGAATGAACGGTGCTTCTTCCTGATCGTCCTCTCTGACGAATCCTCTGCTCATGGTGCCAAGATCGGGCTTGATGTGTCGATCACGACCACCCTTGCCCTTGTTTCCGTTCGCGCTGTCTTCGGTTATGCCACATGTCAAAGCTGCTGCTCAGCCAAACGCCGAAGGGGATACCGGGCAGGATCAACAGCGCGACCAGCCCCACTGGAAGTCCGAACTGTTCCAGAATGATACCAATGGTCGCCATCACCAGCAGGACCGCCACGATGATCCCGAAGCAGCCCGCGATCTTGGGTGCGAAGTACTGCACCGGGTTGTCGAAGTACTCGTGATCGAACTGCTGGTAGCGCATGCGGCCGTATTTGGCGGCGCGTTCCTGTGCATCGCGTTTGTCACGGTGCACGTGCTTCTCGTAGCGCGCTTGTTGCCGCGGAGGTGCGGTGCGCGGACTGGGGCTAGCTTGTGTACGGTCATACCGTGCACGCTTGATCGGATCGGAAAGGATCTCGTAGGCCTCGGTGATCCGTACGAAGCGTTCCTCCGCATCGGGCAGGGTGGAAACGTCGGGGTGATAGCGTTTGGCAAGCGCTCGGTAAGCGTTGCGAACGGAAAGGGTATCAGCGGTGTGCGTAAGCCCTAGTACGCGGTACAGGTCCATGGGACAACGACCGGGTCAAGGCCTGGAACTACTTCGAGCTCGCGGTCTCCTCTTCGGCCATGGCGCGACGCGCAGGCATGCGGTCGGCAGCGCTGTTGAAGATGAAGTCGTACTTCCCGCCGCTCTTGGCCATGGCCTTGCATTGTGGGATGAGCACGAGCATGTTCTCCTTCACCAGCTTCTTCAGGAACAGCCGCAGATGGTGGCCTTTCTCCACGTCCCGTTCGATCAATCCAAGGTCGGCGACGACGGAATAGATCTCCTTGCTGTCGACGTTCACCGTGCGCACTTGTTCCAAATGCTGCTGAACGGCCTTACTGATTCGAAGAGCCTGCTGGATCTCTGCGGGTGTGAGTGCCATGGTGTAAAGGTCGGACTTTCAAAGTTAGCGATCCGAATGACGGTCGCAACCTGCTCTTTCGATGGCTTTTCGCGCATCAACCGTGGTACACACGCGAAGCGATGATGTGCCCTTCCTCGATCACAAGGACCTCGCCCACACGGAGCTCCGTTTCTCCTTCCACGTGCCGGATGTACTCCATGAACACCTGTTCTTCGTCCGCCGTGAGTTTCAACACTTCATAGCGCAAGCTGGGCAAGCGATCGAAGGCATCCTGCCACCAAAGGCGCAAGGCTGCCTTGCCACGGACCATGCCCTTGGTCTCCGGGTGACGCACCATCAGCTTGGGGCTGAAATGCTCAGCATCATCATGGTAAAGCGCCAACAAGGCCTCGAGGTCGTGAGCGTTGAACGCGGCGAACCATTGCCGTGCGATCGCCTTGTGCTGTTCGGTGCTCATGTGCGGGCTGTCCCCTTGCGGACCTCGTCCTGGAACTCGGCCCGAAAAGTAGCATGCGTTCGCTTCGGACCCGGACTATATTGTAGGCCCATCAAGGAACATGAGCATTTTTGCAGAGGGTGGCGAACCGCGATCGCACAGCGGGCCCGCGCAAACATCCGGCGCGTCCATGGACCGGACCCGCTGGGCGGTCCTGATCACCGTTCTGCTCATCCCGATCTCGGTCAAGGTCTATTTCCTCGCCTTCGATCTGGAACTCATCTTCCCCGCGGAACCGCTGCTGGGTCTCTTGGCCTTGGCCATGGCGTGGTCAATGCGAAAGCCGGAGATCAGGATATCCTTGAGGTCGGACCTGCTCCTGCATCCCATCACCTTGACATTGATCGCGTTCCTGCTCCTGAGCGCGCTTTCGGCGGTCCTGTCCGTTTCGCCGCTGATCAGTGCCAAGGCGGTGCTTGTGCGCACGACCTACGCATTGGTCTTCTACGGCTACTTCCTACTGATCCCCCTCGAGGATCCCTTTCGTGCAAAGACCATCCGTGCCTACGCGCTCGGCTTCTTCTTCGTCGTGCTCTATGCATTGGCCCAGCAGTGGGAACGCGGCTTCGACCGGCCCAGCGCGAGTTTCGTCCCTTTCCCGTTCTACACGGACCATACCGTGTACGCCGCAGCCTTGGTCTTCGTGGTCCTATTCCTCGCGGTAATGTTCGTTGCAGGAAGCAAGGCCCGATCCCGTTGGTCCGGGATCCTTGAAGGGGGCGTGTTGCTCATTTGTGTCTGGGCCTTGGTGGTCTCGTTCTGTAGAGCGGCGTGGATCGGAACTTTCGCGGCCTTGGTCTTGTGCCCGTTCCTGTTCGTGCGGATCAGAACGCGGTACTGGGTCATCGGGGCATCTGCGATCCTGCTGTTGGGCCTTGGCATGAGCGGCAAGGCACGCGCCTTGTTGATGAGCGAAGCCACCGACTCCTACGCCGATAATGCAGGGTGGAAGGAAAGCATCCGTTCGATCGCGAACCTGAACAACGACTCGAGCAACAAGGAACGCTTGAACCGCTGGAAATGCGCCTTGCGTATGGCCAAGGACCGGCCGATCGTCGGCACCGGGCCCGGTACGTTCCAGTTCGAGTATCTGCGTTACCAGAAACCGGACGAACGCACCTACCTCAGTGTGGATGGACCCATCCCGCCAGCGCGTATCACCCGGTCATGGTCCCTGTCCGATGACCTGTTCGTGCGGGCCAATCCCCAATTGCTCCATATCAGCGGTGGAACAGCACATTCCGAATACCTACTGACCTTGGCCGAATCCGGCGCGCCGGCATTGTTGCTCCAGTTGACGCTGATCGGATTGGCGCTTGTGATCGGGGTCCGGAACTTCAGAGCGCGTTCGTACCCCGGTCACGGTCGACTCGTGTTGTACGCTGTACTTGCCTTGTTCGCCTACGCTGTGCACGGCTTGTTCAACAACTACCTGGACGATTGCAAGATCGCCTTCCTGTTCTACGGAACGTTGGTCATCATCGCTCGTGCGGATGTGGAGCGACGGCGGAATACTCGTTCAAACGAAGCGTCCACCCGGGTTCTCAGCGAATGACCGGAGCGTGGAGGTAGTGGTGGACATCGTCACGATGCATGCGCCAGATCGTGACCAGGACCACGCCCAGAAAGAGCATGAGCATGAACACCGAGACCAAGGTCAAGGTGCGCGATAGGTTCGGTGAGGTGCTGATGTCCAACAGCGCGGAGCGGGCCAGATACAGTTCGGGAATGTGTTCCTCCCGTTCCATGGCCAACGCGATCTCGTTGGTGCGGAGCGCTCGGGCAAGGTCGTGATGCACCAGGGTGATCTCCGCGGCCAACTTGTCGATCTTTCCGCTCAGGGTGCGCTCATCCTTGGTCCCGAATTGCTTCGCTCTCCCGGCCCGGTCCTCCTCCTCCGCCAACTGGGCCGCAAGCGCCCGTAAGGCTGCGGATTGTTCGTCGATCCGTTCCGAGGTACCGGCCACGATCGCCTCGTACAACGCAACATTCTTCTCGGACCAATGCAGCGCTATGCGCGCGACGGTCCGCTGCAGTTCCGCGTACACCTCGTTGGCCATGTCGCGGGCCATTACACGGTCCTTGTCGCGGACCGTGATCAGCATGGAGCCATCACCGAGGTCCTGTGCGGCGATGTTGCGCAAGAGCATACCGCTCGCTTGCTCGTAGGCCCACGGTGCGCTGGGGTCCAGGCCGAAATGATCGTACAGGTCGAAGTGGTCGATCAAGTGGTCGAACATCGCCGTGGAGGTGGCGAGATAGTACAGTTTCGAGCCACCATTGGATCTCCCTTTCGCGAATCCATTCTCCGCTTCGATCGGGAGTTGTTGATCCGTGAGAATGACGATCGAGGAACTGTACAGGCTCGGTTCCGACCACAGGAAAAGTGCGGAAAGGCCCGTGACCAGGACCGCGCTCAACAGGATCCATCGCGTGTGGCGCAATAGGTACTGGACCAAGGAGGTCCCATGTGTCGGCTGTACATGGTCAACGACCGTACGTCCACGTCGGATATGTGTTTCCACAGCAACAGGCGCTGGGTGGTCCAATAGTTCCTCTTGCGCGAGGGGCGATGGGCTTTTCACGGGTATGGATGACGTGCAACGCCAAGATAACGCTGCTCGGTCGATCGACATCAACGCGCACCGAAGTACGCGGGCCGGCGGGCGACCTTACTCCGCCATCATCCCCAGCACGGTCTCCACCACATCCTCCATGCTCGGCTTGCTGAAGTAGTCGCCGTCACTTCCGTATGCAGGGCGATGGGCCTTGGCGGTCAAGGTGGTCGGGGTGCCGTCCAGGAGACGGTAGCCGCCTTGCACCTCCATGATCTGCTGCAGGATGAAGGCGCTGGCACCGCCGGGTACGTCCTCGTCCACGATCAGCAAGCGGTTGGTCTTCTCCAAGCTGCCGGCGATCACATGGTCGCGGTCGAAGGGGAGAAGGGTGCGCACATCCACCAGTTCCACGTCAACGCCCAATTCGGCCAAGCGGTCAGCGGCCTTTGCGCAGATGTTGAAGGTGCTGCCGTAGCTCACCAGCGTGAAGGTCTGGCCTTGGCGCACGACCTCGGGCACACCAATGGGCACGGTGAATTCGCCAGGTTGCTCGGAGGGTCTCCTTGCTGCGGTAGCCGTTCAGGCATTCGATGCCAGCGCGGGCATCGTCGCTTTGGATCGAGGTGTTGTACATACCGGCCGCCTGTTGCATGTTGCGTGGTACGCACACCACCACACCGCGGGCCGCATGGATGTCATTGCCCATGGGACTTCCGCTGTGCCACACGCCTTCCAAGCGATGGCCACGGGTGCGGATGATCGAGGGTGCCTTTTGCCCGCCTTTCGTGCGCCATTGCACCGTGGCGAGGGTCGTCGTGCCTTGGAGGCAATAGAGGAGGTAATCGAGGTATTGGATCTCGACGCCACCGGACGCAGGCCGCGTAATGCCATGCCCAGCCCTTGGCCCAGGATCGTGGCCTCGCGGATGCCGGTGTCGGCCACGCGCAGTTCGCCGAAGCGCGCCTGCATGCCCTCCATGCCCTGGTTCACATCGCCGATCTTGCCGGTGTCCTCGCCGAAGGTGAGGAGGAGCGGCTCTTTCTCGAAGAGGGCAGCGAAGTTGTCGCGGATGATGATGCGGCCATCGACCTGCTCGTCGCTGTCGTAGCGCACCGGCACTTCGGCCACGTTCAGCAGCTCTTGGCGCTCTGGCTGTACAGGTGACTGCCCGTAGCGGTCGGCGTTCGTGTACAGCGCCTCCTCGATCCAGTCGGCGAGGGGCTTGCGCGCAATGGGGTCCGCAGCGCGGGCGACGGCAATGCTTTCCTCGCCGCGCTCACTGTTCACTTCCTTCCGGCCCGGGCTCAACTCCGCACGCAGGTCGCTGGCGATGCTGGGCGATCGCGGTGCTGCTTTCTCCGTGGCGCGCGGAGGCCAAGGCCTCGATGGAAGGCCACATCGTCCAACTCCGCCTTGATGGGTTCGCTGAACGCGGCCCATGCGGCCTTCTGCATAGTACGCACATCGGTACGCGCTTGCTTTTCGATGGCGTCCAGTTCTTCGGCCGTGGCGTCGCCTCGCCTCCCGGACGGAAGTTCAATCACTGGCGGAATTTCGCGTTGCAGTCTGGGAACTTTCGCCGTACCACTCCAGCAGCTCCGGCACTTTGGCACGTTCGTGGCTGCCGCTGGTGCTGTGCCCTTGCGGCTGCGTCACCTCCTCCACGTGGGTCGGGCAGGGCACGTGCTCTTCGCGGCAAAGGGCGATGGCTCCTTCGTACACGCGGTTCAGGGCAGCGTAGTCCAGGCCTTGGTCTTGTAGATGCGGAGCCCGTTGGTGTCCGCTTCTTTTTGGAAGCCCTGCAACAAGGTGCTGATGCTTCCTTTCGTGGTCTGGTGGGCCTTGCTCACGCTGATGCCCCAGCCATCGTCCCACACGTTCATGGCCAGCGGCACTGCAGCACACCGGCGGCGTTCAGGGTCTCCCAGAAGTGGCCTTCGCTGGTGCTGGCATCGCCGATGGTACCGAAGGCCACCTCGTTGCCTTGGTCGCTCAAGTGCGTGTAGCTGTGCAGCGCGCTGTTGCGGAACATCTTGCTGGCCTGCGCCAGGCCTGGCCAGGCGCCATTTGCCCGGCCGTCGGGCTGATGTCCGGACTGCTGTTGTACTGCTGCGTCAGGTCCTTCCAGTTGCCTTCCGCATCCAAGCTGCGCGTGGCGAAATGCCCGTTCATCTGGCGTCCGGCACTGGCCGGTTCGTGTGCCAGGTCGGCATGGGCGTAGAGCTGTGCGAACCACTGCTGCACGGTGAGCTCGCCGATGGCGAACATGAAGGTCATGTCCCGGTAGTAGCCGCTGCGCCAGTCGCCGTGGCGGAACTGCTTGGCCATGCACACCTGTGCCAGCTCCTTGCCGTCGCCGAAGATCCCGAATTTGGCCTTGCCCGTCAGCACCTCCTTGCGGCCGAGCAGACTGGCCTCGCGGCTCAGGTGCACCAATTGGTAATCGCGCAGGATCTCTTCACGGACCTCATCCAAGGTCATCTTCTCTTCTGCGGTATGGCTCTTCGTACGGGACATAGCGTGCGTGCTTCGTCGCGAAGGTAGCCCGCAGCGCCCGTTGTGGAAAGTTCTACTCCTGCATGTAGGTGGTCGAGTACCCGGCCGTGTTGAACAGCGAGGCGTCCGCGCCTTCATGGTAGTTCAGCACACGCAGCATCACATCGGGTTTGCCCGACCTGCTCTTCAGGTGCATCTCCAGCGGCAGCCCGCTAAGGCCCATCGTCGAAAGCATGGCCGCCTCTTCGGTGCTCTTGCCGGCGCCAACGCTCTGGTAGCTGAACACGCGCACCATGCTGAGCGGGATGTCCTTCGCCACCCACGCTGTCCCGCTGTATTCCTCGCTCGTCACCTTCGCCTCGTGGCATTCGTGGCCATCGATCATGCGGGTCTTGCCGGTCCACTTCATCTTTTCGGTACTCACCTCCGCGTTGGAATAGGCCATGCCCGGCCAGCGTTTCTCGCTCATGGCGAACACGAAGCCGCCTTTCAATCCATTGATCTCGTGCAGCTGCGTAATGGTCTTCTCCTCCGGCTGGAAGATCGTCCGCACATCCGGCTGTCCGTTGCTGCCATGGACCATTGTCGCCGTGTTCGGTCCTTCGAAGCTGTAAGTGATGCTGTCCGATCGTGTGGTGCCGCTGTTGGTCTGTGTGCTCACGAGCACGAAGCTGCAGTCAACGCGCTGTGCGGCGCTTGGTAGCGCGGCCAAGGCCAGCAGGGCGGGGAGGAGGATGGTTCTCATAGCGGTGCGAAAGCTACCGAACGAACAGGGAGGACCGAAGTCCTCCCTGCACGATCCTCATGGTAGAGGTGGTCAATCGGCTTTCAAGATGCGCTGCGTGGCGCTGCCTTCGCTGGTAACGATGCGCAGCAGGTAGGCGCCCTCCGCGAGGCCGGCACCGTCCAGATCCACGTTCGAGTAGCCTTCGGCGTTCAGCACCACATTGCGCTGGAACACGTTGCGGCCGTCCAAGCTGAACAGGTCGATGCTGGCCGGACCGCTCAGGTCCTTCACATGCACCATCACGCTGTTCTCGAAGGGGTTCGGGAACACGCTGAAGCGATCGCCCGCCAGCGTGAGGTCCGAAATGCCCACCTGGCTCGCGCCGCTGTTTACCGCATTCACGCAGTACCGGTTGCCCGCACCGAGGCTATGCTCTAGCACACCTACCAAGCGCAGGTCGGCGAGCTTGAAGTTCGCAGGCACCGTGTAGGTGTACGTCTGCGTGTAGTTGGTGCCCACCACCGGGGTGTTCGGCACAACGCCGCTGGTACCGGCCGAGCCGCCCAGCATGGCGCGCATCACACCGTTGTGGATGTAGTTGCTGCCAGCACCACCATTGGTCTGTGGGCCCGGTACGAGGTCCTCCACCACGTACACGTTCAACTTGAACGGCCCGGTGAAGGAGTACGTGAAATGCGCCGTGATGGACACGGTGAGCACACGCGTGGTGTGGTTCAAGGAAGGGCTCATCACCAGGATCGCGGGTGATACACCGGCAGCGCGCGAGGTCATCGCGGCTTCCCATCCACCGCTCTGGGAGTTGATGATGTAGTCGCCGTATTCGCCCATGTCCAACATGGCCGCTGGGGTGAAGGTGACGTTGTACTGGCCGTAGTAGGCATCGCCGTCAGGGAATTCGAACTGGTCGGCGGTGTGGAATTTCACAACAGCGAAGTCAGGGTTGTTGCGCAGGCCGTTGGTCACCGTATTCGCGGTCGGGCAGTACTGGCACCAGGTCTCGGTACGGCCTTCCAACAGCACAACCTTGTCGGCGTAGTTGTTCAGGGCCGTGAAGGTGATCGTCACCAAGTTGTTGGACGGGTCTGTATCCACCGCGGTCGTGATCCACACCTCCAGGGTGTGCACCTTGGGTCAGTTCACCGTGCACCGGTGGTGGGTAGGGCAGGTAGTTGCCACCGCAATGCCGCCACCGCCGACCTCTGGTTGGGACCGGTGTGGTGGTGCCGCTATCCACACGCCAGCTGGATGCTGGTGTTGGTGGGAAGGGACCGTGGTCGCATTACGCGCCCACAAGGCGATCGGGTAGTTGATCCTGCCGATATAACGGGGCAAGGCCAAGTTCTGGATGTACGCGTTCTGCGCGTTCAGGGTCGCTGCGGAAGCGATCAGAAAGAGGGCCAACAGTAATTTGACAGTGTAGCGTTGCGCATGGGCGATGGGTTAGGTGTACCGAATGTATGCACTGATCTTGATCCACCAAGCATCCGCTTGCACATTACCCTTGGAATGCCCGCTCGGCCTTCTTCCTTGTCGCCTTAACGCACCGCGAACTTCAAGCGCATGGCGCCCGCTCCGCTGGCCACATAAACTCCGGTGGGCAGGTCCAAGCGGGTGCGTGCTTGCCGAAGCGTGAGGCGCGCCTGCAGTTTCCCGCTCAGGTCGTGGATCGCGATGGGGCCGGTGATCAAGGACTGGTCGGTGATGCACAATTCCCCCCGGTCCATATCGAAGTACAACGCACCCGGCTGCTCCGTCACGCGCTGCACCGATACGTTCAGGTCCGACTCGTAGCAGCCGAGGTCCACCACGCCGCCTTGGATGCGCTGCAGGCCATCGAGGTCCATGTCGTAGGGTGGCAGCACGTGGCTGTTATCGCCCACGTTGATGGCCGGGGAACTGTAGTCCGGATGGTAGTCGTAGGCCGTGGCATCGAAATTCGCTGGGGCACCGGCGTAGGCGATGTGAACTGCGATCGGCGTTGATGTTGTTCGTGCCGTTCGCGTGGCCGCCTCGATTTATCGAGTGCGCGATTGTGGGCAAGGCGTTCACCCGCTGACCGGATACGGCGCAGGTGTTGCCATGATGATGGTTGTACACTACATGGTGGCTGTCCTCTTCGAAGTGCGCACTATCTGGCCCGGATCGTGTTCGCGTAGAGGTTGAAATTGTGCGCGATGGTGGTGTTGGCCAGCGTGAACACCTGCTGCCGCTCGAGGAGTTGACACAGAGCACGTTCCCGCTGAAATCGCTGATGGTGGCCGATGATGTAGGAGTTCGACATCCGTGCCGCGACGAAGCCATTGAAATGGAGGATGTCGCATCGGCGAGGTATTGCTGGTGAAGCGGCAGCGGTCGCATCACCACGGCTTGGTAGGTCACCGAGTTGTACACCACGACGCCGCGCCGGGCCACGTTGTTCTTGACCCGTGAACCTGCATGGTCAAAGTGGAACTGCCGCCGTTAAGTTGTTGCAGCCGTTGTGCAATCGCGCCACCATCGCCGCTACCGGTCTGATTGTTCACGAAACGGCACTGCTCGATCCGCAGTTTCGCAGCTGCCAAGTACACCGCACCACCGGTGTTCGCCGCGTAGTTGTTAAGGAACTCGCAATTGCGCAGCAGCCCGCCGCTCAAAGCATTGGTGATCCGCAGCCCACCGCTGCCGTAGCTGGCGCTCAAGCATGTTCACATCCGAACCCATCCACTGTGATGTTGGTGGTGATGTTGTTCGCCGTGATGATGTTGTGCGAGTTGTCAGAACTCTCCCCCAACTGCCCGATGTCGCCGCTAAGGACCGTGATGTTGTTGACCATCGCGCTCGCTCAGCAGCGTTTCCTGTTCCAGCGAAGCCGCCGTAGATGTTCACGCCGTTGCGCAGGGCGTACGTGAGACGTACGGTCCAAGCCGGCGGTGGCTTCAGCTGCCCGGCGGCCACCCATCTCATCGCCCGCATCACCATGCTCAAGGCCAGCTGGATACATCGGTGAAGGCATTGGGCCAGCCAGCCGCCGGTGCCGGCGGCCGCGTGGCGTGCACGTGGTAGCGCGTGGCATGCCTGCGTGGTGCCAAGCGCCATACGATCAGAACCAGAAGGATGTGAAGCGAGTGCGTGGCATAGCGTGAACGGACTGATTTATCGAGCTGCAAAGGCGGGGATGGAGCGCCTGCGGTCCGGTAGCGCGCCCCACGCATTCATCCGCCTCCATCCGCCCGATCTCGGGTGTCATCAGCGTTCCATCCCATTGCCCCACCATTCAAGCCCATCACCTAATTTGCATCCATGCCCACCTCCCGCACCTCATCCTCCTTGCCTTTCCACGGCCGGGCTTCACGCGCAGACCATCCTTGTGCAACCCTACCTGCAGGATGCCGAGCCGGACCGCATGACCATCCTGTGGGAGACCAGCAGCGGCACCGAGAGCACCGTGCAGTACGGCACCAGCATGGCGCTTGGGAGCAGCGCCAGCGGAACCAGCTTCATCAGCAGCGGTAGTGCGCAGATCCATACCGTTACACTTACCAGCCTGGCACCGGCCACCACCTACCACTACAAAGTGATCACCGGAGCGGCCCAGAGCGCGCTGTTCCACTTCAGGACGCCCGCCCTGCAAAGCGCCGAGGCGCCCACCAACATCGTGGCCATGAGCGACATGCAGCGCGATGGCAGCCAGCCGAACAAGTTCTGGGAGGTGGTGCATAACGGTGTGATCGACCATGTGAACGATAGCATGGGGCCGGACCTCAGCCAAGAGCTCGCCATGATCGTGATCCCCGGCGATCTGGTGGACAACGGCTCGAACTACGCTTCGTGGCGGACCACCTTCTTCGAGCCCGCCGACCCGCTCTTCAGCTACGTGCCCGTGTATCCCGTGCTGGGGAACCACGAGGTCAATTCGGCGAACTACTTCAACTACTTCCACCTGCCGCAGAACGGCACCGCGGGCTACGCCGAGCATTGGTGGTACAAGGACCACAGCAACGTGCGCATCATCGGTATGGACAGCAATACCGGTTACCGCATTCAAGCGCAGCTGGATTGGCTGGACGGCGTGCTGGCCGATGCCTGCACCGATCCGGACATCGACTTCGTGTTCGCGCAACTGCACCACCCGCATCACAGCGAACTGTGGATCGCGGGCAACACGGATTATACCGGCGAGGTGATCGCGCGCATGGAGCAGTTCAGCACCACCTGCGGCAAGCCGAGCATCCACTTCTTCGGCCACACGCACGCCTATAGCCGCGGACAAAGCCGCGACCACACCCACCTGATGGTGAACGTGGCCACGGCCGGTGGCAGCATCGATTACTGGGGCGAGTTCGCCAACTTCGACTACCCGGAATACTCGCTCAGCGATGACGAGTACGGCTATGTGCTGGTGGAAGTGGAGGCCGGCGCCGACCCGCGCTTCACGCTGAAACGCTTCAGCATCGGCGATGCCACCACCACCGAGGACAACACGCTGGAGGACCTGATCAGCATACGCCGCAACAACAACGCGCCGATGATGCCCGTGGGCCAGTTCCCGAGCGCCACCGATGTGGTGAACCCCGATTGCGTGGTGCTGAAGGGCACGCCCTTCTTCGATGCCGATGGCAATGGCCACGGCGATACGCACTGGCAACTGAGCACCAACTGCAACGACTGGAGCAGTCCCGTGGTGGACGTGTGGCGCCAATACCAGAACTGGTACAACGGCGTGGACACCCAGGCCGGCGATGACCTCACCGACGAGACCGTGACCGGCCTGCTGCCCAACACCAGCTACTGCTGGCGCGTGCGCTACCGCGACCGCAGCTTGGCCTGGAGCGCGTGGAGCACGCCCGTCACCTTCCAAACGGGAACCTCGCAGAGCGGCCCGAACCTCTTGGCCAACGGCAATGCCGAAGTCGGCACCACCGGCTGGACCGCCACCGATGGCGTGATCGAATCACTGACCGCCGGCGAATGCAACGGCATTTCGCCCTACGCCGGCACGCGCTACTTCGCCTTGGGTGCCTTGTGTACCGACAACGCATACGGCCGCGCCTACCAGGATGTGAGCGTGGCCGCCGACGCCGCCACCATCGATGCCGGCACTGCCACCCTGCGCTACGGCGGTTGGTTCGCCAACTGGCAAGGCAGCGACCTGCCGAAGATGGCCCTGGAGTTCCGCAACGCGGGCGGCACGCTGCTGGGCAGCGCACCCGAGATCGGCAGCAACACCGGCACATGGACCCGCGTGCAGTACGATGTGCCCGTGCCCGTGGGAACCCGCTCTGTTCGCGCCACCAGGGCACCTCAAGCGGGCGCGGACAACGACAGCTACATGGACGAACTCTTCGCGCAACTGCTGAGCGGCGTGGCCTGCAGCGAACCCTATGTGCGCGTGCCCCTGCGCAGCTTCCTCGAAGGCCCCTACGGAGGCCGATGAACTGATGCGCGACGACCTCCGCAGCCAAGGCCTGGTACTGCTCAGCGAGCCCTTCACGGCCTTGGGCTTCACCCACGCCGGCGAGGGTGGGGGCGAGACCATCGACGCCGCCGTGCTGCAGACCACCGGCATCAACGCCGGTGGATTGGGTGCTGGTGGAACTACGCACCGGCACCAGTGCCAACAGCCTCGTGGCCACAAGGTCCTGCCTGCTGCTGCGCGGCGGGCAGGTGGTGGACAAGGATGGCGTTTCCGTGCCGCGCATCACCGCCCCGCCGGGCGACTACCACATCGTGCTGCGCCACCGCAACCACTTGGGCGTGATGACGGCACAGCCCATCGCACTGGGCAGCTCGGAGCTCACCATCGATCTCACACCCCATCGTGCCACTGTACGGCACCGATGCCATGCGCAGCATCAGCGGTACGCGTGCAATGGACAGGCGATGCCAGCCAGGACGGCGAACTGAAATACACCGGCGGTGGCAACGACCGCGACGCGATCCCGCAACGCATCGGTGGCACGGTGCCCACCAACACCGTAGCGGGCTACCACGCGGCGGATACCAACATGGACGGCACGCAGTACACTGGCGCCCTCAACGACCGCGACCGATCCTGGTGAACATCGGCGGCACGGTGCCGACGAATACACGGCTGGAGCAGGTGCCATGAACGGCTCTACCGCCCCTTCACGAACGCACCCACGTAGCGCATCCGCATCGCTCGCGTACCACATAGCGCCCTTCCGCCAAGCCACGCACATCCAGCCGGACAGGGGCAGCGGCCATGCGCTGCTGTAGCACCACGCGCTCCTTCGGCATTGAACACTTCCAGCACGACGCTGCGCCCCTGTGCCGCTGTGCCGATGCAGATGCGCTCGGTGGCGGGGTTGGGGTACACGGCGATCTCTTGTGTTAGGGTTGCTTCCAAAATGCCATCGGCCAGGCCGCTGGTGAAGCGGGCCACCGCGAAGTCCGCGCCGAAGATCTCCCCATAGGAACCGGCCACCAGGATCTGCCATCGCTTTGCATGGCGACGGAATTGGCGTTGCCACCGACCCCACCAGCGCGACACCGTTCCGCCGGTGCTGAAGGAGTCGTCCAAGGCACCGGTAGTGGCGCAAGCGGCTCATCAGTGAACTGGTCGCGGCCCGAAACATCGGCGCTGCCGCACACGAGTGATCTTGCCATCGCTTTGCAGGGTGGCATCGTAGGCGCCATCGCCCGCGCCGCTGTGGTCCACGATCACGGTGCCGCCGCTGCCGAAGGAGGCGTCCGGTGTGCCGTCTATGAGGTAGCGCACCGCGATCGCATCGAAGGTGTCGAAGTCGAAGCCCGTGCCCACGCTACCGGCGCTGATAAGCGCCCCGTCGGGGTCCAAGGTGAAGCCGTTGATGCGTTCCCAGCTGTAGCCCACCTGGTGGTCACCACGCCGTTGGTGCCGAAGGCCGGATCCAAGGCTGTTCGTATCCAGCTGCGCCAAGGCCAGGCTGGCGTTGCTGTTGGTCTCGGTGCAGTTTGCCACCACGATGCGCCCGTCCGGACGAATGGCCACGTCGTAGGCCACAGCGTAGTCGTCGATCGGCACCAGCACATAGCCGGTGCTGTTGAAGGTGTTGTCGTAGCTGCCGTCCGGCAGGAAGCGCGCGATCAGCATTTTACCTTCCCCGTCGAATGCCATGCCGCACACCACGATCTTGCCATCGGCCCGTAGGCCAGGCCGTACACTTCGACCGTAAGCTGCCCGGTATCGCGGCGCTCGCGAAGCCGTCCACGCCGAAGCCGAGATCGGGTGTAAAGGTCCGCCTCGAAACGCATCAGCTGATCTTCCGGTGCCATCGCTTACGGTTTGGCCAGCACCACCTTACCATCGGGCTGCAAGGCCATGTCGAAGGCGGCATCGCCGAACTCGCTCACCTGGCCACGGTGTAGCCATCGTCAGCGAAGTCACATCCAGCTCGCCGTTCTCCAACAAGCGCGCAACGCCGAAGGCCGAGAACCCGAGCACGAAGGTGTTACCACCCACCAGGATGCGGCCATCGGGCTGCTGGATCACCTCCGGGCCACATCGTTCGCTAAACCGAAGCCGTGTTGCGATGCCGTCGGTGGAGAAGGTGGGTCAAGTACAACCGTCCCCGCACAAGCTGACAAGTGGGAACAGCGCGACGGAGATACGGCGTTCAGTGCATGACGGGAGGTCTTAGAGCCGACAAAGTAGTTGATCCCGGAAAGTGGCCAAGCCACAGGAGGCCTACGCAGTACTCCTCTCAATTCTCCG
The DNA here is from genome assembly GCA_041391825.1 of Flavobacteriales bacterium. Classification (GTDB taxonomy): domain Bacteria; phylum Bacteroidota; class Bacteroidia; order Flavobacteriales_F; family PHOS-HE28; genus PHOS-HE28. The sequence continues at coordinate 161,798 of JAWKNF010000004.1, read as the reverse complement.
CCCCGCTGAATGCGAAACGCACGATGTTGGCGCCCATCTGCAGGGCCTTGGTGCGGTTGGCTTCGCTGTCGCCGTGTACATCGGGATCCTCCCAGCCATCGCCGAGGTCGCACTCCACATCGTAGAAGCACACGAGGCGCCCCTCCCAGAACAGGCCGTAGCCGCGCGGCGGTTTGCCATCGTGCTCGTGCACCTTCGGTAGCCCTTGGCTGAAGTTGAACTGCTGGTGGTAGATGGCGTGCGCGAAGGGCAGCTCCATGAATTCGAGCTCGGGGAACACGCGCTTCATCATGGGCCGGATGAAGGGGTCCATGCCGTAGTTGTCGCTGATGTGCAAGAAGCCGCCGCCCATGAGGTAGGTGCGCAGGTTCTCGGCCTCCTGCTGCGAGAACACCACGTTGCCGTGGCCGGTCATGTGCACGAAGGGGTAGGTGAGGAGGTCCGGGCTGCCCACTTCCACCACCGGCACCTCGGGGTTGATGCCCATGCCCATTTGCGCGTTGCAGAACTTCACGAGGTTGGGCACCGCGGTGGGGTTGCCGTACCAGTCGCCACCGCCGTTGTACTTGAGGACGGCGAGTTGGAACGAGCCCTGTGCTTGTGCGAGGAAAGCGAAGAGAAAGAAGGCGATAAAGGCGAGCCCGTTGCGCATGGCGCGAAGTTACCGTAGTTGGGAATGAAGTAATGTGGACATCATGAACTGGGAATAAGGATCACTGTCCGGAGTCGGAAGCTCTGACAACAGACAACCGACAACCGACAACCGACAACTAACAACTAACAACTGACAACTACCTCATCGCTGCTGCGCCAAACTCATCCACGTGCAGGCGGTGAGCGCGGCCGTTTCGGTGCGCAGCCTTGCCTTGCCGATGGAGACGGCTTCGAAGCCCGTGGCACGCAAACGCTCGGCCTCGTCGGCGCTGAAGTCGCCTTCCGGGCCGATCAGGACAAGGGCGTCCTTGGTAGGGTCGTAAGCCTGCATCAGGGAACTGTGTTCGCCTTCGCACCAGCCGAAGAAGCGTTGCGCGGGTAGTTCTTCGCTCAGGAATTGTTCCAGCTTCAGGGCATCATCGATGCGTGGCAACCAGGTGCGCTGGCTCTGTTTCATGGCGGATATGGCCACGCGTTCCAAGCGGTCCAGTCGCAATTTGCTGCGCTCGCTGCGTTCGGAAATGATCGGTGTGATGCGGTCCACACCCACTTCCACGGCCTTTTCCACGAACCATTCCAGGCGGTCCATCTGCTTGGTGGGCGCCACGGCGATGTGGATGCGCTGCGCGCGTTCCGGCGGATGCGCCTTGCGCACGATCACCTGTGCCGTGCAGCCGCGCTTACCCACGGTGAGCAACTCGGCCTCTGCCAATTGACCGCGGCCGTCCAACAGACCGATGCGCGTGCCGGGCGCCAAGCGCAGCACGGCCGAGGCGTGGTGGGCCTCCTCGGTGGAAAGCTCGATCACGTCGGTGCGCAGGTCCGCTTGATGGAAGAGGTGCATGGTGCGGCGCCTAAGTTCCGCAGAAAGTGCGAAGGTGGGTGCCAAGCGCTTGGGCGGTGTGCTGTGATGAGCGGTGCCGATCGTGACGGGCACCCGTGTGCAAGGGCTGTACTTTGCGCATCCTCCTGTACAAACTCGTTCCGATGCGTTCATTCCTCCCGCTCTGCCTTTCGTTCTTGACCTTCACGACGCTCCACGCCCAACAGCACGCGTGGTCCTTCTCTTTCGGCAGCACCCAGTTCGATCGCGCCCAAGGCCTCGCGATGGATCCCGCAGGCAATATCTATGTCTGCGGCGCTTTCGATGGCGCGATGGATATCGACCCGGACAATGTGGACACGACGATCATGGAAGATTCCGGCAACGGCGACATCTACCTCGCGAAGTACAACAACAGCGGCGACCGGATCTGGGCCATGGACCTGGGCGATTGGGGCCATGACCTCGGCAGCGATGTGGAGGTGGACGCCACGGGGAACGTGTACCTCACCGGCTACTCGCGTGACGGTGGACTTCGATCCCGGCGAGGGTGAGGCCATCCTGAGCGCATTGGGCACGCGCGATGTCTTCGTGGCGAAATACGACACCGATGGGAATTATCTCTGGGCCTTCAATACCGCGCCGGGCGGCAATGTGGAACGTTACCCGGCCATCGGTCTGGATCCGCAAGGCAACGCTGCTCACCGGCGAATTCGGCGGCACCTGGGACTTCGATCCCGGACCGGGCGTCGGCACGATCACATCCCATGGTGACCAGGACATCTTCGTCGCAAAGTACACGAATGACGGGGATTTCCTGTGGGCACGTGCGGTCGGTGGAACTGAATTCGATCGCGGTATGGATGTGACCGCGGATGTTGATGGAGGGGTGTATGTGACGGGTATGTTCCGGGCAACGGCACGCATCGATGGCACCAGCGCCACGATGACCTCCAGAGGGGTTGGGACAGCTTCCGTTGAAGTACGATGCAGCAGGTGCCTACGAATGGTCCTTCGGCTTCGGATGATCGGGCAATTCGACCCGGTGGATGAAGAAAGCGGCATGGACCTGTCCGTTGATGCGAACGGTGACGTGTTGCTGACAGGCTTCTATTCCGGCAACACCGATATGGACCCGAGCGAGGCGGAGGCCATTCTGTCGACCGGTGCCGAGACCAACAGCTACGTGGCCAAGTACAATTCCGGCGGCGAGCACCTGGGTCCTTCGGGATAGCGGACACTGGCGAAGGGCAAGGCATCGCGATCGCGGTGGATGCTGCGGGCATGGTGTACGTGACGGGCTATTTCGATGGCATCGCCGACTTCGACCCGGGGCCCGGTGAAGCGCTCTTGGTGGGTTGGGATGTGTTCACCGCCAAGTACGATGCTGCAGGCAACTACCAGTGGCCTTCCGCGCGGGTGACACGGCTGCTGATGCTGGCTGGGGCATCGCGGTGGACGATAGCGCCAACGTGTATACCACCGGCGTGTTCTTCGGAACCATGGACATGGATCCCGGCCCGGAGGAGGCGCTGCTGGTGTCGGAAGGCGGCCGTGATGTTTACGGCGAAGTATGCGCCCTGCTACCGCGCGTTCGAAAATGCCTCGATCTGTTCCGTGAGAGCTACACCTTCCCGATGGCAGCATGACCACGACCTCCGCGGTGTACCCGAGTACGTTCATGGGTGCAGGTGGATGCGACAGTGCGATCGTGAGCGTGGTGGATGTGGTGGCGATCGATACCACCGTGGCCTTGAACGGTGCGGAGTTGCGCGTGGGGCTAGCGGATGCGAACTACCAATGGTTGGACTGCAACAACGGCATGGAACCGATCGAAGGAGCAGACATGCAGCACTACGCCCCTCCGGCAGCAGGAGTGTTCGCCGTGGATGTGACGGTGGGTGCATGCACAGCGCGTAGTGGGTGCCATGTGGTGTTGTCCACCGGGATGGTGATGCCATTGCAGCAAGCCGTGAGCATCATTCCGAACCCAACGAGCGGGCCGGTGCGTGTTGTCGGACTTGCTGCAGGCCAGCGGGTCACCGTATGGAATTGTTTAGGTGAACGCATTCGGATACGACAAAGCCAAGCGGTGTTGGACCTCAGCGATGAGCCGGCCGGTGTCTACTTCCTGCGTGTGGAGGATGGCGCAGGTCCGGTGCGCACGGTGCGTGTGCTGAAGCAGTAGCGCTCAGTCACTTTGCGCGGCGCGATCGATGCGCACCAAGGCGTAAAGCCCCAACGCGAACACCGGCAGGAACAGCAGGGTGGCGGGCACCGGCGATACACCGAACAGCGCAAGCCATTGCATGTTGCTGAGCTCGCTCCTGAGCAAGCGTGGCCACACTTCGCTGAGCAGCGGATGGTACACGCCGGTGGGCATGCTGTACCAGATCGTGGCCTTGGCGCCGAACGCACACAGGATGCCGAAGCCGCTCAAGGCGTACGCGCTCCACTTCTCCAACGGACGGTCGCCGATGCGTTGTAATGTGGCGAAGAGGAGCAAGGCCGCGCTGGCCATGATGTAGCGCGGGCCGTAGGTCCAGCCGCCCCACCACGTGGCGTGCGTGAAGAAGATGGCGATGAGCACCAGCGCAGGTAGGATGAAAGGGTCGCGCAGGAATGCGTGCTTGGTGGTCCCGCGCGGTATGGCCCACAGGCCGATGATGAGCGCCGGCATGTAGAAGAGGATGCCACGGTAGTCGCTGATGGTGAGCCCGAGGAAGGCTTCCGGCTGCCACGTGCCGAAGCCGTACTGCTGGTGCATCTCGGTGTAGTTGGCCGCGAAGGCGTTGGGGAAGGTGAACGGGTCGCCGGTCACAGCAAGGTTGTGCGCCGCAGCACCCAAGGCGGCAGGCACCAGGCCGATGGCCAATTGCACGGCACCTTTCCAGTTGCGGTCCAGCAGCAGTTGAAGGCCCCACAGGGCGACGAGCAGTAGGAGCGTGGCTTCGCACAGGAAGGCCATACCACCAAAGAAACCTGTTAATAGCGGACGACCATGGATCGCGCTGCGTGCGGCCAGGACACTGAAGAGCGCGCCGGGCAAGTGGTTGTAGAAACTGCCGCTGTACACGAACAAGAAGGAGCCGAACAGCGGCAAGGCCGCCAGCAGCGCGGCGTTCATGGGTAAGGTTGTGTTGCGGCGCCGCAGGTCGTACCACGCCAAGGCGATCAGCAGCGCCATGGGGACACTGCCTACGAGGAAGCCGCCCAAGCGCAGCAGCCCATCGTTGAGCGTGCCGAATTCGCCCGGCTTGACGAGGCCCAAGTGCACCGCGCACCAATGGAAGGGCAGCACGAAGAAGGTGGGCAGGGGGGCCTTGTCCGAGTAGTAATGCCCGTCCACCACGCTCTTGTCGTTGGTGACGGTGTGTATCGGTGTGATCTCCAGCGAGCCGCGATCAACGAGCGATGCCACGCTGGCCGCACGGGCCATGGTGTTGTCGTTGTGCCCATGGTCCAAGTGCCAGGCGCACAGGAACAGGGCGACAAGAAAGAAGAGCACACTGGCCGATCGCAACGACATGCGGGCGAAGGTCGGGAACCGAAGGCTTGATGCGTGGGTGTTCGTGCAGCGCCTATTGCTTCTTGAAGTCCAACTTGTGGAAGTGGAAGTCCGGGCTGTACAGGTCCACCTTGAAACCGGTCACCTTGTGGTCGGCATCGAACTGGAAGGTGATGTAGCCGGGCTCCAGGAAGGGGTCGGCGTGGTTCCACTTCCAGGTGTCGTAATGCCAATGCTCCAGGTTGCCGCTGAAGAGCTCTTTGGCGGGCGTGAAAGTGAGCATGGGCTGGCCGTACACGTCCATGATGGTGGCATCGCCATAGATCTTGTCCGTATAGGTCCCGGCGAGCTGTTCCAGTCCAGCGCTGGGTTGCGTGTCCTTCATACGGGCATCCGCACGTGCCGCCCGGCGTGCGGCCTCGCGCGCATCGCGCTTGGCGAGTCGCGGAAGCATATCGGCCACCGGGTCCGCCTTACCATCGCCGAGGTAGAGGTCCAGGATCTTGTTGGTGATGGCGAACACGCTGTAGCTCTCACCGTTGCCGAGGCAGATCACCGCGAGGTCCTTGTCGGGCACCACCGCATGGTTCAGGATGAAGCCCGGCATGCCACCGCTGTGGGTGATCACCGCGTTGCCGTTGTTCTCCTCGAGGAACCAGCCCAGTCCGGCACCATCGCGCCTGCCGCCCATGGGTAGATGCGAGGACGTGATCGTGTAGAACGTTGCGCTGGAAATGAATGGCTTGTCACCGACCTTGCCTTCGTTGGCCCACATGGCATCCCACTTCGCCAGGTCGTTCACACAGCTGTTTATGCCACAGGCACCATCGGCGCCTTTCAAGGCCTGGTAGGGCATGCTCATAAGTGGTGAATCCGGGTCTTGCCCCTTGCGCACGTGCGGCATCGCGATATCCGTCAAGCGTGCTACATCGGCCGTTTCCACCGTGGTGCGTGTCATGGCCAAGGGCTGCAGGATGCGTTCGCTGATGAATTCATCCCATGTCTTCCCGCTCACCTCCTCGATCATTTGCGCAGCAGCGATGTACATGAGGTTGCTGTAGCCGAAGCGATCGCGGAATTCATAGGTGAAGGGTTCGTTGGCGTGCCGCTCAAGGATCTCGCGCTGGTCCAGGTCGGTGCCGTACCACAGCAGGTCGCCATCGAAGGTGTCCCAACCGCTGCGGTGGCACAGCAGGTCCTTCACCATCATATGCTCGGTCACGTACGGGTCCGGCGTCTTGAACCACGGCATGTGCTTGATCACGAGGTCGTCCCAATCGAGCTTGCCATCATCCACGAGCAAGCCGACGGCGCAGGCGGTGAAGGCCTTGCTCATGCTGGCGCAGAAGAAGATCGTGTTCGGCGTGACGGCTTCCGGCTTGGCGAGGTCGAGCTTTCCGAAGCCCTTGCTGTACACGAGCGTGCCATCCTTCACGATCCCCACGGCCAGGCCGGGCTGATCGAACTTCACAAGCGCATCCGCGATGTACACATCGAGCGTCTTGAGGTCAGGGGCTTTCTGGGCGGAAGCGATCGCAGGTGCACCAAGCACCAATGCGAGAATGAGGATGTACTGTTTCATGAGGGAACGAATATCGGGATCATGCCTGAAGCGCGTGGTGGAGATGTTGGGAGCGGTGTGGAACGAAATGGCCACGCGTTACGTATGACCGCCCGATCCGATAGATAGGAGGTCCAATGATCACGAAAACACTATTCGTCGTCCTCGCAAGCTCGGTGCTGTTCACGAACTCCTTGTCAGCGCGGATATGTACGTCCGTCGCTTCGGGCAACTGGACTTCTGCCACGACATGGAGCTGCGACGCGGCACCGGCGGCAGGAGATACCTTGAATATCGTAGCGGGTCACACCGTGTCCATCACGTCCAACTTGAGCTACTCCACCACAGCGATGCGTGTGAACGTGTTCGGAACATGGAGTTTTGTTGGCAGCGGCTCGAAGATCTCCATGCCCTGTGGCAGCATGGTCTGGATCGCGAGCGGTGGAAGGGTGCAAGGGAACGGAAGCGGTAGTAGCCAGACCATCCGGATCTGCAACAATACCTATTGGAGCGCGTCGGATGGTACGGAGAATGGACCGTCCGGTGGCCTGTCACCGTATTACCGGTGGAGCGATCGGCGTCGACGCTCGTGTGGATGGAAGCGAGGTGCAGATCCTCTGGTCGACCGCGTCGGAGCGCGATGCCAGCCATTACATCATCGAGCGATCCGATGATGTTCGATCATGGTCGCCGATCGGTAGGGTGGAAGCGGTGGGTTCCAGCACCCAGCTTACCAACTACCAATTCGTGGACCGCGAGGTTGCCTTAGGTGGCTGGTATTATCGCTTGGTGCAGCATGATGTGGACGGCAGCTATGCGGTCTCCGATGTCGTTCACGCTCAAGTGTTGGCCAGTGGCGCAAGGACATCCTGCTCACCTAGTATCGTCACATCATCGGTCCCCGAGCTGCTCGTGCTCGGTTCAACGGATGAGCCGACCATGTTGCTGCTCCGCGAAGCGTCCAGCGGAAGGACCTATCCGTTCCGGGGCCAATCGCGTGAGGAGGGCACGTAATCTGCAGCTGCCCGAATTGCCGGATGGGATGTACATCCATCCAGTCGCAGAGCACCGGAGCAAAGGTGTGTCGTTTCGTGGTGCTGGATTGATCGCGCGACGCGTTCATGTCAGGGCCCGCGACCGTTCATTCGAAGTGACCGCGATCTCATGTTCCTTCTCCACCTTCTTGGTTCCCCGTAGTTCGGTCCCGGCATCGATGCCTTCGAGGACCTCCAGGTTCATGCCATCGCTCAGGCCGGTCTTGATCCAGGTCTTCTTCCAGCCCTCGCCGTTCTTCACGTGCACGAATGCCGAATCGCCTTTGGCGTTGAAGCTCACGATACTCTCCGGTACGGTCAGCACGCTATCCCGACGCTCCAGTACGATGTCCGCATTTCCGCTGTACCCGCTGCGCAGGTTCTGTCCTTCCTTGACCGCAACAGCGGCACGGATCTCGAATTGATGGCACCGTTCTCCGCCACGCCCTTGGGCGCGATGTATTCCAGTTCAGCATCCCACCCTTCGCATTGTCAATGGCCCCCACGGTCAATACCACGGGCATTCCCAATTTCACTTTGCCCACTTCGCTCTCATCCACCTTTCCCTCGAAAATGAGGTCGGTCATATCGGCGATAGCGGCGATGGTGGTGCCTTCGTTGAAGTTGTTCCGCTCGATCACACTGTTCCCTTCCTTCAACGGGACATCGAGCACCATCCCATCGATCGTGCTACGAACCACCGTATTTCCCGTGCTGTTCCGGCTGACCCCATCGCGCACCACCTGCAAGGCCTCCTGGCGGCCTCTGCGTTCCTGTATCGCGTTGCGCAGCGCGATCTCGTACGTCTGCATCTCCGCAGCAGCGATCACGCCCTTGTCCAACAGCGGCTTGTTCCGGTCGTAGTTCATTTGCGCATTGGCCACGGTGATCTCGGAGGCACGCACCCTGTTCTCCGCGCTGCTCAGGGACATCATATCGGGGATGATCTGGATCTTGGCCAAAGCATCGCCCTTCTTCACCTGCTGCCCGGCCTCCACATACAGCTCGCGGATGATCCCGCTCACCACGGGCTTGATCAGGATCTCCTTGCGCGGCACGATGCTTCCGTTGGCCACGGTCTTCTTCACCACGTTGTTCTTCTTGGGCAGTTCCGTGTTGTACTCGTCCGGCTTGCTCGCGCTTTTCTGATACAGGAAGTACATGGTCCAGATGAAGAGGGCCACCAGACCGAAGAGGAGAACGTACTTGAGGATCTTTTTCATGTTTCGAATTCGTTGGAGCGCATGTTCACACTCGTTCTATTCTGCTCGTAAGGCATCCACTGCACGTATCGCAAGTGCCCTGCGCGCTGGGATAAGGCCGGCCAATAGACCACTAACGATCAATACCGCGAATGCGACCAGCGCAACGTTCAGGTCCACTCCGGGGTTCTTGAAGAAATCGCCTTCGGCGCCCAACGCGCGGGTGGCTTCTAAGGCCCCGACACCGATCAATAATCCGAAATAGCCGGCGATCACCGTAAGGGTAAGCGCCTCCATGACGATCTGTGTGGTGATGCTCCGCGGCGATGCACCGATGCTCCGCCTTATCCCGATCTCCTTTGTTCGTTCCTTGATGATCACCAGCATGATGTTGCCGATCCCGATCACGCCGGCCAACAAGGTGCAAATGCCCACGAACCAACTGAGGCCGCTGATGCCCATGAACAGGCCGTTCATCATGTTGTACATCTTTTGCATGTTCCAACTGCCGAAGGCATTGTCATCGGTCGGGTCCACGCGGTGCTTTCGTGCCATCAAGGCCTTGATGTCCTTTTCCACCACGGCCACATCCACTCCGGGCTTGGCCACGATGGCGAACCAATGGACCACGTTCATGCTGTTGAAAGCCTTCTGGAAGGTGGTGAAGGGGATGTAGATCTTGGCATCCGGATTGTCGCCCATTTCGCCGCTGCTGCTCTTCTTCCCCGTTCCGATCACTTGGAAGAACACGCCGTTGATCTTGATGAACTTGCCGAGCGGTTCCTCGAACTTGAAGAGCCGTTCCACGACGTCCTTCCCGATCATGCACACCTTCCGCTCGCCGTTCAGGTCCTCTTTGTTCAGGAAGCGCCCCGAGGTGATCTTCATCGATTCGACAAGAAGCACTTCCGGTTCGGCACCGTATACCGAGAAGGCACCGGTCTTTCCATCGTATTCGACATTGTTCCCGCTTTGCCAACCACCCAACTGCAGCTGCGGGGAGGCGATCTCGACACCGGCCACGTTGTTCCGGATAAGGGCGATGTCGGCGTTGTCGAAGTTGAAGCGACGGCCGCGCTGGAACCCTGCGTAAGGGCTTCGTGGTGGGCATAGTCCATATGAAGCAACTGTTGGTGGCGAAACTTTCGAAACCGCCCAGTACGGCGTTGCTCAATCCGTTGCCCATGCCGAGCATCACCACGAGCATGAAGATGCCCCAGCCAACACCGAACATGGTGAGGAAGCTGCGGAGCTTGTTCCGGCTCAGCGTGTTCCAGATCTCGCCCCAACGATCAGCGTCGAACATCCTGGGTTTTGTTGTTGGGGCTTGGGGGTTGAAGAGTGTTGATGAGTCGGTCGTTGACACCGCAGAACGAGTGGGAATGACGCACACAACGTTCAACACTCAACATCCAACGTTCAACTACGCTCCTCATTCGTCGCGCAATGCTTCAATGGGACGTATAGCAGCAGCTTTACGGGCCGGTATCAGGCCTGCCAATCCGCCGGCGATGATCAACGCCAAGAGTGCCCACAAGGCAACGTCGATCTGGATGGACGGGTCGCGGAAGAACTCACTGCCGGGAACGACACTCGCGATACCTTCCATCAGGAACACGCCCAGTATGAGGCCCGCCCAGCCCGCCATGGCGGTAACGAAAACGGCCTCGAGCATGACCTGGCCGATCACTTTCGCCGGAGTGGCACCGAGCGCCTTTCGTATACCGATCTCCTTCGTCCGGTCCTGTACAACGATGATCATGATGTTGCTGATACCGACGATACCGGCGATCAAGCTGCCGATGCCGACGAACCACAGGAAGGCGTTGATACCGGTGAAGATGTTGCCGAGCATACTGCTGTTCTCCACGTTGTTGTTCACCCACAAGGCTCGCTCGTCCGTGGGGTCGAAGTTGTGCCGCCGGGCTATGGTGTGGATCGCGCGTGTCTCGGCCATTTGGGAGCCTACCACGGTCGCGTCGGAAAAGCTGAACATGATGTCATCCACGTCACGCTTGGCATTGAAGACCTTCTGCGCAGCGTTCAACGGAATGAACACCGGGCTCCGCTCCATGGTGTTGTGCCCACCGGATTCGAATTCGTAGAGACCAACACACAGAAAAGGCACGCCATTCACGTTGATCCACTTGTCGAGCGGGTCCTCATCCTTGAACAGTTCCTTGCGACAGTCCTCGGCGATCACGATCACCTTCCTGTTGCTCTGCTCGTCCACTTCGTTGATGAATCGGCCACGCAGTACGACCTGGTTCTCCAGCGGGAGGCTCTCCGGTCCTATCCCGCGAATGCTGTAGCTCCCGTAGTTCTTGCCATGCTGCAATTGGCTCTGCCCGCGCCATACGCGATACCGGCCACGAATGTGTTCCAGCCCGGGGATGGCGTTCCGCAGGGCTTCGATGTCGTCCTCGTCCAACTGGATCGAGCGGTTCGCGGGCAATCCGTTCCATGGCTTGCTCGTTTCGCCACCGAAGAGCGTGATGCTGTTCTTGGCCGTGTTCTTGAAGTTGTATTCGAAGCCGTTCCGCAATCCACTTCCCGCACCCAGCAGGATGATCAGCATGAAGATCCCCCAGAACACAGCGAAGCCCGTAAGCACGGCCCTCAGCTTGTTCTTGCCGATGCTCTCGAAGACCTCGCCCCATGTTTCCCTATCGAGCATCGCGGGTCTGGTCTTCTGTTTCGAGCAAGGAAGAAGGGTCGAGGTGGGCGTTCTCGATCAGACCATCGCGCAGGAGGATCACCCTGTTCGTGGCGGCCGCGACCTCCCGTTCGTGCGTCACGATCACCACGGTCAGGCCATGCTCCTTGTTCACCTTGGTCAACAAGGCCATGACCTCTTTGCTGGTGGTGCTGTCCAAGGCCCCGGTCGGCTCATCCGCAAGGATGATCTTCGGGTCGCTGATGAGGGCCCTGGCGATCGCAACGCGCTGCTTCTGCCCGCCGCTCATCTCATTGGGCATGTGATGCGCCCATTCCCTCAGACCGACATTGGCCAGCATCTCCAGGGCCATCTCGTTCCGCTTCTTCCGCTTCACCCCTTGGTAGTACAAGGGCAAGGCCACATTCTCCATGGCGTTCTTGAAGCTGATCAGGTTGAAGCTCTGGAAGATGAAGCCGATGTACTTGCTCCGCAGAGCGGCGTTCTCCGTTTCGCTCTGTCCTTTGATCAACATGCCATCCAAGAGGTACTGGCCGTTATCGTATGAGTCGAGGATCCCAATGATGTTCAGCAGGGTGCTTTTCCCGGATCCCGACGAGCCCATGATGCTCACCAGCTCGCCCTTGCCGATCTGCAGATCGATGCCTTTGAGCACCTGCAACACGTTGTTGCCCGTGTAGTACGCCTTGCGGATCCCGCTGAGTTCGATCATGAGGCGCGAAGTTACCGAGCCATATACCGCGTTCCGATCGGCTTACACGAACGGTTGGGGTAGGTTAGGAATGGTGATCCTGAAGGAATGTCCTTGGACCTGGAGCGATCCGGTCCGCTATACCCGGCGGAACACGAGATCGACAAGCTTGCGGTCGACCGCGATCTCCTCCAGTACGCCGTTCCGATAGGTGTAGTCGTTCACCTTCGAGTCCGGCAAGTACAACCGGTAACGATGGTTCCCTAAGGGTAGAAGACGACAGTGTTCCAGGACGCTTTCCACAAAGACCGCTGTGATGCCAAGGGGCTCATCGAAGTACATGCGCGCTGTGGTCCATTCCACCTTGCTGGCCTGCACGAAGCGGCGGTCCGGGTGGACGTAGCAATTCTCGGGGCTTTTCGCGAGTTGCATGTGGCTGCTATCGCGCATGCTTCCGTTGATCCACAAGTTCGCATGGCAGGTGTGCAAGAGCCCATCGCTATACTCGGCGACCGTCGTAGTACGGACCACCTGCTTCCAAAGCATTGTGAATTCGGAGTGGGACGTCATCAGATAGGTGGTCCGTGGTCCCTGTGCATTGCGCGATGCGACGATGCGACCCACAACGTCCTCGCCCTTCATGATCTCGAACTGCGAACGGTCCATCATCGGGGCCGTGCCCATGCTCAACGAGAGCCCACCCACAGCTGCCACGGTCGCCAAGAGAGCAGTGCGCCGAAGTGCTGGTATCGTTCCGTGGATGAAGTTCCGCATGGCGTTTTGCCCGATCTGGCAGTGCGCAAGCTACATCGTAACGCGTCGCCGGAGATCAAGCTTCCAAGCTTGGCTTTAACTGGCTGTGGTCGCCCAACAGGTCCACCAGTGCTTCGGTGATCCCCGGGTGTTCGAAACGGAAGCCTTCACGTAGCAAGCGGGTCGGGACCACGCGGCGGCTCTTCAGGATCAATTCGGTCTCGGTCCGAAGGAAGAAAGCTCCCAGCTCCAGCATCCACCTAGGTTGTGGGAGCGCCAACAGCGGGCGGTAGCGTGCACGGAGCTGCTCCATCAAATAGCCGTCTCGCGCGGGCTCGGGTGCGGCCAGGTCATAGACCCCGACCGCCTCCTTTTGTTGAAGGATGTGTTCCATAGCACGGCACAGGTCATTGCCGTGGATCCAACTCACGAATTGCTCACCATCACCATGTCGGCCACCCAATCCAGCACGTGTCAGTTGGACGAGTCGAGGCAACACACCACCGAAAGGGCTCATTACCATCGCGCTGCGCAAAAGCACTGTGCGCGTTGAGGGTAGACGAAAGCTTTTGGTCACAGCCTCCCAGCTACGCGCGACCTCAACACTGAACCCTTCCCCGAGTTCTCCGGTGTATTGGTCCATCGGTCTGTCATCCGCATGGCGGTAGATTGTGGCCGTGCTGAGTTGAAGCCAAGCTTCCGGTGGGTCGCTACAACGGGCGATCGCGTCACCAAGCGCCAAGGTGCTTCTCAGGCGACTGTGCAAGATCCTCCATTTGCCTTTTGCGTTGTAACGCCGATCCACGGTGGCCCCGTTCAGGCCGATCACCGCGAGGGCGCCGTTCAAGTGCTGCTCCAGATCACGCGGGTGTTCAGGGTCCCATTGGATGTGGGAGATGCCTTTGACCTCGCGGTTCTTGCCCCTCGTGAGGATAATGACCGGAATGCCCTTGGCCTTGAAATGGGCGGTCAGGATCCGGCCCATCAGCCCGGTGCCACCTGCTAGTACGATGTGCTTATTGCTGATCACGTCCATCAGGCTTTGGTAGCAGTTATCATCAGATATCGAAAGAGATCGCGCTGTGTGCCGAGCAGGATCCCGAGCAAGCAACTGCGCAAGTGTGCACGTTCCAGTTCGTCTATCGGCTCGCCAGCGAATCGGCGCTGGACCTCCGTCCATGCCATCAAGGGCAGGCCGTGCAAGGCACAGAGCGCCACGCGGAAGCTCAGGTCCTTTACCATGATATTGGTGAAACCCGCCTTGCGCATGTCCCTGAGGAAGGCCTGCTGGCGCGGGAAGCAGGGTACGGCCCATCCTTCCTCCACCGTGCGGACCATGCCCTTGCGGAACCCTGTCGGGGGCTTTTGTATGAATCCGTCGGTCAGGGTGAATCGGCCTCCGGGCTTCAGGATCCGCGCAGCCTCTTTCAGCACATCGGCCTTGCCGTGACCGGCCCCGTAGCAGATGCTTTCCAACGCATAGGCGCCGTCCACACTGCCAGCAGGAAGTTCCGTGCTGCGAAAGTCGCGCAGGTGCATGTGCACGTCCAAATCCTCCTGATCCGCCAGCCGCTGACCCTCGACCACTTGTTCGGGGACCACCGTAAAGGCATCCAGCTTGCAAGCGTAGGTCTTTGCGACGAGCCGAGCGGCGGCGCCATAGCCACAGCCCAGGTCAGCAAGGTGTTGTCCCTCTTTCGGCTCCAGGGTACCGACGACCTGATGGACCAATTCGTCCAGCATCGCGCTGCGGTCCAAAGGAGAGAGGGGCCAGCGCCAGTACCCGAAGTGCAGGTGACCCTGTGGGCTCCAGAGCTTGTACAGCGCGGCGCTAGCGTGGAAGTGGGCAGTGACCTTCGGGTCGGTGGCCCGTTCCGTTGTCGCTGGGCTAGTGAGGGTGGCGGTGTTCATTGGGTTGAAGTTTCAGGAATAATTGAAACATTGGTACAAAAGAAAAGGCTTCATCGGAGCAGGGTGGAAGCCGCCTTCAAGAACCACTGCACATCGCGGCGGGTACTGCGCTCCAACACGGCGTCGATACGGCTGGTGAGGTCGTGCAGGTCGCCCGTTACTTGGCGGAAGGCCTTGGTCTCAGCGTTCTGTCCTTCGGTGCGTTTCAGTTCGGCCAGGAGCTTCACCATGGGCTCCAGCTCGCGCTTCTTCCGCTCGCGGGTGATGTGCGTGGCGATCTTCCATACGTCCTTCTCGGCCTGGAAGAATTCGCGGCGCTCACCGGCCTTCAGCACCTTGTCCACCAATTGCCAGTCGATCAGGGCGCGCAGGTTCATGTTCGCATTGCCGCGGCTGATGTTCAATTGCTCCATCACATCCTCCGTGCTCAAGGGCTCAGCGCTGATCAGCAGCAAGGCGTGCACTTGGGCCATGCTCCGGTTGATCCCCCATTGGGTGGCGAAGGTGCCCCACGCTTGGGTGAACTTCTCTTTCGCTTCGTGGAGTTCCATGATGGCCCAAATGTATGGCAAGAAGAATGGAACTTTCAAATAGTATTGAAAAATAATTCCGATCGAGCTGTTTGTGGATTTCTTTCCGGAATTGACCTCGAGGTCGGTAGGTACCTTGCCGGACCCAGATCGACATGGAATTCGTCAGCCCACCACCAACCGTTTCAAGTAGCACCTACCACGAGATCGCCGAGGAACTTCTGGAGCGCCACTTCGGCTACAAAAGCTTCAGGCCTCAACAGTTGGAAGTGATCGATCACGTGCTGCGTGGGAACGATGCGGTGGTGCTGATGCCCACCGGTGGCGGTAAGAGCCTGTGCTTCCAGGTACCGGCCATGGCCTTGGATGGTCTCACGGTGGTGATCTCCCCGCTCATCGCCTTGATGAAGGACCAGGTACAGGCCTTGCAGGGCAACGGGATACCTGCGGCCTATCTGAACAGTTCGTTGTCGTTCGCGGAAGAGCAGGAGATCCAGCGGGAACTGCGGAACGGAGGTTTGAAGCTCCTGTACGTATCTCCGGAGCGCCTTTTCCAACAGGGCTTTCTGGAGCGCATGGAGGAGTTGCGGGTGAAGCTTTTTGCGATCGACGAGGCGCACTGCATCAGCAACTGGGGCCATTCCTTCCGGCCGGAATACAAGCTGCTGAGCGTATTGAAGGACCGCTTCCCGCAGGTGCCTGTGATCGCCTTGACGGCCACCGCCGACCGCACCGTACGCGGCGACATCGCGCACAGCCTCGGCCTGGTCGCCCCTAGGACCTTCATCAGCAGTTTCGATCGGCCGAACCTGTCACTTGCGGTGTTGCCCGGTCAGGACCGCTGGAAGGCGATCGAACGGATCATGGGGCGGCACCGTGGCCACTGCGGCATCATCTACTGCAACAGTCGCGCAGGAACGGAAAAACTGGCGGCAAAGCTTCAAGGCATCGGCATCAAGGCGGCCTATTACCACGCCAAGCTCGGTCCCGAGGAACGCAGCCGCGTGCAGGACGATTTCATCCAGGGCAAGTTGCACGTGATCTGCGCCACCATCGCTTTCGGCATGGGCATCGACAAGAGCGACGTGCGCTTCGTGATCCATTACAACCTGCCCGGAACGGTCGAGGGCTACTACCAGGAGATCGGTCGCGCCGGTCGGGATGGGAAGTCGGCCGAAACGATCCTCTTCTACAGCTATGCTGATGTGCAGACGCACATGCACTTCGCGGAGGAGATCGACGACCCGCGCTACAAGGAGGTGGTGATCGCGAAGCTGGATCGTATGAAGGAATACGCACAGGCCCAGACCTGCCGGCGCACGATCCTGATGAGCTACTTCAGCGAGGAAAGCCCCGAAGCATGTGGCAATTGCGATGTGTGCAAGGACCCACCGAAGTATTTCGATGGGACGGTGCTCGCACAGAAAGCCCTGAGCGCCGTGGTCCGCAGTGGACAGCAACTGCCCTTGAGCGTGCTCGTCGACGTATTGAAAGGAACATACAGCCCGGAGGTGAGCGAGAAGGGCTGGCACCGCATCAAGACCTTCGGGGCCGGTAACGATACCACGGCCTTCGCGTGGGTGCAGTTCATTCAGCAATTCATCCACCTCGGCCTCTTGGAGGTGGATTATCGGAACCATCACCACCTGACCATCACACGTGTCGGGGAGGCCGTGCTGAAGGGCGAACGGGCGGTGCAGTTGGTCACGCCCGAGACGATCAAGGAGCGGCAGGAACGGCCGAAGCGCACACGCAATGTCGTGGCCGAAGCTTCTCCCGAAGCGGCCGATCTGCTTGCTGCGCTCAAGGAACTACGGCGTACCATCGCCAAGGAAATGGGTAAGCCCGCGTACGCGGTCTTCAGCGATGCCTCCTCGATCGACATGGCCGAGAAGAAGCCGACCAACCTTTACGAGTTCCGCTTGGTGAACGGGGTGGGGACCATAAGGCACAGCAATTCGGAAGCGCGTTCTTGGCAGCGGTGGTCGGTTGGCTGAACCGGTGAGGATAAGCATCGTCATCTGCAATGGTTGTAGCATGTTCCAAGGATGGTCGTGCACCTCGTCACGATCATCGACAGGTTGCTTCGTCTTCTCTTCCGGTGTGCCATCATCGGACCTTCCCGTATTGTGAACGTGGACTTCACGCGGTCCGTGCGTTTGGCAATTGAAGCAACGAGAAAGACCACTCCGTGGAGTGGTCTTTCTCGTTATTGGATATGCGCGGATGCTCAAGGCATCAACACCGTGTCGATCACGTGTACCATACCGTTGGTCCCTTTCAGGTCGGTGGCGGTGACCACTGCTGTGCCACCCTTGGCATCGGTGAGGATCACGTTGTCGCCTTTCAACGAAGCGCTCAGCTTTTCACCGTTCACGGTCGTGAGCACCGCAGTGCCCTTGCCCGCCTTGATGGCTCCCACGACCGCGGTAGCATCCAGATTACCGGCCACCACGTGGTAGGTCAGTATCCCCGTCAGCGCCTTCTTCGACTCGGGCTTCAAGAGTCCCTCAACGGTACCCTTTGGCAGTTTGTCGAACGCCGCATTCGTCGGTGCGAACACGGTGAAAGGTCCTTCGCCCTTCAGGGTGGTCACGAGGTCGGCGGCCTTCACTGCGGCCACCAGGGTGGTGTGGTCCTTCGAGCTGATGGCGACATCGACGACATCCTGTGCGATGGTTGTTGAGCTGGCGACTAGAAGGCCTAAGGCCATGATCATCTGTTTCATCTTGTTCTGTTGTATTTCGGTTCGAGGTAGGAACACGTCCGGGACCTTTTAGTTCGATGGCTTGACAGGCGCAGGGGATGATGCTGTTGTTGGAACGAGCCCTGGGATCATCCACCCAGTCGCTCCAGCAGCAGGTCCTTCTTGTTCCGCGACACCTTCACCTCCATCCCGTTGTTCATGAGCAACGTACCTCCATCCCCGCGGAGGTATTTCTCCACGTGGTCCAGGTTCGCCACGAAACTGTGATGTACGCGGAGGAAGTGTTTGGTGGGAAGCTGCTCCTCCACTTCGCGCAGGGTCTTGGACACAAGGATGCGACGTTCTCCTGTCAGGTGCACACGCGTGTAGTTGCTCTCGCTCTGGCAGCAGATGATCTCCGCAGTATCCACCAGGTCGAGCCCATGCACGGTGCTGAAGGCGATGCGCTGCTTGTCGCGATCAGGGACCGTCAGCTCCGCCATCAATTTGCGGATGCGGTCCTCGAGGACCGGTAGCACTTCGTCGGTGTTCCTGTTGCGCTGCGCCTCAACGCGCTCCAGCGCGGCCATCAGTTCATCCTCCTGAACAGGCTTCAAGAGATAGTCGATCGCGTTCACCTTGAAGGCCTTCACGGCGAAACGATCGTAGGCCGTGGTGAATACGACCTGCGTGTTAACGGGTCCCCATTGTTCCAACAATTGGAAACCGTTCATGCCGGGCATTTCGATGTCGAGGAAGAGCACATCGCAGGGATGCCTGCGCAAATGGGCAAGTCCTTTCTCGGGTTCCTGGAACACGGCCTGGACGGTGATGCGTTCCGGGTGGCGTGCCAGCAGCAATTGGAGGGTGCTTCCGCAATGCCGTTCGTCGTCGATGATCACCGCGTTCAACATTCAATGCAAGGGTATGAAAAGCGTGACACGGGTCCCGCCGGGTGATCCATCGGCGAGGATGAGGTCCTCCACACGCACCTGGCAGTTGGTGCCCTGCCGCCGTGCGATCATCTCCATGCGTTGCTGGGTAATGGACATGCCTCGGCTGCGGGACTTGAGCGCAGAGCGACTGTTGAGTTCGTTGGCCCGCATGCGCCCGATGCCGTCATCCTCCACCACCACGCGAAGCGCAGGGTCCTCCCGGGTGATGCGCAGGTCGATGGAACCGCCTTCCTCTTTCTGCATCAGGCCATGCCAAACGGCATTCTCGAGGTAGGGTTGGATGAGCATGGGAGGGATCATCGCAGTGTCCGTGCCGATCGATGGATCCACGCTGATGTGGAAGGTGAACTTGTCGTCGAAACGAGCGGCCTCCAATTCCAGATACAGGCGCAGCGCCTGCAGTTCATCGGCAAGGGGCACCACGCGTTGATCGCTATGATCAAGGATCAGGCGGATGAGCCGCGAGAATTTGCTCAGGTAGCGGTCGGCGGCCTCGGTGTCGCTGTTCAGCAGATGATGGCGGATGCTGTTCAGACTGTTGAACAGGAAGTGCGGGTTCATCTGCGCCCGCAATGCGGTGAGCTCCACCTCGGCCAGCCGTGTGTTGTATTCGGTGGTGAGCATGGCTTCCTTGCGGATGGCGTTCACCCGGATCCGGTAGAACGCATAGATGAGGGCGAGTACCAGCAATGCCACCGCCGATCGGAACCACCAGGTACCCCACCACGGCGGATGCACGACCAGGGGCACAGCGATGGACCTGAGCACCGCGCCATCGGGTGCTACGGCACGCACGCGGAAGGTGTATCCGCCTGCGGGAACATTGGTGAGCACCGCCTGGTCATCCGGTCCAGCGGGCGTCCAGGATCCGTTGAACGGGTCCAGTTCGTATTCCAGCTTGAAGGTTCTTACGCCGATCAGGTCGATGGCTCCCATCCCGATGGTGAAGAAGCGTTCGTCGTAGTTCAGTTCGATGGCATCCAAGGGCCCTGCGGCGTGAACGGCGGGGCCCACGCCACCAATGATCTGCAGGTCGTTCAGCTCGACCGGGAGGTTCCCTGCGGCGCTCGGTGATGGGGCCTTGCGTTGCCAGGACAGCAACATGCCTGTGGCGCCGATGATACGACCATCGGGCAACAGCTCGAGCCGTTCCAGGGATCCCTGGGCGAGGCCGTGGGGGTGTGCGAAGTGCTGTTCCGTGCCATCCGCTGCGCGGCGTACCAGTGCTTCAGGACCTGCGATCCAAAGCGCCCCTTCATGATCGCGCCGGATGGAAGTGACCTGCCCGGAGCGCAGCACGGCAGGCACGGGCTCACTGTGAAGTGACCAGTTGCGGGCCTTGCGATCCACGATGCGGCCCATGCCCAGCCGATGGTCCACGAGCCAAACCCCACCATCCGGCTCGAACTCCAGATCGCGGATCACGATCAGCTGCACGGCGGAGTCCAGCCGGGTGCGGTTGTCGAGGTTCTGGAAGCGCCCGGTCCGGGGATCGAACATGGAAAGGCCGCGTTCGGTGGCCACCCATACGCGTCCTTCCGGATCGATCCTTACCAGGCGCAGCAGGTCGGAAGCGATCAGGCTGTCATCCACCTCATCGAGGTGCATGAACTGCTCCTTTACCTGGTGGTCAGGACCCAAGCGGAACAGACCGTCATGGCGTGTGCCCACATACAGATCACCCGACGGATGGCGCGCCATGCTCAGGAAAAAGCGTTGCTCCACGCGTTCGTAAAGGTCCGTTGCAATGGCGGTCATGCGATCTCGCTGCAGGTCCGCTCGGTACAAGCCATCGTCCGCGAGCACCAGCACATGCCCATCGTCCTCGCGCACCAGGTCATACGCCGTGAACTGTTCGCGCGTACCCGGTCCCGTCGGTGTTGGTGGTGCGATCAGGCGGTAGGCCCCCGAGGACAGGTCCACGCGGTACAGGCCATCGAGGCCCTGGCCACCAACCAGCACCTCCTTCTTGCCGATCGGGAGCATCGGTCCCAGCTGTTTCGGGTTGATGGAGCGGCCGATCCCTTCCGGCAATGCGAGCTTCAAAAAGACCTCCCGCTGTGCGTTGAAAAGGCGCAGGTCGCGATCGGTGATGGCGATGAGGGTGCCATCCTTCCAGAGCGAAAGACCCGTGATGCCCCTGCCGGCGATCCCCAGAAGGTCCGGTCGTTGGCGATCGTCCAGCAAGCTCATCGTGCCGAGCAGTGTGTCGAGCACGGCCAGTCCGCCCTGCCCGCTTCCGATGTAGATGGTTCCATCCGCATCGGCCACAATGTCGTTCAGGTTGTTCAGGGTACGCGACGCACCTACCGATGTGGAGAGTTGATAGGTGTGGAACGCTCCGGTGCGCGGATCATAGCGGTGGACGCCCGCACCGCTGGTGGTGAGAAGCAGTTCGCCTTGGGGGCAGACCAGGATGCGCCGCAGCGTGTTGCGGTCATCGTTCAGGCGCGCATCAACTCCGGAAGGAGGAACGGTGATGAGCCGGGTCACTTGCCGCCGGGCATCCAGTTCCAGCAGCCCGCCCGCGGTGGCCACCCAGAGCCGATCATTATCCTCCGGGTCGGACACGATCATGGCGGGTATGCGCTGCTGGCGGTCGAGGTAATTGTTGGGCGCGATGGGTTGCTCGATGCGTTGGAAGCCGTCGCGTTCGGGCGTGTAGAGGGCGAGACCACCGGTGTAGGTGCCCACCCACAAGCGTCCCCGTCGGTCCACGAGCAGGCTCATCACATAGTCGTTCGTCAAGGCCAGGTGATCGTCTGCACGGGCGCGGTAGTTGCGGAAGGTTCCGGTGCGGCGGTCCATGCGGGCCAGGCCTTTCGCGGTGCCGACCCAGAGGTTTCCAGATCGGTCCAACGCGAGGCGGTTCACTTCGTTGTGCGGCAGGGAGGTGCTGTCTGTGGCCCGGTGCCTGAAGTGTCGCACATGCGAACCGTCGAAGCGGTCCAGGCCTTCCGTTGTGGCCACCCACAAGGCACCTTCAGGATCCACGAGCACATCATTGATGTTGTCGGATGAAAGACCTGCACTGCGGTCCACCACGCGCGGATCGCTGAAGGAGCGCAGTGCAGCCCGTTGGGCCGTGGCCTGCCGGACGTTGGCCCCGAACATCAGCAGGAAAATGAGCGCTAGGCACCGCATGGTCAGGCAGCGGAAGTTAGGGGGGGCAGGCTCCATGTGCGATCTCGGCGAGGTCTCGATCCGGGCTCCCACGATCATCGAATGGGTCCAGGCAGGAGGGAGCGAAGATGGTCTTTCGCTGCGCTTGCACCGGTCCGCCAAGACCTCGCAATGAGCCGTTGGCGGGATCGGCTGAGCCGTTCACAGGAACGAATGATCGGAACGATCGAAAAGGGCTGAAAAGTCGCCGCAGATAAGGGTTTCGATCATTCTTCAGCCGGTAGTTTTCGGCCCGATGAATGAACACGGACATCCATTACTGAACTCAATATCCACCACCATGTACCGCAACCTTACTCCTGTTCTCTACCTGACCGTTCATGGGCTGTGCGCACAGCCCACGGTGCCCCAATTGGGGTTCAGTCCGGGCACAACGATCGTTCTGGACAGTGAATTCCCCATCACCTCGCCCGGCGCATCCGGTGCCAACATCACCTGGGACCTCAGCACGGCTGCCTTTTCTGGCGCGAATTACACCTACACGGCGCAGGATATTTCTAGCGTGCCCGGTGCCGGTCAGTTCCCCAATGCCAATGCGGTGTACCAGGTCGACCTCACCAACGGCTTCTCGGGATACTATTTCTTCGACTACACCGTGGGCTTCACCGATCATGGGGAGCTGATCAACGGCACGGGCCTCGATCTGGTCGCGCCCTATTCGGACCCGATGACCTATTGCACCACACCGATCGTCTTTGGCGGCAATGGCAGCGATACGTACGCGTTCGCGTCCACCAACAACACGATCACCTCCAACACCACCGGCACCATCACCTGGAACGTGGATGCCTACGGCACCTTGTTGCTGCCCAACGCCACTTACACGAATGTGTTGCGCGTCCGCACCTTGGAGGTCGAGACCACCACCACGAGCATCGGTGGTTTTCCCATCACCAACGAGAGCCAGGAGGAGACCTGGCTGTGGTTCAAGGCGGGCTATCCGTTGCCGCTGCTCACGTATTCGGTCATCACGGACGACTTCGGTACCGAGCCCGGAGCCACGGCCGCTATCGTTTCCTTCAGCGGAAGCACGGGCTTGATCGAAGGGCCCGCAACACCGTTGCTGGTGCAGCCGAACCCGGCGGGCCCTTTCTGCTACGTCCAGTTCCCCGGCCTGTCCGATCCACAGGTGCGCCTGCTCGATGCCACCGGTCAGGTGCTGTTCGATCAACGGCTGAAGGGTTTTGAGCCCAAGGTGCAGATCGATCTGGAAGACCGTGCACCCGGCGTGTACCTCGTACAGGCCATCACTCCGGACGGCGTGCAAAGTGCACGGATCGTCCATCCATGAACCGGAGTAACCCGGTCCGATCATTCATGAAACTGAACCAATCACGCGATCCAATGATGAACGCCATGCGCATTTCCACCTTCCTCGGCCTTCTGCTACTCGCCTCGACCATGCATGCCCAGACCGTTGAGCGCGACTTCTACGTCGCGGACGGGATTGTATATTCCACCGCTGCGAGCGAGGATGGCGCCCAACTGTTCATCGGCGGAGCGTTCAACCAGGTGGGACCACCTGTGCCGCACGTGGCGCGGATGGACTTCAGCAGTGAGCTGCCGAACCTGGACTTCCCACGTCCGAGCGGTACGGTACGGGCGGTCGAAGATGATGGGATGGGCGGATGGTTCATTGCGGGAGAATTCCTGTTGGTGGATACCATGCCCCGATCGCGCATCGCCCACATCGATGCCTCGGGCGCGCTTACATCCTGGGCACCCCAAGTGGGGGGCACCGTGAACTGCATGGAGCGGGTGGGTGATACGTTGTTCATCGGAGGATACTTCACCACCGTTGAAGGCCAGGGTCGTCTGCGCCTGGCAGCACTGGATGTGAGCTCCGGCGCGTTGCTGCCCTGGGATCCGGGTACGAACGGAGGCGTGATCGGCCTTGCTGCAGAGGATGGTGCGCTCTACGTCTGCGGCGAATTCTCCAACGTGGGCGGTCAGCTCCGCGAATACATGGCGGCCTGTGCCCTGACCACCGGCGAGGTGCTTCCATGGAACCCGTTGGTGGACGGCCCTGTCCTGCAGTTACGCACCAGCAATGACGGCATCTTCGCATGCGGTCGGTTCCTTACGGTGAACGGTACCGATCGACCCTATCTGGCCAAGCTGGACGCCGCCACCGGTGATCTGCTGCCATGGAATGCGGTGATCCCCGCCGTTGGAAACAACCGCGTGGCGGCGATGACCATCCACAATGGCGCCTTGTATTTCACCGGTGTCTTCAATTCCGTGAACGGCGTTCCTCATGCGAATTGCGCTGCCGTGGACCTTGCCACCGCGCTGTTGACCCCCTTCGATCCACCGACAGGTGTGGGTTCGGATGCCGAAGCGATCGCGGTGATCGGGAACACGGTGCTCGTGGGTCGCCTTTCGGATCAACCATTGGTGGCTTTTGATGCCACCTCCGGCGCTGTATCTGATTGGGCGCCGAACGCGATCGATGGCAGGGTCTACGCGATCGCAGGCACGCCGGACAACTTCCTGGTGGCCGGTGAGTTCCTTTCCATCGGAGGCGAGGACCGTGATGGCTTCGCGGCATTGGACGGTGCGACCGGCGCGCTGCTGCCCCAGTTCCCGACCCCTTCGAGCAATGCCCCGATCAAGAGCTTACTTGTTGTTGGTGACACGCTGTTCGTCGGCGGGCGGTTCAGTTCCTTGGGCGGTGCCACCCGCAGGAACATCGCAGCGATCCACATCCCCACTGCCACCGTGCTGGATTGGGGCGTTCCGCTGGGCGCCAGCAACCAGGAGGTCAGTTCCATGGCCGTGGAAGGTGATGTGCTTTATTCCGTTGGCACGTTCGCGACGGCCGATGGCCAGCCGAGGGGCTTGGGAGCAGCACTGTCCGTGAGCACCGGTGACCTGCTTCCATGGGACCCGGCTTCCGGATCAGCCATTTCCACGGTCGCTGCGCAGGATGGTATCGTATACGTGGGTGGCGGTTTCACCTCCATTGGTGGGCAAGCCCGGCAACGCTTCGCGGCATTGGATGCAGTAACGGCGCTGGCCACGCCACTGGATGTTCCGGCACAGTCAGCTGTGTGGGACGTGGAACTGGATGGCAACACGCTCTACCTCGGTGGCAATTTCACCTCATTGGGCGGTCAACCCAGGTCCAAGCTCGGCGCCATCGATCTGGCAACCGGGCAGGTAACCGGCTGGGCCCCGCAGGCCACCGGTACAAGTCAGGTCAGTTCGCCGGGCACGGAGGTCTGGGGCCTCGCCGTGCGCAACGGACTGGTCCACATCGGAGGCAACTTCAGCTCCATCGCAGGTGAGCCGCGCCGTGCTTACGCCGTGGTCGATGCGGTTACCGGAGAAGCGACCATGACAACGGTGAGGTTCGGAAGCAATGCGTATGTCCGCTCCATCACACCGCGGGCCGACCTCGTCCTCATTTGCGGTGGGTTCACCGAAGTGGAATTGGAGGTCCGCATTGGATCGTTCGCGCTGGCCGACTGTGATCTGATGGCCTATTATGCCGATGGGGATGGGGATGGCTACGGCGATCCGGCCACTGCCGTGGTGCAATGCACGCCGGGCCCCGAAGGCTTCGTGGCCAATGCGAACGACTGCAACGATGGCGACGAACTTATTTGGACGGGTGGTGCATGTATCACGGACAGCGGTGGTGATGGCACGTGGTCGGCGGATTGTATTTGCATCGGCACGGCCGGAGTTGGCGATGATAACCACTTGCCACAGCTGCTGTTATTCCCGAACCCGTTCACTGACATGCTGACCATACGGACCAGCTTCAGCGGACCGCTACGGATCACGCTGAGCGACCTCACCGGACGCGTGGTCTTTAAGGAACAGAAGAACCTTTCGGAGGGTGCTGACCTTCATTTACCGCTGAACGGACTCGCTCAGGGGAACTATGTTGTACGTATCGATACCGACCAAGGCCGGGCTGTGCAGCAGGTGATGAAGAAATGAGCGGTCATCGCCGGTTCGGTGCTCATGCGGTCTCACGGCATGTGATCCGACCTTGAGGTTGAGATCTTCGTTGCTATTTGCCGGATCCTGCGTAACCCGCCGGTTCGAACAATTGCACATCGCCATTGTACCAGAAGATCCCCAACGGAAATAACGGGTTGGCGGGATCCACAAGTTCATAGCGCTCCGCGGATCGATCGCGATCAGGCCACACTTTCAACAGCAGCAGGTCCGGGAAGCGTCCATAGGGAGCGACGAGCGTGCCGGTGCCGACGACCTCACGGCGCATCATCACATCCTCCACGATCGGCGAGTACTGCTCTGAGTATGATCCGTAGCCGCTGCCATCGCGCCACAGCATGATGGGCCGGGAGTACTGTTCCCGTTCGTTGTAATAGGGTGCGTAGGTGCCGAGTTCCTGCAGGGCGTCATCCACGCAGTTGAGGTAATAGCGTCGGTAACCGTAGGCCCGGTGCAATACAACGGCAGTTCCCTCGGGGAGGCTGTCATTTGTGGCCAGTTCCCAGTGGATGACGCTGTCGGTCACCGGTACCAGCTTCCTTCAGTTCGACGCTCGTGAGATCCAAATGAGGTCCGCTCCCACGGTGTCCTTCAGGAAGTAGGGTTGGGCCAGCTCGTGCACGTTGATGTAGTAGGCTCCCATGGCTGGAAGTGCGGCGGGAAGATGCACCGCTGGTTGCGCCCATGCGGCCATGGGTATGGTACAGAGGAGCGCCAGATACATTATCGAACCGGCCACCCGTGACCGTCGCAACATGTGCCTGACCAGGATGAACGGTGACTGTTCGCAGCACATGCTCCTCATGGCGTCAGGGTGAACCCATAATTGATGAATGTTCCGCTCATTGAGAGGGAGTAGGTGCCTGGGGACATGCTCACCGGGTTCACCACCACGAAGGCCTCGTTCGGGTAACCGCCCACGCCCAGGGTGCCGTTGGTGGGTGACGGCCCGGTGAGCGTCCATGGTGCTGTGGCGAAGAGGTATCGCCCGTAAACCCGGAAGTTGAGCACCTGGCCGCCACCGTTGAGCTGGGCCAACGAGAAGACCGAACCACCACCGATCAGCTCGATGCCGTTCAAGCGCATGTCCGGAGTTGGTGCGAAAGGAATGGTCAGGGTATCCGTGCGGCCATCGGCATTCGTAGCAGAGACGAACAGGGTGGTCAAGGTGCTTTCGTCGTATCCCGACGCCAGGCTGAGCGGTATCCGAAAGCGCAACTGGCCATAATACGATGAATCAATGCTCATAGGACCTGTCATGGGGATGTTGTCCAAAAGGACACTCATGCCGGATGGTGTGAATCCGTGTCCTTGGAATTCGACGGAATCTCCGGCACGGGCCGGCTGACCGGAAAAGGTCTGGTCGAGGTTGTCCTGCAGGAACTGCAGGTTCATGGGGCGTTTCCAATACAAATATGGTATGGTATCCGCGTTGTTGCCGCTGGTCACGATCAGGTTGGAATAGCCTCCGGTAAAGGGGATGAACGTGGATGGTGCCTGCACCACCAACTGGGTACTGCTTACGCTCAGCACGTTCAGGGTCGTGGCCCATGCGGTCACTACATTATCCGCAGGGTCCGTGCTGAAGGGTCCGCCTGTCAGCGTGATCGCGTCGTCCGGATAAGGTTTCACCGGTGACCAGCTTGTGATGAGGCCGGTCCCGTTGGTACCTCCGGTCGGTACTCCACTGCTTGAAGTTGGCGTGTTGTCGTCCTTTTCACAGCCGATAAGGATCAGCGCGAAGGAGATCGTGACAAAGATCGAGTGCTTCATATTCGTACAGATCCTTTCGTGTTGGTGATATTGTGGTGTTCAAGGCCTGCGATCCTGGCCGCAAGGTTGTTGGTCGCTATTGCTTGATGAAACGAGCTGTAAGCAGTGTTTTACCAGAGCTGCAGACCACCGTGTACAGGCCCGGAGAGAGCTGCCGTGCATCGAGATCCACCCGTTCCGAATTCGTTGACCCGGCTTCCCATACCACGCGGCCATCAGAGGCGAGTATGCGTGTTTCGCCCAATGCCCGGCCATCTCGGCTTTGTAAGGTGATGCGGTCAGTCGCAGGATTCGGATACAGACTCAAGATGCTGCGCTCCAATTCCTCCACACTGGTGAAGTCGCCCATGCGCCCATTGCGATCCAGCCGTGCGGCGTAGATGGCGTTGTTCTGCCAATTGAACCAGAACGCTGCCACGCCACCATCGCCATCGGAGACCATGGCGTAGTCGGTGCCGGCGTTGGGCCCTAGCGCGGTCGTGCAGAAGCGGGTCGTGTCGCTCCATAGGTTGGTACCTGTGTTCGTTACTCGTCCTGCGCGGAAGCCGGGTGTTCCACTTCCGACGGCAAAGTCGGTGTGCATGGCCAAAATGAAACTGCTGTTATCCGCGGGGAAAGCACGCGGGTAGCTGATGTTGTTGCCGTTCACCTGCATGGCCAATGCGCCGGTCTGGGCAAGGATCGGTGTGCCATTCGCATCGAAGCGCTGCATGAACACCTGCCTGCCGTTGCCTGCGGATGAACGGTTATCCGCCCAGAAGACGGTGGTCTCGCTCTCGGTCTGCACGACGTAGGGGTTCTCCTGCACATCGGGTTGGATGCACACATCTATCGGTGCGTTACCGTTGAACAGTGTGCCAGTTGTATCGTAGATCGCCATGCGCAGGTCGTAGCCATTGCCCCACACGGAGTTCAGCCTTCCGTTGGGTGCGACCGCCGTGCTCCACTCGTATCCCAATCCGCTGCTGTTGGCGCTTACCTCCAGGATGCTCGGCCACAACTCGATGCCCAAGCTGTCCACCCGTTGTGCGCGCAGCGGAGCACCTGCGCCGTTGCCCCAGCGCCGTTCGATCATCAGGCCGCCCACCAGATCGTGGCGCATGACCCACGGTCCTGCCGTGATGGGGTTGTTCATCGTGCTCACGGCCACACCTTGCTCCGGCATGTCCGTGGTGCCATCAGGCTTCACCCGGGCGATGTGGATGTAGTCCGCAGCACCCAAGGGGTTGGTTCCCCAACCCACATACACCCCGCCGAGCACCGCAACCACACGGGGGTAATAGTTGGCCCCTGAGGTGCCGCCGCCGGTCAGTGGGCCCGGATAGGCGAGCAAAGTGGGTTCGGCCCACACGGGTGCGCCTTCCTCATCATAGGCCATGGCGCGCACGGTGTCGCCAGCGGTGGCATCGGCTCCCGAGATGTAGGCCAGGAGGAGGTTGTTGTTCTCGAAATGTGACGCGCCCATGTAATTGATGCTCCGCCCCGGCACCTCCTGGATCAAACGGCCGTTCGGCTCCCACTGCGGGATGCCCTGACTGTTCACCCGCTGTCCATACACCGCATATCGGTTCGCATCCGCGCGGTTGTCGGTCCAAAGTATGTACCAGCCGCCGTTGCCATCGCCCACCACGCGCAGATCGCGCTGGTTGCTGGCATTGTTGCAGATCACCAACGGGTCGTTGGGGTCCGTGGGCCACTGGGCTTGGGCGGAAAGGAGCAGGAGGGTGGCGGAAAGCGTGTACAGTGCGCGCATGGGTTCGGGTTTTCGACCACCAAGGTGCATGCGCGCACGGCCCTGTTCCCAAAGCTTCCTATCCGGTGGTGGGGTGTGTGATCCAGTGGTGAGCTACGCCGCCCACGTCCGCTTCAGCTCCGGCCAGCGCCGGCGGCTCACTTCCAGCCTCTCGCCGTCCTTCAGCTCGGCGTGGCCATCGTGCAGGCGCAGGATGGTGTCCTTGCGGACCAACACACTGCGGTTCAGGCGAACGAATCCGAAGGGCGTGAGCATTTCCTCGAACTCCTTCAGCGTGCGGGCCAGCAGGTAGCGGCGGTCGTGCACCAAGTGCACCCACGTGTAGTTGCGGTCGGCCATGCAGCGCTCCACCTCGTTGGGCGCCACGAAGAAGGTGCGGTCGCCGTGGGGAATGGTGAGCCGGAAATCCTTCGCCTCCTGCTGCGCGATGTTCGCTAGGAACTGCTCTTGCACCGCGGCGCGGTCAAGTTCGGTGGCGTGGCGCTCGGCATACCGTTCCAGTGCAAACGCCAGTTCATCGGGCTGCGCGGGCTTGGGCAGGTAGTCCAGCGCGCTGAAGCGTATGGCCTGGATGGCGTAGCGCTGGAAGCCGGTGACGAAGATGACCTCGAAGTCCCAGCGCTTCAGTTCGCGAAGCAGGTCGAAGCCGCTGCCGCCTGGCATTCCACGTCCAGGAAGACCAACGCGGTGCTCTAGTTCCATGATCATATCCGCTTGGCCTCGCTGATGTTCCCAGCCTCGTCGATCACCTCCGCCCGGGGTGTCGGCAAGCAGGCCGCGCAGGTAGCTGCGTGCCGCCGGGTCATCATCGTCCACCAACAGGGGGTGCAGCGATCATGGTGGAAAGATCAAAGAATGGTGAGAGGTGAGTGCGGAGCTGTGAAGTGAAGGCGGGCGCCACTCACACCTCACACCTCCCAGTTCACACCTCACACCTCACAACTTCATCACCCTTCCAGATCGATCACCACCTCCGTCCCCATCGCGTTCCCCGCCCCATCCTTCGTATCGTTGATGGTGAACGATCCGCGCTGTTGTAGCCGGCGCCGCAATGTAAGCGCCTGTTCGTCAACTCGGTGCCCAGTGAGCGATGCCCATCGGCCTTGCTGCCTGAACCGTTCGACCGATAACGCTTGTCGCGCAACGCGGCGTATGCAAGCCCTTGTCGGTGGCACTGAAGCGGACGTTCAATTCCCGGTTCCCTTCCTTCGCTGCAAGTCCGTGCCACAAGGCGTTCTCCACGAAGCGCTGGGCTGCACCAGCAGCGCGGGTAGCTCGGCCTCCTCGTCCAGCAGTGCCCGGTCGGCCTCCACTTCACACTGCAGGCCCGGCAGCCGCAACGACCAAGCTTACATACAGCCGCAGGAAGGTCATCTCCTCCTCCACGGTGATACGGTCGCTCACGGAATGCTCAAGCACCATGCGCATCAATTTGCTCAACCCTTGCAGGTAGGCGAGCGCCTCCAAATTGCGCCCTTCCTTCACCATGGTGATGGCGCTGTTCTGGGCAGTGCTGTGGATGAAGTGCGGGTTGAGCTGGCTGCGTGCATTCTGTTCCAGCAGGTCGTTCATATGCTGCACCTGGTCGCGCTGGGCCTGCAACTCGGCATTGAAGCGCTCCACTCTTGGCTCGCCGCGCAGCCGGTAGTTGCGGGAAGAGCAGTCCCAGTAATAGCACCAGGCCGATGGGACGGCGGCAGCGGCTGTCAGCGAGCCTTGGAGCCGCGCTTCATTGGCGCGGCTCGTTATGTTCTCGGTCTTCAGCAGGGCGTTCTCCTGCTCGGCCTGCTCGGCCTCCTGAACTTGGCCCGCAGGCGCATCAGTTCGTCGCCGCCGCCGCGCTTTGCAGGCTATCCTTCATGCGGCGCTGGTAGTGGACCGATGGCGATACCGCTGCCCTTGTTTCACGGCCAGTTCGGCGAGGCTCAGTTCGTACTCCATCACCAATTCCACACTGCCGGTGGCGTGGGCCAAGGCCATACCTGCGCTGTAGCTCTTTTCCGCCTCCCATAGTTCTTCACGCCGGAGTAGGCCATGCCGATGCGTTGGAGGATGTAGGCCTGATCGGCGGCGCTCTGCAGCGTGTCGTAGTGGGCCAGTGCACGTTGGTAGAAGGGTAGCTTCGGATGCGCACCTCCAGGAACAGGTCGCCGCTGTTCTCTTCCACCATGCCAGAAGGATCGCTGTCATTGGCGCTGTACAGGCCGCGGACCTGCGTACAGCTTCATGTCACTGTGTCGCCCTCGCTGCGCCACGTATTGCCCATGGCCAGCAGGCAATTGGCTTGTTTGCTCGTGCGTCCCAATTCTTTTCCAGTGCCAGCGAGCGTTCCATGAAGGTGCGGGCCCGGTCATACTCCTTCATCTTGCTGTAGGTGGTGCCGATGGAATACAGCAAGATGGCCGTGCTGGCTGTATCACGCGCGAGATCCCGATTCCTTGAGTGCCTCCTGGAAACGCTGCAGCGCACCAACGCGGTCGCCCTGTCGGCCCACCAACCCATGCTGCTACAGGGTGACCGAGTAAGAAGGCCGGGTTGTCGATCTTCCGGAATCCTCTCAAGGCTTCAGCATCGAAGTGTACCTGTGCTTCCGGGAAATGTCCTCTTGTTGTGTTTCCAACCATCCTAGGTTGTTGTGGGCATCGGCGATGGCACGCCTGGCCGATGCGCGTGGCGAGTTGGGGTAGAGCTTCGATCGCCGAAATAACGGGCACTGTCAGGGCTCCGAATGATCAAGTTGAGGCGGGCGAGGGCGTCGGCGTAGGGGTGTCGTTGGTGGCTGCGTTCAACTCCTCACTTCATCGATGGGACCAATGATGCATCCTGTGCATCGACCGTAGTCATGCAGCCCAATACGGCGACCAGCGGGCATATGGTGCGAAGATGCTTGAGCATGCGGAAGCGATATGAAAGTGACACGGCAAACTGCGGGCATGAAAAAGTAGCCACTGGATTCCATCGGGTGCCATGGGATAAGAAGTCCCGGGTGCTTTGGCACGCAATGGTGCAACTTGCACGGATCGAAACGTTCCCGAGCCATGCGCCATCCCATCCTCCTGCTCACCTTGTTGCTGGCCACAGGTCTGTCTGCCCAGCATCGGCCTGATGCCCGCACGCTTATCACCTTGGTGCATGCCGACCTCACCAAGGCGGGCTTCTCCGCAGAGGACCTCGCCGCTGTGGTGGTGAAGGACCATACGGCGACCGAGCATTAACGGCGTGCAACACCTTCTATGCGCCAGCGATGGTGAAAGCTCATATGTGGAACGGTGAGATCGCGGTGCATCGGATGCCGGATGGTTCCGTGCTGAAGCTGAACAACTCGGGCAGTACCGCGCACGTGACCAAGGTCAATGCCACCGTCCCGGCCATAGCAGCCGATGCCGTACTGGCCACGCTCGTGGGTCGTGAAGGCATCCCCATGCCCCGCCTGGAGCGTTCCGAGGATTGGCCACAAGCGCATTTACGACGGCACCGACTTCGGCGGCATGCCTGCGACTGTGCAGTTGGTGCATTGGCCCGTGGATACGGTCCTACGGCTGGTGTGGACCGTGGACTTCTCCATGCCGAATGGCGAGCACTGGTGGGACGTGAAAGTGGATGCCCTCACCGGCCAGGAGTTGGACCAGGTGGACCGCATCATCCGCTGTGCTTTCGACGGAGATCATAGCGATCACGTTCAACACGATCCGACCGCACCTGTTCGAGAGGACGACGAAGACTTGGCCATGCCAGCAGGTCCCAACAGCTACCGGGTGTATGCACCGCCCGTGGAAAGCCTCAACCATGGCAACCGCTCCGTGGTGACCCTGCTCCGGCTGGCAGGTGGCATTGCGTCTCCTTATGGTTGGCACGATACCAATGGTGCTTCGGGAGTACACATCACGCAGCGGTAACAACGTTTTTGCAAGAGGAGGATATCGACGGGGTAAATGGCACCCCGGGATTCAGTCCCATGGTGGCGCATCACTGGATTTCGACTTCCTGAACCTGGGGGCAGGCCTCGGAAACGCAATGGGTCTGCGGCCATCACCAACCTGTTCTACTGGAGCAACTACCTGCACGATGTGCTGTACGCATATGGGTTCAACGAGGTAAGCGGCAACTACCAGGAGAACAACTATGGCAGGGGCGGCACGCAAGGCGACCACGTCGTCGCGGATGCGCTGGATGGCAGCGGCTCCAACAACGCCAATTTCCAACCGACGGTGGGAGTGTGTACCAGGCCGTATGCAGATGTTCAGGATCATGCTGTTCCACATCGCGCCAGGTGATCTGGACAACCTGCGATCGGCTGCGAGTATGGCCATGCATTTCGAGCACGTCTGGTGGGTGGCCCCTCGGTGGTGAACTGCTTGGACAATTCCGAACATATGGGGGAGGGCTGGAGCGATTTCATCGGCCTGATGATGACCATGAGGTCCACGCATGCGCACCACACCCCGTGGAATTGGTACTACGTCCGGGCACAATACCCATTACCGGCAACGGGATAAGACCGGCACCCTATACCACCGGACATGGCCGTGAACCCATACACCTATGCGAGCACCAATCTTCAAGGGGGCTGTCACAGCCGCACGGCATCGGCTTCGCATGGTGTACCATGTTGTATGAAATGACTCCGGGGATCTCATCGACCAGTACGGCTTCAGTACCGATCTGTACAACGGCAATGGAGGGAACAACATCGCCCTGAGGCTGGTGGTGGATGGTATGAAGCTAACCCCTTGCTCTCCGGGTTTCGTTGACGCGCGGGATGCGATCCTGGCTGCGGACCAGGTGAATTAACGGTGCCCATCAGACGCTCATCAAACAGGCCTTGCGCGCCGTGGGGGCTGGGCTATGCATCACAGGGTTCAATGTCAGCAACCACATCAGTGTAATCCTTCGCCCTGAGCCCTGTCGAACAATAATCCATCCTGACCCCTGGCCCCCGCATCAGAAAAGCTGTGAGCCTTGAAGTTAGGTGCACGCGTGCGCAACATGGGCCTGCTCCAACAGAACCAGGTCACCTCTGCGGTACCAACTGGATAATGGACCTGTGGTGACCCGTACGTGATCGCATCACTGTCCCATTTGCAATCAGATCGATATCGATTCCACTCAATCCATTGCCCTTGACCGATCCCGGGCAGTGTCCTGCGTGTGCTGGGTGGACCTGCCGTGGGGTGATGAACTCAGTGTGGATGAGAAGTCGATCGCTATCAACCTCCGCCCCGGGATGCGCTCCCGCATTATGCCAACATAACCCCAGGCCCCGGCAATTCGTGGACGAACTATGGTGCTGGCCTCAACGCGGCGTGGTCTGTGACAGGGACGAACTATTCATCGACCTGCACCCTGAGAATGTCTATCTGGGGGGCACATGGCACTTACTACCAGACTGCGGGTATTCAAAGTCCATTACTGGACTTACCCGTCGGAGATCTGCATCATTTCACCTACCGAAGGGCTTATGTGCCACGTGTTGGCAACACGGTAACGGACACGCTGTATCATGGTCACTACCGATTGTGGCCGAACATGGGACAGTTCAGCAACTGGTAACTCCGGCCATGGCGGACAACTCCTCACCTGCGCCTAACGCCTTTATGGACGCTTGTGGATACTGGGTCAATGAGTCCATCCTCTCACAGCGTTCCAGAGACGATCCGCATACGGATCGAGAGTACCGGTGGTGCGGAGCTCGGAGGGAAAACCTATGTGAGCCGTCTCCACGTATTGAGCTTTCCGCCACCGGTGGAAGTGGCATTGGTGTCCGTCCTTACTCCGCAGGAAGACCTCTTTTTCCATTGCGACGATACGCCTCAGCCGGTCTCCATGCGCCTCTACAGCGGTGGATCGCTGCCGGCTTCGGGCTTTGAAGTGGGCTACCGGCTCAATGGAGGGCCATGGGTGATGGAGAACTTTATCGGCACCATGGTGCCAGGCACTTTCGGCACACATGTTTTTACCACCCTTGCGCATCGCGCAGCCAGGTGCTTATGCCTTGAGGTCACATCTTCTGAAACGATCAGAACCTGACCAACAGCTTTCTATGAACCTTTTCTCGAGTCAGTCACGGTCAATTCTGAACACACCGCCGTGGCCCTATGCGGTGGAGGCGGATGCGGAGGATGGCGCGGTGGTCCTATTGAATGGAACCTACAGAACATCGATCAGGGGTCGACTTGGGAGAACGTTCAGGTGCCTATTGGGCCGAATCCGGTGACCCGCGCATGGCGGGGTGGATCACTCGAGCAACTCCAACATCGGAACCCAGGACCGCCTGGTTTCTCCCATTCTTCAATTGAGCCCTGGCAACCGCGCCACGCTGCGTTTCTGCTCATGCCTACGCGCCCCATTCCGATCCGCTCCGGTGCCGATGGGTTCCGCGTGGACCTGAGCCTGGATTGCGGAGCATCGTGGGTGAACCTCTTGGAATCCGGACCCGTGCTCGGCACCGCACCTGCCACATCCTTGCCTTGGGCGCCCGAACACGCATTGGCGTTCCACGGCCATTTTCCTTGCTGACTATGATGGGGCTCGCCATCACGATCCGTTTCGTGGCCATCAATGGCAAGGGGAACCGTTTCCACATGGACAACATCCGGATCGAGCAGGTGCCCTACGTGAACGCTTGGTGAGGAGTTGCAATCGCCCACGGCAGGGCCGCTGGTGGATTGCGGTGGAAATGGCATCCCGGTCACCGTGGTGGTCGGAAACCGCGGAGCGCTGCCGCTCACCAACATACCGGTGCGTTACCGCTTGGACAATGGTCCATGGGTGAACGAAGTGGTACAGGGTACCTTCAGTTCCAACAGCGGGGCCACCCACACCTTCGCACAGCCGCTCACCGGTCTTGCGGCAGGCACGCATGTCCTGTTGGTGGAAACCAACTATCCGGGAGATCAGGTTCCGGCGGACAATGGTGGCGACCTCAACTTCCAGGTGGCACCCAGCTTATTGGTACAAGCCCCCTACTCCGAAGGCGTGGAGGCAGGTGCCACGGTTCCCAACTGACACTGAGGAACCCCGATGGCCAGAGCACCTGGCCAACTCACTGCTTTCCTCCATCGGCCCGGATTGCGTCTCTTCCCGGGCCTGGACGCGCAACTTCGTCGGCGATCCCGGCCTGGGTGAACAGGACCATCACCCCCGCATCGACCTTTTCCGCTCCACGGCGCATCGCCGGAAGTTCGATCATGCCTATTCGACAACCCGAATGGCGCGCAGTCTCGATCAACTGCAGGTGCAGCTATCCACCGATTGCGGACAAAGCTGGACCACGGTGTTCACCCGCAGCAGCGCACTGGTCACAGCGCCGAATTCGACCACAGCGCCCTGGGTGCCCACCAACTGTTCCCAGTGGAGCCGCAACAGCATCGACCTGTCCGCCTACGACGGCGCAGTGATCCAATTGCGATTCGTGGCGATCAACGGCGGCACGGGTCGGCTCTACATGGATAATGTGCAGTTGATGAACGAGGAGGTGGTGCTGTCCCTGAAGGTCTTCCTGGAGGGCCCTTCATATCGGCCACCAACTCCACAGAATTACGACAATCCTGCGTCGCCGGGCTCATTCCCGGCACAGAACCGTACACCGAATTGGGCTTCCAACGCGTGGCCGATCCATACAACTACGCTCATCGCTGCTCAATACCACGGGCAACAATTGCTGTGGTGGATCAGCGCGGTTGAATTGCGCAGGCGGTTATCCTTATCGCGGTGAAGGCCACCCGCTGCTCGCTCGTTCAGCGGGACGGTACATGGCACCGGGCAATGGCACCACTGCGTTCCGCTTGCCCGGTAACCCGGCCTGTACCACGTTGCCGTGCGGCACCGAACCACCTTGGGGTGATGACAGCACGGGGAACTCGGTGACCTCGACCGACCTCACACCTTTGGGCACCACCCTGACTACGGCACGGAGTGCCAGTAAGGTGGTGGGAACGCGACGGGTACTGTGGGCCGTGGGAACGCTCTCCCGGATGGCCAGTTGAGGTATACCGGCACTGGTAATGACAGGGATGCCATCCTTCAGGCGATCGGCGGTGTCATCCCTTCCAATACGGTCATCTCCTACCATCGCGCCGATGTGAACATGGACGGGGTGGTGAAATACACTGGCTCCGGGAACGACCGGGATGCAACCTGTTGAATATCGGAGCCAGCAGTTGCCGTGAGCACGGCTGCCGAACCTAGCGGACCAAGCCCCGCTGCGGCCTACGGAAGAGGAGTTCGTGCCTACGAGCGCATCGGCGCCATCTCGTGGAACGGCCCGCGAACGATGAACCGAGCGGAGTCCTTGCCAGGTGTCGGTGCTTCCGTAATGGGACGGGCCCTCACCAGATGCGCCCCCATAGTCCAAGGTTTGCACGGGACAGGCTCCGGCCCCTCCATCCCATGAAAAAGCCCCTCGGAAGGGGCTTTCGCGGACCGGACGGGACTCGAACCCGCGACCTCCGCCGTGACAGGGCGGCATTCTAACCAGCCTGAACTACCGGTCCGTTCAGCCTCACTTTTAGCGCGAGGCGGGTGCAAATGTAAGGGTAGGGTGGCAAGCGCATTTGGGATTCTCAGTAAAGACGCGCTTCGTTTTGTCAGGAACTCCAACACATCGGCTCGAATCCGGCGTTGATACTGGTTCACCCCGACCAGCTCCATCCGGTACTGCCCGCACTTCAGTTTCAGTCGGTGCTGCATGTCGGCCATGGCCGCTTTGTAGGCTTCCCGCACTTCGGCCGGATGGGCCTTGACCTGCCTGCCGGCAGGTCCAGTTCCAGCGTTCCAGCTTGCGGTCCACGATGTGGAACAGGATGGATGTCATGCTTGTTGAAGCGCAGGTGTTGCAAGGCATCGAAGACCTCTTCTTCCCGATCGGCACTGTCCAGCATGTCGCTCAGAACCACCACCAAGCTGCGCCGGTGCGCGCGTTGGGCGATGTCGTGCAAGGCTTCGACCACCGAGGTCCGTTGCCCGCGGGCCGGGGCTTCCGCGGCGATCAGTCCTTCCAATTGCTGCATCAAGTGGCGCAGGTGTACCGCATTGCTGCGCGCCTGCTCGGCGATGAGCACTTGGTCAGCGAACGTCGTTAGGCCCACCGCGTCGCGCTGTTTCCGAAGCAACTGGATGAAGGCCGCTGCGGCATGAACGGCGAATTCCACCTTGTTGAATTCCTGGCTCTCCCCTTTCGCCGGATAGTACATGCTGCTGCTGGCGTCCAACACGAGTTGGCAGCGCAGGTTGGTCTCTTCCTCGTAGCGCTTCACGAACAGCTTGTCCGTGCGTGCATAGAGCTTCCAGTCGATGTGGCGCGTGCTTTCCCCTTGATTGTAGGCGCGGTGTTCGGCGAACTCCACGCTGAACCCATGGAAGGGGCTTTTGTGCAGGCCCGCTAAGAAGCCCTCGACCACTTGACGGGCCTTGAACTCGAGCGCACTGAGGGCTTGTATCTGTTTCTGTTGGATCGGCACCGTACAAAGGTCGGGGTTCCGGTCTCAGTCCACATCGGGCACATCACCGGGCAGGTTGAACAGCCCCCAGTCGTCGTAGAAGCGTTCCGAATCCAAGAAGGTGGCGACCCACTCCACGAAGAGCGGACGGAATTCCTCAACGGCGATGCGCAAGAGATCGAAGTGTGCTTGTTCGCTGTGTCCGGCGATCTCCAGGCCGCGCAGCGCCACCACCATCTCGCGGCATGCCCGACGGATCAGGCAGGCGTTCTCCATTTGCAGGTCGTACATGTTCATGGCATGTGCACCGGCGATCTTGGCCCCGATCATGTAAGCGTT
Source organism: Flavobacteriales bacterium (assembly GCA_041391825.1). Classification (GTDB taxonomy): domain Bacteria; phylum Bacteroidota; class Bacteroidia; order Flavobacteriales_F; family PHOS-HE28; genus PHOS-HE28. The sequence continues at coordinate 122,355 of JAWKNF010000004.1, read as the reverse complement.
GGCAAGTATGTCCCGTTTGCTTCCTTCCAACATGCTGGCTTCGAAGGACTCTTCCTCCTCACTGCTGACATCCGGTGCACTTTCCACGATGGCGGTCGCCAATTCGCGGATCTCCTCCGCCTTTTTGAAAAGTGGTGTTTTGCGGTAGCTGGGCTCGCGGTCCATGGTCATTCAGGCTTCGATGAGCTATGCAACGTTACATGCGGGATCGCTCTTGGACAACAGCCTACTCGAAATTCGTGATGGTGCCCGGTAACGAAGGACCCCGCACTGCGCTGGGCAATGCGGGGTCCCTTGGAACGCAGCTATCGACCTAGGCCATTTGGCCGTCGAGCTTACCTGTCAATTGGCTTTTGGGCACAGCACCTACGCTGCGGTCCACCACTTCGCCGTTCTTCAGGAACAGGATCGTAGGGATGCTGCGGATACCGTATTTCATGGCGGTCTGTGGGTTGTTGTCCACGTTCACCTTGCCGATCACGGCTTTGCCATCATATTCCTTGGCCATCTCCTCTACGACGGGGCCGACCATGCGGCAGGGGCCACACCATTCGGCCCAGAAGTCGACCATTACGGGTTTGTCGCTCTTGAGGACGAGTTCTTCAAAGTTGCTGTCGGTAAGTTCGATCGCCATGTTATTCGGTGGGCCGTTCGGAGTGCCCTGGGTTTGATTTCGGTCGTTGTTGAGGATGCAAGTTGGCGGTTCTCGTTCGATCGGGTCCCGCCGTCCCCGCTTTCTTTGCACGGGTTGTTGTCGGCAAAGGTACCTCCACCTGACAAGATCCTTGCCATGGGAATTGTTCTGACGATCCGTCAGTTCAAGGTGTAGGATACATCGGAGATGGCATTCAGGTCACGCATGAAGTCCTCGTTGAGGTTCACCTCGATCCCCTTGCTGGGCGCTTCGATGGCGAGGTTCTCCTTCGAACTGACCAACTGGAAATTGACCTTGCATTTGCCCGGTGATCCCTTCAGTAGAACTCCAAGTTCCCGGGCCAAGGCGTCCGTGATCCGATCGGCCTCTACCATCAAGTTGATCCGTGTGATGTATTTGTCCTTCGCATCGCCCAAGAGGTCGATGGAGGTGATCTTGAACTCCATTTGACCTTCGTCCCGACCCCAGGTGCGCGCACTTGCCCTGCCTTTCACGAACAACAAGGCGCCTGGCTGCAAGTAGACCTTGAAACGCAAGTAGTCCTCGCTGAAGAGCATGAAGTCATGCATGCCATGGTGGTCCTCCAGCGAGAGACTGCCGAAGGGCTTGCCGCTCTTGGCGATCCGGTGTTCGGCCTTGGTGACGATCCCGGCGAAGGCGACCTCGCGTCCCTGCAGCTTTTCCAATTCCTTCAACTCCGGCAGTTTCACCGTGCACAGGCTGTTGATCTCCAAGCGGTGATCATCCAAGGGATGGCCGCTCAAATAGAAACCGATCACTTCCTTCTCATGGTGCAGTTGCTCCAATGCGCTCCACCCTTCGATCTGCGGAATAGCGGGTTCGGGAATGGCCGCTTCACCTTCTGCCATATCGAACATGGATACCTGCGAACTATCGGCCCCGTCCTGATGCTGTTGGCCGTAGCGAACCAGTGTCTCGATGAACGTTGGCTTGCCTTCGCCACCGCTGTGGAAGAAATGCGCACGGTCCATGCCCATACCGTCGAAGGCTCCGGCCAAGGCCAGACTTTCCAAGGCTTTCCTGTTCGCTGAACGGAGGTTCACCCGTCGCATCAGATCGTACACGTTGGTGTAGGGGCCGTTCTCCACGCGCTCGCTCACGATGGCGTCCACAGCGCCTTCTCCCACGCCCTTCACCGCGCCCAAGCCGAAGCGGATCTGGCCCGCTTTGTTCACACTGAACTGGAATTGGCTCTCGTTCACATCGGGCCCCAACACCGGTATGCCCATCCGGCGGCACTCCTCCATGAAGAAGGTGACCTTGTCGATGCTCGTTTGGTTATGTGTGAGCACGCTGGCCATGTACTCGGCCGGATAAGTGGCCTTCAACCAAGCGGTCTGGTACGCCACGAAGGCATAGCAGGTGCTGTGTGATTTGTTGAAGGCATACTGCGCAAAGGCCTCCCAGTCCGTCCAGATCTTGTCGCAGACCTTCGTGTCGAATCCTCGTTCGGCGGTGCCTTCGAGGAATTTGCCCTTCATTTTGTCCAGCGTGGCGCGGTCCTTCTTGCCCATCGCCTTCCGCAGTACGTCGGCATCGCCCTTGGTGAAGCCGGCCAACTTCTGCGAGAGCAACATCACCTGCTCTTGGTAGACCGTAACGCCGTAGGTCTCCTTCAGCAGTTCCTCCATCTCGGGGAGGTCGTACACGATCTCTTCGAGCCCGTGCTTACGCTTGATGAACGTCGGGATGTATTCCAGCGGTCCCGGACGGTACAGCGCGTTCATGGCGATGAGGTCGCCGAATTTGTCCGCCTTCAGTTCACGCAGGTACTTCTGCATGCCCACGCTCTCGAACTGGAAGGTGCCGTTGGTCTCGGCCCGTTGGTAGAGCTCGAAGGTCTTCGTGTCATCCAGCGGGATGTCATCGATCGCGATGTCGATACCGTGGTTGGCCTTGATCATGCGCAAGGCATCGCGGATGATCGTCAAGGTCTTCAGGCCCAAGAAGTCCATCTTGATCACGCCCGCATCCTCGATCACCTTACCATCATATTGCGTGAGCAGCAAGGTGGATTCCTTCGAGGTGCACACCGGGATGATCTCGGTCAGGTCGCTCGGGGCGATGATGATGCCGGCTGCGTGGACACCCGTCCCGCGCACGGATCCTTCCAGTTTCTCGGCTTCTTGCAGCACATCCGCGGTCAGTTCGCCGCTCGCGAGGATCTCCCGCAGCTGCTTCACGTTCGCGATCTCGTCGGACTGCAGGCCTTCCTTGGTCTTCAAGCTACCCGGCCCGTCCAATGGAGCTTTCAGGATCCGGCCCAATTCGATGCCGGGTCGTTCGGGGATCAGTTTCGCCAAACGATCGGCCTCGGCCAACGGAAGGTCAAGCACCCGTGATACATCGCGGATGCTGCTCTTGGCGGCCATGCTGCCGTAGGTGACGATCTGCGCCACCTGGTTCTTGCCGTACTTGTCCACCACGTAGTCGATCACCTTCTGCCGCCCTTCGTCGTCGAAATCCGTGTCGATATCGGGCATGCTCTTGCGATCCGGGTTCAGGAAACGTTCGAACAGCAGGTCGTACTTGATCGGGTCGATGTTGGTGATCCCGATGCAATAGGCCACGGCGCTTCCCGCCGCACTACCACGGCCCGGACCGATCAGTACGCCCATCTTCTTACCGGCGTTGATGAAGTCCTGCGTGATCAGGAAGTATCCGCTGAAACCCATCGTCCGGATGGTGAACAGCTCGAAGTCGATGCGTTCCTTGATCTTCGGATCCAAGGAGTCCACACCGCCGTTGCCCTCGCCGAGATAGCGCTTGATGGCACCCTCGTAGGTCAGGTGTTTCAGGTACTCGTCCTGGTCGGCGAACCCGTCAGGGATCTCGTAGTTGGGAAGCAGGATGTCCTTCTTCAGTTTCAGGACCTCGACCTTGTCCACGATCCGGTTCGTGTTGTCCAAGGCCTCGGGCAGGTCCTTGAAGGTCTCGCCCATCTGGGCCTGCGTCTTGAAGAAGAACTCGTCGTTGTAGAAGGCGAAGCGCTTGCCCTTCTGGCTAACTTCATCGTCGCTGTCGTCGGCCTTCGGGGTGCTCTGTTTCTCGCCGGTGTTGATGCAGAGCAGGATGTCGTGGGCATTGCTGTCGGCCTGGTCCACATAGTGGCTGTCGTTGCTGGCGATGATGGGCACATTGTACTTACGCGCCCATTCGATCAGCACCTTGTTCACTTGGTCCTGCTCAGGGATCCCATGGCGTTGGATCTCCACGTAATAATCCTCGCCGAACAGGTCCAGCCACCATTTGAATTCGTCCTCCGCCTTTTGCAGATCACCGGTGCCGCCACGCAGGATGGCCTGTGGAACGCTGGCCCCCAAACAACACGTGGTAGCGATCAGCCCTTCGTGGTATTTCTCGATCAGCTCCTTGTCGATGCGCGGATACTTGCTGTAGAAGCCGTCCATGTATCCGAGCGAGCAGAGCTTGCTCAGGTTCCGATATCCCGTGGCGTTCTTGGCCAGCATCAACTGGTGGTAACGCTTGTCCTTGTCGTCCCTGGTGAAGGTCTTCTTGTAACGGTCGTTCACCACATAGAACTCGCAGCCCACGATCGGCTTCACCTTGGGTGTGCCATCCTCGTTCTTGAGCTTGCCGGCCTCGGCCACGAACTTGAACACGCCGAACATGTTGCCATGGTCGGTGATCGCCAGCGCGGGTTGACCATCGGCGGCGGCTTTCTTGTACAACGCGGGAATGCTGGCCGCGCCGTCGAGCAGGGAGAATTGGGTGTGTACGTGGAGGTGCGAGAACTTCATGGCAGGAGGGCCACGAAGTTACCGGGCAGGGTGGGGTGGAAGGGGATCAGTTTTCCACGATCGCGAACGATCGATCGGTGGATCGTGGCAGATGCTGAAGAGTGATCGTTGACGATCAGCTCGCATGCACGTTGGCCTCGCAGCGCACCGGAAAATTCACGCTCCGAGCGATGAAGCAGTACTTGTGTACCTCACCGTGGAAGTGGCGGGCCTTTTCAAGCATCGAAGCATCCGCCACCTTCACTTCGGGGTGCAGGACCACCTCGGTGAAGTGCCCGCCACCGTCCTTGGTCAAGAGCAATGTCCCTTGTGCTTTGTCGCGGTAACTGATCACGTTGATGCGCGCTCGAGCACACAAGGCCAAGTAGGTAAGGAGATGGCATCCGCTCAACGCAGCGAGCAACTGGTCCTCGGGGTTGTGCAGCTTCGGGTCTCCCAAGAACAGTGGGTCCGCCGTGGCGATCAGGTCGGGTTTGCCGTTGATGCGGATGATATGCTCGCGGGAGTAGCCTTCGTATGAAGCGGTGCCTTGGCCGAGGTTGCCTCGCCAATCCAACTCGAGGAGGTAGTTGTGCGATGTCGCCATACCACGAAGTTCGGCGGATTACCTTCAGCCCATGACGGTCATCGATCGATTCTATTCGGCCTTCCAACAACGCGATTGGGCCACCATGGGGGCGTGTTACCACGATGAGGCGCGCTTCAGCGACCCTGTGTTCCCGGCACTGGATGCAAGGGAGGCACGTGCCATGTGGAAGATGCTATTGACCAGTGGCACCGATCTACGGATCAGTTACACCGTGCTTGAAGAGAATGCCGCTTCAGGAAAGGTGCGGTGGGAGGCTTGGTACACCTTCAGTAGGACGAAGCGACCGGTGCATAACATCATCACGTCAACCTTTGTGTTGAAGGACGGCTTGATCATCGAGCAGACCGATGTGTTCGACTTCTGGCGATGGTCGCGTCAAGCACTCGGCATGCCGGGGCTGTTGCTCGGCTGGTCGCCGTCGGTGCGGAGCAAGGTGCGGGGGATGGCTGCAAGCAGTCTTCTCGAAAAGCAATGGAACCGCTTGAGTGCTGTATCAAGGCATGATCTATGTCGAAAAGGTCAGGACGACGGTTCGACCTACATGTGGTAGGATCCTTTGCTTAGCGATGCCAGTTCTTTGGGGCTCGCCCTGATCGGATCGCTTTCTTGGTGATACGTCTGTTATTGATGTACCAGTTCCGGTCGATCTCGACCCCGCTGCCACCCGCTGCGTGCGCGATGCGTTGAAAGTAGGGTCCTCCAAGTGGCTCTATCCTTACCGCCTCACCTTTTCTGAACCCGGCGTACATGGAAAAGCCATCCACGGTTCCGGTCCAGCGGGCCCAGAGCCCTTTCTTCCACCCCCCCCATTCAAGTACGGGGATCTTGGTGGTCCGCAAATACTGATCGAAGATGGTCTTGTTCAAGAGCGCTTTCGTCCGATCATCGAAGTTGATCATGAAGTCCTCGATCGCGGCGCTCGTCACGATGCTGTGGTGGAAGCGCTTGTTCATCGCCAAGAGCATCGCCTTGAACGTGCTGTCCCCGACGATGTGGCGGATCATGTGCAGCAGGTTCGCGCCTTTGTAGTACATGTCGCCACTGCCTTCAGCGTTCACCCCGTACGGACCGATGATCGGCCTGTCGTTCCTGATGTTCTTGCGCAGACCGATCAGGTATTCCTCGGCAGCATCGTTCCCTTGCTGGCATTCGGTGAAGATGGTCTCGCTGTAATCCGTGAAGCCTTCATGCACCCACATATCAGCGATATCCGCTGTGGTGATGCTGTTGCCGAACCACTCGTGCCCGCTTTCGTGGATGATGATGTAGTCCCATTCAAGGCCGTGTCCGCTTCCGCTGAGGTCCGTGCCACGGTAGCCGTTCTTGTAGTCATTGCCGTATGCGATCGCGCTCTGGTGCTCCATGCCCAAGTGCGGTGCCTCCACCAGCTTGTAGCCGTCGGCATAGAAGGGGTAGGGGCCGAACCATTGCTCGAAACAGCTCAGCATTTCGGGGACCTGCACGAACTGTTCCTTGGCCTTGTCGAGGTTGTGGGCCAACACCCAATGGTCAAGGTCCAGCGGCCCATCCACGCCTTGGTACACCTCCCCGAAGTGCGCGTACTTGCCGATGTACGGCACCAGATTGTACGTGTTGATCGGGTTCTTCACCTGCCAATTCCAGGTGCTGGTGCCGTCGTTGTTCTTAACCGTGCGCTGCAGCCGTCCATTGCCGATGGCCTGCAAACTGTCCGGGACGGTGATGCGCAGGTACGCGCCGAATTCCGGTTCGTCGCTCTGATGGTCCTTGCACGGGTACCATACACTGGCTCCCAGCCCTTGGCAAGCAACGCTCATCCATGGGTTCCCTTGTTCATCTCTTTTCCAGATCCAGCCACCATCCCAAGGTGGTGTACGGGCCGCCCGCGGTACACCGTGGTAATGGATCGTGATGGTCGTTGCTTCTTTGGCCTTCATGGTCCTTGGTAGGTCCACCCACACCACGTTGCCTTCATGGCTGAACGGAATGGACCGGTAGCCCACGGAGAATGCCCCGTCCTTGTAGTCGGCCACATCGGTCTCGATGCTGTCCACCACGAGCGGCTGTTGCAGGTCGATCTGCATGCGTTGGCCTGGCTCGATGGCGTCGAACGCGATCTGCGTGATGCCCGTGATGGAGCGTGTGTCGTAGTCGGGACGAACGCTCACATCGTAGCTCACGACGTTCCACCACGCCCGATATTCCCCGATGCTCCCGCGCAAACTGTCGGCGTGCGAAAAGGACGAATGGGGCATTCCCAATTGAGCAAATGCCATGGATGCGAACAGACCGAAGCACAGCGCAGGGATGATCCGCTTCATGCTGCAAAGTAGGGTGCGCTGGTACGAGGCATCTTGTTTCAGTGTTCTTCCGTTGGCGTTGGTGCGGGTCGCTCGCTCGGTGATGGGAGCATCACGACGTCCAATTTGCGCATGCCGTATTTCGCTTGGAGCGTGAGCCGGCTTTCCTCGCCTTCTTCCGGTGTCCCGAATCGCAGTACGTCGATGTCCGTCACATCGTTCAACTCCGGGTATTCCGATCGATATTGTTCCAGCAACATCGGCGTCGTGTACTGTGTAGTGGTCACGATCAACGGTGTGATGTACACCACGGGACCGTTGCGCCAGTTGCCGATCGCATGGCTCCAGATGGTGCTCTGTGCGAAGGCCGTGAACGAGAGCAGAAAGAGGGAGGAAGTGATGATGGTCCTCATGGTATGAATGCACTGACCCAGGTCCGATCCGGGGTCAAGTGTTGATGGACAAAGTTCATGCTTACCGCACTTCGATCTCATCCAGGAACAACCACGCTGGATCGCCTGCGCCGGGGTCGCCAGCGGGAATAGGGCCGCTGTGCAGCACTTCCAGCCGCACGTAACGCGCTTGGGTCGGCTTTTCTACCGCGTACACGTTCCGGCCCTGCACCCTGGCCATCGCAGTGGACCTCCGCTTGATCGGGTCTGCCGGTATTACGGGGATCTCGCGCATCGACGGGAAAGCGATGCCGAGAGCGGTGTAGTTCTTCCCATCCTTACTCACCAGGAACTCGATCGCCTTGGGCGCATGGATCCAGCTGTGGGGGTTCGTCTAACGCGCCGATGCCGATGTGGCTGCTGATATCCTGCACACTTCCCAGATCCACCGTGATGGTGACGTCCCTCCTTCCAGCCCAACCACTCGGTGTTCACGCGTTTCCTCCTTTGCGCCGTGATGCCATCGACCAAGGTGAAGGCCATTTCGTTGTAGCGTTCGTTCGGCTGAATGCTCAGAGTGGATGGGGCGGGCGGTGGCAAGGTTGAAGTTGAACTCCTTGAAAGAGCGACCCCGAGTGCTCTTATCGCACTCCTTGACTGAGCAAGGACGGTACAATTCTCGGTGGTGATGGGGCCACCATATTGAAGTTCAGTGCTGAAAGGGGTTTCTCTCTTCCTCAAGAACCCATTCCGCAAGTTCAGCATCCGCGCTCTCATTACGCCATACTCGATTGAATTGCCCAATGCGGCATTCAAGGTCACATTCACTTCTCCTGGCTCAGGTCCTGTATCGGTCGTATTAGGACTTGCAAATGCTCCTGCTCGCATTCACTCCCACCGCGCCTAACCTCGGGAACTCTGGTTTCCAACCTGCGGATGAAGTCCGCCTCGTTCCTCCGCTCTTTGGCGTCCACAGCACTTCCGCCAAGGCCAGCATACGCGGCACCGCCATGTATTCCACTCCGATCCGTGGTAAGGATGTACCCGTCCACACGTTGCCTTGGGCCCCGAGGATGTATCGGTGCTCTTCGGGCTTAAGTTCAGCAGGAATGGCTCGTAGCTGTATACCTTCTGCAACGTGGTGTAGCCGCCGAAAGCCAGCGGCTCGTCTTTCGCGGATCGCCTCAGAGTGATCGAAGTAACAGTGGCTGCCCGGACTCATTACGGCATAGTGCCCGTTGCGCGCCGCTGCGATGCCGCCCGCGCCGCGCCAGCTCATCACTGCCGCATTCGGCGCGAGCCCGCCCTCGAGGATCTCGTCCCAACCGACGATCTTCCGACCCTTGCTGTTCACGAACTTCTCGGATCTGCTGGATGAAATAGCTCTGCATCTTCATGCTCGTCCTTCAAGCCTTCGGCCTTGCATGCGCCCTTGGCATTTCTTGGACATTCCTTCCAACGCTCTTTTTCGTACTCGTCGCCGCCGATGTGGATGTATCACTCTGCCGGGGAAGAGCGCCATCACCTCGGCGAGTACATCCTCCAACAATGCGAAGGTGCTGTCGTTGCCCGCGCAGAACACGTCCTCGAAAACGCCCCAGCCTCGGTTCACGGCGTACGGTCCACCCGTGCAGCCTACTTGTGGATAGGCTGCCAAGGCTGCCAGCGCGTGGCCAGGGCATTTCGATCTCCGGTACCACGTTGATGTGGCGCGCCGCCGCGTAGGCCACCACGTCGCGATCTTCCTGCGTGTAGTAACCACCGTAGCGCACAGTGTCGACCAACTGCTCGTATGGACCCACCCACCGCCGCTTCGCCAAGCGCCTACTTCGGTGAGCTGATACTTTCGACCCCGATCCGCCAGCCTTGGCTTCACCGGTCAGGTGCCAATGGAAGCTGTTCATCTTGTAGCAGGCCAGCAGGTCGACGTACTTCTTCACGAAGTCCACCGGCCAGAAATGGCGGACGACATCGAGGTGCATGCCCTGCCACGGGAAGCGCGGGGCGTCGGTGATGCTACAGCAGGGAGGAGCCCGTATCTGAACCGTGCTCCAACAGTTTCAGCAAGCTGCGGCTGCCCCGGTAGAGGCCTTCCTCGGAGGGGGCGGCAAGGCGAATGCGCTCCGCTTCCACGGTGAGGCTGTACCACTCGTCGGGTAGCAGGGTGTCCGGCGCGATCAGCTCCATGTCGATCACCAGCGCACGTTCGCAGTCGGCGGGTCCAGGCTGCTGCACCAGCGGTTCCTGCACTGAGCAGGCCGTTCAGCGCGACCGACGACCGGATCGTCCATCCGCAGGTGAGGTCGCAGGTGCCCGGGCGAAGGGCGGTCTCGGCTGGCATGGGGATGATGCCCGGCAGAACAGGTTCCTTGGGCCACAGCGCTGATGCCAGCAGTGTGAGAAGAGCAAAGGAAGGGACGCATCGCGCTAAAGTTCGGTGAATACCCATGCCACGCGCCGGACATGTGCCAACTCGGATCAGCGTCCTTTACCTGTCGATTCCTGTAGATGCTTCTCGCGCTTCTCTAAGAAGCTCCATCCGTCCAAGTCATCTGTTGGTCGGTTCCAAGGAAAACCTCATCTTTGCACCCCCAATTCAGGGGACAACCAAAACAAACGCGACATGCCAACTGCATCCGCCTTTCAGAGAAAGGGCAAGAAAAAGTCGGCCTTACCACCACTTGGTGGTAGCCGATTCCCGTGCACCACGTGACGGGAAATACATCGAACGGATCGGTGCCACGCATCCGAACCAGAACCCAGCGTTCATCGAGTGTGCACCGATAAAGGCTGCGACTGGCTGCAGAAAGGTGCACAGCCGAGCGATACCCGCCGCGCCATCCTGAGCTACACCGGCGTGGTGTACAAGAACCACCTCGCCAATGGCGTGAAGAAAGGAGCGTTCGACGAGGCTGAGGCCGAGCGTCGATTCGATATCTGGAAGAACGAGAAGAACGCCGCATCGAAGGCAAAGAGCAAGCTGGTCAAAGGCAAGAGCGCTGCTGACAAGGCCCGCATCGAAGCGGAAATCAAGAAGGCCGCCGATATGGCTGCGCAGCACAGCGCCAAGCTGGCCGCTGCAAGTGCCGCTGAACGCCGCTGCTGAGCCTTGTCATTGAAGAGGCCCTGCTACTGAGGAAGCACCGGCTGCTGAAGAAGCTCCAAGGCGAGGTTCCGCCGTGCAGAATGGTACCGAGCCTGCGCCGAGTAATTACTAACCCTTCAAGGAATGCCTGTGTTCGGAAACGAACGCAGGGCATTCTCATTTCCGAATCCTTTAAACTCGTATTTTTCCGACATGCATCTGGAGAGCCTCCATCGGATCGGTCGCCTGGGCAAGCCATGGGGGCATCAAGGTGAATCAGACCGTGCACTCTGAGGACTGCGACCTGGAGGACCTCGTGCACGCCGGTGCTTTATCGTCGGACATCGAAGGACAGAAGGTACCGTTCTTCTTCAGCAAGTTGCATAAAGGCCGGGACAACCTTGGTGAAGTTCGACGACTTCACCGACCCCCAAAGCGCCTCCATCCTGGTAGCTTACCTTTACGCGCCCGGGTTGCTTTCCGATGGCAGTGATGAAAAGTTGGGACCCGGAGGAGTTCATCGGATCGATCGTACGCGACGAAGAACATGGCGACCCGGGTGAGGTGACCGAACGGAGGCTGGACAAGAACCCGGTGCTCGTGGTCCTTCATGGTGAACAGGAGGTGACGATCCCACTTGCAGAGGAATGCATCCTGTGATCGATCCAGAGACGAACACCCTGCTCGTGCGCACACCGCCGGGTCGGTGCAATCTGTACCGCGGGTAGTGTATGCCGAAACCGTCGTTCAAATTCGAACAGTTCACGCATCCATCATGGATCGCTGTGCCTTGAAGGTGGGTACCGATGCGGTGCTTTTCGGTTCCTGGGGTGTCCTTTGCCGGCGCGGAACGGATCCTCGATATCGGAACAGGTACCGGGGTCTTGGCGCTCATCGCAGCACAACGCGCGCCCAACGCAATGGTCGCTGCCGTGAGTATCGACGACCCCTCTCCAGGAACAAGCCAAGGAGAACGCAGCGGCCAGCCCTACGGGACTGCATCCGCGCATCGGCTGGATGTCCGCCGCATGCATGCGACCGAGCCCTTCGATCCATCATTTGTAATCCGCCGTACTACGCCGGATACGCCAAGTCACCGACCCTTGATCGGTCTCGCGAAACACAGCCAAGAGCCTCTTGTTCGCGATCTGATCGATGCCGTGGGCGTGATGCTCTCCCCCTGAGGGGCGTTTCAACGCGATCATCCCGCTCGCCCGGGAAAGGAATTCCACACGAAGCTGGCCGCGGTGCAATTGGCCCCCGTTCGCCGCTGCGAGGTACGCTACGTGGCGTACCGACCTGCGAAACGCGTGCTATTGAACTCGACCGATCAGGTACGTTCAGGAAGAGGAACTTACGACGAGGCTTCCGGCCCCTTTTCGATTACAGCGCGGTACCGCACCATCAGCGGGGTGACGCATCGGGTTCCATCTTCAGGCTTCCAATTCCTCTTCGACGAAGGCGATACCAAGGCTTCCAACTGTCCAGACGGCATCAGATGGAGGGCAACAACGGAAGCATGATGCCGCGTTCCGCGATACCCTCGTTCAGGACCAACTTGCAGGCCATGGCGATCGGAAGGCCCACGGTACGGGCCATCGCAGGTAAGTGCGTGGTGTCCTCACCGATCACGCTCAGCGAGGAGCATCGTTTGGTGCTGGCCTCCACGCTGTACCGGAAGCGGTGCCACATCACCACCATGTCCTTGTCGTTCTGTCCAAGTTTCCATTTGGCCTCCAGCAGGTGTTGCAAGGTGGCGGCAGAAGGTCCGCCACGCCGATGGGCTTGCGTTCGAAAAGACCCAACCAGGCCAAGCGCTCCATGACCTGCCACCCTAAAATCTCGCAGCTTCGCGACGCGCCCACGCATTTCGGTGTCGGGGTCATCGGGTGGTGAACGACTCAATGTAGTCCGGGCCAAGTAGCGTCCTTGGGCAACTCCATCGCATACGAGTTGTCCGGTATCCCACTGGATGGAAAAGCATCCTATCACGCTCACAGAAGCCGGCTTTCCGCAAGGTGCCACGGACAAGGGTTGGGATAATTCGTAAACCGTACTTGGCCCGGTATTTCAGCGAATCGCGGTTCGCATATCCGTCGAATGCACCACTTCCCTTCCACCTCCACCCGCACCGTTTGCTGGAACAGCTTGTAGGGTATGCATTTCAGATACCGCCTTGGATGTATTTCGCCGCACCACCTTGGCCAGCCACCACCACATTTCGCGGGTTCCAACTGAATTTATATCCCCATGGATTATCGTCGCTTTCCGGTGCCACCAGACCGCCGCAGTAGCTCTCGAACTCTTCCATGCGTCCATCCTCGCGCCGAATACGTCCAAAATGCGCATCGCGTCATGTGGTCGATCCTGGATCCAATCCCATCCAATTCATCACGACAGGCCGGCGGCTTTGAAGTCCTTGTCCAGCAAATAAAGCATCGGGCACATAGCTGGGATATTTAACGGTTGATAAGCTTCTTCAAGCGTAGGTGTCCTCCTATCACACCCATGTGCATGGTGTTCGGGAGCATGCACGCATCACCAGGTCATGCGTTACATCAACGCACCTGCTCGCTGGCGTTCATGGCATCCAAGGCTACCAGCCACCTCGGACCCTCCTTCACCATGGCCGCTGCTGCGTGCCCCGGGTCACATCGCGTCTTGTTATGCGCCATTGTTGTCTACCGGTATGCTGGATGAGATATGGATTGATGATGCGGCCGAACGACGGGGGCACCGAAAGCATCGTATCCCAGCATGTTGTTCCATCGATTGTGGCCACCAATAGATGCGAAGGCGAGCGCAGGTCACCACCACTTCCGGGACGAGGCACAGAGGGATTTGCGTGTTTGCATGCGGCTTGCCAGCCCATGTGCGCAACACCTTAACTTCGCCAACTACATTCAATACACCCCATGGCACGTCTCTCCACTCTCCTCTTCTGCGCTCCGGCCAGTTTCCGGTTCCGTGGCTGATCACATCTGGTGTTCTTCTACGATCGATGCAACGAGTTTCACCCTGGAATACCGACGGGGAAGAAAAGAACATGAAGCCAAGCAACGGGTGGTAGCCGCGAAATTCCGTACGGAGACTCCGCGACACGTACGATCCGTTTATCCCGCACTGAAGAAGACAGGGTACTTCGAGCTGGGAAAGGAGTACACCATGAATATCACCACCAACAAGAAGGGGAGCAAAAGGTGCACTCCAGTGGAGAAGCGGCGCTTGGCAATCGGCGGCCGCCGAACCCGTAAAGGCCAAACCGTTGAGTTCCAAGAGGACGCTCCGGCTTCATCACAGCGGATCCGTTCAAGGCGGCACCATTACCACGACCACTGTAGTGGAGGAGGTGTCCGGTGAGCAGGAGAGCATCAACATCAATATGGGCGTGAACGGCATAACGAGATGTCCGTGAAGGTTGATGATGGGACCGGCTCGACCAAGCGCACAACAACACGCACAACAACGACCACTTCCACCGTGGTGACCAGCAGCACAGTGGCTGCTCCTGTGGTCGATACAAGGCCTAAGCGAAGGAGCCTGCTGTCTATTCCATGCCCGGTTACACTGGCCGCGTGGGCTGGTGTATGGCCCATGAGCGCTACGGAATATGCCGAAGCGAAGAAGAGCATCGAGAGCAAGAGCTTCGAGGACACCAAGATGACCATGGCCAAACAGGTCGGTAGCGGTCGTTGTTTCACTGTGGACCAGGGTGAAAGGCTTGCTCAGTTTTTCGGCTTCGAGGATTCCAAACCGGATTTCAAGAATATGCCATATTGAGCGTACCTACGACATCGACAACTACTACAAGGTCAATGACGCCTTCTCCCTTCGAATCATCAGTTGAGGAACTCAATTCCTATATCGAGGAACATCGATCCAGCCTGGCGCGTCCACGTGACCCAGGTCATGAACAAGACCCACCTATCGTATCGGCTTTCGCACTGCTACTGCTCGCGGGTTGTAGCGGGTCGAAGTCCTATTCTGGTACCAAAGGGGAGAAACTCGACGAGGCCGGCCTGTATGCCGAAGCTGCGGACATGTACCTGCAAGCTGGTGCGTCGCACGCGAAGAACACCGATGCCAAGATCGGTCTGAAGAAGACCGCAGCAAGTGCTGAACGATGAACTGAGCTCCTTCTTCAAGAACGTGGCCATGGGTGGGTCGCGCGCCGAAGCCGTCGATTCCTATCGCAAGGCCTTGACTATCAGGCCAGGGTCCGGTGCCGTGGGCGTGATGCTGGATCCTGATCAATGGCAAGGCGGATTACGAGAAGGTGGCGAATACCTCGTGGATCTGTACAATGAGGGACAGGGCTTGTTCGAGAAGGAGGAGTTCGCTGCAGCGGAGAAGGTCTTCGCTCGTATCGCCTTGGAGCCGAACTACAAGGATGCCAGCAGTCTGCAGGACGTGGCCTATTCCGGGAGCCGCTCTATCGCTCGGGCACCACCGAGTTGGCAGCGGGGAATTACAGGAAGGCCTACGCCCAATTGACCAAGGTCACCGAGAAGAACAGCTCCTACAAGGATGCTCTGGCATTGCGGCAGGAATGCATCACCAAGGACAGTTCGTCGTGGCCGTGGTACCGTTCACTTCCTCGGAGAAAGGAACTTCCATCGCGTCCAAGGTCCAGGCACATGCCATGACCGCGTTGACCGAGTCGAAGGACCCCTTCTTGAAAGTGGTCGATCGTGAGAACATGGATCGGATCCTGGAAGAACAACGCCTGAGCTTGAGCGGCGTGGTGGATGAGCAGACCGCCGTACGGGTCGGCAACATCGAGCGTATGCCGTGCTGATGGGGACCGTGGTGGAGCTACAGCGGCATCCCTGGCTCGAAAGGGCGCAGCACCAAGGATGCATTCGAGGCATACCGCGTTCAACAGGTGAACAAGGAGTCCGGAGAGAAGATTTCGTGACCCGCTACAAGCCTGTACGCTACAGTGAATACTATCAGGAGAACAAGGTGGTGCTCTCCTTCACCATCGCTTGGTCTCCTCGGAGACCGTATGCTCGTGAGCAAGGTGGCGGAGAAGCAACATGGACCACGCCTATTACGCGACGTATGATGGCAATAAGGACGCGCTCGTGCCCATGGGCAAAGGGACCGCGGACCTGAGCCGATCGAGGACGTAAGGAACTGCGTGCTTTTGCTGCGCGCTTCGCGTGACGTGAAGCCGATCCTGACCCTGGCGAACGAGGTGTTGCGGAGCTCATCCCTGAGCATGGCCGCAGATATAGAAGGACCTGAGTGAAATGTTGCCGATGCGCTATGGTCCTTATAGCATTGTTGGTTCTGGCCGCTTGTAAAGGGAAGCAGGAGGTCGTGGTGCCGCCTGCAGCCGAGGTCCAGCGTCCCGGCTGGGTGCAGGCGCGCCCGATGAACCCTGCTTATTACGTTGGTATCGGCCTGTCCAGTAAGAACAGACCGGATGCCATGGAAACGGCCAAGAAGAACGCGCTGAACGACCTGGCCAGCGAGATCAGCGTTACTGTGGAAGGCAATAGTTTGCTGTACACCTTGGATCGGAAGACCCAATTCGACGAGTCCTTCACAAGCACGATCCGGACCAAGAGCAGCGAACAGCTTGAAGGATTCGAGCTTGTGGATTCGTGGGAGAACGGGACCGAATATTGGACGTACTACCGTTTGTCGAAGGCCGAGCATGCGCGCATCAAGGCCGAGAAGAAGGCCGGTGCGATGAGCACCGCGATGGACCATCGTACAAGGGCCCAGCAGAGTATCGCCGCGGGAGACCTGCGAAGCGCTTTCGATCAGGACCTGCGCGCTTTGCTTGCCATGAAGGAATACTGGGGCGAGAACGACCTGGTGGAACTGGACGGCAAGCAGGTGCCCTTGGTGAACGAACTGTACTCCGAGCTTCAGAAACTGACCAGCGGTGTGCAGTTGTCCATCCTGCCGGAGCGTTGCGAGTTGAGCTATGCGAACCGCTTCAAGCGCGAGCTGTTGATCTCCGCCGTGCACCGGTCCAATGGGACATCCAAGGAACTGGCGCAAATGCCCTTGTTCATCTCATACCCCGGTACCGGCGGAAAGGTCACTGAACTGAAGAACACCGATACCGAAGGTCGAGCGCGCACCACCATTCAGCGGGTCGACGCCACTTCAAGGACGATGGAGGTGTTGGTGAAACTGAATTTGGACGAGCTGATCGGGCGGGAACTGGATCGCACCTTGGTCAGTGCCTTGGTGGGCAGCCTTACCATACCTGAACAACGGTGCATGATCGACCTGCGGATGCCGAAGGTGTTCATGCGGGCCCAGGAGAGCAACCTTGGGGAGCCCGTGGGCGATGCCGGGGTCGCCTTGGCGATCAAGGAGGAACTCACCTCGAACGGTTTCCGCTTCGTGGATCGTGAAGGCGATGCCGAACTCCTGTTGAACCTGAATGCGAATACCCGAAAAGGTGGCGAATCGAATGGATTCCATACCGCTTTCCTTGATGTCACCTATAGCTTCCGTGATCGAAAGAGCCAGGACATCATCTTCGAAGGTGGTAAGCAAGGCGTCAAAGGCGTTCAACTGAACTACGAAAAGGCCGGTCTGGAGAGCTACAAGAAGGCCGTGCCGGATATCCGCAAGGAACTCGTGCCGGGGATCATGAACTCTTTCAACTGAGCATTGACGCGCATGTGCGAAGTTTGGCACGCAATTGGAATAGCAACGGACAAGACACATCAACGAACACGACCATGAAAACCCTCACCTCCAACCGTACCCTTACGGTACTGATGACCGCGCTGATGCTGTCCGGTGCCATGACCGCTTGCAAGAGCAAGAAGAAGGCAGCAGCCGCAGCCGCCAATCCGCCCAGCGGAGAGACCGAGATCAAAGTGCTGTGCTCTGGTCCTGAGTATTTCACCGACAACAAGGTGTTCCGTGCCAACGCACTCGGCGAAAGCATGGACCAGGCCACGGCCAAGAAGAAGGCCCTTGCCAATGCGCGTGCCCAAATGGCCAGCGACATCAATACGCAGATCAAGGGTGTGATCGACAACTACGTGAACAGCCGCGAGATGAACAACCGTGAGGAGGTCGCCGAGCGATTCGAAGGCCTCACCCGGGAAGTGGTGGATCAGAAGCTCTCCGGGGTGCGCACGATCTGCGAGAAGCAGGTGACCGTTAACGCCACTGGCAACTACAAGACGTACATCGCCATCGAATTGAGCGCGCAGGACCTCTTGGCAGCGTACAATGAGCGCTTGAGCAACGATGAGCGCCTGCGCATCGACTACGACTACGAGAAGTTCAAGGAGACCTTCGAGGCCGAAATGAACAAGCTTGGCAACTAGTCCCGAAGCACATCAATGAAAGGCCCCGGTCCATGGACCGGGGCTTTTCTTTTCTTGGCCTCTCGTGATCTCCGTACAAAGCGGAACTTTGGCCGCTATGGAAAGAAGATCCATAGCGTGGGCGAGCGGGTCATTGATGCTCGCAGTTGGCTTCGGCGCTTTCGGTGCGCATGGCCTGAAGGCCTTGGTCCCGCCAGATGCCTTGGCCCAGTGGCACACCGCGGTCGAGTACCAATTCTACCACGGGCTTGGATTGCTGCTTGTCGGCGGACTTGGAGAGCGACTCGCACCGAAGGCCCACAGGGGGATACGAGCGCTCTTCATGGTCGGGAGCTTACTCTTTTGCGGCTCGATCTACTTCCTGAGCACGAGGGAGTTGTCCGGCTTGGATGGGGCCACCGCATGGGTCGGCCCGTTGACCCCTGTCGGGGGCCTGATGTTCCTGCTTGGATGGGCCGTACTGTTGATAACCGTTTTACGGGGAACTGACCCGCGTTAGGTCCGGCCCAAAGCTTCCCCGTACTTTTGCGGTCCTATTCCTAAACGAGAAGGACATGAACGAGTTCGGTCATAAACCGAAGAACGCTGACCTTTCCAAGGTCGGTCTGGGCAAGGTGGGGGATGCCTATTGGAACCTCGAGCCTGCAGAATTGGTGGAACACGCCATCCTGAGCGAACAAGGCGTATTCGCCGATAGCGGTGCATTGGCCATCGACACGGGTGAATTCACCGGACGCAGTCCGAAGGACAAGTTCTGTGTGAAGGACGCGAAGACCGAGGACACCGTGTGGTGGGGTGATGTGAACTTCCCGTTCAGCCCGGAGCACTTCGATCTGTTGCACGATAAGATGGCCGCCTACTTGATGGGCCGCGATGTGTACGTCAAGGACGCTTTTGCGTGCGCGGATGCTGATTACCGCCTGAACCTGCGCGTAGTGGCCGAGTACCCGGCCAGCGCCATGTTCGCCGGGAACATGTTCCTGCGCCCGACCAAGGAGGAGCTGAAGTCCTTCGATCCGGAGTGGCACATCATCTGTGCTCCCGGTTTCCATGCGGACCCGGCCAAGGACGGCACGCGTCAACACAATTTCGCGGTGCTGAACTTCAGCAAGAAGATGATCCTGATCGGTGGTACAGGCTACACCGGTGAGATCAAGAAGGGCATCTTCACCGTGTTGAACTATGTGTTGCCCCAAGAGCGTGGTGTGTTGAGCATGCATTGCAGTGCCAACATCGGCAAGGACAATGATACCGCTGTATTCTTCGGCCTTAGTGGTACCGGTAAGACCACCCTCAGTGCTGACCCGGAGCGTCGTTTGATCGGTGACGACGAGCACGGATGGAGCGATAAGGGCGTGTTCAATTTCGAAGGTGGCTGCTATGCCAAGTGCATCGACCTGAGCGCCGAGAAGGAGCCGCAGATCTGGGATGCCATTCGATTCGGTGCGATCCTGGAGAACATCGTGTTCGAGGAAGGAAGCACGAAAGTGGATTTCGCCGACAGTTCAAAGACGGAGAACACGCGAGTCAGCTACCCGATCGATCACATCGACAACATTGCTTTACCAAGCGTTGGCGGACATCCGAAGAACATCTTCTTCCTGACCTGCGATGCATACGGTGTGTTGCCACCGATCAGCAAGTTGACCCCGGGTCAGGCCATGTACCATTTCATCAGTGGCTACACGGCCAAGGTGGCGGGTACGGAAGCCGGCGTTACGGAGCCGCAGTCGACCTTCTCTGCGTGCTTCGGAAAAGCTTTCCTTCCATTGCACCCAACGAAGTACGCCGAGATGCTCGGTGAGAAGATGAAGCAGCACGATGTGCGCGTATGGTTGGTGAACACCGGTTGGAGCGGTGGTTCGTACGGCACAGGCGAGCGCATGAAACTGAAGTTGACGCGCGCCATGATCACAGCGGCCCTTCGTGGCGAATTGGATAATGTGGAATACAAGGAGCACCAGGTATTCGGCATGAACTTCCCGACCACCTGCCCGAATGTTCCGTCCGAGGTGTTGGATGCGCGCACGACATGGAAGGACACGGCAGCGTATGACGCGACCGCGGAGAAGTTGGCCAAGCAATTCAATGACAACTTCGCGAAATACAAGGAAGGCGCAAGCCCTGAGATCCTTGCCGCAGCGCCGCGCTCGGCTGTGAAGGCGTGATCCTTGGATCGATCCATGAAGGACCCTTCGCCCTTGCGGGTGGAGGGTCCTTTTCATTCAATGGCCTTCTTCTTGCAATGAAGTTGCCCATGATCAGGAACGCCGGCGAGGAGCCGGTCTACATTTGTAGTCAGTAGAGCAGAAGAATGGTGCGGACGATCTTTACACTCGGTCTTCTTTTCATTAGCGGCCTGGCAAGCGCCCAGAAGCTGGGCTCAAGCCAGGATCTTTACCCGGAGCGTCTGCGTCTCGATATCGAGCTGCTGCGCTCAGCAATTCACGAAGCGCATCCCGACCCGTATCGGTACTGGACGCGCCCGGAGCTGGATGCCCTGATCGATAGTGTGGCAGCGTCCATTGTTCGACCGATGAGCATCGTGGAGTTCGATGGGACCTTGGTCACGATCCTGAACGCGGTCGGTGATTCGCATTGCTATGTTGAATGGCCCCGGGAGTTTGCCGATCACTTACGGACCGATGCGCTGTTGTTGCCGTTGCAGGTGCGACTGCTGCCTGATGGCTTGTTCATCGAGGGTGAGTTGAAGGGCTTTCGGAGCATTCCGGTCGGCAGTCGTATCACAGCTATCAATGACCGGCCGGCCGAAGAGATCATTGAACGTCTGCTGGCCTCCGTGGTGACGGATGGGGCCAATCGAACCTTCGCGGAACGTATGGTGGAGCGTGAGTTCCCGATGCGTTATAACACCTTCATCGAACAGGTCCCCAGCTTCCGGATCACCTATTCGGCACCCGACAAGGTGGAGCATACGAGCACCTTGTTCGCATTGACCGGCACCGAGATCGGCCATACCCGTAAGCCCGCAGGCACTGCACTCTTACCATGGGCAGCGCGTTGGGAGCCGGGGAGCAATACCATGTGGGTGAGCATGAGCACCTTGGATCCGGACAGCATGGCGCGAGCGGGGCAACGGGCCGATAAGTTCATCGACGCGATGTTGGCCGAGGCGCGGAAGAACAAGGCCAAGACCATGGTGATCGACCTGCGTGGCGCTGGCGGGAAGGAGTTGGGTTTGGCGGAACAGGTTTTCGCTGCCGTCGCGAAGGAGCCCTTCAAGGTCCTCGATGACATGATGGTCCGCAGCATCGTTGAACCGGAGCGGCGCAGTTCGCACACCGTGCCCGTGGAGTTCAATGCGAGAGCATCGGATCGCATGTTGATCGCCGCCCAAGGTGCATACCGCTTTCCGGAGAACGATCCTCGGTTGGCGGAGTACGTTCCGGAACCGAAGGCGTTCCAAGGCAAGCTCTATGTTATTTGTGATGGTGGGACCGTGGACGCAGCGGCTGCTTTCGTGATGATGGCGAAGCGCACCGGGCGCGCGCGGATCGTTGGTGAAGAGACCGGTTCCAATGCCCATGCGTTCACCGGTGGTGCTCAGTGGCTGGTCACCTTACCGAATTCCGGGCTGGTGTTGCATGTGCCACTTTTGAAGTACGTGCCTGCCGGCAGGGTCACAGGTCCCATGGACCGCGGCGAACAACCCCACCATCGGGCCTATCAACAACCCGGCGCCATGGCGCGTGGGCGTGATTCCATCAAGGACTCGCTGTTGGAAATGATCCATGAGCTGCAATGAGTGCAAGGCCGGTCCTTGGGTTTCTGCTGTTGCTTTCGATCGGTTGTTCGGCACCTGACACCGCTGTTCAAAAAGCTGATTGGAGCACCGCACCGAACGCCTACGCTGAGCATTTCGAACTTCAGGTGCGGGGGCGTGACAGACGCATACTTGTGTTCGGCCCCAATGGACGGACCGATACCACAGGCATTCTCATCGTTCACGGAGCGACCGAACCAGGTGAAGTGCCGTTGGCGCATCCGTTGAAGCGCGTAGCTGTCGTAAGCACCACACACCTGCCCTATTTCGAAGCTTTGAAGGCTTCCGAAGTTGTCGTCGGTGTGGCGCATGCGGCTGCCTTGCGCCCCGGCGTGTTCCGCGACCAGGTCGCGAATGGCCATACTATGGAGATCTCCCGGGCCGATGGGCTGGACAAGGAGCGTTTGATCGCCTTGGCGCCGCAAGCCTTGTTCAACTACCCTTTCGGTCGAAATGATGGTTCAGATGAGATGAACATACCGGTCGTACCGATCACCGAATACCTGGAGCAGCATCCGCTGGGCCGTGCCGAATGGATCCGCTTCTTCGGATACCTGCTGGGCAAGGAGGACAAGGCCGATAGCCTGTTCAAGGCGATCGAACATCGCTACCTCACCTTGAAGGGGATCGGGGCGGCATTGGAGGACCGTCCAAGGGTCTTCTTCGGAAGCAACTGGGAAAAGACCTGGTACGCGCCGCCCGGCAATAGCTACATGGCGACCTTGATCAATGATGCGGGGGACTATCTCTACAGCGATAGTATCTCCGATGGTAATATCGCGATGCCCCTTGAGCGATTGTTGTTGGCCAGCAGAGGCGCGGAGCACTTCGGTGTTGTGCTGGCCGCGGAAGGGCGTGTGGGGGCGCTCCAACTCGCGGGTGGTGATCCCCGCTTGGCCGAACTGGATGCGGTGCGGGAAGGCGGGTTCCATGGGAACAGCGAGCACAGCGACATATTCGGACAGGCACTTCTGGAACCCGATATCATCCTGCGCGATCTACGCTGCATCTTCCGACCGGGTACCTGCCCGTCACACCGACCGACCTACTTCTTTCGGGTCGGTCAATAAGGAATTCCGAGGCGCTTGTATATGAAGCTCAGCAACCATGCCGGGCCGATCATCAGGAACTGGACATCTTCCAGAAAGCTCGGTTTCTTGCCTTCCACTTTGTGACCGTAGAACTGTCCGACCCAAGCGGCGATGAACAGCACCAAGCAGATCGACCACAAGGGCCAGGGAAGGTGCGCCTCGATCAGCTCACAAAGCCAAAGGCAGAGTCCACTCCACAACACCATGCCGACCATGATCGCTCGGGACTTGAGCAAATAGAACAGCCCGACCAGAACGACGGTGAGCAGCGCAAGGGAGTTGGGCCCAAGTACATTGTCAATGAAGGGTACGGGAATGGACCAGAGGAAGCCGACCACGCAGAAGTAGATGGTAGGCACGCAGATCCAGTGGATCGCTTTGTTCGTTGGGTCCTGATGACTTTCGCCGTAGGCATCGAGCCAATTCTGCATGCTTCGTCCCATGATCAACGGTAGCGTTGTTCGATGATGTTCAAGTGGTGTTCCGCATGGCCCACCAAGGTCCAGCCGAGGGCACGTACACTGATCGGGTCCCCATTGGCAATTCCGGTACGCGCCAGTGCCTGTTCGGTAAGGCCGTCGAACAACGCGATCGTCGCGGCACGCACACGTTCATGCTCCACAAGGACCTCCTGCAAGCTGCGATGCTCGGTATCGGCATGGTCCGCATAGCTGTCCTCGTCGAAACCAGGTAGTGCGCCTTGTTCGCCCCGAGCGATGCAAAGCGCTCTGTACGTGAAGATGCGCTCCGTATCCGTAAGGTGCTGAAGCACATCCTTGATGCTCCATTTGCCCGGTGCATAGCGATATGCTTCCATTTCCGGTGGCGTGTCGGCCATCACCTTTCGCGTGCGATCCAGTGAAGCGCGAAGCGCCGATCCCAGGTCATTTCCCGGCGCGGAACTGATGTACCCCGTGAAGTAGGTGTTGGCCTCGTTCGCTCCCGGCTTTCCGATCGTCCCCATGCCGAAAAGATACGTCGAAGCCCGAATGCCCTAGTCGTCCGTTCTCAGCAACAGGACGGGCAGGCCGATGATCTCCTTCAACACCGTGGCCCATCCGATGCGATGGCTCCACCAGTTGTCCGGCTTGGCCAGTGGGTCCACGATGCTGACCACACCGACCAGGATGTTCTCGCCGCAGGCCACTTGATACAAATGACGGGACCTTCTGGCATGAACGCCCATCGACAACACATCCACGCTGGAGATCCCTTCGCGCTTCGCGACAGCTGCGAAAGCCTTGGCATTGGACCATGTGTGCCCCCCATTGATGGTGGGCGATGGAATGGCCGTGATCCGCTGCGGTTCCACCCCGGCGTTGCGCAGGTGATAGGCCAATGCCTCGGCATAGTTGGGTCTTCCGGGCGAGGGACCACGATCAGCGTGTCCCACATGCATGTTGCGCTGAAGGGCATGAATGCTCTTCCCGCCGATGGTCAAGCTCTTCAGGTAGATGTTCGCGTCACGCCCGGGCACGACACCAGAATTGCAGGAGATCAATCGAAGCTCGGAAAAGCTGCTGTGTTCTTGGCGCGGTGTTCAACGTTCGTCGCCTCCACGTGGATGCGTATGATCGTGTCGGTATCGGTCAATACGTATGCGAGGGCGCCATCCCGCCCGCTCAAGTTGGCGCAATTCGCCACTCACCGGTGGGTCGAAGGAACAGTTCAAAGTGTCCCCGTTCCCAAGTAGTAGGTTGCTTCCCGTATCGTGCCGGTGGTGTAGATCCGCTTGTAACCGTAGCGGCGTATCTCTGCCATGATCTGTTGGATCCGCTCCTGTGGGATCCACCCTTCGATCACCACGGTATCGGAACCACTTGTCGCGGTTATGGCGAGGAGCGGGAACAGTGCGAAGGGAACAAGTACGAAGAAGGCGATCAGCGCGGATCCGGCTACGAGGAACCGTTTCATTCTCTTGCTCATGCTTCCCCGTCGGTCAAGGCGGTCATGAGTTCGAGCAGCTCTGCGCGGGCCTTCCGGTCCTCCGTCACCAAGCATTGCATGGCACCGGCATTGCACGTGCGCACGGCATCTTCGGTCCGGCCAAGGTCGGCCAGCATCAATGCCAATTGATAGTAGCTCGGTATGTGCTTGGGTTCGTCGTTCAGGATGCCTTGAAGGTCCTTTATGGCTTGCTCCATGACGCCTTGGCGTTTCAGTTCCAATGCGATCGCATAGCGCAGGAACAGATCCCCAGGCTCCTCCACGAGCATTTCGCGCAACTGGCGCAAGCGTTCATCACTCATGGGTCGAACGGGGCTTTTGCCATTCGGACCGAATGTCATCCGCAGCAGCGATACGTATGACCTTGCCAGCATCCATCATGATGACCCGGTCGCCCAAATGATAGGCATCTTCCCGGTCGTGACTTACGACGATCGCTGCCGTGCCGTGCTCGTTCAGGATCCGGCCCACTTCACTGCGAACGCTGTTCCGTGTTCCACGATCGAGGTCGCTGAACGGTTCATCCATCAACATCAACTTCGGTCGTAGTATCAAGGATCGAGCGATGGCCACCCGTTGCTGTTGGCCTCCGCTCAACTGGTCCGGATACCGATCGCCCAAGCCTTCCAGGCCGACCGAACGCATTTCCTCATGCACCCGTGCGCGGCGCTCGGCTTTTGGCAGATGTGCCAAACCGAAGCCGATGTTCCCTTCGACGGTCAAATGCGGGAATAGCGCCAAGCCTTGGAATACCATGCCCACGGCGCGTTGCTCAGGCGGTACGAAGGTCCCTGGTCCGCTCAAGCGCTCGCCTGACAGGTCCACGGTCCCTGCCGATGGCCGCTCGAGACCGGCGATGAGCCGAAGCAAGGTGGTCTTTCCGCATCCGCTGGGGCCCAGCACGATCACGACCTCGCCAGCGCGCACGTCAATGGTCACGTCCTGCAGTGCATGACGCTTTCCATGGGCGAATTCCAGTTGTGTTATGCGGAGGATCGGGTCCAATCGAACAATGGTCCTTCGTGAACAAGGGACGCGCGAAACTACTGAAGGTGTGGTTCGGTGCTTGATCGATCCGCTTCTGCGTGCCGAACGTCCATGTTCGTACGATGGTCCGCACTATGGACCGAGGGTTCAGTGAGCGAGCAGAAGTGTTTCCTCTTCGGTGGAGAAAAGGTGTTGATACCGCTCCAATTGCCGCAAACTCGTTTCCAGTACATCAGGCCCCCAACTCTTGAAGGTAAGCCTGGGCCAAGTGAAGATCTCGCGCAGGTCGCGAAGCGCATTGAGGACATAGAATAGCTCGAACGATCTGAGTTCGACCTTGTTCAAACGGCGGAGCTTCAAGTAGCCCTTGACGACGGCGTTCTGAGCTCGTTCAGGTCCGCCCGGTCCGTGAAGTATGTCAAGGTCATGGCCAGGTCCTGCACGAACGGCCCGATACTGCAGGCTTCGAGGTCGATCGCCGCGATATCCGTGGATCGTACGATCAAGTTCTGTCCGCTGAGGTCACTGTGTATGATGCCAGTTCCAAGATCCCTCCTCACCGTGGAGTACTCCGATGCCGCCCAAGTCGCTGCACGCTTGACCTGTTGGAATCGATCGTACGTTAGGCATTCCGGGGCGTGCTGCACACCGAGCCAATAGTGCACCATATCCGGTCTCCAAGTGGGCAAGTGGAATGACCTTGGCGGCTCGAACTTGGATCCGTGCACGTGCATGCGCCCTATCATTTCACCCAACTCCTCCATACGCTCAGGTGGAACTGACCCGTACATCGGTTCTCCTTCGATCCAAGAGAATAGGACCGCGGTGGCCTCGAGTCCAAGGTCAGGAGCCTTCATGCGTTGGATCAATTCGCCGTTCTTGGCAGCGTTCGGCACCGGGACCGTCACCGGCAAATTGCGGTTTATGGTCTGTAGCCAGGTCAATTCGGATCGCACCTCGCTCATGCTCCGCGCGGTGTCCACGTCCAACCGGAGCGCATAGGGTCCTGAGT
The DNA here is from genome assembly GCA_041391825.1 of Flavobacteriales bacterium. Lineage (GTDB taxonomy): Bacteria > Bacteroidota > Bacteroidia > Flavobacteriales_F > PHOS-HE28 > PHOS-HE28. The sequence goes on along the minus strand of JAWKNF010000004.1, from coordinate 95,439 downwards.
CGGTATCCACACGGAACAGAACATTCCTCGAATAGCAGATGAACTGCAGGCCGAATGCTTTCAAGTCGTAACGGGCCATCACCCTTTTCGCCAACACGCGGAACTTGTACCGTTGCCTGACCTCTTGGATCAGTAATCCGATCGCTCCGATCCACCCCGATCGTGGATCGGTTGAACGATGGGACCTGATGCGGTCCAGCGCCTTCCGGATATAACGTCCGTATCGGTGTATCAACGAACGTTTCAGGTACGGGGATGACCCCCAAGTGCTGTTCATTGTGGATACATCAGTGCAGGGAGGACATGGCCAGGTTCGGCCGTGCGTTGAAAAAAGGAAGCGACAAATTACTCGACCTCGAACCGCTTGTCAAGTGGGTGGCCGTAGAAGGATCGACCCGTTCGTGGTCCCGTGCGCTCGCTTAGTTGCGCGCCAAGAAACGCTCCAGCAGAAGAACGGGGACCGATCCGCAGATGACAATGAGCAAGGCCGGCCAGGAGGCCTGTTGCAACTGTTCAATGGAGGCCAATCCGTAGGTGCGCGTGCTCAATGTTTCGAAGTTGAAGGGGCGCAGGATCAAGGTCAATGGCAGTTCCTTGATCACATCAATGCTGACCAACAATGCGGCGGATAGGAGCGCGGGCCGGAGGATCGGAAGGTTCACACGACGAAAGGCTTGCCAAGGCGTCGCGCCCGACAAGCGCGCAGCTTCGTCGTATGATCGAGGCTGTTGCTGCAGATTTCCGGCCAAGGGCTGCATCGCCACAGCGAGAAAGCGCACAGTGAATGCATAGATAAGGATGCCTACGCTGCCGATCAATGCCGCTTCGAAGAGATCCTGTCGATCCACCGCACCGGCCAGTGCCATTACGCTGATGGCGATCACCGCACCCGGAATGGCATAGCCCAACCCAGCGATCCGTGTAGCGGAGCGGGAACGCGGATAATAGCGGTCGCGGAAGGTGAAGAGGATACCGACCACCAGTGTGCAAATAGCTGAGAGGAAGGCCACGAAAAGGGTATTGCCGAATGCGGGAAGCGAGGCGCTCCATTCCCGAACACCGATGTCGGCGAACACATCGCCCACGATCTTGTACATGGGAAGTCCTGCGCCGAACAGTACGATCAACGAGCACCACAGCGTAATGCTCCATGCCTGTACTGTTCTCAAACGCACAGGGCGGATCGGCACCTGGTCGGTGGCGCGAGGTATGTTGCGTTGTGCTTGTCGTTCGATCCACATCAGTAAGGCGATCATGCCCAACAGGACCATGCATAGTCGGAGCGCGCTGCCGAGGTCATACAATCCACCCCAGCTGCGGAAGATCCCGGTGGTGAGGGTGCGTACACCGTAGTACTTCACCGCGCCGTAGTCGTTCAAGGTCTCCATCGCCATCAAGAGCGCACCACCGGCGATAGCAGGGCGGGCCAAGGGTAGGGCGACCGAACGGAAGCGACGCCACGGTGAGGCACCCAGCACCCGGGCCGCATCCAAGGGTCGGCGCATGCCTTGGGCGAACGCAGCGCGCGCCGGAAGGTGGATGTAAGGGGAAAGCACAAAGGCCAACACGAAGCATAGGCCCGGTAATCCAACGATGTCGGGCCGTAGACCGAACGATGTATCCAATGCATTCGTCAATGTCCCTGTTGGACCGAGCAAGCCGGCGTAGGCGTAAGCACTGATGTACGTGGGCAAGGCGAGTGGCATGACCAATGCCCAGCGGAAGAAGCGCCGACCTGGAAAGGCGAAGCAAATGACGAACCAAGCCGTGGGCACCGCGATCAGCAGGCCTAATACCAGCACGCCGAACAAGAGGAGCACCGTTTCCCAGGCGTAGGACGGTAGGATGTTCGTGGCGACATGGCCCCAATCCTTGGCGGCGGTGTGCAGCGGCGAACTCAGCACCACCAACAAGGGCAACGCAAGCACGAAGGCCAGTGCACCCACGACCACACCGGACCAGCGGGTCCATAGCCGAGATCCCCGTGTGGAAACTGCTGACATCAGCGGGTCATCGCCACCCAGCGGCGTCCAAGGCCTTCACGGCATCACCGTTCAAGCGGCCGAGGGCTTCCAGGTTCAAGCTGTCCATCGTGAAGCTTCCGAAGGCTTCCAGTTCCTTGGCCATGGCAACGCCGGCCTTAACCGGGTATTCCTTGTTCCCTTCCGCGAAGCGGCCTTGTGCCTCGGTGCCGCTCAGGTACTCGAGCAGTTCCATGGCCTCGGCCTTGTGCGGGGCATGTGTCGCAACGCCACCTCCGCTCACATTCACGTGCGTGCCGATGATAGGTGTACCACCATCAACACCTGCATGGAAAACGGGGAAGGCCAGCGCGATCAGCGCCTTGGCTTTCTGCTTTTCCGGTTCATCGCTCGCGAGCAACTTCCCGGCGTAGTACGAATTCACGATCGCGATGTCCCCGAGCCCATCACCGATGGCAAGCATCTGGTCCGTGTCGCCGCCCTTCGGATCACGTGCCATGTTCTTTACGATCCCCTTGGCCCATTTCGTGGCAGCTTCGACGCCTTGATGCGCGATCAGCGCGGCCATGAGGCTCTGGTTGTAGACGTTCTCCGAGCTGCGGACCAACAGCCGTCCTTTCCATTGCGCCTTCGTCAGGTCGTCGTAGGTCCTGATCGCATCGGCCTTCACCTTGTTCTTGTTGTATGCGATCACTCTGGCGCGCATCGTAAGGCCGTACCAATAGCCTTCGGGATCGCGGAGGTTCGCCGGAATGTTCTGCGAAAGCACCTCGCTGGTCGAGGGTTGCAGCAATCCACGTGTCTTGGCCAGGCCCAAACGGCCGGCGTCCGCGGTGATGAAGAGGTCGCAAGGGCTCTTGGCACCCTCTGCCTCCAAGCGGGCCATGAGCTCGTCGTCACCGGCCTGCACCACGTTCACCTCGATACCCGTCTTCGCGGTGAATGCGGCGAACAGTTCCTTGTCCGTGTCGTAGTGGCGATGGGTATACAGGTTCACCACCTTTGGTTCGACGGGGATCGGATCAGCGGTCTCGGGTTCGGGGCTGCTGCATGCAACGAGCAGGGCGGGAAGGAAGAGCAGTGATTTGTTCATGGTTCGTTCAGGATGGCGCGAAAGTACCGGGTCGGACCGGGTTCCCACATAGCATGATCAGGGGATAGAACAAGGTCTTCATGAAACTCGTCGATCGATCTGGCCGTAGAATACGTGCGCATGCCAAAGCGGATCCATCCTCTCACCACCCTCTCCGTTATTTTGGTGTTGCTGGCGCCCCTGTTGATCGCAGTGGACGAAGCGTTCTATGGTATGGCCATTATCGCGCTCGCCTATACGGCGGCGTTATTGGAGTTCAAGAAGTACACCAGTGATTTCCAATTCGTGATGATCTTGATCGCGGGCGCTGGGCTAGGCCTGACCCTTGATCAGGTGCATGGAGTCGGTCCCGTATTCGCGCTGTCGCTTTCCCTCGCGGCTTCTGCGACCGTCGTTCGTCAGGCGTTCATGCACCGTTTTACATATGTTTCATTGCTGTGGTTGGATACCGGTATGGCCTTGATCGCACTAACACTGTACTTGCTAGTGGTGTGGAATGCCCCCTTCGCGTGGGACCTTTGGATCTTCCCGCTGCTACCCATCGGTTTCGCAGTTGGGCTTACTTTGAGCTACGTGCAAGATGCGGCCCGAATGCGGGTCCGGACACAAGGCGGATACCGTGTTCAGGTGGGTCACATGGCACCGCAATTCGAATTGCGTGATCAGGTAGGAGAATCGGTAAGACTTTCTGATTATCGGGGGAAGCATCCGGTGTTGCTCATCTTCGTCCGTGGTGACTGGTGTCCGGGTTGCCATATGATGCTTCGCACCTATGAGCGGCATCGCGCACGTTTCTTGGAGAAGGGGATACACGTACTGGGTATCGGCCCCGATGATATTTCCGTGAACCAGAGCATGGTCGAACGCATCGGTGTTGGATACCGGATGCTTTCGGACGATGACCAATCCATCTCCACCCGATACGGTGTGGTGTACAGCAACCCCGTCATCGAACTCGGTGTTGATTATACTGCTGGGATCCCACTGCCTGCTTCATTCCTCGTGGATCAAGAGGGTATCGTTCGGTATGTCTCCCGACCGGATCGCGTCGGCGAATTCCTGGATCCATCATTGATCTTCGGTGTGCTGGAGACTATTCAACCACAAGCGAACGTGGCATGGAACTAACGCTGGGATCGGTGCTAGGTACGTTGCCGGTCGTATTCCTCGGAGGAGCAGTCGCGTTATCCATCGCGTACAATCGCCTACATGGCAGGTATCAACGGGTAGAGAATGACCGCGATGGTTATCTACAGGTCCTTGAGTCCAGCAATGATGCCTTGTTCGTGATCGATTTCGTGAATGGGCGTATCCACCAGGTCAACGCCCGAGCGGAGGAGTTGCTCGGCCGGTCCAGGGCGCAACTTGTGGGATCAACCATTTTCGAACTACACCCGAAGGAGTATTTGGACCGAAGCGCTGTTCGCATCGCGGATGCCTGGGAGAACGGTGGTGGCGTGTACGATGATATTCCATTGATCGGTCCCGAGGGCGAGCTTATCGAGGTCGAGAGCAGTGTGCGTGTGACCACTTACTGCGGCGATCCAGCGATCATACTTCTAGCGCGTGATATCCGCGACCGCCTTGCTCTACAACGCGCCCTTGATGTCCAGCGAGCGCAACTGGAAGAGCAGAATGCTGAACTGGTGTCGAGCATCCGTTACGCTCAACGTATCCAACGAGCGGTGTTGCCGGAAGCCGAGCATCTTCAGGACCTGCTCCCGGGTTCCTTCATCCTGTTCCGTCCGCGGGATATCGTGAGCGGGGACCTGTATTGGTTCGCTGAGCGGAATGGGAAGGTCCTGATCACCGCGGCGGACTGCACGGGCCATGGGGTGCCAGGGGCATTGCTCAGTTTGATCGGTGCCTCACTGTTCCAGGAAGTGGTTCTTGATAAGGGGATCGATGATCCGGGGATGGTCCTAGATGCGGTTCGTGAGGGAATGATCCAATCCTTGAACAAGGCGAATAGCGAAACACTTTATCGAGATGGGATGAATGCGGCTTTGGTCGCGTTGGATCCGTTAACTCGTATTCTTCTTTACGCTGGTGGCTTCGCACCATTGTACATCATTCGTTCAGGTGAGCTGATCGAACACAAGGGAGACCGGATGCCGATAGGACCACAGGAAGGTGAGCAGCGACCTTTCAGCACTGTCCGGATGCAACTCGAAGAGGGGGATCGGATCTTCCTTTTCTCCGATGGTATTCCGGATCAGTTCGGTGGACCGCATGGAAAGAAGCTGAAGAGCAGTGGCCTGAAGGATTGGTTGCTCGAGACCTGTGACCGGTCCATTGAAGACCAATACCAAGCGATCTCGGACCGATTCCGTCTGTGGATGGCGGACGAGGAACAGGTGGATGATGTGCTCTTGATCGGCGTTCAGATCGGTTGATCCAGGAATATCAAGATCGGAACAGATCCAGTACGAAGGTCGGATCGTCCGCTACCGAGGGCCCAACTGACCGCCAGCTCTGGTCCTTGCGCAACCAGGTCATCTGCCTTTTGGCATAGTTGCGTGTGTGCTGTTTGATCAAGGCGATGGCCTCGTCCAAGGTGAGCCGCCTATCGAAGTGATCGAAAAGCTCGCGGTAGCCTACAGTGCGCAGGGCGTTCAAGTCGCGATTGGGCAGGAGCGAGCGGGCTTCCTCCACCAACCCTTCGGCGACCATGGCATCCACGCGGGTATCGATCCGGCCGTAGAGTTCGGCGCGCGGGAGGTCCATGGCGATGCGCACGATCCGGATGTCCGTTCGGTCGCTCGGCATGCTTCGTTGTGCGCTATAAGGCTCACCGGTCGTTATGCAGACCTCCAAGGCCCTGATCACCCGGTGCGGATTGGCGCGATCGATGCGCTCCCAGGTCAGCGCGTCCAGACGTTCCAACTCTTGCACAAGTGCTGACAATCCTTTTTCTGCCAGCCGTTCCTGTAGCTCCGCTCGCACGATGCCATCACTTGGTGGCAATGGGTCAAGGCCTTTGATCAAGGCGTCAATGTACAAGCCACTGCCACCTACGAGCACGGCAGTCCCCTTTGCAGTGAGCAGCCTTTGCATGACGGGTTCTGCTTCGCGTGCGAAGCGGCCGGCGCTCCACGTGTCATCCAGTTCCAACTGGCCTATGAAGTGGTGTTCGACGCCGGCCATCTCCGCTTCGGTGGGACGTGCGGTACCGATGCGCATGGCGCGGTAGAATTGGCGCGAATCCGCACTGATGACCCCGGTTGCTAACGCTTTCGCAAAGGCCACGGCAGCGGCCGTCTTCCCACTGGCCGTCGGACCGCCGATCACGATCAGGGTGCCGCGTTCGTCCTTGTTCACTGCGGATCCGATGTGGGTCGGCTATCGAAAGGTGCGGGGCGGCTCATATCAACGATACTCCTCGCCCAGGTCGTCGATGTTGCCGTGACCGAACTCGTCATGGTCCTCGTCGCCGTACTCATCTTCGTCGTAGTCGTGCTCCTCCTCGTCCATGGCATAGGGGTCCTCCTCCATGATGCCGGCCGCGAGTTCCACCTCCTTCGAATGCTCGTCCGGTGCAAGGCCCATGCTCATCACCATGCGTGGGTAGGTCGTTCCCTCCACCGGGTCCGAGGCGTGGATCAGTTCCACCATGAACATCCACATGTGCAGGAAGTCGTAGGCGTAGATGAAACGCTGGGAGGTACTTCGGATGTGGTCGCTGATGTGCACTTCCTCCATCAAGGCCGGTACCTCGCCTTCTTCAGCGAAGCCCATGTCGGCCAAGGGGATCTCCGGGCCTTTTCCCCATTCCTCGTCGCTCACATAGAAGCAGGCCATTTCCTGACCGATGAAGCCGAATGCCTCCTTGATGGCCTTGTGCAGGTCAAGGAAGGATTGCTCCGACCCGATCTCGATGTCCCGAAAAGCCTCGCTTGGATGGTCGATAAGAACGCGAAAGCGGTAGATACGCATGCGCCAGCAAAGTTAGCCGCTGTGAGGGAGCGAACGACTTGCGCAACAAAGGTGTTCTACGCCTAACTTTCCAACAGTGAAAACGAAGATACTCACCGCGTTGCTGTGCTTGCCGATCACCTTGGCGGCACAATTCCCGATCGGCTCACGGAGCATCACGTTCAATGATCCTTCTCGCGGCGGGCGAGCGATCCCCTGCGAGGTGTACTACCCTGCAGTGGTAGCTGGCACGGCCACGGAACTTGCGGACGGGGCCTTTCCGGTCCTTGCCTTCGGGCACGGCTTTGCCATGGGTGTCGGTGCGTACGGCAATATCACAGGAGCCTTTGTTCCCGAAGGCTACATAGTAGTGCTTCCAACGACCGAGGGCTCGTTGATCCCCGCCCCGAGCCATCTTGACTTCGGCCTGGATCTCGCGTTCGTGATCGACGCCATGCAGGCGCAAGGGCTGGACAATGCTTCCTCGTATTTCGCTCATGTTGCCTCTACCTCAGCGGTGATGGGCCATTCGATGGGAGGTGGTGCCTCCTTTTTGGCGGCTGCCTCGAGCCCGGCCATCACGACCTTGGTGACCTACGCCCCCGCTGAGACCAACCCTTCGGCCATTGCGGCCGCAGCGCAAATCGACATACCGGCATTGGTCCTCGCTGGAAGCCAGGACTGTGTGACCCCACCGGGATCGAACCAGGTGCCCATGTTCGAGGCACTTTCCGGTGCTTGCAAGGCCTATGTCGAGATCACCGGTGGTGGACATTGCAATTTTGCCAATAGCAACTTCAATTGCTCCTTCGGTGAGCTTACCTGCGGTGGAGGTGGTAGTCTTGGGCGCGAAGGCCAGCAGGCTCTGGCGGACCAATACACGTTGCTCTGGTTGGATCGCTACTTGAAGGACGATGCCGCTGCGGAGGATGAATTCCTAGCGCTGCTCGGGGTCGGTGCAGGGATGCAAGCGCCTGGTGGGTCCTGGACAATTGCCCGGCCCTGATGAGCACATCCATGAACGTGCATCGTTCCAGTGGACGGAACATTCGCACCACATCGTGCCGTGCCGATGCAGGATGGGTGCGGAATTGCGATGGGCGAAGTTCGTCCGGGTGACCGCTTCGCTGTTTTGGACATGCATGGCCGTGTGGTGCGCGATGAGATACTTCGTTCAGGCACACACCCTATCGAGCGCGGCACGCTTCGGTCCGGTAGCTACATCTGGATGGTGATACGCGATGGCACTGCGGTGGGCAAGGTGCCTTGTTGGTGGACTAGGACACTTCAGCTGGCGGGGTATCGAAACCCGGCTGAAGCGTGAGTTCCAGCTTCGTGCCTTCGGCCTTCATCAATTCCCAAGCCTGTGCGCGGTCGTTCTGAATTGTCGCACCGTCAAGGATCGCATCCTTGATGCCGGTCTTGATATCGCCGATCGGCTTTGCATGGCGGTATCCCGGATACTGCATCATCCTCCCCGGTGATCGTTGGTTGGAAGTTGCGCACATGGTCCTTTGGCCTCCACCTCCTTCAACTTCTGCATCACCACCTCGTAGTTGCGCAGGTAGCGTTCCTTCTTCTTCTCGTTCTTGCTCGTGATGTCCGCGGCAAGGATCGTCAACGCATCAATCATGTCACCGGCATCGAAGAGCAGGCGTCGGATCGCGCTATCGGTCACCTCCACCTTGGTCAATGCGATCGGCCGCAGGTGCAAGGCCACGAGCTTTTGCACGAACTTCATCTGCTCGTCAAGCGGCAGTTTCAATCGGCGGAAGATGCCGGGTACCATGCGCGCCCTTGTCCTCGTGGCCGTGAAAGGTCCAGCCGTGGCCAGGTTCGAAGCGTTTGACCATGACGGCGATGTCATGCAGGATGTCGCGCCCCACCGCAACCACAGGTCATCGCTCTTCTCGCACATTGTCCAGCACTTGCAGGGTGTGGTAGAAGTTGTCCTTGTGGCCATTCATGTTTTTCCTCGGCTTTCCTACGCTCAGTTCCACGAATTCCGGGAAGAACTCTTTTGCAACAATCCGGAGTCGCGCAACGGGATGAATCGATGCTGGGCTTCTTCGTCAGATGATCTTGTTCAGTTCGGTGTGGATGCGTTTCGCGCTGATGATCTCGAGCCGCTTCGCGTTGCGCTTGATGGCATCGGTGGGTGGTCGATGACCAGGCTGATTGGTTCGCAAAACGGATGGCACGCAGCATCACAGCGGATGGAGTCGCTGAACGTGATGTCCGGGTCGAGCGGGGTACGTATCAGGCCGCGGTCCAAGTCCATGATGCCACCGAAGGGGTCCACCAAAGCGCCGAGGCTACCGGGGTTCAAGGAGATGGCGAGCGCGTTGATGGTGAAATCACGGCGCTCCTGATCATCCTTGATGGTGCCGGGCTCCACCTCCGGCTTTCGACTGTCGCGGCTGTAGCTCTCCTTGCGGGCACCGACGAACTCCACCTGCTCGTCGCCGTGCATGAACATGGCGGTGCCGAAGTTCTTGAACACATGTACCTCCCGGCGTTCAAGCGTTTCGCAACGGCCCTTGGCGAACGCGATGCCGTCACCCTCCACCACGAAGTCGATGTCCTTGCAGGGCCTTCCGATCAAGCGATCACGCACATAGCCACCGATGGCGAAGGCCGGCATGTCCTGCTTGGCAGCTTCGGCCGCCCTGGCAGCAAACGGCGTTTCCTCCGCCTTCGAGACGGAGGGTCAACGGTGTAGCTGCTTGTACGGGACATGGGCGATCATTGGGAACGGGCGGCAAAAGTAGGCCGATGCTCAGGAACGGACCGATCCCACCTCGATCCCCCAGCGCGCATTTGAAATGCCCCTTGGGACATGCCTTGTACCCGTGCGATCCACAGGCCGACAATCCAGCTGTTCGGTCGTTTCAACGATGCACGTCAGTCTCCCGCAAAAGGCCCGAAGCCGAATGCTGGCACAGTACTACAGAACACGGCCGTCACCGGTGCGTTCATGGCGCTGGCGATGTGCAGTGGTGCGCTGTCGTTCACGTAATTCATCACAGCACCTTCCATTAGGGCGGCACTCTCCAGGAGCTTCAGTTCGCGGGTGAGGTCCACACCGCGGCCCGAGGCGGCGATGATGCGCTGTGCGAGTTCCGAATCACCGGGTGCGCCGATGAGGTAGACCTGCTGTTCCGGTGGAAGCGTTTTGATCAGTTCGATCCACTTCGCTTCGGGCCACTGTTTGGTGAACCAAACGGAGGCAGGTGCGATGGTGACATAGGACACGTGACCATGTGACCTTGTGTTCGTATGGATATGGACGCGTTCGCGATCCGCGGTGCTAGGGTACAGGCGGGGTAGGGGTCTGGTGCGATCCGTCAGATGTTCGATCAGGTCGTTCAAGCGATCCACCTCGTGGCGACCGTTGCCGATGTCGTGCTTCACCTTGCGCGTGAACAGAAAGCTCAGCGGGTTCTTGTCGTAGCCGATCTTCTTCTTGCCACGCGCCAGAGCTGTCAACAGTCCGGTGCTGAAGAAGCGCTGGCTGTTGATGATGTGGTCATATTCCGTCCTTCGAAGGTCCCCGATCAACGCAAAGAGTGCGCGTGTTTTGCCATCGCGTTTGTCCCATACGTAGAGGTGGCGCAGGAAAGGGTGAGCGTGTTCCACAGCGCAGGCAGGTCGACCCAGTGGGTCGACGGTACCGGTGCTTCGTGCTGGATCGATGCGAGTGCCGAACAGCCCATCGTTCCCTTTGCGCACCACCAGATCGATCGCTGCATCCGGATAGAAGGCATGCAGCTTCTCCACGATACTTGTGGCCAGCACGGCATCGCCAAGGAAGGCGGTCTGTATGATGAGGAATTGCTTCAGGACCTTGTTGTCAATAGGATATCCCTCTGTGTCTTTGCGACTGTCCCGTTCACACCGCGACACTATGCTCCCGCAGCGCCTCGTTCAAGCTCGTTTTCTTGTCCGTGCTCTCCTTGCGTTGGCCGATGATCAAGGCACAGGGCACGCCGTATTCGCCGGCTGGGAATTTCTTCGGAAGCGTGCCGGGGATCACCACGGATCGAGGTGGCACGTAACCTCGCATTTCCTTCGGTTCCGGGCCCGTGACGTCGATGATCTTGGTGCTGGCCGTTAGCACCACGTTGGCGCCGAGCACGGCTTCCTTGCCGACGTGCACACCCTCCACCACAATGGCCCGAGAGCCGATGAAGCAGCCATCCTCGATGATCACCGGTGCAGCTTGCACGGGCTCCAACACGCCGCCGATGCCGACACCACCGCTCAAGTGCACGTGCTTGCCGATCTGCGCGCAGCTGCCCACGGTGGCCCAGGTGTCCACCATGGTGCCTTCGTCCACGTATGCGCCGATGTTCACGTAGCTGGGCATCAGGATCACGCCGGGGGCGAGGTAGCTACCGTGCCGCGCAATGGCGTGCGGCACCACGCGGATGCCCAATTCCGCATAGCGGTGCTTCAGGGGGATCTTGTCGTGGAACTCCATTGGACCAGCCTCCATCGTCACCATCTGCTTGATGGGGAAATACATCAGCACGGCCTTCTTCACCCATTCGTTCACCTTCCAGCCGTCGCCATCGGGCTCGGCCACGCGCAGTTCCCCGCGGTCCAACTTCTCGATCACGCCTTCCACGGCGAGCACCACTTCCTCATCGCGCAACATGGCGCGGTTGATCCACGCTTTCTCGATCAGCTCATGCATGGTGCAAAGATGCAGGCTACGAGAGGAAAGGCGAGCGTTCATTCGCTGGATCGTTCGCACCTTCGCCGCATGCCCCGCGTCCTCGCCATCGACTTCGGACTCAAACGCACCGGCCTCGCGGTGACAGACCCGTTGCGGATCATCGCCACGGCCTTGGACACGGTACCGAGCGCTGAGCTGATGAGCTACTTGAAGACATACGTAGCCAAGGAAGCGGTTGATGGCTTCGTGGTCGGCCTGCCAGTGAACCTGGACGGCACTGCAACGGATATCACCCCCAACGTGCACGCCCTGGTGGACGCGTTGAAGAAGAACTTCCCTGCGCTGTGGGTGGAGACCGTGGATGAACGTTTCACCAGTCGCATGGCACAGGATACCCTGAACGCCAGTGGCAAAGGCCGCATGGCCAGGCGCGAGAAAGGTCAGCTGGACCGCATCAGTGCGACGATCATCCTGCAGGGATGGATGGATGCGCAACGCTGAACGCGGGTTGCAGCGTGCAGGGCAGCAGGGGCAGGAGCAGGGTGGCAGGACGCCATTGCCTCCAGCGCCCGCTTCCCGCTGTTCAACTCCCAGCCCCTCAACTCCTTACTTTTGCGCCCCGAATCATGATCCTACCCATCCGCGCTTACGGCGACCCTGTGCTGAAGAAAATGGCCCAGGATATCGAGCCCGGCCATCCCGGCCTGCAGGAACTCATCGCCGATATGTTCGAGACCATGTACGCCGCCAATGGTGTTGGGCTCGCTGCCCCGCAGATCGGACAGAGCATCCGCCTGTTCATCGTGGACGCATCGCCCTTTGCCGAGGACGAGGACGGCAAGCCCACCGAAGAAGCGCACCTGAAGGATTTCAAGAAGATCTTCATCAACCCCTACATCGTTGAGGAGGACGGGGAGGAGTGGGGCTTCGAGGAAGGCTGCCTCAGCATCCCCAACATCCGCGAGGAGGTGGTACGCGAAGAACGCATCGTGCTGCAATACCTGGATGAGAACTTCAAGGAGCACGAAGAGGAGTTCACGGGCTTCGCTGCGCGTGTCATCCAACACGAGCACGATCATTTGGACGGTATCCTCTTCGTCGATCACCTCGCCCCCCTGCGCCGCAGGCTCATCAACGGTAAGCTGCGCGATATCTCCCGCGGCAAGACCGACGTCAAGTACAAAATGCGATTCACTCCGGTGAAATGAACGTTCCCATGAAGCACCTCTTCCTGCTCCCCATCATTGCCCTCATGGTGGCCTGTGGCGGTTCCGAAAAGCCCGAAACACCGGTCGATGCCAAGGAACGCATCCGCGTGATGGAGGATTCCGTGTTCGAGAGCAGCACCTTCGACCGTCGCCGTGCGCAGGCCTTGCTGGATGTGTACAAGGCATACGCCAACGCTTACCAGTTGGACAGCATGGCCCCGGAGTACCTGTTCCGCGCCGCCAACTTGGCCAAGAGCATGCACGATGGCGAACAGGGCATCCGCTTGTACGACCGCATCATCAAGGACTATGCGGCTTGGTACCGCCTGCCCGATGTGTACTACCTCAAGGCCTTCACCATCGACAGCGAACTGGACCAGCGCGGTGCGGCCAAAGAAGCGTACGAAGAAGTGATCAACCGCTATCCGGATCACCCATTTGCCAAGGACGCACGCATCATGATCGATAACCTCATGTACACCGATGAGGAATTGATCGAGCGTTTCCAGCAGATGGCGCAGGACAGTGCTGCCATGGTGCAGTAGGTCCCTTTCTCAACCTCCTCTTCGGGCAATGACCTGTTCCGTCAGGAACGGATGCTTTGTGCTACTTATCACCACGGCTTGGATCAGCTGACGAGCGTCACCAAGCGCCGTCAACGCCCCGGATACATTCGTGCCCAACGCGGTAAAGAACTTAGCAATGCCCATTCAACAGGACCTGATCGACGCCGCGAAGAGCGGCATGACGTGGAAAGCGTACATGGACCTCTTCGAGCGCTTGGTCGCCGAAGGGAGAACCACCGGCCCGGACCAGAGCGAAGGCCTGCTCACCTACACCAAGCTCAACCTCTCGCGCAGCCGCCGCTGGAACAAGACCTTGAAGGTGCTGCCTGGCATGGAGAACGGCTTGTCGATCCATGGACCACAGACCTGGTTGGTCCTGACCGAGTGTTGGTGTGGCGATGCCGCCCAGTGCAACCCGATCATTGCGGCTTTGGCCGAGCGGACGCCGGGTGTTACCCTGCGTTTCATCCTACGCGACGAGAACCTGGCGATCATGGACCGCTACCTCACCAACGGCGGGCGAAGCATCCCGAAGCTGATCGCTTGGGACGATGCCACGCGAGAGGAGCTTTTCACTTGGGGACCACGCCCGGCCGGAGCGCAGGTGATCTACAGCGAGTACTTGGCCCAGCCGGTGGACCAACGCGATGGCGAGGCGATGAAGGAGCAACTGCACCGCTGGTATTTCGATGACGCCGGGGTATCCGTGCAGAAGGAGATGCTCGCCCTGATGGAGCATACAGAAGTCGTGAAGAACTAGGTGTCCCTCAACGGAGCACAAGGCGCGAGGTCGGTCGCGAGGGTAGGCGTTTGAATGCCTTCTTCGTGTGAAGTGGTGGTCCTTAAACGTGCTGGTCGATCAGCACCGCGTTCCCGTCCGGGTCCATCACCACGAAGCTTGCCGGCCCGTTGATGCTTTCGTCGGCCTCGGTGGCCAGTTTCACGCCGGCCTTCTTCAAGTGCTGTTGTATGGCCCGCACATCGTCGAATTTCTCCAGCTTGTTCGCGCTCTCGTCCCAACCCGGGTTGAAGGTGAGGATGTTGTTCTCGAACATGCCTTGGAACAGGCCCACCAACGCGTTGCCGTTCTTCATGATCAGGTAGTTCTTGGCCATGTCCCCGCCAAAGGCGGTGAAGCCCAATGCCTCGTAGAACGTCTTTGAGGCTTGAAGGTCCTTTACTGCGAGACTGATGGAGAATGCACCGAGTTGCATGATCGAGTGGGGTTTGTTGGAGGCACAAGTTGTCGATTCTGGAACGGACCCCCGCGATCGTCGCTTTTCGCTGATCAGGTCGGGCATCGCGCTCCGAGCAGATCGGTCAGGGAGCGTGGCGGCCTTCCGGCGTCGTGGGTCGATCACGTGTCATCAGATGCAAGGTAGCCGCCGCCGCGCAATTACCCACATAGTACGATACGCTACAGGACGCGGGTAATTTGTCACATTGAGCATTCCACCAAACCATCCCTTACCATGGGCACACGATCACCGAGTAGCGGTCACCAATAAAGCCCCGACAGTGACCCAGCCCAGCAAGATGAGCGCACCATCGGGCAAGTCCGACCACTTCACATTCCTCGGCGTCTTCATGGATGCGAACGGCTACGTGAATGTCGTGGTGAAAGTGGACAAGGCTTGCAAGAACCCCGGAGCGGTGAATTTTAGCATCAAAGAACGGTGGCAAATGGGACGTGGGGGCCAGGATGGCATATACTGCGAAATGGTCACCGACACCAAGCGGACAAGGAGAACTGGACCGCCTTTGGCCTCGGCGACCAGCGATCCGGAGAGTATACATCACGTTCGTTGCCGGGAACGGTGGCGGGCACGGACCAGCCCCTACGGATGCTTATAAGGCTTAGCTCAAGGCGTTGAGCAAAGCTGAACCGAACGCGGAACTGATCGCTGAAGGCTTCATCAAGAAAGGATAGTAGGTCCTCCATGTGCCGATACGCATTGCTCATGCTGATCTTGAGCGGAGTACTGGGCCATGCGCGCTGCATGGCCCAGCATTCCGCGTTGTGGGCTGATAGTGTGCTGCATGCGCTGATCAGCGACGCGCTTTATCATTACCGCACCATCGTTGTTACGGACTTCTGATACCCGTCTTCAAGCGTGCCGGGAACAACTGTGCGTTGGCGCAGACCTACGGCCTCGGAGCACCAGCTTCACGGAGACGGGCGCGCTGGATTCGGCCATGGTAAGTGCCCATCGGCCTTTTTCCACCTTCACGGAATGCGACAGCGTGCGTACCTCCGCGGCGGTGTGGCGCTCAGTCGGTTGTACCGCACCCAGCGTCGATCTCGCATCAGCACAACATCTTTCTTGGCCGATGGCAAGAAGTTATGGCGTGCAAGGCCTTGCGGAACTGCTCTTGACCAACAAGGCCATAGCCTGCGCGAACACCGGGGACCCGCCCTGTGCAGAGGTGGCTTCAAGTTGCTCCTGAGCTATGCGCGCGCCGAAGCGAATGAACAGGAGATCAATCAAGCGCCGACCAACATCGCAGGGGCAAGCACTACCTGGGGCAGGTGGACAGCGCCACGTACTTCTACAACGCCGCCTCGATCAATGCGCGGCAATGGAACAATAGGTCACGTGGTAGCTTAATTCAATTCTCCAAATCGGCCTATATCGGCGGCGAAACAGACGGACCGACATCGCAAGGCACTGGTACTATATGACTCGCCTTGTTCCATGCCAAACGCTCGCAGGACATCGCGTTGCAGGTGAAGATCCAGCGCGGTATCAGCTTGAACCTGACCCGGCTCGGGCGGTACAAAGAGGCCTATGAGCATGATCAGGAACGCTTCGCTTTGAACGACAGCTTGCTGAACATGGAGAAGGTGCGCTCCTTGACCGAGATGCAGGAGAAGTTCGAAAGCGTGCAAAAGGCCAAGGAGATCCTGGCGCTGAAAGCGGAAGGGCTCGAAAGCGATCTGGTGAAGAGCCGCTTGCAACGCACGCGCAACATCTACCTCTTCAGCGGGCTCGGTATCATGGGCTTGGCCGTGGGGCTGTACAGCCGTTTGCGGTACATCCACCGCTCCCGTGCCGCCATCCAACGCGAGAAGGATGTCTCCGAGGGCCTGCTGCACAATATCCTGCCGGAAGAGGTGGCCGCCGAGATCAAGGCCAAGGGCTACGCCGACGTCAATGAGTTCGAGACCGCCACGGTCCTCTTCACCGACTTCAAGGGCTTCACGGCGATGAGCGAGAAGATGAGCGCTGCGGAACTGGTGGCCGAGATCGACGTGTGCTTCAAGGCCTTCGATCATATCATGGAACGCTACGGCATCGAAAAGATCAAGACCATCGGCGATGCATACATGGCGGCGGGCGGCTTGCCCGATCGGAAGAAAGGCTCGCCCTTGGAGGTGGTCATGGCGGCCTTGGACATGCAGGATTTCATGCGGACCTACAGCGCGCAGCGGATCGCAGCGAACAAACTGTACTTCCAAATGCGCTTGGGCATCCATACCGGCCCGGTCATCGCCGGGATCGTCGGTGTCAAGAAGTACGCCTACGACATCTGGGGCGATACGGTGAACGTCGCCAGCCGGATGGAGAGCAGCGGCGAAGTGGGGGCGGTCAATATCAGCGAGAGCACCTACGAACTGGTGCGGCATGCGCCGGGTTTGCACATCGTTCCGCGCGGCATGGTGGAGGCGAAGGGAAAGGGACGCATGGCCATGTACTTCGTCAGCCGAAGCGAAGGGACCTTAGCGACCTAGTGCTTTCCGGAACTGCTCCAGGCTCTTGTTGCGCAACCGCAAGTACGGGTCATCCAGCGCCGTACGCGTCTCCCATACAAGGGGCACCGATCGATCGATCCAGCGGCGCAGCTTGGAGCGTAGTTCGTAGCGCACCTTCAAGGCCTGTCCTTCCTCGTAGAACACGTACGACTGTCCCGGGCGCACCACCATGGTCTGCTGCAACGTGTCCGAGTCGATGTCGTGCACATGGATCAAGGCCTCGCCCTGCTTTTCGCTGTAGCGCGCCAGCGTGATCCGCTTGTCGTTCATCACCTGGAACCGGCCGGGTGCAATGCGCTCCTTGATCAGTGGGCCTGTCAAGGTGTCCTTGTCCATGCGCTTTCCCCGCCCCGTAACACGGGTGTGTGCGGTATCGCTCGTCAGGATGTAGCCGGTGGAGATCTTGTACTCCGCCACCGTGTGCGTCATCTGGAAGTCGCCGTTCTTGCCCCAGTCCTTTCCGAACGAATTCCGAAAGATGAAATTCCCTTCCGCCGTATAGCCGGTACACAGCACGGTATGTCCGAAGCAGCCGCCGGTATGCAGCAGGTCGTCCCAGATGTAGGCGCTCGTATCCGTCCTGTTGAAACCGCGGTGCACCACCGAGTCGCACATGGCCATGTACGCCACGATCGGGCGCCCTTCGGACAGGTGGTATTTCCATTGCGTTGCGTTGAAGGGGGCCATGGAAATGGCCGGTGGTACCTGGTTCGCGGTGGCCTCCCGCATCACGGTCGTTGGCAGCATGGTCTTGCACGATCCGAGGGCGGTGTCATAGGGCATGGTCTCCAGGTCGCAGCACCCGCTGAACATGACCAAGGCGAAAAGCTTGTCCAGGTCCGCACCATACAGGCAATCCTGGCCATCCACCATCCGCAACAGGTTGTACAAGTATGCCGGACTGAAGGCATGCTTGGGATCCAGGGTATCCTTCGGTCCATACTGCCTGCCGGAAACCCGGTTCATGCGGTAGGTCATCAGACCATAGCCCAAGGCCCATGCGGTGCAAGAGGCTTGCCGCCGCCCGGTCACCACCTGCCGGTGGAAGCCAGGAAGTAGAGATCGACCGCGGGCTGCAGCTTGTAGCCGCTTGGCGTTCGAAGTCCACCTCCATCAACGCGCCGATATCGGAACTGGTATCGGGCACGAGCACCCCACCCGGGTAGGTGCGCACTTGCGCTGAAATGTCCAAGCTCGTACCAGCCAACAGGACCGTCAGTAGCAACGCCAGCGCGGTGCACTGGGGTCTTAGAGCTTGTGCTTTCACGCATCTGGACTATGACACAAGATATGCGCTTCACCGAGGCTTCGATGCGTCCGGTAGGAAGGAACGGGTACCGCAGGGCGCACGCACAGCGCCGAAGGCGGGCAGAACTCGAGGCGGATCGCCGCTCTTGGTCCGGATGGGGGCAAGCAGCCTTTTGCAACCGCCCGCGTCTATCTTTCGGATAACTCCACCACATGGGCCGAATACTCCTTTTTGCACTGTCCCTGTTCGGGGCGGTACCGCTCTTCGCACAAGGCACCTGGCTGCAGCGCGCCAGCCTTACCCTCGGGCCACCGCGCTGGGGCGTGGCGGAATTCGCGATCGATGGTGCATAGGCTATGTGGTGGGTGGCGCAGTGCCAGCGAAGACCTGACCAGTGCGCGCTTACCATCGCGCAACGGACACCTGGGAGACCCGGGCCTCGATCCCGGTGGCCCGCCGGCTCGCTTCGGCCTTCGTGCTCGGTGGCAAGGGTTACGTAAGCTGCGGCCTGGTCGGCACCTCCTCGTCCTTGAACTTGACCTTTGGGAGTATGACCCGGCAACGAACGAGTTGGACGCAGAAGGCCAGCTTGCCCGCAGCATCGCGCTGGTGCAGCCTCGTTCTCGATCGATGGTGTCGGCTACCTCGCGTGCGGCAATCTAGGCTCGGCCACCGGTCCGTACAGCGCGGAACTCTGGGCCTACGCAGCCAGTGGCTGATGCGTGGACCGCACGCCTTGCCTTTGCCAGACCTGGCCCGCTTCGCTGCACGGGGCTTCACCACATTAGGTAAGGGTTATTTGTTCGGTGGCCGCCTTTCCGACCAGACATTTTCCAATGGTCTCTGGACCTATGAACCGGAGAGCGATACGTGGGCTCCGCGCACTGCCTTGCCCGGAATACCACGCACCTATTCCTTCGTCTGGTCCTTGCCGGAACAGGCGGTGGTAATGGGTGGCGATGACCTTGGCTTCTCCAACTTGCAGGATTGCTGGTACTACGATCCGCTCTCCGACGCGTGGTCGCCACTGGCACCGTACCCGGGCGATGCCTTCTGGGGTGGCAGTTCAATGGTCATCAGCGGCCGCATCTTCGCTGGCTTGGGGCGCTACGGTACGGATGTGGTCTTCGACTACTGGGAATTGAAGGACCTCGACACCGGGTTGAGCACGTTGGTTCTCGATGAACTGCGGATCGGACCCAACCCCGTGCGCCCGGGCAGTGCGATCACCATCGCGGGGCCGACCGGTTCCACTGGGCTTTCCGCTCAACTCGAACTGCACAACTCCCAAGGACAGTTGGTGCATCGGGCGCGTTTGCAACAGCAGGCAGTGGCCACCACGGTGCTGCCGACATTGTCCGCAGGCCAGTACTTCGCATCGCTTGTTGTGGATGGGCAGGTGCGTGCGCGGAGCTTGCTGATGGTGGTGGATTGATCGAGGCACCGATCGGTCTCGGACCAGCGGGTTGCGTGCCGTTCTCTTGAACAGGCTGCAGCGGATTCTACGCGATCGTTGGAGCAGGTGATCAACTGATCGCCTATATTATCGTCCGCACCTTGACGATAATATTGACATGCTCCAACAGCCCTTACCCCACACCATGCTCTCCTACGCGGCCGTGCAGGCCGAGTGGGCCCACACCTTGGACCGTATCCAACAGCTGTGTCCGCTGCGGCGCGCGGCCGAAGTGGTGCGGCCGGACAAGTTCGCGTACATCACCTTGGATCATGCCTACGAACACCAGGTGCCCAGCATCGAAAGCATCCTGTTCCAGAACCTGCTGCTGCGGCCCCTGCACCGGATCGAACACCGCGGCACGATCGAGTTCCAAGCGGATTGGCTGTGGAATTGGCGCCAAAGTGTGCCGTGGGTAAGCGAGCGGACCAGTAGCGCGAACCGCCTCTTTCCCGATGCGCCCGAACGCATGTACATCTACCGCTTCAACCTTGTGCTGGTAAAGCCTTGAGCGGGACAGATGAATTAGCCTTGGTCGAGAGGCTGCGGTTGCAAGCCCGAACGTGCGTCTGGATCGCCGCGTCGTGATCACCCCGCTGGATCAAAACGCTCGAAGCCTTCTCCATTGAAGCGATAAGCCCCGGTGCCGAGGGTACCCACCCAGATCGCGCCAGCTTGGTCGATGTACACGGAAAAGGTCCGTACTTCCTCGCCTTCTGGTGTGATGGGGTAGTGGACCAAAGCATCTCCACGTTTGCGATATACACCGTCCTCGCCGCAGGCCATCCAGAGGTCGCCGTGCTTATCCTCGGCGATGGAGAGGAAATAGGGGAAGTCCGGCTCGCCTTCGGCTTGGACACCTGCGTTGGTGCTGTATCGAACGCGATCCGTGCCGTTGTCGGCTTGTGGTGGTATGGTGAAACGCTCGCGTGTGTTGCAGAACCAGAAGTGGCCATCCCGGTCCTCGATCATCGCGCGGATGCCGAAGCTGCCCCCGCTGGGAGTGTTGGTCAAGTGGTCTTCGTAAAGCCAGCGGATGCTGGTGCCATCGAACATACAAGCACCCAACGACGATGTTCCGAACCAGATCGACCTTCGCTATCCGTGTACATGGAATGGGCCATAAGGGTCGTAGGAAACGTTCGGGTACAGCGCGGTGAAGGCATCCTCCTCCGGTATGTGGGAATTGCAAGGCATGCACCAGCGCCGTGCACGTCGCCCAGCGGTACAGGCCGTGGCTATCAGCCCATGCGGAACCAAGGTCGCCGGGCGGGTGTCCAAGTGATGTTGGTGTTGTCACTGGCAAGGTGGTGAAGGTGGTGCCGTCGTAGCGGCACGCGCCATCCGTCGTATCGAAGTAGAGATGCGCCTCGGCCATCTTCTTGGCATCACGGGACACGGTTCAAGAGCCCGTCATTGGCAGTGGATAGACATAGCTCTTGGCCATCGTATCGGAAGACGCCTGTGTCAGGAGCCAGCGAGAACCAATGATGGCCTTTACTATCCTGAAAGGTCGCCCGTGAACTGGTTCCGGGTCGGTTGAACAGATGGGTGGACGGACACTTCGGCTCGAAGCTGTTCTTCGGACCCTGAGGACCCTTCGATCCTGTCCGCTCCCCGCAGGATGCCAGTACCATGCTGGCGCCGAACAGGAGCGGCACTAAGCTGATCTTTCTAATTGGTCCCATGTGCTTGTTCGGCCGTTCTAGCGCTCAGCAGCCCACCGTACCGAAGGAGAATACGAATTCCTGCGCCACCTTGTCCCCGTTCGCGTTCCGTGCTGGTTCCCAAGTGCCCGGTAGGGTGCGGATCAGGTCGATCATCCGCTGGTCGAAAGTGGCATAGCCGGAGCTGCTGGACAACTGGACACCCTCGATCTTCCCGGCTATGTTCACGGTGAAGCGCACCTTGCCGGGCCGGAGCTCGTTCGCCTCCACCACGTAGCCGAAACCGCTGGTTCCCGCTTTCACGTGGGCGATCAAAGCCTCTTTGCCGCTGCTGTTCACTGCTTGGGTCTCGGGCACGATGGTGACGTGCGGGGAGGAATAGTTCCAATTGGTTCCTTCCGTCCTTCCGCTCTTCTCCGTGAATTCCGCACGGATCAGGAAGCTATCCGAATAGTCCAGGGATCGTAACAGCTTCTGCTGCGCGGCGTTCAACTCCGGACCATCCCCGATCGCGACGATGTCCGTTTGCTTTTCGTCCTTGAAGATCCTGATGCTCACCGACGCGTAGGACACGATCTCCTGTCTCGGATCGGCGGGTACGATGTCGTAGATCGTCTTTGCCGTGCGCAGCGTTTCCTTGGTCGTGTTCAGGTCGAAGCGGGAGTCCACATCGAAGGCGATGGGTGTCGGAGTGCCGCTCAAGTATGCGCTGATCCCCGAGTTGAACGGCACTGCGGCCATGCTGCTCGCCGGTGCTTCTTCCGTTGGTTCGGAATGTCGCTGGCCTTGGCACCCGAAGGTGGTCGAAAGCATGATCGCGAGGATCGCCGTGGTGCTCTTCATGCGCTTTCTCATCGTGCTGGAATTTGGTTCAGGTCATAATTGATCAAAGGCATACTTCAACAGCCGCCGGGGCCCACGGTGAATTCGAAGGCCTGCGCAAGGGCTTGGCCTTGCGCATCGGTAGCGGGTTCCCAATGCGGCATCTCCTTGAACATGCGGACCAAGGCCATGTCCAAGCCTTCGTTACCGGAGGTCGCCACCAACTCCACCTGCGTGGGCGCGCCTTGTGCATCCATGGTGAAGTGCACGATAGGCGGCTTCAGCCAGCCGATGCCCGGTGCGATGTGCTGCAACACCTTCTCCTTCAGGTAGCTTACCAGGGCCTGCTGGCCACCAACGAAGGCCGCATCGTTCCCCTTCTCCAGCGCCGTACGCTCCACATCCGCTGCGATGGGACGCACCACGTACACGTCATCGGCGAACAAGGCCTGCGGGTCAAGGAAGGGTTTGCGCGCGGTGGTATCTTGCGGGTTGCGCATCGGGTCGAAGGACTGCTCCGGAGCCGGGCGGCACCCGAACCGTTTCGGCGGGTCGACCACCGTGCATTCCACCGTTAGTATCGCGGTGATCAGCACGAGTGCGAGTGCAGGAAAATGGATGGGCTGGGTCATGGCTTTGTTGCGTTGATACGCTAAAGGTGGGGCCGTGGCGCGCCGAACTATGCTACGTAGTGTAAAATAGTGTAAACCGACCGTTAATCATTGTGGACCAAGGTCTTAGCGAGGTACTTTAGGGCCATGATCGGTATGCTCTTACGGCCCCTCGTGCTGCTCAGCGGTGCCTTGTTCCTGCTTCCGCCCATTGCTGTGCAAGCTGCCGAGGAGCTCGATCCTCACACCAATGTGTGCATGCGCACCATAGGGCACGCGGTGCTCCTGAAGGCGGGAGACCCGCTCTCGCGCGTGCTCCCCGTGGAGCGTGAGGCCGATAGCTACCGGATCGCTTTCGCCGCCGAATTCGGATTTGTTCCCGAGGTGCTCGCCGCCACGGTGGACAGCGTGATGGCCGTGACCAAGCTCTCCAAGAACTACGTGGTGGAGGTGGAGCAATGCGACTCCGGCAAGGTGGTGTACAGCTACGAACGCGGCGCAGCCGATACGCTGGATATCCTGCCCTGCCTGTCGCGTGCGCTGCCCAGCGCGTGCTACACCTTGCGCATCACGCTATTGGATGCCGCAGGACCGGAGAAGCAATTGGCCGGGGTAACGGTCAACGTGCCCAAGCCTTTTCAAGGT
The DNA here is from genome assembly GCA_041391825.1 of Flavobacteriales bacterium. GTDB lineage: Bacteria > Bacteroidota > Bacteroidia > Flavobacteriales_F > PHOS-HE28 > PHOS-HE28. Next base: position 71,790 of record JAWKNF010000004.1, on the reverse strand, counting down.
CCTAAGGGGTGGATAATGGCGGTGGGCTTGGGTTTGCTCATCACCCTTATCGCCTACGCCATGTTCCGTCGGAAGCCCAGACCGGTGAATACCGACAGCAGCTCGGGCGTCGCGATCGGTGCCTTCCACTTCGATAAGGGCAAGCTGGAACTGTCCATCCAGGACCGCAAGCTGGAACTGACGGGCAAGGAGGCCGACCTGCTGCACTTGCTGCATGCCAGCGCGAACGAGACCGTCGCGCGGGAAGTGATGCTGAAGGAAGTGTGGGGCAACGAAAGCGACTACGTGGGCCGCACCTTGGATGTCTTCATCTCCAAACTGCGCAAGAAGCTGGAGGCCGACCCCAACGTGCGCATCGCCAACATCCGTGGGGTGGGGTACCGCTTGATCTTGGACAACTGAGGGCTCTGTTCCGTCATTACGGGCTTGACCCGGAATCCGTGAGCCTAGGCCTCGTTGTTCAAGGTGCCTCGCCGCCCGTTAGCCATCCGCCCTCGTGGTTTCAAGCCGAAAAGCGTACGTCCTTCCCTCGCGGATGGAACAGCGTATCGCTGCCGCCTTGTGGAAACAACGAATGGTCCCGGAGCAAAGGCAATATCGATTTCTTGAATGGGGCCATTGGGATCGAAAGTCAATGTCCATCCAAACCTCTTGGCGATCCACATACGGTGCCAACCGAAGGCTAGAGGACTGATCATTTTCGTTTTAGTACCATGGTGCCCCGAAGGCCGTGCCAATACTCATAGGATCTCATGATGTACATGGATGATCAAACACATCGGCCTTGTCATCCGAGGCGGTTCTCCTGAGTGACAGCTTATACCGAAGAAGAAACAACAAGCCATGACCGCTTTCAGTATGGCGGAACGACCCGCAGGCAACCGCGTGCTTGCGCTGATTGATCCATGGATTCAACGCGATGGGTGTCATCGTCTTCTTTTCAATTGTGAAGCTACGAGTCGCAGCTGGATCTTCGGTACATGCTTCGCTGTTTGGGGCCTCACACTTGCTGCCGCGGATGCGCTTCGGGCAGGACAGGTCCTGCGATCCGTGGTTCCTCAAGGTAGCTAGGGGTGCTTTAATCCTTCACCACCCGCATAGGGACTGGCCCCGAGTGTTTCCAGCGGAGCAGGTAGATGCCCGCAGGAAGCGCTCATATCCACAAAGAGTGATCGGGTCGAAGCGCTGCGACCCTCCGAATCGCCGGCCCCGCAGATCCGAGCAGTTCATGCCCCTGTATGGGCTCGGTGTCTTTACCTGCAGCACATCGCGCACCGGAACCTTGAAATACGCGCACCGGGTCCATGCTTGCGCTTTCGGTGCCGAGCGATAGGCAGTACGGGTCGGTGGCCTCAACACCGGTGAGATGATGCTCGACTCGAAGGTGCAACCGAAGTCATTCATCGCTGTGTAGGTGTATTCCAGTACCCCGGGTACGCTGGGGCGTACCACAGGTTGCACAAAGGATCCGCTGCGGTGATGTCCGGCCCGCTCCAGAAAGTGGAGTCGCAGCCGGGTCAGTAACAGATATGAAAACGATGGTATCACCATCAAGCGCAGGGTCGAAATGGAGATTCCACGCGCGAGGAAATGGCTGTCAATGGCCCACAGGTCGGTGGCACGGAATTGCCAGGTGCCGTTCAGACAGCCGATCAGGTTATCCCAAGAACCAACAGCCTCGTAGATATCGCGGTTCCAGCGCTGCCTGCGGTGGCGTTCCTGCAAGTTGCGTGTTGTTGCTCCCGTTCGATGGAATTTTATCCGTCAAGTGCAGTTGGGTGACGTGTTTCCAGCAATGGCTGCCAGCATTCCCCCGGTAAGGGGTCGGTGGGAATGTCCTCGTCGTACGCCGCTCAACGTAGGTGTTTCCCGCCCCTTGTTGATGGACCAATGCACTTCCATTGGGACAGATGGGACAAGGACAGATGGCCCATGAAGCTGTGTTCCCATGTCCACGCAGATCGATGGGGTCGTCCCGTTGATGTCACTGTTGCTCCTGGGGCGAAACCGGTCAGCGTAATGTTCGATGACGGGGACTAACATCATCGGTAGCGTCCCGGTCCGTAATTGACGATGTTTGCGGCCCAAGCAACGGGTTCCGGCGTAACCGCTTGGTTCGATCGGACTTCCCGCGACCGACCGTGTCCGTCGGGCTTACGCTGAGGATGGTGCCGTGCTCACGCCACCACCAACTCCACGCTGTTCATGCTCTCGCACGCATTGTCGTCGATCGCGAGGAGGATCGGGTAGGTCCCCGGTGCGTTGAACACATGGCTCACCAGCGGGCCGCTCGCGGTGTCGTTCGCTCCGAACTGCCAATTGTACATAACGATGGACTGACCGGGCACGGCAAAGGATGCACTGCCATCGAATTGATGCTCCTCGCCGGGGCAGATCCGTGCCGGTGTGGGTATTGTCATGTTGGCAACGGCGGTCGGTGGGTCGCACGGCACAACGCATGCGAAGCTTGCTGCGAATACACCCGTGCCGATGTCGTTGGACCGGAAGCGGAAAGTGAGGCAGCCGGTGGCATTGAACAGGGTGGCGCTCACCGACAGGTTCTGCAACTCCGTCCCTGTATACGTGCCGAGCGAAGGTGCGTCGATATCATCCCCGTCGTAGATGCTCAGGTTGTCCCACGTTCCCACATCACCCGACTGGTCCAGGTCGAAGGATTGAAAGGTCATCATGAGGTTGACATCGGGTTGGTCCGGACAGAGGGTGAAGGTGATGTCCTCGTTGTTGGAGTAGCCTTCCCCGCCTGTGTTGCCGGAGTCGAGCAGTATGCCCAGGCACGATGCTGCGGATCCGTCGGCGATGGTAAGCGTCGTTTGGGCCGATGCCAGGTGGTAGGTCATCATAAGCAAACAGACAGCGATGGTTCGTGTGTGGAGCATGGCGCAGTGGTCGATGGGTCTGTCCGTTCCTTCTATCAAATCCTTCTATCAAAGAAAAGCGAAAACGGGCAGTGGAGTTCTGCGCTGCGCATCTTTAGGCACTACCGTTCTTTAAGACCCTGGATCGCCGTAGGCTCTCCTCTTCGGGACCCTGCTCAATTCACACCCCAACCACCCCGTACGCCGGCACCAGCCGCAGCGTAGCACCGGCCACAATGCCGATGGGCCGGCCGGTAAAGCGCTGGCCCAGGAAGGGGGTGTTGTGGCTCTTGCTCACGAGGTCGGCCTCGGTGCAGGTCCAGTCCACTTCGGGATCGAAGAGGGTGAGGTTGGCGGCGGCGCCTTCGGCGATGTGCACCTTGGGCAGGCCCAGCACAGCGCGCGGGCCGTGGGTGAAACGTTCGATGGTGCGGCGCAGCGTGGTGCGGCCCTTCAGTGCGGTGTTGGCCACGGCGAAGGCGGTCTCCAGCCCGATGATGCCGAAGGCGGCAGGGCCGTATTCCAGCACCTTGTGCTCGCGGTCCTCCGGCCGGTGGTCGCTTACGATGCAGTCGATGGTGCCGTCCTTCACGCCTTCGCGCAGCGCATCGATGTGGCTGGCGTCGCGCAGCGGCGGTAGCACTTTGTAGGCGGTCTCGAAGCCGCGCAGGCAGCCATCGTCAAGCAGCAGGTTGTGGGCGGCCACGGAGGCAGTTACGTGCAGCTTCTTGGCCTTGGCCTGCCGCACCAGTTCCACGCCTTCGGCGGTGCTGAGGGTGCTTACGTGCAGGTGGCCACCGGTGTATTCCAGGATGGCGAGGTCGCGCTGCAGTTGCAGCACCTCGGCCACGGCCGGGATGCCCTTCAGGCCCAAGCGGGTGCTCATGGCGCCCTCGTGCATCTGGCCGCCACGGCTCAGGTCCGGGTCGTTGGGGAATACCATGACGGGCAGTCCCTTGGTGGTGAGGCCGGCGCTGTATTGCAGGGCCAGCACCATCAGTCGGCTGTTGCGCACGCTGCGTTGGTCATCGCCGAAGCCGACGGCACCGGCTTCCTTCAGGTCGTGCAGTTCGGCCAGTTGTTCGCCCTTGAGGCCTTGGGTCAAGGCCCCGATGGGGTGCAGGCGCACGGGGTGGCCGCTGGCCTTGCGCAGCACGGAGCCCACGGCGCTGCTGTTGTCCAGGGCAGGGGTGGTGCTGGGCAGCAGGCACACCTCGGTGAAGCCCCCGGCGGCGGCGGCGTCCAGTCCGTTGGCGATGCCCTGTTTCCATTCCTCACCGGGATCGCGGAAGTGGGCGCGGAGGTCCACCCAGCCGGGGCTGGCATGGGCGCCTTGCACCTTCACTTCTTCGGCATCGCCCTTGGCCACCCGTTCGCCGATCTTGGCGATGATGCCGTCGCGCACCAGGATGTCCACCGTGGCATCGTGGTGCGGACCACCGGGATCGATCACGTTGACCTTGCGTAGGATGTGCTCGCTCATTTCAGGAAGCGGATGAGTAGGACTTCGGCGCACAGGAAGAGCAGGGCCAGGAGGATGAACCATTTCCACAGTTTCCGCCCTTGGTCCAGCTCTGTCAAACGTAGCGAAAGATCGTCGCCCCCTTGCTCCAGCACGGCGAAGGTGCTGAGGCCGCGGTCGCTCAGCAGCGCGCGCAGTTCCTCGGGCGTAAAGGCCGTGAGGTCGCTTTCGCGGCGCGGCAGGTTCAGGGCCACGGCCTGCAAGGTGTCGGCACCGGCGGTGATGAAGTAGGGGCCGTCGGGCAGGTTCTCGTCATGCAGCAAGAGGCTGGTGCGGCCGGGCGTGCGGCGCAGCTCGGGCACGAGGTCCAGGCCATCGCGCCCTTTCAGGTGCGGCGGTGCTTCGCCCAGCTGGGCGCTGCTTTCCAAAGGGATGCTGGCCTCGTCGCCGATGGTGTGGTATAGCGCACCCATCGGGCGGCTCAGTTCGGCCATGCGCAGGAGCGAGGTGGCGAAGAGCGAGTGGCGGGTGAGGTTGCCCGCGCTTTCGGCCAAGGGGCTGGCCCAGAGGTAGGCGGAGCCTTCGCCGCGCAGGCTGCGACACAGGTAGGCGCTGCCGTCCTGCAAGCGCAACAGCACATCGCTACCCGCGGCCGGACGCACGAGCCAGCGCTCACGGGCGAAGGGCAGTTCCACGTTGCGCGGCATGCTGGAAGATGGCGCGGTAGAAGGGTTCCTGCAGGTCGATGCGGTCCACTTTCACTAGGCCGGTGTCCATGCGGGCCGGTGGGGCGGCGCCCATGGCGGCGTACAGGCCCGCATAGCGCGACGGGTCGCCTTGGGCCGGTGGGAACACCGCGAGACTGGCGCCGTTGGCCACGAGGTCGGTGAGCGCTTGGGTGAGTCCGGTGGGCACATCGGGCAGGGCGTTCAGGATCGCGAGGTCCTGTTGCTTCAGCGCGGCCATGTCCAAGGAACGATGGCCTTGGGTGGTGAAGCGGTGCGTGCTGTCGTTGCCGAACACGCTGCTGATGGCGCGGTCGCCGCTGGCATCGCCGCCGCTCACGAGCAGCACGCGCAGGCGTTCGCTCACGTGGTAGGCGATGTAGAGCTGGTCATCGAACACCACGGGTTGGTCGCTCACGCGCACCACGCCCCAGTGGTTCCCGGGGCCATCGCCCAAGAAGCGCAGGGTGGTATCAACCACGGCACCGCCTGCCACACTGAAGCTGGCCACGGCACGCTGCCGCCCGTCGATGTCCAAGCGCAGGGGCACGTTCACCAGTTCCTGCTCGCCGTGGTTGTGGATGCGCACGTGCAACACCTCGTCCTGGAAGGCACGGCGGACGGGTGTGTCGAACCAGGCGCTATCGATGCTGAGGTTGTCCGGCGTGCTGGCGGGGATGGGCACGACCACGGTGGGCACGAGCGAGTCGTTGGTCCAGTTCTCCACGTCGGTGGCGCTGCGCTGCAGGTCGGTGAAGAGGATGGCGCGCTTGGTGGGCGCGTCGCTGGCGGCAAGGGCCTCGCGTTGGCGCACGAGCACCTTGCTCAGCGTTCGGGAATAGCTGCCCACTTCGGCCTGCGCGGCGGCCTCCAAGGCCTCATCGCGCCCCAAGAGCGAGCCCTGCCTGCCGCTGAACTGGCCGGTAAGCACCTGGAAGCGGTCGGTGGCGGCGTAGGCCATTACGGCATCCTGCGCGTTGCTGCGGGCCTGGTCCAAGAGGCGGCCCTGCGCATTGCGACCATCCATGCTGTAGCTGTCGTCCACGAAGAGCGATACCGCCCGCTGCCCGGCCTTGGTGGCCCCGTTGGCGCTGGGGATGTAGGGCTGTGCGAAGGCCAATACCAAGCAGGCCAGTGCCAGCAATCGGGCCAGCAGCACCAGCCAATGCTGCACCTTCTTCCGGGCCCGTGTCTGCTGGGAGACCTCCGCCAAGAAGCGGACGTTCGGGAAGTCGATGCGCTTGAAGCGCCGGAGCTGGAAGAGGTGGATGAGCACCGGGATCGCAAGGGCGGCCAAGGCCCAGAGGAAAGCCGGGTGCAGAAATGACATCGGGTGCGAAGATAATGGGGTGCGGGGAGCTTGGGGTTGGAGTGGGTCGAGGGCTTGGAATGCGGGACTGTTGTGGGTTCATGGTACCGGGTATCGGGTACAGGGTACCTGGTACAACACGCGAGTGCGCACTTCACTACCCACTGCCCATGACCGAGAGCTAAGTACTCAGTACTCAGTACTCAGTACCCTGTACCCAGTACCCAGTACCCAGTACCCAGTACCCAGTACCCAGTACACAATACCCTCAATACCCAATACCCTCACTACCCATCAACCCCCAAGGCGAACAACGCGATATCGTACTTCACGGGGTCCAGCGGATCGAAGGCACGTAGGCTGGCGGTGAGCTCTTCCACGGCTTTCCAATCGTCCTGTTTGCGGCTTAGGAGGCCCAGCTCGCGGCCTACGCGGCCGGTGTGTACGTCCAGCGGCACCATCAGGTCGGCGGGTGTGATCTTGGTCCATAGGCCGAGGTCCACGCCGCGGTCGTTGGGGCGCACCATCCAACGCAGGTACATGTTGATGCGCTTGGCGTTGCTGCCTTTGCCGGGGTCGGCGACATGCTTTTGCGTGCGCGGCTGGTGCGCGGGTTCGAAGAAGCGCTGTTTGAAGCGGGAGATGGCCGAGGCGGCGTCGCCGAAGGAACCGTTGGCAAGGAAGGCGTCCTCCAAGCCGCCATGTTCCTTGTAGAGGTGCCGCAGGCCCAGCACGAAGTGGCGCAGGTCCACGCCATTGAAGGTGCGGTGCACGAAGGGGGCGAGGCGCTCCAACTCGCGTACGCTGGCGTTCAGCACGTAGTCGTGCGGTGCCTCGTCCATCAGCGCGACCAGCTTCTTGGCGTTGTTGATGATGGTGACCCGCTGTCCCCAGGCGATGGTGGCCGCGAGGAAGCCGATCACTTCGGCATCAGCACGGTTCGGGAAGGCGCGGGGGACCTGGATCGGGTCGTTGGCGATGAAGGCCGGCGTGGCGTATCGCTCGTAGGCCTCGTCCAGCAGTTCCTGCAGGTCGGCGCGGGATAGGCGGCTACGGGCCATGCCGATCAGCGGCCCATGGGCATGCCGGGCATCATGGGCATCTCCATCACCTCGTAGCCCTTCAGGGAAAAGGCGGCTTCATCCACGCTGCCCAGCTTCAGGTCGCGGATGTAGCACACCACGCGCTCCTTACCGCTCTTGTCCGTCCACTCATATTCCAAGGGGAAGCCGTACATGCCCGTGAAAGTGGAGCTATGGTCGTTCTGTCCTTTCTGGCGCACGCGCTTCATCATCTCCGCGAAGGGGTAGTTCATGTCCTTCGCCATCCAACCAACGAAGGTGCCGTCCTCGGTGGTGCCCACCATCTTCTGGCACAGGTGGCCTTCGATCATCTTGGTCTCGTCGGTCATCTGCATATCGGGGACGTTCTTCTCCTCCGGGCTTTCCACGGTCACCTTCATCAAGGGGCTCTTCATGGCCATCTTCTTGCCCTTGTCGTCGGTCATCAGCATGTACTGCTGCTTTTCCTTCAGGTCGTACAGCACCTTCATCTGCTCCTTCATGTCAGGCTGGCCCAGGTCCATCAAGGTCTTGTCCTCGGCGCTGGTGTAGCGCATGTTCATCGGGCTGCCCTTTTCTTCCTTTTCCCCTTTGTAGCTGTGGATCTCCATGCGGAAGCTACCGATGAAGGTGTTCGGCTCGAAGGGGCTGTCGTCCACTTCCACCTGTGCGCCGCCTGGCCCCATTTGCCCCTGCAGCAACTTGCTCATGTCGACCTGCGCGGAAAGCAGGGAGGCGGTAAGTACCGTGGTGGAGAAGAGAAGCGCGCTGCGGAGGCTGGTGGTGCTCATGGGAGTGGGTATCGTGGTGTGAAGCGAATTTACTCGTTGCGGGCGGGAGGCGCGGTGGGCGCACTGCGAAGGGCCATGTTGACCACCGTGAATGTGCTCAGGTCGATGTGCGGTGGTGGCATTGGGCCGGGCGAATACGCGATCACCTCCATTTCGATCATCGGCGCCAACACGAACTTGAAGGCAACGCGATCGCCCAATCTGTACAGCAAGCGGAACGCCTTCAAGGGCCCTTCATTCAAGGGGATCCAGACCGGTGCCTCCGCGAAAGGCGAGGGCGACAGGTCGGCGAGCCACAAGTGCATGGTATCGGTGCCTTCAACGAGCAGGTGTTCCGTGCATGCCACATCGGCAATGTCGGCGGTCCGCTTCGTGTTGATGGTGCTGAACGGTGCGAACTCCGCGCCAGCGCCGGGTGATCCCATGCGGTCGGTGAGAAGCACGGCGTTCAACTCGCCCACATAGGCCGTGCGGTCGATGATGTTGGCGATCACGGCGGTGTTCCGGGCCAGGTCGGCGAAGTAGGTGGTGTGCGGGAAGCCCGGGATCATCTGCACTTGCACGATGCCCCGCGTGGTATCGGACCACTGGCTGACGTACAGTTGTTGGGTGATGCCATCGTGCCGGATGGTGATGCGCACCGTGTAGCTGCCGATGTAGGTGTTGTGCAAGGTGCTTACTGCAGCTTCATCCGTGTGAAATGTGGCGGCTTCCGGGCTGAACGAAGCATGGATCCAAGCGGGAAGGGAGATGGATTGTGCGCCTGCGCTAAGCGCGATGGCAAGGAGAAGCAGTAACGCCAAGTGCCGCATGGAAGAGGTCATGATGTTCATCGCGGGGCGACTGGTGGTGGCGGAGGTGCTACCGGCGGTGGTTCGGGCATTTCCATCCGTGGCTCTGCGATGATGTACTCCGGCATTTCCTCGACCGGCACTTCCACTTCCTCGTTCTCCAGGTCCTCCATGGTGATGATGCGTTGCTCGATCACCCTCGGTTCCTCCCGTTGCCTGCGCTGTTCAATGCGTTGGTCGCTCACCCGGTAGTTGCTCAGGTCGATCACCGGAGGTTCGGCCTTGCCGGGTTTGAAGCTGGTGAGGTAGGTGCCCATCACGGCGAAGGGCATCGGCTTGTCGGCGGCACCGAAGAACATGATGTCCTTGAACTTCTGCGAGGGACGTGGTTCCATCCAGCGGGCCATGTCGAAGATGGGGTTGGGCGTGGTGACATCGGAGAACCAATAGTGGGAGAGGTAGCGGGATCCTGATGCCGTGTACAACTCGCAGGACTTCCCGAGGATCTTTCGCTTGTGACCTGTTGCCGTGAAGTCCATGTCCACCCCGCGACCGAATTCGACCAGCCCGGCGTTCTCCAAGGTGCCGAGGTAAACCTTCGGGATCACGTAGCTGTGGCCTTCGTTCTTGGCGACCAACGCGACATCGGCATCGAGGTCCACCATGTAGATCAGGGTGCCGTCATCGTCCGGAGCATCGAGGGTGAGGACGGCCCGGCGGGCGTCGGCCCAGTACGTGTACTTCGCGAGCTGGATGGTGGTGTCCCTCTTCTCGTCGATGTAGTGTGTTGGCGTTTCCGCCGTGAAGGTGCCGATGAAGGCGTTGTCGGGGATCCGCGATCACCGGGGCCGGCGTGTACTGCACGGGCAAGGGATGGGGCGCCAGCGTGGTGATGTAGCCGCGCATCCAATCCGGCAAACGACCGATGCCTGAGTTGTTCGACCATTGGAAACGCCGCTCGATCACTTTGTAGGGCTTGTGCTCCATCACGGGCATGGGCGTGGCTCCGGGCGATATCGAGAGGAAGGCGATGCTCCCGGCTTCCGGACCGAAACGGCGTTTCGGCCAGTCCACGCGCATCGAACCGCCAGCATGCCTGTCGCTCAGTGCGCTCAGGTATTTCAGGTCGCCTTCGCGGCAGAGCCATTGCGCCCACACCAGCAGATCGGCGAAGAGCTTCGGGTGCTGGTCCGTGCTCCAGTAATAGGTCGTGTCCTTGTTGCCGTCGATGCCGAGCAGCTCCTTGCAAGGTGTGCCCTGGATCTCCTCCACGCGACCGGTGGTTTGCACCGAATCGTTCCAGATCTCGCGGAAGTAGCCGGCCTGCGGGATCTGCAGGTCCTCCACGCCGAAGACATTGCGGTCCATGTAGGTGCCCGCCTCCACGCGCAGGTTCGCGGCGAGGTCGAGGTAGATGGTCCGTCGCTGTTCGCCTTTCCGGTCGATCTCTTTGATCACCACGCGGTGCTTGTCGCTCCAGAAGTCGTAGCGGGAGCCGTGCTTCTTCTGGATGCTCCAGGTGCCGACGAAGGCGTTGCCGTGCAAGGGCGCGCGCTTCGGCAGGACATAGGGCTGCGGCTTCTCGGTGGAGATCAGGCCTTGGATCCAGGTGGGCAGCGTGTTGAGCTCAGCCTCCATTTGCGGCTGGGCGATGGCCGTGGAGGCAAGAGCAAGAATGGAGAGGAACAGTGACGAGAGGCGCATGGTGCGAAGATCGGGTCGAAGTCCGCGCGCTTTAGCAAGAAGCGGGCCGGGATCAGATCACCCCATCCTTCATCACCAACCTACGGTCCGCCATCTCCGCGAGCTCTTCGTTGTGGGTGACGATCACGAAGGTCTGGCCCAGTTCGGTGCGCAGGTCGAAGAAGAGCTGGTGCAGTTCCTTGGCGTGGGCGCTGTCCAGGTTGCCGCTGGGTTCGTCGGCCAGCACTACGCTGGGGCTGTTGAAGAGGGCACGGGCCACGGCCACACGCTGTTGTTCGCCACCGCTCAATTGGCCGGGCTTGTGCTGGGCCCGTGCGGCGATGTTGAGGCGCTCCAACAACTGCCTTGCTCGCGGCGTGCAGTCCTTCATGCTGCGCCCGGCGATCAGGCCCGGCATCATCACGTTCTCGATCGCGGTGAATTCCGGCAGCAAGTGGTGGAACTGGAACACGAAGCCGATGTGCTTGTTGCGGAAGGCGCTCAGGGCGCTGCTGCCCAGCTTGGTCACCTCCACGTCATTGATCGTCAGTGAGCCCCGATCGGCGCTCTCCAGGGTGCCGAGGATCTGAAGCAGCGTGGTCTTTCCGGCGCCGCTGGCACCCACGATGCTTACCACTTCCCCCGATGCTACATGCAGGTCAACGCCTTTCAGGACCTCGAGGTCACCATAGCGTTTGTGCAGGGCGCTGGCGCGGATCATGCTGCAAATGTGGGGTTTAAACGATGGGGGCGCTGCTGGTGCCACTGCTCAGCGGCCGGCCCATGTTGCGCATGTCGTCGGCCGCCGGACGTTCGAACACGACGAGGTTGAAGTAGGTGTGGGCGGCCAATAGGTGGTCGAAGATGTCCGCCATGATGCCTTCGTATTGCAGCCAATCGGTCGTATTGGTGAAGCAGTACAGCTCCAAGGGAAGGCCCATTTCGTTCGGTGCCTGTTGCCGCACCATGCGCGTCATGCTCTTATGAATGCCCGGGTGCTGCGCGAGATAGAGGTCGATGTACTTGCGGTACAGGCCCGCGTTGGTAAGACGCCGCCCGTTCACCGGCATGCTGCCGTCAAGCCCCCGTTCGCTGTTGAATTGAGCGATCTCCGCGGAGCGCTCCTCGATGTATGGGGCCAGGAGCTTGATGCTGCGTAGGGCATCGATCTCCGCCTTGTCAAGGAAGCGGATGCTGTTCACTTTGATCAGGATGCTCCGCTTGATCCGCCGCCCACCGCTCTGCTGCATGCCACGCCAGTTCTGGAAGGAGTCCGAGATCAGGGCGTAGGTGGGAATGGTGGTGATCGTCTTGTCGAAGTTCTCCACCTTCACCGTTGTCAGGTTGATCTCGGTCACATCGCCATCGGCGCCATATTTCGGCATCGTGATCCAATCGCCGATGCGCACCATGTCGTTCGTACTGATCTGGATGCTCGCGACGAAGCCCAAGATGGAATCCTTGAAGATCAGGAGCAGCACAGCAGAGGCCGCGCCCATGGCCGTGAGGAAGGTGAGCGCGGAACGGCCCGTCAGAAGCGAGAAGAGCAGGATGGCACCGATGAAGTAGAGGACCAAGGAGGCCACCTGCACGTAGCTGTTCAAGGGCTTGTCCCGATAGGTCGGGTTGTCCTGCATGGTGTCGCGCACGGCGAACATGAAGGCGCGTGCGATGCGGATGGCGAGGATGATGAAGCCCACCATGAACAGCCGCTCGGTGATGGGGATCAACGTCGGCATGTCGCGCAATGCGACCGGGACCAAATGATAGCCGATAAGCAAGGGAATGACGCGCGCCACATAACGCGGCACTTTCAAGTCCAACAGGTGGTCGTCGAAATGCGTTTCAGTGTTGCCAGCGAAGCGTCGGAACGCGCTCACGAACGCCCGGGTCAATAGCTTCGAAAGCAGCCCGAGAATGACGAAGAGGACCAAAGCCGTTGTGGCCAGGCTGATCCATTCCACCCAGACGATGCTGATCCCCGAACCCGTGAGCATGGCCTCAAGATGGTCCTTCCAGAAGGTGAGGTCGAGTTCGAGTGCGGAGCTGGGCATTGGCGGAGGTGAGCGCGTTCCTTTGATCATGGGGCTTCATGGCCCCGACGGAACGTCCTATTCGACAGGTCGCGAAGGTAAGACCATGCGGCGTGGTGGTCCGGATCGTGGACACTGAGCGCTTGCATGCCCCGTCATGCCTGGGTGTTGGGCGAGTACCGACCATGGCATGTACATTCGCGGCGCCCTCGCACCGGGGGCGTATCGATCAACACGAACAGCACGAGATGAACCTGCACGAGTACCAAGGCAAAGCCATCCTTTCCCAATACGGCGTCCGCATCCAACGTGGCCTGGTGGCCTATAACGCCGATGAGGCGGTCGATCAGGCCAAACGCTTGAGCCAGGAGACCGGTACCAAGTGGTGGGTGGTGAAGGCGCAGATCCACGCCGGTGGCCGTGGCAAGGGCGGTGGTGTGAAACTCGCGAAGAACATCGATGAGGTGCGCGCCAAGAGCGAGGAGATCATCGGCATGATGCTGAAGACCCCGCAGACCCCGCCGCAAGGCAAGAAGGTGAACAAGGTGCTGATCACCGAGGACATGTACTACCCCGGGGCCAGCGAGACCAAGGAGTACTATATGAGCGTGTTGCTCGACCGTGCCAGTGGCCGGAACGTGATCGTGTACAGCACCGAGGGAGGCATGGACATCGAGGAGGTGGCCGAGCATACCCCGGAGAAGATCCAGAAGGAATTCGTCGATCCGCGCGTGGGTCTGCGCCCTTTCCAGTGCAACAAGATCGCCACCAACCTGGGCCTGAGCGGCGCTGCCAAGAAGGACATGATCAAGTTCGTGGCCGCGCTCTACAAAGCATACGAAGGCTGCGATGCGGCCATGTTCGAGATCAACCCGGTGCTGAAGACCAGCGATGATAAGATCGCAGCGGTCGATGCCAAGGTGCGCTTGGACGGCAATGCCTTGTACCGCCATCCGGATTACGTTGAGATGCGCGACAAGACCGAGGAGGACCCGATCGAAGTGGAGGCCGGTGAAGCTGGCCTGAACTACGTGAAGCTGGACGGGAACGTCGGCTGCATGGTGAATGGTGCCGGACTGGCCATGGCCACGATGGACATCATCAAGCTCAGCGGTGGCGAACCCGCCAACTTCCTGGATGTAGGAGGTACCGCCGACGCGGCCCGCGTGGAGAAAGCCTTCCGGATCATCCTGAAGGACCCTACCGTGAAGGCCATCCTGGTGAACATCTTCGGCGGGATCGTCCGTTGCGACCGCGTGGCGCAAGGGGTGGTGGATGCCTACAAGAACATCGGCGACATCAAGGTGCCGATCGTCGTTCGCCTGCAAGGCACCAATGCCGTGGAGGCCAAGGAGCTGATCGACAAGAGCGGATTGAAGGTGCTGAGCGCTGTGGCCTTGCAAGAGGCGGCTGATAGGGTGAAGGAAGTGTTGGCCTAGTTCCTCGTGGTTCTTTCTCTGCTATGGTCGGCGTCGCAATAACGTGTGGCCTCGCATTCTGCGGCTTCATGAAGTGGCTGAGGAATGACCGTGTCATTCTGGTCTTGCTGCTGATGAGTTCAGCCCTGGCGATCTTCGGGATCGTTCGGCGCGTTCCGGAGAACCCTCGTCTGAACACATGGGATGGGCTTCTCGGGCCATTCGCGTACGTGGCTTCCTATACCTTGTTCAGATACCTCTACGAACGCGTCTTTCGCCGTGAGCCGACCTATGACCGTGGCAGCTGGTACGACCGGGAGGAGGGCCGACGACAGGATCTGTACGATGTGGGAGTACACGTGCTGCCAATGTTGATCGGACTTGCTGTGCCTGTGATCATGACAAAGCTCCTTGGATAGGCCGAGCAAAGCAGATCCTCAGGTTTCTCAACGAGCGGGGAACATTTCATTCCTCGACCTTCTAGAACCCGAAGCCCACGCGGGAGCCACCGACGGCCACTTGGTAGTAGTAGGCGCGCTGCTGCGGCCCTTTGTTCTGCTTGCGTTCCATCAGGACGCCCACCGTGCTCGGCTTGCCGTTGTTCAGGATCACCGTGCCCTTCACCACGATCACGTCCACCGGCGAACGAAAGCCGCGCTCCGAAACGAAATGTCCTACACGGGCCGTTTCGCCGGGGCGCAGTGTGAAGGTGCGTGCCGGCAGCTCCTTGGCATCACCACGTGGCGTGATGTCGATGCGGCAGGGTACCCGTCCATCGTTCAGTACGTACACCTCATTCACGAACAACGGTGTTCCATCGGCGGAGCTGCTCGCTTCCGGTAGCGGTGTGTCGTCCAGGGTCAGCAGGCGTGGCCGCTCGCCAGGCGGGCTGATGTCGTTGCCCTCCTCCACGAACGCGATGCGCTCACCGTCCTCGTCGAAGGTGCTGGTGCTGCGGTACCATTGAGGCCCGGCCTCGGGTGCATCGTCCACTTCTGCGCTGCGCAAGGCACCATTCGGGTGGTAGCTGAAGTTCACGGTGCAATGGCCGCCTGTGCTGCGTGTGGAATGCTGGAAGATGATCGCACCGGCCCGGTCAAAGGCCATGCTTCGGCCATGCAGTCCTTGCGGATCGATCCATTCCTGGGTGCTCAATTCGCCGGAGCTGAAGTAGTGGAGCACCACGCGCCCGCTGTCCGTCTCCAGTGTCTTGGAGGCTCCTTGGCCGTGTGCAAGGAGCATGGAAAGCAGCAGCAATATGGAACAGGCGGTCCGCACCACCACGAAGATGCCGAATTCCGCTCAAGCCTTCGCATCTTCGCACCGTCCGCACGGCCTATGGATGTCGAGCGGTCAGTTCAGCAAGCCCGACCATGACGAAGAAGCGAACGATCAAGAAACTCCTCGTTGCCAATAGGGGCGAGATCGCCCTACGTGTGATGCGAAGCGCCCGCGAAATGGGCATCAGCACGGTGGCCGTGTATTCCGAGGCCGATCGCAACGCACCCTTCGTGCGCTTCGCCGATGAGGCGGTCTGCATCGGGCCGGCACCCAGCAAGGAGAGCTACCTGGTGTTCGAGAACATCATCAAGGTGTGTAAGGACCTGAAGGTGGACGGGGTGCACCCGGGCTACGGCTTCCTGAGCGAGAACGGCGATTTCGCTACGGCGCTCGAGAAGGCCGGGATCGTCTTCGTTGGTCCCTCGCCGCACGCCATGAAGGTGATGGGCGATAAGCTCGCTGCCAAGGAAGCGGTGAAGGGGCACGGTGTCCCCTTGGTGCCTGGGACCGAAGGAGCTGTGAGCGGCTTGGAGGAAGCGATCAAGGTGGCCAAGACCATCACGTTCCCGATCCTGATCAAAGCAGCAGCTGGAGGCGGCGGCAAGGGCATGCGGATCGTGGAACAGGAAAGCGAGCTGAAGGAAGGCCTGGAACGTGCGATCAGCGAGGCCGTGAACGCGTTCGGTGATGGCAGCGTGTTCATCGAGAAATACGTGGCCGGTCCACGTCACATCGAAGTGCAGATCATGGCCGATGCCCATGGCAACACATGCTACCTCTTCGAGCGCGAATGCAGCATCCAACGCCGCCACCAGAAAGTGGTGGAGGAAGCGCCGAGCGCAGTGCTCACCCCCGAGCTGCGCAAACGAATGGGCGAAGCGGCCGTGGCCGTGGCCCGCAGTGTGGACTATACCGGCGCCGGGACCGTGGAGTTCCTGCTGGACGAGCAGATGAACTTCTACTTCATGGAGATGAACACCCGCCTCCAAGTGGAACATCCCGTTACGGAGATGATCACAGGGCTGGATCTCGTGAAGCTGCAGATCCGCGTGGCGGAAGGGGAGAAGCTTCCCTTCGTGCAGGACGACCTGAAGATCATCGGGCACGCGATCGAGGTCCGCGTCTATGCCGAGGACCCGGCGAACAACTTCCTGCCGGACATCGGTACGCTCACCACCTATCGTCCGCCGCAAGGTCCGGGCGTACGTGTGGATGATGGCTTCGAAGAGGGCATGATCATCCCGATCCATTACGATCCGATGATCTCGAAGCTCATCACCTTCGGCGCCAACCGCGAAGAGGCGATCAACCGCATGGAACGGGCGATCGATGATTACGCGATCAGCGGGGTGGAGACCACCTTGGGCTTCTGCCGCTATGTGATGGGGCACAAGAGCTTCCGCTCCGGGCACTACGACACCCATTTCGTTCGGGACCACTTCAAGCCGGAGGTGCTCGAAGGCTCGGATCCGGAAGAGGTGATTGCCGCCGCACTCGTTGCGGCCTTCTTGGAGGAGGAGCACGTACAACGCCCGAAACCGGCCGCTACGGCAGTTTCTGGGCTCAGTGCTTGGAAACTAAAGCGGCGCTGAAGGGGTACAAGGGAATACCGGCACGCGATCAGCGTTGTACCTTCATGTGCCGGAACTTGTATCAATGACCCGTAGCACCGCTATTCTGGCCGTCTGCTGCACCCTTGGCGTGGTCTGTTCCGCGCAAGGGCCGGTCAATACCCATGTCCTGCAAGCCGTGGTGATCGACGGCGACACCGTGCCTGTTGTGCAATTGCCCGAGGCCAATGTGGATGCCCGCTGGCGGCCGCGGGATCGGCGGGAGGCCGAGCGCTACACGCGGCTGATGCGCCATGTGATCAAGGTATACCCCTACGCCAACCTCACCGGGCAGCTGCTGAAGGAATACGAGAATGACCTGTCGCAGATCGAGCGCAACGGCGACCAGGACCTGTACATCAAGCTGGCCGAGGCCGAGCTGCGTGCGGAGTTCGAGGCCGAGGTGAAGGACCTCACCGTAAGCCAAGGCCGGATCCTGGTGAAGCTGATCGACCGTCAAACGGGTGAGACCTCCTATGAACTCGTGAAGGAATTGCGCGGCTCGTTCGTGGCCTTCGTGTGGCAGGGCATGGCCAAGCTCTTCGGGCAGGACCTGAAGGCGAACTACGACCCCTTGGGCGAGGACCGAACGATCGAGTTGATCGTGCAGCGCATCGAGCGTGGTGAACTGCCCGTTGCGGCCCGCACTGCACGTACGGCCAAGGCCCAGGCCCGCTTGGAGAAGCGCAAGGCACGCTTGTACAAGAAGTACGGCCTGCCGCTGGAGCCGGTGAGCGTGAATTAGGGCGCGATGGACTTCTCCATCACATGGTCGTCCATCACGAAGCCTTCGCCGATGTCGTTCACTTCCGAACGGATCACGCGATAGCCGCAGCGCTCGTAGAAAGCGATCGCCGGGTTGTGCTTGTTCACGTTGAATTCCACGGCCCGGTGCCCGGCGGCTGCAGCGCGGTCTTCCACAGCGTCCAGCAATGCTCGGCCCGCTCCGGACCCCTGCGCTTCGGGCAAGACGTACAGTTTATGCAAGCGGGTCCGTACACCTTCAGGGCCCATTGGTGAATGGCTAGCGAACCCGAGCGGGGTCTTTCCTTCTTCGATCAGGATGAACCGATGTCCGGCCGCGAATTGCTCGCTCAAGGCTGATGGGCTGTACATCAGCTCCAGCATGTAGCGCAACTGCGCGGGTGAAAGAATGGACCGATAGGCCACCTCCCATGTGGTACGCGCCAATGCGCGTATCGTCGGGATGTCCCGCTCCGTCGCTTCGCGCAAGCGCCTCTCGCTCCCGACGTTGTTCGATCCCGGCACGGCTCCGACCAACTACCGGAACGCAGGTGCCACCACGCTTTCCTTGCTTCCCGGGGTGTAGGCATAGAAGCCTTCGCCGCTCTTCACGCCGAGTTTCCCGGCCGCTACCATTTGCACCAATAAGGGGCACGGAGCGTACTTGGGTTCGCCCAGCCCTTCGTGCAACACCCGCAGGATCGCCAAGCAGGTGTCCAGGCCGATGAAGTCGGCGAGTTGCAGAGGGCCCATCGGGTGCGCCATGCCCAGTTTCATGATCGTGTCGATCTCGGCCACTCCGGCGACACCTTGGAACAAGGTCTGGATCGACTCGTTGATCATCGGCATCAGGATCCGGTTGGCGACGAAGCCGGCGTAATCATTCACCGTCACCGGGACCTTACCGATGGCGGTGCTCAGGTCCACCACGGTCTTCGTTACGGCATCCGTTGTGTTGTAGCCGCGGATGATCTCCACGAGCTTCATCACCGGCACGGGATTCATGAAGTGCATGCCGATAACTTCGCCGGGTCGCTTCGTGACTGCGGCGATGCGGGTGATGCTGATGCTGCTCGTGTTGGTGGCCAGGATGCAACCGGCCGGGGCATGTGCATCGAGGTCGCGGAAGATCTTCAGCTTCAGATCGACGTTCTCCGTGGCGGCTTCCACCACCAACTCGGCCTGCTTCACGCCAGCGGCCATGTCCGTGCTGGTGCTGATATGCTTCAAGGTGTTCGCCTTCTGCTCCTCGGTCAGCACGCCTTTCGCCACCTGACGATCCAGGTTCTTGGTGATCGTGGCGAGGGCCTTTTCCAATCCGGCCGGGGCGATGTCGATCAAGGTGACGTGATGGCCGCTCTGGGCGAAGACATGCGCAATGCCATTGCCCATTTGGCCGGCACCGATAACAGAGATGTTCATGGATGAAAAACGTTTGGCCACCAAGGTAGGGGTCGCCGATCAAGGTCCCTACTTCCCGTCGCCCTTCAAGATGATGAGCACGGTATAGGCCAGGATCTTCAGGTCGACGGCCAAGCTCATGTTCTCGATGTACAGGATGTCGTACTTCAAGCGCCGTACCATCTGCTCCACGTTCTCGGCATAACCGAACTTCACCTGCCCCCAACTGGTGATCCCCGGACGCACCTTGTGCAAGTGGGTGTAGTGGGGGGCCACTTCGGTGATTGCATCGATGAAGTGCTGTCGCTCCGGACGGGGGCCTACAAGGCTCATGTCACCCTTCAGCACGTTCCAGAACTGGGGCAGTTCGTCCATCCGCGTCTTGCGCATCCAACGCCCGATCGGCGTGATGCGTGGGTCGGATGTGCTGCTCAGCTGTGGTCCGTCGCGTTCGGCATCCAGGTACATGCTCCGGAACTTCACGATCTTGAAAGGACGACCGTGCTTGCCGATCCGTTCTTGGCGGAAGAACACCGGCCCGGGGGAAGAGAATTTGACGAGAACGGCCAGGATGAGGTAGATCGGTGAGAGCAGGACGAGTGCGATGCCGCTTGCGGTGATGTCGATCACCCGCTTGACCGAGAACTGCCAAGCCGGCATGATCTGCGGGTTCACTTCGATCAAAGGGGCGCCGAAGATGCTCGTCATCTTCACCGAACCGGAAAGGATGTCGTACATGTCCGGAATGATCTTGATGCGCACGCCGGTCCCTTCCAGTTCGGTCATGATCCGGCTGATGTGTTCATGCTCGCCGGAATCCACTGCGATGATCACCTCTTCCACAGCGTGCTGCCCGATCACGGCCCGCAGTTCGTTCCACTTGCCCAAACGCGGTAGGCCCACGCTGGTGAGCAGCTGATCGCCCCCGTTCACGTTCACGAAGCCCACGAAGCGATTGCCGGGCGATTTTTTCATGCCCTCGATCTCCGCATGGATGGCCAAGGCTTGCTCATTGCCGCCCACGAGCACGGTATTGAAGCCGATGATCCGATCATGCACCTTGCGGACCGTGCTGCTCGTCAGAAAGAAGCGGAGCAGGAAGCTGATGCCGAAGTGCAGCAGGAAGAGGGCAAGGAAGGATTGGTAGTAATAGGTGTAGTTCGCCACCTCGTCATCCAGCAACAGCAGGAAGAAGATCACGATCACCCCGATCAAGCTGATGAGCAGGGTCTGCCCCAACTCCATGATCCGGTAGCGCCTGTTGATCTCGCGGTACCCACCGATCATGGTGTACAGGCCGAACCAGAACAAGGGGACCAGCACAAGGCCCTTATAGAAATTCGCATCGAACTCGATCGGGACCGCGTAGCCGAACTTGATCGGCTCCAAGTGCATCTTCCGGTACACGTAGAACAGGCTCCACGCCAAAGCGCTACCGAGCAGGTCGGCCAGCACGTAGCGCGCAACAAGGAGCCTGCGGTCCATCATGGGGTGCGTCGGACCAGTTTGAAGTTGTCCAGGTACACGTTGGCACTGGCCTGCCCAGCGGGTAAGGAAGCTCCGATATAGAAGTCGCGCTGGGTGATCCCGCCGTTGTCGAACAGCGCGGAAACATCCATGTACACCTTGTTCCAACGCAAACCACCGACCTCCGTGGTGGGCAGGAGCACGACCCAGGCCTCGGCAACACCGACCCCTCCGGAATTGTACAGGAAGCCGATCGTCAAGGAAACATCGGTGCTGTAGTCCAGTTCAATGAAGGCCGGGCCGCTCGAACTGCCGAAATTCTGATCGGTGTACATGCTCATGAGCCGTCTTGTGGGCTCGAGCACGAATCCTGCGCAAGTGCTACCGTCCACAGGTACTTGCGGGTGCGAGGTGGGCGTGTACAACAGCAAGGTGGTGTCGCTCTCCTCGCTCACGATGAACCTGTTGCCCACATCCTCGAACCCTTCCCACCAGAAGTTGGCTTGTGTGAAATAGGTTACCGTTGGAGCCAGTTCCACCGCGCTTCCCTCAACAAGCTCGACCGTTCCGCTCCAGGATCCATAGAACGGATACTGCAAGCGATCGTCGTACGTGCCGTTCCGTTTGATCCCGGCCGAGACCCTTACGGTATGCGCACCGGACCCGATCGCTGGGATGCGCGCAGGCAATTCCCACACGCCAAGCGACTTGTTGTCCAAGCTGACCCATGCTTCGGTGATCTTGCTGGTGCTGCCGCCCTGGGCCATCGTGGCATCGACGGAAACGGCAGGAATGACCAGGTACGCGGGCACCTCCTCGGTCTTCCGACAGGAAACCAGGAGAAGGCAGAGACAAGCCACAAGAGGCAGCGTCCGGGTCATCGTATACTGGTTGGAACGCAAGGCGGGAGCGATCAGTATGCCGGGCCTCCGGCTTTCTGCATCTTCATTTCGGCCAGGATGCGATGTGCCGTCCGCAAGGCCGCTGCACCGTCGTCGATGCTCACGGCGGGTCGGGTCCCATTTGCGATGCTCGTGGCGAAGGACCGGAGTTCTTCGCGGATCGCATTGGTCACCGGCACTTCAGGCTTTTCAAAGCTGATCTCGCGCACCCCCTTTCCACCGCCAAGGTCCATGGTCACCGCGAAAGGGTCGGGTTCACCTTCCACGTGGCGCATGCGCACGATCTCAGTGCTCTTCGTCAACATGTCAACGGCGATGTATGCATCACGCTGGAAGAACCGGCTCTTCCGCATGTTCTTCATGCTGATCCGGCTGGCGGTCAGGTTGGCTACGCAGCCGTTGGCGAATTCGATGCGGGCATTGGCGATGTCCGGGGTGTCGCTCACCACGGCCACGCCACTGGCGCGGATATCGGCGACCGGGCTGTTCACCACGTGCAGCACGATGTCGATGTCGTGGATCATGAGGTCCAACACGACGCTCACATCCGTCCCGCGTGGATTGAACTGCGCCAAGCGATGTGTCTCGATGAACATCGGCGAAGCGAAGTAGGGCATTGCCGCTTGGAAGGCCGGGTTGAAACGCTCCACATGGCCCACCTGCACCAATTTGCCGCAGGAACGGGACAGCTCCAGCAGTTCGTCCGCCTCTTCCACGGTATTGGTCAAGGGCTTTTCGATGAAGACGTGCTTACCGGCCTTCAAGGCTTTGGAGGCGAGTTCGAAGTGGGAAAGGGTAGGGGTAACGATGTCCACGACATCCACGCTGCCCAAGAGCGCATCGATGTCCGCGGAAGGCACGCCGAATTCGGCCGTGATCGCTTCGCATTTCTCGGGGTGCGGATCGTGGAAGCAGACCACGTCCCATTCCGGCACTTCTTTCAGTTGTTGGATATGGATCCGGCCCAAGTGGCCGGCCCCCAGTACTCCGATCCGATGCGATCTGCTCATTCGCGCGTGGGGTGGTGGTAAGGACCTCCCCGAAAGGCCCGCAAAAGTAGGACTTCGCATACGTGTGATCGCCCTCGGATTACTTTTGCCCCGTGGTTGCACTGCAGAAGGATGACTATCGACACCAAGGCCTGAGGCGACGCTTGGTGGAATTATTGGTATCAAAAGGGATCATGGATGCCGCGGTGCTCAGCGCGATCGGTTCCGTGCCTCGTCACCAGTTCATTGATGACACCGCATTCCTGGAGTTGGCCTATCAGGATATCGCCTTCCCGATCCCTTGTGGTCAGACCATCAGTCAACCATACACCGTGGCCTTCCAGTCGGAATTGCTCCAGGTGAAGAAGGGAATGAAGGTGTTGGAGGTAGGCACGGGTAGCGGCTACCAGACGGCCGTGCTGATGGCAATGGGAGCCAAGGTCTTCAGCATCGAACGCCATAAACCACTGTATCTGCTGACCAAGGCCCGTCTGGCCACCTTGGGTATGCGCCCGAACCTGTATTTCGGCGATGGATACAAGGGCCTGCCGCGCGAAGCCCCATTCGACCGCATCATTGTTACGTGCGGGGCGCCATATGTACCGGAGGACCTGCTCGGCCAGCTCAAGGTCGGCGGTATCCTGGTGATCCCGGTAGGGGAAGGGGAGGAGCAGCGCATGATCCGCATGGAGCGCAAGGAGGACGGAACCTATGACTCAAAGGACCTCGGGGCCTTCCGCTTTGTTCCCATGTTACAGGACAGGGTGAGTTGACGGGATCAAGAAAAAGATGCCATATTTGCGCCGTCTTTCGCACATCAACGCGCCCAAAAGCTCGACGAAGCCCTTCGAAATGGCACTTGATCAACAAATAGTTGTTCGTAGTGTGTGGAAAAGTTCATAACCTTGCCCCGCTCGAAGCACCGATCTTCGACCCCGATATCTAACCAAACAAGAACCAAACAAGCACCTAACCAACCAACCATGAAGAAGCAAGTACTCTTCTCGGCAGCCATGGTCGCTGCCATGACGGCCTCCGCGCAAACGGGGGAGATCACCAGCAATCGCGGTGAGAACTGGCTCTCGCAGAGCGGCGACTACGGCATCACTTTCGATGCTACGCCACTGCTGAACTATGCCGGCAACCTGTTCAACGGAGATTCCGGTAACAACATCGGTCAAGGTTTGACCTGGGCGAACCCTTACTTCGCGATCCAAGGCAAGAAGTTGATCGACGCCAACACCGCATACCGTGGTAAGTTGCGCATCGGTTTCGGTTCGATGAAAGAGACGAACTTGGTGGATGCAGCTGTTCAGCCAGTACCTGCGCCGATCGCTCCTGTACAAGTTGAGGATGTGATGAAGGACAGCTACATGAACGTTGTTCTGGGCGCTGGCCTCGAGAAGCGTATCGGCAGCACCCGCGTTGTGGGTGTGTACGGTGGTGAGGCGCTGATCATGTTCGGAAACAGCAAGACCGTGAACGAATACGGTGAGGCTCTCTCCGCTGACAACACCAACGGTGGTGCATGGCGCGACACCGAAGCCAAGAACGGATCCACCTTCGGTATCGGAGTGGGAGTGTTCGGTGGTATCGAATGGTTCTGCGCTCCTAAGGTTTCCCTCAGCGGCGAGTACACCTGGGGCCTGATGCTCAGCAGCACTGGCTTCGGTGAGACCACCGAAGAGCGTTGGAACCCTGCTACCGGCACGAGCGGCGCGGTCGAGACCCGCACCATCGAAGACGGTACCAAGCGTAACAACTTCAGCCTTGACACCGGCGTTAGCGGTGCAAGCATCGGCGTGAACTTCTACTTCCAGTAAGCTAGTCGTTCGATCCTTTGAAAAGGGCCGTTCCGAAAGGGACGGCCCTTTTTGCGTTCTGGCCGTTCGCGGCATGAGCAGAGGGCTTGTGAGCGGTCGCACGCTGATGCCTACCCGACCTTGAAGCACGGTCCCGCCAAGCGACCAAGGTGTATCTGGTAGAACAGGGCTGATCTGGTTCCGGACTTCGTACCCCCGATCAACGCAATGTGGTGGGTCCATGACTTGCGATGCACTTCGGGATCGCGTTCTGTCATTCCTCTGGGAACCAGTTCATGTGCTGCACTGCGTCAGTCGTATTGTAGCGTTCAACGGCTTTGGGTCGAGGAATTGGCTGAAACTGGCATCAAGATCGGTCATGCCAAGCATGCAGCTTAGGGCGTTCGCCCTGCCCGCCTGGTAGGAATGTGCTGTAATGTATCCACACGAGGCGCAACATTGCTTTGCTGGATGGCGCATGGCCTCGCCGACAAGTACGGAGGTAGCAAGGGAGTGGAAGCATCCTGGTTGCCGTGAACGAGAAAAGGCCGCCTCGAACGAGACGGCCCTTCCTGGAACTTGGGTCCTTGGGTCACTCCCAGAACATCACCTTGAACTCCACACGGCGATTCTGGCGCGTCCTGCGCTGCTTGCATTGTCCGCAACAGGCTCGGTCTCTCCATGACCGAAGGACTTCAAACGTGTGCCAGCCACGCCCTTACCAGTGAGGTATTCACGCACAGAGGCCGCACGTTTCTCGCTGAGGGTCATGTTCTTGGCATCGTCGCCTTGGCTGTCGGTGTGGCCATGGATCTCCAGATTGTACGCCGGATTCTGCTCCATCACGCCAACGACCTGGTCCAAGATCGCGTAGCTGCTCTTCTTGATCACAGCGCTCCCGGTCTCGAACTGGATACCGGTCAAGGCCTTCTCGAACAGCTTCTTCGTGTCCTCATCGATCGCTGGGCAGCCTTTCATCTCCTTGATCCCGGCCACGTTCGGGCACTTGTCCAAGTTGTCGGCAATGCCATCCCCATCGGTATCGGGGCATCCTTGTTGGTTCACAGGG
This sequence comes from Flavobacteriales bacterium, assembly GCA_041391825.1. Classification (GTDB taxonomy): domain Bacteria; phylum Bacteroidota; class Bacteroidia; order Flavobacteriales_F; family PHOS-HE28; genus PHOS-HE28. The sequence continues at coordinate 46,376 of JAWKNF010000004.1, read as the reverse complement.
CCGGGCCTTGTCGGGGCAGGCGTCCATCTTGTTTGGCGACCCGTCGCTATCCCGGTCCGGGCAACCACCCAGGGCCGCAGGACCTGCCTCATCCGGAGCAATTGTCCTCCTTGTCGATCACGCCATCCTTGTCCCGTCATCCTCCGGATGCAAGCGCAAGGCGATGCCATCGATGTAGTAGTAGGCACGCTGGTTATCGGCGCATCGATCACCTTCTTCTTCTCCATGTTGGGTCCGAAGGCACCGATGACAAGGCATTTCTCATCGCCATCGGCCACGAAGGTCCTTTCACTTCCACCCAGTCCTTCTGTTCTCCAGCACAGTGGTGCTGGCGACATCGGCCAATTCGACCATGTGATGGCGGTGTGCATAGTTCAGCTCGGTAGGCGAGCAATAAGCGCCGATCCCGCTCATGGCACGGTCGCTCTTGTCGGCCAATTTCACCATGAAGGAGATGTCGTACTTCTGTCCGGCGGTCAATGGCGCGGACAAGGCCGTTTGCAGGTATTCGCTGTACTGGTTCCATGCCGGACGGGTCGGAGCCTCGTTCCGGCCGTTCAGCATGCGGTGCCAATTCGGACGCTGATCGTCCTTCCAAGCCACGAATCCGGCATAGCTGGACCCTTCGAAGGCCGCACTGGATCCGAGGTCGTTGTCAGGGACACCAACATTCTTGGCCGAGCCTGCGGCGCTGAACACGTCGACAGAGCCTCCGTTGGCGTTCGACCAGCCGCTCGCGCGATCCAGTTGGTCCCAGGTCTTTGCCTCAGGGCTACGGGTCTCGAATCCGCCGTTATTCACCAGGTTCGGTCCTTGGTCCTGGCAAAGGCCTATGGCTGGTATAAGCATGCCCAGTAGGGCGATCGTCAAGGTTTTCTTCATTTCATCAGTGATTTAGGTGGTTTAGCATGGAAGAGATCGGAGAGGCCTTGAAAATAACCGATCCATGGGATGAACAGTTGATTTTTATCAAGGTATCCCATCGTGCGATGTTCCTGAACAACTGGAAGTTGAACTTGTTCGATCGTACTTTGGTGCATCCGGTTCCGTACCCGGATACACCTTTGAGACGCATGAACCTGAACAGGTCACACTTTCGGCCGCTTTTGCCCCCCTCCGAGTTCCGTCGGGTGGAGGTCCGGACCATGGAACTCGAGCCGATCAGCTCCATTGACCTGATGGAACGAGCGGCCTCAGCCTGTGCGGTGCGGATCAGAGCGATGTTGACCTCCGGGGAACTGGGAAACGCACGCCGCTGCGTGGTCGTGGCCGGTATGGGGAACAATGGTGGCGATGGCCTTGTGATCGCTCGACTACTGAACGATGCTGGTATTCAGGTACGGGTGGTACTGGTCCGCCACCGACCTACGGGTAGTCCTGAACACGAGGCAAACCGGGAAAGATCCTTGCGCTGCGCGTCCCAACGACCGTTCTTGATGCTTCGATCGATGGGTTCCAACTGGCTGAGGATGAGTTCGTGGTGGATGCCCTGTTCGGTTCAGGTTTGACGCACGCGCCCACTGGATGGATCCGCGCCTTGATCGCTGCCATCAACGCAGCTGGCAACGCTATTATCTCGATCGATCTGCCTTCGGGCATGGTGCACCCGGGGTCGGACGATGCCTTTGATCCCGATGCCTGTATCCGCGCGCGCTTCACATTGACCTTCGAACTACCGCGTTTGGCGCTCCTGTTGCCCGAGAGCGGACCATTCGCCGGAAACTGGGAGCTGATCCCCATCGGACTGGACCGGGCAACAGTGATGCAAGCCGAACGGGAAGCAAGCTGGGTTGAACGCGCAAGGGTCGGACAATTACTGCGACCCGTGTCGCGCTTCAGCCATAAGGGGACCTTGGGCCATGCGTTGATCGTGGCCGGGTCGCGCGGCATGTATGGCGCCGCCGTGCTTTCCACGATGGGTGCGCTGCGAAGTGGTTCCGGGCTTGTTACCACGCATCTGCCCGGAGAACTCGCCACACAATTGCCAACGGTCCTTCCGGATGCCATGACCTCGATCGATCCGAAGGCGGATCGTGTGTCCCAACTGCCTGACCTTGAGCGCTACACGGCCATCGGGGTGGGACCTGGGATAGGTCAATACCCCGAATGCAAGGGCCTGTTGCTTCACGCTTTTCACGAAGCCAAGGTGCCGTTGGTCCTGGATGCGGACGCGCTGAACCTGATCGCCGCCGATAAGGCCTTGAGGAGCGCGGTACCGGCTGGTTCGGTCCTTACGCCGCATCCGAAGGAGATGGACCGCCTCTTGGGCACGGTGGCCACGGACGGGTACGATCGTCTGCAGCGAAGCCGGGGGCTGGCACAAGAGCTCCGCAGCACCATCGTGCTGAAAGGGGCCTATACCTGTATCTGCGCGCCGGATGGCGAATTGTACTTCAATTCCACCGGGAATGTGGGGATGGCCAAAGGTGGCAGCGGCGACGTATTGACCGGCCTATTGACCGGACTGATCGCGCAGGGCTACTCCGCTGAATGTGCGGCTGTTATCGGGGTGTATCTGCACGGCTCTGCCGGTGACATCTGCCGCATGGGAATGGGCATGGAGGCCATGCGTCCGAGCGATCTGGTGGACCGACTTCCGCAGGCATGGAGCTTGCTTTGGAGCGCCTCAGAGCAAGCCCTCGAGTGAGCCGGCGCCTTCGCGCAGCACCACCGGGTCCCCTTCGGATAGGTCGATCACCGTGGAACCTTCCATTCCTCCGATACCGCCATCGATGACCAACTCGGTCTGGTGGCCGAACAATTGATCGATCCGTTCCGGGTCGGTGGTGTAGTCCAGGATCTCGTCGGGATCATGCACACTGGCTACCACCAAGGCATGGCCCAACTCGCGTACGATGGCCTGTGGGATCGGGTGATCCGGGACACGGATACCCACCGTGCGCTTGTTGTTCTTGAACAGCTTGGGGATCTCGCTGCTCGCGGCCAGCACGAATGTGTACGGGCCGGGAAGTGCCCGTTTCATGATCCGGAAGGCCGCGGTGTCCACTGATCGGGCATAGGTGCTCAATTGGCTCAGGTCCTCGCAGATCAAGGACAGATCGGCCTTCTTGGCTTTTCCGCCTTTCAGCTTTGTCACCTCCTCGATCGCGCGAGCGCTGTGCGATGAGCAAACGAACGCATAAACCGTATCGGTCGGGCAAACGACCACGCCGCCCTTCCGCAGTAATTCGACCACGGTACTGATCTTCCTCGGTTCCGGGTTCTTGGGGTGGATCCCGTACACCATGGCTTAGGCCTTGACCGCTTGCGCTGCTTTCTTGTGGTCGGCAAGGAATTTCTCCAGACCGATCGTCGTAAGTGGGTGGTCGAACAGGGCGGTGATCGCGCTCAGCGGACACGTGGCCACGTCGGCACCCACCTCGGCGCATTGGACGATGTGCATCGGGTGACGGATGCTCGCCGCAAGGATCTCCGTGCCGAAGCCGTAGTTGTCGTAGATCGTCCGGATCTGGTCGATCAGGTCAACACCATCGGTACTGATGTCGTCCAAGCGACCGATGAACGGGGAAACATAGGTGGCACCGGCCTTCGCGGCCAACAAGGCCTGCCCGGCGCTGAACACCAAGGTGCAATTCGTGCGGATCCCCTTCTCCGTGAAGTACTTGATCGCCTTTACACCGTCACGGGTCATCGGCAGTTTCACCACGATCCTCGGATGCAGGGCTGCAAGGTCCTCGCCCTCGCGGACCATCGCTGCGTATTCCGTGGAGATCACCTCGGCGCTCACGTCCCCGTCCACGATCTCGCAGATCGCGACGTAGTGCTTCATCACGGCATCGGTGCCGCTGATGCCTTCCTTGGCCATCAGTGATGGGTTGGTGGTGACGCCATCAAGGACACCGAGGTCCTGGGCTTCCTTGATCTGGGCCAAGCTGGCCGTGTCGATGAAGAATTTCATGGTGCTGCGTGCTGGGCGCGAAGGTAGCCAATGCGGCGCCGCAATTTCCCTTGCTGTTCCCAGTGAAGCGGCCGCCACGGCCAGCGCTCGATCACGGCACGGGCCTTGCCACGGCCACGTACCTTTGTCCATCCCATGCGAGCACGCTTTTCAACCTTTCTCTTCGTCATCCTCCTGACCTTGGTCGCCGCGGCCCAGCCGCCGGCCGCCGGATCGAACTCCACCGATGCCAAAGGGCGTAAACAAGGGGCCTGGTCCAAGACCTGGGAGGACGGTACCGTGCGCTACACGGGTCAGTTCAAGGATGATAACCCTGTCGGGACCTTCAAGCACTATGATGCGGATGGCCGGTTGACGACGATCCAAGAGTATGACGCTACGGGCAAGGTGAGCCGGGCGCGGCATTTCCATCCCAACGGCACATTGATGGCCACCGGCAAATACATCGACCGCGCCAAGGACAGCACGTGGAACTACTATGGCGTTGACGGCAAGCTGCGGAAGGTGGAGCGGTACAGCGAAGGAACGATGAACGGAGAGCAGGTCGCGTACTACCCCGATGGGTCGGTGGCGGAACGGGAGGTGCGCAAGGACGGCGTGTTGAACGGGCCGATGAAGAGCTGGTTCGCCAATGGCAAGTTGAAGTCCGAGGCGAACTACGTGAACGGCGAACCCGAGGGGACCATGACCTTCTATTTCCTCAACGGCAACAAGGAGATCGAAGGCCAGAACGTGAACGGCTTCCGCGAGGGGACATGGTTTTACTTCAACGAGGATGGGACCATTCAGCTGCAAGCCTTGTACGCCAAAGGCGAGCTGGTGAAGGAGCGCAAGGAGAACGGGGTGTTCAAGGAGTACTACGACGATGAACAGCTCAGGTCGGAGGTGAAGTACAAGAAGGGGCGTCGCGAAGGAGCTTATGTCGAATACCACGACAACGGGAAATGGGAGGTCCGTCCGATGCCCTCCGACCCGGTGCTGGGTACCCCGCCCGACATGGAGCGCGTGTTGACCGGCCAGACCAAGAAGCTGGAGGCGACGTACGTGAACGACCTGCTGGAAGGCGAGGTGAAGGAGTACGATGAAAAAGGGAAGGTGGTGAAGGTGACGCGCTACAAAGCGGGTCAGGAACTACCGTGATCGAACGACGGCCAGCGCAAGGATGAGCAAGCACGGAAGGATATTGGTAGCGATGAGCGGCGGGGTGGACAGCTCGGTCACCGCGCTGATGCTGCATGACGAGGGCTACGAGGTGATCGGTGTCACCATGAAGACCTGGGACTACGCCGACAGCAGCGGTGGAAAGCGCATCACCGGTTGTTGTGATCTGGATAGCATCAACGATGCACGGAACATGGCCGTGAGCCGTGGTTTCCACCACATGATCATCGATATCCGCGAGGAATTCGGCGATGCCATCATCGGGAACTTCACCAGCGAGTATCTGGCGGGTCGTACGCCCAACCCGTGTGTGCTGTGCAATACCTTCATCAAATGGGAGGCCTTGTTGAAGCGGGCCGACATGATGGACTGCGAGCTCATCGCCACAGGACACTACGCGCAAGTGCGGCAGTTGGAGGACAACGGTCGTTGGGTTGTGAGCCGTGGCCTGGACCCCGGAAAGGACCAGAGCTATGTGCTTTGGGGTCTGGAACAGGAGAATCTGGCCCGCACGCGCTTTCCGATCGGGCGTTTCCACAAGAGCGAGATCCGCAAGATGGCCTTGGACAGTGGTTTTCCCGAGCTGGCCAACAAGAGCGAGAGTTATGAGATCTGCTTCATCCCGGACAACGACTATCGCGGCTTCCTGAAGCGGAAGGAGCCCGAGGCCACTGCGAAGTTGGCCCACGGTGTGCTTGTGAGCACCACCGGCGAATTGTTGGGCGAGCACGATGGCTATCCGTTCTTCACCATCGGGCAGCGCAAAGGCTTGGGGATCGCGACGGGGGAGCCCTTGTACGTGACCGATATCCAACCGGACAGCAATACCGTTGTGCTCGGCCGCAAGCAGGACCTCGAAAAGCAGAGCATGTGGGTGCGCCGACCGAACTTCCAGATGATCGATGCGTTGGACGGGGAGATGGAGGCCAACACCAAGATCCGTTACAAGGACAAAGGCACTCCGGCGACCCTTTCCATGGATGCCGATCGGGTAAAAGTTGAGTTCCATGCCCCGGTCACAGGCATCGCACCCGGGCAGAGTGCCGTCTTCTATGCAGGAGAGGATGTCATCGGCGGTGGTTTCATCGACCGCGAATAACGAAAAGACCATGGGCAACACACGATCCCGATCATAGTTGCGGCCTTGACCGTGCTCACCGGGTGCAAGAAGGACGAGGAGGTGAAGGTGGACCTGGGCTTGGATTATTACCCCACCACCGTGGGTTCCTGGGTGGAGTACCAGGTCGATTCGCTTTGGCGGGACGACCCTTCCGCCGTGCGGGACAGCGTGAGCTACCGCTTGTTGGAACGCGTGGCCGAAGCGTACACCGATGATGAGGGACGCCCTGCCCGTAGGATCCTGCGGTATGTGCGCAATGAGAATGACGAATGGGTCGTCCGCGACGTGTGGAGTTCAACTGCGAACAGTTCGGCCGCCGAGATGACGGAAGAGAACATGCGCCGCTTGAAATTGTCCTTCCCGGTGCGGGCCGGCCGTACGTGGGATGCGAACATCTACAACACCGAAGCGGAGTTGATGGTGGCCTATGGTACGGTGGATGAACCATACACCTTGAACGGCCTGAACTATGTGAACACGGTGCTTGTTAAGAATACCGTACCGCCGAATTTCGTGGTGAAGCGTGAGTTGCAAGAGCGCTACGCACGCGGGGTCGGAATGATCTCCAAGTACCGGGAGGAAACCAACACACAGGTCGTGGGCGGTCAAATGAGCGTTGTGGGTTGGCGCTTGAACATGACCGCCGTGGCCCACGGCACCGAATGAGCATGGGAGCAAGGATCATCTGCGTCGGAATCGTCGCCTTCTTGCTGGCCACCAAGGCCGAGGCCCAGACCGCGCCGGATACCTATTGGGTCGCCTTCACGGACAAGACCAACACACCCTACGATCTTTCGCAACCCGAGGAATTCCTCTCGGCTCGGGCCATTGCGCGCCGTGCGGCACAAGGCATCGGCTACGATGAGCTCGACCTGCCCGTTGATCCGGCATACGTTGAGCAGGTGCAGAGCTTGGGTGAGGTGCTCGTGCTACATCGCAGCAAATGGTTCAACGGGATCACGGTCCGTACCACCGACCCCGCCGTTGTGGATGCCATTCGGGACCTGCCCTTCGTGAACGGAGTGCGTTCCACAGGAGCGTCTTTAGGCTTCTCCTCCGCACGCAAGCTCGATGAGCCGATGGGGGATGTGATGGACCTGCGCGATGGGGAAGAGGAGCTGTATGGTCCTTCGTTCCGACAGATCGCCATGTTGAACGGCCACTTGCTGCATGCCGAAGGGGCGCAAGGCCAAGGCCTGTTGATCGGCGTGCTGGATTCCGGCTTCGAAGGGGTGGATGTCTCCCTTGCCTTCGCCGAACTGCGCGCACGGAACGGCATCGTTCTGACCCGCGATCTGGTGGACGGGGACGATCAGGTCTACGATGCACACACACATGGCCGCTCCGTGCTTTCGTGCATGGCGGGTGATCTCGAGGGTCAACTGCTGGGTACGGCCCCGGGAGCGGATTACGTGCTGCTGCGCACCGAGGATGTCGATTCGGAATACCTGGTGGAGGAGGACAACTGGATCGCCGGCGCGGAATTGGCGGACAGCCTCGGCTGCGATGTGCTGAACACCTCCTTGGGCTATACCACCTTCGATGACAGCACGATGGACCATAGCTACGCCGACCTCGATGGGCGGACCTTGCGGATCAGCATCGCGGCCAACATCGCCTCGCAAAAAGGAATGATCCCGGTGAACAGCGCTGGTAACTCGGGATCGAGCCCTTGGCATTTCATCAGTGCGCCGGCCGATGCGATCGACATCCTCACGGTCGGTGCGGTGGGCGATGTGGAACAGCACGCACCCTTCAGCTCCTTCGGTCCCAGTGCCGATGGCCGCGTGAAGCCCGATGTGTGCGCCATGGGATGGAACACGATCGTGCTGCGACCCGGTGTGGACAGTGTGGCCGCCGCGAACGGCACCTCGTTCTCATCGCCGGTCCTGGCCGGGCTGGTCGCGTGCTTGTGGCAGTTGAACCCCACGCGGAACGCGGAGCAGATCATGGAAGCCGTGCGGCAAAGCGCGAGCTTCTATTGGACACCGAACGAGTCCTACGGCTATGGCGTCCCTGACTTCGCGTTGGCCAATGATATCCTGCAGGTCGGGATCGGGATGGATGAGAACCACGCAACGTCCGGCTTCGTGTTGTACCCATCACCCTTCATCGATGAACTTCGTTTCGTCGCTCCAGCAAGCGGTAGGCTGGACCTGATCCTCCTGGATGCCACCGGTCGGATCGTGCTTCAACAGCAAATACAGGGCACGATCGATACGCCGGTGCTGGTCACCGAAGGTCTTTCCGCCTTGCCTGCCGGTGCGTACGTGCTGCGGATCGGGCAAGGAACCGAGCTGTGGCAGCAGCGCAGCCTGAAGTTGCCGTGAGCCTGCCGCAGCCTCTTGGAATTCCGGTGGAGATCCTGCTTCGGGCTTACTCGAATGGCCATTTCCCCATGTGCCATGAGGATGGCGAGCTGTATTGGCACGATCCGGACCCCCGCGCGATCTTTCCGCTGGATGCGATCCGGCCCAACGCGCGACTTAAGCGCCAGATCCGCGCGGCGGGCTTCACGATCACCATGGACAATGCCTTCGGTGATGTGCTCGCCGGGTGCGCCGATCGGGACGAGACCTGGATCGATGAGCGGATCAGTGCATCGTACAAAGCGCTCCACAAGGCCGGTTTCGCGCACTCCGTGGAGACCTGGTCCGAGGGTGGGCTCGTGGGCGGGATTTATGGCGTGGCGCTGAAAGGTGCCTTCTTCGGCGAAAGCATGTTCAGCCGGAACGACAACGCCGGGAAGGCCGCATTCTATGCCTTGGTCCAGCATTTGAAGGACCATGGTTACGTGCTCTTCGATTCCCAATACATCAACCCATTCACCAGCCAACTGGGTGCGGTGGAAGTGGCACGCAAGGATTTCCGATCCATGTTGGAACATGCGTTGACCATTGTACCAACTGCCTGATCTTCGCGCCATGTACCGCTTCCGCTTCGTCCTGTTCGTCCTTTTCCTAGCTCCAACAGCCTTGTCCGCGCAGGTCAAGATGAACGTGGAGGTCATCCTGAACAAGCCGGAAGCCGGAGGCATGCTGCGGCTCGCACTGTGCCCCAGTAAGGAGGCCTATGACACTGAAAAGGGTTGCGTGCTGCTCAGCGTTCCGGCAGAAGGACGCACGGTGCGCTGTTCCTTTCCCAACGTGATGCCGGGTACGTACGCGATCAAGGTGTTCCACGACATCAACTCCGACGCGGAATTGAACACCACGTGGATCGGTTGGCCGAAGGAGCCCTACGGCTTCAGCAACGATGCTCCGGTGAACATGGGGCCACCGCCCTTCAAGCTGGCGGCCGTGGAGGTGAAGGAAAAGGACCTCACCCTACGGATCGCGATGCGCTAACGGGCCTTGCGAACCACCTCTGGAACGACGGCCTGACGTTGTTCCAAGTAGCGCTGGTATTGCTCGTCGTAGGCTACTCGGTGTTCGATCACGGCTGCGCCATTGCCGAGCAAGGCGATAACGGCGTCGGTGGCCTCGCGCAATCCGTTGTTGCCCCCGGAGTTGGCTGTCACCAGGTCCACTTCGCCGCGAGCGATGACCTGTTCAACAAGCCAGGCCGTGGCCGGACTTCCGATCATTACGCGCAGTCCGCAGCGCGTTGCTACGGGCAGGTCCAACACGTCGTCAAAGAAGAAGGCCACCTCATCGGCCTCCAATCCGTTCGCTGCCAGGAAGGCATCGAAGGCCTCGGGCTTGTTCGTGAAGCCCATGTACACGCCGTGCAAACGCTCGCGTTGCGCGAATCGCTCCGCGTATGGATTGTGCTGACCCGTGATCACGGCCGCCTTGGGCAGGGACCCGTTCCGCAACCAGAGGGCGAAACGCAAGAGGTTCACGCCCATGCTGCCCACCTCGCTGAAGGGACTGCCGCCTTCGGCATCCTTGAAGCCATCGTTGAACACACCGTCCCAATCGAAGATCACGGCCTTCGTGCGCGCAAGGCGACGCAGCAGTTCCTTCTCCGTGCCGGTGGTCCGTAGACCGAGTTCAATGAATGGTGCGAGGCCTGCCATGCTCATGTACGGTCAACTGCTGTTCCGGGGTCGTCGGGGAATGTCCGAACGATCACGAACGGCGGTCAACTATGCCGAGATCGCTTTGATCAGGTCCTGGATGTCGAGCATGCCGAGCTGCTTGCCGTTCTCGCTCACGCTCAGCGTATCCACCTTGTGCTCCTTGAAGGCCTTCTGCGCATCGTCCAGCAAGGCTTCCGGGCTGATGGTGAAGGGTGCGTTGAACTTCATGGTGCTCAGCTTCTTCGCCAAGAACTTGTTGCCTTCCTTCTCGATCCCGCGACGCAGTCCGCCATCGGTGAACACGCCTTTGTTCTTGCCTTTGGCATCCACCACCATCACCGCGCCGAAGCCGTGCTTGGTCATGGCCACCAGGGCCTCGCTCACGGTGGCGCTCTCCTTCACCACCGGGTTGCTGTGGGTAAGGATGTCCTTCACCTTCATGGTGATCAAGCGCGTATCCACGTAGAACTGCTTGGTGCCGATCGTGGTGAAGTGGTTGTCGGTCAATTGCTTCATCAGCTTCCAGGGCACGGTGATCGTGTGCACGCCGATCTCCACGGCATTGCGCACATGCTCCACGGTACGCACGCTGCTGAACATGATCTTGCTGTCGTAGCCGTAGTAGTTCACGGCGTTCACGCATTGCTGTACCAAGGCCAAGGCGTCGTGTCCTTGGTCCTGCAAGCGACCCACCAAGGGGCACACGTAGTTGGCACCGGCCTGCATGGCCATGTACGCTTGTTGCAAGGTGTACACCAGGTGCACGTTCACCATGATGCCATCGTTGCGCAACATGCGGCAGGCACGCAGGCCTTCCAGCGAAACAGGGATCTTGAAGACGGTGGTGTCCTTCTTCAGGCCCATCTTCAGTTGGCGCTTGGCCTCTTTCACGATCTCCTCGGCCGTTTCGCCCAGTGCTTCCACCTGCAGGACGGGGACCTTCTTGGCGAGGTCCAGGATCATCTTGTCGATGTTCGTGACCCCACCGCGGTGCATGAACGTGGGGGTGGTGGTGAGTCCGGTGAGAAAGCCGAGCTTGAAGGCTTCGTCGATCTCCTTGATGTCAGCGCTGTCGAGGTAAAGTTCCATGGGTAAGGATTAACCGCAAAGACGCGAAGGCGCAAAGGCGCCCTTGCTCATGCGGAGACGGTTTGGTTACGATACTTGAGCTCCACGGCGTGGAGTTCGATGAGTGGTTTCAAGAATTCCTCCAGATCATGGACGCAAAGCTGGCTGGCTGCATCGCAAAGGGCCTTGCTCGGGTCGGGGTGGGTCTCGATGAAGACACCGTCGACACCAGCAGCGACGCCAGCACGTGCGATCGTGGGCATCACCTCGCGGTTGCCGCCGCGTGGGTCCGCGCTGGGAATGCCGTATTTCCGGATGCTGTGCGTGATGTCGAAGACCAAGGGATAGCCCAACTGCCGCATGTGGTGGAAGGCGCGGGGGTCCACCACGAGGTCGTTGTAACCGAAGGTGTATCCACGTTCGGTGAGGATGATCTTGTCGTTCCCGACGCTCTTGCACTTGTCCGCTGGCTTGCCCATGTTCTCCGGAGCGAGGAACTGGCCGTGCTTCAGATTGATCACCGCACCGGTCTTCGCGGCCTCGGTCACCAAGGTGGTCTGCATGCACAGGTAGGCCGGGATCTGCAGCACGTCGCACACTTCGGCGGCAGGGGCAGCTTGGGAAGGGTAATGGATGTCGGTGAGGATCGGGAAGCCGAAGTCCTTCTTGATGCGGGCCAGCATCTTCAAGCCCTCGTCCAAGCCCGGTCCTTGGTAGAATTCGACGCTGCTGCGGTTGTCCTTGGTGAAGCTGCTCTTGTAGATCACGGGCACCTTGGTGCGCTCGCTCACTTCCTTCAGCTTCTCGGCCGTGCGCAGCATCACGTCCTCCGTCTCGATCACACAGGGGCCGCTGATGAGGAAGAGTTGGTCACTGCCACATACGATATCCCCTACGTTGACGGTCTTGGTCATGGTTCTGTTGCGCGTTGGTCCCGAATTCGGAGCCGCAAAGGTATCCTACCGAACGGAAGCTGGGACCAGCGCTTTCTCCACTTCAAGGTCGAAGAGCAATTCGCCGAGCAGATAGCCTTCGAGTTTGTCGCCGGCCTCGATACGCCCCACCCCGGCGGGAGTGCCCGAGAAGATCAGGTCGCCTTCGTCCAGGAGCATGTAGCGCTCCACATTGGCGATCACCGCTTCAATGGGGAAGAGCATCTGCCCGTTGTGCCCGCTCTGCACCACTTTGCCGTTCCGCTTCAGCATGAAATCGATGTGGTGCCCTTTCGGGAATGATTCCAGCGCGGTGAACACACCGGCCACGTACGCCGAGCCATCGAAGGCCTTCGCCTTTTCCCAAGGGAGTCCTTTCTCTTTCAACTCCTGCTGCAGGCTCCGTGCCGTGAGGTCCAGTCCGATGGAGACCTTGTCCGCTTGGGCCTTGCCGTTCTTGCGGATCACGGAGTACACCAGCTCGATCTCATGGTGGATGTCATCGCTGAAGCGCGGCAACACGATCGGGCCGTTCGGTGGGATCAGGGCGCTTTCGGGCTTCAGGAACACAACGGGTTCCTCGGGGACCGCATTTCCCAGCTCCTTGGCATGTTCGCCGTAGTTGCGGCCGATGCAAACGATCTTCATGGTGGGTGGTTTCAGGCGTCCAGTTCGGCCAAGGTGTTGCGCATCACGGAGAGCGTGCTGCCGGGCAGGTCGGCCTTGGTCATGAGCCATTGCAGGTAGCCGGGGTCGTTGCGGCCGATGTTCACCAAGGTCCATCCAGCGTACTTGCCGAAGCTCAGGCAAACGTCACCGCGGTCATCGAAGCGCAGCTTTCCGGCCGCATCGGGGCTGCGCTGGCGATCGCCGCTCAGTTCGCCCAAGAAGGCCACATCGCCTTCCAACGCATCGGGGTAGCGTTCCAATTGGGCGAGTAGCACATCGGCCGTGGCCTCCACGTCGGCCAATGCGTCGTGGGCACCTGTGTGCTCCTTGTCGCAGTAGTATTTCAGGGCTGCGCTGAGGTTGCGCGGCTCCATCTTGTGGTAGATCCGTTGCACATCCACCACGCGCAGCTTGCTGCTGTCCCAGTCCACACCGACGCGGTGCAGTTCCTCCGCGAGGAAGGGGATGTCGAAGCGCAAGCAGTTGAAGCCGGAGAGGTCGCAGCCGGCCAACTCATCAAGGATCAGCGCCGCCACCTTGCTTAGTTCGGGCGCATCGGCCACATCGGCATCCGTTATCCCGTGCACGGCGGTCGCCTCCGCTGGGATCGGCATGCCCGGGTCCACCAGTGTCTGATAGGTCTCTCGGGTGCCGTCGGGCATGAGCCGGACAATGCCGACCTGCACGATGCGGTCCTTGCCGATCTTCACCCCGGTGGTCTCCAGATCGAAGAAGGCGAGGGGGCGCTGGAGCTTCAATTTCATCTTGCGAAATGTAGGAAAGAAAGAACCCCGACGTTTCCGTCGGGGTCCCATGAGTTCTGAACGATCGGGGCAGAGGCCTAGCGCACCTTCAGTTTGGCGTACTGGAACTTGCCGTACTTGTCGGTATTCTTGTAGTCGCCGGCGTATTTCGGGCCTTGTACCAGGTTGTTCACGGCTTCGAGGAACAGCTTGGTCTCGTCCTTGCCACGTGCCTTCACGGCCTCGAGCAGGCGGGTGCGGGCATCCTCCATGCGCTGGCGGCTCAGGTTCTCGTTGGTGCCGAAGGTCTTGGTCGGCACTTTCGATGCGCTCGCCTCGATCACCACGTTGGCCTTGCCGTTCTTCTCGATCAGGCCGACCACCACGTCGATGAACTGGTTCCAACGTGCGTCGTTCACGTCGATGTCCTTCGCGTTGTATGCGTACTGCTTCATGAACTCATCCGCATACGCGCCGTCGGGGGTGGTGTGCTTGGGCGCCTTTTCTTTCTCGGCATCGGTAAGTGCTTGTTCCTTGCCAGCTGCAACGCCACCAACGACCTCGCCCTTTTCCTTCTTACCGGGAGGCGATCCCTTCGGCAGGTCCACGATGCTGGCAGGGCCGGCCAAAGAGACGGGGCTCAGGTAGATCTCCTTGTTGATCTCCTGGTAGGAACTTTCGCACTCTACGAAAATGTCCTCGGTGTGGACGGTCTTGTCGTTCACACGGTAGTCGAGGTTGTATTCCTTGCAGGGGGGCAGGATGGCCACGTACACGCCATCGCGCTGGCGTGGCTTGTAGCTCTTCACCTCGCCGGTGCTCTTGTCCGTTACGTACAGGATCGTGCTCGGTGGCAGTTCCTCACCCGGTGCGGGGATGATGTAGCCCTTCAACACGGTCAATCCCTCGGCCTCCATTTCGCTCGGCAGGTCCACGAAGTAGATGTCCTTCTCGCCGTGGCCACCGATCTGGTCACTGCTGAAGTAGCCGCGACGACCATCGGCCGTGGTGATGAAGAAGACATCGTCATCCGTGGTGTTCAGCGGGGAACCCAGGTTCTTCGGGTCCGTCCACGTGCCATCCTCATTCATTTCGGTGTAGAAGATGTCGAAGCCGCCCATGGAGTTGTGGCCCATGGAGCTGAAGTAGAGCGTACGTCCGTTCGGGTGGATGAACGGCCCGTCCTCGTCGTACTTGGTATTGACCACATTGCCCAGGTTCTGGGCCTTGCTCCACGCGCCGTTCGGCAGGCGCACCACGCGCAGGATGTCCCGTCCACCCATGCTGCCTTCCTTGCGGTCGCTCACGAAGTAGAAGGTGTTCCCGTCCGCAGAGATGGCGCCGTGCGTTTCCCAAGCCTTGGTGTTGATGTCGCTGCCCATCAGGACGGGCTCGCTCCACAATTCACCCACGAGCTTGCTCTCGTAGATATTGCCATCGCCACCGTCGCTCTTGTACACAAAGAGGGTCTGTCCGTCGGCCGCGACGTTGATCGTGGCCAGGTGGCCGGTGGGTGGGTTGATGTTCAAGACCTCTGGTGTCTGCCAAACGCCCTCCCGGTCCTTGTAGGAGACATAGACGTTCTCGTATGGAATGCCGGCGATCGGGTCGATGATGGCGGCATTCGCGCTATCCGGGCGTACACGGCGGCTGGTGTAGAACAAGGCGTTGCCGTCCACGCTCAGCACCGGGCTGAAATCCAGTCATCGGTATTGATCGCCCCGCGCCCACGTTGGAGATGCGGTAATCCATCGGTTCGGCTTGGAGAGCACACGTGCATTGGCGATAGGCCTGCCCATACGAACGGCTGCGTTGTGGTCGTGCTTCGGATCGGTATGTCGATGAACTTCTGATAGGCCGCATCGGCCTTGTCAGTGGTTTGTTCACGTGGTAGGCCTTCCACAAGTAGTAATCCACCTCAGGTGGGGCATTGCGCTCGCGGCTATCGAAGGGGTCGTAGCCGGATGTGTTGAAGGATCCGAAATTGGCCGTGCGCAGGGCAGATGCCTTTTCGAGATAGGGAAGGGCCTTCGACTTCTGGTTGTAGGAATGGAAATAGGAGTACCCCAACTTGTAATTGAGGTTCGCATTCTCCGGGTCGGTTGCCAGGAGCCCGTCCCAGATCTCGGCCGCCTGGTTGTAGAACTTCTCCTCCATCAGCTTGTTCCCTTCCTCGAACTTCCAGTTGAAGGAGGTGTTGTCACCTTGGGCCTTTACCAATGGCTGCACCAGGGAGATGGCGAAAAGAGCGATGGCAGCGTAGCCGTATTTCATGGACTGAGCGTTTCGGGATACTGATATATGGAGCGGTTAAATGTAGAACTTTCCGCTTGCTGTCGTTTCGGATCGAATGGGCGTGTCGGGTGACCACGCTTCGGGGATGTCGGCCACGCGACGCACGAAGCGGCCTCCCAAGGCCCCGTCCACCACGCGGTGGTCGTAAGAGTGGGAGAGGAACATCGGTGCCGGATGCCGATCGGGTCGCCCTGCGGGGTCTCGATCGCCGCCGGCTTCTTGCGGATCGCTCCGGTGGCCATGATCGCCACTTGGGGCTGGTTGATCGCCGTGTGCCGAGAACATTCCGAAGGTGCCCACGTTGGTCACGGTGTAGGTGCCACCGCTCACCTCATGGGCAGCAACTTGCCTTCAACGCCCGCTTGGCCAGGTCGTTCACCTTCTTCGCCATGCCCACCAGGTTCAACTGGTCGGCGTTCTTGATGCCCAGGCGTGAGGTTGCCGCTCGGCAACGCGGCCGCCATGCCCACGTTGATGTCCTTCTTCTTGATGATGGTATAGCCGTTCACTTGCGTTCACCATCGGCATCTCCTTGATCGCCTGTACGATGGCCATCATGAACACGGGCGTGAAAGTGAGCTTTGCGCTTCGCGCTGTTCAGGGCCTTCTGCCTTTTCCGCCAGATGTGGAGTTGGTGACGTCGGCCTCCACGAAGCTGGTGACGTGCGGGCTGGTGTGCTTGCTCATCACCATATGGTCCGCGATCATGCGTCGCATGCGGTCCATCTCGATGAGCTCATCGCCCGGCGCGAGCTTGTACCACCGGGGCCGGCGCACGTTCAGGCGCGGGCGCTGTGGTGCTCGGGGCACTGGCAGCTACAGGCGTCGGTGCAGCCGGTGCGGCACTTCCACGGTTCGGGATGTAGTCCAGGATATCCTTCTTCGTTACCCGACCACCTTCTCCGGTGCCTGGTATCGATTCCAATTCCTGCATGGAGACACCCTCGTTCTTGGCGATGTTCCGCACCAAGGGTGAATAGAACTTGCCACTGGGTCCGGTTCGTGCGACGGGCGCGCTGGAAGCCATCGCTGTGGAAGCAGGCGCGCTGGCCCCATGGCTGCCATTGCTGCCGAGGTCGCTTGCGGGACGGGTGCGGCGGCCGGTGCGATTGCAGGGCCGCAGCCGTAGGTTTCGCATCCGCGGAGGTGCCGATGCTGTGCAATGGGCTGTCCCACCTTCACCACATCCCCGTCGTTCACCAAACGCTTCAGCAGGATGCCTGCTTCAGGCGCAGGCACCTCGCTATCGACCTTGTCGGTGGCGATCTCCACGATCGGCTCGTCGGCCTCCACGTGCTCGCCTTCGTTCTTCAGCCATTTGATGATGGTGGCTTCGGCCACGCTCTCGCCCATCTTGGGCAGCAGGATCTCGATCTGGGACATGGGCAATTCCTCCCGATACCGGGGTGGCCAAAGGTAACGATGAGGGAAGATGATGCCTACCCTGGCTTACTGACCCAGTTGCGGCAAGCCTTGTAACACGGCCTGGATATCCCGCCACGCCGTGTAATCCTTGGCGTAGGTGATGTTCATTCGACGAACGGTGAGCGGGTCCAGGACCGTCGCCCATGATCGTGAAAGCACGCAGGCTTGATAAGGGTAGCTTCAACGGGCCGTCCTGGCCTGGGCCGTAGCCGACCCAGGCTCTTTTCACCCCAGCACGGCCCACCAGTTGCGGAGGTACTGTCCTTTATCCTCCACAAGGAAGAGCATCACGGGCGTGGCCAACCCAGACAACAAGGCCAAGCCGACATCGGTAAGCCGCTTTGTGCGCCGACCCGATGCGCTGTGGACCACATGCCGTGGCATGATGAATAGGTCGTTCAAGCTTTCGATGCTGCTGGGCCCGATGATGAACTCGCGACCGGGTTGTGCGATCTTGAACATGGCCCGGCTGCGGTGCAACTCCTCCATCAGGCCGATGATCCTTCCCCAGGCGATGTCCTTTGAACAGAACACGACCTCGTCGATGCCGTGCTTGCGGATCTTCTTCGGATGTTGGCGGCTGGGTGAAACCGTTGTTCACCTCCTCAGCCCGCATGTGCGCTGGCGCCCGAGCCCAGTGCGTTTGCCACAGCAAGGCCAAGGCATTCTCGGTCTCAGCTTCGCTTCCGATGGCCAGGACCCGCGTGCGGTCCAAGGTGCAGGTTGAAGGGTTTGATCGGAGCGCGTGCAAGAGGAGGCGGTTGAACAGGCCGATCGACTTGTGCACCGAGGACGATCGCCAGTGATGACCAGACCAAGCGTGTGACCATGGGAAGGTCCGTGCTGAAGCTGTATGCAGGAAGGCCACACCAAGGATCAGCTGACAGCGCCGACCGTTGCCCAGCCTGATCAGTGTGTCGTAGGCACCAGCTAGGCCGAATGTGAGCAGTAAGGGCAAGCCCAACAGAAGAACACCTTTGCCCATGGCCATGATACGATCCGGGCAGGTACAGCTGGTCGAAGGCAGGGAGAGGAGGAACAACACCAAGAGGTCGAGCATGGGCAACAAGGCCTGCGTAGGAAACGCATGACGATCGCACCCGCCGCGCTGAGGTAGATGCTGCCGTTGATCAGTACGCCGAAGAAGTTCGTGCGCCGTTGCGTGAAGTGCTTCTGCTGAAAATGGCCATGGCATTGTAGAGAACACGAACACATAGTTCACGCTGCTCTTCTTGGTACTCTCGCCTTTGTAGTGGATGATGGCAGCAGACGGGAGGTACCAGTTCTCATAGCCTCCCATGGTGATCCATTAGCTCAGGTCGATGTCCTCGCCGTACATGAAGAAGCTCTCGTCCAGAGGCCCACTTCGTCCAAGGTGCTTTTCCTGGAACATGCAGGCACCGGACAGGATGCTCGATCGCGCGGCCTGGTCCTCGGGCAAGTGCCCCAGAGGTAGTAACAGCCGAAGGTGCGGCTGTGCGGGAACAAGCGGGTAAGGCCGATCTTGTAGAACGCCACGGCTGGTGTGGGCAATCCGCGTTTGCTCTCCGGCAGGAAATTCCCTTTGCCATCGATCGTCTTCACGCCCAGGCCACCGGCTTTCGGGCGCTCGTCCGGCGCGATCGCCTTGTGGAACACGTCCTCACCCACCACGGTGTCGGGGGTTCAACAGCACCTGTATTCCGCTTCGCTCGCGCGGATACGGCAGTTGTTCGCCCGGCTGAAGCCGACGTTCTCACGTTCGCGATCGACGACCGCGGGGAACTTCTCCACACCATCTCCACGCTGCCATCGGTGCTCTGGTTGTCCACCACGAACACATCGCCCTCGATGCCCTTCATGGCCTCCTGCACCGTACGCAAGCACTGTTCCAGGTAGGCCCGGACGTTGTAGTTCACGATGATGACGGAGAGCTTCATGAGGTCAGGTGCTCAAAAGGGCATGTGGGCATGTGGACTTGTGAGCATGTGGGCATGTGAGGAACTCGATGCGGCTCACCGTTTAGTGCCTTGCTCATACGGTTTTCGATCGCGATACTACGGCCAAGGTCAGTTCATCGGCGGGCGAAGTCGCCGCCTACGCTCAGTCCGCGTGCCAGCATGCTTACCATCACCTTGTGCTCCGTGAGCCTCCGGTTCAAGAAGAAGCCCGTTGTATCTCCTTCCAAAGTGGTGCCCAAGGCCAGGATCACTTCGTTCACACCACCGCCGGTCACTCGCTGCATGAGCTCTTGGGTGTTCAGGTCGTCCGGCCCGATCCCGTCCATCGGACTGATAAAACGCCAAGCACGTGGTACAAGCCCTTGAACTGGCGCGTGTTCTCGATGGCGGTCGCGTCCCGGATGTCCTCCACCACGCAGATCGTCGTGCTGTCACGGTTGGGGTCCCGACAGATGGCACAGCGCACCTCGTCGCTGATGTTGCAGCAGGTGTCGCAGAAGCGGACCTCATCGCGCAACTTCCGGATCGCATCGCTGAAGCGCGCCACTTCCTGCGCATCCCGACGCAGGAGGTCCAAAGCCAAGCGCATCGCCGTGCGACGGCCGATTCCGGGCAATGAGGCCAGTTGGTCCACGGCTTGTTCCAGAAGGATGGATGGCAAGGACATGGCCGCAAAGATCGCCTCTTCGCGTTAGCATCGCTGCGCGATCCATGGTTCCCGTGCTTCCAAAGGTGGCTAGGCGCTTCGTGGCACCATAGTTGCCGGTCGGCGTAGCTTCGCAACCCTTCAAACCGAACACATGACCCTACGCACCCTCTTGACCACCTGCCTTTTCGCGCTGATCACCGCCTCCTACGCCCAGGATTGGAGCACGGATGTTTACAAAGGAGGTGAGCTTTATCCAGGCTATATCATCGATGCATCGGGGACCCGGACCGATGGCTTCATCAAGTACCAGAACCGCTATATCATGCAGAACGAAGTGTTGTTCTACACGGACAAGGATGACAAGAAGAGCAAGCAGGACCTGAAGACGAAGGACCTGAAGGAGTACAAAGTGGCCGACAAGTTGTACCACTGCATCAACTACAGCGGTGGCCTTTCCGGCTCGGCCATTCGCGCCAACCTCGTTGTGGAGGAAGGCTGTATCACCCAATACGTTTGGTACAACCGTGCCGAGAACTGGGCGATCATGCAAAAAGGCGCCAGCGAGACCGAGGAGGAATTCATGGCCCGCATGTACCCATCGGTGATGGTGTTCATGAAGAAGGGGGATGACAAGCCGCATTCGTTGGACTACTTCGGCCTGAGCTTCGCCAAGAAGATGAGCGAGTACGTCGGTGACAACCAAGCGCTTGCGCAAAAAGTGGCCGAGAAGGAAAAGGGCTACGGCATGCTCAATATCCTCAATGTCATCACCGAGTACAACGCGGCCTGCACGGCCAAGTAGATTGAAAGCGCTTTTCTCCGCTCTTGCGCTGGCCGGAACGTTGGTCGCGCAAGCACAAGAACCCGTGTACCGTTGGGGGCCACCGGCCACCAATGACTTTCCCGAACGCCGTATCGAACAGCTGCTCGAGCTGGGCGACCAAGGCTTTGTGCTGCTGCGCGTGGCCGAGGATGCCACCACCGTGAAGCACTATTGGTTGGAGCGCTACGACAATACCTTGAAGCACCTTGGCACCCAAGAAGTGTTCTTCCAGGGTGGCGTGATGGGCGATGCTTACTTCTTGGACGAGGTGATCGCCGTGAACGGTGTGATCCATGCCTTTGTGACCCACTGGAACAAGGCGGCCGGAACGAACACCTTGTTGGCGCACACCTTGGGCTTCGATGGCGTGCTATCCGAAGGGAAGGAGCTTGATGTGATCAAGGCGGAGAAGATGGGCAACAGCGGCACGTACACACGAGCGCTCAGCCCTGATGGAAGCAAACTGTTGGTGTTGGCGGAGCTGCCTTACGAAAAGGGGACCAAGGAAAGCGTGCGCATGTCGTGTTTCGAACTACCGGACCTTTCGCTGGCCTGGAAGCACGAACAAGCATTGGACTGGGATGCCGACAAGGGCCTGCACAACGACATCGCCGTGTCCAACAGCGGACGTGCTTACCTCTTCAAGAAGACCTGGCAGAAGCCGGTGTGGCAGTATGCGCTCTATGCCACGGATGGCAAGGGAAGCTGGAAGGCCCATCGGTCCACACAATTGGAGGGCAAGGAGATCGAGGACCATCGGATCATGATCGGCCCGGATGGCGCCTGTTTCGTGTATGCCCTTTACACGACACAGCCTTCCGCCTACGATAAGAAGGTGCACGGCAGTTGGTACGCGCGTTTCGCGGCGGATGGCTCGCTCACGGTGGATCGTGCCGAAGGCTGGCCCATGGACATGGTGGCGAGCATGAGCGGAGAACGGATCGCGGCGGATGCGGCGAAGTCGCACATCGATGACCTGCGGATCAAGGACATCCTGTTCCGCAGCGATGCGATGCCGCTCGTTCTTCTCGAGCAAGTGGAGAGCACCAGCAAGATGGTCGCAGGTTCTTCGCCAATCCAATTCACCTACGAATGGAAATACGGGAACGCAGTGGCGATCTGCCTTGATCCGGTGAGCGGTGCACCCTTGTGGTGGCAGAGCGTGGACAAACGACAGGAAGCGCGTAGCAACGTCGATCAGGACGAGTTCGGTTCCTTCGTGTACACCTTGAAGGCGGATCGCTTGTATGTCCTGTGGAACAACACCGATCTGAGCGTGCCTTCCATTCCCGCGGCCAATTGGACCGAACCCGATGGCACGAACTACGTGAAGCACAAGGCCTTCGACACGAAGACCATGCATGCAACCTTCATGGAAGTTATCGACCCGAACGGACAGTTGGCATACGGTGATAGGACCTTCGGGCTGCCGTTGTTCCACATGCACGAAGGTGCCGTGTTCGAGATGAGCATGACCACGCCTTTCTTTTTCATACTGAACGGCGACCTCGTGATCTTGGCCATGATGCACAACGGCGGCAAACGCTACCGCTTCGGCTTCATCGGCCTGTAGGGACGGTGCGCGGGGCTCAAAGGCCTTGCAGGTCCACGTCGTCGGTGCCTTCCAAGGTCACCCACTGCTTCATCTTCTTTTGGATCACTTTGAAGAACGGCTGCTCCTCAGGTGTCACGAGCGTGAATGCTTCACCGGAATGATCCGCGCGACCCGTGCGGCCGATGCGGTGGATGTGGTCCTTGGGTGAACGCGGTAGCTCGTAGTTGATCACGTAGGGCAGGAACTCGATGTCGATGCCACGGCTCAACAGGTCGGTGGCCACCAACACGCGTAATTCACCGGCCTTGAAGGCGGCCAAAGCGTTCTGGCGGGCTTGGTTGCTCTTCTTGCCATGCGTGGATGCAGCGTTGATGCCGTTGCGGTTCAGCTTCTCGGCCACATGGTCCGCGCTGTGGATGGAGGAGCAGAACACCAACACCTGCTGCATGTCCATGCTTTTGATCAGGTAACGGAGGAACGGTCCTTTGCGGTCCTGCGTTACCCGGAAGGCACGTTGCTTGATCAGCGTGACCTCTTGAAGCTCGGCACTCACCTGGATCACCTCCGGCTTGTGCAGGACCAACTGCGTGATCTTGTCCACCGCAGCGCTCAGCGTGGCGCTGAACAGGAGGTTCTGGCGCTTGCGCGGAAGCATGGCCAAGAGCTTGTCCACTTCTTCTTGGAAGCCGAGGTCCAGCATCTTGTCGGCTTCGTCCAACACCAAGAGCTTCACTTCGGCCAAGTGGACCGCTTTGTGCTCGATCAGGTCCAGCAAGCGCCCGGGCGTGGCGATCAGCACCTGCACACCCTGCATGCCGATCATTTGCGGGTTGATGGACACACCACCGAATACCGCTGTGGTCCGGACCTTTTCCGGCAGGCCTGCACTCAGTTCATTGAACACACCTTCCACCTGTACGGCCAACTCGCGCGTGGGCACCAACACCAGTATCGGAACGTGTCTGTTCCGCATCGTCCATCGCTCTTCCAGCAAGCGCTGCAAAGCAGGTAGGGCATAGGCCAGGGTTTTTCCGGAACCCGTCTTAGCGATGCCCAGCACGTCCTTGCCGAACAGGATCGCGGGAATGGCCTGCTCTTGGATCGGTGTGGGCCTTGTATGGCCGGTGGGTTCCAGCGCTGCGAGGAGGGACGCGGAAACGCCCAAGGAACTGAAGGAAAGAAGGGTCGGGGAGTGCTCGGTCATCGCAGGCTATGGCAAGGATGCCAGAGCCCGAAGATGCGAAATGAAACGAGGAGGGTCGTTGTTGCTGCGGAGATCACGGCTCATGCCACCGGGTTATTGCGGTCCGGATCCCGGATCGAACCGTCCTCGTTGACAACTCTTTCGCACGATGCCTGTTGCTCCGGCCAAGCCTGCGCAACTTGCGTGGCATCCGCCACTGCTCGTGAGCCCGCTCCTCATCCTATCGGTCATTGCCGCCTACTTCATGCTGTTGTATGGCATTTCGGTGTACACGAGCCGTGGTGCGGGCAACGATGCCTTCTTCACCGGCGAGCGCCGTTCACCGTGGTACATCGTGGCCTTTGGTATGATCGGTTCCTCGCTCAGCGGGGTCACCTTTATCAGTGTGCCGGGCATGGTGGCGGCGAACCAGTTCAGCTACCTGCAAATGGTATTGGGTTACCTGCCGGGCTATGCCGTGATCGCCTTCGTGCTGATGCCCCTTTACTACCGCTTACGGCTCACAAGCATCTATGGCTACTTGGGCCAGCGCTTCGGGCGCAGCAGCTACCTCGCCGGGGCCTGGTTCTTCCTGCTCAGCCGCAGCGTGGGGTCAGCGGCGCGCTTGTACCTCGTGGCGGTGGTGCTGCAGTTCCTGATCTTCCGCGCCATGGGCGTGCCCTTCGTGGTGACGGTCCTGCTCACCATCGCGCTGATCTGGCTGTACACCCATAAGGGTGGCATCCGTACGATCATTTGGACGGACACGCTGCAAACGCTCTTCATGCTGCTTGCGGTCGGTGCCACCGTGGTGCTCTTGGGCCAGAAGATGGGCTGGTCGCTCGGCGAAGCATTGGCACAAGTAAATGCGAGCGACATGAGCCGCGTGTTCTTCTTCGACGACCCCAAGCCGGGGACCTATTTCTGGAAGCAGTTCCTCGGTGGCATGTTCATCGCCATTGCCATGACGGGCTTGGACCAGGACATGATGCAGAAGAACTTGAGCTGCCGCAGCATCGGCGAAGCGCAGAAGAACATGGTCTCCTTCAGCCTCGTGCTTGTGGTGGTGAACGCGGTGTTCCTGATGCTGGGCGTGCTATTGTATCTGTACAGCGCCAAGTTCCACATCGTGATGCCCAAACAAGCGGACCAGCTCTACCCGATGCTCGCCACTTTGGGCGAACTGCCCGTTGCGGTCGGTCTGCTGTTCATCTTGGGACTCATTGCGGCGGCTTACTCCAGTGCGGACAGTGCGCTCACGGCCTTGACCACCAGCGTGTGCGTGGACATTCTCGATATCGCGCAACGACCGGACGCCGAACGCCAGCCGCTGCGCATGCGCGTACACCTGATCATGAGCGTGGTGATGGTGGTATTGATACTCCTGTTCAAGTTGCTGAACGACGACAGCGTGATCAAGACCGTGTTCGTGGTCGCTGGCTACACCTACGGCCCTTTGTTGGGGCTCTTCGCCTTCGGCATGATGACCCGCTTGGCGGTCCGCGATCGTTGGGTTCCTTTGGTGGCCGTGCTCTCGCCGATCCTCACCTTTGTGCTGGACCGTTATTCGGTGGAACTGTTCGCGGGGTACAAGTTCGGCTTCGAACTGCTGCTGGTGAACGGCGCCTTGACCTTCCTCGGCATGCTGCTGATCAGCACCGGAAGCAAGGCTGAAGCGACCTAAGGCCTGGGCACCGCACTGGCCGCGGCCGGCTTCACCTTTTCGATGCGCAACAGGCGATTCAGCCAACGGCGACCCTTGTCCTGCAAAGGAACCTCGAAGCGCAAATGGAACTGGATCGCGACGAGTTGGATCACCGTGAAGACGAGCAATAGCCATGGGATGTACAGCGCCCAATGGATCTCGAAGCCGAATTTGGTGAGCACCACACGTCCATAGCGCAGGATCATCTCGTGCACCATGTACAATGCGAAACTGGCCTCGCCCAGGAAGACCATTCGGTCCGATGCGAGGAACCAATTCTTGGTATCGCGCAGGAAGCCGGTGCCCAACACCACCAACACAGCGCCCGGCAGCAGGGAAACAGCACCGGGTGTGCTTTCCATCCGGTAATATTCAAGCCCCATAAGGCCGGCGAAGTAGAGTACGCCCAAAGGGAGCAGCCATTTCATCCACGGCTCGCTGCGGTCCTTCATGCGCTGGTAGAAAAGGAACGCGAGGATGCCGAGCACGTAGTCCGCGAAGCGGAAAGGGGCGCGTTCGGCGTGGACAAGCTCGCTGTTGTGGAAGTAGATGGCCGCGGAGAAGATGCCGAGGAAGATGCCCAGCAGCAGTTTCCACTTGTTCTTTCCGGCGCGCAGCATCAAGGTGAAGACCAAGGGGGTCATCAGGTAGAAGAACATCTCGCAGCTCAATGTCCAGGCCACTTTGTTCGGCGCATTGCCGAGGTAACCGAAAGGACTGAACTCTTGGAGCAGCAGGAAGTGTTGCGGCAGCGCATCCACCTGGATCCGGGCGGTGTTGCTGTTGAGGCCGAGCGGAAGGCACATGAAAAAGGTGAGGATGTGCAGCGGGAAGATCCGCGTGAGCCGTGCCACGATGAATCGACCGGCGTTGGCGCGCGTGGCTTCGTATCGGTCCTCGCCGTAATAGACGTAGGTCATGATGAAGCCGCTGAGCACGAAGAACACCGAAACGCCGATGCGCCCTTGCAACTCGGCACCGTGGTGCCCGAGCCATTCAAGACCCGGCAACATACTGGCGTGGATGGAAAAGACGAGGAAGGCCGCGTAGAAACGCAGTGCGGTCAATGGTCGAATAAGGGCCTTGCTGCTCATATGGGGCACAGGTCCGTGTGTGGACACGGTAAAGATGGGATGCGGAGCCTTCTACGCCGCGAACGGCGCAAGGGTTCGTTCCACAGCGGACCTTGGATAACCGCGAGGGATCAGTCCTGCCGCTGCCAGTTCCTCTCGATCACCTCCAGCAGTTCGTCGCATCGCGCTGTTGCTGGCCACGCATCTCCTCGTCGAACACGGGATCCTTGGTCGGCCTGGAACCCGCTGACCTTTCCGCCGGCTTCACGCACCAACAACACGCCAGCGGCAACGTCCCAGCTGTTCAGTCCGTATTCGTAGAAGGCCTCGAAGCGGCCGCAGGCCACGTAGGCCAGGTCGGCGGCGGCACTGCCCAAGCGACGGATGCCACGCGTGCGGTGCATCAGTTCGCGCAGGAGGTCCATGTACTCGCTCTCATGGCCGAAGTCGTCGTAGGGGAAACCCGTTGCCAGCAGGCTGTCGACGAGTTGTTTGCGCTCGGAAACGCGGATGGGCTTGCCGTTGAGGAATGCTCCGCCGCCCTTCCAGGCCGTGAAGCGTTCATCGCGCGTGACCTCGTGCACCACACCCAGCAAGGGCTCAGTGCCATCGACCAACGCGATGCTGATGCAATAGCAAGGAACACCGTGCACGAAATTGGTGGTGCCGTCCAGCGGGTCGATGATCCAGTTGAGCCCTTGGCCCTGTTCGCCACTGCCTTCCTCTGCGATGAAGCCGGCATCGGGAAGGATCCTCTCGAGTGCTTCCACCAAGCGGTCCTCGGCGGTGTGGTCCACATGCGTCACCAGGTTGTTCGCGCTCTTGCTGCTGACGCCCGCTTCGGTGAACTTCCCTGCCTCGTCGCGGATGTATGCGGCGACCTCGGTGCTCAGCATTCCGACCTGCCTTGTCAGTTCCTTCAGATCCATGTTCCCTCGCCGTCGTGCGGCGCGTTTTCGTTCACGCTCCGGCCACTTCGCCGGAACCTGTGTTGTTCTTTTTCAAGTTGCGGCGCAACCAGATCATACCGGCAGCACCGGCGATCATCAGCAAGGTCGCGATGATCTCCGCTTGGGTGATGTCGCCCCACACCTTCACGTTCACGCGGATCTTCTCGATGAAGAAACGTTCGAGCCCGTTCAGGAAGAGGAAGAGGAAGAAGATCATCCCTGCTGGTCGCAACTTCGTGTGCAAGCTCCAGAGCACGAAGAACAGACCGATGCACACGATGGTCTCGTACAGCGGAGTAGGGAAGACCGTCTGAGGCAGCACGGTGCAGTATCCTTCGAAACAAGTGCCGTCCACGATGGGCACGCCCACGCCGTTCACGTTGTTCGGGTAGTCGTATGCCCATAGCCACTCGGGCATCCAGGATGGGGCGGGTGCGGTGTTCACGATGCCCCAGTCGCCGTCGCCGCTCACTTGACAACCGATACGGCCCACGCCGTATGCCAGCATTACGCCCGGTGCGGCGGCGTCCATCCCGAGCCAGGGTGGGATGCCGTTCCTGCGGAAGTAGCGGATCACCATGAAGCCCGCGAGGATCAGGCCGCCGTACATGGTGAGGCCACTGAACACACCATCGCCGGAAGGGTTTTTGATGAACGCGAGGAACTCGTCGGGGTTCTCCAACCAGTGGAACAGTTTTGCACCGATCAATCCCCAAAGCGCTGCGGTCAAGGTGATGTTGCCGCCGTGCTCGTGCGCCTCCATGCGGATCTCCTCGGTCTTCGGCTCGGCCAGTTTGGCCTTGTCCTTTTCACGCCATTTCAGGTAGGCCAGCAATGCGCCGACCACGATGCCGCCGATGAAGTTCCCCTTGCCACTGAGCAAGAAGCCCTGGGGATCGGCCGTGGATGCGGTGAAGTTCAGCAGCAGGTACAGTCCCTTCCAGCCGAGGAAGAAGCCCAGGAGGCCACTGGTGATCAGTTCCATCGGGCTTGCCGGGCTGCCAATGGTGACCTTCCGTGTAACGGGACGCAAGAGGCCACCCCGTTCCATGCGCCGCAGTTCCAGGCCCAAGGTCCAACTGGCGAAGAGGAATGCCAGTGCCACAAAGAAGCCGAAGCTGTTCAGGAACTTCAGGCCCGGCAGGTCCAGTCCGGTAAGATCGAGGAGGGCGTGGTATATGGTAGGATACATGGGTCAGTTGGCAGTTGTTAGTTGCCAGTTGGCGGTAGGCAACTGCTCCTGTTCCGACGGTTCTCCAACGATGTGCCCATCGCCATTGATGCGTTGCATCGCGACAGGAACGATCGTGTTGACCCGTGCCCGGTCGTAGGGGAGGGATACGCGGAGGTAGTTGTCCGTGTAGCCTTCCATGGTCGGACCGTCGGCATCGTCGCCATGCTCGAAGAGGACCGGACGGGTGCTGCCGAGATGCCGGTCGTAGAACGCGCGTTGCAGTTTGTTGCTCAGGATCCGCAGCTGCTTGGTGCGTTGGCGGCGGACCTCCATGGGTATCGCGTCATCCATGCGCACGGCCGTGGTGTTGGCCCGTTCGCTGTATGTGAAAACGTGCAGGTAATCCACCGGGATGCCCCGCAGGAATTCGTGCGTCCTTTGGAACTCATCCTCGGTCTCGCCGGGTGTGCCGGTGATCACATCCACACCGATGCAGGCATGGGGCATGCGCTCCTTGATGCGCAGTACGCGTTCGCGGTAGAGCGCCGTGTCGTAACGACGGCGCATGCGTTCCAGGATCAGGTCACTTCCGCTTTGCAAGGGCATGTGGAAATGGGGGGCGAAGCGCTTGCTACGAGCCACGAAGTCGATGATGTCGTCGTTGCAGAGGTTGGGCTCGATGCTGCTGATCCTGAAGCGGTCGATGCCCTGCACCTGGTCCAGTGCTTCGATCAGTTGAAGGAAATTCTGATCGTGTCCGCGACCGAAATCGCCGGTATTGACGCCGGTGAGCACGATCTCCTTTACGCCCGACGCTGCGATGGCTTCGGCCTGCGAAAGGGTCTCTTCGATCGTGGCGCTTCGGCTCCGGCCGCGGGCCAAGGGGATCGTGCAGAAGGAGCAGAAGTAGTCGCAGCCGTCCTGCACTTTCAAGAAGGTGCGCGTGCGGTCGTTCGCGTTCCAAGAGGGTACGAAGGTGCGGACCTCCTTGATGGGTGAGTAGTGCGCATGACCTTGACGGGATGCCGGGTCAAAGCCCGAGTGACGTTCCAAGTAGGATGCTAGATCGAACTTCTCGTTCGCCCCGAGCACCATGCCCACACCGGGTATCGCAGCCGACCTCCTCCGGCTTCAACTGCGCGTAATAGGCCCACCACACGGCGATGAACGCCTCGGGATCGATCCCTTGAAGCGGCGCACATGACGGCGGCACTCGAATGGCGTTCTCGGTAACACTGCAGGTGTTCAGTACGAAGACGTCCGGGCGCTCCTCCACCTTCACGCGGGCATTTAAGGCTGGCCTCCTCCAGCGATCGGGCCAGGGTGCTGGTCTCTGCTGAAGTTGAGCTTGCAGCCCAAGGTGGAAGGCGACTGTTCGTGGGGAACTGCCATTGGTCAGAAGGCGCATGGTGCAGGGGTAGGAGGCAATGTGTTGTATCTGCCTTCTGCCCCCGAACAGGCGGGCCGCAAAGGTAGCCGGAGGCCTTGGAACACCCCTTGGCCCAGTCCGCACGGTTCGGTCCCCAACCCCGCAGTCCACTTTGCGTCTTGTAGGTAGAGCGGTACCTTGTTCGCTTTGCCACGCGTTGTGGCCTGTGTTCTTGATCTATCCGGCGTCGGGACCAGGCGTGATGAACATGAGGATATTCGGGTTACCGCTGCATCTTTGTTCGCCTCTTTACCTCAGGCCCCGCGTCTACTGTGAATATCAGTGCCTGTCACTGCCCATCATGCCAATGGGGGCTTGAACGTCTACGTTTCGGGCATCCCTCCATACACGGTCATGTGGAGCAATGGATCGACCCGATCCGACTATCTACGGGTTGCCGGCAGGGACCTATTCCGTTACCGCGACCGACGCGAACCTGGATACCGCATCCGATTCGTTCACGCTCACCTCCACGCATCTCGAGGCCTACGGGCCAATTCGTCCCAGGATGTGTTGATGCAAGCTTGGGCCTTGGCCCGAATACCGTTTGTTGGCGTACGCGACCTCACCGATGCCCGGTGAGGTCGGCGCGATGGGCATGGCTCCGATCACCATGGGCGGTGGAAAGGAACCCTGCTGGAGCCATTCGAGAGCGGGAACACCTTCATGTACATCGATGCCCCAGGAGGGTGGACCGGCTCCGGGAGATCCGCATCCCTCACCGATGGTCTGGATGTCAAGGGGGTCGTTTACGCGACTATTCCTTGAGACCGCATTCCCTTCCACGCAATTGTTGTCCGTGGAGGATTCGTTCGGGTGGCGCGAACGGAGTATCAGATGTACGGGACAGGCACCGAACCAATGATCTCGGAACTCTGAATTGGTGCGATGGGATCCTGCCTAGCTTATCAAGCATCCGCGTATTCGACCAATAAAATTTCATTCTGGGTACAATGCGCAGAATGCGATCCAGCATGACCTGGCCCTGGCTTATCATCAAGTGCTGACCACCACCAGGCGCAGGACGACGTGCTCCAGGAGATCATGGACACCTATTTCGATGGGAGCAACACCATTTGTAAGTGATTATCTTCGTGGTTCACGGTACCCGACCTCGGCTTCACGTGTGGCACTGTTGAGGGCGATGTACTCCTCGACGATAACCAGAATTGTGCTCGCAACGGTTCAGGAGCGGCGCTTGGCCCAATCGATCCTGGAGATACAGCCCGGTGGGTTCTTTACCATGAGCGACCCGTAACATTACTGGATCCAGTTGCCTTACATAATCCTGTACACTATCCAGCAGCAAAGCAGTTTGGTTGTGGAGCACAGCGGCGGGCCGATCCCTTTCGAGACCTCCGCTGTGACACTGTTCATCACGCAGCACATCGCGGATACGGCGCTGGTGATTCGTGATGTTGCAATGAGTTTGGGGAGCAGCCCGGCGCGCCTGGTTCCAGATGTCGTACAGCCTCCGGGCGAACAACTTGACACCCGGTGTGACCGGCATCGTGACATACACGCTCACCTTCGATCCGACGGTTTCGTTCGTCAGCGCGAACCCGACGCCGACGAGTGTGGTGGGGAACACGATCACATGGGTCACCAGTTCCATCCTAATCCTACGCGATCGTACCGCGTAATGCCGTGTTCCAGGTACCCGTAAGCGATGTGACTTCCATCGGCACCGACCTTCGGCCACAAGCACGGTCTCAATTGCCCAACCGGAATCGGATCTCACGAACAACACAGCGCACACGTGACCACCATCACCGGCAGCTACGGACCCGAACGACAAGTTGGTGGCCACGGAAAGCAACAACGACGGGCTTTTCCTATCGACGAGGACGAATGGTTGGACTATACCATCCGCTTCCAGAACACGGGCACTGATACCGTTCCTCTTCGTGGGCGATCACGGGATACCTTGCCATCTGAGGTCGACCCGGCTTCCTTCGTTCCGGGCAATCGCGTCGCATCCATACCGTGTTACCATGTCGGGCCATGGCACCCTGCGTTTTCCGTTCCCGAACATCCTGTTGCCGGATAGCAATGTAAATGAACTGGCAAGCCATGGCCGCACCTTCCGCATCAAGGCGAGGTCGCCGGTGCTCCCTGGGACCAACGATCACTACCATCGGAACATCTATTTCCGACTACAACCCGCCATCAGCACCTTACGCCACGGTGGTGGCGGAGTTCAGCACCGGGGTGAATGGACCAGCAGGTGTTGACCTACGACGTCTTCCTGAACCCAGCGCATGACCAGGTCCGGGTGACCAACGCGACAGGGGCGTTCGCACACCTACGCATCATAGCGATGGATGTAAGAGAGGTCCAGTCCCTATTCAGACTGTGAGGCGCTTCCGCAACATTCCCAGACCCGTCGAGGGCTTTATGTGTCGATTCTTAGAATGGATATTACGCTGGACCGGCGCGACTGTTTTTCCAACAGACGAACCCATGTTCATGCGCGTCAAGCCAGCTTGAAAGCGATGGCCTTGTCGCCGCTGCAGCGCATTGGCGCCAGTCATGGTTTCATCCGCACAACGACGTTGGTCAAACGGTATTCGACAGGGCTATCGCTATCGATGGAACAACAAACGCCATACCGGTGGAGTGGTAATGGTGGTCATCGATCAACAACCACTGGTCCCGGCCGGTACCTACAGGACCGTCACCGATTCGAACAGCGACGAGGCTACCGCAACAAGCAACGCATCCAAAGTCCGTGCCGTACAGCCTGCAGAACGGACAGGGCTATGCCTACTGTGGTCAAGGCGGCTAACCTGTTCCCGAATTGGCTTCAGTTACCCCTGAGTCCACCTTCCATGGTCCGTGAACGGATGGAACTTGAGTTGGCCCCGGTTCACCGACCACTTATGTGTACTATCCCGGTTCATCGCCGTACACGCTTTCGATCAGCGATGGCAATGGTTGCTCAGGAACGATCAGCGGCTTCCTTGGGATGTGATCACCTCCCGGCCCACGTTGTCGGTATTGAACATTGAACCGTCATGCAGCAACGCGAACATCGGTTCCATTAAGTGCAGTCGGCCGGTGCGCAGCCCGAGCCTTTTTGGACCTGGGTGAATCTGGTTTACGAGAATGGTATTTCCGTAGGCCAGGCCTAAACGTGGACCCACAGACCCTTCAAGTGGAGTTCACGGGGTTGGTCAAGCTGGGGTCTATGGTGATCCATTGGTGGTTGGGCATGACGCTGGAGCTGATCGATCCCGGTATCTGCGACCATGATACCATCTGGGTCACCGTGCCCAGCCTCGGGCCCGTATGTGGAAGTGTTGAAGGCCGAAGTTGGTTCGGATGTGGACGGCGATTGCGTGCAAGATGCGAATGAGGCTGGGGTCCCATACAGCCCCTTGCTCATCCAACCGAGGGCGAGGTCATCCTACCGGTTCCAACGGGAACTTCAATGTGCCCTTGCTGAACGGCAATTACACGCTGGAGCAAACGGACCCCACACTTGTGCCCATCTGTCCGCTGCCGCATCCGGTCCTGGATCACGGTGAACACGAACGTAACGACGGTCAACTTCGGCAACGGAAGTACCCCGCCGCCGGATCTGCGCGCCTCGATCACCTCCGGGGCTGCACGACCGGGCTTTGCCGTCAATATCCACGCCTCGGCCACGAATACCTCTCCACAGCTATCCGGTCCGGTCACTTTCTCGGTCACCGTCGATCCGCTCTGACGATCAACTCCGTTTCCCCAACGCCGACTTCCACGAATGGCAATACGTTCACGTGGGCGTTTCCGGCGTTCAACAGCTTTCAGGTCGCACCCGTCCACGTTTTAGCAGAGGTGCCCGTTGGAACAGCCTTGGGAACCGTGTTGGTGCACACAGCGGAGGTGTCGAACACCCTGCCCGACAACAACCCGGCGAACGATCTGGCCATCTACCAACGCGGTGACCGGCAGTTTCGATCCGAACGACAAGACGGCAGTGACCAGCACAGGCGCCACCCAGCCAAGAACTCTATTTCATCGATCAGGACCAATGGGTCAGATTACACCATCCGCTTCCAGAACACAGGGACGGACACGGCCTTCACGGTCGTGGTCACCGATACGCTGCCCGCTACACTGGATATCACCAGTTTCGAGATGGGCGCGGCATCGCATCCCTTCATCGTGTCGTTCCGCACGGGCAGGGTGGTGGAATGGCGCTTTCCGAACATCCTGTCGGACAGCAATCGTGAACGAGGCCGAGTCATGGGCTATTGAGCTTCCGCATCAAGCCCGCGCTGCCACTTCTTCCGGGAACAGGATCACGAACAGCGCCAACATCTACTTCGACTTCAACCCGCCGGGCGATCACCGAGCCGAGCGTGCTGGTGGCGGAGTTCAGTACGGGGTGAGGGGGACCCATCGAGCTGTAACACGTGCCTGGCCGGTACCAACGACAGGGTCGTTGCAGGTGCCTTCTTCCTGAACCTATGACCGGTTTGCGCGATCTCCATTGATGGTCGACGGCAGTGCTGTTCTCGGCGAATGGAACGTACATGACCGTCGACATCGGGACGCTGTCATCAGGTGCATACCTTTTGGAGTGCATGTTGACCGATGGCAGTGTAGAACGTATTCCCATCATCAAACAGTAGCCATGCGTTCCATTTTTACCATTGCTCGCTTTCGTTGGAGCTCTGGGGCTGCACGCGTTGACGGTTGAGCATCATCGTGCAGCAGCAACCCGTGTGCGGGCATGCCACCGAACGCCTTTGCCCGGGCATCCGAGGCGTGCCGCCCTATGCATACAGTTGGAACACAGGTGAATCCTAATTCTCCGTGTACGGTGTTGTGGCTGGCACCTATTCGGTCACCGTGGTGGACGCGAATTCGGACGAAGCTACAAAGCGGAGTTGGTGCTCGATGCACTTCCTGACTGGGGAACGACCGGCATGGGCTCCCACCTTCTGTGCGATGGACAGACACCCTATGGTCATGTGTCGGCCTCTTTTTCCTATTAGGTGGGAACCTGTTCGCCACCGATCTATCCAGCTTTCCCACTGACGATCGATGCACCTAACACGCCTTCTATGACCCCACCGCTGTGCCATCTTGGTTGGGCAACGGGCACATCACTCATCAAGGGCCTGGTCCCGTCACGGTGAGTTTCACTGATGCGACGGGTTGCCCGGGCACCCTGTTCGGACAAATAGCAGGCATCCGATCGTATGGCCTGAATGGACCACTGTGATGTGGCTTCTCATGTGGGCCCACAGGGAACGGGACCATAACGGTGTTCCGCACGGGCGGTAGCAATGCAGGTCTGTACGCTGGCCCGAACAACATCACATTCTGGGATACCGGGTTCGACCAGGAAGAAGTATTCCAGAACCCGCACCCGGCGGATACTGGCTGGTACAGAACACCCGCACACCAGGGCCGAACAGTTACGAACTGGGACCACCTACCTGCCGCTGGATGTGGAGACTCATTTATGTGGTGGTCCCGGACGAAGGCCCGCATGTGGGCTGCTCGCTGGAGCGGTATATACTGATGCGAATGAGGATTGTATGCCGGACCCGGAGGGAGACGGGGCTGGTCACCAGGTCTTGGCGATCGAACCTGGGCCGAGGTACGTTAGCACGCATCTTCTGGCCAATATGCCGCATATCTGCCCTTGGGGACCTATAGCGTGCAAGCCGTGACCTGGCGTTAGCATCGGTCTGCCCGGCGGAAGCCACGGTCGCCTCGCTCTCCGTTCCGGTCGAATTGAATGTAGTCCCGGGCGATCGGTACCGCCGGCCTGCACCGACTTTGCACGCTTGGCTTTCACGAGCGGACCCGCGCGTCCCTGGATTTGTGTTGAACTATTACTTGCATGCCAACAACATCAACTACGGAGCCGCGTGAGCGTCACCGCCACCTTCACCGCTTCATCCGTTCACCACGGTTCTTAGCGCTTCGCCGGCCGGAGCACGATCAATTCGGGAAGTGTGGTTTGGGAATTGGCGGATGTGGCTTACTCTATAGCTGGCAGGCCTTCTCGGTGTGCAGGCAGTGCCGCCGGATACCCCACGGGCACGGCGCTCATGGCCGGCTTCTCACCGGTCTCCACCAACCTGGACCCGGATCCCAGCAACAACGCTGCGTCGTACAGCACCGTGGTCACGGGCAGTTACGACCCCAACGATAAGCCTGCCTCAACAAGCACGCAGGCCAGCGATGAACTGTACTTCATCGACCAGGATGAGTGGATCGACTACACCATCCGATTCCAGAACACGGGCACTGATACCGCCTTCAATGTGGGCGATCACGGACACGCTGGCTTCCACATTGGATCCGGCAAGCCTGCTGGTGGGGGCCACTTCGCATCCATTCCGATGGGAACTGGGTTACGGCAACGTTGCGGTTCCACTTCGATGAGATCCTTTTGCCCGACAGCAATGTAAATGAGCCATTGTTTGCTGGAGCGGTGCAATTCCATCCGTCCAAAGCTGCCGTTGCTGCCGGGCGTCGTGATCGAGAACAGCGCCAACATCCACTTCGACTTCAACCCGCCAGCTGCATCACCGAGCCGAGCGTGCTGGTGGCGGAGTTCAGTACCTCTATTCCGGAGGAAACCGAGGACCCGATCTCTGTGCATCCGAACCCGTCAAGCGGGATCTTCAGGCTGTCGGCAGGAGTAGATGTGATCACGAGCGTCGAGGTGTTCGCGACGGATAGTCGGCGGTGTTCTACTATCAGTGCTGCGAATGCAAGTACCTTGGATATTGATATCGGGCACTTGGAAGCCGGGGCATATCTCCTACGTGTGCTAGACAGTGAACAACGCCAGCAGATCATTCCTATTCTTTTGAGCCATTGACCATGCGTTTGTTACGTAGCCTTTTCCTGTTCGTTCTGTTCCTCTGGTTCGGCAGCGTGCAGGCTGTAACGGTGAGCATCTCTTATTTGCGCCGACCCATTTGCACGTATGCGAATGGTGAGATCCGTGCAAATGCCACCGGAGGTGTTGGGCCACAGGTACCTCTGGAGCACGGGTGATACGACCCAGGTCGCGAGCGACCGTAGCGGCAGTTATTCGGTGACGGTCACCGACTTCAACAATGAAGAAGCATCCGCGAACTACAATTTGATCACTACATCCTATAACCTTTCGAGCTGGAGTACTTTGACAACGCGGTGTGCGACAGCGTCGATCAAGCTGGTGTTGAACACCTACGATGCGCCTGGGCCTGCGCCGTACTTCGTCAATGGCGTGGAAATGGCCGGTTCCGCAGTCCTCTTTGGTATGAATACATCCCGCTAGTCAACGATACCCAGTATGTGTACACATTCGAAGATGCCAACGGTTGCACCGGCACCATACGACTGGCGTGTCGGCGGGTCTATGAGTGGCCCCGAGGTGACCGTGCTTGAGATACCAGGGCTCCCGCACCAACGACAGCAGCGGCAGCGTGACGGTTCAATTGGGACCTGAAGGGCACGGACAGGAAACCCATGGATTCCTGAACGGGGTATTAGGTGATTGCTGCCCCGGTGAATTGCCCCCCACTGCTACAGGTACTTACCGCAATTTACCGCCCGGTGACTACTGGTTCCGCCAATTAGCACAAGTTAATGCGCCGCCGTTCGCATACATCGGATGCGTGGACTCCACCTTCATCACCATACCCGATATCGGACCGGGCTGTGGTTCGGTAAGGGGGCGTTCTTATTTGGACACGGACCAGGATTGTGCCCCGGCCGAGTACCAATATGGAATGGCGAATGTGCTTTACGAGATCCTTCCTGGGCCTTATTACACGATGAGTCTCCCGGTGCCGGGTGAATACGCGCTGCAACTGCCCATCGGCAACTACACTATCGAGCAGGTCAGCAACACACTTGATCCTTGGTGTACGCCCGGTCCGCTCCCCTTCGAGGTCGTTGGTCTGGCAGGGCCCGTCCATGTGGATTTCGCGGATACAAGCTTGGTGCTCCCGAACGCATCGGACATCGAGGTGCTGATCGCGAGCGGCGCGGCCAGACCCGGGTTCGACATGCAGTACGCGATCGACGTGCGCAATTTGGATGATGGCTACTCCGGGCCCATTGTACTTACCATGGAATTCGATCCCGTGCTGGAATACCTCGGAGCCTCCTCCACTCCGGCAAGCGTTTCCGGGAACACCTTGGTCTGGAACATCAATAGCATCGGTGGCATGCAACGCTATTCGTACCGGGTGGATCTCCATGTTCCGCCGGATATTCAACTATTGGGTACGGTGCTCAATGCCGCAGTCACCATCGCACCGAGCTTGCCCGATATCAACCCAGCGAACAACACGGCGGATCTTCCAGTGGTCGTTTCGGGTGCTTATGACCCGAACGATAAGTTGGCCAAGACCAGCACGCGTTACAGCGATTCGCTGTATTACGTTGGGGCCGATGCATGGATCGACTATACCATCCGCTTCCAGAACACGGGTACCGATACCGCCTTCAACGTTGTTATCACGGATACCTTGGCCAGTAACCTCGACCTGCGGAAGTTCATTCCAGGGCCGTCCTCGCATCCCTATGAGGTGAGTATCAGGAACGGCACGACCTTGCGCTTCGCATTCTACCGTATCCAAGTACCGGACAGCAACGTGAACGAAGCCGCCAGCCATGGCTTCGTGAGCTTCCGTATCGCACCGAAGGATCCATTGGTGCCAGGCGAAGAGATCATCAACACTGCCAACATCTACTTCGACTTCAACCCGCCGGCGATCACCGAGCCGAGTGTGCTGGTGGCGGAGTTCAGTTCGGGGTAGCTGTCCTGCGGCCTGCCACGAATGTGCGCCTTTCGCCCAATCCCGTTACGGACCGCCTCTGGTGGAAGTGGATGGAGAGGCTGTGCTGGAATACCGCGCTGGCGGCAGATGGCAGGGTAGTGGGCACCGGACGTTCGAGCGGAAGCCGTTTTCACGTGGATACTGCTGCATTGCCACCAGGCCTGTTCCTCTTGGAGCTTCGAACGCGCTGGGTACCATGAGTACCGCCCGTTTCGCCAAGGATCGATCTCGGCCGATACGCCTTGTCCATAGTGGCCCATGCACTGATGCGGCGTCCTGCTCGTCGGGCGAATAGACGCCTTGCTCGAAGCCACTGGTCGATCCGCAACATTTGTCAAGTTTTTCCTTTCGCACGTGGCAACCATTCCCGCGCGCTGCGTCAATAGGATACTACCGACAACAACGAACATGGAACGTACCCGACCAGCTGACCGCTCCAACCTGATAAGGGTGAGCATGCTGCTCTTCTCCATCCTCGCCATCGTATCCTTCGCCTTGGCCAGCTTGGCCCGTTGAGCATACATACACGCACCGCGCCGTAGTTTCGGGGCGTGCGAAACCCGATCCCGCTTTTCCTTCTGCTGCTGCCCGCCGTATGTGGTGCGCAGGACCTTCCGCATTCCTTGTTGTGGCGCATCACCGCCACGGAGCAAGGTGCGCCCAGCTACCTCTATGGCACCGTGCATAGCAAGGATGACCGGGCCTTCCAGTTCGGCGATTCCGTGCTGCCTGCCATGGCGCGCTGCGCCGCGGTGGTCGGTGAGCTGGACCTAGGGCAGGAGCAGGCGAACGCCATGGCCATGATGAGCGACATGCTGATGCCCGATGGCCAGGTGCTGGAGGACCTGTACAGCAAGAAGGAGTGGAAGAAGGTGAGCGCCGCCCTTTCCGAAGGAATGGGTGTCATGGCTCCCATGGCCGCGCGCATGAAACCCTTCTACATCATGGCCATGCTGATGGAACAGCAGATGCAGGGCGAACAGCCGAAAGTGCTCGATGACTTCCTGATGAGCACCGCCGCGGCCAACGGCCAACGCACCGCCGGACTAGAGACCATGGCCGAGCAGCTCGCCGCGATCGACCGCATGAGCATGAAGGAACAGGCCGAGATGCTGCTGGAGTATGTGGAGGAGGACGGCTACATGAAGGAGTTCGATGCGATGATGGACGCCTATGCCGCACAGGACCTCGAGGCCTTGATGGAGGCCATGGAGGATGCCGGTGGCCTGGGCGAGGAAATGGAAAGCGCCTTGCTACTGGAACGTAATGCGCGTATGGTGCAGCGCATGGACAGCATGATGCGGGCGGGCGAGACCTGTTTCTTCCTTGTCGGCGCCGCGCACCTGCCCGAGGAGGAAGGGCTGATCCTTGGCCTACGCAAGCAAGGCTACGCGGTTGAAGCCGTGATGAGCGCTGCGCGGAAGCCCGAAGAGTAGAGCGGCCTCAGCTCACGCGGCGGAACAAGCGTCGCAGCAACAGGAAGGCACCGATGCCGATCAGCACCACGCTCCACGATCCGGCGAGGAACACGAGGAAGCTCAATAGCAGCTCCCAGCCGTTCTCCAAGGCCTCGGCCACTTGGCTGAAGAAGCCCGGCTCGTAGCGTTCGATGTTGTGTTCGTTCGCGAGCACTTCGCGCCGGATGTCCTGCCGTTGGTACAGGTCCAAGGTGATCGTGCTGAAGGCGATGCGGTCCTGTAGCTCGAGGTTCTGCATGCGGGCCTTGTCGGCCTGCTCTTGGCGATCCAGCAGCTTCTCTTCAGCAGTTACCGTTTCGCGCAGCTTCTTTCCCTGCTCGTCAATGGCCTCCGTCACGCGTTCCTCGTGCTTGGCAACACGTTCCGTGGTCATGCGGTTGCCGAGCAGCATCAGTTGCACATCCGTGGCGGTAATAGTGCGGTGGTCCAAAAAGTCCACGTGCTGTATCAAGGACTTCAAGGTGGTGTCCAAGTTGGCGCTGGGGATGCGGATGGTGACACGGTTGGTCACGGTGTACTTCGTGGTCTCCAACAGGCTGTCGGCGCTGATCGGCGTGGTGTACACGTGGTCCACATGGCTGTTCAGGGTGGTGTTCGCCACGTAGCCATCGAATCGGGCCACGAGCGCCTCTATCTGAAAAGTGCTTTGCACCAGGTCCTTGGTACGGAAGCGCAGGTCGGCCGTGTGGATGAATTTGCGGCTGGTGTCCGCGAAGGCACGCGCTGCGGTGGAGGAGAGGGTCTGCTTGGGGTCGGGTTTCTCCTTTTCCCCTTTCCAAAGCAACGTGTTCCCAACTTCCCCGGTGGATGATTCGAACTCCGCAGATTCGTACTGTGGCTCGGCCGTATCCTTCCAACGTTCCGCGTCCTGCTGACCGCAGCCGATGATGAACAACAAGAGAATGGCAAGGATCGCCAAGGGGTAGGAAGCACGCATGAGTGGGGAAGGAGTGAACGTTCGCAATGGAACGCCGACCCTTCGCTCCCTATTGCGCGCGCACCCTGATCATCGTCGTGATCGCGTCATCGCTCAACTCCTGCGGCAAAGTGTGGAAGTCCCACGCATCCAGCTCCGATCCATACAGGATGTGGTCGATGCGCAGACTGGGTAGGTTGCCGATGTACGTGCCACCAAGGCCGTGCCCGCTCTCCACGAAGGCATCGTCCAAGGTCTCGCGTAGCAGGTGGTAACCGTAGCTCATCGGCACATCGTTCATGTCGCCGCAATACACCACCGGGTGCGGACTTTCGCGCATGTGGTCCACGATGCGTTGCACCTCATCGGCGCGCAGGCGGAAGCCCCGGCGTAGGCGTTTCAGGATGCGCAGGCCGCCGGTCTTCAGTTCTTCAGCGGGCACATCGGTGTCGAGTTCCTTGATGAACTTGTAGTCCTCATCGCCGAAGTGGTAGCTGGCCAAGTGCGCGTTGTACACGCGGATCGTATCGTTCTCCAGCGCGATGTCGCTCCAGATGCACTGGTTGTTCGGGTTCTCCGGGAACTCGATGTGCCCCTTGGCCACGATCGGCCGCGTGCTGAAGGTGGCGATCCCGAAGTGCTGCTCGAAGCGCGCGTGCTGACTGTAACGTTCGTGCCAAGCCTTGTAGGGGAAGTCCTTGATCAGCGTTTCGCGGGTGCGGATGAAGCG
The DNA here is from genome assembly GCA_041391825.1 of Flavobacteriales bacterium. Taxonomy (GTDB): domain Bacteria; phylum Bacteroidota; class Bacteroidia; order Flavobacteriales_F; family PHOS-HE28; genus PHOS-HE28. The sequence continues at coordinate 4,626 of JAWKNF010000004.1, read as the reverse complement.
CTTGTCCGGACTGTGGAAGAACTCCTGCAGGCATAGGATCTCGGGTGCCTCCTCGTGGAGCATGTCGAAGATCGCGGCCCGCGTCTCTTTGTTCTTCGTCCAGTTGTAGAGGTCGAAGAGCCGCACGTTGAACGACATTAATTTCACGGGCGTGCTCGTCATCTCGCCATCCGGGCTGGAGCGCCAGAACACCTGCACATGGTCACCGATGTGGCTCCAACCGAGCAGCAATACCAGGCCCGACAGCAGCATGCGCTTCTTGCGGAAGAAGAACCACCACAACAGGAAGAAGCTATGCAGCAATAGCTGGAACGTGAAGGTCATCGCCAACAAGGCCAAGGGGAAAAAGGTCACCGGGCTCACGATGGGAGCGAGGTAGGTGATCAATAGCACGGCCGCCGCGAAGAAGTTCGCCCACCACAAGGGCCAGTGCCAGCGCGAGATACGCTGCCGCCTGGGCGTTGGCGCCTTGTCCTCAGCAGGTATCGGTCCTGCTCCCGTTCGCGGGCGATTCACTTGTTCGTTCTATGCGCGATAACCCCCAACATCACAACCCCCAACTTCATCAACCCACAACTCACTTACTCGCCTTGAACAACAGGTCCTTCTCTTCCTTGCTCAAACTGTCGTATCCACTGCGCGAGATCTTGTCCAGGATCGCATCGATCCGTGCTTGTTCGTTCTTCTTAGAGGCGTTGTAGTTCGTGTCGCTCGCCTTCGCGCTGCGTGTGTAGGGCTTTTCCACCCGCAGTTTCCGGGGACCTTTTCGCTTGAAGGGCTTGATCAAGCGTTCCAGGAATTCCACGAAGCCCAAGGACCAGTCGCTGCCCTTTGCCAATTGCCGTGCGGCCAGGAAGCCATAGAGGGCGCCACCGATGTGCGCCTCGTGCGCCACGCCGTCGCCTGAGCCGATGCCGATCAGGTCCAGCAGGAGCAGCACCGCTGCCACGTACATCAGCTTCACCGGACCGATCAGTATCAGATGAACCACCATGTCCGGACGATAGGCGGCGATCCCGATGAAGACAGCGATAACACCCGCCGATGCGCCCATGACGCCGCTGGTGACGCCACCGTGCAGGCCGGGAAAGAAGTTCTGCGAAAGAACAAAGAGCGCCAGTCCCGTAAGGCCGCCGAGCAAGTAGGTGCCGAGCAAGCGCTTGCCACCGAGCAGGTCCTCGAACAGGCGTCCGCCGAACCACAGCAGCACCATGTTCCAGAAAATATGGCCCAAGCCCGTGTGCGTGAACATGTAGGTGAAGACCGTCCACGGACGTGTGAGCAAGGTGCCGAGGTCGGCGCTGGAGCGTAGCCACTGCACCAGGTACATGTCGCGCATCATCAGCGCGCCCGGGCCGCTGCCCGCTGCCGGAAGGAACAGGACATAGGCCAACACCAGCCCGATGAATACCGCGAGGTTGATCAGTATCAGCCGCACCACCATTCCGCCGGTGCGCCACTTCATCCGCAGGTCGTCCTGAAATCCCATTGTTGTTGTTGCTCCTGTGCTTGGCCCGCGGTCGCGGGAGGTTCGTGCAGCGCATGCAAAGTTCGGACCCGATCCGTTCCTTGAACGTGCGGCCGTGGTCCTACATGAACGATCGCACGGTGAAGATCATGCGCGAAGGTGTGGAACGCCTTACTCCCAAGGGTGCTTCTGCCGCCACATGCGGATCATGAGGTAGCCCACCAACATGCCACCGAGGTGTGCCAAGTGCGCCACATTGTCGCCCGGATTGCTCTCCACCGCTTGGAACACGGCCAGCAGACCGAGGATCCACACGAAGTACTTCGCCTTGATCGGGATGAAGAGCGGGAAGATCATCAGCTCCACGTTCGGGAAGGTCATGCCGAAGGCGAGCAACACGCCGTAGATCGCGCCCGAGGCTCCCACCATGGGAATGTTCAGCAAGGCGTTCATCGAATTCCACGTCGGGTCGGTGTAGTTCTGGTGGCCCTTCCAGATCTCGGGGCCTTCGATCTTGATCTGTTCCAAGGCCACCGGGCCGAGCTGTTCGGCCAGTTGGTAGTACTCCAAGATGTGTACGCCGGAATAGAACAAGGCCGCACCCACGCCGGTCACCATGTAGAAGGTGAGGAAGCGCTGCATTCCCCAACAGTATTCCAAGGGCGGCCCCCAGCATGAAGGCCCAACATGTTCAGCGCCAAGTGCCCGAAGCCGCCGTGCATGAACATGTGCGTTACCTGTTATAAGGCTTGAAGAGGAGCGAGACGAAGTAGGTGCAGGCCGAACCACGTGTCATGCTTCGCCGAGGAAGTTGCCCAGCCCGCTCACTTCAACAGGAAGAAGATGACGTTGATGATGAGCAGGTTCTTCACCACCACGGGCAGGCCGGCGAAGGGGTTGGCAGTGGTACGCATCAACGTTCGAATCGTTGGTTCAGTTCATCCAGCCCGAAGGTGATCGGTGTCGGCTTGCCGGCCAGTTGTGTGGTAGGGCATGCCGCAGGCAGAAGAAGAGGCGATCGGTCCAGGTCGTGCATCTCCGCCGTGGCCAATACGCGCCCGGGGCGGATGCGTATACCGCGCCATGCCCATGGCCAAGGCGTGGTGGCGCTCGTTGCGCAGGTGCTCTTCTCGTGCTTCAGTTGTTCCAGCAATTCCTCCAGCAGCGCGGTCGGGTCCTCGTCGGCGGCCTCGGCAGGCCATGCCGTTCACTTGGATGGTGCGGCCCCCCGAACAGGCTCAGGTCGAAGCCCATGTTGCGCAGTTCCGGCAGCACGTCCTGCACCATCGCGAGGTCCGCGGCGTTCAGTTCCACGTGGCGTGGGAAAGAGGCTCCGTTTGGCTGATGCCTGCGCCTTGTTCAAGCAGCTTCAGGTTGCGTTCGTACAGCACCCGTTCGTGTGCCCGCTGCTGGTCCACCACCATGAAGCCGCTGCGCAACTGGGCCATGATGTAGGTGCCGTGCAGGCCCGGAACCTGGAGCCGTTCGCCGGGCGTGCCTTCGTGTTCCCGCGATGGCATGATGCGTGGCTCGGCATCCTCCGGTAGCGAGGCCGTGGTGGGCTGTGCGGAGGGGATGCCGGTGCCCATGTCGAAGAGCTGCTGCCAACCCGCGGCGTTGGGCCGTGGCGGGGCGTTGAAGGCCCCGAGGTCCTGGGGTCGCCATGCCGGTGCGGGCGCTGCGGGTGACGTGCTGGCGGCCTGCTGCGATGAAAGGCCGCAGGTATGGCCGGCTCCGGTTCGAAGTCAGGCTCGATACGATGTTGGAAACGGCTAAAGGCGCGGCGCACGGCGGCGTGTACAATGGCGTACACCGTGCGGTCATCGCGGAATTTGATCTCCGTTTTGGTCGGGTGTATGTTGATGTCGTCTCCCGCCGGGTCGATGTCGATGAACAGGAACCACGAGGGGTAGTTCTCCCGCGTCACCGAACGTCGTGAGCCTTGCGCACTGCATGGTCAGGTAGTTGCTGCGGATGTAGCGGTGGTTCACGAAGAATGCTGCTCGCCACGGGACCGCTTCGCGAACTCGGGCTTGCCCACGAAGCCGCTCACTTTCACGAACCGGTGCTCTCCTCAACAGGCACGAGGCGCTCGTCGTACTTGCGACCGAAGGGTGGACGATCCGCTGCCTCGGCACCGGCCGGCATGTTGTATTCTTCGTGGTCGTTGTGGATCAGCTGGAAGGCGATGTCGGGGTGGGCGAGTGCCACGCGGTGGAATTCGTCCATCACGTGCTTCATCTCCACACCGTCGCTCTTCAGGAACTGGCGCCGGGCAGGTACGTTGTAGAACAGGCTGCGCACCGCTATGGTGGTGCCCGGTGCACCGGCAATGGCCTCTTGGCCTTTCAGCCGACTGCCTTCAATAAGCACCCGTGTGCCCAGCTCCTGGTCGTGTTCGCGGGTCTTCAGCTCCACTTGGGCAATGGCCGCTATGCTCGCCAGCGCCTCACCGCGGAAGCCCTTGGTGCGTATCGAGCTCAGGTCGTCCGCCTGGCGGATCTTGCTGGTGGCGTGGCGCTCGAAGCAGGCGCGCGCATCGGTCGTCCCCATGCCGCTGCCGTTGTCGTTCACTTGTATCAGCGTACGTCCGGCATCCTTCACCACCACCACGATGCGGGTGGCGCCGCTGTCCACGCTGTTCTCCAGCAGTTCCTTTACCACGCTGGCCGGCCGTTGCACCACCTCGCCGGCGGCGATCTGGTTGGCAACATGGTCGGGTAGGAGCCGGATCAGGTCTGCCATGTCAGTACCCCAACAGCCCGAACGCCTTGATGATGAAGAAGAGGATGACGCCCACCATGCCGATGCTGATGAGGTAGCGCGTCAGCATGCCCGTGCCGCGGTGCTGCCGCTGCCAGCTATGGCGTATGCGCTCGGCCAGCAGTGCGCGGTCCGTTGCGCTGTCGGCGGCCTGTTCGTTGCGGATGCGTTCTTCGCGCTTCTGCCGCGCTTCCTTCTCCGGGTCGTACACCCGTGTTACCAGCTCGAAGCCGCGCGGGCCGCGCTGGCGGAAGAGGCTGAACATGGTAGGAAGCTTCGGCGCTTGCATAGGCAGGGGCAAAAGTACGTTTCGTGCGGAGGGAATGCTATCCGCGGATGGGCGGGATTCAGTCGCGAACGCTCCTTTGAATATCATGTTATCCGCAGATCGCGCA
>JAWKNF010000003.1:0-231836 GCA_041391825.1 Flavobacteriales bacterium | reverse complement strand
GTTGCTGATCGCCGGTGTGCTCGTTGTGGAAGAGGTCGTGGAAGTCCTCACTGGTATGCTGCTCCAGAAAGTGCATCACCACCTGCGGCACATGCAGCCACTCATGCATATCCGTGGCACTGAAGCCGTAGACAGCAAGGGTGAGCGTGAAGAGGAGGCTGCGCATCAAGGGAACAAAGGTATAGCAATTGGAAGGTACCGTACCACGGTGGAGCGCTATGCCGAGCGCCACCCGGCAGGGTCTGTTACCGCCCTCCCCACAGCCCCCAAGGTCTCCAACAAACGCTGCATCTCATCCACCCGTTTCTTGCTCCGCTTCCCTTCGAAGTACGCGGCGATCTCCTCTACGGTGGCGGGTGCGGATAGCGAGCCGAGTACATCGGTAAGTGCAGCGGCTTGGGCCGGTAGGTCCTTGGGCCAGGGGCGCAGGCCGGTTGCAGGAGCAGGAGCAGGTGACACCTCCACGGCAAGCGCAGCTTGCTTGCCACCTGCTCCTGCCCCTGCTCCTGCATTCTGGTACTCCGGCCGCAGCCAGCGCACATGGCCTTGGGCTTCTTCGGCGGCGCGTTCGGCGTTCAGGGCTACGAGGCGGGTAAGGATGGCGTCGGTGCTCAGGTCCGCAGGCCAGCCGTAGGCTTCGGCCACGGCGGCATCCAGTTCGTCGTGCAGTTGCTTCAGGATGCCCACCAGCCCTTGCTCGTAGATCACTTTCTCTTTGGCGGTGAGTGCCGTGCCGGCACGCACGGCCTCCAACACGTTGTACATCCCTGTCATCGTAAGCGCGGGGTGCAGCGCCTGCTGCCGCTTGCGGTGCGCATCCAACTGCTCGCCCAAGGCTCGGATCTTTTCCTGCTGCGCCGGGGTGCAGGCGGGGAAGGGGAAGGTCTCGAAACAACGTGAATTGTTGTAGCGGGGGCGATCTTCAAGGGTACCTCCTGTTGCTAGCGCCCATACCTGATGGTGATTTGATGAAAGCACCGCAAGGTAGAATGGGTCATCAATCGCAATACCGATGACCTCGCTTTCGAAAAGAGCATTGGAATCGAGTATTACGAAGAACCTGTGCTTTGCCGTTCTCGGGGTTACAATAAATTGCTTCAATCCAACAAGCGCAGGTCGGAACGTGCTTATTGGTTCTGCGAATAACCACCAATTCCTTTTTCGGGATTCTCTATTGTTCTGGTCGCGTTCGGGTTTAACCTTCTCGACCACCCACTGATACACTTCGGGAAAGTTGGTTCGGACATTATCAGCGGTGAGTCCGAAGAGATCTATCGCTAATACATCGCGTTTCACAGCGGTGAGATCTTTTCCTCTTATAAATGGCCGAATATGATTCTCAAGTCGAGGAGCTCTCCCAAGGCCAAGTTCTGTCGCTTCCTCATGCGTGATACAGAAGCCCATTCCCCCAAGAAACACACCCCTGTTACTCACGCCAACGTTGGCTTCCAAAGTCGCAACCGCGGCTACGTTTGTGCCTGTTGTCAAGTCTGGATGAATAGCCCCATATGTTGTGGATAGCGTGACTTCCGCAGCATCGTCTGTAGGTGAATCAACTTCCTTAACTACCTTCTGTAACACGCCTTGTACATTGCCGGGTACACCAATGGTCATGGCCACGCGCACCGCTGCTCCATCGGCGCTATCGACCCAAGGGTGATCTGATATCGCAAAGGCTAAGGAGATCGGTTTCTTCTGCGCCATGTGGTGTTGTAGTACCTTGCGGTTGAAGGTCTGCTTCAGGCTGTTCGTAGTGATGAAGCCGAAGCGTTTGGTCTTGCCGACGCGGGTGAGTTCAGCGGCCTTGTCCCACCAGAACATCACAATGTCGGCACTGTCGGGAACGTTTTTGTAGGCTCCACGCAAGGATTCGGTATAGCCATCGCCCAAGGCTTCGCGCATGCGTGCTGTGCCAATGAACGGCGGGTTCCCCACGATGTAATCCGCAGTGGGCCATTTGGCGGGCTTCGGGTTGCTGTAGCTGTACACCGGCTCGCGGGCTTCGGGGTCAGGAACTTCCTCGCCGGTTACCGGGTGCGGCTTGGTGCTGCGTCCGTCCCACTTGGTCACCACGTCGCCGTTGGCATCGCGTTGTTCGGTCTTGCCGTCGTAGTCCAGCACGGCATCGCGGCATTGGATGTTGTGCAGGTCCTTGATGATGGGTTCGGGCAGGTTGTGCAGGTTGCCGTGGGTGCGCAGGTGCCATTGCAGAAAGCCGATCCACAGCACTTGCTCGGCAATGGCGGCGGCGCGGGGGTTCAGCTCGATGCCGTAGAAGTTGGCGGGCGTTACCATCACACCTTCCAGTTCCATCTTGGCGGTGGCGCCCAGCTCGTGCAGGGTGTTCAGCACTTCGCCCTCCAGGCGTTTCAGCAGTTCCAAGGTGACGTATAAGAAGTTGCCGCTGCCGCAGGCGGGGTCCAGCACCTTCACGGTGGCCAGTTCGTGCAGGAAGGCTTCTACCTGCTTGATGGCCTTCTTCTCTTCGCCGTCCTCCGCCAACTGCAACGCGGCCACCTGCACGCTCTTCCATTGTTCGCGCAAAGGGTCGATCACGGTGGGGTTCACCAAGCGTTCCACATAGGCGCGCGGCGTATAGTGCGCACCCAGCTTGTGGCGTTCGCGCGGGTCCAGCGCGCGCTCCAGCAAGGTGCCGAAGATGGCGGGTTCCACATCGCGCCAGTTGGCGGTAGCGGCCTCGATGAGCAGTTGGATCTGGTCGGCATCCAAGGCGATGGCATCGGCATGGGCGAAGAGCCCGCCGTTGAAGCGCGGCAGTTTCTTGCGCAGGATGGGGCTGAGGCCACCGGTGTTCATGGTGCCCCAGAGGTTCTCCATCATCTCCGGAAAGGTGCTGGGGTCGCTCTTCAGTTCGCCCAACAACTTGGTGAAGGAGCCGTGCGGCAGCAGGTCCACATCTTCACTGAACATGGTGAAGAGGCAGCGCATCAGGAAGTTCGCGACGTGCTCGGGCGGGTGCTTGCCTTCGAGGCTGCGGGCCAGTTTCGCGAGGCGGTCGGCGATCTCGCGCGTCACCTTGGCACTGCGCCGGCCGGGGTCCAGCGCGAGCGGATCGGTCCATACGGCGTGGAGCAATTCGCGCACCTCGCTGCGCAAGAGGTCCTTCAGCGGTATGCGGTAGGTGGCCGGGTCGGGGTACGGGATGTACTCGCCGCCCATGCGGCTCCAATCGGTGTACAGCGCGATGCTGTGGCCCACATCCACCACCAGGATGAAGGGCGGACGGCCATCGGCGATCTCTTCCTTGGGCAGGGCGCGGGCGTAGCGTTGGGCCTGCTCGCGGGCGCGTAGCATGGCGGTGTCCCAGCCCTTGGTGCCGCGTATGCCGTGGCCCTTTTTCAGCGCACGCTGGCGTTGTTCGCCTTCGGCGGAAACGGGCGGACGAACGTCCGCCCCTGCGCCGTTGCCAACGGCGTCGGCGCCCTGTTTCGTTTCCAACACGAAACATCCGCGCTTGTAGCAATCAATGAAGTTGCTGCTATCGGTAACGCTGGGGATCGTCTTTTCGAAGACGTAGGCATTGGCGTGCTCATCGGGAGTCTTCGGTTGTGGGTGTTCCACGCCGATCACATCGCACAGTTCGGCAATGAAGAGCTGGGCATTGGCCCGTTCGGCGGCACCGCTTACTTCCCACTTGGTGATGAATGTGGCGATGGCCCCCGGTGCGTTCATGGTCCCAATATCGGAATGAAGTTGCTACGAAGCCGCGCCACGGGTGCCCACTAACAACGACGGCCCTACTTTCGCAGGGCCGCCGCTGTTCAGTTGGTGAAAGGCAGCACTGTACCAGGGCCGGGTGCCGCACGAACGGCCCTGGCCCTCGCTGTGCTCACCTCACCAGGCTGTGGGCCACCTCACCAAGGGGTCCCATGCCTGTTGTACCGATCGCTGCCACGCGGAACCAGTAGGTGCGGGCCGACTCCAGCCCGGTGACCTTGAAACTGGCCTTTGTGCTCACACCAGCCAGCTCCCAAGCCGTATCATCGGTGGGCTCGTTCCGACTGAGGTGGACGTGGTAGGCGATGGCCTCCTTCACAGGCTTCCAACGCAGATCCACGCGCCCTTTGTAGGGGCTGATCATGGCCTGCAGGTCGCGGGTGGGTTCCGGCTCACCGGAGGGGCTGCCCGTACGCTTCACCTCGAAGCCGCTACTAAGGATGGCCAGGGCGTTGCCCTCCGCAATGGAGGATACGTAGCCACCCAGCTGGTTCAGCAGCAGGATCAGTTCGCGCTGGCGAGCGCGCCGGATCGCCGTTGCCGTACGACCACCGTCCTTGGCCGCGGTGATGGCCGCTTCCAGAGCTTCACGTGCGGTGGCGATCTCGCCGAGCGCCGGTGTGGGCTGTGGATAGGCCGGATTGTTCTTCATGCGTTCTTCGATGAACCGCACCTTGCTCACTACTTGAGAGGCGTTCAAGCCTCGGATGTTCTTTGCTAATGTTGCCATGTTGGCGTTGTTCTTCGGTTCGTTGTACTTGGCGGTCCGGGCGGGCATACGTGGGTACACCCTTTCTCCTGCATGTGGACCACTTGCCATGCAGGCACTTTCATGCACCGTGGCCCCATGGGGGTGGCCGGGCATGATAGCTCGGATCACAGGGCCTCGTCGGCTCGTCCTTTGTTCTGCAAGGATCGCATGCACCTGCGCAGGCGGTCGTTCCGTTCGCGCGTACCTCCCGTGCACGCGTTCCGTGGCCGCGAACGATCGCTGCATCGTTCAGCCCTAGCGCAGAGGTGCGAAAAGCACACGACCCATGCTTCGCAACGATCTGATGCCACGTGCCCGCGATCGCATCCAGGACCAAGGCGAACGTTGCGCGCGGTGCTCGGACCGCAGCACCAGCTGATCCGATCGATCCAGAAGCCGAAGCGATCGCTTCCCTGATCAATGCGATCGCCCTCGTGCCTTTGGCAAGTGGTCCGGAACCACCGGCCCTGGCCGCTCGGCTGGTTATTGTAGGTGCTACGACTTCCGCTTCCATGAGTGTGGTAGCAAAGGGAGGCAGCCGTGACCGGAAAAAATACGACTGATCCGGCAGCTATTTCGTATGTTCATGAACTAATTGCAGAAGTTCTATTCATGGCCCGAACTTCCCGCCCGATAAACGCCAATGAAGAAGAGCAACAGCGGCTTCAGGAATTGGCAGCCGTTAGCCCCAGCCGACCAGCGCTGAGCACCCGTGCGCAGGTGGTGCTTCTGAGCATGGAGGGTCGAACGCTCGACGACATCATGCAGCGGACCGGGCTCAGCCGTTCCTCGGTGGTGAAATGGCGGGATCGGTTCCGTGAGTTAGGCCTGAAAGGGCTACAGGATGCACCGCGCAGTGGCCGGAAGCGTAGCCTGACCAAGGCCCAACTCAGTGGCCTTCTTGCGTATACCCCGATGCCCTACGATCGATCCACACCCAAGCATAGCCGGTCCTGGGTGGCCGCAGAACTCGGCGTGGCGCCAGCGACGGTCCATCGTCACTTCAAGGCCATGCAACGCCTTTATACCGGCACATTCGGTTTGTCGCAGTCCATTGGTACCGGGTCGCATCCTTCGTCGTTCGCACATATCCATCGGCTCATCGGGGTCTTTCTGGCCGACGGTATTCGTGTTTTCGCGATCGGTCAGGAGCGCATCAGTAGGTCCGGACCAGGTGCATACATCGCCGATAGCTGGTCAACTGGCAGCTTTCTACCACGTCCGTTCGGTGCCGCGCTGACGGACCGTTTGGATGCACCGTGGTACGCTGGACACAGGAACCACGACCTACTGGATGCCGAGGAATTCATCCAGGGCGTTGATAAGCGCTTCAGGCGTATGCGGATCATCGTTCATGTTCACTCCAGCGCTCCGATCACAGAGGTCCCGCTATTTCATACCGTAAAGCGCAAACGCCGCATCGTAGTGCATCACGTCAGCGGATATGGCGCATGGCTGGAAGTGTTCCGTTGCTGGCTCCATACATCCCCGGAACCCCTCACCGACCGGAAGCGTTGGCGGACTTGGGAGGCTTACGTGGACCACCTGACCAGCAGGGTACGGGAATTCGAGTCGGCACGCCTTCCCGCATTTTCGTGGTTCCATGGGTAGCGGATCGAGAACCGGGCTATTAGTTCATCATATTATGAAATCCAGCCCGTTCCGGTGTCCGAACCCTATACTTCGTCCTTCTGTAACGCTGACCTGACCGGCATTTCATTCAACGGTCACCACCTGATCGACCCACCTTGTCCAACGCCGACCGCTTGCCATGCGCGGTCTTGAAGGTCGAAGGCGTCATCCCCGTGAGCTGCTTGAACTGCGCGCTCAGGTGCGCGGCGCTGCTGAAACCGGTGGCGAAGGCGATCTCCGAGAAGGTCATCTCGCCGTAGCGGATCAACTCCTTCACGCGCTCGATGCGCTGGAGCAGGTAATAGTGCTCGAGGGTGATGCCCTCCACTTCGGAAAAGAGCTTGCTTACGCTGGAGATCTCCCTGTTCGTGGCCTCCTGCACCAGTTTGGCGAGCTCGACGCGCTTGCCTTCGCCGTGATGCACCTCCTTCACAATGGCGGCCTTCGCCTGCGCGATCAGCTGCGCATCCCGGTCCATCACCAGTCCGAAGCCCTCACTTTCGAGGTCGCGCTCCAAGGCTTGCATCGCCTCACCGTCGATAGCCTGCTTCAGATCCACTTCGCCTAGATCCACTCGCTCCCACTCCAGGTCGTTCGCTATCAGAATGCGCTGCACGGCCGTTTTGCAGCGGTCGCATACCATGTTGCGGATGGTAAGCTTACGTATGCTTCCTGCCATGACCCGAAGATACCCATGCCACCCGACGCTCTGGGACCGACACCCCGTTCATCACACCACTGCGCCTTTGATCAATACCGACTTCCTAACGGATGCTTCCTTCAAATGCATGATGCGTTGACGGCGTTCATCCTTGAGGAAAGCATCGAGGTCCTGTTCGCTATTGAATGTGATGATGTGGACCTCGTACGGCAGTTCATCCGAGGGTCCGAGCACCGTGTCCGCCGAGGGCCGGAAACGATGGAGTAACCGGCCTCCATACTCGGCCATCAGAGGGATCGCGATATGCTCGAATTCTTGGAAGAGATCCTCTTTTCCGGGCACAACGAATAGTAGCTGGGTGATGTGGATCATGCTGATGTAAGAACTGGGCCCGTCCAAGCTACTATCCCCTTGAGCCTCCAAGATAGTCCCTGAAGCTTACATGGCCGTTCAGCGGGTGGACCTTAAGTTCGCCATCCATCCACAGAGATCCAGATCCATGTTATTACGCTACACCCTCGTCACGTTGATCGCCTTTTGGGCGATGTCGTTCAACCTTCAAGCCCAGTGCGACGCCGGGGAAGTGGAGGTCACGTTGCAGATCCAAACGGACCAGTGGGGATACGAGACCTTTTGGTCCTTGCAACCCAGTGGCACGCCATGCGGTGGGGTCGCAAACATCGCAACAGGCGGCAACCCGGCCGTTGGCTGCAATGGCGCCGGAGATCAGAACCAGACCCCGGGCGGTTACGGCAACAACCAAACGATCAATGCAGGTCCCTGGTGCTTGACCGACGGTGCACAATACGACCTTTTCTGGGCCGATGATTATGCGGACGGCGGTGGCGTGTTCACCGTCTTCGTGGAAGGTCAAGCGATCGCACAGTATACAGGAGTGGGTGGTAGTGCCACCTGGACCTTCACGGCCGAATCGCCGGAACCCTATGACGTGGAAGTGATGAACGTGAGCGCATTCGGCACAGTGGTCGATGAACCCTTGACGATCAGCGCCATGGTGAAGAACCTCGGCAGCATGACCGTTACGACCTTGCAGCTTTCATACACGGTGGAAGGCGGCGCGCCGGTGGCCATCGAAGTGCCCGGACTGAACATCGCTCCTTTCGAAAGCGTGAAGGTGGAACATCCGATCACTTGGACCTCCAGCACGGCTGGCTATTTCGATGTGGAGGTGGAGAGCAGTGACATCAACGGCAATCCTGACCCGAACACGGAGAACAACAGTGCAAGCAAGTCGGTATCGATCTGGAACCCGACGCCGAACCGGATCGACGAGTACATCAACGCAACACCCGTCCTCACTACGATCGCCGATGCCGGTGACGGGATCAACATTCCTCGGGACCTCGACTTCTATCCGGACCTGAACAAGCAACAGTTGTGGGTGGTGAACAAGGATACCGAAGCCAGCGGAGGCAGCACGGTGACGCTCTACAACGCAGGAACACCGCAACAAGAGGCCTTGTGGCGTCGTGATGGTAACGCCTGGCACTTCATGAGCCTGACCACTGGTATCGCCTTCGGGGAGACCGAATTCTTCGCCACATGTCCAGGGGTGTTCGATGCGAACCACAACGGTGCCCCTCCCTTCACCGGCCCATCCTTGTGGACCAGCGATTCACTGATCTACGCCCAACCATCCGGTGGCAACGGTAGCCACATGGACATGCTGCACACCAGCCCGAACAGCCAAGGCATCGCGCACGAAGTGGATAATGTCTACTGGGTCGTCGATGGATTCAACGACGATGTGGTGCGCTACGACTTCCAGCACGACCACGGTCCCGGTGCGGACGACCACACGGATGCGCGCATCCGTCGTTTCGCCGGGATGAACATCCAGCGCGACCCGGCCGATCACATCGTGAGCCACTGCGACCTCGACAAGGAAAGCGGTTGGTTGTACGTGGTGAACCACGGTCTCGACAAGGTGTTCCGCATGGACATCAACAGTGGCACTTTGGGCGGGACACCTGCCTTCGGCCCCTTCGAGGACTACGTGGAGTACCGGTACATGGTGAACTTCACCATGGAGGATGTGGTGACCACCGGCCTGGTGGAACCTGCTGGCATCAAGGTGATGGACGACCGTATGTTGATCACGGACCATGCCACCGGGGACATCATCATCTACGACATCAGTTCGATGCCCGCCACGGAGCTGGACCGGATCAGCACCGGCGAACCGGGGATCATGGGCGTGACCATCGCACCCGACGGTTCGATCTGGTATGTGAATGCGACAACGGAGAAGGTGATGCAAGTGACCACCGGTCCGGTCGGGATCACCGAGAACGTGAAGACCGACGCACTTCGTATCGCACCGAACCCGGCCAATAGTGAGGTGCTATTGAGCTACGATGGGACCGGCTCGGGCAGCGCACGCGTGATCGTGATGGATGCCACAGGTCGCGTGGTGAGCACTGAGCGGTCGAGCGGTGCACGCCATGTGATGCAAGTGGATGCGTTGCCCAGCGGCGCATACACGGTGCAACTCGTCTTCACCAACGGCCAGCGTTCATACGGCCGCTTGATGATCGAGCACTAGGAACAACAAGAAGTCCTTGGAAGGCCGCTCGAAAGGGCGGCCTTCTCTATTTCCGGGCGGATACGGAGAAGCGAGCCGTGGTCCGGGTACCGTCCCGCCAATGCAGCAGGATGAGGTACTGCCCGGGGTCCAGATGGGCAAGATCGATCCGGCTCCGACCGGCATCGAAGCTCATGAACGGGCCAACAAGACGCCCACTGATGTCCACGATCCCGGCAAGCGCAGCGCGATCAACATGCACAAACATGTGGTCCGCAGCAGGAACCGGATAGAGCCGCACACGGCCATCGCGCTCGGCTGCGCGTTCGAGCCCCACCGTTCCGTCCACGATCAGCACACCACGCATGCCAACGATACCATGAGGCGAGCAAACGAAGTAATAGGTGCCAGCGGTATCGATCACGAACGTTGTGTCGGCCCCGATCGTCGTATGGAATCCGCCATTGCCGATCGCTTGGCCGATGGCCCAGTATGCCGAATCGGTCTGCACCATATCGTGGATACCTGCCGTCTGGAAATGCACACTGTCCCCAGGCTGCATCCACAAGGTATCCGGTAGGTAATAGAAGTCCAGCCCACGGATAAGATGGGTCACTTGGCCTTCGCCGATGGAGGCGATCGATAGCAGGAAGATCAGCAGCACAGTTCGCATGCCGCGAAATTGGTGATCCCGATCGGGAATACCGGGGCGCATCAGGCTTTTCGGATGAACGCGTGCGCGCACGGCCCGCCGAACAAGAGGCGAGGCTTCTCCGGCTTGTCGGCGAAGAATGCATCCGCTGCCAAGCGAACACCGGGGTTCGAATCATGCCCAAGAACAGTGGCTCCAGGGACGTAATAATCCATCATCACCAGGACCGCCCCTTTGGACAGTCGTGGATAGACCTCTGCGAAAGCATGGTCCATCAGCTTCTTGTGGTTCTCCGGGCCTCCACCTGTACCGAGATCGATGTGGGCGAAGGCGATGGCTGATGGCAGCTCGGATGGGACCAGATCGAAGAGGTCCCCTTCATGGATCACGGGCAGTGCAAGCCCATACTTCCGGAACCGTTCTTCGAACGCAGCTCGGATCCCCTTCAACGAACTCAGTTCGATATCGAAGCGATCAAAGGCATGCAAGGGCCGGCCCGGATCAAGTCTGGACAACAGTTCGGCGAAGACCACGGTGGTGCTACCGGTGTAACAGCCGAGCTCGACGAACGCCCCTTCCACCTTGCGGTCCAGCACGTCCGAAATGAGGAACTCGAAGTTGCTGATCTGCTCCAAGCTCATCATATCCCTGCGGTGATCGAAGCGCGGGACCAAGCTGAAAGGCGAGCGGATCTTGTTGAGCACCTTGTTCAGAAAGACCATCCATGCTGGATGTTCCCAACGCTCGACCCCGGGCATCATATGCAGTGTGTTCCGGTCGGCGTTGTTCATGGGAAGGTGCTTATGGGTTGGTCCGCTGGCCATTCCGTATCGATGAAGTCGAACTACCAGTGGGATGGAGCACGGTCAAGTGCTCAGCACGGGTTCTGGAGTATGCATCGGTTTCGCGGGGTCCGGGACCGGATCGCTCCATTTCGCACGAGGAACGGTACCCATGTCCTTCGCGCCGTAGCGCAGCACAATGAACACCGCCATGCTGAGTTCCACCACGACGAATGCCTTCACGTAACTCGAGTCACCGCCATGCGTGACCGGCAAAGCGGGTAGCACAAAGAACGCCACGTTACTGATCACCTGCATGATCAGGAGGATGAGGCCGCTGTGGGTCATGTTGTACACCCACCCCAGGATCACGGCCAATGCCACCATGTTCGCGATGAAGATCCACCAGGCCACGCCATCGGGAACACCCTCGCCAAGGAGCAACATGGGGAGGTACCAAAGGCCCCAGATCAAGCCGGTCAGCACGGTGGAGAACAGCGCGGAATGGTTCTCCTGCAAGCGGGTGACGCAGTACTTCATCCAAGTGGTCTCCTCGACCAGTGCCAAGCCGATCACGAAAGGCATGGACCACATCATGACCTGCAGGTGCGCTGCGTTGTCATCGAAGAGGTACTCCAGGAAAAAGCCCGGCCAAGGCAGGATACCGAGCAGGTCCGCAACGGCCCATGCGAGCCAGCAGAACAACAGTTTCCATGTGAGCGAGAACGCGTACCATTTGCCCGGTACGCGCCAGATCCGATAGGCCCCGAAGAGCTTACGAAGACCAGCTCCTCCTTCGAGGTACCACGTGATGCCCACTGCAAAGACCAGTGGTGTGAACACCCTGAAGCGGAACAGCATGTGCGCATCAGGCGTGCCGTGCAGGTCGGACCCTTCGGGTATCATGGCCCCGGCTATGAGTATGATGGCGAATTGGATGCCAACAACACAAATGGCGAGCGCCAGCACAGGAAATCGAGAGATCCAAGCTTTCATCGAATGGCGGATATGGGTACGAATATCGCGATGCCGTGAAGATGACACCAACGGGGCCGTGATACGTCCCGATCCGAATATAAGTTGCCAGCGACTGAACCCTATCCCTTGTCCACCACGCGGGGCACCTTGAAGTAGTCGCTATCCTTGACGGGTGCGTTCTTCAAAGCCTCTTGCTTACTGATCTCCAATGACGCGACATCCTCACGCAACACATCCATCTCCTCGGTCATGAAGATCAAGGGCTCGACGCCGGTGGTGTCCACCTCGTTGAGCTTCTCGACGAAGTCGAACACGCGCTGCATATCGCCGAGCAGGGCGTCTCGGGTAGCGGGATCGCTCACGTCCAAGCGTGCCAATTCAGCGATCCGGTCCAGCGTATTCTCATCGATCCTCATCGTTCCTCCGCAGTTCGGTCGATCTCATTGGTCCTTCAACAGCGGACCTTCTATCACCTGATGAACGCGGACGCGCACAGCTACCAGATCCGCCTCGCTCATACCGACGGTCGGGATCGGCGCATGCACCACGGCACGCGCAATGCCCGGTCGCGCTCGGCTCATCAATTCCATGGGTTCACCGAACAAGCGCCAATGGTCCAGGAAGGTGACAGGAACGATCGGCACTTGCTTTTCAATGGCCAGTTTGAACGCGCCATCCTTGAAGGGCTTCAATCGGGGTGTAAATGCCGGGATCGTGCCCTCGGGGAAGATCGCGAGGCTGGTGCCTTGGTCCAGTGCATTCGCAGCGCGGCGGAACGCTTTGGCCGCTTCGATGTGGCTGCCGCGGTTGACCGCGATGTTCATGTCCTTGAAGAAGATGTTGAAGAGGGGCCAACGCAACAGTTCATACTTGCCGATGAAGAGGAAGTATTCGGGGATCACATTGTACATCTGGATGATGTCCACGTAGCTGCTATGGTTGCAACAAATGATGTACGGTGCCGGAGGCAGTGCTGCCAAGCGTTCCACTTTCAAAGGCACCCCGCTGGCCCAATGCAGGAACCAGGCCCAAGAGCGTTTCAGTCGGAATGCCTTTTTGTAACGCTGTGGTTTGTGCAGCAGGACCCGGAAGGGGATGTACAGCACGACCATTGACAGGAAGAAGACGAGCGCGAAGTAGACCTTGTACACCAAGCGAAATGGCAAAAGAGCCATTTGAACACGGGGTTGCGGCGGCTTTCGCCATCCACCAACCGGGGGCGTGCTTTGGGTGAAGAGGTCGACACGGTCGTTCTGCCTGCGCCGTTGGGAACAACGGACGGCGAAGGTACCCAGCCGCGCGGTACCGGATGATGGACCGTTCCACCCGCCGGCATCTCATCCAGAAGGTGCTCAGTTGTGCGTTCCGCCGCGCTGCACGCCGATCATATCACCCATGCGACAGAGCGCACCACCCACGGCAGCATAGCCCGTGGCCGCAACGGCCTTCGCCGTTCCTTGCTGCTTCTTGAAGGACCAAACATCCTTCAGGAAGAGCGGGAAGTTCTGATCGTTGAGCAGGTCGAAGGCCACGGAGATCGTTGGTTCGAGACTTTTGGCCGTATGCCAGGTCCCGAATGGGATGAACAGGGTTTCACCGGGGCCTACCACGAAGGTGATCGGCGTGGCCGCGGCATACTTGGGGAACTTGCTCAGATCGACGTTCTCGATGTCAGGAATAGCGCTCTTCCACTCGTTCCCCGCTTCGGGATACAGGCACTCGTCCTGGCCTTTGGGCCATACCGTGAACTGCTTCCTACCGTACAATTGGTTGATCCAGGCGCTGAGGTGGTAGTAGTCCACATGCACATAGGGGAACTTCCCACCGGTGCCACCGATGAACAGTTCCAGCGCACTGCCCCAATAACCGCGTTTGAACCAAGCACTTTCCAGCCAGTTGGGTTTGGCGAACCCCAAGTTCAAGGGGGAAACCATTTTGAGCGTTTCGGGAAGCTGGGTGGGCAGGTGGTACTTACAGGGATATGGCACCGGGCGGCTGGTATCCTTACCCTCCACCAGGTCCATGATCTCGTTCATGGTGTATTCCACGCCATCCACTTCGGTCTTGCGATCGCCGAACTCCTTGCGGAACCAATCCGGAGTGAACATGCCATTGGCCTGCCACACCTTGGTGGCGTTCTTGAACACCAACGGCACGCCGGGTTTCCAGTGCTCTTCGATGAACTGTTCGTGCGTGATCTCCGACGCGTCGACCTTGCGGACTTCCATGGGACTTGGTTTGTGAGGACTTTGAACGGTGTCCGGTGATCGAAAGATACGATCGGGTCCGAGCGAAAAGTTCCGAGGGCGCACTGTGGTCCATCCACCGATCAACACTAACAAGAAGGACTTCTGCGTGCGAAGGGGTGTGATCACTCGAGTTGTCCGTTCGAACGAAGTGAGAAAAACGCCGTCTTCCCTGCCCTCGGAGTAATTTGGCCGACATGGCACGCATCCTTACCGGCATCCAATCGACCGGCATTCCCCATTTGGGCAACGTCCTTGGCGCAATTCGGCCGGCCATCGCCATGAGCGCCGATCCCAAGAACGAGTCCTTTCTGTTCATTGCCGACCTGCATTCACTGACCCAGGTGAAGAACGCGGAATTGATGCGCGAGAGCACCTATGGTGTTGCCGCAGCATGGCTGGCCTGTGGCCTTGACCCGCAACGCACGGTGTTCTACAGGCAGAGCGACGTGCCTTTGACCGCGGAGCTCACCTGGTACCTCAGCTGCTTCTTTCCGTACTCCCGCCTGACCTTGGCCCACAGTTTCAAGGACAAGTCCGACCGATTGGAGGACGTTAACGCAGGCCTGTTCAGCTACCCGATGCTGATGGCCGCGGATATCCTGCTGTACGATGCGGACCATGTTCCGGTGGGCAAGGACCAGCTCCAGCATCTGGAGATCACCCGCGACGTTGCCGAGCGCTTCAACCACCACATGGGCGAGACCTTCGTGGTGCCTGAAGCAAGGACGGATCAGCAAGTGATGATCGTACCCGGCACCGACGGTGAAAAGATGAGCAAGAGCCGGAACAACATCCTGTCGCTTTTCGCACCGGAAAAGGAATTGAAGCAACAGGTGATGGGTATCGTGACGGACAGCACACCCTTGGAATCGCCGAAGGACCCGGACACCTGCCATGTGTTCGCCCTGTACCGCTTGGTGGCACCAGCGGATGCCGTGGATACCATGCGGGCGAACTACGTGAAGGGTGGTTATGGATACGGCCACGCCAAAAAGGAACTGTTGGCGATGCTCCTGGATGGATTCAGAAAGGAGCGGGAGACCTACGCGGACCTCATGGCAGATAAGGAACAGCTCGACGAACAGCTTGCGATCGGTGCGGAAAAGGCCACGTTGGTGGCACGCGTCGTATTGGATCGGGTGCGTTCGAAGCTGGGCTATTGACCCAACGCGGTGGACCGGGTACGCGAACGGATCCGACCAATGACCCACGGCGTCCAAAGCAATAGCAGCAGCAATGCGGACCACGCGTGGAAACGCAGAAAGCGAGGGGGCGTTGCCTCATACGGAACCTTTGTCGGCATCGATCGGCACCAAGCGATGAACAGGTCAGCGATGGGCATCGCACCGAATAGATAGCGGCGTTCTTCCTGGCCGAGCGGGAACCCGAAGGCATCGATCACGGAATTCATTTCATGCTCGTGGAACGCATCGCCGTGCACGCGACATGCACCGGCGCCAACGATCATCGCTACAGGGCCGGCACCGAGGATGAGCGGCCCCGAGTCCACATCACCCGCGCCGCTAAGACCGCTCGGGTACTCCGTGATCATCGGTACACCCATGCGTTCCGCGAAGAAGCGCTGCCCGAACACGGTGAATTGCTCATGTGCGAAGCTGCTGTCAACCCCCGCAAGGGCAACGCACATCAAGGCCATTGAACTACCACGCATGGAGCGCTGGGCACGGTCGTGAACGGGGTCCCAAGCATGGGATATTCCACCATCTACGGTGAGCGTGGCACCGACCCGGAACACCCACCGATCGACCTCCCCTTCGTAGCGTGGCCCAAGGATGCGGTCGTGCAAGGCCAACGCGGCCATGGCCACGGCACCGTCCGCCGGCCAAGCCATGTCGTTGTATGATTCAGGGAACGCAGTAGGTGCGCGCCGGAAAGTTGCCGCGATGGTGTCGCATTGCTCTTCGAAATACGCGATCGCGCGCGGGTCGGACGATGCTTCCTCGAAGGTCTCCAGCATTCGGCCGTTCAGCAGCGCCGACCAACCGGCGTGGAAGATCCCGTGGCCGGGCGGTAAAAGCGCCGGGAATCCGCCGCGCACCTGTTCGCTCTTCATTTGCTCAGCAGCGAACAGGGCTTCCGAATACAAATGCGACCGTTCCGTTTCTTCGGCCCACGCCGCCACGTTGCAATTGACCAGACCGTAAAGCGCGTAGCTGAATGCCGCACCTTCGGGAAAGAGGCTTTGCATGCGACCGGGAACAGCGTCATGGATCCCGGGTCCGAGGTCGCGAAGGAGCGCCTTCACTTGTTCGCGTTCGGCGTCACTTCCCGGAAGGTTGGCGCTGTGAACAGCGATGTTCCACCAGCCGACAAGCACGGTGAGCATGGCCACCAGAACGAAGTACAGAGCGGAAAGCGTTCTCCCCATTCCCGGATCAGCGCAGCGATCGATCGCGGTAAATCCGATAGAGCTGCTGGTGATGGTCGTCCATCAGCAGCATTCGACCTTGGATGAAGGCATGTCGGATCGCATTGGTACGCATGTCCAGCGCATCACCTGCGGAAACGATAAGCGTTGCCTCCTTGCCGACCGCCAAGCTTCCACAGCGCTCATCGATCCCCAGCACGGCCGCGGCATCCAAGGTGATGGCCTGCAAGGCTTCCTCTCGGGTCAGTCCATAGGCGGAAGCGGTCCCGGCGACGAAAGGCAAATTCCGAAGCCCGGCGTTCTCATGCGAGCCCGCGTAGCTCAAGCAGAAACGCACCCCCCTGGACTTGAGCATGGCGGGCAAGCGATAAGGCAGGTCGATATCATCCTCTGGACGCAAGGGCAAGGCATGCAGTCGCGACAGCACCACATCCACTTTGTTCTCGCGTAAAAGATCGGCCACCCGCCACGCATCGTAAGCACCAACAATGACCAATCGCGCCACACCTTCCGCCTTGGCGAACTGGACCACCTCGGTGATCTCGCGCGCTGCGTTGGCATTGACGAAGAGTGCCTTCTTCCCGTTGAACACACCACGCATCGCTTCCATGCGCAGGTCGATGACCAATGGCGCTGGATCCTTTGCATACGCCTTCGCCGCACGGAAGAAGGTGGTGATCTCCCGGATCTTCATCATCCGTTCGTCCTTCTTCTCTCGATCCGTTTCACCGGGCTCCGCCCACCATCCGGAACGTTGATAGGCTCTTGGCCAGGTCATGTGCACCGCATCATCCTGTCGCATGGCGGCCTGTTCCCAATCCCATGCGTCCAACTGCATGATCGAGCTGGTACCGCTGATGGTCAGTCCGTTCGGAACGACCTGAGCGATAAGGATCCCGTTGGTGCGTGTAGTGGGGATCAAGCGCGAATCCGCTTTGTAGGCCGTGAGCGTGCGAAGCTCGGGCTCCAGGTCGCCTACATCATGCAGGTCGGATGAGGAACGGAGCTGCTCGATCTCCTCCAGGCCGATGCTGGCATCTGCAGCGATGAAGCCCGGATACACATGCTCTCCGCGTACATCGATAATGGTATCGTACACGGCTTTCGCACCGTAGTTGTAGCCCACGTAATCGATCCGGCCATCGCGAAAACCCACTGCACCTTCATCGATCACCCGACCATCACCCACGTGCACGGTGCCGTTGGTGATGAGCACCGAGCGCACCTGCGGCTTGGCTGGCACAATAGGTTGCGCCATCATCGATAGCATGGAACAGCCCACGCATAGGCTCGCCATAACGGGACGAAGAACACACATCCGGATACTCATCATGGTCCTCATGGTGCAATGTGTTGCTGGTCCTCCTCCAGATCATCGCAATGCCACAGGTGCTGGTGGTCGCGTTCCACTTTCCTGGTCGGCGCGCCCTCTTGTTTGGCCGCGAGCATGGCCCGCACGATCCGATCCCGTTCAGCGGTGATCCACTCGCGCTGCGCCCGGTCCAATTCCGCATCGTAGTACGGCACACCATCAACATATGTGCGCTCCACCTTGGCATCGATGCTGAGCGGGTTGTCGCTCCACACCACGATGTCCGCATCCTTCCCGACCTCCACACTACCGATGCGGTGGTCGAGCTTCAACATGCGGGCAGGGTTCAAGGTCACCATCTTCCACGCGTCCTCTTCGGATACCCCGCCATACTTCACGGTCTTCGCGGCTTCCTGGTTCAGGCGTCGGCTCATTTCGGCATCATCGCTGTTCAATCCCGTCAGTACACCGGCCTTGTGCATGATCGCCGCGTTGTACGGTATCGCATCGTACACCTCGAACTTGTACGCCCACCAATCGCTGAAGGTGCTCGCATTCACACCGTTTGCTCGCATCTTATCGGCCATTTTGTAGCCTTCGAGTATGTGGGTGAAGGTGTTCACCCGGAAGCCCATGCTGTCCGCCACGTGCATGAGCATGTCGATCTCGCCTTGCACATAGCTATGACAGGTGATGTTCCGATCACCGTTCAGGATCTCCACCAGCGCCTCCAACTCAAGGTCACGTCGCGGTGCCGGTCCACGGTCCCGCGGTTTGGCACTCTTCCACAAGGCCACTTCGGTCGCGTAGTGTTCCGCCCGGTGAAAGGCATCGTAGTACACTTGCTCCACGCCCATGCGCGTTTGGGGAAAGCGCTTGGAGGCCACGCTCCAGTTGCTCTGTTTCACATTCTCGCCAAGTGCGAACTTGATATGCTTCGGCGCGTCCTGGATCAGCATGCTATCCGCCGGCTGCCCCCAGCGCATCTTGATCAGTGCACTTTGACCACCGATCGGGTTCGCCGAACCGTGCAGGAGCTGGGCCGTGGTAACGCCTCCCGCGAGGTCGCGATAGATGTTCACATCGTCCGGGTTCACCACATCGCTGACGCGCACTTCCGCTGTAACAGCTTGCGTGCCTTCGTTCACCCCTTTCGAAATGGCGATGTGCGAATGCTCATCGACGATGCCGCAGGTGATGTGCTTGCCCGTGGCGTTCAATTCGGTCACCTTCGGTGGACGCTTGCCCGGGAAGAGGGTCGCAACGTTCAACTCCGGGCCTACGGCCTTCACCTTTCCTTCGTGGATGCATACATCGACATTGCGCAGAATACCCTGCGGCCCGTTCGTCCAAACGGTCGCATGGCTCAGGATCACGGTACCGGCCGTCGGGGCTTCCTTCCATCCGTATCCCATGAGTGGATGCAACACCGGCCCCTTCGAGCATGGTGTCTCCTTCTTCGTGCTGTCGGGTTTCGCCGCTGAGGGCTTATCCGCCTTTCGGATCGCGCTCCAGGCGAACCATGCACCGCCAGGACGCTGTCCTTGCCCATCCCACAAGCCACCACCCCGGTGGATCGTTCCGCTCAAGCGTATCTGTTGATCAGGCGTATCGCGTGGTGCGAAGGACAGGGTGACCAAACTTCCATCGCGCTGCAATTTCGCCTTCACTCGTAGGCTGTCCGGCTCGCTCGCCTTGCGCACCTTGGCTTCGATGGCCCCCTTTGGCGCCGCGACATCAAGGACCCAGATGGCATCACCCAAGTTCAGATCGTACCGGCCGTTGAGCTTTACCGCTATGGCTTCACTGTGCACGAAGCGTTGGCCGCCGACCCAGGTCTCGTGGATCTCGTTCTTCTCGTCCAGCAGGTGATGCGAAGTGATCAGCAGGTCGGCGCGCATGCCCACGCGGAGGGCGCCCATGCGATCATCAAGGCCGAACAAGCGCGCTGGACCCAGGGTCAAGGCCTCGATGGCCTTGGCGCTATCCAAACCGCACTGCACCATTCTTCGCAGGTCCTTCCACAGGTCCTTGAGGTCCTTTCTGCCATACGTGGTGAAGCCGAAGGGGATCCCGGCGGAATCCAACATGGCGGCGTTGTGCGGCGCAAGCTCCCAATGCTTCAACCGGGCCATGCTCACCTCCATCGCATCGTACGGGTCCTCCACGTCATACGCCTCCGGGAATACGATCGGGACCAGCAGCGGGGACCCGCTGGCCCGTATTGC
This sequence comes from Flavobacteriales bacterium, assembly GCA_041391825.1. Taxonomy (GTDB): domain Bacteria; phylum Bacteroidota; class Bacteroidia; order Flavobacteriales_F; family PHOS-HE28; genus PHOS-HE28. Next base: position 211,919 of record JAWKNF010000003.1, on the reverse strand, counting down.
ATCCAATCGGGCGTACTCATCACCAGCGCCCTTGATGATCCCCGGCAAGCGGAACTCGTTCAGGATCGCCGACCAGCGAAGCAATTCGTTCCGATCGCTGGCTTCGCAAACGATCCGTCCCCTGAGCTGCGGCCCCAATGCGAGCAACACGGCATCCCGTTGCTCCGGCACCTTGGTCTGTTGGTAGTGGTCGGCATCCAAGAAAGCTTGTCGCACCAACGCTATCGCGCCCATTTGAGAGCCGGGATAAGCGTCCGGTGAACTGCCCTTCTTGAAGCTGAAATGGGCCGCCACGACCGGCTCGACCACGGACTTGGGCAGGGGCCCATCATCCAAGGCGAGCGCCGCAGAGGTGCCGCGTGCGATACCGTCCATGCGGTGCGTGAGCACCATTGCGAAGCCCTGCTGGCGGAGTTCCTTGGCCCTCTCCGGATCGGGACGCAAGAGCTCATAGGCATTGGCATCCGCGCGTAACGCACCACTCCAGTTGCGCGCTCCCTCCTGCGCCTCTTTTCGGTCCTCACGCTTGTCCGCTGGCAGGCCGATGTCACTGTACGGCTCGAGCAATGCGGGCCAGATATGAAGTCCTTGCAAGTCGCGCACGACCGCTGTTCCAGGAACTTTCACCTCCTTACCTCCTACTGCGACCACTCGACCATCCTTCACGATCAAGGTGGCATCGGTCAACACCGTCGTGGCATCCACATGCACTGTGGCGTGGGTGAAAGCGATCGGGACCTTGGCGGCTTCGAGCACGTGGGCCACGGGTGCCACGCTTTGGGCCAAGCAGGCGGCCACTTGAAGCACAGCTGCGGCGATGGTGGGAAGGGTGCGCATGGGCGAGGCGCGAAATTAGCCGCTCCGAAGCCCGCTATCGGCGAGCAAGGTCCTATTTTTGGACCGCTCCGAACGAATTCCTCAGACCATGGACAATTATTTCCCGCTCTTCGTCCACAGCCTGTTGCGCTATGGGGTGTTGATCACCGTTGCTGCAGCGGGCCTCTTGCACCTGCGAGGCCTGCTGGCCCAGCGACCGATCCTGAACGGCGAACGTTCACTCGCCATCGTGGCCGTGGTCCTCTGCCATGTGCAATTGGTCGTTGGCCTGATCCTGTACGCGATGAACTACGAGTCGTATGCGAACATGCGCGGTGCGGCCGGGCGATTCTGGAAGATGGAGCACTTGGGCACCATGCTCATCGCCATTGTGCTGGTGACCCTTGGACGGGCCTTATCGAAGCGGGCGAAATTGGAGCGCAGCAAGCAGCTTCGGGTCGCGGTATTCTTTCTGCTCGGTCTGTTGCTGATGCTATGGGCCATTCCATGGCCGTTCATGGAGATCGGGCACGGTCGTGGATGGCTATGAGCGTACAACGATCGATACCGTACTTGTTGGGCCTGCTCCTGTTGGCCTGTGGAAGCAGTGCATCGGACATGGGAATGGCGACTGATGCGGACCGTTCGAGCGGTGCGCAGCTCTTCAACACCAACTGCGCGCTTTGCCATGGTCGTGACGGCACCCTCGGCCTGAACGGCGCGAAGGACCTCACCGCTTCCACCTTGACCAAGGCTGAAATGATCGCGGTGGTGACCAACGGACGGGCCGCCATGATGCCTTACAAGAGCGTGCTTACGGCAAAGGAGATCGATGCCGTGGTGGACCATGTGCGCAGTTTGGCCAAGAAGAAATGATAGATCCGCTGGAACTTTCGGGCAAGGCGGAGACCGCCGTGCTCATCGGCCTGATCCATGATCGGCAGACCCACGAGCAGGTGAAGGAATACCTCGACGAGCTCGAATTCCTTGCCACCACCGCGGACATCACCACGCTGAAGCGCTTCACGCAACGCTTGCACAAGCCGGACGGCCGCACCTACGTGGGCAGCGGCAAGCTGGCCGAGGTCAAGGCCTGGATGGAGGAGCACGGCGCTGACTCGGTGATCTTCGACGACGAGCTGACCCCTGCGCAACAACGGAACCTTGAAAAGGAGTTGGGCAAACCGGTGCTCGATCGTCCGCGCTTGATCCTCGACATCTTCGCGCGCCGAGCGCGAACGGCGCATGCCAAAACGCAGGTGGAACTGGCCCAACACGAGTACATGTTGCCGCGCCTGACCAAGCTATGGACGCACTTGGAACGGCAGCGCGGCGGTACCGGAACGCGCGGTGGTGCCGGTGAAAAGGAGATCGAGACCGACCGCCGCTTGGTGCGCGACCGCATCTCGCTCTTGAAAGCACAGCTGAAGCAGATCGACCGACAAATGGCCACGCAACGTGGCAATCGGGGCAAGCTGGTACGCGTGGCGGTGGTGGGCTATACGAACGTTGGCAAAAGCACGCTGATGACCTTGTTGAGCAAGAGCGAGGTCTTCGCCGAGAACAAGCTCTTCGCCACGCTGGACACCACTGTTCGCAAGGTCGTGCTGGGCAACCTACCCTTCCTGATGAGCGATACCGTTGGCTTCATCCGCAAGTTGCCCACGCAATTGATCGAGAGCTTCAAAAGCACCTTGGATGAGACCCGCGAGGCCGACCTTCTGCTGCACGTGGTGGATATCAGCCATCACAATTTCGAGGAACAGTACGAGACCGTCCGCCAAACGCTGAACGAGATCGGCGCCGGCGACAAACCCGTGATCGTGGTGTTCAACAAGATCGACGCCTATCGCCCCGCACCGCATCATCCGGACGACCTGACCCCGAAGCGTGTGGAGCAATACACCTTGGATGAGCTGAAAGAAACGTGGATGGCCCGCATGAACGGTGAGGAGTGCATCTTCATCAGCGCTGCACAGCGCATCAACATCGACGGACTTCGGAAGCTCCTGTACGAGCGGGTAAAGGCCCTGCATGTGGCGCGTTATCCCTACGAGAGCGACCTCTTGTTCAAGGACAGTTATTACGAGCCGGAGGAGGGTCAGTAAGGACGTGGGACGACCCGAACACGCCTCGGAAATGGGTGATCCATGCCTTGCCCGACACATCAGCAGCACGCCTTCCGACGTTGAATGACCATGGCGAAACGTAAAGCGGCACGAAAGAGCAAGAAAGGCGCAGGCAGGGTGTCCTGGATCAAGGTGAGCTTGATCGGGGTCGCTGTGTCATTGGTCTGCTTTTTCGGCTTCATGCAGGCTGTGCGTGGCGGCTTCTTTGGCGAGCTGCCCAGCGAGGAGGACTTGGCATCGATAAGGCATGAGCAGGCCACGCTCGTGCTGGACCATGACGGCGAACTGATCGGCAAATTGTTCGCCGAGGATCGCACTAACGTGAAGTACGAGGACCTGCCGCGACACCTGATCGATGCGTTGGTCTCCACGGAGGACGCCCGTTTCTTCACGCACCAAGGCGTGGATGGAAGAAGCTACGTGCGCGTTTTCTTCCGCACGTTGCTCGGTCGGGACCGCAGTGGTGGCGGGGGTAGCACCATCTCGCAACAGCTGATCAAGAACCTGTACGGCAGGGAGCGGCACGGGATCCTCACCGTTCCTGTCACGAAGATGAAGGAGGCGCTGGTGGCACAGCGCCTGGAACGCATCCTGAGCAAGGAGGACGTCCTCGTGCTCTACTTCAACTCGGTGCCTTTCGGCGAGAACACCTATGGCATCGAAGCGGCCGCACAGCGCTTCTTCGGCAAACCCACCAAGCGTCTCCGGGTGCAGGAAAGCGCAGTGTTGGTCGGCATGTTGAAAGCGAACACGACATACAATCCACGCCTTCATCCCGAGGCTTCGAAAGGCAGACGGGACCAGGTCCTCGAACTGATGCACGGCCGGGATCACCTGAGCCGTGCCGAGGTGGACAGCTTGCGCGCACTGCCGATCACCTTGAACTATACCGGTGGCGATGCGCTCGACCTGTACGGCTACTTCGTACACCAAGTGGCAGAGGAGGCCAAGGCGATCCTCAAGGACATTGAGGGGCCGAACGGCCTGCCCTACGACATCCGCAAGGACGGGCTGCGTATCACCACCACATTGGATGCCGACCTGCAACGCATGGCGAACCAAGCGATACACGATCAGCTCGCCACCATGCAAACGAAGTTGGATCGCGAGCTGCGCGCGTCGAAAAAACGCACGGCATGGGAGAAACAAATGGGGCGCAAGTCCAGTAAGCCATGGAAGATCAATGCGAGCCGCGTGCAGGAGGTGTACGACCACAAGGGCCGTCGTTTGGACACTCTTTCGTACCGCGACAGCCTCTGGCATTACCATCGCTTGTTGAACGGCGCCGTCCTCATGATGGAACCCACGACAGGTGCGGTTCGCGTGTGGGTCGGCGGCAACGATCATCGCTACCTGCCCTATGACCTGGTGAAAGCGCGAAGGCCGATCGCCAGTACCATCAAACCGATCGTATATGCAGCTGCCTTGGAACGTGGCCTTGGGCCGTGCACCTACCTCGACAACGAAAAGAAGACCTACGCCGAGTTCGAGGATTGGTCGCCGGACAACTTCGACAAGGACAGCATCGGTGGCCAAGTGGCCATGTGGTACGCCTTGGCCAAGAGCATGAACAGGCCTACCGTGGACCTCTACTTCCGCACCGGTGCCGACACCGTGCGCAGCACTTTGAAAGCCTTGGGGCTACCTACGCGCGATGCTGACAATCCGGCCATGGCATTGGGCGCTACGGACATCGCGTTGCGGGAGATCGTGCCGGCCTACGGTGCCTTCGCGACAAAGGGGAAAGTGGTGACGCCGCAGCTGATCCTCAGCATCACCGATGCACAAGGCAAGGTCATCTACAAGGCGCGCACGCCGAAGAGCAAACAAGCCATCTCCGAGCAGACCGCGGTCACCATCAGCGCCATGCTGCAACGGGCGATCGATCAAGGGACCGGTGCATCCATCCGTTCTCGCTACGGGGTCACGATGCCGTTGGCCGGAAAGACCGGCACCTCGCAGGATTATGGCGATGCCTGGTTCGTGGCCTACTCACCGGGACTGGTCATCGGAACATGGGTGGGCACATTCAACAATGACATCCACTTCAGCAGTGCGAATGGCACCGGTGGGCAACTCGCGCTCCCGATCGTTGGCAAGGTGCTGAAGGACATCGAGCAGGCACCCGAGCTTCGGAAACGCTACTCACGCGGTTTCGATGCGCCTGACGAGGACGCACTGTACTTGGATTGCGACCCACGTCACGAGGACAGCGCCTTGGAGCAATTGATACAAGATGTCTTCGGATCGAAGGAAAAGGGAACGAAGCGGGACGAGGACAAGAAGGATGAGGATGATCCGAAGAAGGAGAACTTCTTTGACCGCTTGTTCAAGAAGAAAGAGTGAAGGGACTGCCTCAGGTGGCCAGGATCCGCCGCGACAGGCCCTTACGCATGCCCATGAACCTTCGCTCGAACAGCAAGTACACACCCATGGCAAGCACGATGCATATGGCCCAGTAGGCCACGTATTGCAGCATGGCCGCTTCTTTCGACGTCCGGACAACGAACCAGTCGAGCAAATAGCGGACCGGCAAGTGGACCAAGTACAGCGCGTAGGAGATCCGGCTGATGAAAGCGATCGGTGCCCCCCACCTGCCCACGCGTTCCCATGAAGCCAATGCCGGCAACCAGAGGGCCATGGAAATTGCGCTGAAGGTGAAGTACCAGGTCCCCATGTACATCAGGCTGTCCGGACCGCGCAACAGCGTAGCGGTGGTATAGCCGAACAGCCCGATCAAAAGCAGTTCCGCGCGCCGCGATCTCCAGATGGCCGGGAAGTAGTGGAAGGCCCAAGCCGCCAGCACACCGAAACCGATGGTATCCAAGCGGAGCACCACGATCTTGCGTACCAATAGGTCGAGCTGGGCCGGCGTGGCCACGGCGTCCATAGCCGGGAAGCGCAACAAGGTGGGTATCGCGATCATGATCAGCGTGACCCACAGGAAGACACCTTTCACATGGCGACGCAAGGCACCGATGAACAGGAACACGGCCAAGGGGAATAGCAGGTAGAACCACTCCTCCACCGCCAAGGACCAGGACTCCCAGTAGAAGAGTTCGAGCGGTATGATGAAGTTCTGGAGGAAAACGAAGTAGGCGAGCGCGTTCACGTTCAGCAGCCCGGGCATCCACCCCTCGTGGACCAGCACGATATTGATCGCGAGGAAGAGGAAATAGTTGGGCAATGTGCGCAACCAACGGCGTTGCCAGAAATCGAGCAGGCGTTTCTGCCACGGGATCTCCGTCGCTTCCAAGGTCCGCAGCAGGATGCCACCGATCAGGAAGCCGCTCAGCACGAAGAACAGATCCACCCCATCCAGATCCGCAACGCCGGTATCGGCAGTCCAAAAGGGTACGAGCAGATCATCCGCATGGGAAGCTACTACCAGCACGATCGCCACGGCCCGCATCAGGTCGAGGCCGAAGATCCGGGAACGAGGCGCGGATGGTCCAGTAGGCATCGGCGTGAAAGTAGGTGGGCAAATGGCTTCGTTCTCGAAGGTCGACTTCCTTTCAAGCGCGTTTGAAGTCACGAACGGCAAACCCCAGCCACGGAACGGCGCATCATACAGCCTGCTCTTATCGATCTTCGTGCATGCTTGACCCGATCACCATGAACGGCTTGAGGAAGACCGTGTATGCTGCAGTTCTGGCGTTCTTGCACACCGGCGCCGATGCTAGCACCTGCACCTCACTGGCCAACGGGGAGTTCGTTGTTGCTTCGACATGGGATTGTGGCTGCGACCCGACCAGTTGCGACACATTGATCATTCGGCACGCCCTAACTGCACACACCGATCTCGAATTCGCCCGAACAGTGTTCGTGATAGAAGAGAGCGGTTCCTTGGTCTCCGATCGTAAGTTCGAGTTAGGGAGTACCTACATCACGATCGACGGGGAACTGGAGGCACCCTACTTGCGATTCTTCGATCTGGGGGAACTCACCAACAACGGAAGTGTCAGTGGGTCCAGTGTGATCACCACAAAGAATGTGACATATAACTATGGCAGTTTCTACGGTTCAGATTCAGTGGTGATTGGGTGGTATCGCCAATTCCAGAACAATGGTTCACTCATTTCGAATGTCCTGTATTCGCTAGGGACCTTGAACAACTACGCTACGATCAACAGCAACTCGCTGTTCATGCATTTGTCACTTTTCAATGCTGGTGAAATAGTGGTCCTAGGGCGAATGACAGGGGCGCTATTCTTTGACAACGACGGCACCATCTCCGCCGACTCACTCATCATCCGAGGCTCGGGATATTCGCAAGGAACCATTGTTTGTGCCTCAGCTTTTGTCCTAGGCTACGAGGGCCAGACCGGCGACCTCGTAATTACCGGCAGTTCCTTGTTGGTCACTGAGGACTTTCACATACTGCAGGATTATTCCCTTGAGGGCTCCGGCACGGTCTGCGTCTCTGGTCATTCCGAGAACCATGGGGCGTTGGTGGGTTCATTGGACATCTGTGACGCTACGCCCACAATGACGGTTCCACCCTATTTGGACGTGAATACAGGCACCTTCCCTTGGGGCTATACTTCTTGCACCGAAGCCGTTTGCAGCACGGCAGGCCTGCCGGATCGTTCAACGGAAGCGACTGCTCGGTTCTTCCCTTCCCCTGTAGTGGATCGGCTTGTCGTTGAGTTGGAAGGTGTGCCGGCCGGGTTGGTCGATCTTGAGCTGTACAACATGCTCGGCAAGCAGGTCCGCGTGGAACGTGGTCTTCCAGCTATTGGCTTCACACTTGTTCGTGATCCAGGATCGGTGGGGCTCCACTTGGCCATTCTTCGCGGCAGCGACGGGCGCGTGTTGCTTACGCGATCGATCCTCTTTGCGCCCTAAGCGAAGGCCTGCATATCACACAGCTTGCGGTACTGGCCGTTCGCCTCGAAGAGCTCTTGGTGCGTGCCGCGCTCGATGATGTGGCCCTGCTGCATCACGCAGATCTCGTCGCAGTGCTGGATGGTGCTCAGACGGTGCGCGATCACCAAGCTCGTACGCCCTTCGAGCATCTTGTACAGTGCGTCCTGCACCAAGCGTTCGCTTTCGGTGTCCAAGGCGCTGGTGGCTTCGTCCAGGATCAGGATCGGCGGGTTCTTCAGCACAGCGCGCGCGATGCTCAGGCGTTGCTTCTGACCGCCGCTCAAGCGGTTGCCGCCATCGCCGATGTTCGTTTGGTAGCCGTTCTCCAGTTGAAGGATGAAGTCATGCGCGTTGGCGATCCGCGCGGCCCGTTCGATATCGGCCATCGAAGTGCCAGGCGCTCCGAAGGCGATGTTGTTCGCCACGGTATCATTGAAAAGGACGCTGTCCTGCGTGACGATACCCATCAGCGCACGGATGTCGTTGATGCGCAAGTCGCGCAGGTCCTTGCCATCGATCAGCACCTTGCCGCCGGTCACGTCGAAGAAGCGCGGTAGAAGACCGGCCATGGTGGTCTTTCCGCTTCCGCTTGTACCGACCAGTGCGACGCTCTTGCCTTTCGGTATCGTCAGGTCGATGGCATGCAGGACGGGTGTGCTGTCGTAGGCGAAAGTGACCTTCTCGAACTCCACTTTGTCAACGAAGTCCGTCACAGGAAGGGCATCCGGCTTTTCCTTCACGGTATTCTCCACCGCCAACAGATCGAAGAGACGCTGCCCACTGGCGGAGCCCCGAAGGATGGCCGAATACCCCTGTGAAAAGCCCTTGATCGGTGCCAGGAGCTGCGAAAAGATGATGATGAAGCCGAGGAAGCTGTCGCCGGTGAGCGTGGCGTTCTCACCCAGCACATAGTAACCACCGAGGTATGCGATCGCGGCCATCACGGCAGCGCCCATGGTCTCGCTCAAGGGGGATGCGATGTCCTGCCGGTTGAGCATGGCGATACTGGAGCGGGTGAGCATCTCGTTCTCCCGCTCGAATCGGCGCTTCATGTCCGCCTCTCCGTTGAAGGCCTTGATCACCCGGATCCCGGTCAAGGTCTCCTCCACCCGCGCGAGCAGGTCGGCGCTCTTCTCCTGCACCCTCGTGCTGCGGCGCTTCAAGCTTTTGCTGATGCGCGCGATCAGCAGCCCGCTCACCGGCAACAACACCAACGAGATCACCGTGAGTTGCGGCGAAAGCGTGAGCATGGTGCCGAGGAAGAGCAGGATGGCGATGGGCTCGCGGAACACCATCTCGATGTAGAACATCACCGAGTACTCCATCACGTGCATGTCGTTGGTGATGAGCGCCAGCAGGTCCCCTTTCCGTTCCGTGTTGTGGTAACGCAAGGGCAGTTCCAGCATCTTGTCATAGACCTTGCCGCGGATGTCGCGCACCACCCGGTTGCGGAAGTTGCAGATCGCCACCAAGGCGAGGTAACGGAAGAAGTTCTTGAAGAGGAAGATCACCACGATGAAGATGCTGATCATGAGCAGTGCGCCCATCGGTCCACGGCTTTCGATCAGTTGCGTTAGGCCCCAGTTGAAGGTGCCTTCCAGTCCGTCCCGGGTCCAGAGCTCCGTTGGCCGTACCTGTACCATCTTCACCTGACCGAGCAGGAGCCGTAGGAAGGGGATGAACAACAACAGCGAGGCCAAATGGAACAGGGTGGCCAAGAGGTTGAACACCACGTTCAGCACCGCATAGTGCCGGTAGGGGTCGCCGAAGCGCAGGATGCGGAAGAAGTTGCGCATGTGTTCCGGGGCGCGAAGTTACCGGGCAGGAGGGGCTTCCAGCCCGTTTTCCCGGCCCTCGCCCTCCCGGCACCTTGGAAAAGTGCGCCGAACAGGCCTGGAACCGCCAATGGCAAGGCGCTCCGTACTTTCGTGCGCAGCATGGACAGCGTACGACAGAACAAGGTGAACAGCCTGATGCAGCGGGAGCTTGCGGAGATCTTCCAAGTGGAAGGGAGGACCCTTTTGCCCGGTGGGCTCATCACGGTAACGGCCGTGCGCGTGAGCCCGGACCTGGGCGTTGCCAAAGTGTACGTCAGCCTGTTCCCCGTGAAGGACAAGATGGCGGTATTGCAGCGGATCAAGGACCATACCTCCAAGATGCGTGGCTTGCTGGGCGTGAGGGTGGGCAAGCAGATGCGGATCGTTCCGGAGCTCCTCTTTTACGTGGACGACTCATTGGACCGCGCCGAGGCCATTGACAAATTGCTGAAGGGCTAAGGCATGCAGTACGATCCGGTGAAGCGCCGATTGGGCGTGGTCTTCAACCGAACACCATTCCTGCGCAAGCTCTTCTATCGCCTGCTTGACCTATTGCTCCTGCGCGCTTGGCATATCCAACGCGAGCTACGGGTATGGGCCAAGGGCAGGACCGACCGCGACCTGCACATCTACGACGCCGGGGCCGGCTTCGGGCAGTACAGTTACTGGCTCAGTGGCCGTTCTTCGCGTTGGTCCATCACTGCGGTGGATGTGAAGGATGAGCAAGTGGCCGATTGCAACGCGTTCTTCCAGCGCATCGGTCGTCCGCAAGTGAAGTTCGAAATTGGCGACGTCACGAAATACGTGCGGCCCGAAGCTTTCGAACTTGTCGTGTGTGTGGACGTGATGGAGCATATCCTCGAGGACGAAGCGGCATTGCGCTGCTACAGCACGTCGTTGAAGACCGGCGGTATGCTCATCATCAGCACGCCGAGCGATCAGGGTGGCAGCGATGTCCATGAGGAAGGTGAAGGCTCCTTCATCGAGGAACACGTGCGCGACGGGTACAACATCGACGACATCCGCGGGAAGTGCCTGCGGAACGGCTTCACCAAGGTCGAGGCGCGATACAGTTATGGCGCACCCGGTAAGATCAGTTGGAAGTTGAGCATGAAGTGGCCCTTGTTGATGCTCCAGGCCAGTAAGCTCTTCTTCATCCTGCTTCCCTTCTACTACCTCATCGCCTACCCGATCGCTTTCGTGCTCAATATGGCCGATGTGCGCATGACACATCCCACGGGAACGGGCTTGATCGTTAGAGCATGGAAATGACGAGCATGTGCGCAACCGCACGTGTCGGCTTGTTCAAATGAACCTCCCCCTCCTCTTCGCCCGCCGCTACCTGCTGGCCAAGCGCTCGCAGAATGCGATCAACATCATCACCGGCATCAGCATCGGGGTGATCGCGGTGGTAACGGCGGCCATGGTGGTGGTACTGAGCACGCTCAATGGTATCGCTGACCTGGTGGACTCCATCTACAGTCCCTTCGATCAGGACATCACGATCACGGCCGCAGAGGGCAAGACCTTCGAGCGCGACGCCTTGGACCTTCGAGCCGTTCTCGACATGCCCGCGGTCATGGACGCCAGTTGGGTGATCGAGGAGAACGTGCTGCTACGCGCAGGTGATCAACAGATGGTGGCGCGCATGAAAGGTGTGGAACCGCAGTACCTCGTCATGAGCAACATGGACAAGCACATGTTCAGCGGCAAGCCTTCCTTCGAGGGCGTTTCAGGCCCGGTAGCGATCCTGGGCATCGGACTGAAGACCGAACTGGGCGTAGGATTGGATGATGGGGTCTTTCAGCCCTTGGACATCAGCGCACCCATCCGCGGCCGAAAGTTGAGCAAGCACCAGCGTGGGGCCTTCGAGACCACCTCCATCGGCGTGGGCGGATCGTACACCATGAATATCGAGTTCGACTCCAAGTATGCTGTGGTGCCCATCGATCTCGCGGCCGCACTGTTGCAGTACGATAGTGCGGTGAGCGCCTTGGAAGTGAAGCTCTCGGACAACAAGGCCATGGACCGCGTGGCGCAGGAGCTGCGCGGTACCCTGGGCGCGGGATTCCTGGTCCGTACACGCTACCAGAAGAACGCGCTTATGTACAGCACGAACGCCTCGGAGAAGCTCTTCACCTTCATCGTGCTCGCCTTCATCGGTTTGATCGGTGCCTTCAACATCATCGCCTCGCTCACCATGATGATGATCGAAAAGCGGCGGGACATGCGCACGCTCATGGGCATGGGCGCAACCCCGGCCACGGTGCGGGCCATCTTCTTCGCCGAAGGCGTCCTGATCGTGCTCATGGGCGCATCGATCGGGCTGCTGCTCGGCCTGGGCATCTGCTGGGCGCAGAAGACCTTCGGCTTCGTGCAATTGGTGGGGTCCGTGGTCGAATCCTATCCCGTGGAAGTAATGGGCACCGATCTGCTCCTGATCTTCGCCGCGGTGACCATCATCGGGCTCATGGCCTCATGGGTTCCTTTGCGGAGCCTCAGCCGCCGCTTTCTTCAGGCCACCTCGGCCAGCGCGTAGTTCGCGATCACCTCGTCCAGGATCTCCTCCAGGACCTTCGGATCGCGCTCCGTGCAGAGGCGCAAGCGCATCTCCTTCACATTCGGCAGCCCCTTGAGGTAGTTGCCGTAGTGGCGTCGCATTTCCACAACGCCTTCCCACGGACCTTTCCAAGCGAGCGAGCTCCGCAGATGTTCCCGCGCGGCCTCCACGCGCTCCGCAACGGATGGCGGTGGTAGATGCTCGCCTGTGGCCATGTAATGTTTGATCTCGTTGAAGATGAACGGATGGCCGATGCTGCCGCGTCCGATCATGATGCCGTCCACGCCGTAGCGCTCCTTGTACTCCACCGCTTTCTCGGGCGAGTCGATGTCGCCGTTGCCGAAAATGGGGATGGTGATCCGCGGGTTGTTCTTCACCTCGCCGATCAATGTCCAATCGGCCGGTCCCTTGTACAGCTGCGCCCGTGTGCGTCCATGGATGCTGAGTGCAGCGATGCCGACATCCTGCAAGCGTTCGGCCACCTCCATGATGTTCTTCGTTGCATCGTTCCAGCCCAGCCGGGTCTTTACGGTAACAGGCAGGTCCACGGCCTCGATCACGGCCTTGGTCAGGCGCACCATTTTGTCCACATCCTGCAACAGGCATGCGCCGGCACCCTTGTTCACCACTTTGTGGACCGGGCATCCGTAGTTGATGTCGATCAGGTCCGGGCGCACCTCCGCTGCGATACGCGCCGCCTCTTCCATGGCCTCCTCGGCACCGCCGAAGAGTTGGATGCCCACGGGTCGTTCGTTCTCGAAGATGTCGAGCTTCTTCATCCCCTTCGCCGCGCGGCGGATGAGCCCTTCGCTGCTGATGAACTCGGTGAACATCAGGTCGGCTCCATGCTTCTTGCAAAGCGCACGGAAGGGCGGATCGCTCACGTCCTCCATCGGGGCGAGGAGAAGCGGGAAATCCGGAAGTTCGAGTGGACCGATGCGTACCATTGGAAGGGTCCAAAAATACGGAAACCCCGCTGTTAACGGGGCTTCCAAAGCGAATTTGATCGATCAGCGCCCTTGTGAGGTGCTGTAGTTGATCTTCAGAGCGTTGCTCTTGCGCAACTCCTGCTTCACGTCGGTCACGATCTTCATGTAGGTGTCCTTGTCCACCTTCAGCGAGCGGGTGATACGCGGTACTTCCACTTCCTGACGACGCTCTTCATTGGCTTTCACCCATGGGTCGATATCCTCCAATTTGGCGAACTGGTCGTTCAATTGCATGACCGGCTCCGTTCCCAAGGCTTTGCTCACCGGTGGGCCGATGTACAGGTAATCCACCAAGGCCTTGTCCTCCAACTTGGTGACCTGGGTGGCCTCCGGCAGGGTGATCTTCACCAGCAGGTCCGTCTCGCGCATCACGGTGGTCACCATGAAGAAGAAGAGGAGCATGAAGATGATGTCCGGCAACGAAGCCGTGCTGATCGGTGGGGTGGACTTGCCTCCTTTGTCCTTGAAGCGTGACATGGTCTTCTGTTATCTGACCACCTCCACCGGTTCGGCTTCGGAGATCCGTTGTGGGTAAACCAGACGCACCGCCTTGATCAACGGCTTGTCATCGTCGTTCTTGTCGTCGAGCTCATCGAACTTCCGATCGAATTTGCTCTTTGACAGTTCGTTCCGCAATTCGCTGATACCGGCCTCCAGTTCGTTCTGCACCTTCACGTACATGTCGTAGCTGGTCTTTGAGCCGGTCTGCAAGGAGATCACGGCGCTGCCGGGCAGCTCCATGTACTCACCCAGGAGTTGCACGGCCTCTAATTTGTCCTGCCACTTCTCGGCGAGTTCGCGATAGGTCTGTTTGTCCTTTTCGCTGGTGGCGCCAGCGGCCCCTCCTTTGAATTCGGCGATCTTCTGGTTGCACTCCGCAGCGGTGATGCGCTTCTTTTCCGGCAGGTCCTCGCTATTGTCCGGGTTGGTCATGAACTCCTTGGCCCCTTCGCGCAGGTCCTTGATGTCCATGGGTTGCCCTTCCACGAGCAATTGGTCGGCGTCGTTGACGAGCACGATGTACACGTTACGCTCCTTCACCACATCGGGATCGATCACGTCCTCCACGATCGGGGGCAGCAAGCGCAGGATACCAGCGTCGGTATCCATGGTGGTGGTCACCAGGAAGAAGATGAGCAAGAGGAAAGCGATGTCGGCCATGGAGCCGGCATTGATCTCCTGTACACCTGCGGTCTTGCGTTTCTTCAGCATCTGATGTCTACTTGAAAAGCTTCATCACACCTCCGTATATCGCAGCACCCACCGCCACAATAGCAGCAATGGCCGTCATGATCAGGCCTGCGCCGATCAGCTTCGAGGCGGATTCCGAGATGTTCCACTCCGGCTTCACGGTTCCATCGGCCATCAAGTATGCGACTGCGAAAAGGCCGATGAAGGCCACCAAGGGGATCAAGGTGCTCTTGATGTTCCCGCCGGAGAACAAGGACATGACCCCGGACAGAACAGCCAAGAGGATACCCAATCCGAATACCGTATAGGTCAGGTACAGACCGCCATCGATACCGGAGCTGTTTCCGGACATGATCATAAGGAAAAAGACCAGACCCAGGCCCATTACGATCCATAGGACGATCTGCCCGATGCGAGCGCTGTTCTTGTGCTCCATGATCAGTGCTTGGTGTTATACTTCATCAGCAGGTCGACCAATCCGATGGAGGCCTCCTCCATTTGGCCAGTGATACTATCGATACGGCTGACGAGATAGTTGTAGAAGATCTGCAGGATGATGGCAACGATCAGACCGAAGACCGTGGTGAGCAAGGCCACCTTGATACCCCCAGCAACGATGGCCGGGCTGATGTTGTTGGCCGCTGCGATCTGGTCGAAGGCGAAGATCATCCCGATCACCGTTCCCAAGAATCCCAACATCGGGGCCAATGCGATGAACAAGCTGATCCACGAAAGTCCACGCTCCAAACGACCGACCTCCACGCCGCCATAGGCCACAATGGATTTCTCGGCGATCTCAACGCCCTCACCGGCACGGTCGAGACCTTGGTAGAAGATCCCGGCCACAGGCCCCTTGGTGTTCCGGCATACCTCCTTGGCCGCATTGACACCACCGCTCTTCATGGCGGACTCGACGCTCTCCAACAGCTTATCGGTGTTCGTGCTGGCCATGTTCAGGTAGATGATCCGCTCGATCACGAAGGCAAGGCCCAGGATCAGGCAGAGCAATACGGGGGACATCCAGGTGGGATCACCTTCAATGAAGCGGTCCTTGAAGGTCTGTTGACCTTCGGTGGCCTCATCGGCGACCACCTCCGTGGAAGCAGCGGCGGCGGCATCCTGCGCCATGACCGGAGTGGTGAAGAGGCTGAGGCTCATCAGGCCAGCCAAGCAAAGGGACAAGAACTTACGTACCATGTTGGGGTGTCGTTAACGTAGGGGTTGATTCTGGATCGGTTCCGGGGTGCAAGGTAGTAGCAGAGCAGATAATGGCGGAGAGAGAGGGATTCGAACCCCCGTTACCCTTTCAGGTAAACGCACTTTCCAGGCGCGCGCCTTCAACCACTCGGCCATCTCTCCAGTTGTATCGTTGAAGCTTCGCGTGCTCCGAACGGGCGGCTAAACTACAAAAAGGTATGTCCCGTGGGATACGTTCCGAGAAGCGGTCAAGCCCACGGCACCAGCGGTCACTGAGCGACCTGTCACGCCAGTGTCAATTCACCGGCGAGCACTTGGCCCATACCCTTCGTCCAGCCGTCGGTGGGGTCCTGCGCGAGAAGGAACATGGTCTTGCTGACCGCCGCCTCCATGGTCATGTCCCCGCAAGGCACCACACCCATGTCCCGCAAGGCCATGCTCGTGGAATAGCGCCCCTGTTCCACACGGCCACCGATGCATTGGGTCACATTCAACAAGTGGACCCCACGGTCCCGCGCTTCTTGCAAGCACCGGAGCAGGTCCTGGGCCGTGGGGCCGTTGCCACTGCCGAAGGTGGTCAAGATCACGGCCCGCAGATCAGCCATGGCCAGCGCATGTTGCACCCAGGCCGATCGGATGCCCGGATAAAGGCGGATCACGGCCAGCCGATCATCCAAGTTCGTATGGACCTTCAATGGGCCGGCCCGCTGCGGAAGGATCGCGGACGCGTTGTACCGGATGCGGACACCGGCTTCGGCCAAGGCCGGCCAGTTCGGCGAACGGAAGGCCTCGAAACGCTGGGCATCGACCTTCACGGTCCGGTTCCCGCGCAGCAAGGTGTATTCGAAGTAGATCGCCACTTCCGGCACCATGGCCCTACCCTCATTATCCCGTGCCGCGGCAACCTCGATCGCGGTGACCAGGTTCTCACGCGCATCGGTGCGAATGACCCCTACCGGTAATTGGGACCCGGTGAGAATGACCGGTTTTGACAAGCCTTCGAGAAGGAAGCTGAGGGCGCTCGCGGTGTAGGCCATGGTGTCGCTACCGTGCAGCACCACGAATCCGTCAAAGCGCTCGTAATGCTCGCCGATCAAAGCTGCGATCCGGAGCTGTTCCACCGGCCCGATGTTGCTGCTGTCCATGGGCTCATCGAAGGAAACCGCCTCCAAGTGCACCCCCATACGTGCCAGTTCGGGTACCTGCTCCTCCAAGTGGGCCATATCCATCGGCCGCAGCTCACCGCTTCGCGGATCGGCCACCATACCGATGGTACCACCGGTGTAGATCAATAACACGGAACGCGGGGTCGTCGTCATTGGGTCTGGCTCTTGGAAAATGGGACACGATCGAACAGTCGCTGGGCATTGGCGGTGGTGACCCGCTCGATCTCCGCTTCGGATCGACCGGTGGCCTCTGCCAATTTCGCCGCGATGTGCGGTATGTAAGCGCTCTCGTTACGCTTTCCGCGGAAGGGCACCGGCGCGAGGTATGGCGCATCGGTCTCCAGCACGCAATGGTCAGGACCTACGATCGCCATGGTCTCCGCCAGGCCACCTTTTGGATAGGTGATCACGCCACCGATCCCCAAATAGAATCCGCCCACAGCGATCACGCGTTGCGCTTGCTCCGGCGTTCCCGTGAAACAGTGGAACACACCGCGCAGGTCGTCGTCGTTCTCTTCCTCCACGATGGCGATCGTTTCTGCGAAGCTCTCGCGACAATGGATCACGACCGGCAGCTTGAACTCCTTGGCCCATCGCAAGTGCTGTCGGAACACCGCTTGTTGTTGCGTCAACCAGGCTTTCTCCCAATACAGGTCGATCCCGATCTCACCCACGGCACAGTATGCGCGTGTTCGTAGCAAGCGCTCCACCTCTTCCATGGCGGCCGCGTTGTCCGCCGTGACCGAGCAGGGGTGCAGTCCCATCATCGGGTAACACACCTCCGGAAAGGCTTCGCAGAGCGCGTGCATGGCATCGATGCTCTCATGGTCCACGTTCGGAAGGAGCAACTTGCCAACGCCGGCATCCAAGGCACGCTGGACCATCGCTTCCCGATCCGCTTCGAACTTGCCGTGGTACAGGTGTGCGTGGGTGTCTACGTACATGGTTCGTATTGAGGGTTTCGACAGCGCATCGGAGTTGCCGCCTTGCTTGTGTGCTGGGCAAAGTTGGTCAGTGGGAATGGAACGGAAGAACCATTGGATCGCTTTCCCTTCAGCCATAAGTCCCCAACATGCACCTTTGTGCGCATATGAAGGTCCTCGTCCTCCGCTTCAGCTCCATCGGCGACATCGTGTTGACGAGCCCTGTATTGCGTTGTGTGAAGCAACAGGTCCCCGGTGCGGAGCTGCACATGGCCACGAAGGGTGCATTCGCGGATCTCGTTGCACATTCACCCTATGTGGACCGGGTCCATCACTTGGAGGATGACCTGAAGGACCTTGTCCGGCGTCTGAAAGCCGAAGGCTTCGACGAGGTGATCGATCTGCACAACAACTTGCGGACAGCGCGGATCAAGCGTGCATTGGGCGTTCCCGCGCACGCCTTCCCGAAACGCAACATCGAGAAGTGGCTGTTGGTCAACTTCAAGCGTAACAGCATGCCCCAAGAGCATATCGTGGATCGCTACATGAGCACGGTGGCCCATATGGGTGTGAAGAACGACGGACAGGGCCTGGACCTGTTCATTCCGAGCGATCGAAAGGTGGACCTTGGCACCTTCCCTGAAGCACATCGATCCGGATACACCGCGATCGCCATTGGTGCGGCACATGCCACAAAGCGGCTGCCTGAGCACAAGTTGATCGAACTGGTCGGCCTCGTGCAGGGTCCCGTGGTCCTGATCGGCGGCAGTGAGGACCGCGCAGTGGCCCGCGCGATCGCCTCCAAGGTCGGTGGCCGTGTGTTCGACGCCACGGGCCGCTACGATATTATGGGCAGCGCATCGCTCATCGAGCAGGCGCGCAAGGTGATCGCGCATGACAGTGGAGCCATGCACATCGCAGCGGCCTTCAAGAAGGAAGTGGTGAGCGTGTGGGGCAATACGGTTCCGGCCTTCGGTATGGGGCCGTACATCCCAACGGCACCGGAGCGTGCTCGGATCATGGAGGTCAAGGGGCTGTCCTGCAGGCCTTGTTCCAAGATCGGCCATGACAATTGTCCGGAGGGGCATTTCAAATGCATGGAAGATCAAGATCTTCGCGCCATAGCCGAACACATCAACGCATGAGCTGGGAGATCTTCATCCACGACCTACCGGATGTACCGTCGATCCACGATGTACCGAAAGGACATGTGCCGGGTAACATCGGAAGCCGTGCCGAATTGGAAAAGCGGATCCGCGAAGTGGTCCCTTATGCGGAAACGCAGGATGAATGGATGTTCGCTCGCCGACCGGGGATCGACCTGAGCATCCAGTTCCACAACGGGCCTGACGGGCTGGTGCGATACATCTTGGTGCATGTACATGAAGGCGAGCAGAGCGCCTCGTGCGTTGCGGCCATCGTTCAACACTTGGGGCTGCGCGCGATCGACACCGCTACCGGCGAATTCTTCGACCCGATCTCCTTGGACGAGAGCCTCTGAGCGGCTTATTCGAACAGCTTGCGAAGCTCGGTGGCCTCGCTGGGCTTCATTTTTCCGGCCAGGATCAGGCGCAATTGACGGCGACGCAACGCGCTTTCGTATCGCGTCTGCTCCACCTCGGACTCCGGCACGGCCTCTGGCACCTTGATCGGCTGACCAGCGTTGTCCACCGCCACAAAGGTGTACATGGCACTGTTGCAGGGGATCTTCTCACCGGTCTGTTGATCCTCCACCCACACATCGCTCCACACCTCCATGCTGGTACCGAACGCTCGGCTCACATGGCTACGGATCGTGACGAAATCGCCAAGTTTGATCGGCCGGTCGAAGCTGACATTGTTGACCGCAATGGTCACCACCACCCGTTTGCAGTGACGATGCGAGCTGATCGCGCTGTTGATGTCCAGCCATTCCAGCAATCGTCCGCCAAAAAGATTGCCCAAGGTGTTGGTATCGTTGGGCAATACCAGGTGCGTGGTCTCGGCATAACTATCGCGAACGGGTCTGGAGGCGGGGTTCATGGGCTCGGCGGCGGGTAGAAGATGAACGGGGTGCGAAGGTAGCTCCCATGTCCGGCCCCTACCTTTGAGGAAAGCCATTCAAACACATGGGAACCACGGAGCTCACGGAGATCCCCGCCCTTGTTCAGGTCGTTCACCTTTTCGCCTTGGTGCTGTATTTCGGCGGTACGTTCCACATCGTGCGATTGTTCGTAGCGCACCGCGAAGCGATGTCGAAATGGGAACCGGACCGAACGGTCCTTACGAAAGCATTCAGTGAAATGCAGCGCAATGCCCTGTACTTCGTGATCTGGCCTTCGTTGATCGTTGCGTTGGCCATCAGTGCGTGGATGATCTATCGGATGCCGGGGGAATTGATGGCCGCCTTCACACAGGTCCTGCTCGGGTATTCGGCGATCCTGCTCTTGTATCACGCCATGGTCCACCGCACCTATCGACGCGCTGCGAAGAATGAGATCCAATGGTCAGCGTTTCGCCTTCGCCTCTTCGCGCATGGTGTGACCCTCTTGCTCTTCGGTCTGGTCGTGATCCTCTTGATCCGTGAACGATTGGACTGGGTGGCCGGAGCGGTCGGGCTCCTGGTGATCGGTGGCATCCTGTTCATGACGATCGCATCCACGGGTAAGTCCCCTGCTCCCTTGGAAGATGCTTGAGCCCGGCACCGTGGCCCCGGACTTCGAACTGCTGGACCAGTCCGGCGAAGCCGTGCGATTGAGCGCCTTCAAAGGCGAACACAATGTGGTCCTCTTCTTCTACCCGAAGGACAACACGCTCGTTTGCACCCTGGAGCTATGTGCCTTCCGGGATGCGCACATGGACCTCGTATCGCAGGATGCCGTGGTGTTGGGCGTCAGCATCGATCCCGTGCGGTCACATCATCGAGTGGCCGAGCGCTGGCACCTGCCCTACCGGCTGCTGTCGGATCCGGAGGGTGCGGTGAACAAGCGCTATGATGTGGGACGCACCTTCGGTCTGTTCCGCGGCCGGGTCACCTACGTGATCGATCGTGCAGGGGTCATACGCGGTGCCATCGACGACCCACTTCGTGCAGGGGCGCACGTTCGCAAGGCCTTAAGGACCCTGCAGGATCACAGCACGTTGTAAAAGAGCACTTGGCCGTTGTCCGTGCCAATGAGCAATGCTCCTTCCCACAACAACAAGGGGGCACGGTGGTGCTGGTCCTTGTTCTCCGGGAAGGTGATCGTCCGATCCACCTTTCCATCCGCATCGACGAACTCCACCGCTCCGTTCTTGGCCGAGCGCAAGGTCATGCCGCCGACCGTCACTTCGGTCTGTTGATAGAAACGATCGAATGTGGAATTGGACATGCTCAGGCCCATGGCCTTCACTTGGCGCGGGTCCGGGATCCAGCGGTGCGGAGTGATCACCTTTTCTTGTTTACCACTGGACACGTTCCATACGGTTCGCTTTCCGCTGTGGCCGATCAGCACCGCGAACTCGCCGTTGTCGTTGAACCCGACGTGATAAACAGCGGTCCCTCCATCCTCGTTGTACGTGAAGTTGTGCACCTTCTTACCGCTTTCGAGATCGATCAGAATGGCACCGTCATTCAAGCCGACAAGTACCTGATCCCCTTTGGGCGAGATCGCCAATGCCGTTACCTCGGCCTTACCGACATTGATCGTCCGCGTTGGGGCTTCGGCCACCTGCGCATTGATCACCGCGGAGACGCAGAACCCTATAATGCAAGAGAAGAGGCGAATGGACATTCCTTAGGCTTGATCGATCAAGTGGCGCTGCATCCCCAGCCAAGCCAGCGCCTTCTCCTTGTCCGGGAACATCTGGATCGGACGATGCGGCTTGTGGTGCCGTACGAACACGTTGGCCGCCAACTGATGCCCGAAATCACGCACCACGATGGCATCCGCTGCGATGTACTTGCAGGATGCTTCCGATGATGCATGGGCCCGCGCCTCATTGCTCATGGTGGTGTTCTCGCCGACCGAGACCATCAACAAGGCCTTGCGTCCGTTGCGTTCCTTCTGGATCGTATCGAACATGGTCTGCACCTCTTCAGGAGTGACGAGATGGTCATCCTTGAAGTGCGTATGCACAATGTCCTCATCCAAAAAGGCCACGGTGCAGGCCTCCAACTTCACGACATGCATGGTCCCCATTCTATTCTTAGGTACGAAGGTACAACGGGGTCAACGGACGAGCAGCCATGCCTGTGCGGAACTGCTCGCACGCACAGCGGATAAGGCCTCAAGGGCAGCGCTTCGATCGATGTAACTGCCGAATGCCACGGGGTGCAACTCACCGTATCGTTCGAGACGAACGGCCGGATATCCTTTGCCTTTCAGGTCCTGTAACAGGCGATCAGCGTTCTCGGGTTGGGCGAAGCAGCCACCGATCACATGGAACCGGGCCCGCACATCGCGCGGCGCCTTCGCCGGCACCACCACACGGGTGGTATCACGCACGGCCACTTCGGGTGCGCTACCAAGGTCAACGGTCAGTTCCACACTGTCGTTCTCGGTGAGCGGTAGCGTGGTGATGCCCAAGGGTTCTTCGGGTAAGCTGAACACCGAGGCCTCGGAGGTGAGCGGTGCGACCGGTGTGGTGTCCATCACATATGTCGGAGCCGGCGCGATCTTCCATGGAAGCGAAGCGAACGAGCCTCCTTGTCCTAAGGTCAAAAGGCCCCAGATCGCGGCTGAACCGACCAGCACCGCACCGACGGCCGCGGCCCAGAGCCACGGGCGACCATTTGCAGCGACCTCCTTCTGTTCCACCGGTGGCACGATGCGAGGCAACGGAGATGGTCCGTGCTCCAGGATCGCATTGGCGGCTACCGGGCGCAGTCCGAAAGCTTCCTTCAGGAAGTTCGCACGCTCATCCGGCTCGAACTGGAGGTTCCTTTCACTGTCACGGTAGAACACACCGATCCGACCCAGTTCCTTGCGATCTTCGCTATCCAACGCGCTTCGCCAAGCAAGCACTTCCGCAGCGATACGGGCGCTTGCAGTGGCATGATCAAGGCCTTCACGCGTGGCCAGGCGATCCGCTAAAAGACCATCGTTCCGCAGCAGGTGTCGGTTGAAGCCAACGGTCTTGCCGGGCGGGTGGATCAAGCGTCGACCCTCGTCCAATCGCGCCGGACGGTATTGGGCCAAGAAGCCACCCCATTCCGGTACGATCACGCAGTCGTGTTCGTGCAACAGATCGAAAAGGTCGCGTTCGATGCCCATGTTCGGCCTGCAAGATATCGCCCTTGGATCAACCGTGACCCTCCAAGACCATACGCCGCGCCACTTCAAGATCGGCGGGGGTATCCACACAGAAGGACGGATGCGCGCTGAGGCCCACACGGACCTTGAAACCGTTCTCCGTCCAGCGCAACTGCTCCAAGGATTCGGCACGCTCAAGCAAGGAAGGCTTCAAGGCTACCAATCGGGCAAGCACTTCCTTTCTGTAAGCATAAAGGCCGATGTGCTTCAGATAGCGGAATGCCTTGTGCCTCGGCCCATTACCAGCCCCATGCAGGTGCGGGATCGCTGCCCGACTGAAGTACAGCGCATCCATATGCACATCGGTGGTGATCTTCACTTCCCCCGGATCGTCCAGGTCATGATCGTCGGTGACCACATGGGCCAAGGTGGCGATGCCACCAGTGGCATCCGATAGCGCAGCACAGAGCTCATCGATCTGCTCCGGCACCAGAAAGGGTTCATCCCCTTGGATGTTCACCACGGCATCGAAGCGCCCGGCACCGTGTATCATCAGGGCTTCGTGGCAGCGGTCCGTCCCGCTCGGGTGATCGGCCGCCGTCATCACCGCGACCCCACCAAGGTTTTCGACGTGCTGCTTGATACGGGCATCGTCCGTGGCCACCACCACCTCGGCAAGACGCTGGGCGCGTGCAGCGCGTTCCATGACCCGCTGCACCATGCTCTTTCCACCGATATCGGCCAAGGCCTTTCCCGGCAGGCGGGTACTGGCATAACGGGCCGGGATCACTCCAAGGATGCGCATCACAGATCAGCTTTCGGTTCGTACAGGGTCACGGTCATATCGTCGATCAAAGCTCGGGATCCTTCTTGAAGCCATGCATAGATCAGCAAGTTGTCGCTCGGCACCCGGACCTCTGGCGTCAAGTACCAGGTGGTCATCCGTACCCAGCCGTCGTTATGGTCCGCGCTTGGTTCGTAGGTCGTAGCCTTCCACATATAACTGTGTCCATTGTGATCGAAGGTGGCCACCAGCGCGACCTTCGCGGGCATCGACCCGCCTTGGGGATAACGCACCATGCAGCTCACCTTCACCCACACATGGTCATGCTCGGTAAGGTTCTCCAAGGTGCTTTTAACGGCCGGCGTCCAGGGCTCGTCGCTGGTGATCTCGTAACAGCCCTTGCCTTCGAACGCGGCCGAGTCGACCAAGTTCCCGCCTTTCGAGATCCCATCGGGCGATTCGAACCCCACGTGCAAATAAGGCACCTCATTGTAACGGGAAAGGTCCGGTTCCCCTTGGCCTGTCCAGTAGTTCCGGTCGACCAGCAGGAGTTCTTCGGATCGTTCGGAACGCGTGGTGCGAAAGAAAGCATCGCAATACGCTTCAAACGTCATCCGCGAGGAATGGATGATCCCACGGATGGCCTGATAGGACTGGAACATGTTCAGCAGAACAAGTACGATCAGCACGATCATCAGACCTCGCTGAAGCACTTTGGCCCGCTGGGAGATCCAGACCAAGACTGCGGCCAAGGGCAGCGCCATTACGGCGTAGCTCTGCACCAAGGCCCGCTGGCCGAAACTATCGGCATACCACCAGCACGACCAACTGGAGACCACGTACAGGTTCACCACGAAGTAGACGACGACCGCCCAGGACCAAGACGGAAGTTCACGCCGAAGAAGGAACAGGCCTCCTGTCGCAAAGGCCATCATCGGGGTGTAGATGAACCACCCTTTCCGGAAACTGAAGAGCACCTCCCGAATGTGCGGATGAAGCAGCTCCATTCCCTCTCCAGGGTTGTTGTAGCTCAGGTACAGGAACTTTCCGGTGAGCCACTTGTAATAGAAGAACTGGGGCGCTCCGATCAACAGCAGGATCACCAATACCACAGCGATCCGGCCACGGTAGCGGAACAACCCGGCCACGTGCGCTCTCCATTCCCTTAGGTCCGTGAGGCCATATAACAATGGGATGAACACGCAGACCACTTCGGAGGGTCTGCTGAGTATCGCCATGCCCATCAACACGGCCAAGGCCAGCGTATCGCGCCAACGATGATGATCGTGCCATCGGATGGTGCACCAAAGTATCCCCGCATACAGCGTAAAAAGCATGACATGCGGCATGGCCAGCGCGAACATCGCTTGGTGCATGTAATTGGTACCCAGCACCAGAAGCACCAAAACCCAAGCGACGATGCCATCACTGAAGAACCGGAGCAACACGCGGCGCAGGAACAACATCCCGATCAGGGCATAGATCAGGTGCGCAGCAATGATGGCCCACTGGTAGGGCGTTGAGAACCCGTCAAGCGGTGCTCCGGTAATGATGGCGACCAAATGGCCCAGCAGGAAGAAGGGGGCCAACAGGATGGCCAACCCCATTGGATATTTGATGATCCATCGACCATCCGCCAGCATACCGGCCTGATAGAACGTGGCGGAACTGTCATACGTGGACATCACCTCCCGCACCCAGCTTTGGTCCTGAAGGGCGAGGTCGCCATGCAGCAAGGTGGCCGGCAGGTACAGGTAATAGCCGAAGACGTCCCAGCTCAGGACGTTCGATGGCGGCAAGTAGAGCACCACCGCGACGATGAACGCCCACAAGGAACCGACGGCCAACAGCGACCTTGTTCCCTGTCGATCAGCGAACATGCTCAGAGGTTCATGCTCATTTGCACCTGCATGCTGCGCGGCGCTTCAATAGCAAGCGGACGCAGCGCATACTCGGCATTCGTCAAGTTGTTCACCAGGAAGGCGACCCGGATCTTCTCGATGAAGGTGAGGCCCACCCGAGCGTCGACGATCCAATCCCCTGTCGTGTGGGTCAGCATCCACTCGTGCACGCCGGTCTTCAGCAGGCCGTTGTCATCCAAGGTGACGAAGGCCTGATCGATGTTGCGAACATGACTGTTGTACCGGAGGCTACCGCCGATGAAGAAGCGCTTGTAATCGGCCTGGACATCGGCTCGGAACAAGTGCTGGACGCGGAATTTCAAGATGTTTTCAGAAGGGTCGTAGCTCGTATTCGTGTACGTGGATGGCGGAAAGGTCGACGTCGGGAATGCGGGTTGTGCGTACACCTGATCAGGGGTGGTACTGATCGGTAGGGTGTGGGTATAGCCCATCAAGGTGGAGATCTCCACCGCTCCGAAATTCCCTTTCCCGACGAGTTCGAACTCGTACCCGGTAACGCGCGCACCACCGGTGTTCACGCTCTTGAACCCGAAGCCGAACAGGTTCCCGATGCCCGCCGGTGCCGCCCATTGCCCGAAGGTGAATTCCACGTAGTTCTCGAAGTCCTGCTGGAACACGACCGCATCCAAGTAGCCGGTGAACTTGCCCAACTTGAAGCCTTGCTTCAACCCACCTTCCACGTTCCAACTCCGTTCGGGCAAGAGGTCCGGGTTGGGATACACCCTCAAAGAGCCGACACTCGTGCTGATGAAGCGTTCTCCGATGGTGGGAAAGCGGAATCCTTGACCATAGCTGGCGCGGATGTACGTCGCCTTCATCACCTGGTAGGTCGCTCCTGCCCGAAGCACAGGTTCGCCCGCTTCGACATCGTTCACCACGAACTGCTCGTAACGCACGCCTGCCGAGACGGCTAGTTTCTCGAAGAACTTCTTGTCCAACTGGAGATATCCGGCCGTGTTGTCGGCCACGTTCAGGCCATCGCCATTGGCATCACCGCTGTACAACTCAGCCTCCGAGTTCACGCGCCGCCAGACCACACCGGCGGTCAGTACCGTCTCACCGAACAGGTCCAACTTCTGTTGCACTTGATACTCCCCGTGCATCACCTGATTGCTGTTGTCCTGGTTGTTGTTGTTGTCGAACTTCTGCGCGTGGTAACGCATTCGCAGGGTGTGGTGCGTTCCGGCGTTCGAGAGGTAGTCCACGTACGGGTCCACATAGAACTGCGTGCCTTGGGTGAGCGTGATGGTACCAGGCTTGGGCCGATAAAGTCCTTCATCGATATCGTTCCAAATGAACACGCTGGTGCTCCGGCTTTTCATGAAATTGGCATTGATGCCGTAGCTCAAGCCCTTCACTTTGGCATTGCGCCAGCGCGTGCCGACGTTGATGCGAGCGCGCTTATCATAACCACCGGAGGATGTCCTGAGCGGATCGGCCGCGATACTATCAGCAGGGATCGGCTCCGGCCCTACGTACCCATCGTCGGAAAAAGCGTTGCCACCAATGGTCAGATCGAAGCGACCGTACTGTTGGGCGTGAGAGAAATTGGCACCCCCGAACATCGGGTTGTTGTCCCCCCACCAACGCGCACTGGCATTCTTCGGAGCGTCATAGATACCCGTGAAAACGGTGGCCCTGGTGCTCGGTTCCGCCCTGGGATACGCGGTGCGCACGTTGATCACACCACTTAGCGCAGCACTCCCGTAAAGCACCGAGGAAGCACCTTTGATCACCTCGACCTGTTCCAGGTTCTCCAAGGGAAGGAAGGTCCAGTTCGGTCGGCCGATGTCGCCGCTGAGGATGGGAATATCATCAACCAATACCTGTACGCGACTGCCCGCACCATAGCTGAACCCGCTACCTGCCCGGATCTGCGGCTCTTCGTCCACGATCACCACACCTGGCACCTGGTCCAAGGCGTCGCTCAACACGTTCACATTCTTGTTGCGCACGAGGTCAGGCTTCAACACGCTCAGGGATTGCGTAACCTCACCGATCCGTTGATCGAACTTCCCGGCAGATATGACCACCATGTCCAATTGCGCGGCGGTCCGTTCCAAGGCCACATCGACCTCCTTCGTCCCACCTGCCTCGACCAGCACAGGGCGGGTCGTGGTCGTATAACCCACGTAGCTCAGGGTCAAAACATACTCTCCGGCCGGCAAGCTGATCACATAACGCCCGTCCGCATCCGTCACTGTCCCCTTGCCGGGTGCGTACACCACGTTCACGCCGATCAAGCCCTGTTTGTCCAGCTTGTCGGTCACGCGGCCCCGCACCGTGGCGTCCTGGCCGTATACCGAAGAGACGAACGACCAGACCAAGGGAAGGATGAAAAGCCTCATGAGCGCGGTTACATTTGTGGCACCCGCCCCGGTATCCTTTGACCCCGTAGGCGATGCGGGTAAATGTAGAAAAAGACCGATCCGCATCCTTCGTGGACGATCAACAGTGGATACACCGCATCGCGCTGGCCATGCTCAAGGGCATCGGGCCAGTGAATGCACGCAACCTTGTGGCCTATTGTGGGGGTGTCGACCCGATCTTCACGGACCCCAAATTGAAGGCCACGTTGGAAAAGATCCCAGGGATCGGCCACAAGTTGATCGGTAGCATCACCGACCGCAAGGTGTTGCCTTTGGCGGAGAAGCAGCTGGAATACGTCCGGAAGCACAAACTTCGGATGTACTTCTACCTCGACGCGGATTACCCGCGGCGCATGAAGGAGGCCGAGGACAGCCCGGTACTGTTCTATACAAAGGGCGAGGTGGACCTGGACGCCCAGCACATGGTGGCCATCGTGGGTACGCGAACACCCACCGAACAAGGCAAACGACTGTGTGTCGAACTGGTCGAGGGCTTGAAGGAATGTCAGGCCACGATCGTGAGCGGCTTGGCCTATGGCATCGATATCGTTGCGCACCGCACGGCAGTAAAGCAGGACATGCCTACGATCGCATGCGTGGCCCATGGCCTGGACCGTCTTTATCCGGGTGAGCACGCAGGCACCGCAAAGGAGATGTTGGCCAACGGTGGCCTGGTGAGCGAACTTCCGAGCGACAGTCCATTCGCCCCGGGCAATTTCCCGGCTCGCAACCGGATCATCGCCGGCTTGAGCGACTGCACCGTTGTGGTGGAAAGTGGGCCGAAAGGCGGGAGCCTGATCACCGCTGATATCGCCGGGAGCTACGACCGCGAGGTGTTCGCTTTCCCCGGTAGGCCTTCCGATGCACGCAGCGAGGGTTGCAACAAACTGATCCAGTTGAACCGCGCCGCGTTGATCACCGGGCCGAAGGATGTGATCACATTGATGGATTGGCTCCCCAAGAAGAAGAAAGCGCCCAAGCAGGTGGCCCTCTTCACCGATCTCATGCCCGATGAGCAGACCTTGGTGGACATCATCAAGGTGAAAGGCAAGATCGACATCGATGAGCTGTGCGTGCAAAGCCGGATGGCCCAAGGGAAGGTGGCCGGACTTCTACTGAACATGGAGTTCAACGGGGTGCTGCGCGTGTTACCGGGGAAGGTGTACGCGTTGAATTAGGAGGCCCGGGACCATTCAGTGACCGATGCTTCTTGTGGGTCCTCTTCCCCCCGTTACATTTGCGCCTGCTTTCAAACAAGCGCAACCAACAACCCCGGTATGGCAAAGACGAACAAGGCACTGGACGCCTTCATGGCATCCGTGAAACAACGCAACGGCAACGAGCCCGAATTCCTTCAGGCAGTGCATGAGGTGGCCGAAATGGTGATCCCCTTCATCGAGGCGAACCCGAAGTACAAGGGCAAGATGCTCTTGGAGCGGATGGTCGAGCCGGAGCGCACGATCATCTTCCGTGTTCCCTGGGTGGATGACAAGGGCAACACCCAAGTGAACCGCGGTTTCCGGATCGAGTTCAACAGCGCCATCGGGCCGTACAAGGGTGGCCTTCGGTTCCACCCCAGCGTGAACCTGAGCATCCTGAAGTTCCTCGGCTTCGAACAGACCTTCAAGAACAGCCTTACCACCCTTCCGATGGGCGGTGGCAAGGGAGGAAGCGACTTCGACCCGAAAGGCAAGAGCGATGGCGAAGTGATGCGCTTCTGCCAGAGCTTCATGACGGAGCTGTGGCGCCATGTCGGCCAGTTCACCGACGTGCCTGCGGGCGATATCGGTGTGGGTGGACGCGAGATCGGCTTCATGTTCGGTCAGGACAAGCGCCTGCGCAACGAATTCACCGGCGTGTTCACCGGCAAGGGCATCACCTGGGGTGGTTCCTTGATCCGTCCGGAAGCCACCGGCTACGGCTGTGTGTACTTCGCCAATGAGATGATGGGCCGCACCAAGGGCTCCTTCAAGGGCAAAGTGGTCGCTGTCAGCGGTAGTGGCAACGTGGCACAGTATGCCATTGAAAAGGCCACGCAGCTCGGAGCCAAAGTGGTGAGCGCCAGCGATAGCGATGGTGCCATCTACGATCCGACGGGCATCACCAAGGAGAAGCTCGCTTTCTTGATGGAGTTGAAGAACGTGAAGCGCGGCCGCATCGAGGAGTACGCGAAGAAGTTCAAGGGCGCCACGTACAAGAAAGGTGCGCGTGTATGGGACATCGTTACCAAGTGCGATGTCGCCCTTCCTTGCGCGACCCAGAACGAATTGGACGCGAACAACGCCCGCATGCTGGTGAAGAAAGGTGTGAAGTTCGTTGCCGAAGGCGCGAACATGCCTTCCACGCCGGAAGCGATCACGGTGTTCCAGAACGCCAAAGTGGCTTTCGCGCCGGGTAAGGCGAGCAACGCCGGCGGTGTGGCGACGAGCGGCTTGGAGATGAGCCAGAACAGCCTGCGCTTGGGTTGGACCCGCGATGAGGTGGACGCCAAGTTGCACTCCATCATGAAGAACATCCACGCAGCTTGCGTGAAGCACGGACAGGAAGGCAACCACGT
The DNA here is from genome assembly GCA_041391825.1 of Flavobacteriales bacterium. GTDB lineage: Bacteria > Bacteroidota > Bacteroidia > Flavobacteriales_F > PHOS-HE28 > PHOS-HE28. Next base: position 181,417 of record JAWKNF010000003.1, on the reverse strand, counting down.
GAACTACGTGAAGGGCGCGAACATCGCGGGCTTCGTGAAGGTCGCGGACGCGATGCTGGACCAAGGTGTAGTGTAAGAACGAGCACCATCAAATTGAAAAGCCCCATGGATCGCTCCATGGGGCTTTTTCGTTCCGGGAGGATGTCCGTTGAACAATGCCAGCGTTACCACCCGTTCATTCACGGACCGAGGTCGAGCCTGCGGTATGCAGCTCGTTCGCGACCTTCATGAAGCCGCTGCCGCCCATAACGGAACAAGCCTCCCGTAGGAGGCCTGTTCCAGTTGTAGGCGTGTCCTGTTCAGCAGAACTCGTCGTAGGCCATCATTAGGTTCTCGGCGATCATTTCGGCGCTGCGGCCTTCGATGTGGTGGCGCTCCAGGAAGTGCACCAGCTTGCCGTCCTTGAAGAGGGCCATGGCCGGGCTGCTGGGCGGATAAGGCAGGAAGTGCTTCCGCGCTTGGTTGGTGGCGTCGGTATCGACACCGGCGAAAACGGTGACCAATTTCATCGGGCGCTTCGCGCCGGTGAGGCTTTGTTTCACACCTGGACGAGCGGCGCCGGCGGCACAGCCACAAACGCTGTTCACCACGCAAAGGACGGTGCCTGGTTGTGTCAAGGCCTTATCCACCTGATCCGGTGTTTGCAATTGTTCGAGGCCGGCCGAAGTGAGGTCCGTCTTCATGGGTGCAACAAGTTCTGCTGGATACATATTGAGCTTGGGTTGTAGGTTGAGATCGGCTGGATGCGGTCGCAGCGACCGCTACTATCAGGAAGCATATGCCGCGACCAGCGGGTACAAAGTTAAGTCCTCCGGAAATGGTGACCCGATCCACTACTTTGGACCGAATGAGCGCGGTGGATGCTTGGTTCGAAGGGCTGCCGGACGAATGGGCACCGGTGGCAGCGGAATTGCGGGAATTGCTGCTTTCAGCCTCACCGTTGATGAAGGAGGAACGCAAGTATGGCCTTCCTTTCTATTCACACCGGCGTTGGATGTGTTACTTGAGCCTTCAGAAGCACGGACTGGTGCTCGGCTTTGTCGCAGGCGTGCACATGCTGGACGCGGAACAGTTGTTCGCCACGACGGACCACAAGTTGATCCGGCATTACATGCCACCGCGAGATCCGTCCAAGCTCCCACTTGAGGCCTTGCGGAGACTGGTCCAGGAAGCGATAATGCTGAACGACGAGCTAGCGCTACAAGCACTCACGAAGCGACGTCCCCGCTCATAGCGCGCGCTTCCGCTTGAAGAAAGCCTTGAGCAGATCGGCGCATTCGGCCTCCAACACACCACCCACGACCTGCGTCTTGGGGTGCAGCAAGGCGCCCCCGAACCGACGATACCCGGCCTTTTCATCGAACGCTCCGAAGACCACGCGCCCCAGTTGCGACCATTGCATCGCACCCGCGCACATCACACAAGGCTCCAGTGTAACGTAGAGCGTGCACTCCTTCAAGTACTTGCCGCCAAGGTTCTCCGCTGCCGATGTGATGGACTGCATCTCGGCGTGCGCCGTTACATCGTTGAGCCGCTCGGTCAGGTTGTGTCCTCTGGCAATGATCGTGTCCTTGCACACGATCACCGCCCCGACCGGTACCTCATCCACCTTGAAGGCCTGTTCCGCTTCCTTCAAGGCTTGGCGCATGAAGTGTTCGTCGCTGTTCTGCAGGATCATTCCACGAGCACTTTGGTGGAGCGCACGAGGCCGCTCTTGGAGCGCACTTGCACCAGGTACATGCCATGCGCCATTCCTGAAAGGTCCAGTGCGATGATCTCGCGTATCGGCCTTTCGCTCAGAACGGTCCTTCCGCTGAGGTCGGTCACGATCAAGTCGGTCGCATCCTTACCCACTTTCACGTTCACGATCGAACGGGCAGGGATCGGCCAAACCTCCAGCGCATCAACCTCCGCATGTTCCGCTATGCCGACCTGTGTGCGGGGTGCACAGTCCAAATGATGTTGGGTATGCGCCACGTCATCCACCACGATATCGACATCGGACGGGAAGCCGTAGGTGTAGGCGAAGAAGAACAACATCATCTCGTTCGTGGTGGCCTCCCCGAGCCAGACCCAAGCAGGTGGCGTGTTGGGATTGTCCGGGTTGTCCGGGGTGTTGTCGTACCAAGCCTCACCGTGCAACACCGTGCCGGGCGGCAGGTAGATCGGATTCCGGAAGGAATACATGCCCTGCCAACGGAAGTCCCAGTCCGGGATGTCGATCAGTGGGATGGTGTCCGTGTTGGGGAGTACGGCGAAGGCCTTCATGCTCTTGCCCAACAAGTGGCTATGCGGACCGATGGCGGTGATGGTGGCCGGGAAGGGTACCGTGAACTGCGCATGGAAGCTCCGCACCTGATAGGGACCGATGATCAAGGGCCCGTCCGTGATCGTCACCACATGGTCCAGTACGGGGTCGATAGCGATCTCGCGCAGGTTACCACCGGTCTGGAGTTGCAGGTTGATCCGCGTGCTATCCACCTCTTGCGCATTGCTGGCCGGATAATGCACCTGGATCACGATGTCGGCATTCGCGAAGAGCTTGATGCCCATGCCGGGTGGCGTGGTGATCACGTCGGAACCCGGTGCCCACATGCCCACCAGTTTCGCACCCGACACGCCGATCCCTCCGAAGTTCGTGTAACCCGGTCCGATGGTCTGTTCATCAAGGATGCGCGCTTGGCCGGTGGTGTCCTGGTAAACCAGCACGTGATGCACCATTTCGGTGTTACCGGGGATCACCTCGAGCGCTGTGATGTAGCTATCCGTCGGGTTATCGATAGGCAGGACGAAACAGCGGTAGTTGTCGGATGAGCTGGAGGGGATCACGTATTCCTCCATGATCACACTAAGGTCCACGTTGCTCAGGACCGAGGTGTTGTTGTACACGGGCACCGGTGGGGTCAGTTCCGCCGGCCCTTCCGGCGCCCCGCCTTCCACCCATGCCGCGATCAGGTCGATCTCATCCTGCGTCAGCACACGTTCATGCGCCATTGAGCGATAGTTCGGATCGGGCGGCCAGGGCGGCATGTACCGCAGTTGTGTGGCGGCCCTCATCTCCGCTCGCCAGAAGTAGGCGTCCGTGTAATTCGTCAATTCGAAATGTCCCGGCCCGCCTTCATGGTGACAAGGTGTGCAATGCGTGAATGCGATGCAGGCGATATCCTCGCTCCAGGTCGGCGTTTGTGCCGCGACCTCAACGCCCGCGATGCAGGAGAACAGTAGCGGCAAGGTGGTTCGCATGTTCATCGGTCGTTGGAATTATCAGGTCATTGCCGCTTTCAGGAGCGCGCCATGGCCACGTGTTCTTTTGATCCCGCTCCTTCACCAACGAGCAAGGAATCCACGCCGGGTTTGATGTCCTTGATGTTCAATTGGAGCGTTGTGCGCCCGTTCCACTCGTTCTCCTCAATGGCATAAAGCATGCTGAAGGGTGCGCCGCTCTTAACGAGTTCGTAGTGCTCAGCCATTCGGAACCCGATGGCATCGATGGCAGGCCCATTCCCATCCACCTGCCTCAAGCTCATCTTCAAGTGGTCCTCGCCAACGATTCGCGCCGATCCGGTATCCACCACACCACGCGTGAGGAACACCGGCTTCATGTTACCAGGGCCGTACGGGGCCATGTAGTGCAGAACGCTGATCAACTTCGGCTCGATGTCCGCAAAGCGGATCTCGGCGTCCACCTCCTCTTCAGGCACCCGCATCGAGGGCTGGATGGTGCGTCGGACCTCGGCCTCGAAACGTTCGCGGAAAGCCTCCACGTTCTCAAGCGGCAAGGACATCCCGGCGGCGTACATATGGCCACCGAACTGCTCCAGTAGGTCACTGCAAGCATTGATCGCTTCGTACACGTCGAAGCCTTTCACACTGCGCGCGGACCCTACCGCTTTGCCTTGGCTCTCGGTGAGCACGATCGTCGGCCGATAGTAGCGCTCGATCAGCCGTGAGGCCACGATCCCGATCACACCCTTGTGCCAATCCGGGTTGAAGACGACCGTGCTCCATCCATCGCGGAGCACCTTGTCGTTCGCCACGAGGTCCAGCGCATCGCGGGTCATGTCCTTGTCCAACTCTTGGCGCTGGGTGTTGCTACCATCCACGCGTAGTCCGATCTGGTCCGCCTGGGCCTGGTCCTTGGCCAACAACAACTCCACCGCTTGGCGCCCGTGTTCGATCCGGCCCGCTGCATTGATCCGGGGGCCGATGGTGAAGACGATCTCCGTGATCCCCAATTGCTTCTTCACATTGGCCATCTGCATCATGGCCTTGATCCCGGGCCGCGGGGAGCTGTTCACACGCTTCAGACCGAAGTGTGCCAACACGCGGTTCTCCCCGTTCACCGGTACGATATCACAGGCCGTGCTCACCACCACGAGGTCCAGCAAGCTCTCCAATTCGTTCTCCGCGATCCCGTTGCGCTGCGCGATACCCTGCACCAGTTTGAAACCGATCCCGCACCCGCTGAGCTCCTTGAACGGGTATGGGCAATCATCACGCTTCGGGTCCAACACGGCAACGGCCGCTGGCAACACATCGCCCGGACGATGGTGGTCGCAGATGATCATATCGACCCCCTTCTCCGTAGCGTACGCCACCTTATCAATGGACTTGATGCCGCAGTCCAGTGCGATGATCAAACCGACCTTGTCCTTGGCGGCATGTTCGATCCCTTGGAACGAGATGCCATAGCCCTCGGCATAGCGATCGGGGATGTAGAAGGTGATGTTGCCGGTGAAACGCTGAAGAAAGGAGTAGACCAGAGCCACGGCCGTGGTGCCATCCACATCATAGTCGCCATAGACCATGATCCGCTCGTTCTCTCCGAGGGCGCGTTCGATCCGCTCCACCGCCGTTCGCATATCGGCCATGAGGAAGGGGTCGTGCAACTGGTCCATACCGGGGCGGAAGAACGCCGAGGCCGTCTCGTGGTCCGCGATCCCGCGTTGCACAAGCAGGCGAGCGGCCACCACGGGGCAACGATCATGTACCAACCCGCCAACGGCCGTTTCCTCGGCCTGCGGCTTCAACTTCCAATTCTTCACCCGCCCTGTGCTCATGGACCGAAGATAAGCGCTCGACAACACCTCCCCTCCGGACCGACCAAGGCCTACCCTTCTGCCAACAGACTCGCCTTGGCCTCGGCCAGCTTGGTCCGTTCGGCATCATTGAGCACGGGCATGCGCAGGTCCAGATCCTCCAATTGTTCCCGTACCAATCGCCCTACGATGGCGCGTGTCTCCCATTGGTCATCGGCCGGCACGATGAACCATGGCGCATGGGGTGCAGCGGTGGCACCGATGGCCTCCTCATAAGCGCGTTGATATTCGTCCCAGCGACCACGTTCGCGGATATCACCGGAACTGAACTTCCAGTTCTTCTTGGGTTCGTCGATCCGTTCCAGGAACCGCTGCCGTTGCGCCTCCTTTCCCATGTGCAGGAAGAACTTCATGATGGTGACGCCTTGTCTATGAAGGTGTGCCTCGAACTCCCGGATGGAGCGATAGCGACCTTCCCAGAATTCGGCACCGGCCTGCTCCACACGTGTGAAGCCCGGAAGGGACTGGCCCAGCAAATAGTGCGGGTTCACCTTCACCACGAGCACCTCCTCGTAATGGCTGCGGTTGTGGATGCCGATCATGCCCCGTGCGGGAACGGCCTTCGCATGACGCCACAGGAAGTCATGGCTCAACTCTTCGCTGGAGGGCGCCTTGAAACTGTGGACGTTGCAGCCTTGCGGGTTCACCCCGCTCATCACGTGGCGGATGCAGCTGTCCTTGCCCGCAGCATCCATGGCCTGGAAAACGATCAGCAGCGCATGATCGCCCTGCGCGTACAGCGTTTCCTGTAGGTCGGAGATCCGATCACGGTCCTTCTCCAGCGAATCCTTCAACACCTTCTTGCGCAGGTCATCACCCAGGTCGGTGGGGTGAGCGCTGAGGTCCACAGGACCTTGACGGTCGACACAGATACGTGGCAGGTGCAGCAGTTCCGACATGCACCCAAGGAACGGATCTTTCCACATACCGCCATCGAACGGGCGCCGGACGGATGTCGTTTTTGTTCATCTTCGCCGTCCCTATCCCATACGCATGCAACGACCCATCGCCGCTTTGCTACTTGCCGCAGCACTCAGCACCGGTTGTGCCAGCATGCTGAACAAGGGAAAACAGACCATCACCCTCAACTCCGATCCGCCCAATGCCACGGTGCGGGTGAACGGGAACGAGCGAGGGACCACGCCGCTGACCTATAACTACGTGCCTGCCGACGGGGAGGAACTGGCGATCGAACTGACCTTGGCGGGCCATGAGAAGAGCAGTTTCACCATTCGCCCGAAGCGCAGCAACGGGGTTCTGTTCGCCGATGCGATGCTCTTGAACATACCCTACCTCGCGGACAAGAACGACCCGGCCCTCTACGTGCTACCGATGGGTGAATACACGGTACGGCTCTTCAAGGAGATCCCCGATGATATGCCCCGGCAAATGGTGCCGATCAGCACCGTGGATGTGGAGGTGATGAAGAATGCGCGACTGGGGACCTTCGGTGGACAAACCCTGCGCATGGAGAGCGGCAACATGTTCCGCGACCTGCTGAATGGCGACCAGCTCTCCTATTCCGTTTCCGGTGGGCTGAAGGACACCTGGATGGATACGCGCACCGTGCGCCAAGGCACCACCAAAGGCGACGAGGCGATCCAACGGGCAAAGATCCTGATGCGCCCCACGATCAAGTCCGTGGACGCGACATTGAAGGGCGATAAGCGACGCTGTACAGGACCCGTGGTATTGGACATCGACTGGCGGTTCTTCAGCGGCAGCGATCCGGACAGCATGGTCTTCTCCCGCAGCTCACGCACCACCTACCATGCCATGAACAGCCCCAACAGCCAAGTGCTGAGCGATGCGGTGCGAGAGGCGGCCCGCCTATTGGCAGAGGACCTGAGCTTGGCCGATGCGATCGCGGCCAACTACGGCAGCAGCCTCCTCGCCACCAAAGGCGGATCGGTTCACGTGAACAAGCCCGGTGCGATCGCCTTCACAGGGCGCAAGGACATGTTGGCCGCCTTGGTGAAAGCCGTGGTCACGATCAAGACCAACGATGGCCATGGCAGCGGCTTCCTGATCAGCAATGACGGCTATTTGCTTACGAACGAACACGTGGTCGGCAATGAAAGCTTGTTGAAGGTGAAGTTCGAACAGGGCTTCACGCTGGATGCCCAAGTGGTGAAGGTGAACAAGGACTTCGACCTCGCCCTTTTGAAAGTATCGGCCACGGACCTCCCTGCATTGACCATCGGGTCCGATGAAGGCTTGATGCTGGGCGAAGAACTGTTCGCTATCGGCACCCCGGTGGATGCGAACCTGGGGCAAAGCGTATCGCGCGGCGTGCTCAGCGGAAAGCGCGAGATCGATGGACGCACCTATATCCAGACCGACGTGACCATCAACCCGGGCAACAGCGGTGGGCCCTTGATCGATGAAACGGGTAGCGTGGTCGGGGTCACCACCATGAAGATCAGCGGCCGTGGGTTGGAGGGCTTGGGCTTCGGGGTACCGATCTCCGTTGCGCTGGAAATGCTCAACATCACGATCGCACCATGATGCCGCGCGGCGCTGTGCTCTTGACCCTGCTGGCTGCAGGTCCGCTTGCGTGTTCGGCACAGTGGGGCATCCATGCAACGCCCTTGAGCTACGAGATGATCGCCCCGCGCGGGCTTTGGAACTTCATGGGCGGGCTGGACCACGACATTTCACCGCGCAACAGCATGGCCTTGGACGTGAATGTCGCGATCGACCTGTTCGGCACCGAGGGTGAGTACCGGGAAGGGGACGAAACGAGCACCACATACGCCACTTACTACTTGGACCGGAAGAGCATCGGGGTCACCTACCATTCCATGTATTGCTTCTCGGACAATGTCGACCCGGCCTTCCACATGGGCCCCTTCCTGGGCTATCGCAAGGTCACCTACGAGAACCTGCTCACGACCTATGCTACCAATGGCGGCCCTGATACCCGGCTGGTAACCAGCAGTGCGGCCCTGTTCCCGGTAGGCCTCCGCTTCGCTATCGCCCGCCTTGGACGCTCCGCTGGCGGCCTCACCGCCTCGTTCGGCGTGCAATTGGCGACATGGATGCCCTGGACCAACCCTACCTGAACAAAGGGGATACCCCGAACAAGTTCTTCATGGCCTTCAGCTACGTGCTGGGCATCGGCTGGTATTGAGGCCCGGAACCAAGGGGCACAACGTAACAAAGCCCTCACTTTCGTAAGGGCTCTGTTACCTGAGGCTTCAGCCTTCAAGCAGGGCGAACGCTCAGCCGAACTACCGGTATCCGTTGATGTATGTGTTGGCGATTGATCTCACTTTCGCGGATCAAGCCTTGCACGATCTCCCGGATCACGTCGTTCAACTGCTGGTCCGTGTACCGTTCCAGGTTGTTGTACACGTGCGTTTTGCGCTTGCTGCTTTTGATGAAGGCTATCTTATCCTTCTTCGTCATGGGACCTTCTACGGCGATACCCTGGAAAAGGATCCATGAAGGGTGAAGATTCTTTGGAAAGGCCGCGGGGATGGGAGTTTTCAGTTGCTGGTCGTCATTGTCAGCGCGCGTTCGGGGAACAACGAGCCGACCTGTACCAAGCAGACCTGACAACCAACAACCGGCAACGGACATCTGTACTTTCGCCAGCCCCTTGCGCTGCAGCAAGCGCAACTCGTTCATCGCGCGCAAGGTGTACAGGTAGCGCTCCAAGTCACCGATCATCATCAATCGTTTCGCTTGGCGCTTCAACTTCTGGTAAGGTTGCAGGGGAGTGTTCATGATCTTCAGGTTTAGTACAACCCATCTTTGCTGATCCGCGTGCCAAACTCTTCAAAGCCATGGCAGGCGGTTTCCGGCAGCCCTCGGACCCGGACATGCACGAAATGGGCCTAGCATCGCTCTGCATTTCGTTGGGTAGGGGCCATGGGGCTACCTTAGCGGCCATGCACCGGGGCGCCTACCTCGTAGGAGTAGCAGGAGGAAGTGGGTCGGAAAGACCACGCTGGTCCGAGCGCTCCGGGAAACCCTGCCCGGCATGGTCTGCCAAGTATCGCAGGACGACTACTACCATCCGGAAGGAAGCGCAGTTGGCATCGCAACGGCAAGGTCAACTTCCCCGACCTGCCCTCTGCGGTGGACCTGGATGGCTTGGCCCGCGACCTGCGCACCTTGGCTTCCCGGCGAGTCGATCTACAAGAAGGAGTACACCTTCAACTTGCGGGCTTGGGCGAAGCCCAATGATCGAGCTGCGACCGGCACCGGCGATCCTTGTGGAGGGCTTGTCTGTGTTGCACCACGAGCCGGTGCGGGCTCGTTCGACCTTGCGCATATTCATAGACGCCAGCGAAGGTGCCTGAGCTGACCGGCTTCGAAACGGGATTCGAAAGAGCGTGGCTACGGCACCGAGGATGTGCTGTACCAATGGACCAACCACGTGCTGCCCGCCTACCGCAACTACCTGCTGCCCTACTGGCACCCTCTCTGCGACCTGCATGTGGTGAACGGCGGTTTCGAGCGCGCTATTCCTGTGCTGCGCAACCACCTGATGCAGACCGCAGGCGTGGTGGAACCGATCGACGTGGAGAAGCGGCGCTGTGAACGCCTGTACGCCTGTGCATTTTCCATAGAGCGATGCACGGCTCCTACCTCAACGAACAAGGCCCCGGAAATTCCCCGGGGCCTTGTTCCATTGGGCCTCCCGCTCGTGGGAGGCACGCGGTGCAGGCCATGCAGCGGCCATCACTTCGGCCGGTTCGCTCTTGCTGCTTTCTGTTTGCCGGTGCCCACCGCACTTACAGCGAAGTAGTAGAACGTGCCCGCCACCAACCCGTCCACGTTGAAGCGCTGCTTCGTGGTGGCACTTACCAAGGTCCAGTTGTAGGGGTTGTTGGTGGTGCTCATGAACACATTGTACACGCGGGCACCATCATCACCTTTCCATACCAAGCTGGCACGGCCACGGGTCTTGGTGAGCAAGCCCTCCACTTTCGTCGGCGGGTTCAACTCGTCGACCGGGTTGTTCTCTCCGCAACGGCAGGCCGCAGGTCAGAGCTTCGACTTACCGGCGGCCTCACCGTTGATCGAGTCGCACAACTTTGCCATGGCCACCATCAACACATCCTCCGCGATCTGCTTCAGGCCCACCAGTTCATGGTCCCCGCTGCGCGCCATGGTGATGGCGTTATCGAGTGTGTCCGCAGCGGTCTCCAACTCGGTCACCCGATCGGCCAGGTCGGCGAAATTGGCATTGTCCTTCATTTTGGAGACCACGAAACGGGCCTGGTCCAACTTGGCGAAGGCACTGCGGCCCCGCATCCGAACTACTACTTTGACTATCTGACGCATGGTATTAGGTATTGGTCGGTGCGTTACATCCGGGTTTGAACGCCGGTCCGAACAAGAACGTCCGGTTTCCGGGAAGGCTCCGTCAGAACGCCTTCCGGACCAGTGAATCGTAAGCCGCCGGGGAGCAGGTTGCGCGGCTTCGTCGAAATGCCGCAAACCCACGGCCGGCGCAGGTAACCGGCACTCCTAGCGCCTACGGCAGCCGCAAAATGTCCACTGCAATTCAGGCACATGCCGCAGCATTTTCCGAAAATGCTGCGGAACCAAGGGCCAGTGCCGTGGCATTTGCGACACATGCGGCAGCACTTACGGCACATGCCGTAATTCCGGTACACACATGCTGGAACATGTACTGGTGCAGCGGCACCATGCGCTGGTACCGCAGCACCTTGGCCAATTGCCGGAACACTCCATGCCCACTGCCGTAGCACTTGCTGCACCTGCCGGTACGTGTACTTCCTGCCGCGGCACAAGCCAGTACACCCGCAGCACTGAGTTGCCGAACGGCCTATTGCCGAATAGCTTTACCTGACTTCCATAAAGCGCCCTGACTGCCGACCCCCACGCCCGCCCATCCATAGGAACTGCATGCAACGCCTGGTAAGCTTGGCCGTCGGCATCCCGTTCGGGGCCGGGCCTACCACCACTTGAAGGTACACTCTTGCACGGCCAACAGCGCCTGCAACGCTGCACCCTATGCCCTGCAACGTACTCGTGGGCCGCACACGTGCGCGCCGAGCCTTGGCCGCACAGTGGGTGCGTGGCCCCAACGGTTTCAGGCACAAAGCCGACCCATGTTCGGCCTACCATAATTCTTACTATGGTTGGCAAAGCCCCGGCCCCCTTAAAGGCGGCGCCTGCGGCGGCTGGGATTATCCCCTTGGCCTAAGCGAGCACTTGGGCGTGCGCCTTCGCTTGCGCCGCACCAAGAGTTTGTTGGAAGACCACCCCTTCTGTTTCTACTACAAGGTGGGCGTGCAGGCCGGCTGCGGCATAATGGGCACGCGCTTGGTGCTGCCCAAGCTATGGTGCCCTTGGAGCCTGAACACCCGCAAAGCACCATGCGGCTCAGTAGCGATAAGCGTTTCTGGAACGTGGAGTTGCGCTGGGTTTCCAGCAGGGGCTGGTTCGGCATCCTCCACTATACATCTGAATTTATGGGCTGTTCAATGTCCCGGACCTGGCTCGCGCTATCACAGCCAAATGTCCTACCTTTCCGTAACGCAAACACCTTGAATTCTCAATACGGCAAACGATGGAAAACACATTGAAACTACACAGATTTCGTTGCTTGCATGTCAGGTATGTCATCATTGGGTTATGTGTCTCTATCAGTACCCAACATGGTTTCAAGGCACTCGTACAGATTACCCTATTGCGAAGTTATCGAGGAGACCCCACCACCAACTGCCTATGATATATGTGGCTACTGTGCATGCATCGATTCAATTACTTCACTGACGAGTACACATACCAACCGAATGTGCGTGTAAACGTTCACTTCATGTTGGACGGATCCGGACAAGGAAATTTCACGGCCGATGATCGACTGCAAATGGCCTTACAGGGGAGGCCTTTGCGCACGCCATCAACGACATGGTGAACACACATCTTTGAATGCCAACCATGCCGTTCTGCCACCAGACAATAACATCCCCAATCTACCAATTCCATTCAGATTTGTAATAGACAATGTTCTGTACCACAATAATCCAAATTATTTCACTAGAGACCAAGTTGTATATAACATAGGAACAGTCTTGTCTACGTATGGAGTTGATGTATCTAATTCAATCAATCTGTTTTACACCCATGCAACTGCCGGAGGCTACGCTGGTGCATCACAAACTGGCAGCACCAATAGATGGGCGGTAATGCAGAACTGCTATCAAGGATATCAAATACTAAACCATCTGGATAACGCTTATCAAATCGCCCGACTATGCTTGTATGAGAATGCCTCGTTTACTAGGCCTTTCCCATACTATGATGACCAACAGCGGAAATTGCTGTGACATTTACTTCCTGATCCAGACGACTGTTCGGACACACCTTCGCCACACGAAATGCAATTCACTTACGGCGCACAATCTCCGTTCGGTTGCTGTCCTAATGGACCTGGAGGTGGCCTATCGGGCCTGCGTATTGTTGTTCGAACAATTTGTTGGACTATCATTATGATTGAGCCTCTAACTCCAGAACAACTTGCAAAGATCAATAGAAGTCTGACCCACGAGCTTCGGAGAATAGTACGTGACGACTACTGCACAAGAGCCCCTAATCCGAAAGTCGTTAGCTCTGGCCAAGCTCTGGTGGGAAGGTGCTAGGATAATGGATTCTGACTTAATAATAGAGCAAGAAGCATCGCTAACGTATCAGATGCGGGTGCACTTTCCTAGTGGCGCTTCTCTAATTGTCAAACCCGGCGGTCGCCTTATTCTCGATGGCGGCTTCATCACCAACCTCTGCGGAGAACAATGGGCTGGCAGAGTTCAAGTTTGGGGTGACAATGGTAGGCACCAGTATGATGCAACAATTAACGGTGTGACTAGGATTTCGCCCACCAAGGCTACGTTGAGCTCAAGAATGGTTGGAAATTAGAACACGCACGCAACGCGATCACTCATGAAACAACCGCGTTTGGGGAACGCACGGGGGTGTTGTAAGAGCCTATGGCGGTGAGTTCATCAACTGTCACAGAGCTGTAGAATTCATGTCATATCAGAATTTTCACCCAACAAATAGCGAACTAATACAGAATAACCGCTCAACTTCTTCCAAAACACAAGTTTTACGGTGAACGACGACTACAGGACGGCAGATGACTTTGAAGCCCATGTTACAATGTGGGAGGTGAACGGCATAATATTTCGTGGCTGTAAATTCGTCAACGCTCAAACGACCATTTCGAACAGTCACGAACTCGGTTACGGTATTGCTTCACTTGACGCAGGGTATAAGGTTATCAGCGGCTGCTTGACTCCCGGGACTTCCAGTTTGTACACACCGTGTCCTGAACCATTTCAAACCAATACGGTATTCACCGGACTGGACCACGGCATACACGCTCTACCAGCACCAGCAGCCGCAACTTCCAAGTAGAACGCCGACTCACCAACAACGTCTGCGGCATCTACACTGAAGGCGTGGTGGATACAAGGTGGTGGATAGCCAATCTGGAGGTGGGCGGTAGGGATGTGGAGTTGACCAATCCCATTGAATTTCCCAATTGGAATGGCTTTCACCGCGCGATTTATTCCACCATGGGCTACGGGTTCTCGATCGAGGACAACAGTTTCCATAAAGTCGGCCCGAACCCAGCGAGGCTTGCGGTGGGCTACTCCTATGGCCACAACGATATGGTCTTCCGCAACGAGGCCCACGACCTGGACGCGCCTATATCGGCGAAGGGGTCTGTGCCGACGAGACAACCGCGCCTTCATCGGCTCCGCATTTCCAATGCAACGAGAATGATGGCAACGCCACCAACTTATGGAGCCGGAGGGTGGACATCGACCCGGAAGCGGAGGACCAGACCATCCGCACCAACCAAGGGCGTCTGGAACGCGCAGCGGACAATGCCTTCGATCGCGAGTCGGCCAACCTGACATCCGGAATACGAACAACCTGGCTAACGTGCTCACCTATTGGTGGCAAAGCCCGGAAGCGCCCAACAAGCCGCTGTTCATGACTGATGGGGTGCTGGTAACGGGATAACCCGAACAACCTGCCCGTGCTGCGGCCCAACAACAACTGCACCCAGCGCAACGTGCGGCTGGTGGCATATCCGAGCAGGGACCCCGGTCCGCTGGTATCGGGCATGGTGGGCGAAGGCGTAGCTAGTATGTGAACAGCGCGTACCTCACAAGCAATCGATCGATGGCGGCAGTACCGATGAAATGTTGATAGTGATAGAGCTGGCCGGAAGAGGTATGGGGAAGCCCGCTCGAGTTTGCTGGAGAAGAGCCCTTACCTCACTGTTACGGTGCTGAAGGAGATGATGGAGAAGCCCACCCTGCCCATGGCGATCAAGGCCGAGGTCTGCATCGCCAACCCCTGATGCCACCCAGAAAGAGGGTTTCGTGAAATGGCTGCAATATGAGGCGCCTTTACCCCATGCCGCAAAACCCGGATCGACAACATCGTAGCCAGTTGGGACACCAAGACCTTCCGCAGCCAGTTGGAAGCGCACCTGGCCCACCACCACGGGGAAATGACGCAATTCGCCAACCTGCTCCTGAACCATTACCACAGCGATACGGTACCGCATGTGGACAGCCTGCGCTGGGTGTGGCGCAGACCGCACCCCGGCCGCGCGCTATGCCGAGGCTTTGACCCACCTCGAAGTAGCGAATTACGCGGCGGCCCGCACGGCTATCGAGGACCTTCCAGAGGAACACGACCTGAAGGCATAAAGCGGAGAGCGAGCGCTGGCGCATGTTGGCGGCGACCGACTTCCTACAGGGCTTGCACGCCAATGGAAAGAGCACAGCCCAACTGACCGAAGGGGATCAGAACGAATTGGAAACCATCATCGCGGGCCAATACGACCGTGCCGCCACCTGGGCGCAGAACCTGCTGTGTTTCCATTACGGCAATGCCGCGCGCCTCTAACAGGAGGCGATGGGGGAACACCGAAAGCGTTAAGGGTCGGAGCGTTGGGAGCGGAAGATGAAGCTGGATACGCTACCCTTGGTGCATGTATCCCAATCCGGCCAGCAACTACGTAGAGCGATCGAGGTGCAATTACCGGATGCGCCCAAACAAGCGGCCATCTTTATTCAGGACATCACCGGTCGAATGTTGAAGCAGCTCATTGTAAGCAACCAGGAACAACAGCTCGTGCTGGATAGCCGGGAGTTCGCGCCGGGTACCTATACGGTGGTGCTAAGCAGAAGTGGTGACGCTAAAGACCAAGAACCTGACCATACGCCAATGAGCATCAGCTGCATGCGGCTGATCACGATGCTGCTCTCAATTCATGTTGGTCAGCACGAGTAAGCCGCAATCTCCTTTCCAGGTAGACCCATCTTTCAGCACGGGAATAGCGACCCGCTACGTGGTAGATGTTAAGCCATTGCCGGATGGCAAGCTTGATCTCTGGTCCGATCACCTACTTCGGCGAAAGTATCTTCCAGCCACGATACGGAGCAAGGCTATTTCGACGGAACAAGGGACCTCTCGTTCACACCATATCCAGGAATGGGTGGAAGAATAACGCTCTGGGAGGACCGATTCTATTGTGGAGCGGGGCAAATAGTGCGACGACTCCTATGGATGGCTCCTTAGACCCGGATTTCATTATGCTGAATTCAGGCCCCTACTTCACCTCCTGCAAGGCGGCGATTACCACGTGGTACCCCGATGGGCGTGTGCTGATGAGCGGGGCGCACGCCGCTTGCGCGACAGCATCCGAGGCTTCGAGGGGCTTTACAGTTCGATTCGGTTCAGCAACGAGGGCTTGATACCACGCGCACCCACCGGCTTTGCAATGGTATCTACGCCATAGACGAACAACCCGATATGTTCCCTCTGCACTGGCACTATGACCACCTACGAGGGGCAGCCGGTGAAGACCGTGTTCCGGGTGGAGGCCGATGGCAACTTGACCCCAGCTTCGACCCACCCTTGCAGTGGTTCGGCGAGGCAAGAGATTACCACACCCTACCCGATGCCGGATCATGGTGGCAGGGCCTCTGAAGCTCATCGGCTCGGACCAAGTGCAAGGTGTGATCCGCCTGATGCCCGATGGCACTTGGACGAGAGCTTCACCTTATTGGAGTTCTACGCCAGCTTCAATGGGTCAGGCATTCCGGTGGTCGGATCCATCTACGAACTCTCTCCGACCGCTTCATCGTCACCGGCGTCTTCGATCGATCAACGGCCTGACCGTGGTGGCATCGCCACGATCGATAGCAGCGGCACCTTTTGGTGGAGGATGTCTTCGATGGCTTGGGTTGCGGGGCGTATGATTATGTGGTGCCTCAGGTTCCACCACCTACAAGAGCATAGTACCATGCCCAGCAACGATGGCAACTTTTACGTCTGGGGTGCCTACCACGGCTACGACGATGGCAGCACGAACGACCCTAGCCAACGCATGTAAGCAAGCTGTATGGTTTGAATGGGGTGCAGGAGTCAGCGGAACCGAATGGCGCTGCGTGTGTTCCCCAACCCCTGCACGGACCGTTTCGAGGTCAACATGGAGCAGGCCGTAGGCAACACTACACTCACCTTGTTGGACCTTGCCGGGCGCAGGGTACGCACATGGCCGGGTTATCCGGGTTCTACTGTGTTCATCGTGTCCGGCGTTCCGGCGGGCAGCATGTTGTCGCCCTTTGACCGGAACGGCACGCGCGCCATTACCAAATTGACCATATTGCCGGAATGAGAACCTTGGAACAGGACGTCTTCTCCCTACTCCCCCTGTACAACCTATGCTGCCTGATATAGCTCAGCACCTTTGCGCTCAAGCGGTCGCCCATGGGTTTCCAGGCCTTCAGGTCGGCGCGCAGCTCGGTGGAGGAGATGGGGTATAGCGGCGCATCGGCCACCACACGCACACCGGGGTGCCCGTGGTAGATCGTTCTGGAGAGGTGCTCCTTCAAGCCTTCGCGCGGGTACACCAACAGTTGGTGGTGTTCCAAGATGTCCTCCGGGTCCTTCCACTTTGTGCAGGTCCGCGAGGTTGTCGCTACCGATGATCAGGGCGAACTCGTGATCGGGCCAGCGGTGGCGCATGAAGCGGAGGCTATCCGCCGTGTAGCTGGGGCGCGGCAGGTCCAGTTCGAAGCCGCTGGCCACCAAAGCATCCTGCCCTGCACCGCCAAGCGCACCATGGCCAAGCGGTGTTGGTCCGGGCCAAGAGTGCGGTCCTGTTTGAAGGGGTTCTGCGGAGTGACCACCAACCACACCTGCTCCAACTCGCAGCTGGCCAGCATATGCTCTGCAATGGCCAAATGGCCGCGATGGGGTGGGTCGAAGGATCCGAACAGGCAACCGATGCGCATCAGGAAAGAAAACGTTTGACGATGGAGTGGGCCCCCGGCGCGCGCATGCTCCAAGGTGTCATTCACAACGGTGATATCGAAACGGGGGTATGACATTTCTGTGGGCCGCCTGTCCATGGACCTTCAGGGTCTCTTCAGATTCCGTGCCACGCGTGCGCAAGCGTTGCTCCAGCGCTTCCACCGAGGGCGGGCTTACGAACAGGGCCAAGGCCTTGTCGCCGAACACCTCCTTCAAGCGCAGGCCGCCCACCACGTCCACATCGAAGATCGCGCTATTGCCCTTGCGCCCAGATCCGCTCTCGATCTCGTTGCGCAAGGTGCCGTAGAAACGGCCGGGGTACACCTCTTCCCACTCCACGAAATCGCCAGCATCGATCCGCTTGCGGAACTCCGCTTCGGTGATGAAGAAATAATCCTGGCCATCCACCTCGTAAGAGCGCTTCGGTCGGCTGGTGGCGCTTACCGAAAAGGCCAAGCGCAAGCCTTGCGCCAACAGGCTCCTGACGATCGTGGTCTTGCCCGCACCCGAGGGTGCCGAGATGATGACGCATTTACCCTTCGCTCCCATCCCGCTCACAACACGTTCAGCACTTGCTCCTTCACCTTTTCCAACTCGTCCTTCATCATCACCACCACTTGTTGGATCGCGGCATCGCTCGCCTTGGAGCCCAAGGTGTTGATCTCGCGCCCCATTTCCTGCGCGATGAAGTTCAGCTTGCGACCTTGTGGTTCGTCCTGCTCCATGGTCTCCATGAAATAGGTGCAGTGCGAGCGCAAGCGCACCTTCTCCTCGGTCACGTCCATCTTTTCGAGGTAGAAGACCAGTTCCTGCTCAAAGCGGTCCTGGTCCACCTTCGCTTCCAGCTCTGCGAGTTTGGCACGCAAGCGTTCGCGGGTACGCTCGGCGCGGCCCACATCCAAGGTCTCGGTGCGCGCCAACAATTCGCTGATGCGCGCCACATGGGCCGCGAGCACTTCCTGCAAACGTTGACCCTCGCTCTTGCGAAAATCGTCGTAGGTATCCAGCGCATTCACCACCAGGGCGCGCGCCTCGTTCCATTCGTCCTCGCTGATCCGATCGGTGGTGGTGTTCGCCACATCGGGCATGCGCAGCACATGGGCGAAAAGGTCGGTGGTGGCGTTCTGCGCCACCGCTGCGCGGATGCTTTGCAACTCTTCGTAATACGCGCGCACCAGTTCCGTATCGAAGGAAGTGCGTTTGTGCGCATGCAACTGATCGCCGGACAGGTGCACTTCCACTTTGCCACGCACCACCACGGTGCCGGCGAGCTGCCGCACATCCACCTCGTACTCCTTGAACGCTCCCGGCAGTTTCAGCAGCAGGTCGAGCCCCTTGCTGTTGAGCGAACGCACCTCCACGGTGACCTTTCTGTCGTTCACTACGCCTTCAGCGCGGCCGAAGCCTGTCATGGAGCGGATCATGGTGTGGGTCGATCGGGTGGCCAAAGGTAGACGGATGCTGGAAGGATGGAACGACCAATGCGCATAGCGCAAGAAGCATCACGTTCCCTTCACACTGTCCCGATCCGCGCGACCGACCAGGTACACACCGATGAAGATCGCAGCAGCACACAGCAGTTGCGGCAGGCCCAGCACCGCGACATGGTCCCCGGGAATGCCCAAGCGCTCCGGCCCGATGCGCACGAACAGCCACGTGAACAGCGCGGCCATCACGGGCTGCATGTAGATGTAGGTGCCCACCACGGTGGGATCCACCTTGCCCAGCGCCCAGGTGTTGAGCAGGTAGGCCACGAAGGTGACGAGCACCACCACGAAGACGATCGCCGCGATGATCGGCGTCGTGAGCGCGCTCCACTGCACCGCTGCCAATTCGCCGAAGCCGAAAGGTGCAACGAGGATCAGGCCGACAAGGAAGGACCAGGCCATGACGGCCACAGCGCCGTACTTGCGCATGAGCGGTTTCACCAGCACGAGGTAGATGCCGTAGGAAGTGGCGTTCACCAGAATGAAGAGATCGCCCAGGCGCATGGCACCGGTCACTGCGGCGTTCGGTTTCAGGATGATCAAGGAAAGCGCACCGGCGGCACCGAGCAGCACACCCAGCAACTTGGTGTAGGTGATCCGTTCCTTCAGCAAGATGCCGGCCAACACCAGCACAAGGATCGGCGTGGCCACCATGATGATGCTCGCGTTGATCGGCGTGGTACGCATGAGGCCGTGGAAGAACATGAGCTGGTTCAGCGCCACGCCGAACAGGCCGCACAGCGCCAAGCGGCCCATGTCGGAATAGGCGATCCGTTCGGGCCGTAGGGCATACACGATCCAGAACAGACCACCGGCACCAAGCACCCGAAGCAGGATGAAACCGGAGGGTCCGATCACCTCCGGCATGAGGCCTTTGGCCACGACATAATTGACCCCGTAGATGAAGTTGACGATGAACAGGGCGATATGTGCGAGGGTACGCGAAGACATCCGTTCCGAACGTGTGGGTGAACGAATACCTTTAACCCGGCCCCGTTCGGCGGGCGCGAAGGTAGATGGAGAGCACAGCGGCCACCACCGACGAGGAGCAGGACTTCCGGTCCCGGTTCAGACTTCGACGCGTGCTGATCCCGGTGCTCATCGGCATGTTGGCCGCAGGGTGGTTGCTGTGGCGTGACCTGGGCAAGGAACGCTTTGAAAAGGCATTGGATGGCAAAGGCGATCACGCATGGGTGGACAGCAACCACAACCACTTGGCCGACCTGAGCGACCCGGCCGAATTCGAAGCGGTGGAACCAGGCACCGGTGCCTACCGGAAGATGACCACCATGGAGGTGCTCGGCACCATCAACTGGACCTGGACCAGTACCTTCTGGATCATCATGGCAGTGCTGGCCACCGCGCTACGTGACCTCGGCTACATCTACCGCATGCGCGTGCTTTCCGATGGGCATCTCAGTTGGCGACAAAGCTTCAACGTCACCTTCCTGTGGGAGTTCGCATCGGCGTTGACACCTTCGGTCGTGGGTGGGTCCGGCATCGCCATGTTCATCATCGGTCGGGAGGGCTTGGCCTTGGGCCGGGCCACAGCGATCGTACTGGTGACCGCCCTGATGGACGAGCTCTTCTACGTGATCATGGTACCCTTGGTCTTCTTGTTCGTGGGCATGGAGCACTTGTTCCCACCGCAGTTGGACCACGCGTTTTGGGGGCTCCCGATCAAGGTGATCTTCTGGATCGGCTACGGCTTCATCCTGGGCATGGTGTTCATCGTCACGTACTCGGTGTTCTTCCGGCCGCGCGCATTCAAGTTCGCGTTGCTGCGGATCTTCAAGTTGCCCTTCCTCAGTCGCTGGCGCCCGAACGTGATCAAAGTGGGCGATGATATCGTGACCACTTCGGACGAACTGAAGGGCAAGCCGAAACGCTTCTGGGCAAAAGCCTTCGGCGCCACCTGCCTGTCCTGGGGTTCCCGCTTCCTGGTGATCAACTTCATCGCCGCGGCCTTCTTCACCGTGGGCGACCACCTCCTGCTATACGCGCGGCAGTTGATCATGTGGGTGATCCTGCTCATCAGTCCAACGCCCGGCAGCAGCGGTGTGGCCGAAGTGGCCTTCAGCGGATTCTTCCAGGACCTCTTGCCAGCGGTGGGCTACATCGGGGCCTTGGCCGTGATCTGGCGCATCCTCAGCTACTACCTCTACCTCTTCATCGGCACCATCGTGTTACCCAGGTGGCTGCGGAATACGCGGGGCAGGTAGGCCTACTCGACATCCGGCGGCCCGCTCTCTTGTTACCTTCTCGGCTCTTTCACAGGCACCCAACGCATCACTGCCACCCATGAAATTCGGCACCAAGGCCATCCACGCCGGCGTAGAACCCGACCCAGCTACCGGGGCGATCATGACCCCGATCTACCAGACCAGCACCTACGTGCAAACGGCGCCTGGTGAACACAAGGGATACGCCTACAGCCGCACCCACAACCCGACGCGAACGGCGCTGCAGAACGCCTTGGCGGCCCTGGAGAACGGCACGCATGGGCTTTGCTTCAGCAGTGGCATGGCCAGTATAGACGCCATCGTGAAGCTCTTGAAACCCGGTGATGAGGTGGTGAGCTCCAACGACCTCTACGGTGGCACCTACCGCTTGTTCACCAAGGTGTTCGCCGACTTCGGCGTGAAGTTCCACTTCGTGGACATGGGAGACATGGCCAAGGTGGAAGCGGCCATCAACGCGAACACCAAGTTGATCTGGGCCGAGACCCCGACCAATCCCCTGCTGAAGATCTTCGACATCGCCGCGCTGGCGGCCTTGTCCAAGAAGCACAAGTGCCTGCTGGGCGTGGACAACACCTTTGCCAGCCCCTACCTGCAGAACCCGATGGACCACGGCGCCGACATCGTGATGCACAGCGTTACGAAGTACCTCGGCGGCCATAGCGATGTGGTGATGGGTGCCTTGGTCGTCAAGGACGACGAACTGCATGATCGCTTGGCCTTCATCCAGAACAGCTGCGGCGCCATCCCGGGTCCGCAGGATTGTTTCCTGGTGCTGCGCGGTCTGAAGACCCTGCACCTGCGCATGCAGCGCCACGCTGAGAACGGCAAGGTGATCGCGAACTGGTTGGCCAAGCATCCGAAAGTGGACAAGGTGCATTGGCCGGGATTCCCGACCCACCCGAACCACGAGGTCGCGAAACGGCAGATGCGTGACTTCGGTGGGATGATGAGCTTCACGCTGAAGGGGGACAACATGGCCGATGCCACACGCTTCCTCTCGAGCACGAAGCTGTTCACCCTGGCCGAGTCCTTGGGCGGCGTGGAATCGTTGCTGGGCCATCCGCCGAGCATGACGCATGCCAGCATTCCACGGGAAGAGCGCTTGAAGAACGGTATGGCCGACACGCTCATCCGGCTCAGCGTCGGCTTGGAGGATGCCGAGGACCTGGTGGCCGACCTGGAGCAAGCGCTGAAGTAGGCACGAAGCACCGCTGATCATCGCCTTCGGAACCCAAGAGGGCGCAGTAATTGTGCGGAACAAACGGAGGGCCGGAACGTTCCATCCCGGTAACTTGCACTCTTCTGCTCCCAGCCATTCCTATGCGATCGACCCTCCTTTCCATTCTGCTGGTCCTCTTGGCCGGCTTCTCCCTCCGTGCTCAATCCCCCGAAGCCGAGGTCTATTGCAAAGCCAACGACCCGGCCATGTTGGAAGAGATGTTCCGGAACGACCCCGAAGGCCTACAGCGCGTGGAGGAGGTGGATGCATGGCTGAACACGCACTGCCGGAATTTCGTTCGCGAGCGTGGGAACACCTTTACGATACCGGTGGTCTTCCACGTGATCCACGAGAACGGCACCGAGAATATCAGCGATGAGCAGATCGAGGACGCGATCCGTATCCTGAACCAGGACTTCAACAAGGAGAACCCTGATTGGACAGCAGTACGTCCCGTGTTCCTGGACCTTGTGGCCGATGTGGGCATCGAATTCCGCCTGGCGAAACGCGACCCGAACGGCAACTGCACCAGCGGGATCACGCGCACGGTCTCTCCATTGACCAACCAGGGCAATTCGGAGATGACCCAATTGATCCAATGGCCTCGGAACATGTACCTGAACATCTGGGTCGGACGCTCTGCGAACGGCGCCGCGGGCTACACGAATTATCCGGCGGTGCTGAACAACCAACCGAGTCGCGATGGGATCGTGGTGCAATCTGGTTATGTCGGTAGCATCGGGACCAGCAGCCCCGGACGTTCGCGTGTTCTTTCGCATGAGGTCGGGCATTGGATCAACCTGAAGCACTGCTGGGGCAATAGCAATGAGCCGGGCCTTGAGTCGAACTGCGAGATGGACGACGATGTGGATGACACCCCGTTGACCAAGGGCTGGACCACCTGTTCACTGAACTCGGGTTCTTGCGGTTCTACGATCGACAACGTGGAGAACTATATGGAGTATTCGTACTGCGACAAGATGTTCACCCATGGGCAAGCGGACCGTATGATCGCGGCCTTGACCAGCTCCGTGGCGCAGCGCAATTCGCTATGGCAACCATCGAATCTGATGGCCACCGGTGTTTTTGAGGATGATATGCTGTGCGAAGCGCGCTTCACCTCCGCTCGGCAACAGGTCTGTGTCGGGCAAACGATCCGGTACACGGACGTCAGTTTCAATCGTGTGACCGAGCGCACGTGGCAGTTCCCAGGTGGCGAGCCCTTTGAAAGCACAGAAGTAAGCCCGATAGTGTCATACGCCGAAGCCGGCACCTATCCTGTAACACTGACGGTAAGCGACGGCACCACAACTCTGAGCACGACCACAACTGTAGCGGTGGAGGTATTGCCGAACCCGGGCACTCCTGTGCCCTACTACGAAGGCTTCGAGAACACGACCACGCTGAACACACCCGATTGGACAGTGTATGACCCGGATGGCGGCAATGGATTCGTGATCACCACCGCTACTGGCGCCACTGGTAGCCGCAGCGTCCGTTTGCAGAACACCGCGGGTTCCGATGGCCGGATCGATGAATTGATCTCCGGCCCGATCGACCTTTCCGGGATCACGGATGTGGAGATCTCCTTCCGTTACGCTTTTGCACGTCGGCAGCAGTCCAACAATGACCTGCTTCGGTTCTATGTGAGCAACACCTGTGGCGAGACCTGGAGCTTGCGTAAACAACTGAGCGGGATCTCGAGCCTTGCCACGGCACCCGAACAAGGGGGCAACTTCCTACCGACCGCCGACGAATGGGCGCTCACGGAGATCACGAACATCAGTGGGCCTTACGAGGTGAGCAACTTCCGTTTCAAGTTCCAATTCACGAGCAACGGTGGCAACAACGTGTACATCGACGACATCAACATCAACGGTCTGCCCTTGGGTCTTGTGGATCGGTCCGCCTCGGAAGCACAACTGGTCCTTCGTCCGAATCCCACGAGCGCTGGAGCGGAACTCCTTATCCCGCTGAACGATGCGAGCGCGCTGCAGTTGTCGGTATTGGACATCACCGGACGGGTCGTTGTACCTACTTGGACGGAACGTCGCCCTGCCGGTGTACAGTCCATTGCTCTGCCCTTGGCCGAACTTTCCACCGGGGTTTACGTGGTGCTTGTTCAACTTCCACAAGGTGCCCGAACGGTGCGCGTGGTGGTCGAAAAGGGCGGAGAACGCTAAGGCTCCACGTCACGGGATCGTCACAACTGGGCACCTCCGGATAGCACGGGAGCAGCATCAGCGTCCACGCTGCTACTGTGTTGCATCGCCGTATTCCCATTGTTCATAGGGATTTCAAGCCGATCCGTCGGTCCTTATGGCCCATCGAACGGTGGCAAGTGTGACATCTCTCACCGAACTGATCACACTTTTCGTGCGTTAGGAAGTCAAACGATACATGGCGGAAGGTGGGGCCGAGCGCCGGTGGTTTGGTGGTCCCTGGCTATTTTGGTCCCCCTTCCGGCCACGTACCGGAACCACAGCCCATGAAGAACCGTACCCTTTCGTTGCTCGCGGCCTTGACTACCGCGCTTGTCCTGAACGCTCAATCCGATGCTCCGTTCACATGCGGCCATGATGAGTTGTGGCGTCTTGGAGCCGATGCGCAGAACGACCCCACCGTGATGGACCGCATCCGCGAGACCGCTGCGCAGCTCGAGGACTTTACACGTGAATTCGAAGTTAGCGGAGAGCGCGGCACGGGGTACGTGATCCCGGTGGTCTTCCACATCATCCACAACAACGGTCCGGAGAACATCGGCGACGACCAGATTTTCGACGCTGTTCGTATCCTGAACGATGACTTCAACCGGATGAATTCCGATTGGGACAACGTGCGTTCTGAATTCCTCGGACTTGTGGCCGATGTCGGCATAGAATTCCGCTTGGCCGGCAAGGACCCGCAAGGCAATTGCACCAACGGCATCACCCGCACCGTTTCCGCATTGACCAATGCTGGTGACGAAAGCATGAAGGCTTTGATCATCTGGCCCCGGAACAAATACCTGAACGTGTGGGTGGCAGCCTCAGCGAACGGTGCCGCAGGATACACCTTCCGTCCATCCACTGCACAATGGTACCCCTTGGAGGATGGGATCGTACTGCAACACACCTATACCGGATCCATCGGCACGAGCAGCCCCGGTCGGTCCCGTGCGCTGACCCATGAAGTAGGTCACTGGATCAATCTGGCGCACACATGGGGCGATGGCAACACACCGGCCTTGAGTTCGAATTGCAACATGGATGATGGCGTCAGCGACACACCCAACACCATCGGTTGGACCTCGTGCAACCTGAACGGCACCACGTGCGGCAGCTTGGACAATGTGGAGAACTACATGGACTACTCCTACTGCTCCAAGATGTTCACCAACGGTCAAAGCACACGCATGATCGCGGCGCTGAACTCGAACACCGCCCAGCGCAACCAACTGTGGCAAACCACGAACTTGATCAATACCGGGGTGAACGGGAACGCCACACTTTGCGCTGCGCGCTTCGAAAGCGGAAGCACCATGATCTGCGCGGGTGGCACCGTCACGTTCTCGGACCGGAGCTATAACAATGTGACCAGTTGGAATTGGAATTTCCCAGGAGGCACGCCGTCCACCTCAACGAGCCCGAACCCGGTCGTTACCTACAACACCGCAGGGACTTACCCGGTCACCCTGCAGGTCAGCGATGGAACCACTTCCTTGAGCACGACGCAGAACAACCTCGTGAACGTATCGAGCGACCCCGGTGTCGTGACCGAATTGGTGGAAGGATTCGAATCGGCCAGCAACTTGCCGGATCTCGGATGGACCTCCGTGAACGTGAACGGTGACAACGGATTTGAGGTCACCACGGCCGCAGCCTACACCGGATCCGCGTGCACTCGCTTGCAGAACAACACCACCATGGTAGGTAAGACGGACGAGCTGATCACGCCCACCGTTGACCTGCGCGAGGCGGAGGATGTCGTGCTCTCCTTCCGGTACGCCTTCGCACGCCGATCCAGTTCCAATGAGGATCTGTTGCGCATCTCGGTGAGCAATACCTGCGGCACCACTTGGAGCTTGCGTAAACAAATGCGGGCGAGCAACGACCTTACCACAGGCGGTAACGTCTCCACCAACTTCGTTCCGAGCGGGCCGGACCAATGGGGATATGCGGAGGTGACCACGATCAGTTCATCGTACCACGTTCCCAACTTCCGGGTCCGCTTCGAATTCATCAGCGACGGGGGTAACAACCTGTACATCGATGACGTCAACATCAATGGCATCAACGTAGGTCTTGAGCAGGTCATCGGCAATGATGCGCCGGCTCTTCGCGTAATGCCGAATCCGGCGAAGGACAATGCCCAAGTCGTGCTGAACGTGAGCCAAGGTGGCAAAGTGAACGTGGATGTTCTGGACGTTCTCGGTCGTACCGTTGTAGGTGTGCATAGCGGTGATCTGCCGCAAGGTGAGCGCCGATTCGACCTTCCCGTAAGCGGACTTCCGGCCGGTTTGTACTTCCTGCGCATGCAGCAAGCCGGTCGCAGCGAGGCCATACGCTTCGTGGTGGAATGAACCGCTTCCACATAGGTGGATTGGCCTTGTGCGCGAGCATGGCCGCGTGTGGCTGGGTGCGGGAAAAGACCAACGGCGCCCTGAACAAAGGCGGTGAGCTGGCCGGGAGCGCCGCGACCGAGGTGATCGAAGGCGTGACCACCGGTGTTGAACGAACTTGGGCGTTGGACGTACAGCTCTCCGAGGAACTGCGTACCCATGGCTTGAAACTCGGCAAGGTGGATCTGGAAAGCGGCAGCTCCGGTAAGGACAACCGTCTCGTGATCTACCTCTCAACAGAGCGGACCTTCAACGATACGGTCTCAGCCGTGGCATTCGACAAGGACGGCTTGGAGATGGGACGAACGGCGTTCCTCTTGAACAAGGCGGCCGGCACAGGCGATTTCCATGTGGTGCAGTTCCAGGACTTCACGGACCTGGAGCGGAAGAGCCGCGTGGAGATCAAGTGATCGGCACCAAATGAAAAGGTCCCGAACGGGTCGGGACCTGATCTGAATGGTTCGGACAAAGAAAGGTCCGGGACCGAGAGTTACTCCTTGAACCCGAGCAACACGGCAACACAGCCGACATGCACGAGTTCCGAAGTCGGACGGGTAGGCACCCAAACGACCACTTTCATCGGTACGGTACTAGCGGCCTTCAGGTCGAAACTGTGCTTCGGGTTGTCGGCCAAACTCTCGAAAACGATCTGGTTGTTCTGGTCGACGAGCTTCCAATTCACCTCACCGAGGATCGGGTGTGTGCACACCATCACACGGTACTCCTGCCCACTGTACAGGGTCAGTTTCACTTCGGCCTCTTCACCGGGCGCCAATTGCGCCGCGTTGAAGGACTCGTTGAACTTGTACGGAGCAAGTTCCGGCACGCATTTGTTCTTCGCGAAACTGCGGCACTGTGCGCTTGCCATGCCGGCCAGCAACACGAAAGCCCCTGCCACGAATGCCTTAGGGAGAATGGTTCGAACGTTCAGCATAGCGGCTATCAGTTGATATAGGAGTTACGGATGGCCGCGGTCTTGTCGCGGATCGCGGTGAGCTGCGCATCGGAAAGTGACGCTGCAGCACCGCCGCCACCTACCACGGTAACCCCGTTCTCTTGGCTGGTTCCTGATCCAGGTGCACCTTGTTGCACATCGGCATAGAGGGCCTGCAAGCCCTTCAGGTCCTCCTTCACCCCATCGAGCCGGGTATCCTTCACATCGTAGGAATTGATCAGCGCGGCAAGGTCGTCCAAAGAGAACTTCTGTTCAGCGATCCGCTGGCGCAGTTCCGGGCTATCGTTCGTGCTGGAAACCTGCGTTGCGATGTACAGGCCTTCCACCCAGCCACCAGCGATCATCAGGGCGCTGATGTTATCGCGACCGTTCTCCTTCAAGTATCCGTCCACGTTCCAATAGGTCTCGCTGATGATGTCCAGCAAGGCATCGCGGTCGTTCATTTTCGCCTGCATCAATTCGAGCGTGCTATCGTTGAATGCGCTCATCACACCCAATCGATCGGCGAGTTTGCGGGAGCACGAGGTGTAGAACATGCTCTCCTGGGTGTGGTTGAACACACTGGCGTAGCTGAGGTCGGCACCATACACGCCCAAGTTCAGGGCCTGTGCACTTGCGGCCGTGTACTTGTCAACGTTCTTCACATCGTTGAGGATCTTGCTGTTGTACTCCGCGCCGGCTTTCTTCAGCAGGGCCGCGGTCTCCATGGGAGAAGGGATGTTGTAGAAGATGTTCTTCGTCTTCTGCATCCGCTCGGCCAAAGTGGCGCTGTCCAAGCCGTTCTCCACATTCAAACTGTCCTGCGGGGGAGGTTCACCTCCGCAGGCTGCGAGGAAGGCAGCTGCGGCAATGAAAAGCGGCCATTTGCTTGTACGCATGTCGATCATCTGGATTGAAGGGAGAGAGTCGGGCGTAAAGGTCACTTGGCACCCGGGTTGGATCAATGCGCCTCGAGCCAGTTTTTCCCCAAAGAGATGTCAACAACCAATGGGACATCCAAGCGCATCGCGCCTTCCATGAGCTCTTTCACCATGGCCTTGAGGTCCTCGGCCTCCTCGTTATGCGCATCGAAGACCAGTTCGTCGTGTACCTGCAGCAACAAGCGGCTCTTCATCCGCTCCTTCCTGATGCGCTCATGGATCCGCACCATGGCGACCTTGATGATGTCCGCAGCGGACCCTTGCATGGGTGCATTGATCGCGACCCGCTCGGCCTGCGCCCGTACCGTGTTGTTGCCGCTGGTGATATCCGGCAGATACCGTCGGCGACCGAGCATGGTCTTCACATAGCCGTTGGTGCGGCAGAACCCGATCATCTCGTCCATGTATCCGCGGATACCAGGGAACTGGGTGAAATAGTCCTCGATGATGGTCTTCGCTTCGGCCCTGGGGATGCCGAGGTTCTGTGCGAGGCCGAAGGCTCCCTGACCATAGGCGATACCGAAATTGACCGCCTTTGCCTTGCTTCGCTGATCGCGACTCACCTCTGTGATCTCCACCCCGAACACCTTGGCGGCCGTGGCCGCGTGAATGTCAAGTCCGTTGCGGAAGGCCTCCTGCATGTTGGCATCGCCGCTCATGTGGGCGATGATGCGCAGTTCGATCTGGCTGTAGTCAGCGCTCAGGAGCTGATGGTCGGCATCCCTCGGCACGAAGGCTTTGCGGATCTCGCGCCCTTTCGCCGTGCGGATGGGGATGTTCTGGAGGTTCGGCTCGTTGCTGGCCAATCGCCCGGTGGCCGCCACGGCCTGGAGGTAGTTGGTGTGTACCCGACCGGTGCGCGGATCGACCGCTTCGGTCAGTGTGTCCACGTAAGTGCCTTTCAGTTTCCGCAGGCTTCGGTAGTCCAGGATCAAAGGGATCACGGGATGTTCAGCGCTGAGGCTTTGCAGGATATCCTCACTGGTCTGATATTGGCCGGTCCTGGTCTTCTTCGGTTTGTCCCCACCCAGCTTCAAGGTTTCGAAGAGCACATCGCCCATCTGCTTCGGGCTGTCGATGTTGAAGTCCACCCCACAGGCCTTATGGATATCCTCCTGCAAGCGTAGCAGGTCGATGCCCAGTTCCTCGCTGAACGCGTTCAGCGCGTCGACATCGATGCGTATCCCTTCGGTCTCCATGTCCGCCAACACACGCACCAAGGGCATTTCCACCTCCTCGAACAGCTTCGTTACCTCCTCTTCGGCCAAGCGCGGCGCGAATTTCTCGTGGAGCTGCCAGGTCACATCGGCATCCTCCGCGCTGTACTCCTTGACCTGCTCAACATCCGCATCGCGCATGCTTTTCTGGTTCTTACCCTTCGGCCCGATGAGCGTTTCGATACTGACCGGCCGGTATTGCAGTTCGGTCTCGGCCAGAAAGTCCATGCCATGCCGCAGGTCGGGTCGCAGCAGGTAGTGCGCGATCATGGTATCGAAGAGCGGCCCTTGGACCTCGACACCGTGGTTGCGCATCACCACGATGTCATACTTGGCGTTCTGGGCCACTTTACCGATCGCCGCGTTCTCCAACACCGGTTTGAAGATGTCCACGATGCGCTGCGCCTCGCCTTTATCGGCGGGCACGGGCACATAATGGCCTTCGTGCGCTTTCCAAGAGAATGCGAGACCCACGAGTTCGGCTGTGCGCTCATCGGTCCCGGTGGTTTCCGTATCAAAACAGAAGCGCTCTTGAGCGTTCAATTGTTGAGCCAGCGCACGTTGCCGTTCCTCGGAATCCGCAAGCTCGTAGCTGTGGGCCACGCTCGCGATCGTCCCCATTTCGGTGAGCTCCATACTGCCGTCCGTATTGACGGAAGTACCGAAGAGGTCTACTTGCGAAGGGTTCACGGCCGGGCTCTTCCGAGCGGCTCTTCCTGGCTTGGCACCTGACTCCGCGCCATTGCCATTCCCATTTCCGAGCACACGATCCGTCAGGTTCCGGAACTCCAATTCACTGAAAACCTCCAGGATCTTGGCCTCGTCCGGTGGATCGAGATGCAGCGCTGTGTGGTCCAATTCCACCGGTGAATCGGTGATGATGGTGGCCAGCATCTTGCTCATACGCCCTTGTTCCGCGAACGCGATCACATTCTCCTTCTGCTTCCCTTTCAACTGCTCCACGTTCTCGATCACACCTTCCAAACTGCCGAACTGCTGGACCAATTTGATGGCGGTCTTTTCGCCGATCCCGGGTATCCCGGGTATGTTGTCCACCGCATCGCCCATCAGCCCCAGGATGTCCTTCACTTGCTCGGTGCGTTCGAGGCCCCAGCGTTCACAGATCTCCTTCGGGCCAAGGATCTCAGGAGGTGAACCGCCACGCCCCGGTTTGTACATCAGCACCTTCTCATTCACCAGCTGGCCGAAATCCTTGTCAGGCGTGACCATATAGGTCGTGTAGTTCTCTTCGGCCGCTTTCCAGGCCAGCGTTCCGATCACATCATCCGCCTCATAGCCATCAGCTTCCAGAATGGGGATATTGAATGCCTCAATGATCCGGCGGATGTACGGGATGTTGCTCCGGATATCATCGGGCATCTCCTCGCGGTTCGCCTTGTAGTCGAGCAGGGTCTCGTGTCGTTCCGTGGGAGCGGCCGTATCGAAGACCACCGCGATGTGGGTGGGATTCTCACGTTTGATGAGGTCCAGTAATGTTAGCGTGAATCCGAAGGCCGCACTGGTGTTCATGCCCTTGCTGTTCACACGAGGCGCCCGAATGAAACTGAAGTAAGCACGATAGATCAACGCGAACGCGTCGAGCAGGAACAGTCGTTTATCCTCCGTTGCGGATGGATCTGAAATGTTGGTCGTGGTGGATTCTTCTATCGACATGCTTACTTCGA
Source organism: Flavobacteriales bacterium (assembly GCA_041391825.1). Lineage (GTDB taxonomy): Bacteria > Bacteroidota > Bacteroidia > Flavobacteriales_F > PHOS-HE28 > PHOS-HE28. Next base: position 149,665 of record JAWKNF010000003.1, on the reverse strand, counting down.
TGGTCCATGTCCGGATCATGGCGCGAAAGCACCGGACCAACATGGCCTCCAACGAGCCTGCAAGTTAATCTGCCCGCAGGCGGCCGATGAAGCCCACCACTCCCACCGAAGCCAAGGCAAGCGCGTGCACACCGCTCAGGCAACCATTCATGACCGCTCGCTGTCATTAGGAACCCAAGAAGGTGGCTCAACTGTACACCCTCGTTATTTCATTGAGCCTGACCGAATTGGCCTAACTTCGTTTCGACGACCCGATGCCCCGAACCAATTCAATGCGACACATCCTTGTGACCATTCCCCGTCACTTTGTTCATCGGGTCCTGAGGGCGTGTTGGACCATTCTTCCCTTTCAAACACAATAGTCGATCCTTCATGAAGCAACTTCTTACGCTCCTGACATCTGTTCTTCTCACTATGGGCGCCCAAGCCCAGAATACCTGCGCGGAAGCATTGCCCGTTGGCGCTGGCAGCCATGTCGTCGATGCCTTGAACGGCCCCGAAGTGCCTTCGCCGGACTGTTTCGGTAACATGACGAACGTGGATTACGGTGAGTGGTACACATACACGCCCACCACGGACCTCGGACTGACCATCACCACGGACCTGGAGATCAACTCAGGGGGAGATACGCGCTTCCATGTCTACACAGGCACATGCGGGTCCTTGACCTGTGTGGGAGGTGATGACGATGACGGTGTGATCGGGAATGGATACCTCTCGATCGATCGCATCAACGTATCAGCCGGCGTGACCTATACGATCGTATTCGATGATCGCTGGAACGAGGGCGGATTCACATTTGACCTGATCGAAGGTCCCGAGTTCATCATTCCGCCCGGCTTCACGAACGTTACTAACCCGACAGAAGGACGAGTCTTGGCCGCGGTGGACATGAACAACGATGGCATGGACGACATCGTAACGATCGACAGCACGCGTATCATCATCCACTTCCAACAGGAAGGAGGAGGCTTCGAAGTGACCACCTTCACCACCACCGAAGCGAACTTCGAGCCGAGCTGGAGCCTGTGTGCCGGCGACCTTGACGGCAACGGACACAATGACCTTTTGTATGGCGGTGGAAGTGGGGTCACCTTCATGTTCGCCAACAGCGACGGTACGGGTTACACCGAGGTTTCCGGTCCGCAGTATGTCTTCAGCCAACGTTCCAACATGATCGACATCAACAACGATGGCAACCTCGACGCTTTCGTGTGCCACGATGTGCAGCCGAACGTCTTCTACATGAACGACGGAACGGGCAACCTGGTCTATCAGCAAGGTGGACTGGGTGATACACCGAACGGTGGTAATTACGGATCCATCTGGGTCGACTACGATAATGATCGGGACATGGACCTCTTCATCGCCAAGTGCCGTGGTGGTGAGAACATCGCCGCCATCGATCAGCTGCACCGCAACAACGGCGACGGAACCTTCACCGAGATCGCCGAGTCCGTGAACCTTGCTGCTGGATACCACCAGAGCTGGTCCTCGGCCTGGGGTGATTTTGACCTCGACGGAGACCTTGATGTCCTGGTGGGCGCAAGCTCCTTGAGTTTCGGCGGACATCGCTTGATGCGGAATGATGGTGGGACCTTCACCGATGTGACCGAGGGCTCGGGCTTCGACCTCTTCACCGGCACGACCACGGAATGGACAACGCATGACTTCGACAACGACGGGCGTTTGGACATCCTTGGGGGTGGCGCGCTGTACTTCGGGACCGGCGACCTCACCTTCGCCTTCGGCCTGAGCCTCGGCAACCACGCTATAGGCGACCTGAACAATGACGGCTTCCTGGACATCCTCGGAACATCCAGTATCCGCATGAACAATGGGAATACCAATAACTGGCTCAAGGTGAACACGATCGGAACCGTATCGAACCGGAATGGGATCGGCGCACGGGTCGAGGTGGTGAGCAACTTGGGTACGCAGCTGCGCGATGTGAAGAGCGGCGACGGTTTCCGTTACATGAGCAGCTTGATGACGCACTTCGGCTTGGGCGATGACGAGGTCATCGATGAACTTCGGGTGCTGTGGCCATCCGGCATCATCAACGTCCTGTATGATGTTCCTGTGAACAGCACGATCGACGTGGTCGAAGGCGTTAATACCGATGTTGTTGCCGTCGAAGCGAATGATGCCCTCCGCGTGTTCCCTAACCCCGCAGATGACGTTCTTTATTTCGAGATGCCCACCTCGAACAAACGTCAGGTCGCTGTATATGACATGGCAGGCCAGTGTGTACTTGAACCCTCGATGCTGAACAACCGTTTGGACATCACACCGCTCACCACCGGAATGTATGTGCTGGAATTGCAGCAGGACGGCCAGATCTTCCATCAGAAATTCTCGAAGCGCTGATCCACGATCCGGATCCGACCATCATCGACCCCACCATTTCCACCTCACCATGAAGTACACCCTTCTCGGCACGACGCTGCTTTTGACCTTGTCGCAGGCAACGGCCCAGAACAGCTGCAACACCGCCTTGGTCATAGCTCCAGGCACTTACACGGTAAGCGGGATCGATGGACCCGGAAGCACCCTCGCCGCTGTGCATCCAGACCGGCAACGCGAGCAATGCGGAATGGCACAGCTACACACCTGCCCAGGACACGGCCGTCGTGCTTACCACCGACCTTCCGGGAACCGGCGATACCCGCTTCCATGTGTATAGTGGCAATTGTGGTCTCTGACTCTGCGTGGCGGGTGATGATGACAGCGGTTCCGGACTGACCTCGACCGCTTCGTTCGATGTTGAGGGTGGTGTCACTCATCGCATCGCCTTCGACAATAAGTGGTCATCGGCAGGTTTCAGTTTCCGCTTGACGGAGGTGGCACCTATCGTTGCACCCGAAGGCCTGGTCATGTTCACGAGCACCAGCATCCCGGATTGACCGGTGGCGATTGTGTCGTGGACATGAACGGCGACCATCTCGACGATGTGGTCTCCGCCAGTTCCACCAATATCCGGATCCAGCACCAGTTGGCCGGGGGCGGATTCGCTCCGGTCAACATCACCACAACGCCTGCGGACAACACCCCTTCATGGAGCATTGCCGCCGGTGACATCGATGGGAACGGGTTCAATGACCTGCTCTATGGCGGAGGAAGTGGTGCCACCTTCATGATGGCCAATGATGACGGGACCGCATTCACGGAGGTCTCCTTTCCGCAGTACATCTTCAGCCAGCGCACCAACATGGTCGACATCAACAACGATGGCAACCTCGATGCGTTCGTTTGCCACGATGTGGATGCCAATGTTTCGTTCCTGAACGATGGCACAGGCAACCTCTCCTTCGGTCAAGGTGGGTTCGGGCTTACATGCGGCAACTACGGCTCGGTCTGGATAGACTATGACAACGACGGGCTCATGGATTGTTTCGTGGCCAAATGCGGTTGCGATCCCGTTGATCTTTTGATGCACAACAACGGCGATGGCACATTCACGAACGTGGCCGGTCCATTGGGCTTTGCGGACAACCACCAGTCATGGTCCAGTGCCTGGGGCGATTTCGACAATGATGGCGATATGGATGTTCTGGTCGGTGGCAGCTCCAGCGGCTACAACAAGCTGATCAGCAACAATGGCGATGGTACGTTCACGAATGTGACCCCGGGGTCCGGATTCGATCTGTTCAATGGGCAAAGCATCGAATGGACCACGCATGACTTCAACAACGACGGCTACCTCGATGTGCTAGGTGGCGGTGCGATCATGTACGGCAATGGGGCGATGGTGTTCGCACAAGGTCCGAGCTACCCCGGAACCGGTGCAGTAGGCGATCTGAACAACGACGGCTTCCTTGATGTGATGGGCTGGTCCGCACCCATGATGAACGGTGGTAACGACTACAACTGGCTCAAGGTGAACACCATCGGAACGGTCTCCAACACCAACGGCATCGGTGCGCGCGTGATGGTGACCAGCAACTTGGGATCCCAGATCCGCGATGTGAAGAGCGGCGACGCCTTCAGCACGATGAGCAGCCTTACCACCCATTTCGGGCTTGGTGCCGACCAGGTCGTGGAAGAGTTGCGTATCCAATGGCCTTCTGGCATTGTCACGGTGTTGAACGACGTTCCAGCGAACACCACGGTGAACGTTGTTGAGGAGCTGAACACATCCTTAGTGGAAGCCCCTGAACGGACCGCATTGCGCGTATATCCCAACCCGACCGAGGATCGCTTGTACTTCGAAATGCCGACAAGCTCGGGCACCCGCCAAGCAACCGTTTTCGACATTACCGGGAAGCGCATCATGGAACCTATGCCAGTGCTGAACAACATGGACGTTTCTACATTGTCCAGTGGGATGTACTTGCTGCGCGTCCAACAGGACGGCCAGCTGTTCCAGACCACGTTCAACCGACGTTGATCCATTAGCACCTCAACAAAAGGCCCCGTGGTTCTCCACGGGGCCTTTTGCATTTCGGCGACATCGCTATCGCAGGACCTAACGTTCCTTCCAGACCACCTCCAACACGGTCTGTCCGACAGCTTTCAAGGTAGCAGGGTCGATGACCTCCATAGAGTCATCGTGCGTGTGCCAATAGGGCCCGAACGCTTGTGTGGCGGGGTCGTACTGGATGATGTCGATGCTAGGGATCCGAAGTTTCTCATTCACCGGAATGTGGTCGTCGATCCCCACGAAGTATTTCGTCTCCTGGATAAAGCGATCGCCGTAGCCGATGGCCGCTGCGGTCTTCCACACCTTGCGCACGATCGCCGGCGCGAACTGCATGCTCAAGGCCTCTTGATAGAACAGGGCGTCCTTGGCGCCCACCATATCCAACAGGATCCCGAAGCGGGCGGTATAGCCTGGCACGTGCGGGTTCTTTGCGAAGTACTGCGAGCCCAAGCACCAGGTATCGATACTGTTCTCATCGAACGCCATCGCACCGCTCGGTTGACCGTGGTCCTCCACATCCGTGAGCAGGATATCGACGCCGGGACCGTGCTCCTTAGCGCTCAAGTGCCGCGCGATCTCCAACAACACTCCGACACCGCTCCCACCATCGTTCGCGCCATCGATCGGTTCGTTCATGCGTTCATCGTCCTTATCGGCAAAGGGCCTGGTATCCCAGTGGGCAAAGAGCAGCACACGCTCCGTGCGTTCCGGATGGAAACGTGCGATGATGTTCCGCAGGGGCAGTCGCTCCTTGTTGAAGCTGATCACGGTACCCGTCTGCTCCACCACCTCGGCACCGGAAGCTTTCAAACGTGCCACCAACCAATCGCCACAGCTCACATGGGCCTTGGTCCCAGGCACTCGAGGGCCGAAGGCAACTTGCTTGGCGACATACGAATAGGCACTATCAGCGTCGAACAGCGGTGTAGCGGGCAACGCGGGTTGAACAACGGCCGGTTGTTCCTCTTGATCGGGCGGTGGTACAGCCAAATCAGCCCAACGAATGCAAGGACCAAGAGGTTGGTAGCAGGAGCAGATGGCGAGAACCAGGGTCTGCCTGCCACCTGCTCGAGCCACTTCTTGCTACCATCAGCACACAACGTTCTTCTCATGCGGGTTCTCCTGGTGTCTTTCAATACGATCCCGAGGGCCGTCAAATTTGTTCCGAATGGCGCCGCTCGTTAGGGAAATCCTTTGCCGCTTTTGCCTCAGCTCGCATGCGAATGAATTCTGCACCAGATCAAGAGCACCGCATCGTTGTCCGCCGCATCGTTCTCCTTGCGTAAGCCCAGCACGTCGAACACCATGGTATCGAACAGTTCCTTCAGCTTCTGATGCCTGCCTCATCCTAAGGCCAGTTTACCATCGTTGACGGAATTGATGATGCGCACTCCTTCGAACAACTCGGCGATCATCACCGGCGTGTTCATGTCGTCGTTCATCGCGTCGTAACAACAAACGCTGTTCCAGTGCATTGACATCCGCATCGTTGCTGGCTTGTTTTTCAAACCCGGCAGCAATTCCATGGCCGCCATCAAGCGGGCCAGACCTTTCTCCGCTGCTTGCATGGCTGCATTGCTGAAATCCAAGGTGCTGGCATAGTGGCACTGCAACATGAAGAAGCGCACCGTCATGGCGCTATAGCCCTTCTCCAGCAACTTATGGTCGCCGGTAAGCAGTTCTTCCGGGGTGAAGCCGTTGCCCTCGCTCTTGGCCATCTTCCGGCCGTTCACGGTGAGCATGTTGCCGTGCATCCAATAGCGCACCGGCACTTGGCCGTCCGCCGCCACGCTCTGGGCGATCTCGCATTCGTGATGCGGGAACTTCAGGTCCATACCGCCGCCATGGATGTCGAAGGTGCGGCCGAGGTACTTCGTGCTCATCACGCTGCACTCCAGATGCCACCTGGGGCTCATCAAGGGCTCGGCCATTTCATCAAGTGCCGTGGCTCAGCACGTTTCCAAATGGCGAACCAAGGGACTGCGCTTCTCATCCATGCCTTCCGTATCGCGCGTGTTGGATGTATCAGTTCATCGTGATCTTCCGACCGCTCAACTCACCGTACGGATGCTTCTCCGCGAACTTGGGCACATCGAAAATACACCGTTGCCCGCCTCATAACCGTAGCTGCTTCGGGATCCGCTCGACCATGCCGATCTGCTCGACCAAGTGGGCCGTGGCCGTAGGTTCGATGCTCGCGGCAGGATGTTGAACAGAGCCATCACATCATGGAAGCCATTGGTGTACTTCTGCACGATCTCCATGGGCTCCAATTGCTCTAGGCGGGGCGTTTCGCGATCTTGTCCTTTCGCCTTCATCCACATCGCCCACCAAGTGACCAACGTCGGTGATGTTGCGCACGTAGCGCACCTTGTAACCCAGGTGCGACAGCCAGCGATAGAGCACATCGAAGGTGAGGAAGCTGCGCACGTTGCCCAAGTGCACATCGCTGTATACCGTAGGCCCACAGACGTACAGGCCAACGTGCGGCGGAGCGAGGGGAACGAACTCCTCCTTCTTCCGGCTCAATGTATTCGTAAGATGGAACGGGCCTTTGCGTGGATCGGACATGACGTGGTTCGAACCCGGAACAATTACGGGTGCCGCGAAGGTAGCAGGGGCTTCCGGTAAGCCCACCCGGGCCATGTTCCAATTCTTGCGCGGAAGTGCGCGCCCGGTCCGGTCAATTCATCTTCTTCAAGTACCGATAAAGTTCGCTTTCGGTACTGAGGATGATGCTTGTTTGTCCGTCGATGGAGGACCCCAGCACCTCCAAGTCTTCAGAATCCGTAGAGGTCACGGATGCGGAAGTCCGGTTGTAGGCTTTGGCGTGACGCGGTCGCTGAACTATCGCCTGCCACGATGTACCGCCTGGGCATGACGGCCTCGGAACGGATCCGTGCAAGGTCACGTGCTTTGTCGCCTTTGCATCTGCGTGCCGCACCCTGTCCTTCGCTCCGAACTGATCGCCATCTGATCGCGTTCACCTGATCATCCGTTCGCATACGCGCTCACGCACGTCCTCCACATAGTTCATGCGTTTGAACTGAAATCCAGAATGCGGATCCCCAGATCACTGGTGCGTTCGTTCGCTTTTGCAAGCACTTCGGCCTCGATCTTCCCCCGACCGACCATGATCGAATCCAGGATCTCCAGCTCCTCCATGTAGCTCTCCACCACCTCGGGCACACGATTGCTACTGCGCACCAGGTCCAACAGTTCATGGCTGGCCACGGCGTTCCGGGTCTCGCCATCCAAGATATCATCCAAGCGGGACTGCCCCGACCGTTCGTCGCGCAAGCGGATGAAGAATTGCAGGGGGTCGGTGATCTCCCAACGTGCATAGGTGTCCACAAGGATGAACTTCTTGTCCTTGGTGGGCACTTGGTTCACGTCGCCATCCCACTCGAGGTAGCGCTTGTCGAAGAACTGAACGCTCTGGATGAAGGGCACCTTGAAATGCATGCCCGGATCGACGCGTGGCTTTCCGACCGGTCGGCCGAACTCCGTCACGATCGCCTGCTGCGTCTCGTCAAGGATGAACACGCCGCTGATCGAGGCGGCGATGGCGACACCGGCCAGCACGAGGATCAGGATATTGCGGATCTTCATGCTTACTTGGTCTTTTTCAATGATTCGATATTCAGCAAGGGAAGCACATTGTTCCCCTTTTCATCGACGATGATCTTATTGCCCGCTTTGGGCAGGATGCGCTCCAGTGTTTCCAAATACAGGCGCTTGCGGGTGACCTCCGGCGCTTTCACGAACTCCTCGTACACTGCGTTGAAGCGTGCCGCCTCACCGGTAGCGCCGTTCACGCGGTTCAAGGCATAGGCCTCTGCCAACTGCACGGTCTCCTCGGCCTCACCACGGGCCCTGGGGATGATCTGGTTGTATTCGCTTTCCGCTTGGTTGATCAAGGTGCTCTTCTCTTGTTGGGCCTGGTTCACAGCGTTGAAAGAGGGTTTCACGGTCTCGGGTGGGTTCACATCCTGAAGTACCACTTGATCCACGCGGATACCGTTCTGGTATTCGTCACACATCTCCTGGAGTCGAAACTCAACACGGCTAGCGGCCTCTTGACGACCCACGGTGAGGATCTCGTTCACGGTCCTGTCGCCTACCACTTTGCGCATGGCAGCTTCGCTCATGTCCCGGAAGGTCTTCTCGGAATTCCTGACACGGAACAGGTATTTGTAGCTGTCCACGATCCGGTACTGCACCACCCATTCCACATCGGCCAGGTTCAGGTCACCGGTGAGCATGCTGCTCTCATCCTCATACGAACCTGAGCCGTATTCGGTGCGCACCCCAGCGGTCTCCGTCCGGAACCCGAACTCGTGCTTGAGCTGACGTTGCACAGGGATCTTGAACATCTTCTCGATGCCGAACGGGATAATGAAATTCAGTCCAGGCTGGAGCGTACGGTCGTACTTGCCCAAGTACAGCACAACTCCTTCCTCTTCCGGCCCGATGGTCTTCACGGCGGTAAGCAGCGTGAACAGGACGAAGGCGATGATGAGCACCCGTCGGAGGTGCTTACGCACGAATTCGACCAACTTCCGTATCAGTTCTTCCAGCTCTTCCATGGGACGGTGCATGGCGAGCACATGACAATGATGCATGTGACCACCGACCATGCATGTAACAAGACGAATGTCTCATTGTTCCATGCACGCAATGGCCAAGGTAGAACAATAGATGTGGAAAGGCCGGATCGCCCTCCCTGGGAAGTTCCTAACGCATGTCTTCGTCCGTGATCACCGCGTCACCAGCGAAGCGGCCGCCCTTGAACACCTGGATCCGTGTAAGGATGCCGTTGCTGTCGTACGTATAGCGTTTGCCATCGTACAGGCGTCCGTTCACGAATTCGCCTTGTTGGGAGATCCGGAGCTGACGGTCGTACAAGGTGTTGTAACCGTTCTCGCGGAAGGCGATCGCGTTGGTGCTTTCTGAAGCAGTGACCGCGGGAGCTGCAGGGGCCTTCGGGTCCACTTTCACCTCATCCGCCTTCGGCACCGAACGGATGTACTTGCTGTTGGCCTGGTCGATCACACCGTTGTTGAACTGTGCCACCTGTTGCAATTGGCCTTGTTCGGTATAGCGTTTCAAGGTGCCATCCTCGCGGCCCTGATCAACCTGGACCTGAACGGCGAGTTGGCCGTTCTCATGGTAGTACTTCTGTTCGCCATCCCGAACACCCTGTTCGTTGAACACGAAATCCTGCGCCAATTTCCCGTTCGGGTGATAACGCTGGAACTTGCCGGTGTTGCGGTCGAGGTCCCATGAACCGGCCTCCTCCACTTGGCCGTTCGGGTAGAACGTGCGGTACTCCCCGCGCGGCCGACCGAATTGGTACGTGATCTCGCTCATCACCTTGCCGTTGGGCCAGTAACGACGCCAAGTGCCTACGCGCTTGCTGTTGGCGTATCGCCCTTCCTCGACCAACTGGCCGTCGCTATAGCCCGGTTTATCGGCAAGGGGTGCAACGACCTTCCAATAGCCTTGTTTCTTGCCGGTGGCATCCACTTGGTTCAAGGTGTCCTGCAGGCCACCGGCCTGGGCATAGGAACCTGGCACAAGCAGGGTGAGCAGGAGGGCGAGCAGAAGCCCGAAGGGAATGGAGGTATTGAAGCGGATCATGACCAGTATGGGTCGTGTACGTGAACGCGTGCGCATACGATCCCGTGGCGGCCAAGGTTGCATATTCCCTCCCATTCGTGCAGAACCCTTCAGGAACGCTCTACAAGAACGTTCTTCAAGTTGGCCATCATATCGTCCACCATGCCTTTCAGATCGTATTGCGGCTTCCAGCCCCAATCGGCACGTGCCTCGCTGTCATCAATGCTTCGCGGCCAGCTATCGGCAATGGCCTGCCTTGCATCGGGTGCGTAATCGATCGTGAATCCGGGGATATGCCGGGCCACTTCCGAAGCGATCTGCTTGGGATCGAAACTGATGCCTGCGAGGTTGTAGCCCGTGCGCAATTTCACCTTGTCGGCAGGTGCTTCCATCAGGTCGATCGTGGCGCGTATGGCATCTGGCATGTACATCATCGGAAGCGCCGTATCCGGGCCAAGGAAGCAGGTGTATCTCCCGTTCTTCAGAGCTTCATGGAAGATGTGTACGGCGTAGTCCGTTGTTCCTCCGCCCGGGGCGCTTTTCCAGCCGATCAGACCTGGATACCGGATGCTGCGGACATCCACGCCATAGCGTTTATGGTAATACGCACACCACTGCTCGCCCGCTTGCTTGCTGATCCCGTAGACCGTGCTCGGCTCGGCGATCGTGTGCTGCGGAGTAGCGTCCTTGGGTGTGGTCGGTCCGAAGACCGCGATACTGCTGGGCCAGTAGACTTTCTTCAACTTCCCTTCACGTGCCAGCTCCAGCACAATGAAAAGGCTTTCCATGTTCAGCTGCCACGCGAAGCCGGGGTCCTTCTCCGCGGTGGCGCTCAAGAGGGCGGCGAGCAAGTACACCTCGGTGATCCCGTACTTCTCGATGATCCGTTCAATGCCCCTGCGGTCCATGGCGTTCACCATGGCAAAGGGGCCGGTCTGCTCCACTTGGGGCTCCTTGATATCACTGGCCACCACGTTCTCATCGCCGAAGCGTGCCCGAAGGCCTTCCACGAGTTCGGTACCGATCTGGCCGCTGGAGCCGATAACGAGGATCTTTTTCTGGGCCATATGCTGCTTTCTTGGGTCGCTAAGGTAGCCGGGGCAGGTGCATAAGGGCATGGACCGCCCCTTGCACCTTCCTATCTTTGCACGTGTTGGAAGAGTTACGCAATATCCATGGCCCGGAGGTGCTTCGTGCGCGCTTGGCGCAGGAAGGATTCCCACGTACTACGCTGAGCTTCTATCGTTACGTCCGGCTTTCGGACCCGGCGGTCCTACGCAATGTCCTCTTTGCGGAATGGACCGAACTCGACGTTCTCGGGCGGATCTACCTGGCGCAGGAAGGGATCAATGCTCAACTTTCGGTCCCCGCGCATCGGCTGGATGAATTGCGCATTGCGATCGATGCACGCCCGGAGTTCAACAAGGTCCCGTTCAAGATCGCTGTCGAAGAGGATGCTCCGTCCTTCCTCAAGTTGACCATCAAGGTGCGCCCGAAGTTGGTGGCCGATGGCTTGAGTGACGATGCTTTCGATACCAGCGACGTGGGCGAACACCTCGACGCCGATGCCTTCAACCAAAAGATGCGCGAAGGGGCCACCGTGGTGGACATGCGCAACAACTACGAGGCCCTGATCGGTCACTTCGAGGGAGCGCTGTTGCCCAAGAGCGACACCTTCCGGGGTGCGGTGGAAGAGATGCTGGAGAAGTTGGATGACAAGAAGGACGAACCGGTGTTGCTCTATTGCACCGGTGGTATCCGTTGCGAGAAGGCCAGCGCGTGGTTCCGGCACCACGGCTTCACGAAGGTGGGCCAGCTGCACGGCGGCATCATCGACTACGCCCGACAAGTGAAGGCCAAGGAACTTCCCAGCCTGTACAAGGGCCAGAACTTCGTGTTCGACGGTCGCTTGGCGGAACGGATCACGGACGATGTAGTGAGCACATGCATGCAATGCGGCACACCCAGCGACCGCATCAATAATTGCCAACAGAACACCTGCAACATGCTGCTGGTGCAGTGCCCCGAATGCGCGGTCAAGTATGCGGATTGCTGCACACCGAGCTGCCGGGAGATCCATCTGTTGCCGGAGGAAGTGCAACGCATGTGGAGAAAGGGCAAGCCTTCGGCCAGTTCGAAGACCAAGGCCATCAGTGATCCGGAGGGCTTGCGTAAGCGTATCCGTGAAGAGGAGGAATTGCTAGCGGCCAATGGTACCCTCCACCCGGAATTGACCTCCGTCATCCACGTTCCGGCAAGCGGTGTGCAGATTCGTGCGACGGACAACTGACAACCGACAACCAGCAACGGCACCATGCCCATCTATCACAGCCTCGGCAAGATCCCGCACAAACGGCACACCGTCTTCAAGAACGGCAAGGACCGCTACTTCTACGAGCAGCTCTTCGGCACGGTGGGCTTCGATGGCATGAGCTCCCTGCTCTACCATACGCATCGTCCCACCCAGGTGAAGGCCCTGAAGAAGCCGAAGGACGTTTCTCCGAAGATCGCACTGGAGAAGAACATGCGTTCCCTGCGGCTGCACGGATTCAAGACCGCACCGGCCAAGGACCACTTGGATGCACGCAAAGCGATCCTGGTGAACAGCGATTGCGCTATCGTCCTTGCAGCGCCTCAGGCCAAGACCGTGGACTACTTCTACAAGAACGCCGACTGCGACGAGATGATCTTCGTACACAAGGGAAGCGGAAAATTGCGCTCCCTGCTCGGCACGCTCGATTTCAAGTACGGCGACTACCTGATGATCCCGCGCGGGATGATCTACACCATGGAGTTCGACACCACGGACAATCGCTTGTTCATTGTGGAGAGCCACCGACCGATGTACACGCCGAAGCGCTACCGCAACTGGTTCGGACAATTGCTGGAGCACAGCCCCTTCTGCGAGCGCGATATCCGCAGGCCGAAGAAACTGGAGACGCACGACGAGAAGGGCGACTTCATCATCAAGGTGAAGAAGCAGGGCATGCTGCACGAGTTCACCTACGCCACGCACCCCTTCGATGTGGTGGGCTGGGACGGCTACAACTACCCCTACGCCTTCAGCATCCACGATTTCGAGCCTATCACCGGCCGGGTCCACCAGCCGCCGCCCGTGCACCAGACCTTCGAGACCGATGCCTTCGTGGTCTGCAGCTTCTGCCCACGCCTGTACGACTATCATCCACAGGCCATCCCCGCACCTTACAACCACAGCAACATCGATAGCGACGAAGTGCTGTACTACGTGGACGGCGACTTCATGAGCCGCAACGACATCGGTCCGGGCCACATCAGCCTGCACCCGGCCGGCATCCCGCACGGCCCGCACCCCGGCGCCATGGAGCGCAGCATCGGCAAAAAGGTCACGGACGAATTAGCGGTGATGGTGGATACCTTCAAGCCTTTGATGGTGACCGAGGAGGCCTTGAAGATCGACGACGGAAAGTATTGGAAATCGTGGATGGAGTGAGCGATCACGCCACCCAAAATTCATTTGATCATGAGCATTGAAAGCGCAACCCCGGACCTGAAGAAGATCGTCGACGGAGCCGCCGACTTCCTGCCGCTACTCGGCACCGACTATGTTGAATTCTACGTGGGCAACGCCAAGCAGGCCGCGCACTTCTACAAGACGGCCTTCGGCTTCCAGAGCTTGGCCTACGCAGGCCTGGAAACCGGCGTGAAGGACCGCACTAGCTACGTGCTGGTGCAGGACAAGATCCGCCTGGTGCTCACCACACCGCTCACGCAGGACCACCCGATCAACGACCACCTGCGCAAGCACGGCGATGGCGTGAAGGTGATCGCACTTTGGGTGGATGATGCACGCAGCGCCTTTGCCGAGACGACGAAGCGCGGTGCCGTACCCTTCATGGAGCCCACGGTGGAGAAGGACGCCGACGGCGAAGTGGTGAAGAGCGGCATCAAGCTATACGGCGACACGGTACACATCTTCATTGAGCGCAAGAATTACAAAGGCACCTTCCTTCCCGGTTTCCGCGCCTGGAAGAGCGCCTACAATCCACCGCCAACCGGCCTGAAATACGTGGACCACATGGTGGCGAACGTAGGCTGGAACCAGATGAACAAGTGGGTGAAGTTCTACGAGGAAGTGATGGGCTTCGCCAACGTGCTCAGCTTTGACGACAAGGACATCAGCACCGAGTACAGTGCGCTGATGAGCAAGGTGATGAGCAACGGCAACGGCCGCATCAAGTTCCCGATCAACGAGCCGGCGGAGGGCAAGAAGAAGAGCCAGGTGGAGGAGTACCTCGACTTCTACAACGGCGAAGGCGTGCAGCACATCGCGATCGCCACTGACGACATCGTGAAAACGATCCGCGAACTGATGGCCCGTGGCGTGGAATTCTTGAAAGTGCCGAGCAGTTACTACGAAGGTCTGCTGGATCGTGTGGGCCCCATCGATGAGGACCTGGAGCCGCTGGCCGAGCTGGGCATCCTGGTGGACCGCGACGACGAGGGCTACCTCTTACAACTCTTCACCAAGCCACTAGAAGACCGACCCACCCTCTTCTTCGAGATCATCCAACGCAAGGGTGCGAAGAGCTTCGGCAAGGGCAACTTCAAGGCGCTGTTCGAGGCGATCGAAAGGGAACAGGAGAGCCGGGGGACCTTGTAGCCCAACATTGCTCAGACCTACGGAAGGGCACTCCTCGCGGAGTGCCCTTCTTCATTGAAGAGCAAAAGGGCGATGGACCTCAGGAAGGGGTCACTGCGTAGCGACCTTGCGCTGCCAACGTGCTTCACGGGTCTCGACAGTGACGAGGTATACACCAGCAGGGAATCCGTTCAATCCGACGGGTGATCCGGACCAATTCTCGGTCAAACAGACCCTGCCGGAAGCATCCATGATCGTAATTGACGCTGGTCCATCGGCATCGATCGACACCCATGTCCCGTTCGGTCCTTGACGCACCGCGATCGGATCAATGAACCTGTTCTCGCGAAGACCGGTACTCAGGCAGCCGCTCACAAGTGCAGCGAAATCCTCAACTCCGATCTCTTCCACGGCACCTTCCGACGTGAGCGGGCCGGACACCACACCGCCCTCGTACTGAAGCCAATAAACACCGCAGGCTGACAGTTGGAAGTCCTCGGGTTGTTCCAGTTCGGTGCCGCAACCCCAATTCCCGGACAGGTCGGTTTCCTGAATGGCCCAAAGCACCGTATCGCCTACTGCCGGACCGTTGATGTAGTAGCGGCACAGCAGTCCACAGTCGCCCCAGACGCGGATCACTTGGTCCTGCGCAAGGTTCCCGGAAAAAGACCGCACCACCTTCATATCCGCGCCATAGCCCACATCCGCGAGTTTCACGGCCAGCACCACGGCATCGGGGATCCACCACTCAGGCTCCGGATAGGGCGGGTCCAAGGTTTGGCAAAAGGTCTGGGGGCCGAAACAGGAGCAGGCCATGGCGGATCGGCCACTAAGCGCCCCGATGAGCACGAACAGAACAATGGGTACGAAGTGCTTCATAAGCCAATGACGCGCTATGTACAACGATCCGTTGCTTCCCCGGGGACCACCGGTTCATCACCATTGCAGACAGTTGTAACCGGACGAACCACCCCGTTCCACGACCAGCCTTGTAACTTCGCCGAATGATCGGCGATCGAATTACGCGCACCATTCGTGTCCTAATAGCTGTGCTTACCGTAGCGTTCGTGCTGGTGGCTTGCGAAAAGGATGATGACAAGCCGAGTGTCAACCCGACGATCGAATTCCTTACAAGCGAAGGCTACACGTACCTGAGCGACACGGTGGGTACGCAGGACACCTTGGTGGTCGGGGTGATGATCCGAAAAGGGGACGATGCCATGCATCATTTCGAGGTCACCTCCCAATACAACAACGGCGCTACGGTCCTTGTGGATAGTTTGCCAGTGGGCGCGGACACCTTCGAATTCGACAAGACCATCGTCACACGGGACCTGCCTGGCACCGAGAAATGGAGCTTCGTTGTGGTGGAGAATGATGGTGACCGGATCCGGCGTTCGCTCACCTTCGTCGTGGAATAGTCCACAAGGTCCGGGGGCTTCCGGTATTTTCGCGCTTCCACAGTAGGAACTGTCCCTTTCGAACCCATGTACCGCACCCACACTTGTGGCGAACTCCGCCTTGTTGACGCCGGAAAGAACGTAACCTTGGCCGGTTGGGTCCAGCGCACACGCGACCTTGGAGGGATGACCTTCGTGGACCTGCGCGATCGCTTCGGGATCACCCAGCTAAGCTTCAACACCGAGCGTGATGCCGCGTTGTGCGAACAGGCCAATTCGCTGGGCCGGGAGTTCGTCGTGCAAGCCACAGGAACGGTCCGCGAACGCGAGAGCAAGAACAGGAACATCCCCACCGGAGAGATCGAACTGATCGTCACCGAACTGAAGGTCCTTAACAGCGCAAAGACCCCTCCCTTCACGATCGAGGAGGAGACCGATGGCGGCGATGAGTTGCGGATGAAGTACCGCTACCTGGACCTGCGCCGCGCCAACGTGCGCAGGAACATGGAACTGCGCCACCGCATGGCCATGGAAGTGCGGAACTACTTGAGCGCACAACAATTCCTGGAGGTGGAGACACCGGTGCTGATCAAGAGCACCCCGGAAGGTGCGCGCGACTTCGTGGTGCCCAGCCGCATGAACCAAGGCGAGTTCTATGCGCTTCCGCAAAGTCCACAGACCTTCAAACAGCTGCTGATGGTGGCCGGGATCGATCGCTATTTCCAGATCGTGAAGTGCTTCCGCGATGAGGACCTGCGCGCTGACCGCCAGCCCGAGTTCACGCAGATCGATTGCGAAATGGCCTTCGTGGAACGCGAGGATATCCTCAACACCTTCGAGGGCATGGCCAAGCATCTCTTCAAGGCCATACTGGGCAAGGAGTTCAGCGAGCCTTTCTTGCGCATGAGCTATGATGATGCGATGCGGGACTATGGCTGCGACAAGCCGGACCTGCGCTTCGGCATGAAGTTCCACGAGCTCAACGATCTTGCCCGAGGAAAGGAGTTCAAGGTGTTCAACGATGCGGAACTCATTGTCGGGATCAATGCGGAAGGATGCGCCGGCTGGAGCCGCAAACAGACCGATGCGCTCATCGACTTCGTGAAGCGCCCGCAGATCGGGGCCACTGGGATCATTTTCGTCCGCTGGACCGCCGAGGGATTGAAGAGCACCGTGGACAAGTTCTTCGGGGCTGAGGACGTGCACGCGTGGGCCATGCGCTTCGGCATGAAGGAGGGTGATCTGCTCTGCATCATGGCGGGGGCTGCGGATAGGACCCGCAAGCAACTGAACGAACTGCGTTTACACCTGGCCGAGGAACTGGGACTTCGGGACCCGAACACGTTCAAGCCCCTGTGGGTGGTGGATTTCCCGCTCTTGGAGAAGGACGAGGAAAGCGGCCGTTGGCACGCCATGCACCACCCCTTCACCTCGCCGATCCCCGAACATGCGCACTTGTTGGAGAGCGACCCCGGAGCGGTGAAGGCGAACGCCTATGACCTGGTGATCAACGGCACGGAGATCGGTGGGGGAAGCATCCGCATCCACGACAGGAGCATGCAAGAGGCCATGTTCCGGGTGCTCGGGTTCACCGATGCCGATGCGCGTTACAAATTCGGGTTCCTGCTGGATGCTTTCGAATTCGGTGCTCCGCCCCATGGTGGGGCGGCCTTCGGCTTTGACCGTTGGGTGAGCCTCTTTGGTGGCCGCAGCGACATTCGCGAATTCATCGCCTTCCCGAAGAACAACGCCGGGCGCGATGTGATGATCGACGCGCCGAGCCGCATCGACGATGTGCAACTGCAGGAGCTCGGAATCGGCCTGAAATAAGGCATTCCAGTGTTTTCCACGGTAGATCGCGGAACTTGTGGATGTGACCGATATTACATTTTGCGGTCCAATGCAGGAACTTGCATCAAAACCACCATGCTATGAAAAAGCTCGCTGCTGAATTCCTAGGTACGTTCTGGTTGGTCCTTGGGGGCTGTGGAAGCGCCGTACTGGCCGCAGCATTCCCGGAGGTAGGTATCGGGCTCCTCGGCGTATCGTTCGCCTTCGGTCTCACGGTCCTCACCATGGCCTTCGCCATTGGACACATGAGTGGGTGTCAATTGAACCCTGCTGTATCCGTTGGCTTGGGGATGGGCGGTCGGTACAACGGAAGCGAGTTACTCGGGTACATCGTGGCCCAGGTCCTTGGCGGTGTTGTGGGTGCAGGTGTGCTGTGGACCATCGCAAGTGGCAACGGCGCCGACTTGGGCGGTTTCGCGGCCAACGGATTCGGCGAGCTTTCGCCGGGGAAGTACTCGATGATGAGCGGCTTCGTTTGCGAGGTCGTGATGACCTTCTTCTTCCTTCTCATCATCCTCGGTAGCACCGATGCTCGTGCTCCGAAGGGTTTTGCCCCGATCGCGATCGGACTGGGTCTGACCTTGATCCATTTGATCAGCATCCCGGTAACGAACACCTCGGTGAACCCTGCGCGTAGCACCAGTCAGGCCATTTTCGCTGGAGGTGCCTACTTGGGGCAAGTGTGGATGTTCTGGGTGGCACCGATCATCGGCGCATTGCTTGCCGGGGTGGCCTACAAGTTCATGTGGGAAGAGAAGGCCTGAGCAGACCGTTGGAAAGCAAGGGTTCCCCATCTTTGGGGGCAATGGAGGCACGTTCCAACGACCCGAAGTATATCAGAGAGGCCATAGAAATGGCCCGTCAAGGAATGGAGCGCGGCGACGGTGGCCCCTTTGGTTGCGTGATCGTCAAGGATGGACAAGTGGTGGGACGTGGGAACAACAAGGTCACCAGCTCGAATGACCCCACCGCCCATGCCGAGGTGGTGGCGATACGCGAAGCGTGCAAGGCGCTTGGGGACTTCCAACTGAACGGCTGTGTGCTTTACACCAGCTGTGAACCCTGCCCCATGTGCCTTGGCGCGATCTACTGGGCGCGTCCGGACCGGATCGTCTTCGCTTGCACCCGGGAGGATGCCGCTGATGCCGGTTTCGACGATCAGCTGATCTACGATGAACTTCCATTACCCTACACCGAACGGCGAATACCTACCGAGCACGTGTTGCGATCGGAAGCCCTTTCCGTGTTCACCGCTTGGAAGGAAAAAGAGGACAAGGTGAAGTACTGAGCGCCTTCCAATGTCGCTGATCGCCACCACGGTTACCGCAGACCCTTGCGCTGCGATCGTATTCTTCGGTGCGCTGGGCCTAGTAGCAGGACTCAGCCAATGGTCCCAATGGCATAGATCGCAGCGCATGGATACCTTGCTCATGCGCTCATTCGCGTATTACAGAGGGCTGCAACCCAAGATGCGCACGGTATTTCGAGATCGCATGAAGGCCTTCATCGATGAGAAGGACTTCCACGGGCGAGGCATCGAGGTGACACCGGACATGCAGAGTTTGATCTCCGCCTGTGCCGTTCAACTCACGTTCGGTCTACCGGCCATGGCCTTGCAGCACTTCACCAAGATCGTGATCTACCCTGACCGCTACCGATCGCGCATGACCGGATCGGACCATATCGGGGAGGTGAACCCCGGGATGCGGGCGATCGTGATCTCCTGGAAACATTTCACAGAGGACTATGTGGTAGCGGATGATGCGCGGAACGTGGGGCTTCACGAAATGGCCCATGCGCTTTGGTTCGAGAACAGGATCCCCAATGATGAGCACGACTTCCTGGACCGCCGATCCATGGCTCAATGGCGGATCCTTGCTCAGGAAGAGGCCAGCCGCATCCACCATGGTAAGAGCCGTTTGTTCAGGGCCTACGCGGGCACCAACCAAGAGGAGTTCTTCGCTGTGGCCGTGGAATACTTCTTCGAACAGCCAGAGTCTTTTGAGCAGGAGCTGCCGGATCTGTACGGGACCATGAGCGGCATGCTCAAGCAGGATCCCGCCTTGAGCGCTCGAAGACTGCGCGGGAACTGATCCCGCTCAAGGGAACAAGCCTGTTCGGCAAGTATCCAACTCGTTCACCTACCGGGGTTTCGTATCTCGACCGGCTCGAAAGGAGCCCATTGGGATCGGCCAAGTATGAAACATCGAAGCCCCTTTCGGGGCTTCGCTCGCTTGTTGACCGACCAGGGCTCGAACCTGGACTCTTCTGAACCAAAATCAGACGTGTTGCCAGTTACACCATCGGTCAATTGCAGCTTTACTGGCATAAAGCGCGGCAAAAGTAACACGTTGTACCCTTCCCACCCAAACCCGACCATCGGGCAGCCCGTTCTTTCGGTATTTTCGCGACCGTCCGCCACAGCCTTTCCGGTTGATGGTGTGGCCCTTACCGCATCCGATCCTCGCTCGAATGGACTATAAGAAGTTGAATATCGTTACCGGTTGGCTGGTGTTCCTGGTGGCCGCCTGGACCTATATCGTCACCATCGAACCCACCAGCAGCTTCTGGGATTGCGGCGAATTCATCGCTACGGCCTACAAACTGGAGGTGGGCCACCCACCCGGGGCGCCGCTCTTCATGATCCTCGCCCGTGTGGCCGGCGCCTTTGTGTCGCCGGAGAATGTGCCGGTGGCAGTGAACGTCCTGAGCGCCTTGGCAAGTGCGTTCACGATCCTGTTCCTTTTCTGGAGCATCACGCACATGGCCCACAAATTGGCGACGCGAAACGGCATGGCGCTCACGACGGGTAGCCTGATCGCCATCATGGGCAGTGGCATCGTCGGCGCCTTGGCCTACACATGGAGCGACAGCTTCTGGTTCAGTGCTGTGGAGGGTGAGGTGTACGCCTTGTCCAGCTTCTTCACCGCTATCGTATTCTGGGCCATTCTGAAGTGGGAAAGCGAGGCTGAACAGCCGCACAGCACCCGTTGGCTCATCCTGATCGCCTACCTCATGGGCCTCAGTATCGGGGTCCACTTGCTGAACCTGCTCTGTATCCCGGCCATCGCCTTTGTGTATTACTTCAAGCGCTACGAGCCTTCGTTGAAGGGGGTGGTCATGACCTTCGTGGCATCGGCCGTGATCCTGGGCACCATCCAAGCGGTGATCATTCCTGGTATCGTGAAACTGGCGGGTTCTTTCGAGCTCTTGTTCGTCAATGACCTCGGGCTCCCTTTCAACACGGGTAACCTGGTGTACACGCTTTTGCTCGTAGGCGCGGTGGTCTGGTTGCTCCGCTGGACCCAACGCAACGGCAAGGTGCTTTGGAACACGGTGATCCTTGGTGTCAGCGTGATCCTGGTGGGGTACAGCAGCTATGCCATGATCGTGATCCGCAGCACGGCCAACCCACCGATCGATGAGAACAATCCGGAGAATGTGTTCAATCTGCTCAGCTATTTGAACCGCGAGCAATACGGCGATCGTCCACTGTTGGTAGGTCAGTTCTGGGATTCGCCTTACGCCGATGAACGCAAGGACGGTAACCCTGTGTACACCGCCACCTATCAGATCAAGAAGGACGGTAGGGCCGTGAAGAACGTCTACGACCAGTGGAGCGCGCAGCACTTCGTTGAGGAGAACCCGGGTCACACCGTGGACCACGCGTACATCATCACCGATAGCCGGAAAGGAAGTGAACCGGTGTACGATCCGGATTTCACCATGGTGTTCCCGCGCATGTACAGCGCTCAGCGCAATCACATCTCGGCGTACAAGGAATGGAGCGATTTCAAAGGTCGCCCCATGCGCACCAAGGACCGCGAAGGCAAGCCGACGATCATCTACAAGCCCACCTTCGGTGAGAACATGAAGTACTTCTTCAGCTACCAGATGGACTGGATGTACTGGCGCTATTTCATGTGGAACTTCGCCGGACGCCAGAACGATATCCAAGGGAGCGGCAACATTCTGGAAGGCAATTGGATGACCGGTATCGATGCGATCGACTCGGAGCGATTGGGCAACCAGGAGCTTATGCCCCCGAGCATGACGCAGAACAAGGGCTACAACCACTATTACCTCCTCCCCTTCCTGCTGGGCTTGATCGGACTGGTATATCAGATGTTCCGGCACGCGCGGGATTGGGCCGTGGTGATGCTGCTCTTCTTCTTCACCGGCGTGGCCATTGTGATCTATTTGAACCAGACGCCATACCAACCACGTGAACGGGATTACGCCTATGTGGGGTCATTCTACGCCTTCGCCATATGGATCGGTCTGGGTGTGTTCGCCCTGTTCGATGCTGCGCGTTCGCTGCAACAGAAAGAACTCGGAGTAGCGATTGGCGCTGCCTTCGGCCTAGGCGTGTTGAAGTACCTGGTGGAAACCATCGGTGGTGGCGACCATGCCATTTCCTATTCGATCCTTTACATGGCCGCCTTGGGTGGCGTTGCATTGGGCCTCTTCCATGTGCTGGGAAGGATGCGGAACGAAACATTGACCGGAACATTGGCCACTTTGTTGGGCCTTATCGTGCCCGGAGTGATGGTGGCCGATGCCTGGGACGACCATGACCGGGGAAACCGGACACCCGCACGAGACCTTGCATCGGATTATCTGGAGAGCTGTGCGCCGAACGCCATCCTCTTCACCAACGGCGATAACGACACCTTCCCGTTGTGGTATGCGCAAGAAGTGGAGGGCATCCGAACCGACGTGCGCGTGGTGAACCTGAGCCTGTTGAACACGGATTGGTACATCGACCAGATGCGCCGGAAGGCCTATGAAAGCGAGCCCGTTCCGTTCGCCATGGCACCTGAGAAGTACCGTCAAGGCACGCGTGATGTGGTGGCGCTGATCCCTCAGGGTGAAGGTTATCGCGACCTGAAGGAAATGATGGAATTCGTTGCGAACGACCGCAACATGCAGGTCCTGTTCCAACGTGGTGTGAAGGATGCCTACTTCCCGACCGACAAATTCAGTATCCCCGTGGATAGTGCTACCGTGTTCGGCAACGGCACCCTGCAGCCCAACGACAGTAACTGGGTGCGCAGTGTACGTTGGAAGATCGATCGGCAGGTATTGCTGAAGAACCACTTGATGGTGCTCGATCTGCTGGCGAACAACAACTGGGAACGACCGATCTATTTTGCCGTGACCACCGGCCCGGACAGCTACATCAACCTGCAGGACCACTTCCAACTCGAAGGTCTCACCTATCGTGTCGTACCTGTCTACTCGCCGAACAAGAACCCGAACCTGCAAGGTCGCGTGGCAACGGACGTCATGTTCAAGAACGTGACGGAGAAGTTCCGTTGGGGGAACATGGAGACCGAGGGGGACATCTATTTGGATGAGAACATCCTACGCATGACCACGAACCTTCGCTTGCAATTGAGCAGCTTGGCCGAGGCCTTGATCGAGGAGGGTCGTGATGACGATGCCCGCACGATCCTCGACCTCTCGATGGAGAAGATGCCGGAGCGGAACGTGCCCTTCGATCGCATCCTGCTTCCGACCATCGAAGCGTACTACGCGATCGGTGATGTGGAAAAGGCTGACTCGCTCTCTGAACGTTTATTCACGATCATGGAGGAGAATTTGAACTATTACATGAGCTTGGAGCCTCGGTTCGCATCGCTCTTGATGGATGATATGGCGATCTCCCACGCCGTGATGGGCCGACTGATGAGCACCGCCGGGGCCGCTGGTCAACAACCCGTACGTTCACCATTCTCACCCTTGGACAGCATGCCAGTGGAAGTGCCAACCTCGAGCCGTGATACCGGCCTGGCAGCTTCATTGCGCAGCCGATTCGAAGAGACCGAGCGCGTCTATCAGGATAAACTGATGGAACTACAAGGGGTGGAACGCCGTAATACCACGCGCATGCGCTTCTAAGGCCAAGATGTACCTGACCCGAACACCGAAACCCGTCCAGTCCTTCTTTCGAGAAGTGGTGTGGAACATTCCGGGGGGAGGAAAGAAGGACCTGTACCTCACGTTCGATGATGGCCCGATACCGGAGGTGACCCCGTGGGTGTTGGACACCTTGGCTGAATACGATGCGAAGGCCACGTTCTTCTGCATCGGATCGAACTGTGTGGCCCATCCGGAGATCCTGGATCGCATCCATCGGGAAGGACACTCGGTTGGAAATCATACCTATGACCATCTTCCAGGGCGAAAGACCCCCCTCCGCACGTACTTGCGCAATGTGATCCGTTGTCAGGAGTTCACCGGCACACGCTTGTTCCGCCCGCCGTACATGAGCTTGACCTTGGCGCAAGGTCGTGCGCTCAGGAGCCGTTTTGATGTGGTGCTTTGGGATGTGTTGAGCGGCGATTTCGACCCCGACATCGATGGCCCGCAGTGTTTGGAGAACGTGCTTTCGGCGGCAAGACCGGGATCGATCGTGCTGTTCCATGACAGCCTTGGGGCCGAGGCGCGCGTTCGCTATGCCTTGCCTCGGGTCTTGGTACATTTCGCCGAACAGGGCTACCGTTTCCGGGCCTTGAACGAGGAACGTATCCGTTAAGGTCTGAGCTCCGTCACGGTATACTCCACGCGCCGGTTCTGCGCGTGTTCCGCTTCCGTGCATTGCACCCCGGGTGCGCAATGGTTCTTCAAGCGTGAGATCCCGTAGCCTTTGGCCACAAGGCGGTCCTTCTTCACCCCTTTCTTGACCAAGAAGTCGACCACGGCCTGTGCTCTACGCTGATCGAGCTTCGCGGCATCATCCCCTTGCCGCGAATCGCTGTGTACACCGATCTCCACGACGACCGCGGGGTTAACGTTCATGCGTTCAGCGAACGCCTCCAGTTCCATGTTCGCTGCGGCATCCAAGCTGGACTCCCCGGCCGCCCAACGGACATTCTTGAACGGCACGGGCGTACCCATGAGGACCGGTTCGAAGTTGAGGTCCCTTCGCTCGTTCATGTCAATGACCCCGTTCTTCATACCGATGGTGGAGACAGGCGCACTGATGCTGAAGAAACCTGGCTTTTCAAGCAGCACCTCGAATTCCTCGTTGCTTTGCAGTCGCATGCTGAAACCGCCGCCCTCTTCGGTGACCTGGCTCTCGGCGTAGAAGCTGCTTGTGTTCACCACGGTCACGGTCACTCCTGGGACGAATCCCATCCGGTACTTATAGCGCGCGGTCCCCTTCAACCAGATACCGGCGTCTGCCACCAAGTGGATATCCCTGGTCACGATCTGCTGCTCCTCGATCCGCTCGGTGCTCAAATGCTGCTCACCGGGGTAACGTCCCTTCATTTCAGCGCGAAGGATGTACTCGCGGTCCTTTTCCACAGGGAACGTGTATTCCCCTCGGACATCCGTATGCGTGGTGGCGAGAACTAGACCATCCTTGTCCAAGAGCTGCACTTCGAGATCGATGAGCGGCGTACCGTTCTCATCATCGACCACCGCTCCGGTGCACAGGAATCGTTGCTCCAACTCGCCGAGCATCTCGAACGCGTAGATGTCGTCGTCCCCCATTCCACCGGGTCTGTTGCTCGCGAAGAAACCCTTCTTCCCGGCCCGGTCGATCACGAATGCAAAGTCATCCTTGGTCCCGTTGACCGGAGCACCCACGTTGATCGGTGCTCCGAAGCCATCCATACCATGATACTTCGCGGCGAAGATGTCCAGTCCACCAAGGCCAGGATGCCCGCGGCTCGAAAAGTAAAGGGTACCATCCGCCCCGATGAACGGGAACACCTCGTCCTGACCCGTGTTGATCGTCGGACCCAGGTTCTCCGGCTCGCCCCACTGTCCGCCGAGGTCCTTGCACATAGATGTCCGCACCACCATAACCACCTGGCATATCACTCACGAAATACAAGCGATCGCCCCCAGGGGAAAGTGCCGGATGTCCTACCGATATCTCGCTGTTGTTATAAAGGAACTGCTCCACGTTCCCCCACGTTCCATCTTTGCGGTAGGCCTTATAGATCGCGAGCCTATTGATGCCGGATGTGCTCTTTTGGGTGCGGCCGTTGAAGTATCCGTTGCGGGTGAACCAGATGATATCGCCACTGGTATTGGCGGTCGCCGGACCTTCATGGACCTTCGTGTTCACCGAACCCTCCATGATCCGTGCGTTGACCAGCGATCCTTGTGGCGTTACATCAGCAACGAAGATGTCCAGGAAGGGCTGATCGTTCCACGCAGCTCGACGTTGTATGCCTACGGTCGTGTTCCGGGCCGATGAGAAAGCGACCCGGTCGGGGCCCAACCATGTCGCGCCGAAATCGGAATAGGGCGTGTTCACCTCCACTGACCTGACCGTGAAACGGTCCATATCGGCCGTGAACTTCTGGGCATATCCGCTGATGTTACTTCGAGTAGTGCCGGTTGCGTCGGGTACGGTCTGGAGGTAACGATCCATCCACTCCTCGGCCGCTTGGTACTTGCCATTCCCTTTCAGGGCTTCGGCATAGTTGTACAGGTCCTTCGGCTCCCGGTTCAGGAACTTCACGACCATGGCGTACCATCGCTCGGCTTCCTCGGTATTTCCGAGGTTCATGTAGCATTCGGCAAGTCGTTTGGTCACATGCTCGTTCACCGCACCAAGCTCCGTGGCGGTCGTGTATCCCTCGATGGCACGCGCATAGGCCATCTGTTGGAAGTGCTTATCCGCTTCGTTGATGTACGGGTCCGCATTCCCTTGGGAACGTGCCGACAAGGCCGAGACGACGAAAAGCAAGAGGATGAGCGAGCGGCCAACCATCGGTTCAGAAATAACGAGGGGAGATGGTCTTCCCGGTGAGGAAGCGCAGGTCGTAGCTCAACATGATCTCATGCGTTCCGGCATTGTACGCCCCGAGTTTCGTGGTGGTAAGGTCGAAAGCATATCCCACGCGCAATTGATCGTTGACCTGGTACTGGCCCATCACACCGAAGGCATTTCCCAAGCGGTACATGGCTCCGAACCAGATACGCTCGCGCAAAAGGAAGTTCGCATTGATGTCCAATGATAGCGGCGCTCCTTCCACCACCCGCATCATGAACGCCGGTTTGAACTTGATGTCCCTGCTCAGATCCATGACATAGCCACCCATCAGGAAGTAATGGCGCGCCTCGCTCACGCTCACCACCACGTTCCCGTCGGCCGCATCCAACTCATTCTCGAGCAATTTCGGTGCGGAGAGCCCGACATAGTAAGTGGGCGAATGCCAATACAGACCGAATCCGAAGTTGGGCAATAGTTGACCGGCGATGTTCACGTTGGCCGGGTCCACCTCAACGGTGGAGAGCGAGGCCAGATCCGCTTGATAGATATTTACCCCGCCTTTCAGACCGAAGGACAAGCGGGTGTCTGCGCCCGTCTTGATCCGATAGGCCACATCCGCATATGCCGAGGTCTGACGGGAAGGGCCGATCTTATCGTTGATGGCGGTGAACCCCAAGGCCAATTCTTCCATGGGCAACGGCGAATGCGCCAAGAACGTTTGTGTGGCCGGGGCCCCATCCAAGCCTACCCATTGGTGCCTTGAAAGCGCCATCACGGTGAACACATCAGCACTGCCGGCATAGGCAGGGTTGAAGGCCAAGGTGTTGAACATGTATTGGCTGTACAGGGGGTCCTGTTGTGCCGCACCACCCGTGGCAATGAGCAGTCCAATGCCGAGCACCGAAGCTTGTATGGTCCTGATCATGGTCATCGTACCAATTGGATGAAACCAGTGATCGGCTCCGCACCGGTACCGAGATCCAGCACGTAGAAGTAGGTGCCTGTCGCGGCGTTCCCGGAGATCAGCGCGTCCGGTGAGGAACCATCCCACAGCACGCTCGAATTATCATAGCCCGTGGCCTCGAAGACCTTCCCGCCCCAACGGTTGAAGATCGTGATGGCGTTGTTCGGATAACCTTCGATACCCGGGATCCGGAAAGCCTCATTGACCCCATCCCCATTGGGAGAGAAGGACTCGGGAACGAACACCTCGGTGACGAAATTGCATGGGCTTCCACCCTGTATCTCGTACTCGGCACAGCCGTTCGCATCGCGGATGACCGCTTCATAGGTGCTGCTCGTGATGAGCGGGACACTGACGAAGGTGTACGGCACGGAGCTGGACAATTCCCCCTCCAGACCGCTCACCTCGTACGAGTCCGCATCACCTTGTTCAACCGTGAAACTCACCGTGTAGGTCCGGTCCACCGTGTTACAGGTCGTGGTCAATTGTGTCACTATCGGGCTAGTGATCACGTTCACCTTGAGCACCGAGGAAGCCGGTGTACAACCCGGCACGCTCACCGTATAGCGGAACTCATAGTCAGCAGGGGCCAGTCCTGTTGTATTGAGGGTCCCGCCTGAAAGTCCTCCTGAGCCGTCCAGGTCGGCCCATGAGCCGCCCGAGTTCGGCGTTCCGTTCAATCCAGTGATCAGCGGATAAGCCAGCAAGGTGTCGCACAGGGTCACCAAGCCGTTCGAACCGGCGTCCGGTGGTTGGTTGACCGTCATGGTCACGATGGCCGTTGCATCGGCACACGGCGCTGCACCGGGAACCGTGTACGTGTAGTTTCCCGGAAGGTCAACTCCCGGTGTGAACGTACCACCGTGCGGTTCGCCGAGGGGATCGGTCCATACACCTCCGGATTGGGGCCCACCGGTCAATTGGAAGAAGAGTTCGATGGAAGGCGCTGTGCTGCACAACACCACAGGGCCACCTGTTCCGGCCACGGGGAACGCAACTGCACTTACCTGTACGACCGCTGTGAGCAATCCACAATTCGGGTCGTTGATCGTGTATACGAAGGGCGAAGATCCGCTGGTGGGCAAGAGGCCGGCGTTGACCCGACCGCCCGACAACAATGCACCTGTACCGGTCGGGTCACTCCAAGTTCCACCGCTGGTCGGTGAACCGCCCAAGGCCAAGAACAGGTCATATTCACTTTCATTGGCGCACACCACCACGGAACTATCCTGCCCAGCACTTCCGCCTCCCCCGACCACGACGGTAACGGTCCGGAAGACCGATGGGCAAGGCCCATTCGCGGCGATCGTATAACGGAAACGCCACGTTCCGTTCCCAGCGAGCGATGGGTTGAATAGCGCACCTGTGAGTGCTT
The DNA here is from genome assembly GCA_041391825.1 of Flavobacteriales bacterium. GTDB lineage: Bacteria > Bacteroidota > Bacteroidia > Flavobacteriales_F > PHOS-HE28 > PHOS-HE28. The sequence continues at coordinate 120,669 of JAWKNF010000003.1, read as the reverse complement.
GCGAAACATCAATGTCCGTCCAGTTACCACCGGATTGGGCTTCGGGCCCCAATTGAACGAAAAGGTCAACTTCGGTCTGGGAGGCACACGCTTGAATGGTCGCGTTCTGACCAGCGTTGCCAGCGTTGACCACCGAGATCGTAACGTCGGCGGAATCCGACGCACAAGGAGAGGTGCCGATGATCAGGTGGCGGTACACGCCAGGAGGGTCCGTGGCCGGGTTGAAGCTATCACCATGAGGAACATTACCACCCGTGACGTAGGTCCACGTGCCGGAGCCCGAAGGACTGCAGGTCAATTGGTTGCGCAAGAGGAATGGTGCCTGGCTGGTGCATACCGTGATTGTGGCATCACAACCAGCATTCGGCGCAACGGGCTCGCTAACGATCACCGTTGCTTCATCGGTAGCACATGGCACGGCCCCTTGAACGCGGTAGCGATAGGTGCCTGGAACATCGATGGCCGGATTATAGACACCTGGGTGTGGTGTTCCGGAGCCCGGTCCAAAGAACCACGAACCACCTGCTTGGGCATTGGGACCCAGCAATGCGAACATCCCTTGCTGGGGATCGGTCGAACAAATGCTCAAGGTCGCATCCACGCCCGCATTGGGAGCGGTGACCAGGTTAACATTGACCCTGGCGGTATCCGCCGGGCAGGAACCGAAGCCTTCCACCACGTAGTAATAGTTGCCGGAAGCATCGACCGCTGGTTGGAAAATGCCGCTGTGCGGCGCCCAAGCCGGGCCGAACCAAGCGCCTCCAGGATCCGGACCATCGCTGCCCTGCCCGCAGGTAAGGCTGGTGATCAGCGAGAAAGGCGGGAAGGTCGTACACGCACTGGTATTCCCATCGCAACCAGCGAATGGACCATCGAGCACCTCTACCGTCACGCGTGCTGTATCGGGGTCGCATTCCACCGAACCGGCCAGTACATAATCGAAGCGCCACGTGGTGCCTGAAGCGACCGCACCGGTATTGAAGAAGCCGCCCGAAAGGCCATTGGCACCATCCACATTGCGCCAAGTCCCGCCCAGTTGAGGCGTCCCTCCAAGCGCATTGAACAAGTCCACGACCTGCCCTAGACAGGCATCCAAGGCATCATCCTCTCCTGCGTCAAGTGCCTCCACGATGTTGACTTGAACGTCAGCGGATACGGCAGGGCAAGGCCCGGTCATCGGATGCGTGTACGTGAATGTGCAGGAACTACCGGGAGCAAGACCTGTGGCATCGAACACACCATTCGTCAAGGTCCCTTGGGCACAATCCGTGGTCCATACACCTCCAGTGGTGGCTTGCGTGCCCAAGGCGGGGAACAGGTCGATAGCGGTAGACCCGACACAAGCCGGAATAGAGCCGTTGGACCCGGCGTTCGGCGCGGATATCAAGGTGATCACGACTTGGGCCGAGGCCGGAACACAAGGCGTTTGACCTTGTACGGTATAGACATAGGCCCCGGGAAGATCCGTTGCCGGGTCGAAGAACGGACCATGTTCCTCGTTGTTGTAGGTCCAGGTTCCATTGTTGTCGGGTGTGCCACCCAACAAGTTCAAGAGCGGTGTAGGACCTTGCGTGGAGCAAAGTTCCGCCAGCGTACTGATGCCGGCATCGGGTGCCGTGTTCTGGAAGACGGTCACGGTGGCCGAGTCGCTCGGACAAGGAGCGGTACCGATGCGCTTGTACTTGTACACACCGGGCTGCGACGTGCCAGGATAGTACGTGCCGGTGAAGATCCATTCGGCGCGTACCAATCCCCACCTGTTTGCGGATCCCCGTTCAATAGATCGAACAGCTCGAATTCGGGATCATTGCTGCAAACAATTGATCTGCCCTCCAGGGTCCCCTGCGTTCACAGCTTCGTCTGGATAACGGTAACGAAGGACGAATCCGCCGGACAGCCGCTATTGCCTGATACCCGATACTTGTAGGCCCCTCCCACGTCCGTCCCCGGGGTGAAGATCCCCGAATGAGGAGTGCCATTGGGCCTGTACCAAAGGCCGTTCAATGCGGGGGATCCCCCCAATGAGTTGATCAACTGGAAAGGTGATGCGTTGCTGCAGACCTCCACCAGGCCGTCCGTACCGGCGTTGGGTGGTTCGGAGATCTGCACGAATACCCGAGCCTGTGTCGTTGGGGTGCTGGTGAAGCGCCGTAGACCACATACGATAAGTGCCGGTCAGGTCCACCGAAGCGCCGAATGGAAGGTGTGCGGCAGGTTATTGAAGAACCATGATCCACCTGCCTGCGCAGAAGACCCCAACAACGGGAACAATTGAACAGACCATCGGTGCGGCACAAGGATGGACGCGTCATTCCCAGCGTTCCGTGATGGGTTCATCGACGTTATGTGGCCGTTGCGTTGGGGCAAGCATCCTTTGACCAACGACCGCATACAAGTACGTACCCGGCAAGCTTGTTCCCGGTGTGAACACGCTATTGACCACCGTGGTGGCTCGGCAGCGGTCCGGTCCAGGTACCAATGAAAGCCGGAGAACAGGTCAGACGCTCGACCATGGAGAACGCCGGCGAGGAGGTACAGACGAGATGGAAGCCGAACAGCCCGTATTGGCAGGTTGACTTACCGAAACGTTCACTGTGGGAGATATCGCTTCCGCAGGTATTCGTGACCGTATACGTGTACAGCCCAGTACCCGAAGAAGCGGAATGAATTGACCGCTGAAGGGCGGATCGCCCTGAGCGGGCCTCACCATGGTTTAGCGGGTCGGGTGTTCCACCCAGCAGGGTCAATAGGTTCATCGGGCGCTTCGATCTGGGCAGAAGGAGCTGGCACCTGATCGCCAGCGTCTGGAGAAGTCGACGAACACCGATACGATGGCCGCCATTGATGCACGGTGCCGTGCCGCTGACGACATAGCGATAATCACCTACTGCACTGTTAAAGGAACGAAGGTCCCGTTGAACGCGTTCAGGTCCGAACCGGGCGCCATTGTTGTTCGGAGTGCCCCGCAAGTGCATTGAAAAGCAACAGCGGACCGTCCCCACTACACACGTTTATCGAGCCTGTTCAGACCAGCATTCGCTCTTTGGGTCACCGAGATCGTGAGGAAGGCAACATCCCCTGTTGGCAGGGTGCGCGATCCTCGGCACGCGGTATTCGTAAACCCCTTGCATCAAGCCCAGAACGAAGACAGGGCCGTGGTTCTGGTTGCCGAAGAACTATGCCTCGCCTTGGGTCCGGGAACCTCCGAGCGCCCAAGCCCATTGAGTTCCGGACCATCAGCGCACACCGATGAAGCATCATCACCAGCAAAAGGAGCCAGGACTCTCCGCTACCGTCACACGAGGCATTTGCACTTCTGGACAGGGAGGAGCCGCTGACCACATAGTAGTAGACATCCGGGTCATGGATATTGGGGTTGTAGGTGCTCGAGAAACCGGGACCGGTAGGCTTCCTCTACGCCAAACCCCAGGGTCGGGAGTACCGCCGGGAGCACCGTTACTAAGGCAAAGCTGGCTCCGTTGCTGCATGTCGATGTTGTTTGACAGCCCCGGGTTCGGTGCTTGTACAACGGTCACGGTCACTTGCGCGGAGTCCGAATCGCACCCGGCGATCCCGGTGAGGCGGTATCGGAACTGATAACTGCCCGCTGCCACCAACGAAGCATTGAAGAACTGTCCGTTCAAGGCCGCTCCGACGGACCCGAGATCGATCCACTGCCCACCTTGCTGAGGTGAACCACCAAGACCGTTGAACAGGTTGACTTGGGTATTCGTTCGGCACGCAGAAAGAGTTCCGTTGCTACCGGCCTCGAGGTCAGGAACGATGGTGACCCGTACTGTGGCTGTTGCGCTTACGCATTGACCGATCCCATCGACCGTGTACAAGAAGTCGTAACTGCTAGGAGGTAGTCCGTTCGGTGAGAAGAAATTCCCACTCAAGTTGCCAGTGGTGTCGATCTCGCTCCACGTTCCGGTCAGGTCAGGTGTTCCGCTAAGGCCTAAGAACAGGTCAACAGAGGTCGTCCCCGACAGTCGTGAGCGTTCCGCCAACCCCGGCGTTGGGGCGCTTGTTCTACAGCTTCCACCGTTGCAGTGGCATTGGAACAGGAGCGGTTCCCGTAACGGTATATGTATATGTGCCCGTTTGACCGGTCCTGGAATGAACACGCCTGAACTCGGGCCTCCCGGACCGACCCAACTTCCACCAGCATCCGGTGTGCCACCCAACTGGCTGAAGAGATCGACCGGACCATCGGTGGAGCAACGCGCGTGAAACTACCGCTGGTACCCGCCACTGGTTGTCGATTCACATTCACCACCACAACCGCATTGGCGGCGAGACGGGCGCGTTTGTCCCGGTACAGTGTAAGATAGCCACCAGGCGTGGATGTTCCCGGTGTGAAGGTTCCGCTTTGGGCACCACCGCTGGGTCCAGTCCAGGTACCACCTGAATTCGGGGTACCACCCAGTACATTGAACAAGGGGAAAGCCGCAGCGCTGCTACAGACCAAGGTGGACGCATTCTGTCCAGCGTTAGGTGCAATGTTGACCGAGACCGTGACGAAGCCGGTATCATTCGCGCATGGCGCCGTACCCGTGACCACGTATTTGTACAACCCGGCCTGGCCGGTCGCTGGGTCGAAGGTGCCTGGTACCGGCGTATCGCTGGGCCCGAGCCATGATCCAGTTCCGTTCGGGTTCCCACCCAAAACGGAGATCAAGGGGAAGGGGCTATTGGTGCTGCATACCGTGATCGTACCGTTCGTACCCGCGTTGGGTGCGATCACACGGGTCACCTGTACCACAGCGGATCGGTTGGCGCAAGGCGCAGTGCCCACCACTGTGTAGGTGTAGTTGCCACCCGGTTGCGTGCTCGGGATATAGGTACCGGAATGTGCCGTTCCGTCCGGCCGGGTCCACGTACCTCCAGTGGCCGGAGAACCACCAAGCAGAGCGAACAAGTTGACAGACCCATCGCTGCTGCACACCGTGAGAGTGCCGTTCGTACCCGGGTTCGGTGGCGCTACGACAGAGACATTCACCGTGGCAGTGGCGTTGGTGCAAGGCGCATTACCCAGGACCGTGTAGGTATAAACACCTGGTGTACTTGTCCCAGGTGTGAAGGTCACCGGTACCGAAGCTCCACCCGGCCCTGTCCATGATCCGGTCGCATCCGGGGTTCCGCCCAATTGGGCGAACAAGCTGAACGGCGCGTCGTTCCCGCACACGGTGATGGAGCTGTTCGTGCCTGCCCGTGGTGCTGTTACCACGGTAACATTGACCACTGCAGTGGCATTGGCACAAGGAGCGGTGCCGTTCACCGTATACGTATATGCTCCGGGTGTGTCACTCGCCGGGTTGAAGGTGGCTCCGTGCGCGCCGTTCGGGCCGGTCCATGTGCCGCCTGCGTTCGGCGAACCGCCAAGTTGGCCGAAGAGGTTGAAGGTCGCCGCATTGGAGCACCTGGTGACATTCGCCCCCGTCCCTGCATTTGGCGCGGTTATTACCGATACCACCACGGTCGCAACGTCCGGGGTGCAAGGTGCCTGACCTGTGACCGTGTATGTGTAAGTGCCAGGAGTGTTCGTACCGGGCGTGAAGTTGCCCGAGTGGGGTTGCCCCCCGGGGCCTGTCCACGTCCCACCGACATCCGGAGATCCGTTGAGCGCATTGAAGAGCATGAACACGCCATCCGTGCTACATAGCGTCACGGTCCCGTTCGAACCCGCATTCGGGGCCTGACGCATGGTGATCGTAAGGGTGGCCGTTGCGTTCGCACATGGCCCTGAACCCGGGACCGTGTATACGTATGATCCAGACACACCAACAGCAGGGTCGAATGTGGCCGCTTGGGGTCCGTTCGGGCCTGTCCAGATCCCACCAGGGTCGGGTGTACCATTGAGCCTGCTCGTCAGCAGGAAAGGCGTCTCATCGCTACAAACATTGATACTTCTGCTGATCCCGGCGTTGGGTGCTGTTGTCTGAGTAACCGTTACTGTGGCTGTGGCAGGCGGACATGGAGGCAGACCAGCCACCGTGTACGTGTAGATACCAGGAGTGGACGTTCCCGGGGTGTATGTGCCCGGAACGGGCGATCCACCTGGTCCGGTCCAAGCGCCGGTAGTAGGTGGCGAGCCACCGAGTTGATCGATCAACGCGAACGGTGCTCCGTTGCTACAAACAGCGCGGGTCCCTGAGGTTCCAGCGGTAGGTGGGGTATTCACCGTAACGGTGACCGTGGCCGAGGCGGGGGCGCACGGAGGGGTTCCGCTCACCGTGTAAGTGTACACGCCTGGAGTGGATGTTCCGGGTGTGAATGTTCCGCTAACAGCACCCCCACCAGGACCGGTCCAAGAGCCGCTTCCTTGAGGGGAGCCACCCAAATGATCGATCAAATTGAATGCGGCGCTCGTGCTGCACACCGTATGGGACCCAGAGGTACCGGCATTCGGTGCTGCGTTCACGGTGACCGTGACCGTGGCGCTCGAAGGCGCACAGGGAGCGGCAGCGGTAACAGTGTACGTATAAACGCCTTGTGCGGAAGTTCCGGGCGTGAATGTCCCGGATACCGCTCCTCCTCCTGGACCGGTCCAGGTTCCGGAGCCTTGAGGCGAACCACCCAAGCGGTCGATCAGGTTGAACGCAGGGTCATTGCTACAGACCGTGTGGCTTCCCGAAGTGCCGGCATTCGGCGCGGGAACCACCGTGACCGTAACGGTGGCCGAAGCGGGAGGGTCCGGGGCCACGGTGACCGTGTAAGTATATACACCTGCAACATCGGTCCCAGGAACAAAGGTTCCCGAATGAGCCCCACCGGGACCTGTCCACGAGCCGCCTGGATCAGGTGTCCCTCCGAGGTAGTTGATCAACTGTGCTGAGGGGCCGTTGGAACAGAAACTCGCGGTGCCGTCCGTACCGGGATCGACCAATGCGGCCATAGCTCCGGTCGTACTCAACAGCACAGCCAGCACGAGCAAGGAAAGTATCCTTCGCAAAAGGGAAAAAGGCATCTGGGAAATGGACAGGATCACGCGCGATCAGCTTCGCCCCGGTAAGGAGGACGTGCAATTTACGGTCGATCCACGGCTTTGGTCAAAGAGAAAGGGGATACCGGGGTAATTGTCGACGATGAACCCCGATCCATCGACCAACGCACTTGATATGCCAAGGGTGTTCACAAATGCATGGACGTACCGGGCCGATCAGGCGTTGCTTCAGGGCGTTACAACACCACCTGCCGTGCCCGGAACAGGTTCACGCCCGAGGGTGATCGCCAACATCACCTCATGGGTCCCGGTACTGTAGTTCCGGAGGTTCGAACTGATGATGTCGTACGAATACCCGAATTGGAAGGTCTTCTTATGCCAATACCCGAGCATGGCACAATAGGCATCATTCGTGCGGTATCCACCTCCCAACCAGAACGTATCCTTGTAGCGTACGGTCGCGGTCAGATCCACTTTTACCGGGACCGGGCTCGTGTACTTGACGAGGAATGAAGGTTCCACCTTCCATTCATCGCTCAGCTCGAAGCGGTATCCACCGGTCACATAGTAGTGGTCCTCCATTCGGCTCAAGGTCTGTTCTTGATCGAGGAAGTACACCTTGTTCTGCAGCAGCTGTGGCGCCGTTGCGCCGAACCAGAAGTTCTGGTGATAGAGATAGAAGGCGAACTTGGCATCCGGCAGGAGATCGCCCCTTAGCTGATCGTCCAGCACCGGGTCGCCTGGATCATGGAAAGCGATCTTGGAGCCGTCGATCAAGAACTGGAGCATACCGGCCGACACCGCGAGCGATAGTTTGATGTCGCTCGTCAACTTCAGGTGGTAAGCATAGGAGAATTGGAATCCGGTACGGCGGGTGGGACCTACGATATCGGTGAAGATGTACCCACCCAGGCCCATCTTGTCGCCCAAGGGGGTTGAACCACTGAATGTGAACGTTCGTGGTGCATCCTGAATACCCACCCATTGGTAGCGGTGGGCGCTGCGCAATTCGAAGAAAGGTCGACTACCGGCCACTGCGGGATTCACGACGTAATCGTTGAACTGGTACTGGGTCAGCTGTGGAAGCTGCTGCGCACCGGCACGCACAACCTGTGCGACCAGTACCAAGAGTAGTATGCGGCGCAAGTTCAGCATGGTTCAACGAATGATCGTGAGCGGTCCAGTGTAAGGTTCCGGGAAGCGCTCATCATTGAGCTCGATCGCATAGTAGTAAGTGCCCACGGGTACGAAGCCGCCGCGGACCTTTCCATCCCACGGCTGCTTGTATCCCACGCTGCGGAACAACTGTTCGCCCCAACGATTGTACACTTCAACGGTACAATCCGGGAACAGTTCGATGAAATCGATGACCCAGGTGTCGTTCTTGCCATCGCTGTTCGGCGTGAAGCCCGTTGGGATCACGACGGTCGGCACAACGGTGACAAGGACGGAGTCACTATCCACACAGCCGTTCGGTCCGACGACCGTGAGCACGTACCAAGTGGTAGTTGCCGGATCCGCGATCGGGTTGGAAGCACTGCCATCGCTCAAGAGCGTATCAGGCGTCCAAGTGAAGGTCGAACCCAATGGACCACTCGGATCACCGCCGAGCGTTGCCGTTTCGGACAAGAAGATCGTTCGATCCGGTCCCGCATCAGCGATGGGTAGGGCGAGATAGTTGATGATCACCTCATCCGTGGATGAACATGGGCCATCCGTCACGGTCAACGTGAAGGTGTATAACCCGGGAGCAGGCAATACGAAGGTCGTGGTGGCCTCCGTGGAGATCACGCCCCCTTGGTCATCGCTCCAGGCGTACTCCACGGCACCGGCACTGGCCGTTCCGTCCAAGATCACCTCTGTGCCCAGGCACACTTGCTGGTCGGGCCCCGCATCCGCAACCACTGTCACGAGCGCATCCACCACCACTTGGGTATTGACCACGCAGCCGTTGGCATCGGTCAAGGTCAGGTCATAAGCCCCGGGCATCAACGCGCTCAGGTCCTCTGAACCGGCTACGAAACCGTTCGGACCGGTCCAACTGAAGGTGTAGGGTGGCACACCCCCGAACGCCGTGGTCCCGATGGCTCCGTCCGCTGCATCAGCGCAACTCGCGGGCGTGAGCATGTCGACACTGACCTCGAGGAGTAGGGGTTCCACGATGGTATATGCGAAGAGGCTATCGCACCCAGCAGCGTCGGTGATCAGGAGCGTGAAGTCGCCCGGACAGAGACCTGTCGCGGAGGATCCCCCTTGGCCATTGGACGGTTCCGGTGTCCAGAAATAGGTCAGGGTCCCAACTCCGCCGGATGCTGTTGTGATCACGTTTCCGTCGCACGCACCATTACAGACAACGTCGTTCACTTTAGCATTATCGCTGATCGGTGTGTACGGAAGCAAAGTGAAGACGATCACGGTATCGCAACCCAATTGGTCGGTGATGGTCACACTCCAGTTGCCAGCGCACAATCCGGTCACTTGATCGGTACCCTGACCGGTTCCGGGTTCCGGCTGCCATACGAAATCGTACGGGCCAACACCACCGCTCGGTGAAACGGAGGCTGTCCCATCGCAGGGGCCGAAGCAGGTTTCTCCGGTGAATACAAGCGCGCCATCTATCGGAGAACCTTCGGTGATGGTGAAGGGCACGATGCGCTCGCAGCCATTGGCATCCACCACGCTGAGCGTGTATGCACCGGCACAAAGCGAGTCGATCGCAACAGTATCCAGTGCGACGATCACACCATCGGCATCCGACCATGTGACCGAATACGGTTCCACACCACCGGTGATCGCAGCCGATACCGTGCCGATGCACTCGCCGAAGCAGAGGTTATCACTGGTGTTCAATTCAGCTTGCAACAGCTGTGGATCGACCACGGTGATCGTGTATGTCGTATCACATCCATTGGCGTCGATCACCTGAACGCTCCAGTCCCCGGGACAGAGTTCCAATGCCGAATCATTGCCTTGTCCGTTCGGTGGCTCAGGTGTCCAGAAGAAGGTATACGGACCAACACCGCCGCTAGGACTGACCTGGATGTTCGCATCGCAATCGCCATTACAGGTGATCGGGGTTGTGGCGATGTCCGCTGTCAGGATCGGTGGACCGAGGATCAAGACCGGAACGAGGAGTTCGCATCCGGCAGCGTCAGTGATCGTGAGTTCAACGGTGCCCGCACACAGGCCTTCAGCCTGCGGCGTGAACTGCCCGACCGGAGGCGCGGGATCCCAGAAATATTCGTAGGGTTCGATACCGCCTGTCGGGCCCACCGTCGCGGTGCCATCACACGCGCCGAAGCAGGTTTCAGGAGTGGTGCTGAGGTTCGGAACGACAGGGTCCGGTTCCGTTATCACTGCCGTTGCGATGCTGACACATCCGATACCGTTGGTGACCTCCACGAAGTAGAGACCCGCGCAAAGCGCGGACACCTGCGTTCCGGACTGGCCGATGCCGGTGCCCGTGGCGTCGAACCATGCGATCGTACAATCCGGCGAACCGCATATGAAATCCACCGAAGCCGTTCCATCGCAAATGCCAGGACAGGAAGTGATGCTCCCGTTGGTGGTCAGCACTTCACCCGTGATATCCTGCACCGGAATGACCAGTGCGGCCTCACAGCCAGCAGCATCGGTGACCAGCACTGAATAAAGTCCCGGGCACAAGGCCGAGAGGCTATCGTTGGTCCCGAAGATCGCGCCACCCAAGGTCCATAGGTAGTTGTACGGTGCCGTGCCACCGGTCACCGTTACGAAAGCCTCACCATCGCACACACCGCATTCGCTATCCACGTTCCCACCGACGAGCTGCAAGGGTGAAGGTTCACCAACGGTCCAGGTGTTCGATACGGAACAGCCGTTCGCGTCCGTGACGGTCAAGACATGATCACCGGCGCAGAGGTCGAATGCCCCGTTGCTGCCCTGACCGTTGGAAGGGACCGGTGACCAGACGAACGTGTATGGGGCGAGGCCGCCAGTAGGGGTGACCACTATGCTACCATCGCAAGAGCCATTGCAGCTCACATCCGTGACCAACGCTTGTTGAACAAGTGGCGTTGGTTCCAGGATGAGCGCGGATACGGTCGTATCGCAACCGGAAGCATCGGCGATCAAGACCTCATATACACCTGCGCACAAGCCGGTGGCCATCGGCGAGCCCTGCCCACCGCCGGGCTCAGGGCTCCACGTGAAGGTATAGGGCTCCACCCCACCTACAGGACCTACCGTGGCGGTCCCATCGCAAACGCCAGGGCAACCAACGGCCGTGGTGCTCAGGTTCGGAACGAGCGTTTGAGAGGGAAGAACGACCGCATCAGCAATGGCCTTGCAACCATCGGCGTTAAGCACGACCACGGTGTAGGTTCCGTTGCACAAGCCACCAAGGACATCCGTATCCACGGCGATCAAGTTGCCATCCGCGTCCGCCCATTCCACCGTGCAGGGGGGGGCGGAACAGTTGTATGAAACGCTCACTTCACCATCGCAAGCGTTGGAGCACAAGGTCTGTCCATTCGTCATGGTCAGTTCCTCGGCGGTGATGTTCGGAATGGTCACCGTTTGCGAGATCACGCATCCAGCGGCATCGGTGACCGTAAGTGTGAAGAGCCCCGAACAAAGGTTGGTCGGTTGCTGATCGGTGCTGAGCACGACACCGAAGATGGCCCATGAGAAGGTGTACGGGGCGGTGCCACCATTAACCGTGACGGAGCCTGTCCCATCACACAATGCACAGCTTGAAGGCTGCGTGACATCGACACCGATCTGCATCGGTTGTGGTTCTGTGATCGTATACGCTCGATCCAGGATGCATCCGTTCGCATCGGTCACACGCAATGAGATCGGACCTGCGCAGAGGTTCGACACCGATGAAGTTCCTTGACCGAATGCTGGTGTTGGGGTCCACAAGTAGGTATAAGGTCCTGTGCCGCCTTCAACGGTCATCGAAATGGAACCATCACATTCACCGGCGCAACTGATGTCCTGTACATCCGCGGTCTGTTCGGAAAGCGGGTCGGGTTCGAGGATCAGCACTTCGGCAACAGTGATGCAACCTCCTCCATCGCCCACGGAAACCTCATACACGCCTTCGCACAAGCCGGATACATTCGGAGTTCCTTGCCCCGCTCCGGGCTCTGGCACCCATGTGAACGTGAATGGTGGTGTTCCACCGACCACGCCTACAGTGGCCGATGCATCACATTCGCCACCGCACGATGCTGGGGTGGAGCTGATGTTCAACACCACGGTGATCGGAACCGTGACCGTGGCGGTATCGATCGTAAGACAGCCAGAGGCATTGATCACCGATACGTAGTAATCCCCGGGACAGAGGTCACTGACCGTGGTGCCGCTCTCGCCGAGGTCATTACCATCGGCGTCGGTCCAAGAAATGAGGCAAGGAGGGTCACTGCAGGTGAATGCCACGCTCACTTCACCATCGCAGGTGTTCGGGCACGTGGTGGTACCATCGGTGGTGGTCAGTTCCTCACCATCGGAATCGGTGATGGAAACGATGCGTTGCAAGGTGCAGCCGTTGGCATCGCGCAATACCACAGTGTACGTTCCGGCGCATAGGTCGGTGATCGTAGGCGTATTCCCGGCGGGCACACCGCCCGGTCCGGTCCATTCATAGGTCAAAGGCCCGGTCCCACCCCCACCAGTGGCCGTGGCAGAGCCGATACAGACCTGGCACTGGCTCGGCGTTGTTGTGACCGTCAAGGTCAACGCTGGAGGCTCAACAATGGTGTAGGAGAAACTCTCCACACACCCAGCAGACCCGGTGATCGTTACGTTCCACACACCTGGACAAAGGCTCGTCGCCGAGCTCTGGCCTTGTCCATTCGGCGGAACAGGGGACCACAGGTATGTGTACGGAGGCACACCGCCTGTGGTGCTGAGCACAACGCTACCATCGCAAACACCTGCACACAGCGGCTGCGTAACGGTCGCGTTGTCGGTGATCAAGGGCGGCTCGACCACAAGGATATTCGCCACCACACTGCACAGTGTTGCATCCGTAATGGTCACTTGCACCGGTCCGGCACAGAAGCCCGTCGCACTCGGGGTGCCTTGTCCGGTGGCAGGCTGAGGCGACCACACGTAAGTGTATGGCCCCGTACCGCCTGTCGGTCCTACAGTGGCTGTCCCGTCACACGCTCCAGCGCAGGTGGTCTGCGTGGTGCTGCTGTTCGGTTCGATGACCGAACTTGGAAGCACCATGAACGTGAGCGTGGTATCGCAACCATTGATATCGGACAGCGTGACCGTATAGTTCGTACCAGAGCACAGACCGGTAGCCGTATTGGTCCCTTGGCCACCACCGGGTTCAGGCTGCCAATTGGCCGTGACAGGACCTGTGCCGCCTATTGATGAGACCGTGGCGGTCCCGGTGCACGGGCCATCGCAGGTCTCGGGCGTTGTCACCAAGCTCGGCACGATCGGTGGAGGTGCCATGATCGTAACGGTCAGTACCGTATCGCATCCGGCGGCATCGCTCACGGTGATCGTGTAGCCACCGGGGCAGAGTCCACTTGCATTCGGCGTTCCTTGGCCACCACCGGGTTCGGGCGCCCACTGGTAAGTTAACGGAGCTGTTCCACCACTGGCTGTCACCTCGGCCGTACCATCACACACATCGTTGCACGAGGCATCTGTGGTACTCACTGAAGCCGTGATCGGAGGTGGTTCCAGGATGGTGAACGTGACCGTAGTATCGCACGCGCCGGAGGTGATCGTAACGGCCCAATCGCCTGCACAAAGACCGGCAGCAGTGGCCGTGCCTTGACCGCTGGTCGGCTGCGGGGACCAGTTGTAGCTGAACACACCATTGCCACCCGTAGGTGCGACCGTAATGGATCCATCACAATCCCCCGCGCAGGTCACGTCCGTTGTGGTGCCATTGGGAATGATCGGCTCCGGAGCGTCGATCGTGAAGGAGATCGTGGTATCACATCCGACCGCATCGGTCACGGTCAAGCTATATGCTTGGGCACAAAGGCCCGTGGCATTCGGCGTGCCTTGGCCACTATCGGGAAGCGGAGCCCAGAGGTAACTGTACGGTGCAACACCGCCACCAACGATGACGCGTGCGGTTCCATCACAGGCGCTCGGACACGTGGCCGGGGTAAGTTGTAGGGAGATGGTGATCGGAACCGCATCCAGGATCACGAAATTCCTGGTCAGCGTGCATCCGTTCATGTCCGTGATCAGGACCGACACCGGACCGGCACAGAAACCGCCGGCATCCGCAGTGCCTTGGCCGGTGGCGGGTTCAGGGGTCCAAGCGTAATTGTAGCCCGGCATGCCCCCGGCCACCACCACGGAAGCGGTGCCATCACAGAGCGCTCCACAAGTGACATCGGTATGCGAGTCCATGCTCGTGAGCGGTGGAGGCTCAAGAATGAGGAAGGTCAATGTGGTGTCGCAGCCGTTCGCATCGGTGATCAACACCGTGTGATCGCCGGCACAGAGGCCGCTCACATCCGGTGTACCCTGCCCCGAGGTCGGCACGGGTGTCCAAAGGAATGAATATGGGGCAACGCCCCCTGTCACCACCACGGAAGCGGAACCGTCGCACAGGCCCGCACAACTGACATCCGTGGTCGTCAACACAGGGTCAAGGGGCGGTGGAGCGCCGACCGTGAACACGACGGAGGTGTCACAACCTGCTTGGTCGGTCACGACCACGGACCAATCGCCAGGGCAAAGACCGCCAACCGTTCCGGTCCCTTGCCCGACCGGTGGTACGGGTGTCCAAACAAATGAATAGGGCGCGGTTCCGCCTGAAACGCTCAAGGCGATATCCCCGTCGCAGGTATTGGAGCATGAGGCATCGTTGACCACACCCTGCACTTGTATCGCAGGGGGTGCGTTGATGATGAAAGAGAGAAGGGTGTCGCAGCCGGAGGCCTGGTCGGTGATAAGTACGGTGTAGTTCGCCGCACATAGACCGGTAGCATTGGCTGAGCCCTGTCCACCGCCCGGCGCTGGCGACCAGAGAAAGGTGTACGGTCCAGCAGCTCCGGTCGGCACCGCTACGGCCGACCCATTGCAAACATCAGAACAGGTCGCGTTCGTAGTGGTCAAGTTCGGAACAATGGGCGGTGGCTGAGCGATCATGAAGGTCACCGTCGTGTCGCACCCGTTCACATCGGACAATCGAACACTGTAATTTCCAGCGCACAGCCCACTTGCATTGAAGGTTCCTTGACCCGAGGCCGGTGGCGGTGTCCAGAACGCAGTGATCTGTCCAGTACCACCAGTGGGTGCCACAGATGCCGTTCCGTTGCATTCACCGAAGCAGCCCGCATTGCTAAAGCTCAAGTTCGGCGCGATCGGAGCCAAGTTGAAAATGAAGGTGGTATCGAAGGTGCAGCCATTACGATCGGTGATGCGCAAAGAGTTCGATCCCGCACAAAGCGCACTGAAGGAAGAGTTGGTGCCTGCACCGTTGTTCCAGCTGTAGGTGTGCGGTGAAACACCACCGATGCCGAGCGCAGTACGTGTTCCGTCGCAAACCCCTGCACAAGTAGGCGGCGTTCCTTGGCCGAAGAAGATGACCCCGACCGGTGCGGGTTCCGTAACGTTGACCTGGGCCGGGCAGGAGATCCCTTGACCCACATCGGTAACGATCACCAGCTGTGGTCCTCCGCAAGCGGTGGTCCACGTGGCCGTGGGCGGTCCGCCGTTCAGCCACTGATAGGTGAAATTCCCACTTCCACCGGTAACGGATACCGTGACCGTGGCGTTGCAGTTGCCGCGGCAGCGCACACCGAAGCCGTTATAATTGGTCGTCAACTGCGCGTTGACGGTGAACGGGGTTTGGCCGGGATTCGTGCCGCATACATTGATGTCCCGATCTTCAGCAGTAGACTGTTGAGCACCGAGGTCCCATGGTCGGACATTCCCCTGCACCACCAAAGTCGAATTCGCCGGACGCACCACCTCGCGCAAGGCGTTCCGGTCGGGTTCCTGTTGCAGTTGCACGACCGAATTCCCAGCAAGGAACTCGGCCCTACCTCGGCCATCGGTGTTCAGGTCACGTGCCGTGACCCCATTCCCATTGCTGATGAACGTGCCCTGTTGCAAGCGGAAGGCACCATTCATCGCAAGGTCACTGACCAGGGACCAGGTCCCACTTCCGTCGAACACGATATCTCCACCGATGCGGATCCGCGTGTATCGACTTCGACACCTTCCCTGCGCACTACCATCCGCACCGGGCCTGATGCATTCCATTCCACCTGCCCGCTCATCTGCCATGCGCCGGCAATGTTCACTTCGGCGTTACCGGATCCCGTGATCCGAACCCGGCCGTTGCTTCCGTCGATCCGCAGTGCATTGCACCAGGCCGGGTCCCTGAAGCTGATGGAGACCGGGCCTTGCGGGGCGATCACCACATTCTCGTTCACGCGCGGAACACCAGCCCCTCCGGGACCGCCGGCCACCGCGCTCCACTTGGATGCATCATCCCACAGACCGTTCCCACCCGTCCAATACTTCGTTTGGGCCGCGGCCAAGTACACTTGCCCGATCAGGATCAGGGTCAGTAGCAGCTTCGGCAGGTTCTGGGTTCTATTCACGGGTATGCGCTCTTCTATTCGAAAGCAGGACAACTGATCATGCGTTTTCCAGCATCGGATCTCCGACACGGAGTGATCGCGAGGATGATCTCGTGCGTGTTCGAGCTCGCCACGCGCAATGCGGAGGTGGTGATATCGTAGCTGTATCCGAGTTGGAAGTACTCCAGGAATCCGACCTTCAGCAGGGCGGTGAAGGCGTCCCCGTTCCGGTATCCCACACCCAAAGCGAAGATCTTGTTCCACTCCACCATGCCGTTCACATCGAAGGCTGCAGGCGATCCACCGGCGAACTTCAACAAACCGCTTGGGATGAAGGCCGTCTTGCGGCCGATCTTATAACGATAGCCACCGCTCAACATGATGTGCCGAACGAAGCGGGAATCGGTACCGATATCCTTGATCTGGTTGCCGAGCAATTGATGGATCGATAGACCAGCCCAGCCACGCTTGCCGTAGCACCAGATACCAGGCGTTACTTCCGGAAAGACAGTGGATGAGGAGGCGCTGTTCACCACTGGATCGTCATAGCGGGTCAGCGTAATGTCCCCTACCGCGAGTTTCACTTGACGGACACCAACGAAGGTGCCCATGGAGACGAAGAAATTCCGGGACATCTGAACATGGTAGGCATAGGCGAGGAGGAAACTGGTGTATCCGTAATTCCCGGCATCGTCCGCCTCGATGAATACCCCAAAACCGTGCTTGTTCGCTTGAAAGGGTTTGCCCTTGGGCCGAAGCACACCGTGCATGCTTACCCAACCGGTCGTAGGTGCACCTTCATAGCCCACCCATTGTTGGCGATAGCCCAAACGCATGTCCAAACAGTCCTTACTACCTGCCACGGCAGGGTTCACGCTGAATTGATTGAAGACGTACTGTGTGTATTGCGCCAACTGTTGTCCCACGGAGGCGCAGGGCACCAGCACAACGAACAGAAGTAGATGGAGGTGCCTCATCGGATGATGGTGATGAAGCCCGTATAAGGAGGGACCTCCCTCGAGCTGGTTCAACTGGATGTGGTAGTAGTACGTGCCGACGCCAAGGTTCTTCCCGTTGTTGGTGCCATCCCAGGGCTCGCGATAACCGTTGGATGAATAGACCTTCTGTCCCCATCTGTCGAAAATGGTGACCTCTGCGCCCGGATAGTCCGCCATGCCCGGGATCTGCCATGTATCGTTGATCCCGTCGCCGTTCGGGGTAAAGGTGTTCGGCGGGTCGATCCGTCGCACGATCTCCACGATCACCGTATCCATATATGTGCACCCGTTCAACGTGGAGGTGAGCGTATAGATGGTGGTACCACTGGGTGCAGCGATCGGGTCGGGGATACCATTCCCGCTCAATCCAGAAGTTGGGGACCAGTTGTAATTGGGACCGACCCCTTGGAGCTGGGTGCTTTCTCCTTCACCAATGATCACATCCGGTCCGGCGCTTACATCCACCCCTACGATCGTTGCGCCAGGGCCTTCGACATTGACCGTGAAACCACATTGAGCCGCGATCGTGGCCCCGTTGTTCATCGCACCGGAGATCAGGATCCAATACTGCCTATTGGCCATGAGCGCCAGCGAGGTCAACGTGATCGTGGCATCACCCAAAGCGCAGGTCGAGGCACCGGTGAAGGAGGCCAGGGTGCACGATCCATCGCCGGACAGGACCACAACACTCAATTCATCGTCCATTCCCGCCACAGTTGGGCAGTCGATGTCATCCACTGTGACCGTGACCGGTCCACCCACGGAGTTCGTGGTGAAGGAGTACCACACCGCGGCCGCCGTCGCTGGGCAGAAACCGGGCACGCTGGTAGAGCCGGTGTTGTTCCCGGAAAGGGGCTGTTGCGCGCACAATACGGCGGCCGTGGCGCAGGAGCTGTTGGGCGGCTGTGCCAGGGCGATCATATTGACTGCGGCGATGAAGGCCAGAGTAAGCGCTGTGCGCATGTTCGCTTGCAAGAGGACCGCACAGGAATGCATGCACGGCCACGCCGAAGGTAGCCGGGGCGATATCTGCGAAAGGACGGGCATGGCTCGCACTTTCACACAATATACTGTTGAGTGCACGGCATGGATCCAACACGAGCCTTGCGCAACGCGCAACCCCGAGCCCGATACGCCCGTCTATAATGGCTCCCGACCTATGGGCCGATCATCCAGGATCAGCCGTTCGCCAACTTCTCCAATCGGGCCTTGTTCACGATATGGATGTCACGACCTTGTGTGTCGATCAGCCCCTCGTTCTTGAGGTCGGTCAGGCAACGGATCAGGGATTCAGTGGCCGTACCGACGATGCTCGCAAGATCCTCACGACTGATGCGCACACCGAGGTCATCAGCCTCCTTTGCAGCGAAGCGATCGTGCACGCGGAGCAAGGCTTGGGCAACACGCTGTCGGACACTGGCGTAAGCGAGTTGAAGCAGGTGCTGTTCCTTCTCCTTCACATCGTGGGCAAGCATTTTGATGAAGCGGATGCTCACATCACGATCCTTGTACAGCAGGGCCAAGAGGTCCTCCTGTGGAACAAGTGCCACCTCGCATTCCTCCATGGCTTCCGCCGTCTCCATCGCTCTGCCGTTCTCCAAAAGCCCCATGTGGCCCACGAATTCGCCTTCGCCGTGCAGGCCGGTCACAAGCTCCTTCCCGTCGTTGTTGATCTTGAATGTCCGCACTTTTCCTTGAACGATGTAGGGCACTTGTCGCAGTTCATCGCCCTCGTGGAACAACACTTCCTTCTTGGCCACCTTGCGGATCTTCCGGTCGCGCCCGATATCCTTCAATGCCTCCAACCCGCGCGCCTGGTCCATGAACTTGTTCAACCCTTCGAAACCGTTATCGAAGCCTTTTCGGAACAGGTCACTTCGTTTCAAGCGACCTTCAACGGCATTCAAGAGTTCGCTTTCCTCGAAGGGCTTGGTCAGGTAATCGTCGGCCCCCAGTTCCATGCCTTTTCGCACATCACTGCGCTCCGCTTTGGCACTCAGGAAGATGAAGGGCACCTCGGCCGTTTCCGGGTTTCGTCCGAGCATGTGCAGCACGCCGAAACCGTCGAGTTCGGGCATCATGATATCGCAAAGCACCAGATCGGGGACCTCCTTGCGAGCAATCTCCACTCCGCGCCGACCGTTCTCTGCCTTCATTACGCGATAATTCGCGAGCTCAAGGATCTCCGCGGTATTCTCCCGCATGTCGGCATCATCCTCGATAAGCAAGATCGTTTTCATGTTCCCAAGTGTTGAGGTAGTTCAACGGTGAATACGGTGTTTCCGGGAGCGCTCTCGAATCGGATCGTCCCGTTCATAAGGTCCAAGTATCGGCGCACGATGTTCAAACCCAGGCCGGTGCCTTGGATCGTGGTGGCATTGGTGCCACGAAAGAAGCGCTCGAACAGGTGTTGTTGATCCTCCAAGGGGATCCCGATCCCTTCGTCCTGCACTGTGATGGTGAGCTGTTCTTCGACGATCCGGGTACGAAGCACCACCCGCGTTCCTTCGGGCGAATACTTCATGGCGTTCGTGACCAGGTTGGTGATCACATTGCTGAGCATCTGATGGTCGAGCGTCACGTTGCGTTCCCCGCCTTCATGATCGTAATCGATCGCTTGGCCCGACCTGGCCATGTTGCGCAGGTCCTCGATCAGTTCGATGGCAAGGTGTACGATGTCGAAGTTGACCACATTGCATTCGACCTGACCTTGTTCGATCCGCTCCAAGGAAAGGAAGTCGTTGAGCATGGCTGTCATCTCCCGGACTTTGCCCCGGATGCGGGTGATGTGCTTACTGACCTTTTCATCCCGGCATCGTCGGTGTAGCGGGATATCAGGTCCACACTGCTCACGATCGTACTGAGCGGTGTCCGGAACTCATGGCTCGCCATGGCCACGAACCGGCTCTTCAGCGCATGCAGTTCCCGTTCCTTTTCCAACGCGATCCGCACGCTTGCTCCGCCTCTTGAGCTCCGCCGTCCGTTGTTCCACGCGGTCCTCGAGTTCCTGTTTGCTACGCTGCAGGTCCAACTCCGCGACCCGCCGCATGCTGATGTCGGTCACCAAGCCCATTACGAAACGCTGACCGTCCAAGGCCATATGGTTCAAGCTCACTTCCACGGAAAAACGCTTCCATCCTTTCGTTTTCCGGACAGGTCCATACCTCGTCCCATGGAGCGGGAGCTGGTGCACGGTCATACGCCGCTCGGTGTTGCTCGTGACGTCCGCGTACCGCATCGGGCAAGAGGACCTCAATACGCTCACCGCCCAATTCATTCGGCCTATATCCGAACATTTCGTTCAGTCGAGGATTGTGCAAAAGGATCGAACCTTTGGCGTCAACCACCACGAGACCTTCACTTGCCGTTTGGAAAAGCAGTTGACACACCCTGCTCAGGTCCAGTTCACCGGCCTGATCATCCGCACTACTCATAGCGTCCGCAAGGTAGGTCGATGAGCGCGCAGGCCCGTTCATCGCGGCGGACCTGCTGGTGTGATATTGGAATCACCTGTGCCTTCATCGTAGACCCTCCATTTCCGCATCGGTTTGGCATAGAGGTTCAAGGTCACAGCGCGTTCCGGTCCAGGGTTCGAGAAGCGGTGGATGGAGGTTCCGTTCGTCAATGAATCCGTTACACCAGGTCTGAGGCGCAACTCTTTCACCAGTTCCAATCCTCCACCCGGCAGTGCCTTGTAACGCTCCTCCAACACCTCGCCGGTCACCGGATGTATCCAAGCGGTCTGGCTATCGTAGTCATGGATGCTGGTGGTTTGACCCGGTTCATAGCAGATCACCAGAAGTTCAAAGGACTCGTTCCGATGGATGCATGTGCGCGTGTAGTGCTTGCTGTTCCAACTGTAGTATGTTTCCAAGTCCCTGCTCGGCACGGCGTAGCGCGCCAAGATCCCGGCGTAATCAGCCGAGCTCCGGCTACGCAATAACTCGCGCACCAACTCGCGAATGGTGGATATGGCAGCGGTTGACATGGTACAGGACACGCTGTTCGCAAACCTAGCGGGGTGATCCAGGCTCAAGGCTGACGTTCGTCAGTGCCAAGTACGGTCCGCATCAACCTCCCTTTGCTTTCCCTGAGCAATTCGAACAGGTCCGTGGCTCGATAACTCGGCCAGAACAAGCATTGGATGCTATGAGGATGGTCATACTCCGTTCCACCCTGATCGATTAAACTTGAAGTATGAGCAACGCTTCGCCCCTGCGCATCCTGTTACCCACGGACCTGAGCCCACATGCCATGCATGCCGCGAGCTACGCGGTGAAGCTGTTCGGTCAGTCAACGGCGACCTATGTGCTGGTACACGCTCATTTCGATGCCGGGTTGATCGCACCCATGGATAGTCCTTACAGCCCGGAGATCATGGCGGCCCAGCAAGAGTCGTTGGCCAAGACGACGAAGCGTTTCGTGGAGATGACCGGTGCGCGCCACGTGGAACAGCAACTGGTTTTCGGGGCCCTTCCCAATGCACTTAACGCCTTGGTCGAGGACCCAGGCGGTGATGCCGTGGTGATGGGGCGGCGCGGTGAAGGCGGGTCGCGCTTTTTCGGGAGCAATACCACTGATGTCATCAAGAACAGCATCGTCCCGGTGATCGCAGTACCCGAATCATCGAACTTGAACATCGTGCAGCGGATCCTTTTGGCGGATGACCATGATTCGGTCCGCCCTGAAAGTCTACGGGTATTGAGGGTGTTGGCGGAAGCACATGGGGCCGAGGTTCTGGTCGCGCATTTTCCGGCACCTGGTACCAGTGGGTCCGAGCACTGGAGCAATGCCATGTACGACCTGGCATTGAAGGGCATCACGCATTCCTTCATCGGTATCCATGGCAAGGATGTGGTGGACAGCTTGGAACGAGCCGCGCACAAGCGCAAGGCGGACCTGATCGCCGTGCTGCACCGCCAAACCGGCCTGCTGGACGGTCTTTTCCATAGCAGTGTGGCCAAGGAAATGGCGGAGAGCAGCGAGTTACCCTTGCTCATTCTCCAACAACGCGACTGATCGACCTTGGGCCGAGCGGTCCGAAGCACCCTCAGCCGTACTTTTCGACCATGTTCAAGGACCCTGCACTGGAAAAGGCATTGGAACAGGAAGCTGTGCGTCGCTTTGTTCCAAGTGGAACGGAATTGATTCATGTCGGCGATACGATCACGCACATCCCGATCGTATTGAAAGGCAGCCTGCGGATATTGGCCCGTGATGACCGCGGCCATGAACGCTTCCTCTATCACATCATGCCCGGAGAAAGTTGCGCCATGAGCATGACCTGCTGCAACAGCCGTAGCGCCAGTTCCGTGGCAGCGATCGTGGAGGAGGATGCCGAACTGCTCATGGTGCCTGTTCGGAACATGGAAGAGTGGATGGTCCACCCGGAATGGCGCAAGTTCGTTGGCGATACACAGGCACAGCGCTTCACCGAGCTCTTAGAGACGATCGAGATCGTAGCGTTCTCAAAGCTCGACGAGCAGCTTTGGAACTACTTGGTGAAACGCGCGCAAGCCACCGGCGAGAACACGCTGAAGGTGACGCACCAGGAGATTGCGCAGGAACTCAATTCACCCAGGGAGGTGATCACGCGTTTGCTGCATCAATTGGTTCAACGCGGACGCGTGACCTTGGCCCGCGGTGCTATCACCGTGGACATGAGCGCTCCTTGATAGCGCTCACAGGAAAGGTTGGAGGGCACGCTCCAGGTCCGCTGCACCGATCACGCCGGATCGGCGCCATACGATACTACCGTTCTTGAAGATCGCCAAAGTGGGCACGCCTTGCACCCGGTATGCTTGAGCGGCAGCTGGATTGCGGTCCACGTCCACTTTGATCACAACGGCCTTGTCGCCGATCGCGTGCTTGAAGTCGTCGAGAATGGGTTTCATCGCCTTGCAAGGGCCACACCATTCCGCGGAGAAATCCACCACTACCGGTTTCGGTCCATTGATCAACTCCTTGAACGAGGTCGTGCTCATCGGTCCTTGATCTCTTCGTAGTTCACTTCAACATCCAGCGTTCCCGTCGGCTCGATCCGGCTTGAAGTGCATCCGACGGACCCACAACAACCCACATCGAACACGGCCTGTATCCCGAAGAAGATGGCAGCGAACCAAGCCACGGGCTCTTGACGGGTGATCCCCGCTGCGAGGAAGACCACAGCGAACACCAGCCGCAACCAACGTTGGGCATGCCATCCGGTCAGGATCCGGTCCTTCATTTCTTCGCCAAGGCGGCCTGCACTTGAGTCCATGGGCCACCGTTGTGCGCGTCATAGCCATGGCTGCGCAACTGGTCCGCTGCGGATCCACTGCGCATACCACTGGCGCAACAGGTGATCACCGGCCGGTCCTTCGGGATCTTGTTCAGGTTCTTCAACACCACATCCAGTGGGATATTGACAGCCCCTTTCGCATGACCGCCGGCGAATTCGCCCTTGCTTCGGACATCCAGGATGAAGGCGCCTTTATTGATGAGTTCTGCAATGTCAACAGTGGGGCGGAGGCCGAAAAGGAGCGTAGCATGTTCATTGGTAAATGATGATCACTTCTTGCCCGAACGGGTGCTGAAGCGGAATGGTGCATAAAGCGGACAGAAGCTGACAAGGCCGGTCAGTGCGAAGATCGCAGCGACCAACAAGAGCACGATACCTACGGTGCCCTCGATGACTTCCCCGAAGTACAACGCAGCGATGAGCGCTGCTACTAAAAGGCGGATCACGCGGTCCGCTGTTCCCATGTTCGGTTCCATCTTGTTCCTTTTGCACAAAGGTCCGCCGTCCAAGTTTCATGGACGGTGATGATCATCACTGGGTCCAGTTCACATGCGCTTCACCAACCAGGCCATGAACTCTTCTTTGAGTTCGCGGTAGAGCTTTTCGAACATGAACATGGCCTCACGTTGTTCGGTGTGATCGCTGAACAAGCGATGGTCGATGGCGATCGGATTCTCCTTCACTTCCGCTACCAAGCCGTTCTCATGTTGCTTCAGGTCATGGCGGAGTTCATCGATCACTTCGCGTTGACGGATGTACTGGTTCTGGAAATGCTCCAGTTCGGCCATCACTTCCTTGACCGTATTGCGTTTGGCGATCTCCTCCATACGGCGCTCGAAGATCCCGATCTCCTGTTTGCAGAAGTCGAGGGTGTTCAACCACATGGTATGGTCGCTGTGGAGGTCACCGATGTGAACGCGTTTCTCTTTTGTGACGGACATGTTCGAATGTGTTTTAGGTTGTTCGTTCCAGAACGGTCCTTCAATGACAAGCCACAGGTGCCGCTGGGACCGCTGGCGGCGGAGGGCTGATGAACGGAATTCCGAGTTCCATTCCGCGCAGGATCATCAGCACGGCAAGAGTGGATACAAGATACGGAGCAGCTCGGCGCAATCCCGTGCGGAAACCGTTACCCAATAATCCACCGCTCAAGCGCAAGGCGATGAGGGCCGGCCACGTACCCAAGGCGAACAGGCCCATGAAGAGCGCCCCCCCTAGCGCTGAGCCCATGGCAGCGGAACCGATCACGGCGGCATAGACCAGACCACAGGGTAGCAAACCGTTCAATGCACCGGTAAGGAACAAAGCTTCCGGGGCCGTGCGCTTCAGGTTGCGCCCAAGGGTACTGCGCAAACGACCGATGAGCATGGCGATACGACCGGCAGGGCTCCAGCGTTCCAGCGCGCCCGGCAATAGGACCGAAAGCAGAAGGACCGATCCAGCGAGTATGGACACCCCTTGTTGCAAGCCCGCTAAGCGAAGGCCTAGGCCGAACGTGCCGAACGCCGCGCCGATCAGGGCATAGGTCGCAAGCCGACCGGTGTTCAGGAGCAATGTGCTGAAAAACCGTGCACGCATGCCCGGGCCAGGTGAGGGAACCGCCAAGGCGATGGGCCCGCACATACCGATGCAGTGAGCGCTACCCGCCACTCCGAGCACAAAGGCAGTGGCAAGCATCGCGTTCATTGCACCACGAGCTTCTCTTCGGTGAAGTAGCGCTCCCCATCAACGGTCCATTCCAAGGCGGCGTTATACCTGCCAGGGACCAATACGAGACCCGATCGGTCGAAGCTCCCCGCGCTATCCGCTTTCACCTCCATACGGATGTCGGCCCGTGGATCGTTCGGGCGAAGCAAGGTGAGCTCACCTGTGATGGCCTTACCCTTCAGTTCAGCGGGGAACCGCAGCCGCACACCATCGTTCCCGACGTCGATACGAACGGCCCTGGACAACGCAAGCGCACGTTCGGTGTGATCGATCCGTTGCTGGTATTTCAACTCCTCCGCGTAATACTCCTCGGTAACGAGCGGCTCCGGGTTCCGGTGCGCCATCACAACGAACCATGCCATCATGCCTGCGAACAGCATCAATGCGATCGTCAATCCTTTACCCCAGTTCATGGCCGTATCGTTATTGGTCCAACAAAAGAGGTGCTCACCTCTTCCAGCAGTTCGTCGCCGCTGAAGATACCGATGATGACCTTCGTTTTCATGCCTTTCAACTGGTCCTTGCCCAGGATCACGAAGGCTTCGCCACGGCCCAATTCACCACCCTTGAGGTCCATCGTTCGACCGATCAGTTGCACTTCGCCTTCCACATTCATCAGTTCCAAGTGTAAAGGCAGATCACGCGGGGTCTTGTTCACCGTCTTGATGGTGTATAGATTGCTGATGCGACCGTCCGGGCGAGTTTGGAAGAGCATTCCCGGTGTTCGCAAGATGGTGGTCTCCGTATCAGTACGCATCACGATCAAGGTGGACAGCGCTACGATGAAGCCGACCAGGACCACACTGTAGGCTTTCATTCGTGTATTGAAGGTGAACGGTTTCTTGTCCGCGATCTCCTCTTCACTGGCATATCGTATCAGGCCAGCAGGCAGGCCGACACTTGTCATCATATGATCACAGGCATCGATGCAGGCCGTGCAGTTCACACATTCCAATTGGGTACCGTTCCGGATATCGATGCCCGTAGGGCACACGTGCACGCACGCACTGCATTGGATGCAATCACCTTTCCCGGCTGCGCTCCGATCCTCGCCCTTGCGGAAGAGCCCTCGTGGATCCCCACGTTCATGATCATAGGCGATGACGATGCTCTTGCGGTCCAGTAGCACACCTTGCAACCGTCCGTACGGGCAAACCGTTGTACAAGCCTGTTCGCGGAAGAACGCGAAGTTGCCGTAGAACGCACCACTGAACACGCTCATGGCCAAGAGGCCGGTCCAATGGTCGGCAGCAGGCTCTCGGATGATCCGCAGCACCTCATCGCTTCCGATGATGTACATGAGAAAGATGTTGCCGATGAGGAAGCTGATGCCGAAGAAGATCGCGTGCTTCAGGGTCTTCTTCCCCAGTTTCGCATTGGTCATCGGACCTTTGTTCAAGGCCTGCTGCTGCTTCCAGTCGCCCTCAATCGCGTACTCGATCCGCCGGAACACCATTTCCATGAACACTGTTTGCGGACAGGCCCAACCACAGAAAAGCCTACCGAAGGCAACGGTGAACAGGGCCACGAAAATGATGAAGGTGATAACGCCGATCACGAAGATCAGGAAGTCCTGAGGCCAGAACACCTGTCCGAAGAACACGAAGCGTCGCTCCACCAAGTTGATCATCAACAAGGGCTCGCCACTAATGCGGATGAAGGGCCCTATGAACAGGAACAACAACAAGGTGTAGCCGAACCATTGACGCCAACGGGTGAACTTTCCGTGTGACTTCTTGGGGTAAACCCAGACGCGTTGCCCTTGCTTGTCCACGGTGCTGATCGCATCGCGGTAGCTTTCGTCCCGCGGAGCAAGGGACTTCCTTTTCTCCGCCTTGGCGGCCTCGTCACGCCTGATATGTTCGGGTTGTACGTTCATCACCTGACCGCCATGTAGGCGGTATCAGGCACCTGCACGGTCGTATCGGCTGCGGTTGCCGGTGCGGCTCCTTCACCGGTCCACAACTCACCCTGCGGCGCCTTTTGGGTGGCCCCTCCCGTGCCCTTCAAACTGATGATGTAGTTGGTCACGTTGGCGATCTCTATAGGCTTCAACTGCGTCTTCCAGCTGATCATCCCTTTCTCCGGCACCCCGTATTTCACGGTCTTGAAGATGTCCTTCACACCACCTCCATGGAGCCAGTAGGCATCGGTGAGGTTCGGGCCAACAGAGGTTTCAGAACCCGCACCGTCGGCACCATGGCAGGGCGTGCAATACTGTTTGAAGATCGCGGCACCACCTGCAAGCACGGAGGCTTCGGTGCTCACCGTGATGTTCGTCTCGTCCACAGCGTTCTTCTGGGTGGCCATGAAAGCAGCCACATCGGCCTTGGCTTGCTCTATCTCCTGGGTATACTCCGTGGCCTGATCGGGAACGACCTGCACCACATGCACATTGATCAGATATACCACGCTCCAGCCGATGGTGAAGTAGAACAGCCACAACCACCAAGGTGGCAGCACGTTATCCAATTCACGGATCCCGTCGTACTCGTGGTGCATCAGGATATCCTGCTCCTTCTCGATCTCCACTTGGCGCGTCAAGCGCTTCATCAACTGGTCCAACCAGCTAGGGCCGCGTTCCTCTTGTTCCATCACCCCTTCCCTTCGGTCAGCACCGGTCATTGCACGGGTCAGGCCGCGCAACACATTGATCTGTGCCAGCATGACCACGAAGAGGAAGATGTTGATGCCGGCAAGCACCCAGAAGAGGTGGTAGTTGCTGATGGTTCCCCCTTCACCCGCATACGCTTGAGCGCTGGCATCCGTGGAGAGCAATAGGAGGAACGGCAGCAACACGGCCGCACCGCGTCCCCTGCCCGTCAGCCAATTCGCCCATGCACCGGGGCCGCTCATGGTGCGCATGATGCTCGCCATCGAAAGAATGAAGATCACCTGCACAACGGCCATCAGCAGCATCGCATAGATCAACATATTGTCCACCTGTACGAGGGGCTGGACATAGTCCGTTTGCACGCTCATGGCCTCCTGGGCCAGCAATGGCAATGCCGAAGCTACGGTGAGGGCGAGCGCCAGGGTACGCGAGAAGGATCGATCAGTGCGCATGGGGAAGGTTACCGTTCGAGGGTTGGTCTTCGAGGAGTGGCAAGTCGGACATGTGTGAGATATGCCCCTTGCTCACGGAGCGCAACCACCACAACATGGCCAAGAAAAAGGTGAAGAAGATCACGAAGGACAGCACAGGGTAGATCCCGATGCCGGTGATCGTATCCATGTGATGCTTGATGAACTTGAGCATGGCGCAGGCGTTAAGGTGTTGGCTTAGCTACTACGGCGACCTCGGTGGTCCGTGCCTTGATGTCGGTGCCAACGCGTTGCAGGTATGCGATCACGGCAATGATCTCCCGATCGGCCAACGCATCGATACCATCTTTCTTCAGGCCGGCGACGATGGCTTGGCTTTGTGTGACGAGATCCACATTGGCCCGGGCGGGGAAGTCCTCGGCATAAGGCACGCCAAGCGTGCGCATGGCCTCGATCTTCTGCTTGGTCGTGGTGGTATCCAAGGCATCGTCGAAGAGGTGCAAATAGGGCGGCATCAGCGATCCCGGGCTCATGCTGGTGGGGTCGTACATGTGGTAGTAGTGCCAGCTGTGCGGGTATTTGCCACCCACGCGCAAGAGGTCCGGACCGGTGCGCTTGCTACCCCACTGGAAGGGGTGATCGTACACGAACTCGCCAGCCTTGGCATACTCGCCATAGCGTTCCGTTTCGCTGCGGAAGGGACGCACCATTTGGCTATGGCAGGTATAGCAACCCTCGCGCACATAGATGTCGCGACCGTGCAACTCGAGCGGCGTGTAGGGCTTTACACTGCTGATCGTGGGCACGTTGGTCTTCACCAGGAACGTGGGGATGATCTCGATGATACCTCCGGCACCCACCACCACCAAGCTCAGCACCAACATCTGCACCGGACGGCGCTCGATCCAACGGTGCCAGTGCCCGACCTCCTTCAGTTCACCCTCCTTCTCCAGAGCGGGAGCTTCGGCATCCTCGTTCGCGATCAGTTTGCCGGCCCGCACGGTCCTCACCACGTTGTACACCATGATGCACGCGCCGATGAAGTAGATCGTACCACCCAGCACGCGCAACCAGTATGCCGTCTGGATCTCCAACAGGGTGTCCAGGAAATTCGGGTACACCAAGAAGCCGTCAGGCGTGAACTGCTTCCACATCAAGCTTTGGAAGAAGCCGGCGAAGTACAAGGGGATGGCGTAGAGGATGATCCCCAGCGTACCCAACCAGAAGTGCACATTGGCCAATTGCGTTGAATACAGCTTGGCGCCGAACAGACGGGGTACCAACCAGTAGATCATCCCGAAGGCCATGAAGCCGTTCCAGCCGATGCCTCCGATGTGCACGTGCGCGATGATCCAGTCAGTGAAGTGCGCGATCGCGTTGATCGACTTGAGGCTCAGCAACGGCCCTTCCAAGGTGGACATGCCGTAGCACGTCACGGCCACCACGAAGAACTTGAGCACGGGATCTTCACGCACGCGGTCCCAGGCACCACGCAGGGTGAGCAGACCGTTGAGCATACCGCCCCAACTCGGCGCGATGAGCATGATGCTGAAGACCGTACCGAGCGACTGCGCCCAGTCGGGCAATGCGCTGTACAGCAGGTGGTGCGGCCCGGCCCAGATGTAGAGGAAGATAAGGGACCAGAAGTGGATCACTGAAAGCTTGTAGCTGTATACCGGTCGGTTGGCCGCTTTCGGCAGGTAGTAGTACATCAGGCCCAAGAACGGCGTGGTGAGGAAGAAGGCCACTGCGTTGTGGCCGTACCACCATTGCACCAACGCATCCTGCACCCCGGCATACCAGCTATAGCTCTTTGTCATCGAGATCGGTAGTTCGATGCTATTCACGATATGCAGCATCGCGACAGTGACCCAGGTGGCGATGTAGAACCAGATGGCAACGTACAGATGCCGTTCACGGCGCTTGATGATGGTCCCCATCATGTTGATCCCGAACACCACCCAGACCAAGGTGATCGCAATGTCGATCGGCCATTCCAATTCGGCGTACTCCTTGCCTGTGGTCATGCCCAAAGGCAACGTGACCGCTGCTGCGACAATGATGAGCTGCCAGCCCCAGAAGTGGATACTGCTCAACATGTCGCTGAACATCCGGGCCTTCAACAGGCGCTGCAGACTGTAATAGGCACCGGCGAAAATGGCGTTGCCGACGAAGGCGAAGATCACAGCATTGGTGTGCAAGGGGCGCAGGCGGCCGAACGTGAACCACTGCATCTCCCCGAGCCAAGTGAAGGGACGCACAAGCCAGTAGTACCACATTTCCGGGCCGGTGTTCTGGGCCACCAATTGTGTGGCGATGATCAACCCGACCAACATCCCCACCAGACCCCAAAGGATGGTAGCGAAGAGGAAGTTCTTGACGACACGATTATCGTATTGGAAACGCTCGATCATCGATCAACTGGTGTTTCGTTGGCTGGAGGGGCTGGGTCGTGCAACATGCGCACGGCATGGGAACGGTCATCGTCGTACTGGCCTTGCCTTACGGCCCAGATGAAGGCCACCAAAAAGATACCGGCCACGACGGTGCTTGCGGTGATCAGGAGGAAGATGACGGACATCAGTTCTGTGGCTTTACGGGACGAAAGTCTTGCGCTATGATGACAGGTGGGGTGAGCGGTATCAGGGTCAAGCATGATGATCGTCAGTTGAGCGGTCAGCACGCGAGGCCAGGGCTACGGCGATGGAAACGAAGCCCACTACAGTGACCGAGCTCAAGGGCATGAGGATCGCGGCGAAGAGCGGTGTCAATTGGCCGGTTACGGCAAATGACACACCGACCACATTGTAGCACAGCGAAAGCGCGAGACTGGCCAGAACGATCCGTCGTGCCCGGCGTGTGAAGACGAGGAAGTGCGGTAGTCGGGCGATGGCCCGTGCATCCATGATGGCATCGCTGGCCGGTGTCAATGCCGCCGTGGTCTCCGTTACGGTGATGCCCACATCGCTCTGTGCCAAGGCGCCCGCATCGTTCAAGCCATCGCCCACCATCATCACGCGGTGGCCGGCCTGCTGCTCGGCCATGATCGCTTCGGCCTTGTCCAAGGGACTACAGCGTGTTCGCACGGTGGCCCCTTGGAATGCGTTGGTCAATGCCTCATCCACTTGCGCATCCCCGGTCAGGAGGCTCACACGCATCCGTTCACGCAACTCCATGACCGCTTCAGCAATTCCAGTGCGCGCGCGTTTGCGCACCGTAAAATGCCCGCGGTGGAACCCATTGATCGTGCAGTGCACATGAGCCTCACCGTTCGAGCGGGACAACTCGCCCCCCCCGCAAAAATCGGCCGAACCCAAACGGATCGCCATACCGTCCACTACACCCGACACGCCCAGTCCAGCATGGTCCTCCACCTCGATCGCCGCACGCCGTTCGCTCTTCAGCTCATTGTACAACACAGCGCTCAAGGCGTGCGTGCTGTTGCGTGCGAGCGATCGCACCAAGGCCTGTTCGTTCGCATCCAGGGGGTCGCCTTTCCAATTCACCTCGTGGGCCTCACGTGCCGTAAGGGTGCCCGTCTTGTCGAACACCACGGTGTCCACGTGGGCCATGCGCTCCACCACCTCGGCGTCGCGCAGGAACAGGCCTTTCTTACCGAGCAAGCGGATCGTGTGGCCGTATGCGAAGGGCATGCTCAAGGCAAGTGCACAAGGACACGCGACGATGAGCACCGCTGTGACCACCAGCCACACTTGCGCCGGATCCTTACCCCACCAGTACAGACCGGCACCCAACGCGATCAGCAGCACCGCAACGGTGAAACGACGTGCCACTTGATCGATCAACTTCGGCATGGCCGGTCGATCCTGCAGCGACGCTTGCTCGGCCCATAGTCGTTTCAATCGGCTATCTGCGAAGGAACTGAGCACTTCCAATTCGATGGCCGCACCGCGCTGTCGGCCTCCGGCCTTCACCGTTTCACCGATCTCCTTTCGTGAGGGCAACGGCTCGCCCGTGATGAAACTGTTATCGATGTGCCCGGTGCCCGCGAGCAGCACCGCATCCACCGGCACCAGCTCTTGATCGCGGATCACGATGTGGTCGCCGGGAGCGAGGTCGCTCACGTTCACCGGTTCCTCACCTTCCTCCGTTCGTCGTAATACCACCAAGGGCAAGAAGTCCTCCAACGAACGATCGAAGCGAAGCGCACGGTACGTGTAGGCTTGATACCAGCGACCGATCAGCAGGAAGAACAACAGGCCGGCCAAGGAATCGAAGTAGCCGGGTCCGACACCGCTGATCACTTCCCAGAGGCTTCGTGTCCACAAGGCCACAATGCCCAGCGCGATCGGCTGGTCGATGTTCACCATGCGGGAACGGATCCCCGCCCATGCACTTCGGAAGAAATCCGTGCTCAGGAAAAAGACCACCGGTAAGGAGAACAGCACCGTGAGCCATTGGAACCCTGTGCGAAGCCCGGCCTCGGTGTCCGATCCCAAGTACTCCGGGAAACTGAACATCATGGTATTGCCGAAGATGAAACCGGCCACACCGAGGCGGATGTACAACATGCGCGGCACGCTCGACCGTTGTTCCTTTCCACCCACCGCGGTCAGCTGCGGACCGTATCCGATGCGCCTGAGCAATTGCACCAACTGCGGCAGCGTGAAGCGATCCTCTCGGAAGGTGATGGTGAGTTCCTTGTTGGTGAAGGAAACACGCGAGCGCATTATGGCCGGCTCGATCCGATGCAGGTTCTCCAAGAGCCAGATGCACGAGCTGCAGTGCATCTGCGGTATATGCAAGGTGGCGCGCGTTACACCCTCCTCACTGAAATCCACCATACGATCGCGTACGGCTGCGATGTCGAACAGCTCGCTGCGCTGCTCGTCCACCGAAGCTTGTTGCTTCACGCCTGGCTTTTCTTCCAAGGCGTAGTAGTCGCACAATCCGCTTTCGTTCAGCAGATCATAGACGACCTCGCAACCATGGCAACAAAAATCCTTTCCATCGTGTACGCGACAGTCCTCCAAGCATGGATCACCGCAATGGTAGCAGGTGACCTTCGTCAGTTCACGCACGGTCATGAGCGCGAAATTGATGCGGTGGACGTGACCGTGGGCTGACTTTCGTCAGGCAGACCGGCCGGGAAGGTCGATGGCCGAAGTAGTGACCCCACCAGGAGTCGAACCTGGATCTAGAGTTTAGGAAACTCCTATTCTATCCATTGAACTATGGGGCCGGAAGAACGGCGGCAAAAGTAGGGGATCATCGGCCTGTGAATGGCCGCTCGCTGCACGCTCAGCGCACTTCGCTACCGGGTGGCATGGCTTCGGTGGGGCGCACGAAACGCAGCTTGCCTTGCGCATCCTCGGCCATCAACACCATGCCTTGGCTTTCGATACCGCGCATCTTACGCGGCTCCAGGTTCGCGACCAGCACCACTTGTTGACCCACTAGTTCATCGGGCTTGAAATGCTGCGCAATACCACTGAGCACCACGCGCGGTGCAACTTCCCCTATGTCTACTGCCAGCTTGAGCAACTTGTCTGCTTTGGTTACGGCCTCTGCCGAAGCAATGGTGCCGACGCGCAGATCGAGCTTGGCGAAATCGTCGAAGTTGATGTTGGCCTTGGTCGGTGCGATCCCAACGACCGCTGGATCTTCCTTTGGCAACGACGCTTGAAGTCGCCCTACCTCAGCTGCGATCGCCTCATCGTCAATGGGCTTGAAGAGGTGCTGTGGTTTGTCCAGTGGCATGCCGGGCTTGATCAGGTCGGCGCGCAGCGCATCGTCCCAATTCAGATCGGTCAGGCCCAGCATGGCACGCATCTTCGCGGTGGTGTGCGGTAAGAACGGGTCGAGCACCACGCTGAGCAGACCGCAGATACGCAGGCAGTTGTACAGTACGCTACGGGTGCGCGCATCATCGGTCTTCTGCAACTTCCAAGGCTCGGTGTCGGTGAGGTAGCGGTTGCCGACACGTGCGGCCTGCATGGCACTGGCCAAGGCATCACGGAAACGGAAGCGGTCCATTTCGCCAGCGACCTTGTCCGGTATCGCGCTCAGTTCGGCCCACAACACCACATCCACCTCTGCACCCGCTTCCGGTTCGGGCACCTTGCCAGCGTAGAACTTATCGCACAGCACGAACACGCGTTGCACGAAGTTGCCCAGAATGGCGACAAGCTCGTTGTTGTTCTTGTCCTGGAAATCCTTCCAGGTGAATTCCGAATCCTTGAATTCCGGGATGATCGTGGCCAGCGTGTAGCGCAACTCATCCTGCCGGTCGGGCCAACGCTCCAAGTACTCGTGCAACCAGACCGCCCAGTTGCGGCTTGTGCTGATCTTTCGGCCCTCGAGGTTGAGGAATTCGTTGGCCGGCACGTTCTGCGGTAGCACGAATCCTCCGTGCTCCTTCAACAGGATCGGGAAGATGATACAGTGGAAAACGATGTTGTCCTTGCCGATGAACTGGACCAAGCGCGTATCGTCCGCCTTCCACCACTTCTCCCATTCCACGCCCTTGTCCTTGGCCCACTGCTTGGTGGCGCTGATGTAGCCGATGGGCGCATCCAACCAGACATACAGCACTTTCCCTTCGGCATCGGGTAGCGGAACAGGCACGCCCCAGTCAAGGTCGCGCGTCATGGCCCGCGGACGCAGGCCATCCTTCAGCCAGCTGTTGCATTGACCCAGCACCTGCGGCTTCCACTCGTTCGGATCGTGCTGTTGCGTTCCACCCAGAAGCCCTTGATTGATCCACGTTTCCACCCACTGCTGGCTGCGCTCCATGGGCAGGTACCAATGGCTCGTGGCCTTCAACACCGGCGTGGCACCGCTCAACGCGCTCCGTGGGTCCTTGAGGTCCTTCGGGCTCAGGGCGCTGCCGCATTTCTCACACTGGTCCCCATAAGCGTCGGGGTTGGCGCAGTTGGGGCAGGTGCCCATGATGTAGCGATCGGCCAAGAACTGCCCGGCCTGCTCATCGTAATACTGTTGCTCCTCCTTCCGCGTGAACGCACCGTTCTTCTCCAACTCCAGGAAGAATGCCTGCGAGGTCTCCTTGTGCAGCTCGCTGCTGGTTCGGTGATAGATGTCGAACTCGATCCCGAAGTCGGCGAAGGCCTTTTGCATCATGCCATGGTAAAGGTCCACGATGGCACGCGGTGTGGTCCCCTCCTTCAAGGCCCGGATGGTGATGGCCGCGCCGTGCTCATCGCTGCCGCACACGAACAACACTTCCTTTTTACGTAAGCGCAGTCCCCGTACATACAGATCGGCCGGCAGGTAGGCGCCAGCGATATGCCCGATGTGCAAAGGGCCGTTGGCGTACGGCAGTGCGGCGGTAACGGTGGTGCGGGCGGTC
This sequence comes from Flavobacteriales bacterium, assembly GCA_041391825.1. GTDB lineage: Bacteria > Bacteroidota > Bacteroidia > Flavobacteriales_F > PHOS-HE28 > PHOS-HE28. The sequence goes on along the minus strand of JAWKNF010000003.1, from coordinate 84,803 downwards.
TCCTTCACGGGTCTTCGGCTTGGGTGTTCGGGGAAGTGTGCGAAGGTACCGATAGTGCGCACCGCGGTTGTCAAGGTGCGATCGTGGGTCTTCGGTCATGGTCAACCTACGGACGCACGTTGTGTGGTTCGACCTTCGCAGTGCATGGAACTCCGCACCCCATCCCCACTTCGCCCGAACGACATCATCCGCATCGTCCCCACCGCCCGGGCCATCACGGCGGCCGAACTCCAGGACGGCATCGCCTTGGCGGAAAGCTGGGGACTCCGCGTTCAACTTTCCGATGGTATCGGACGTAAAGCCTTCCAACAAGCAGGCACGGCTGCGGAACGCACGACGGACCTGCAAGCCGCGATCAACGACCCCGAAGTGCGTGCGATCTGGTGCGCACGAGGCGGCTACGGCACAGTGCACCTCTTGGACCAGCTGGACCTTTCCCCTTTGCACAGCGACCCGAAGTGGATCGCAGGTTTCAGCGACATCACCGCATTGCACAATGCGTTACGGATGATCCGGATGCCTTCGATCCATGCGCAAATGCCCTTCGCCATCGGTAACAAGACGGAAGCCTGCACGGAGAGCCTTCGCCGTGCACTTTTCGGGGAAACACTCACCATCCATGCTACAGAAGCAACATGCATCAACCCCGGCGATAGCGAAGCGAACTTGGTAGGTGGGAATATCTCGGTGCTCTACTCCTTGCGCGGCACTCCTTGGGACCTGGACCCTACGGGAACCATCCTCTTCCTGGAGGACCTGGACGAACTACTTTACCATTTGGACCGCATGACGCAGAACCTACGCTTGGGTGGATGGTTCAAGGATCTTGCCGGTCTTGTGATCGGTGGCCTTAGCGACATGCACGATAAACTGGAAAGCGACCCCTTCGGACGCACGGGCGAGGAGATCATCCAAGCGGCCATAGGTGCGGCCAGCTATCCCGTCTGCTTCAACTTCCCCGCCGGTCACATCGCCGATAATCGTGCGCTGGTACTGGGTCAACGAGCGAAGCTCAGCGTCTCCGACCATGGGACAACGCTGAGCTTCGGTGATGTGCTCGTCTAAGGAAGGCCGCTTTCGGATCCGCTGGTTCCGCGTTCCTGTCCGAACAAAGAACACAGGGCACAAGGTTCGGGCTCTTTACGCCGTCGTGCCTCCGTGGTCAGTTCCGTTCGAACTTGTTGTAGCCCGCAGGGATCTCGAACAGGCTCGGCTTCTGCGCGCCCTTGGTCACCTTGGTCACCTCCAGACGGCTCACCTCGGCACCATCGCCTTTGTTCTCGATGCCGAGCATGGGGAACACCCCTTTATTCTCCTTGATCTCCAAGAAGAACACGGCCTGTTCATCCGTGCGGTTCAGGGTCTCCAATAGGGGTACGAAGAAATCGAACGCGTCGGCAGCGACCCAGTACGTGATCACGCGATCCTCGGGACCGCTCTTGACCACCCACTTCTCGCATTTGTAACCGGCCATATCGCGCATCTCGTTGGTCTTCTGAACGGTGGTGGCCACATCTTTCGGCAGGCGCATGTTCGGCACATCCATGTACAGCTTGCGCTCAGGGCTGATCGCGCTCACCGACTTGTCCCTGGTATCAACGAGCATGATGCCTTGCACCTCACCGCGCGCGCTGATCTCCTCGATCCGCACACGATCGCCTTTCACGTAATACTTGTAGTTGGTCACCACCGGACCGGTGGTCTTTGTGAACTCGATGATCCCCTCGAACGATTGTGCGAGGACGGGCGAGCTCAGGGAGCCGAGGGCCAGGATGGCACCTACGAAGCGGAAGGGACGGAGGAAGACTTGCATGGTTCGATGTTTTTCCGGCAGGTGTCGCGGAAAGATCCTCAATTTTAGACCTTCAACGGCGCTTTGCTGCTTTGGTTACGCTAAGGTTATCCACGCATGGCTGAACACAACCAGACCGGGACCGTAGGGGAGCAATTGGCGTGCCGATACTTGGAAGACCATGGATATGAGGTACTTGAGCGCAATTGGCGGCACGGGCGGGACGAGCTGGACCTGATCGTGCGGAAGGGCCCCGAATTGGTGATCGTGGAGGTGAAGACTCGCAGCAGCGAACAGCATGGCCAACCCGAGGAGGCCGTGAAGAAAGGCAAGCGTAGCAAGATGATCAAGGCCGCGAATGCGTATATTCTGGCGTGTGGCACCGACCTTCGCCTGCGATTCGACATTGTAAGCGTGATCTTGCACCCCACCGGCAAGCCGTACATCCATCACATCCCCGACGCCTTCTATCCCACCCTGCATGAGAGACCGTTCCAATAGCCGTGGGCCCAACAAAGGCCGCCCGCAACCGAACAAAGGCAAGGGCGGGAGCACCGAACGCCCCGCCAGCGCCAAAGGAACCCGTGGTGGTGCCCGCGATGTGAAGCCGAAGCGTAGGGCCAGCGACGAGCGTCCTGCACGCCCGGCACGGGAAGAGGGCGACAAGCCCGCGAGCAAGCGCGCCGGACGACGACCACCCAAGGCCCTGCGCACTTCCAGCGAGAGCACCGGCGAAGGACGCAGCGCACGCCCTGAACGCGGTTGGCGCGAACGCGACATGCATACCAAACGTCATGTTGGCCGCGGTCCTGACCGCGCCAGCAAGCGTGGCAAGAAGGCCGAGGAGGACGGGCCCAGCGATGGTCGCATCCGCCTGAACCGCTACTTGGCCAATGCAGGGATCTGCAGCCGCCGCGAGGCCGATGACCTGATCACCGCAGGTGTGGTGCAAGTGAACGGCGTGGTTGTGACCGAATTGGGCACCAAAGTGGGGCCCACCGACCGTATCCATTACGGCGGACAGCGCCTGAGCACGGAAAAGAAACGCTACGTGCTGCTCAACAAGCCCAAGGACTTCATCACCACTACCGACGACCCGCGCAACCGCCGCACCGTGATGGCGCTGGTGGAGGCCGCCGGATCTGAACGCCTCTACCCTGTCGGTCGCTTGGACCGTCATACCACCGGCGTGTTGTTGATGACGAATGATGGTGACCTGGCCAAGAAATTGACCCACCCGAGCCACGGGGCCGAAAAGATCTACCACGCCACCCTCGACAAGAGCATGACCAAGGCCGATCTGGAAAAACTGGTCGCCGGTGTTGTTCTAGATGATGGACCCGCCAACGCCGACGAAGCCAGCTTCGTAGCTGGCGGCACCCGTAAGGAGGTCGGTCTGAAGATCCACATGGGCCGCAATCGCATCGTGCGCCGCATGTTCGCCGCGCTGGGCTATGAAGTGCTGAAGCTGGACCGCGTCGTATTCGCCGGATTGACCAAGAAGGACCTGCCCCGGGGCAAGTGGCGGCACTTGACCGAAAAGGAGGTCCTGTTCCTGAGCAAGCGGAAATGAACCGGGGCCGCAGTGGCCGCATAATCCCCTGAATGGACCTGTGGACCCTGCTGCACCGCTGGGATGAGCGGCCCATGGGCCGACCCATATCGGCCTTGCTCGTAGGGCTCGCGCTTGGCTTGCTTGCTACCTTGCTGGTATCCCCGGGTAGTACCCTTCAATTCCACGGTGCCGAATACGCTGAGTTGTCGGCCAACGTTTTCAACGGGGCCTACGAAAGCCGGTTCCGCTACCGGATCCTTGCTCCCTTTCTTGGCGCGATCAGCGGTCTGTCGGGGGCGCGCTTCTTTGTAGTACCCTGGATCGTCGGTGTGCTCTTCTTGGCAGCGACCTTCCACGAACTGCGTCGTGAAGGAGCAAGCCTTGCCATGGCCTTGTTGGCAGCAAGCGCCATGGCCAGTAGCTGTACCACATTGCTGCCGTTTTCCTCACCGGGGTACACGGATACGCTCACGTACTTCTTTCTTCTCCTCGCATTCTTCCGCACCGAACAAGTTGTGTTCTCTGCCACTTGTTTCGCGCTAGCCTTGTGGAACCACGAGAGTGCCGCCTTCCTGTTCCCAGGACTGCTTTTGTTCCACCATAGCCGCCAGGGTGACGCTAACCGGACGCGCAACTACGCCACTCTCCTGCTACTCTTCGTTATTCCATATGGTGCCTATCGACTGTGGGTGGGTGAGCACTTTACCGAAGCTTTGGGTGCCGCATGGTACCTGAATTCGGAGAACATCCGCATCAGCAGTGCCGAGGTGAAGTTGCTGGCCCCCCTCGGTGCATTCCTCGCCTTCAAGTTCTTTTGGGGCTTTCCTGCGTGGGCCATTGCCATCGCTTGGCGGAACAAGCAACGAATCGTCCTTGGGACCTATGTCGCGATCCTGGTCGCTGTGTCGATGCAGCAGCTCGTAGCGGTGGATACGACCCGCCTTTTCACCTTGGCTTTCCCTCTGGTATTGCTCGCCATGCTGCAGTTGGACCGAAGCGCCCAACGCGGGCTTGCCTTGCGCATCGGGGTCCTAGTGATGCTGGCGAACATCCTACTGCCAGCGGCGATGGTAGCGAGCGATCGGGTCTTCCCTCTGGGAGCGGTCGTGCAATGAAGGTTGATGGCCGACCCTCCTACCGAACGACCCGACAAGTGCCTCCATGTTGATACCGAGTGCAACAGCATTGGACAACTGCTCTTCGATAGCCGGATCGGTTAGGAGAGGCCATGAAGCGAATGCAGGAAAAGGAGACGAAGAAAAAGGCGCATTAGGCCCTTGACCAGCCGAGGCGGTGGACCCCTGAACCAGGTACACACAGTACGTAGTGAAGGGCACTCACATTCAACCCGTCCGCTGCTCTGGAGCGGACCCGACTTCGGCCGCGTTCAAAGCTGCGCGGGCATATGCTGAATTTCTTGTACAAGTTCCCGACCTTGGGGGTCGAACCTATCCATCGATGCGCCAGTTCCACTCGCTCCTACTTGTTCTCATGCTGCCGGCTACCGGGACCCTTCAAGCCCAAGCGGACAGTGTGGGGTTCATTCCCCGCAAGAACCTGATCAAGATCGGGATCACGTCCTCCTTCGCGCGCACGATCTCACTGGATTACGAGCGCGTACTGAACCCGGAGTTGAGCGTAGCGCTGACAGTAAGCTACATGACGCCTGCGGTGCCCAGTGGCTTCTTCGATCTGGATGCCGAGAACATCACCTTCAGTGCGGACCGGAAATTGACCGGTCTCTATTTCACACCGGAAGTGAAATGGTTCGTTGAGAAAAGTGACAAAAGGCCGGCGCCGCGAGGCCTATACGTAGGGGCGTATGTACGGTACAGCGATACCCGCTACACAGCGGACCTGATGGCGGAGGCCAGCGGCACTGATGCCTCCGGGTCCATTCGCACCTTTTTGCAGATCGACCTGGTGGAGATGGGCATCGGCCCGCAAGTGGGTTACCAATTCCTGGCGATCAAGGACCGCTTGGTGTTCGACGCGGTCTTCTTCGCGCCCCGATTCTCGCTATACAGCCTGAAGGTGAAGGCGGACCTGCAAGGCGACGGAAAACTTGCTGATGATCTGGCACAGGCCATCGAGGACAAGCTGGGTAGGCAGGTCGTGAACACCAGCATCGATCTTTCCAGCACTGGTTCCACAACGATCGACCGGAACAGTTTGGGTTACCGCTACGGGATCAAGATCGGCTACGCGTTCTAGGCCAGACCGGTGCACGGTTAAGGGCAACACCGATTCAACTCGAGGTTCGCGTCGGGGCGCTCAACCAGTTCATCACCATGAAGAAAAAGCCGGTGGAGAGTCCGGCCATAAGGATACCTGTTAGGGCTTCCGCCCCGGCAAGACCGCGCCACTCAATAGGGAGCAAAAGATCCCCGTAGCCAACGGTCGTATAGGTCACGGATGAGAAATAGAAGGCCGTGTGGATGTCGGGCATGCAATCGACAAGTACGTAGAACCCGGCCCATATCAAGATCTCAACGATGTGGAGTGCGGTGATCGACCATGAAACACGTATGAGGACCCAAACGCTCTTCCAAAGGGGCGCGGGATGGTTGCTGTGCGCGCGGAGGATCCAGCGAAGCAAGAAGATCAGCCCGGTAGCATGGATGGCCACAGAAACGGCCAATAGCAGATATGCTGGTATCAGGTTCATGCTGAGCAAGGTTCGATCCACAGGCGTGTCCGCACAATCGGCCCGTTGCGAAAATGACCGATCCGCCGGTCCATACCAAATCAGAACCTAACGAGATCGGACCTCCTAACCTGTTCCCACACGAACGTTGCAGCGAAATGGCAGACCCTCATTCCTCGCGCGACCGCGCCAATTCCGTTGACCTTTGCTCCATCCACTCAACGCTTCTCCGCCTTCTTTGAACGACTGCGCGGGGTAACGTAGTACTTAACACGCAGTCGGATGATGTTATCAATAGCAGGATCATCATCCGTTAGAGAATTCCGGCTCTCTTGAAGGTTGTAGATCATCTCCGCCCACCAGTTGTAGCTGAACTTTCGCCCCAGGCCGACACGGAACCTGGCCCTGCTGGCGAACGGCTCGTCCACGAGCTTATCCAAGGTGACGAAGGCCTCCGCATCGGCCAAGGCGTACCACATGGAATCACTCCGGTAGTTGCGGGTGTCCAGCGGCACCAGGAACTCCGCACGCAGACGTAAGCGTGGGCTCAACTGAGCTTCCGACCCACCGGACTGTTGGATGCGACGGTATTCGTAACGCAAGTTGAGTCTGCTTTGTACCCGCTTGAACGGCGTGAAATTGTACTTGGCCCCGAGCAACGCTCGGACCTCAAAACTCTTGAGCGCATTCTCCTGTTCGCTGTATATGGCCGGGGTTCCTAGAAGGAAAGTCCAATGTGCAGTAGGTGCAGCCTCGACGCGGGGAATGACGCGCAAGCTCTCCCATTTGGTATCGCCGGGGACCACAGCGCGATAGCCCAGTTCCATTTCCCCCTTGTAGTATGCGGCAAAGGCGCTACCCACCGTTCCGTCCACCCAGAGCTGGTTGGTACCGCTCTGCGAATGGGCCACTATTGTGGCCAGAACGGAAACCAGTATAGGGAGGATGGACCGTAGCGAATACATGGAAAAAGGTGCAGCTGTGCCCGAAGCATGATGAACGGCAACTGCTCCGGCGCGAAAGTATTCCCTGATCCGTTGCCGCTTTGTGATACAACTCAAGTCCAGTGCACAGAGCGGCATATATCTTCGCGGGACCTTGATCCGACCCAATGACCATGCGAACCCCAACACGATCACTTCTCGGCGCGTTGCTCCTGACCGCACTGCTCGGTGCCGGCTGTTACCCGGACCAGCCCGACAACATAGCGGCCTATGATCTGGTCTACACTGCTTATTCCCCCAGCTACGACTTCTCGGCCGCCCGCACCTATTCCATTCCGGATTCCGTGGTGCTGGTGACCGGCAATGCAGCGGATGGTGATGCCCCTTCCGTCGTTGATCCGCTATACGGCGACCAGATCATCGCACGGATCAAACAGAACTTCAACGCCTATGGTTGGGAAGAAGTGAATTCCTTGGATTCGCCCGATGTGATCATGTTGCCTGCCGTGAGCAAGACGGAGAACGTAACGGTCTACAATTATGGTTGGGGTTATTGGGGCGGTTATTATCCGGGCTATTATCCGGGCTGGGGATGGTACTACCCGGGGTATGCGCCGAGCTACAGTTCGTATACAAGCGGTAGCCTGATCATGCTGATGACCGATCCGAACGGCGTCAGCCCATCGAACAACGTTCCCATCGTATGGACAGGCGTTGTGAACGGACTGCTGGAGGGCTCCAACACGAGTCTCATCGCGCGGATCCAAAGCACCATTGACGAGGCATTCGAACAATCATCCATCCTGAAACACTGACCGCCGCATGCTACGCTACTTTCTACCCTTGGCGATCTTGACGGCCTTGCCATCCGCGAGCAAAGCGCAGGACCTGATGATCCTGGAGTATCCGATCGCCATTCCGGTCGGTGATCTGAATTCCTACATAAACGAGCCCTCTTTCCGAGGCTTCAACCTGGGTTACCGCCACATGATCGACGGCACCCGAGCGGTTGGAATGGACATGGGTTGGCAGACCTTTTACGAACACGTTGATCGCGGCACCTACCAAGATGACAACCAAGCCTTGACCGGCGAACAGTACCGCTATACCAACGCGTTCACGGCCAGCGTGCAGATCGACCAGATCTTCCGTGAGGGCCAGGACATCAGACCGTACATCGGTGTGGGCATAGGAACGATCTATGCACGACGCACCTTGGATGTGGGTCTGTACCGTTTGGAGCGCGACCCTTGGCAGTTCCTGGTGCAACCGGAGGTAGGTGTATCCTTCTATCTCGCCAATGGCAATGCCTTATTGCTTTCGGCCAACTATTACGCCGGTTTCAAGTCGAAGGAATTGGAAGGCCAAAGCTTTTTGGCCATGTCCATCGGCTACGCCTTCGGGGACTGACCCGCGAAGAGGTCCCATGGCCGGCCAAGCACCAAGGGCCACAATGTAGAGAGGCCCTGTACCACGTGAGAGCGGGTTTACAGGGCCTCTCTCAGTTCCGCGCTCTTCTTGTTCGTCTTCGGGTGGTCGATGGACATGGGGCGCATTGGACCGGCGCTGCAGAAGGTATTGGAGCGTTGTCTATGGACTGCATTATTGTCCGTCCTTCCAGCGGAAGTTCGGACCATCGAGATCGATCCACTCGCTATCCATGCTTTGCAATTGGGCCTTCCAGCGGACCCACAATTTAGTTACTGCTTTGTGGGCCACCGACAAGTGGGAACAAAGAAGGGGCCCAAGCCCCTTCCGAAAATGATATCCGCGCTGACCTCAGTTCGAGGGTGGCGGCGGAGGTGGCGGTGGAGGGTATCCCGATCCGGTGGTCGGCTTCGGTGTACTTGCGGTACTTCGGCCTTGCAGCGCGATACATAGACCACCGGTAAAGCCGAACTGGTAGATCGAACTGTAGGTGGAAACACCTGCGCTGGCGCCGCCGGTACCGAAGTAAAAGCCACCACCTGCGCCTTGCACAGCGGAAAGGACCTGCGCACCCACTTTGATGCCCACCGTAGAAGAAGCGTTGAACATGAGCCCCAACTTTCCACCGATCGCGAATTTCGTTGCGCTGGCGTCACCACTGATGAAGCCGACACCGAGGTTGACCCCCCCGTAGCCGCTGACCGCAGGGCTGAAGGGCTTGTAACCCAATCCACCCAACATCACGTAATGCATCGCCACATCGTACGGACCGAAATCCACAGGACCACTGCGCAAATACCCTTCTCCGGATTGGGTCTGTAAAGCAGTTCGATGGATTTGTGCGGGCGTAGTTCGAATTCGATGCTGCCACCGAAATGTGCGCCCTCACCTAGTACCCCTTCCGAGTAACTGAAGCCGTTGTATGCACCGCTAAGGTTGAACCTGTCCTGAAAGGTGTAGCCACCGAAGCCGTTCAGCTTGACCTGAGCGGATGCCGTAGAGAGCAAGCATGCGGCTGCGCTCATAAGCAGCAGACTGCGAATAGGGGACGACATATCGTGTTGGATTTGATGGCCGAAAGTATGGAAAAGCGAACGGTACAATACTGGCCGATCGCACATTCCTGTCGCATTAAGTTCCGTTCCTCAATGGACCATGCTTGGGGATACCTACATGCGGCCAGTGACCTACCAGGCACAGGCCAGGTCGGTCATGGCTACATTTGCAGATCAACAAAACAGCAAATGAAACACGTATTATGCATCGCTGCCCTTGCATTGGGCCAATTGGTTTCCGCTCAGAGCTATAATGATCTGGTGGAGATCGTCCGTTCAGACCTCCGCACAGAAAAGCAAGCCATTTTGCTCGCCAACCTCGGCCTTTCCGAGGAGCAAAGCGCGATCTTCACTCCGTTGTACGATGCTTACAGCAGTGACATGAAGGCCCACTGGGACAAGCGCATCGCCCTGATCAAGGATTATGCCGCCAAGTACGAGACCATGGACGAAGAGAGTGCGAAGTCCTTGATGGCACAGTCGATGAAACTCGAGACGGAGGCCATCTCCATTCGTGATTCGCATGCGAAGAAGATGATGAAGGTGTTACCTGCAACGACCACTGCACGTTGGGTGCAGATCGAGCGTCGCCTATCGCAGATCATGGAGCTGCAACTGGCGGATGAGATCCCCTTGATGCCAGCAAAGCAGTAATACCTCGCGCAGTACCTTCGGAAAGCCTCGGGACCTCCCGGGGCTTTCTGCATTCCGAACAGCGTTCATACTCAGCGGACCACGCTCATGCGCAACACATGGTTGCCGCTTCCGGTGCGCACAACGTAGATGCCGTTCGGCAGGTCGCCGAAATCGACGTGGTTCGTGCCTGGGCGCAATACCTGGTCCCGAACGCGGCGACCTTCCATATCGAACAGTTCGAGCAAGCAGCGCCGATCCACTTCGATTACGAAGCGGCCATCGTTCGGAGAGGGCCATAGCGCCACCTTCGAGCGCTGTTCCAGCTTCGGTCCTGCGCCCACCTCCACAGGCAATTGCCACAATCGTGCGCTTCCGAACAAGCTCCATTCGTTGGTGAGGTACACGATACCACTTCCGGCCACAGCAATTGCTTCCATTTGCACCAGGCCCGCATCAAGCATTCGGCGTTCCTTCCTCCCACTGAAGAAATTCGTTCCTGCAAAGGCATCGAGCCCCCATACGAAGGGCCGGTATGTGCCATTGGTGTATCCTACCAGAACAATGCTTGCGTTATCGGCATCGTACGCAGCACCGGTGATCAGCCCCTGCGCATCGAGGGTGTCACGACGGCTGGCGAAATGGTCCCCGGGTTCCGCAGCGAGTGCGTACAAGTAGCTGGTCCCGCTCAGCCAGTTCTTGCTGAAGAGGAAGAGGCTATCCCCGACCGCGACCATCGCTTCCATGTCCCAATCGTTCGCACGATCAGCTGGCGTGAAGTCGGTCTGCAGCGGATAGGTGAATCGGATGGTATCGGCGAGCAGCTCCGTTGTAGCGAGGTCCAGCAAATCGGCCAAGGACACCCGGTAGATACGCAGGTCGGTACGCGAGCCCAGGTTATTCCCGAAGTCCCCGATGTACAGCCACTGGCCATCGGCGGTGATCTCTTCCCAATCCACATTGGAAGCGTTGCTAACGGTCACCGAGCGCAGCACTTGCCCATCGGAGGGGTCGATGCGGTACAGCGCGTTCGGATTGCCACTGTCGAGCTGGGTCCAGACCTCACCGTTCAATACCACGAGTCCGCTGGTCTCATTCAGCGTGGAGCTCAATGCCGTAATGACCGATGGCACAAGTGCCTGACCCGAGAGATACAAAGGGGTCGCGAGAAGGAGCGAAAAGAAGCTGCGCACGATGCGAAGTTCAGCAGAACAGTGGACCCGATGATGCTGACGTTCGAATGGCTATCAACAGGAAGCGGCCCATTCCATCGGGAACAGGCCGCTTCCATTAGCTCAAGGCCTTGTGTGCTAATTCACCGACATCTCGCTGAACGCTGGCGCATCCTCCGGGATCTCCGCGATGTTCGGCTTTTGCAAACTGTACTTCACCTTGGTCATGATCAAGTACATCACAGGCACGATCACGAGCGTGAGGAATGTGGCGAAGACCAGACCGTAGATCACGGTCCAGCTCATCGGCCCCCAGAACACCACATTGTCGCCACCGATCATGATGTTCGGGTCGAGGTCGGTGAAGAGGGTGAAGAAGTTGATATTGATCCCGACCGCCAAGGGGATCAGGCCAAGTACGGTAGTGATCGCGGTGAGCAGTACCGGACGCAAACGACGCGCACCAGCTTCTTCGATACACAGGATCACCTCGTTCAAGGGCAGCTTCTCACCTTCCTTCAAACCCAAGGCTTCACGGCGGCGTGCGCGCAGGAGTTCGAAGAAGTCGATGAGCACGATGGAGTTGTTCACGACCACACCTGCCAATGAAATGATCCCGATCATGGTCATCATGATCACGAACTCCATACGGAAGATGATAAGGCCGAGGAACACACCGATGAGGCTGAAGATGACCGAGAACATGATGATGGCCGGCGTACTGCTGCTGTTGAACATGCTCACGATGATCATGAACACGAAGAAGCATGCGATCATGAGCGCCGTGCTGAGGAAGGCCATCTGCTTCTGCTGTTCCTTGATCTCACCCGTGAAGGCATAGCTGTAGCGTGGGTCCTTGTCGTAACCCTTCATCGCCTCCTGCACCTTGTTCACCACCTCGTCCGGTGTGAAATCATTCAGCACGTTGCTCTGCACCTGAACCATGCGCTTCAGGTCCTTTCGCTTCACCGCGCTATATGTGCTGGTGTACTTTGCGGAGGCCAACGCGCTTATGGGTACTTGACGGATCTTGCCATTGGTCTGATCACGGAAGGTGACCCGCATGCTGGTGAGCACTTCGGGGTCATAGCGGTATTCGTCCTTCAAGCGGATGTTCACCGGATAGTCGTCCTCACCTTCCTTGTAGGTACTCACCTCCCTACCGTAGAGCGCCGTCCGGATGGCATCACCGATCGCGAAAGTGCTCACATTGTAGCGCCCTGCCTTGGCACGATCGATGGTGAGCGGCATTTCCGGCTTGCCCGTTTCCACGTCGAGCTTCAACTCCTCGACACCGGCGATGTGCTGAGCGATCAAGAATTGGCGCAGGCGCTCTCCTTCCACGATAAGGCCGTTCACATCATCGCCTTTGATCTCGATGTTGATCGGTTTACCGGCAGGTGGTCCAGCGGGGTCCTTATCGACGATCACCGACACGCCAGGTACGTCGCGAACAGCCTCACGCACCTGTTCCATCACGTCAAGCGTGTTCACTCCACGGCGGTCGGCGTACTTGACGAAACTGATCTGCACACGACCCTTGTGCGGAGTAGCGGCCAAGGACGGACCTGCCATCGGGTCGCTGGTCCCCTCGCCCACCTGCGCGATCACGGAACTGACAAGGAAATTCTCCATGCGCGTTTCCACCGTTCCGTTCGGTAACGTGTCCGTGACCTCCGCGTTGTAAGCAGGGTCGCTCAAGAGCTTGAACACACGTTCTTCGACCAAACGCGTAGTGAGATCGGTCTCCTTGATATCGGTGCCGATCGGTTTCTCGATGAAAACGTTCACGTACTGCGGCTGGTTGATCGGGAAGAACAAGGTCTTCGGCGGAACGACACCCAACAACACGAAGGAGAAGAGCAGAAGCCCGATGGTTCCCAAGAACAGGAAGCGTGGTCGTCGCCCGGCCAGGGCCCAAACGAGGAACAAGCGATACCGTTCCTCCAGTCGCGGCATGGTCACCTCTTGGAAACGGATGGAGGCCGGGTAGAGGAAGTAATGATTGATGTACCCGAAGAGCGCGAAGACCACAGCCAAATTGCCCAAGGCGAAGAGCGCTTTGATGTGGCCGAAGTAGCCCAGAACGCTGAGGATGAGACCGCCGATCAACATCCATTTGCCCACAACGAACGTGAGGAACTTGGTGGGGCCATCCTGTTTCACACGCATGTAGCGTGAAGCCAGCATCGGGTTGATGATGAGGCCGACGAACAGTGAACTCGACAACACGACCATGAGCGTGAGCGGCAGGAACTTCATGAACTCGCCCATGATGCCCGGCCAGAACATGAGTGGCAGGAACACGGCCACGGTGGTAGCGGTACTGCCGATGATCGGCCATGCGACCTCTCCGATACCGTTCTTGGCCGCTCGTATCGGCGATTGGCCTTCGCTCATCAAGCGATGCGTGTTCTCGATCACCACGATGCCGTTGTCCACCAACATGCCGAGCGCGAGCACAAGGCTGAAGAGCACCATCATGTTCAGGGTGATGCCCATGATGTTGAGCACCGCGAAGCTGAGCATCATGCTCAAGGGGATCGCGATCCCGACGAAGATGGCGTTGCGCAGGCCCAGGAAGAACATGAGCACACCCACCACGAGCAGGATACCGAAGATGATACTGTTCTCCAGTTCGTCCACTTGCGTGCGCGTTTGATCGCTCATGTCACCGGTAATGCTCACGTTGAGGTCACGCGGGAACACGTGTTCCTTGAAGTGCTCGACGATCACCTGGATGCTATCGCTGGCCACGAGCAGGTTGCGGCCACTGCGCTTCATCACATCCACCATGACCACGGGCTGGCCGTACTCGCGAGCGAAGCTGTTCGCTTCCTTGTAGGTGAACTCGACATCCGCGATCTCGCCCAGTCGAACGATCTCCTGGTTCTCGTGGCGCACGATCACGGAGCGCACTTGGTCCATGTCGGTGAACTCACCGTTCACGCTGATGCTCCTTCGAAGACCGTCGATCAGCACTTCACCGCCGCTCACGCTCACGTTCTCCTGACCCACCGCACCGGACACATCCTGAAAGCTCACCTTACGCGCCTCCATCTTCGGCAGGTCCAGGCTGATGCGCAGCTCCTTCTCTGGCACGCCCCGGATCTCCACCTTGCTCACCTCGGGCAGGTCCTCGATCGCGTCCTCCAGCTCCTCGGCCCATAGGTTGAGCTGATCGATACTGTAATCACCGCTCAGGTTGATATTGAGGATCGGCGTCAGCTCCGAGAAATTCATCTCGAAGATGTTCGGCTCGGCCGGAAGATCGGTCGGGAAGCTCGGATCGGCCTTGGCCTTGTCGACAGCATCCTTCACTTTGCGTAAGGCCTCGGTGGGCGTCACGCTGAAATCGAACTTCACTTGTATGGTGCTATAACCCTGCACGCTCGTGGAGTTGATCTCATCGATGCCGGTCACGGTCTTGATCTCCTTCTCCAAGGGTCGGGTGATCAGCTTCTCCATATCATCCGGTGCATTGCCGGGATACGCCGTACCAACATAGATCTCCGGGGTGACCACTTCTGGGAAGGCCTCGCGCGGCATGTTGTTGTATGCCGTGAATCCGATCAGCGCGATCAGCACCGTCATCACCATGACGGTGGCGCGGTTGTCCACCGCCCAAGTGGACAGCGCGAAACGCTTGTCGTTGGTGTGGTTGTTCGTCAGCTTGTCCATGGTCCTGCGCTTAAACGCCTTTCACGAGTTGCACCTCCTGGTCGTTCACCACGAGCCTCGAGCCCTGGTCGATGAGCACCTCGGTGCCTTGCAGACCGCCCTCCTCCTTGGCTATCATCAGTTCTCCCCCTTGCGCTGACAACACCTTCACGAAGACCTTTTTTGCCTTCTTGGTGGCGCCATCATCCACCAACACGTACACATAGCTTTTTCCTTCAGCGTTCTCCATCACCAAACGGCTCGGGATCACGAGCGCCTCCTCAGCTTCCATGTCGCGGATGCGCACATTGGCCAATTGGTTGGGACGCAGCTTCGACCCATTGTCCATTCGAAGCGTGATCCTGAAGGTGCGGTTGTTCGGGTTGATGTACTGTCCGATCTGGTCGATTGTTGCTTGCAGGGTCTCGCCCGATTCCGGCAGAACCACTTCCACGGGGTCGTTCAACTGGACCTTCTCGAGCATGTCCTCGGAGAGGTCGCATTCGATGCTGGACTTGCCCAAGCTCACCACGCGGGCCACCGGCTGCATCGAGGTCGTCATGTCACCCACGGTCGGGAACACTTCATCCACGATCCCTGCGAATGGGGCGGCCACTTGTGCGTTCCGCAATTGCTCCCGAAGTGCGCTCAGCTGTGCTTCGGCCGCTTCCTTGCGGCTCTTGGCCTCGAGGTATTGCATTTCGCTACCGATCTTCTGTTCCCACAGCTTCGCCTGACGCTGGAACACGTCCTGCGCCAAACGCGCATTGGTCTCGGCTTGGGCCATGTTGCTGCGCAACACATCGGTATCGATGTCCACGATCAATTGCCCCTTGCTCACGGGCTGGCCGGGCTTCACCAGGATACGGCGCACCTCTCCTCCGGTACTACTGTACACCAAGGCGTTCTCGTCGGCCTTCACGCTACCATGAGCCTCGGTGTAGTGCGCAAAGGGGCGTGCCTTCAGTTCGAAGGTCGTCACCGTAGGCAGTGTTCGCTGCAGTTCCGGATCGTTCTTGGCAAGCCATGCCTCCACGTCGGCGATCGCGGCGTTGAGCTCCTCTCGAGCGGTCTTCAGGCTGTCGCGTGTGGCCCTATGCTTCGCAACATCGGCATCGGTAACAGGACCTCCGCAAGAAACGAGTATTACGGTGGCGGACAGGATGTACAGGATGTTCCTCATGGTCATGTGGTGGATCAGAACAGATCGAGGGTCTTACGGAGTTCGGTGCGTGCCTTGACCAGTTCGGCCAGGCGTTGGATATAGGACTGTTGTTCCTGCAGGTAATTCGACTGCTCAGTGGTGAGCTCGAAGCTGGAAGCAAGGCCCTCGGTGAATTTCGTGGACGTGCGCTCGAAGACCTTGCGCGCCAGTTCCAGTCGCTCGCGTTGGGTCTGGTACAGGGCTTGGGCCGTCTCCACGTCGCTTCGATCCTGTGCCTCTTCCAAGCGTAGCCGCTCGATGGTCATGCTCATGTTCACATCCACCTGCTGTTGCTGCAGTTTGGCCTGCGCGACCTTGCTTGACCGCAAGCCACTGCTGAAGATCGGCACCTGCAGGCTCAGGCCCCAGAGCGAGGACGGGTACCAATCGGTATCGATGACGCTGTTCACGCCGAACGCTTGTTGCTGGTAGTTAATGAACCCGTTCAGTTTCGGCATGTAAGCCGCTTTTTCATTGCGCACGTTCAATTCCTGCAATCGGACCCGTGACGCGGCGATCCGATGCTCCACGTGGTTCTCCAAGCCCAGCGGCTGACCGACCAGCGCGCGTTCCGCTGGGTCGTCGATCAGTTCCTGAAGATCATCGGTAAGTGTGATCGGTGTGGCGGCCGGTAGCCCGAGGTAGAAGCGCAGGAGGTTCATGGCCAAGGTCCGTTGGCGCTCGAATATGAGAAGCTGGTCACGCGTGTTGGCCAGTTCGATCCGGATCCGGTCGGCGTCGGTCTCTTCCATGAAACCGTTCTGTTGCATGGCCTCTGCTTCGCGCAGGCTGCGCTCCAGGACAGGTACGATCTCGGCCATGGCGGCCGCACCTTCGTCCGCGGCCAAGGCTCCGAAATACGCGTTGGTCGCGGCGGCACGGGCATCGCGTATGGCCAACTGCAACTCTTGCTCGCTCTGTTGACGCAACTCCCTCGTGGCCTTCAATCCGATCAGGTACGAACCGTCGAAGATCAACTGGGTCAACTGCAGCTTGCCGTTGGTGGTCCATGGCACCCCGAACTGGGCCTCGAGGTATTCGGGACCACCTTCGCCGAAGAAATTCGGGACCACGGAAATTGGCACTTCCAAGTAGTTCTGCATGCCCGCATCCGCATTGATCTGTGGCAGGCCGATGGCCATCACCTCATTGATCTTGTGCCGGGCCTTTTCCGCCTCGAGCGTGCTGGTCTGCACCGAATAGCTCTGCTTGGCCGCAAGGTCCTTCGCTTGCTGCAGGCTAAGGCTCATGGGCCCTTGGGCCACAGTGGCCGGCACGAATGCAAGGCCCAACAAGATGGATATCGTTCTCCTCATGATGCAGGATGTTCTTTCTTGACCTTCTTGATCAGGTACTTGATGCCTTTGTCACTGGCGATCCCGCGGATGTGATAGCGGAACATCTCCCAAGTGACCTCTTGGAAATCGTATTCGCTCTCCGGGAACATCGTATTGTCGAAGACCGCATCGAAGCGTGCGATGTAGATCTTGGCGATCACCGGTATGTTCAGGTCGTCGCGATACAGGCACTCGGCGATCCCCTTCTCCATGTTCGAGGTCACACAGCTGTAGATATCGGCCTTCTCGGTCCGCTCCAACAGCTCCCAGGCCTCGGCGTGGTACTTCTGCAGATCGAAGTGGATGCTCGGGTGCATTTGACCCAACTGCCCGGCGATGAAGCGCGCGATCTCGAAATTCTCATCGATCGCGTTCAATCCCTTTTCACAGATCGAGTTGATGCTGGAGCGGTGGTGGTCGCACATGTGCTGCACGATCCGTTGCACCAATTCATTCTTGTCCTTGACGTATTGATAAAGGGTCTTCTTTGAGATGCGCAGGTGCTGGGCGATATCGTCCATGTTCACACTACGGATGCCCAGCCGCATGAAGACCTTGCCGGCCTGGTCGATGATCTGTTGTTCCTTGTGGTCCATTGGATGGGTGCGCAAAGATGGGAAACATTTTCTGAATGGAAACGTTTCCATTCGGTTATCGTTTCCGCCGTTTATCACTTTTCCCTGCCGTTCGTCCCGAAGTGCGAAAGGGCATACGACCGGTCGGGGAATACTTTAGGCCCGAACCATGGAGAGACAAGACCACCTGATGCGCCAGATCGACCAGCTCGCGGCAGTATTGCAGCGCCTGTTGGCCGATCTGGTCAACGTACCGATCGACAACGCGACGGTCGATCGGACTATGGAGCAACTGAACGAGGTGATGGCCTTGGATCCGGCGGTCGTGAAAAGTGGACCGCCTCATTCGATCCACGGCCTTCTATCGGATCCTGCGTTCACCTTCGCAAATACCGAAATGATCGCGGATCTGTACCGGGCAATGGCAGATGGGCTTACGGCTAACGACGAAACCCAAGAGCGCGCACTTCAGCTCCGTCAACATGCATTGGCGATCTTGGAATATCTGCACGCCAACGACACCACGTACTCCTTCACGCGACAAGGCAAGATCGCCGCATTGCGCGGGCAACTTTGATCATCATTCTTCATGGGATCCTTGCGCATCGTTCCTTTGCGCCTCAATACGCCCTATCGCCTGATGGAACGCACCACGATCAAGACCGCTCTCGACAACGAAGCCCTTTCCGGAACCACCGTTACCGTGGCCGGTTGGGTGCGCACCTTTCGCAACGACCGCTTCATCGCCCTGAACGATGGTAGCACGATCCGGAACCTGCAGTGCGTGATCGACCAGGAGCAGGTCGATGCCGCAACGCGCGCCCGCTTCACCACGAGCGCCGCCGTGCAGTGCACGGGCGAGTTGGTCGCATCACAAGGCAGCGGCCAGCGCGTTGAAATGAAGGTAACCGCCATTGCCGTGCTGGGCGATAGCGACGCCACGGCCTATCCGATCCAGCCCAAGAAACACTCACTGGAATTCCTGCGCGAGAACGCGCATTTGCGCTTCCGTACGAACACCTATAGCGCGGTGTTCCGCATGCGGCATCAAGTGAGCTTCGGGATCCACGAGTATTTCGACAAGGAAGGCTACAACTATTTCCACAGCCCGATCATCACCGCGAGCGATGCTGAAGGAGCGGGCGAGATGTTCCGCGTGAGCGTGTTGGATCCCAAGGACCCACCGCTGAACGATGCTGGCGGAGTGGATTTCAAAGAAGACTTTTTCGGTGCCGAAAGTCGCCTTACCGTGAGCGGCCAATTGCAAGCCGAGCTAGCAGCACTCGCACTAGGCAAGGTGTACACCTTCGGCCCCACCTTCCGCGCGGAGAACAGCAACACCACCCGTCACCTCGCGGAATTCTGGATGATCGAACCGGAGGCCGCATTCATGGACCTCAAGGGCGACATGGACCTGTCCGAAGGGCTGTGCAAGCACCTGATCGCACGCGTGCTGCGCAACAGCATGGACGATCTGCAATTCCTCGATGCGCGCTTGAAGGAGGAAGAAGCCACGAAGCCACAGGCCCAGCGTAGTGAGATGGGTCTGATCGAGCGCCTGCAATTCGTGCTGGACAACCCCTTCGAGCGCATCACTTACGATGATGCGGTCAACATCCTGTTGCGCAGCAAGCCGTACCAGAAGAAACAATTCCAGTTCCCGGTTGAATGGGGCGTGGACCTGCAGAGCGAGCACGAGCGCTACCTTGTAGAAAAGCACTTCAAGAAGCCCGTGATCGTAACGGGCTATCCGGCGCAGATCAAGGCCTTCTACATGCGCACGAACGGCCCGGGAGACCTTGGCTACAGCGAAAAGGGCAAGACCGTGGCCGCGATGGACGTGCTGTTCCCCGGTATCGGCGAGATCATCGGCGGAAGCCAGCGGGAGGAACGCCTCGATGTGTTGGAGGCAAGGATGAAGGATATGAACGTGCCGGCCGAGGAACTGTGGTGGTACCTCGATACACGGAAGTTCGGCACGGTGCCACATGCCGGCTTCGGGCTGGGCCTCGAGCGCTTCGTGCTCTTCGTTACCGGTATGGGGAATATCCGTGATGTGATCCCCTTCCCGCGTACGCCGGGAAGTGCGGAGTTCTGAGCCGGTCCCGTTCAGGGTCGCACCTCTTCCAACCAAGCGCGCGCTTGGGCCTCGTCCATGAACACCTTCCATGGAAAATCGACCTTGGAACGGCCGATGACGACCTGCGTGATGGCCACATCACCTTCGTTGTGTGCCACCCATGCGACCGCTTCGGTGTTGGGCTGGGGCACCGTGGCGTAATGGTCGACACGCACCAGATCGGCACTGAAATCGATCAACTCCGGCAGCAGCATCAACACCCGGTGCTTGCCTTCCATGCCAAGCTCCGCCCTCACCTTCATCATGGCTGCGACGTTCTCGGCCGTGAAACGCACGCCTGATTTGAAACGCACCTCGACACGGTCCGGTGCCGTATAGACCACTGTGGCGATCGGCGTATCAGCTCGTGGAAGACCCTGCGCCATGAGTTGAATATAACACTTGGCCGAATGTCATCAAAGGTCCAGCTACCTCGGTCCGCCACCGATGTGCGCTTCCAGCCAATCGAATACCGTGCGGTGCCACATCATTGAGTTCTGCGGCTTCAGCACCCAGTGGTTCTCATCCGGAAAGCGCAGGAATTGCGACTCGATGCCCTTTGCCTGCAAGGCGGTGAATGCGCCGATGCCCTGGTCCATCGGAACGCGATAATCCTTGTCACTGTGCACCACCAACATGGGTACGCTCCAATCCTTGGCGTGCAGCATCGGGTTGAAGGTGTCGTACACATCCGGGTCCTGGAACACGCTCGCCCCGTTCTCCCAATCCGTGAACCACAGTTCTTCGGTCGTGTGGCCCATGGCCCGCGCATCGAAGATGCCATTGTGCGAGACCAAGCATTTCCACGGAGCCTGCCAGTTGCCCGCGATCCAATTCACCATGAAGCCCCCGTAGGATGCTCCCAATGCGGCGGCGCGGTCACCGTCCAAGTAGGGGTAGGTCTTCAAGGCATGCGCCCAGCCTTTCTGCAGATCCTCCAAGGGGCGATCACCCCAATGTCCGGAGATCGCGTCGCAGAAAGCTTGTCCATAACCTGTTGATCCGTGGAAATCGATCATCACCACCGCATAGCCCGCACCAGCATAGGTCTGTGGGTTCCAACGGAAGCTCCAGCCATCGCCAAAGCTGCCTTGTGGTCCGCCGTGGATCAGGAAGGCCACCGGGTATTTCCTACCCTCCACGTATCCGGCTGGCTTGATCACGTACCCGTGTACCGTTTCATCGTTCCATCCCTTGAAGTTGAATTGCTCGAACTTCCCGAACTCCTTGTTGCGCAAACTCGTGTTGACGTTGGTGAGGAGCGTCGCGTTCGCGTCGATCATTTTCGCCTTCGGTGCTGAGGCGAACAGTTGCGATGGACTGTTCAGGCCGCTCTTGAGGAACACGAACCCCTTCGGCGTTGCGTGCACGGCATCCATGTGTCCTTTGGAGGAAAGCGCAGTGACGGAACCGGACTTCACATCGATCCGGAACAAGCGCGTGGTGCCCACATCGCCCGCGATCACCAACAGGCTCTTTCCATCGCGGCTCCACTGCAGGTCGTCCACACTGCGGTCCCAATCCGCAGCGAGCGCACGAACGTTCCCGCTGGCATCCATCAGCATGATCCCGAAGCGGTCCGCTTCGAATCCCGCGCGTTCCATGGCCTTGTAGGCGAGCGTGCTCCCATCCGGGGACATGCGCGGCATGGCATCCCAAGCGGCATTGCTCGCGGTCAAGTTCTTCAACGCACCACCTGCCAGGGGTACGCTGTAGATATCGAAATTGGTGCTCCACGGTTCGGTGGAACCGGCCTTGCGTGCTGCCATGTACACCGTCCTGGAATCCGGAGAGATGGAGAAGTCCTCGGAGCCACCGAAAGGTTTGGAGGGTACATCGCCGTCGAATCCGGGCATCAGCGCGACAGGCTTGACAAGGCCACCCATGGTAACGTGATACAGGTGGTTGCGCGTGCCATCGGCCCAGGTGTCCCAGTGGCGCACAAAGAGCTTGGTGTACACCATGCCTGTGGCCTTGTTCGCG
The DNA here is from genome assembly GCA_041391825.1 of Flavobacteriales bacterium. Classification (GTDB taxonomy): domain Bacteria; phylum Bacteroidota; class Bacteroidia; order Flavobacteriales_F; family PHOS-HE28; genus PHOS-HE28. Next base: position 62,699 of record JAWKNF010000003.1, on the reverse strand, counting down.
GCACGCTCCGCATTCCGTTGAACAGTACAACCGATGGCATCTCCGGCGCAATCCGGGTACACGGCAAGCGAGACCACCAATCCTTTTCCGTCAGGCGTCACACGGTATGCGTTCACGTCCAACGGAAGTCGTGTCACTTGCTCGGCCTTCTCGCCGCTCACATCGGTGCGCCACACCTGCATGGTACCGCCTTCGCCGCGGGCGGAGAGGAAATACAGGTCCTTCCCATCCGGACCCCACTGCGCATCCAAAGCCCCGCCTTCGCTCACGCCCAGCTTGATCTCCGGGGTGGCCGGCGTGCTCAGGTCCTTCAGCCAAAGCGTGTTCACGCCCTTGTTCATTTCCATGTCGGTGGCACGCACGTTGAATGCCGCATAGCGCCCGGTCGGATCAACGCTCAAGCTGTGGATACGGTCCAGCATGAGCATATCGGCATAGGTGAACGGCGTGGTCTGCGCATTCACGCCAACGCAGGCTAGCATTGACACGAGAAGCATGTACCCACGCATGGAGGTGAGGCGCAACCGGTCGGTCGGAACGAAAGGAAATGTGTGGCTCATGGCTACCAAGGGATGATGATCACAACAATGATACGGCCTTGATCCCGTCGCATCGGGCCTGAACCATTCCAGCGCATCGCTTGTTCCGGTCGGAACTTGCACTTTCGCGGACCACACTCGAACATGGACAACATCATCTTCCACCTTTCCACCTGCAACACTTGTCAGAAGATCCTGAAGCGGATCCCGAAGGTGAAGCGCTTCACCTTGCAGGACATCAAGACCGAAGCCATCACCGCAAAGCAACTGGACGCGCTCAAGCGGATCGCCGGCAGTTATGAAGCCCTGTTCACCCGACGCTCCATGAAGTACCGTAGCATGGGGCTGCAGGACAAGGAACTCGGGGAGAAGGACTACCGGCGCTTGATACTTGCCGAGTACACGTTCCTGAAGCGACCCGTGATGCTGATCAACGGCCAGCTCTTCATCGGCAACGCGGAGAAGGAGGTGGCGGGCGCCGTGGCGGCGGCTGGCAAGTGAGCCACGTCAGGAGGTCGCTCAACGACGTTCCTGTTTCTTGGCCCTTCGTGCTGCCCGCTGGGACCTCCGCTGCTCCGCATCGGAACGCAGCATGTCGCGCATGCGATCCCAAGCTTCCGGTGTGAGGTTGCGCGCCAAGCCTTCCCGCGTGGCGTGCCAGAGATATCCGGTAAGGGCACGTTCCGGGTCGCGGTCGATGGTGTACTTGCGTTCGCGATCGGCGGTCATACCACCGCCGTAGGTCTCGGTCAGCATGGTCTCCAGCACATTGCCGAACATGCTATTGTGCAGTGCGCGCGGCGTTCCTGGTTCCACACGTATGCGGAGGTCGGTGTAGCGGAGCGCCATGGATCCCTTGGCCTTGCGCTCATCACCTTCCATGCTCAACTCCAAGTGTTCCAGCATACCGCCTTGGAGCTCTAGGCGCATCAGTGGTCGCGTGATCGCGTTCAGGGCAACGAAGGGAAGCTGCGACGCCGTAGCGACGATGGTGAAGTCCTGCGAACCGTCGAGCTCTGCGCTGTACGTGCACGTTACTTGAGCCGTATCGAAGATCATGCCTTCCACCGTACCGGTGATGCGCTCATGCTCCTCAATGGCTTCCTCCCTGTTGGATATGTGAAGGAAACGACCGTTCAGCTTCGAGAACGGCAGCACCCCCCAGCGTTCGGTCCCATCATCGCGTTCGCGATAAACCACGCGCGCATCAACGATCCCCAACGTATCAACCCGGATCGGAAAGCCAAGGTCCAATAGGCTCTGAGGAGGAAGTGTTCTCGGCGAACGCTTGACCGGTGTCAAGGTCTTGTCGAGCACGACCTGCATATCGAGGCCGTACATGCCAACGTGGCCGGTGTGCAACTGTTGATGGGAGATCAATCGATCCACATCGAAGTGGGTGAGCAGGAGGCTGTCCACCACCAGCTCCATTCGTAGTACGGCCGTTGTGTCCACCTGTTCCTGCGGCGATCCCGACGCGTGGCGGATATCGAGCACCCTACCGGTGCGTTCGCCCAATGAAAAATGTGCTGAACTGATGCTCAGCACAGCGCCATCGGACAACTGGGTGCTCAGGTCATCGACATCCAGCTCAGCTCCACCCACGGCCAACCGGACACCACCGCGGCGACGCCCCATGTACGCATGGACTTCCGTAGCGTGCAAGGAAAAGCTACGGACGTTCAAGCGTGGCAAGCGCTCACCCAGGTCCTCCACCAAGGTGGTCGCCCTGTGCACCATCAGCGTATCGGCCGAAAGCAACGTGATGGAACGCCCATCGCCGGTGCCGAGTCGTGCGAACGGATCGGTCATGTCCACCTTCTCTCCACCGATCAGGTAGCTGAGCGTGGGCCCCTTGAGTTCGAATGTTCGCACGCGGAACTCCTTGCCCCATACCAAGCGCCAGAACGAAAGGCCGCGCAACTCGATCCGTTCAACGCTTGCCGCGAACAGGTACTGATGCGCCCCATTGCGCAAGCTATCGAGCAGCGCCGGGTCGAAGGTCAACTGCACCCCGGTGATCACCAGGTTCCCATTGCGCACATCGGTCTCCAGGCCCTCCATCGCGAAGCGATAGCCCTCCACACTGGCATCATCGATGATCTCCGTGATCCGCGCTCGCAAGGTGCGGTCCAACCACGCATCGCCATGCTTCGGTACCCACCACGCTGCCACCGCCAAGGCGACCAAGCAGAGCACGAGCAGCATGAGCAATGCGCGCAGGGCGATGGCGATGAAGGTGCGTCGGGTGAAAGCCATAGGAGGGACGAAGATCGGTCGGCCAAGGTCGATCGCCTTGCATACGCGTTGCTTGAAGTGATATTGTGCAAGGCACCGGAAGAGGAGGACGATGATCAGCGCATGAGGCCCTCGATCTCGCCGCGTATCTCCATGCGTTCCGGCAGTTCACGCTCCTCGGTATCCAGCAGCTCCAGCGCCGTCCGGAGCGAGGCATGGGCGCGCTGCGGATCGGTCTCCAGCAGCAACTCACCCAATGCCCAGTGGAACTCGTACAATTTCGGGTAGAGCTCGATGCCCTTTCGGTATACCGCAATGGTTTGTTCCAGTTCGTCGCTGCTCCACAGGCGTGAGGCGATCCCATTGATCTCCGCAACCTCCCAAGGCAGCGAGCCACCCAAGAACCTGTTGGACGCCTCCGCCATCCGCAGCAGATCCTGAGCCGGTGGCGCAGGCGTTACCAATTTGTATTCGTCATTGACCGGTACAAGGGAATCACGCACCGAGAATGGCAGGAACAGCGTGCTGAGCAGTTCGGGAAAAGCGATCACGGGCAAGGACGTGTGCCCTGCGGAAGGATAATCCCTGTACAACAGTCGTCCATGTCCCGGGTCCTTGCCCAAGCGCTCCATCACGGGTGCGAGTCGTTCGGCATGTCCGCCATCCTTCAAGCGCTGCGGACCACCCACAGCGACAAGCACACGGTCGTTCGGTCGCACTTCGAGGAGCTCGGCAACGCGCGGCATGGCTTCCTTGACCTGATGCAAGGGCGACAAAGCGATGACAGCGTTGAATGCGTCGGGCGCCTGCAAATAGGCGTACAGGGCAAAAGAGGAAGAGAACGAATGGCCCACGAGCACCTGTATGTCGCTCGGGTGATACGGAGCCAGCAGGGTGGGCAGTTCCGCAGTCAGCATCCGCAACAATGGCATGCTCGGCTGGTCCACACTGTCAGTTGCGCATTCCCGCACGCGATCCACATGCGGCACCGTGACCACGATCGCTTGCGGCACCTCGTGCGTGTACTGCAGGTAGCGGATATCGTTCAGCAGTGGTCCGACCAACCAGTCGTGCTGGCCATCCAGCAGGATGATCACGGGCATCCGCACCTCTGGCGCGGCATAGCGGTGGAACTCGGGCAGGTGCACCACCACCTCACGCTCAGCGTCAAAGGCCGCTGAATGGAAGCGGAGGGTATCGGTATGTTGGGCTTGGATACCACTCGACCCAAGGATCGCCAAGAGAAATTGGATCGACCGCTGCATGCCGCTAAGGTCGGGATCGGGCACAAGGAAACGGCATCGCCCGCCCGCTCTCCCGTATTTTTGCACCGACATGCTCAAACAAGGCCTTTTCCAGAAGCTTCAACAGAAGCTATCCCCGCAGCAGATCCAGCTGATGAAGCTGTTGCAGGTCCCGACCATCGAGCTGGAGCAACGCATCAAGCAGGAGATCGAGGAGAACCCGGCACTGGAGGAGGGCGAGGACCACGCCGAAGAGGACGGCATCACCGAGCAGCAGGCGATCGATGACAGCCGCGACGAGAACGAGAAGGAGGAGAACGAGCGGGACGATTTCGATATGAGCGACTACTTCAGCGACGACGACACGCCGGACTACAAGCTCAGTATCAAGAACACAGGACCCGATGAGGAGGACCGCGAAATGCCCTTGGCCGGGGGCACCACCTTCCAGGATTCACTGCGATCGCAACTCTCACTGCGCCGCATGGACGAGCGCAAGGCCCTGTTGGCCGAACACCTGATCGGGAACCTGGACGAGGATGGCTATTTGCGTCGTGATCTCGATGCGATCGTGAACGACCTGGCCTTCACCCAGAACGTGAGTTGCGACAAGGAGGAACTGACCAGCGCTTTGAAGGAGGTGCAAAGCCTCGACCCGGCCGGTGTGGGTGGTCGTGACCTGCGCGAATGCCTGTTGCTGCAGGTGGCGCGCAAGCCGCATAGCCTATCGCAACGAGTGGCGCACGAAATGTTGGACAAGCATTTCGAGGCCTTCAGCAAGAAGCATTATGATCGGATCCTTGATCGTTTGGAGATCGACGAAGAAGCGTTGAAAGGGGCGATCGACCTGATCGTGCATTTGAACCCACGACCGGGGAACACTTCCCGGGACACGAACAAACCGTCGCAGGAGATCATCCCCGATTTCGCGGTGATGGCGATCGATGGTCAATTGGAGCTTTCCTTGAACGGACGCAATGCCCCGGAGCTTCGGATCAGTCGCCAGTACCGGGACATGATCAAGGAATACGCGAAGAACAAGAAGGACAAGGACCAGCGCGAAGCCCTGCAGTTCATTAAACAGAAGCTCGATAGCGCCAAGTGGTTCATCGATGCCATCAAGCAGCGGCAGAACACCCTGCTCGTTACCATGGAAGCGATCATGGAACACCAACGTGAATTCTTCCTTACGGGCGATGAAACGAAGCTGAAGCCGATGATCCTGAAGGACATCGCTGAGCGCGTTCACTTGGACATTAGTACGATCAGCCGGGTGGCGAACAGCAAGTACGTGCAGACCAACTACGGCACCTACCTGCTGAAATTCTTCTTCAGTGAAAGCTTGACCAATGAGCAGGGCGAAGAGGTGAGCACGCGGGAGGTGAAGAAGATCCTGAAGGACGCGATCGAGGCGGAGGAGAAGCGCAAGCCGCACACGGACGACCAATTGACGGCGCTGCTGAAGGCCAAAGGCTACAACATCGCCCGCCGCACCGTGGCCAAATACCGGGAGCAGCTCAACTTACCGGTGGCGCGCTTGCGGAAGGAATTGTGAACGAGCGACCACGCATCCCGCATCTCTCGTGGATAAGCGATCCATGTCGGTCCATCAACACGTGCGGACAGGAACTCCAGGACCATAGACCATGAGGATGTTCGCCAAGGTCCTTTCCGTGTTGCTGCATCCTCTGTTCATGCCCTTGTACACCGTGTGGCTGGCCTTGGAGGTGGACCCCCATCTGGCCTATTTCCTTCGAGCCGATGGACGTTGGCTGATGCTCGCCATGTTGGCCTTGATGACCGTGGCCTTTCCGATCACCAGCGCCTTGCTCTTGCAACGATCCGGGCTTGTCGGGTCGCTCGAGATGCACACCCGGCAGGAACGCATCGCACCGTACGCGATGACCTTGATCTATTACGGCATGGCCATGTATCTCATGAGCCGCACGCCGCTGCATCCGGCGGTGCTCGCCTTGTTCATCGGCGCATGGTCGGCCTTGGCACTGACCACCTTGATCACCTTGCGGTGGAAGATCAGCGCGCACATGGTGGGTATCGGCGGAGCGATCGGTGGCCTGTTCGCCATCTCCACGATCCACGCCATTCCCATGTTCCCATTGCTGGCCGCTTCGATCGTGCTCGCCGGCCTGTTGGGCACCGCACGCTTGCTCACCAGCGATCACACCCAGGGCCAAGTGCTGGCCGGAGCCGTGCTCGGCGCGCTCTGTACCTATTTCCCCGTCGTGTTGGGATGGACGATCCGCTGCCCTTCTGAGCCAGGCCTGCTCCCAGTTCCACGCATCACGCAAGGCATCGCGTAGGTCGTACTTGCAGGTCCACCCCAGCACCTCCGGCTCTTGGTGGTATCCGCATAAACGCTCTCAACATCGCCTGGCCTACGCGGACCGATCGTGTAGGGTACATCCACGCCGGTGACCTCCTTGAAGGTGTTGACCACCTCGAGGACCGTATTGCCCTTACCGGTCCCGAGATTGAAGACCTCACAGGCCGCGACCCGCTGCCCTTCGATCCGGTCCAGGGCCTGCACATGCGCGATCGCCAGGTCCACCACATGGATATAGTCGCGCACACAACTGCCGTCCGGCGTGTCATAATCGTTGCCGTTCACCGTCAAACGCTCGCGCATCCCGATCGCGGTTTGCGTGACGAAAGGCACCAGGTTGTTCGGCACCCCGATGGGCAACTCACCGATCCGACCGCTCGGATGCGCGCCGATCGGATTGAAATAGCGCAGCATCACCACATGCAGGTCCGGGTCCGCAGCACTCGCATCGCGCAGGATCCGTTCGCAGGCCACCTTCGTGAAGCCATAGGGTGAACTCGCCTGCTGGTCCGGCGAACGCTCGGTAACGGGCAACTCATCGGGCTGGCCATATACTGTGCAGCTCGAGGAGAACACGAGCTTCTTCACACCATGCTTCGCCATGACTTCCAGCAGGACGATGAGCGAGCCGATGTTGTTGCGGTGGTATTTCAGCGGCTCAAGAACGCTTTCCCCCACGGCCTTGTAGGCCGCGAAGTGGATCACGCCATCCACCCTTCCCGCCTTCGCGAACACGGCGTCCATGGCTGCTGGATCCGTGCAATCCACCCGATGCACAATGGGTGCTGAACCGGTGATCGCCGCGATGCCCTCCAAGGCGCGCTCTTGGCTGTTGCGCAGGTCATCCACGATGATCGGCGAGTAACCCGCAGCGATCAACTCCACGACCGTGTGCGATCCAATGAAGCCGGCCCCGCCGGTCACGATGACCTTCTTCATGCTGGCGAAAATAGACCTTGCCCCTCCAATGGCGCCCTTCGGTGCGAAGCGTTCGTTCGAAAGCCGAGCAAAAGCCCGCACCACGGTCCCGAACGATCACGGAACTTCGCGACCCGCTACGATGTCCGCCACGCGCCTCCGCTCCACATCCATCCTTGTCATCCTCGCGGTGGTAAGCATCACGGCGTGCGTTTCCGTGCAAGGCTTGTGGCGCGGCGGAGAGGGCGATGGTTGGAAGCGCACGATCCGAAGTGATGCACTGGGATACTACGGCTACCTCCAAGCGATCTTCATCCGCAAGGACCTGGGCAACGAGGAGTTCGTTCGCGAGTACGTGAACATCACGCCCAATGGCACGCTGAACAAATACTTCGCTGGTACGAGCGTGCTGATGGCCCCTTGGTTCGGGATCGGGCATGCGCTGGCCATGCAGGACGGAAGCGTGCCACAGGACGGCACCAGCGCATATGAGCAGAAGGCCATCAGTGCGGGGGCTTGGGTGTACCTGCTGCTCGGCTTGTTGGCGATGCGCGCGTTGTTCCTGGGCATAGGTGTGCGGGACGGTGTGGTGGCGTGGACGATGGCGGGGCTTGCCTTGGGCACTCCCTTGCTCCAATATGCCGCGATGCAGCCCGGCTGGTCGCACATCTACTCCTTCTCCGCGATCGCAGCGTTCCTGCTCGCGATCCATCGCTTGGCGATCGGCGGATCGTTCCGATGGGCGTTCGCTGCTGCGCTGTTGCTGGGCCTGATCGTGCTGATCCGTCCAGTGAACGCGATGGTGGTCCTGGCCATTCCCATCGTGGCCGGCCCGAACACCAAGGCCTTGCTGCAACGAATGTTCGGTCACCGGAAGCAGTTGTTGATCGCAGTGGTGTTGACCTCCGTGGTCGTAGCCATCCAGCCTATGCTCTGGTTCGCCCAGACCGGCAAGCTGATCGAATGGGGCTACGCGAACGAGGGCTTCTACTGGACCCGTCCTGAACTGTTCAAGGTGCTCTTCGGCTTCCGTCGCGGGCTCTTCCTCTATACACCGCTGATGCTGCTGGCCGCGTTGGGCGCCGTGCTCCTGTGGCGCAAGGACCGTCAACGCGCTTCGTGGACCATGGCCTACTGGGCGGTAAGTTCCTACATCATCAGCTGCTGGTGGATCTGGTACTACGGTGGTGGCTTCGGCAGTCGGGTCTACATCGACCATTACCCCGTCCTCACCATCGCCATGGTATTGATGCTGCACCAGTGGACAGCGAAGCGATGGCTGGCCGCCCGGTTGTTCATCGTGCTCTGCATCGGCCTGAACCTCGCACAACTATGGCAGTACCACAATGGTCTCATCCACCACGAATGCATGGACCGCCAGCGCTATTTCTACACCTTCCTGCGCTTCGATGACACGCACAAGAACAAGCTGGGCGGCAACTACCAAGAGGCGCCGTACCATCCGAACGGCATGGACGTGATCCTGACCGAGAGCTGCGACCTGGACAACCCCTGCCACTACTGGAGCGGCGAGTGGATCGACCACGATCTGGCGTTCAGCAACCGGAAGGTCTGTTCCTTCTCGTCCACCGCCAACTACGGCATCGAGTTCCAAGCCGGTACCGAGGTGCTACCGACCGATCGCTGGCTCTTCCTCGAGGTGGGGCTACAACGCTATGACGGCGAGCCGGAGGGCTCCATGCCCATCCTTGGGGTCACCGAGGTACGAACCGCCAAGGATTCCATCTCCTTCTACCAACCCTTTCCGATGAACCCCGTGCCCGGCACGCCCTACCAGTGGGAACAACTGGAATACCGGATCCCGGTTCCGCCGCTGGCCGAAGGGGACCGGCTCTACTTCTACCTCTGGAACCAGGACTACGCCGGTGGCTGCTTGATCGACGACGTCTTCATGCGGGTGTCCGCGGTGCGGCCGTATTGATCTACGGGTACTGCACACCCCCACTGCTTCGGTGGGCCCAGCAGGATTTGAACCTGCGACCAAGGGATTATGAGTCCCCTGCTCTGACCGCTGAGCTATGGGCCCGGTCTTCCCACCGCTCGGCGATGGGAGCGCGAAAATAGAGCGGTTCAGGCGAAGGCTACTTTTGGCGTCCATGAAAACCGCCTATGACACGATCCTGCTCGACCTCGGCGGGGTATTGATCGATGTGGATTACCACGCTTCTGCGAAGGCCTTCAAGGCCTTGGGCCATGCCGATTTCGACCGGCTCTACAGCAAGGCCCAACAGGACCACCTGTTCGATGGCTTCGAGGTGGGCGCGCTCTCCCCGGCACAGTTCCGTGACAGGATCCGTGTGGTTCTGGACGAACGATTGACGGATGCCGTGATCGATCGCTGCTGGAATGCGATGCTGGGCTCCATCCCGGCCGAACGGATCGAGCTTGTCGAACGCTTGAAACAACGTTACCAAGTGCTCCTATTGAGCAATACCAACGCGATCCATGTGCCGGCCTTCAGCGCCATTGTCGAGCGGGAGAACGGGATAGCGGACTTCAAAGGACTGTTCCACGGCGCGTACTACAGTTGTGAGATCGGCCTGCGCAAACCGGATGCCCGGGCCTTCCATCATGTGCTCGGAGGCCATGGCGCGGACCCACGGCGCACCTTGTTCATCGACGATAGCGAGCAGCACGTGACAGGGGCACGCCAAGCGGGCTTGCACGCCGAGCACCTCGACCTGGCTCAAGAGGACATCCTGAAGATGGCCGCGCGCTTGGGGCTGATCTGATCAGGAGGGGATCTCCTGACAGAGTTCCACCAGAACCCCGTTGGCACTCTTCGGATGGACGAAGCACACCAGCTTGTTGTCCGCACCGCGCTTCGGCTGCTCGTTCAGCAGAACGAAGCCTTCCGTCTTGAGCCGGTCCATTTCGGCATGGATATCGGCCACCTCGAAGGCGATGTGATGGATCCCTTCACCGCGTTTGTCGATCGCCTTGGCAATAGGGCCATCGGGCCGCGTGCTTTCCAACAATTCGATCTTGTTCGGGCCGACCTGGAAAAAGGAGGTGATAACACCCTCGCTTTCCACGGCCTCCCGTTTGTAGCTGGCTGCGCCTAGCAGCGCGGTATAGACCTCCTCAGCCTTGCTCAGGTCCTTCACGGCGATGCCGATGTGTTCGATACGGATCATGGTCACAAGGATACGAGTGGAAGGCGGGCCGGTGTAAAAGGTGGTAGCGGAAAGCAGAAAGCCCTCCGAAAGGAAGGCTTTCCAAGGGGATGCATGATACGATCAGCGCTTGATGAAGGTCTCGCCGAGCTTGTTGTCGTAGTTGAGGTAGTACAGGTCCTTCTTCAAAGATGCGACCTCCACTTTGTCAGCATAGCCACGCTTTACGATGTTTCCGTACTGGTCATAAACTTCAAAAAGGGTCGTACGGGAGAACGTGATCACATCCTTCGGCTTCTCAGGCCCCCAGGTCACCGCGGTGACGCTCGGGTCCGAATAGTTGACCGATTCGCTGAAGCGAGCACGCTTGGTCAGATCGGTCTGCTTCACCCGGAAGGTATTCTCGCCACTGTGCGGGGTGACCTTGAAGGTGTAGGTATGCTCGCCGGGAGCGCCCGAGCCCATCACCTCACCCACCTTCACCCATTTGTTCCAGCGCTTCTGTTCCACCACATACGGCAACTCGCCGGTCTCGTTGGTGGTCGTCCACGTGTACGTGCCGTCGGCGGAGATCGATTGCTTCACGATATCGAAGGTGCTCTTGGGCTTGAGCACTTCGGGATTGAGGATAACGGGCGTGCAGCCGTCCTTGTGCTTCACCTTCACCACCACCTTATCGGAGATCTTCAGGCCGAAATTGGCCATATCGATCTCGAAGGCGCTGCTGTTGATCTCGTCGGTGGCGATCTGGTCGTTGACGGTGACCTCGAACACGCAGAAGCCCACACCCGCCTCGGAGAACGGATTCTGGACAAAGAGGTTCTTGCCTTGGTAATTGCCTTCGATCACGATCACACCAGCGGCGGCGGGAAAGCTCAAACAAGCGGCAAGGAGAAGTGGTATGGAGCGCATGACGGTGGTTCCTTCGATCGACAAGAATACGCGATCCGGAGCGTTTTTCCGAGCGTATAATGACGACGGTTGTACGTGGATCGGCCAGAACTGTTCCAAAAAAGCGCCGCGATGAACTAATGGAACTTCCGGACCCCGGCCAGAACGGACACCTCCAAGTGGTTCTCCTGGGGTGGGATCGGGCAGGAGTAATTCCCTCCGTAAGCGCAATATGGATTGTACGCCCGGTTCAGGTCCAGTTCAACCTTCCCGCCAAGCGGACCTTGCAGGTCGATATAGCGTCCGCCGCCATAGGTCATTTCCCCGTTCGTGAGGTCCGTGAAGGGCACGAAGAGGTAGTTCACGTAATCCGGCAACTGGCTGAGTGCGATGTTCTGATAAACGGTAAGTCGCTGGGGGCGCCCTTCCAGTTCGAAGTGGAGCACACCAACGCTGCGGTACTTGGGCTCCCGATCACTGTTGGTGCGCATGCCGAAGACAGCGCCTTCCTGGGCCTCGAAGCGCGCTTGGATCCGGTACGCGGGGTCGGCGGGGAATCGCTCCAATCCCTTGAACCCCGCTCGCTCGGCCTTCGGCAGGGGGGTCTGCACGCTATCCTTGAACTCCGCATCGAGATGCGCCCAATAGGCCTCAAGCTCGGCGCGCCAAACGGCATCATCCGCTTGAGCGGAACCGAACGTCCAAGCGCAAACGAATGCGGCCAAGAGCAGGTAGCGCGACATCAACTGGCCTGCTTGGATCGAACGCTGCCCACCATGCGTTGCACGTCGGCCTCATTGAAGCGACCCTCGGGTGCGTCCTGGACCACAAAGCTGCGATCACCGACCTGAACAACGCGGTAGAAGTGTACGAACACCAGGTCCTCGTCGGGGAACTGGGAGCGGTACACCACCTTATCGGGGGTCTCGTCGATCACGGTGTGCTTCCGGAGCATGTCGCGGTCCAGATCGGCCTTCAGGCGGGGGATATCACCTGGCTCCTCACTGATGGCAAGGGCGAAACGGTCACCGGCGTTCACGCGCAACTCACCGAATTCCTCGTTCCATACCACGGAGAAGGAATCGACACCCAAGGTGGACTTGTCCCCCAGGTCGATCTCCAAGGGCATGTCATGTTCCGCGAGATCAATGGTCCAAGCGCTCGCCAAAGAAGGGTCCTCAGCGGCCTCGGCCGCCTCCTTTTTCCCATCGCCGCATGCGGCAAGAAAGCCGATCACCAGGAAGGACAGTACATACTTCATGCTGCGAAGTTAGTAGCGCCCGGGATCAAGGAAGTTCCTCGTAGCGGATGTTGGTCGGAACACTGCCACCGATGTTGAGCAGGATGATATCGCGATCGCTGGACGCGCCGGTGTACTTGACGTCCCCATCGAGGTTGATGTCCTCCGGATAGTAGCCGCTGACGATCGCAGTGGCCACCGAGCCCCCGATGCGCTGCAGGATCACATCGCGATCGTTGCTCGCGCCGGTGTACTTGATCTCACCATCCAACACGGCATTGCCCGCCCAAAGGACGTACGCTCCCGCCAAGACCTTGCGCGCATTCGTGCCATAGGTCGCGGTTCCCGCAACACGCAGGTCCACCGTTGTTGCCGATGCGCCGATCGCAGCCGCACTTGCCGTCATGCACCCGAAGTGGTTCCGGTGACGTGCCGCTATGTAGTAGTTGCCCGCGGCCACGGGGAACGAGAGCGGCGAGGTACCGTCGATATCGACCACATCGCCATCGCGTTGCAGCAATCCGCAGCGCGTCGCGATCACGGTTGCGGGATCCGCATTCGATCGTAGTTCGATCATGATCCAATCCACGATCGCATTGCTCCCCGTTACGGCAAGCACCGGTGCCGTGGTGCTCTCTCCGCCACCTCCGCCGACCTGTGTGAAGCCCCGTAGCGTGTATGGCTCCGTCAACGGAATGATGCCATCCGCGCGCAGATCATCTCGCATCAACCCCGTGCCGCTGTCGTAGGGGCCTTCCAACCAAAGCTTCACGTCGAGCTGTGCCTCGGCAACGGTCGCACCATCGATCTCGATATCGTCGATCGCCATGTCGCTGGCAAAGCCATTGCCTGTGACCCCTCGGAACCGGATCCGGACCTCGCCACCCACGTAGCTGCCCAGGTCCAAGCTTCCTTGTTGCCAGTTGGCACCTTGGTCACCCGTTCTGCTGAACGCGGCCAATGTCCACGAGGTGCCGTTCCAGACATCCACGTTCAAGGTGCCCATGTTTGCACCCAGCATGTTGTACCAGAAGGTCATTTGCGCAGTGCTCAACCCGCTCAGGTCGATGCAGGGGCCGTAGAGTTCGGCGATCTTGGACGGGTTGTTCGGTGTGCTTGCCTCGGTGTAGAGGTAATTGCCGCTGCCGGTCGTGTGATCACCTGCCGGTCCGGTGTTCGCAGATGGCGTAGTACCCGAAAGCCGGGTCCAATCCATGTCGTCCGCAATTCCTTGGTACCAAAGACCGAAACCCGCTTCGAAGTCCTCCGAGTACGGGAGGCTGCTCACACACGCAGCGGGTACACAGAAGTTCGAGGTGACGGTCGCGGTGAAACTGCTCGCAAGCGGGGTCAACGGAATGCCGTTCGCATCCAGGACGACCATGTAGCCCGAACCGTAAGCACAGCACAAGCCATCGTTCGCGCTGTCGTTCACGATCAGGTCGTAACAGCCAGCGGGCAAGCACACGATCACATCGGGCTGCGGGTATGTGCCGTTGGTCCCGACCGTGGTGTACGGCCCGCCGCTCGCGTAGATCGTGTTGTTCCCATCCCGAATGCTCCATGTGGTCTCGGCACCGTAGCGGTCAAGCACGATCTTCACGGTCACGTTCTGACAATCGGCCGTGGTGTAGGACCAAATGGGTGAAGGGCTGCCGAAACCACAGGTGTTCACGGCCTGCACGAACCAGTAGTACGCGGTGTTCGGTTGGATAGCGACCGCGGTCTGGTAGGTCGTTCCGCTGATCCCGGACCCGCTCTCCACGATGTTGTTCATCGCTGCATCGGTCGCGATCTGGATGTCGTAGGTGGCCGCACCCGGAACCGCGCCCCAAGTGAGCTGCGCGCCACCCGCGATCCCCGTTGCACCATTGCTGGGCGATGTCAAGGTCACCTGCCCCGGTGTTTGGGCCAAGGTCAAGGACAGGCCCAAGCTCTTGGGTCCACTAGCACTGGATGCGTTGAGGGTCATTGGGTAGGTACCGAGCGCACCGCTCGCGGTGTTGGAGATCGTCAGTGTACTGTTGCCACCGGGCGTGACAGGATTGGGGCTGAAGGCGGCATTCAATCCGGCCGGCAGACCGCTCAAGCTCAACGTAACGGGGCTCGAATAGCCTGCCAAGGAACCCACTTGGACGGCATAGCTCGTGTTGGCCGGTCGACACGCGGTGGCCGTGGCGCTCGTCACGGTCAAGGTGTAGTCCGGTGAGCTGGATGGCGTGATCGTGAAATTCGTATTCGAGATATCGTAGAAAATGTTCCCGTTGCCACGCACCATGATCCGCGCCGTGGTGGACGCCTGGTTCGGTACGGTGATCGTTTGGGTGCCATCGTTCGGAGTGGCCGTCAGGATCGTGGTGGTAGGTAAGGCCACCGTCGGTGGAGAGCAGGATGTCCACATTGGCACAGCTTACCGGCGATGCCGTCGTTCGCCACGTTCCAGGTCACGGTCTGGTGGTCAGTGCCTCTCCTAAACTCACGGTAGCTTGTTGGGTTGGGTGACCACGAACGGGCCGCTCGCCCGTTGACGGTGACCACCATGTTGTCCTGGAATGTTGCAGCCGTTCATTGCCACGTTGTCCTGCACGGTAAGCCGGAATTGTAGGTCCGCGCAACACTGGACAGCACCTCCCAAGTGGGCGTGGTGTTGGCGATAACGGCCGGCAGGTTCGGTATGTAACGGACCGGTGTGCTCTTCGGCAACAATGCTCCTACGCCGGACCGCCCGTGTTGGTCGCTGTCGGGGCATGGTCGCTACCGCATTGTCCATCTGCTCCCAACTGTAACTGAGCACGTTGCTACCGTTCGCGTCAGAGCCCGGCGCCCGTCAGGATGAACGGTGTCGAGCGCGGGCATCGTATAAGTTCGGACCCGCAATTCGCTGAAGCGGGCGACCTGTGGCGTCAAGGACTGTTACCGCCGCCTGCCACTGGTCCCGGTAGGATGTTGGCCGCATCTCCTGCATGCTGTAGCCGCCGAACATGGCGATGCTGTTGGTGCCCACGTCAGGCGAACAGATACCGGCGTAACCCATGATCGTGATGCCGCTACCGACCTCGACGGATGCGGAAGAGGCCCTTGTTGCAGTTGTTGTTCTGCGTATGGTTGCCACCGTATTGGTGCCCCATTTCATGCGCTACTGAAGTCAGATGTCGAAAGGATCACCCATCGGGTTCGATTGGCCGGTAACACCACCCGCTTTCAGCTGTTGTTGCAGGGGCTGTTCAAGTACGCAACGCCACCACTTACCCAGTGTTGAAGACGTGACCGATATCGTAGTTCGCGCCGCCGATCACGTTATCGCAAGCGGTCTGGTTCTGCCCTAGCATCGCACTTCCGTTCGTGTTCGAATAGGGGTCACTTCCAGCGTTGAGGTAGATGAGGTCGTCGTTGTTCGTCACCATCACCATCGTCAGCGTGGCATCCTGTTCGAACATCGCGTTCACGCGGTTCATGTTGGTCACCATGGCGGCATGCACCAAGGGCACCGTGCCCCCAGCGGAAGGTGGCGTATTCGCCAGTGCAGGCCAAGGCCAAACGATAGGTGCAGCAGAACCGGCAATCGCCCACACGGTCCACGCCCATTTGCGCGATCCAACCCTGCGTCCGCCCGCTCCCTGTTCGATGTCGTTCACCTCATCATAGGTGCAGCCCGGGGTGGCCCGTGATGTTGCTTCACGAAATCCCGCTTGAAATAGACCTGATGGTAACTGTCGTTGCCGAACACGAGCGTGGATCGATGAACCAGGCATCGCGATCGCCCGGTAGCACCATGGCATGGAAGCCGTGCGGGTCAGGTCCAATTTCACTGTGGCTGTCGGTCCGATCCCGACACCGCTGTACAAAGTGTGTTTCTGGGAAGCGTGCCTGCAGCTCGGGGTGTACCACCGGTACTTCGAGGATGCGGAAATGCGCTTTCGAACCATCGGCGGTGGGCAGCTCGATGGTATGCACCGCCTCGGCCAGGCCCATGATGGAACCGAGCGGCACTTGGGCCAGTTGATCGCGCATGGCAGCCACATCCAATTGGAGGATGCGCGCCTTCGGGGTGATCCGACGTTCACCGCTCACGCCCGCAACACGCTCCAAGGGAACATCGGCCCACGGAGAGCGATCCTGTGCGGACGAGAATAGGACGGTGGTGAACGAAAGAACAAAGAGGGCGGCACGAATGGACATGCGATAGGGTTATTGGACCAAGCCCACAATGGGCCTAACGGTTAACACCGGAGGCATTGGTCAGGTTCGAAGCGCATGCAAGTTGTGACGGATCGTTCGCCCCGGAGGTAACGGAAGTCACAAAACGAAAAATCATGCACGAATGCCCTCCTGATCGACGAACCCGGGATCAGAGCCGCTGTCCGACCGTTCTACTCCCGACCTTCACCCGCATGCCCTCGCTGTGTGCTGTTGAACTCCGGCGCGTACATGCATACATGGCCGTGTGGGCGAATCCCGTTGCTGAAGTCGCCTGCATGGGTGACCCGCAGGCGTCATACTCGAACACATAGGTGCCCGGTGCGATGCGGTCGAAGGAAGAAGTGCGCATCCCGCATCGCGGATGCTCTGGTAATAGCCCAAGCCGCCCTGCCATTTGTAGCCGCCGATCGCTTCCACGGGCTCCGGCCTGCGGCGCGCAGGTCTGAGGTGCAAGTCGACGTAGCGATCGGTGCGCAGCTCGATGCACGAGCTTGTCGCCGGGCGTCAAGGTGCGGGCCTTGTCCGCTGCTTATCAATTGGGCACCGGCATCGGTCTGTGCGTGCAACATCACCTTATTTGTTGATGCTGAACGGGCTCTCATGCGGCGTCACCTTGTCCATGCCCGGAGTGTATCAGCACGCAGCGCTCCCCATTGCACCCCATCACTCGCTGTGGTCACCGTCACTTCGCCCATGGCCGCTTCACCGCAGACCCGTTCCAGGTCTGCGTGAAGTAGCCTGTCCCGGCCTCCTGCTTGTCCGGCTCTCTACGCGCTCACCTCCAACATGATCACCGGGTCGCCTTCGGTGCCAGCCAGTCGTCACCGGTCAGCAGCAGCGCGTAGCAGGTATCCGCCGTGGCCTTTGGTGGCCTTCCACAGTCGGTGGTCTGTTTCAGCTTCAGGTATTGGCGGTACGCATCCACGCTGACCTTGTCCTCGGCCACCTCGTGGTAGGCCTCGAATGTAAGCAGCGCGTGGGTCTCGGTGGGAAAGCTCCACCATTCGAACCCGCCGTTGAAGTCCTTCCAGTACATGCCCAACTCCTCGCTCTTGGTGGCGCGTTCGGAAAGCGAGCGCAGGACCAGATCCGCCGGCTGTCTCGTTCAAGCGCGCGAATGCCAGGCGAGCATGGCCTGTTCTTGCAAGGTGACCGTTGCAACCAGGTGGCCTTGGCGCGTTGCACGTAGAAGTCGACGCGTGCGCGTTGCTCCGTCACTCGGCCAACGCGGAAAGAAGTTATGCGCATAGAGGAAGTGCACATCTGCTCGAGGGCACGTAGTTCTCCAAGGACTCCTTCGTGGAGCGGCGCAGCAAGTTCGCGGTGGTCCTCTCTCCACCTCCGCATCCAACCAGCGAACGGCGTTCTGCAGCACTGCGAACTGGCCCATCCGGACGTGTATCCGCCGCTTTTAAAACTTCCAGATGGCTTATCCTGAAACGATGTGCTGGGTGACAGCGGCCCTCGCGCATGCCGCTCCACCACGGCCACGCGCCGTTGGGCAGTTGCATCTCGCGCAGTTTCCGCAAGGCCATGGCCTCTTCGGCCGCCATGCGTTGCAGGTCGCGCGAAGAGGGCGGCGATGCGCTGCTCTGGCTCGCCTTCATCCTTGGCATCCATCACCCAGGGCGTCTCTTCCAACAGTACGTTCTTCAGTTCCCCGTTCTTCTCCAGTGCGGATAGGAACGCGCCCTCATCGCCCTTGTCGGATGCTTGTTTCCACTGCTCGAAGACCTGCTTCACCGCTGGGCGTTCCTTCACGATGTGGCTGGCCAAGCGGTTGGCGTAGTAACGGCTGAAGGTCTGCTCGGCGCACTCGTGCGGGAACTCCATCAGGTAGGGCAAGGCCTGCAATTGCATACCACGCTGGGTTCGGGGTGAACTCCAGCTTGAGCGACTTGTGCTGCAGCGTGCTGCTTTGCGGAAATGCCCGTTGGCGTGCCCAGCAACTTTTCCAAACGGAAGTTTCTCGTGCCCGCCTTCGTGACGGCGATCGGCAGGCTTTCGGTGACGAGCACCTTGTCCGTGAGGATGCGGCAAGGACGTTCGCCATCGCCCATGCCCTGCCTTTGCCGTGATGCGCGTCACCACCACCTCGGCACCTGCGGGCACGGTGATGGTCCATGCCACGTTGGCGCTCTTGCCCGGACCTGCGGTGAATGCTTGTGAACTTTTCACCAACTGGAAGGCGGCATTGACATCGCTGTTGTCCTGCATCGAACAAGCTTAGTTCGGCGATCCGGTTCACCTCCGCGCTTCCAGCACGTCGATCTTCGCGGTGATGTTCATGTGGTCGCCCTCGCGCAGCAGGAAGCGGCAGTAGGTTGGGCACCACCATCAAGGGTTTGCTGGTGACCGCTTCCTTGGTGAATTGCGCCAGCTTCAGTCCTGGTGTGCGCAAGGCCCATCACCTTCCAGCGCGTCAAAGCATCGGGTGTAGTGAAACGCAGGACGATACTGCCGTCGCCATCAGTGAGCAGGTCGGGGAAGAAGAAGGCCGTTTCACGGAAGTCCGTGCGGACAGGTTGCGCGCCGCTGCCTTCGCTCGTTCATCGCCTTCGCTGTCTGCAAGATTCCTTGAAGTCCCCGGCTTTGACGGCCGCCGGTGCCAGGGCTTCTTCAAGAACGCCTTCATCGTTCGCCATGTCGGCGCTCGCAGCCATGCGATACATGACGTCCCTACCCCTACCTGGATGTTTCCACCAAAGAGGCTTTCTACTGAAGACTTCACCGGGCGAAGTATCGAGTTGCAGGTACGAGTGGTGCTGCTGTTGCGGAAGAACGAGCGTACCAGGTACATCACGCCTCCGTTGGCCTCGAAGGGCCTTGCGCTGCCAAGCCCAGTTGCGGATAGCCTTTTGGGCCAATCGAACATCTGCCAATCATGCGGCAGGAAATGGTCCAAGGAAGCGTCGTACATCACGCCCAGCAACTGCGCGGTCACCTTCTCCTTCTTCGGTCCGCTGATGCGCAAGCGCCATTCCTCCTTGGAGCCGGGAAGGAAGCTTGTCGCGGAAGTCATCCAATTCCACGCTCAGCTCCTGTTGCTCCACGGCACGTCGACCCATTCGGTGATGGTGGTGTGCACCCGTCCGCGTTCCACGCAGAGAAGTGCACGGCGAAGCCACCGCGATCGCTCTCCAACACCGGTAGCTCGATGCGCTGCTGTCCCTTGCCCAACACGAAGGGCTTGGACACGCGATGCGTCCCTCCCGCTCCACTTCCATGAGCACCCGGCCTTGGGCAGCATGCCGCCGAGCAGCAGCACCGGCACGCCCGGCTCGCATCCACCTTCACGACCTGCACGTGGAACATCTCGTTCACGAAGCCCGTGTTCTGACCGTGTCGTACAAGCTCACCAACTTCTCGGCCTTCACCACCGTGCCATCGGCGTCCCTTGCGGACACCTCGATGTGCAGACATGCCAACACGCCAATCGGGCATGGCGGGCACGGCCAATGGCATGCTGTTCGCCCGGTACTCCGGCAGTGCCAGCACCTCTTGCATCACCGGCCAGCTCATCAAGCCTGTTCGGCAAGTGGGCCGCGTCGGGAGGTCGCCCGTGAGGGACTTGTCCGGACGTTCCTCCCACAGGCGCGGTAGTTGCGGCGCGTCGGCAGGCGGAAACAAAGCCGACGATGCGCACCGTCATCGGCACATCCACGTCCTCGCCGTTCAGGTTCCGGATGCGGATGTCGAGGCTGTCCACCGCATTGGCGATCGACGCGTTGCTGATGCCGATCACGGGTTCGATGCTGCGATAGCCCACGCTCAGGCTCGTTCGCTTCTTGTGTTTCACCGCTGATGTCGGCGGCCGCAGCTGCGACGGTAGTTGTCGAATCCATCGGAGATGTCTGCATCCACGCGGAAAGGCTGGCCCACCGGGTGCGTGAAGGCGATGGTAGAACTTGCCGCTCGCCATCGCAAAGCGCCTTCGCCGTGCTGGCTATCCGGTCTCCGTTCCCCAGGGCAGGCCGCGCCACCCCCAGCCGCACCGCCACTCACGGCATGGCACACCACGCGTCACGGTCCACAGACCTTCGCGCCATCCAAGGGCGCACCGGCATAGCTCTTCGCGACGCCCGATACCGTGGCCTCCTGTCCCAACTTGGCTGTGGATCCCGGACGGATCGAAAACCAGCTCGAAGGTGGGCCGCTTTGCCAGTACTCCTCCACCTGTACCGCGGCGGTGCCCTGTCCATCGTCGATCAGCATGCGGCCGGTGAGCGCGGCCATCGGTGCCGTGAAGCTGCCGTGGTAGGAGCCGTAGGCATCGGTGGTCACCACCAGCGTATCCACCTGCTGGCCGTTCGCATCATGGAAACGGACGGTGCTCTTGAACCCCGCTTTCACCATGTTGTTCGTGCCGTTCTGCGCGACCACGATGCCCTTGAAGAAGATGGTCTGCCCCGGGCGGTAGATGGCCCGATCGGTGAAGAGGTAGGTGCGGACGTGCTCCTGCTCCTCGCGCTCGTAAGGGTACATCCACCGCGATCCGCTGATGTATTCATCGTTCCCTTCCTTCAGGCTCCACAGCACTTCGCCCTTCTCGCCCTTCAGGTCGGTGCGCACCATGCCTTCCTTGTCGGTGCTGAATTCCGACACCCCGATGAACCGCCGAATGCCCGTCTGGTCCCGGTTCCGCACGTAGGCCATGGCCTTCACGCCTTCCTTGGGGCTGCCGCTCGTACGGTCAAGCACCAAGAGGTCGAGGTCCTTGCCGTGGTAGCGGTCCACCATGGCCATGTTGGTGCTCCAGAACGAGGCGTAGGCGATGATGTCCTGGTGGTAGGTGAAGCTGCTGCTGTCGCTGACAAGGATGGTGTAATGCCCGAAAGGCAGGCCTTCCACGGGAAGCTCGATCACGTGTTCGTTGAGGTCGCCATCGTCGGGCAGGGCCACGCTCCATTCGCGCACGGCCTTCTGCTTGGTCAACCATTCCTCGCGATCCTGCCGGTGTTCGCCGTTGATCTGCACGGGGTCCTTCACCACCCGCAGGTGGACCTTCGGTGTGTTCGTGTAGCTCAGCCCCATGGTGAAGGCGGCCTCGGGCGCGACGGCCTCTTCGATGTGCACGGCGAGCGCGCCTCGCTCCAAGCGGGCCTTCATGGCCATGGCGTTCGTAGCACCAAAGGATCCGGGGTAGCGGACGATGGCCGAATCGCAGAGCGCGCGGGCCGTGCGCTTCTCCCACTTCCACGCATCGCCGGCCAAGCGCTGGTACTTCTCGCCTTGCTCGGCATGCCAGCGCGCGATCGCCACGATGACCTCGGCCCAGCAGGAGTCATTGATCACGCGGCTCTGCAAGGTGCCCAGCGCTCGCAGGTAGAGCGAGTCCTTTTCCGGCAGGGTGCTGCGTTCGTGCACGTAGTCCAGCCGCTGCAGGGTCACATCCACCAAGGCATCCGGGGCATCATCGCTCAGGTGCGCATGCTCCAGCGATTGGTACAGGCGCATGGCCTGGAACTCCCACGCCGTGCTGTCGCGGTGTTGCAGCTGGCGGAAGATGAAGGGCTCGAAGAGATCGAAGTCGCGCGGATCGTCCAACGTGAAACGCCACGCCGGTTCGCTCAGGCGCGTCTCGGAATTCCGGTACACGGCAAGCGCGCGGTGCGCCAAGAGGTCGAAGAGCGTCGGGCGCAGGTGGATGTCCTTGCCGCCTGCGAGCAGCGGCCCCAGCTCACCCACCGGGATGGCCTTCAAGTCCTTCGGCGCGTCGAGCGATGCCCTGTAGTGCGCGATCACTTTCGCCATGAAGGTGGCCTGTGTCCACGTGGCGGGGTCATCGCCCTCCTCCTGCATGTTGGTGCGCTCCAGGATCATCCACCGTTGGCTCCGGTAGCGCTCCCACCAGCTTTCGGCGAGTTCGGAATGCAGGAGCTGCTTCAACGGCGTTCCGCTCGTGGCGGCACGTGCCTCCATTGCGCGCAGGCTGCTGTCCACCTCCACGCCCGTAACGCGCTGGAAAGCCATGCGATAGGTCCAGGCCTGGAACTCCACGCGCCAATCGCCCTTCTCCTGTGCATCGGAAAGAATGAGCTCGGTGCGCTCCAGGGCGCTGGCGTACAGGCCTTGTTCGCTCAAGGAATCCACCGCCAGCCAGCGCGGGTCCTTCTCTTGGGCCGGGCCTTTGCTCACCTGCCGCGGCGTGTTGCACGTAACGGTGAACAGGGCGAATGCGAACAGCAGCAGGAACGGCGGGAGTCGGCGCATGGGGACATGGTTGGCTTGCACAAAGGTGGCACCTAACGAAGAACGTGCCGAGCGTGAACGACGATCTTCGTGCGGATATTGGACCGCTGTCCGAACCGCGAGCGATCACCATGCTTCACCTTGACCCGAGCGCTTTTCTCTGCCGCCTCTTCGCTGCCTTGCAAGCGGACGGTATCGATGTTTCCGCCTACGAACTGGACCACCTCTGCTACCGCGTGGAAAGCCTGGAGCGCTATGCTGCGCTGAAGGAAATGCTGGCCGAACGGGCCGTGCTCTTGGGCGAACACACTATCGGCGGACGCCCGATCGCGAGCTACCGGATGCACAGGCCCTTCCGCTACGAAGCGCACGCGATCCACGTGCTGGAGCTGCCGGCACCGAAAGCCGGAAGCCCCTATCCCGAAGGCTTCGAGCACGCCGAATTCGTGGTGTACGAAGCGCCGGAAACCTTCGCCGATCGCTATCCGCAGCTTGCCTGGGACCGCTCCGCCGCGCACAAGGCGCGCAACGCCGATGTGCGTTTGAACTACGCCGGCTTCAGCGTGAAATTCCATCAGCGCAGCCTCGCGGAGGTGATCGCCGAAGAAGCCGGGGGCTGATCAACTGAAGCGCGCAGGATCCACTTCGGGGTCCACGGCAGCGTTGCCGAAGAGCTGGTCCGAGAGGTGCTGCGCGCTCCATGGCGCCAAAAGCACACCGCGCGAGCCCAGGCCGTTGAACACCGCCTCGTGCGCACCGGTGCGACCGAGGATGGGCCGCCGATCGCGCGCCGCGGGCCGCACGCCCACCCAGTGGTCCAGCACCTCGTAGGGGCGGTCGATCAGTTGCTCCAGGCACTGCGTCAACCAGCGTCGTGCTTCGGCTGTGGGGCCGCTCCACACATCGGTCCATGCGAAGGTGGCGCCCACCTTGTACAGGTCCTCGCCGATGGGCAGGATGAAGACCTGGCGATGCACCACGCTCTGCAGCCCGAGGCCGGGAATGCGCACCGTAAGGCCTTCGCCACGCACCGGCACCAGCCCGGCGACCGACGCGAAGGGCCCGGTGCAACGCACCAGCAGCGGCGCCGAGCGGCCCAGCACCTCCACCCCATCCTCGAGCGCGCGGAGGTCCGTGTCCAAGACCTCCAGCTCCAGCAGCTCACCGGCGGCAACCCAACGCTGGCGATGGATGGACAGCAGGGTGGGGATATCCAGCCACGCGCCGTGCTTCACCACGCCGTGGCCGTGCGGCTGCGGAAAGGCCTGCACCACGGGATCGGCCGAGCCCGATGTGCCCAGGAAAGGCGCCACCTCCGGGTCCAACAAGCGCCGTTGCCAGATCTCCGCCTCATGCGCACCGGGGAAGAGGCCCACCACGGGCAGCGGGTACCAGAAGCGCGCTGCGTAGCGCGTTTCCAAGGCCTGGTAAAAAGCGCTCGCGATCCCGTGCATCTCCAGGGCGCGCCAGCTGGGAACGGTGCGGCGCAGCACCACGGGATTCACCAGCCCGGCCGCCGCGGCCGATGCCCGACCGACCCGCGGCGCATCGAACAGCGCCACGCGCTTGCCCTGCGCGGCCAAGGTCTCGGACAGCACCGCACCGGCCAAGCCTTGGCCGATGATCAGGACGTCATGGGTGTGGGTGGCGGACATGCGCCGCGAAGATCGCGCTTGGGGGAGGAGTGCTTCGTTAGGGCTTGAGCGATGTGGTTCGACAGGTGTCAAGCTTTGGAAAGTTCAAATCATTGTTCACAACATGTTTAAAAGCGGACCTACCGAAATTCATGGGATGATGTGCAGGTGCCATTAGCTTCGGTTCAACCAAACCGCCGAACATGTCCCACAGCACCCTCGCCACTCGTACTTGGATACTTCTGCTCAGCACTTTCATAGCGCTGAATGGGGTCGCCCAAGGCCTTTCAGCCACGCTATCTGCAGTGGACCACAACGGGTACCACATCACATGCTTCGGTGCGAAGGATGGTCAGGTAACGGTAACTGCGACCGGAGGAACACCGCCGTACAACTATTCATGGTCCACTGGCAGCACAAGCAGCACCGTTGGCGATCTGGCCGCTGGGTATTTGAAGGTGAGCGTTACCGATGCCAATGCAAATGAGGTCATCAAGGACATCACCCTGACCCAGCCGGATGAGATGAAGGTGGAGTTGACCGCCTTCAAATACCCCAACGACCTGAACATCTCATGCTACGAATGTTTCAATGGAAGTATAGACTTGGAGGTGTTCGGCGGAGTTGCACCGTACGACTTTGCCTGGGACGATGGCCCCACCGTGCCGGACCGCAGCGGGTTGGGTGCATTGAACTACAAGGTGGTCATTACCGATGCGAACGGGTGCGTGACTGATGCGAAGGAGAAGCTCGAGCAACCCGAAAAGGCCACGTGGGGAATGGACGGAAATGCCGACACGGATCCACAACAGCACTATATCGGGACTTCGGATGCGCAGGATGTAGTGTTCAAAAGCAACGACACCGAGCTCCTGCGTTTAAAGGGCAATGGCACCATTGGCCTGCTCGGCACCGCCACAGAAGAGGGTCCCTTGTTCCGTCGTGAAGATGGCTCTTTGGGTTTAGGCGACTTCCCCGATGCACCTACCGACCGGTGCTTCCAACTTGCTGGTTTCCGCAAATTCTGGCTTACTACAGGAAACGACTTCACCTACATGTGCCAGGATCAGATACCGAAGCTGGGAACACTTAATGCGGAACCCGTCCGAGTCATAACGAATGGTCAAACGCGCATTCATATCTCCAGCACCGGGAAGGTGGGCATCGGTTCGGAACCCGGCGGGGCGATCGAGGGCTACCGACTCTATGTAGAGGATGGGATCGTGACAAGGGACGTACTCGTGAAATTAGGCGCCTGGCCGGACTACGTCTTCGAACCTGAATATGAATTGATGCCCTTGGATAAGCTACGGAGCTTTCTTGGGGTCCACCACCACCTCCCAGGTATACCAGCTGCCAACGAGCTGGAGGAACAACAGGGATTGGCGCTTGGTGATATGCTGCCGAGGGTGATGAAGGTGGTCGAAGAACAAGCCTTGTACATCCTCCAGTTGGAAGAGCGGCTCCGCACCGTCGAACTGCAGTTGGAGGCCAACGGACTGACCAAGCCATGAACGAAAAGTATCACTGCTTCGGAATAGTCGGAGCTCTCGGGTTGGTGTTGATCGCATCGTTGCAACCGGTCCATGCTCAGGTCCCTTTTCCGGCATGTTACATTCAAGATGTTAATTGGACCACAGGAACGCACCATATCACCGTTCCGCAGAACATCTACGCACCTGGCGATCCAACACGACCAACGACCATTACGGGCACAGCGGATGCAGAACTCGTGTCAGGCTCACAGGTCAGGTTGACGGAAGGCTTCCATGCGGGCGATCTCACGGGTACTGGTCGATTCAGGGCGCATATAGATGTGGGTCTTGGTGACCCGAATGATGTGGTGATCATCGCTCCCGATCCAACGAACCATGTGATCAATGATGTCCTGCATGTGAACAAATGGGAAAAGTTGGAGATCGGCCTCGAACTTCCACAGGACTATCAGGATGCTGTGGATCGCTTCTTTGAGAGTTATTATCCCAACCAGCTCGACCCAATTCCAAACTACACAGCTGACCCGAGCAATGTGAATGTACTGCACGACTTGAATCCCTATGCGGATGATTCCTTGCAGCTCGTTCTGAAGTTGATCAGTCCGACAGGAGAACAGCGCATCAAGTGGGGTTTCTTCATGCGCGAAGCTGAATGGGGGAATTCACCTGACCCAGCAACGGCGATATTAGTAGAAGATCTCGATGACCCTCTTAGTCCATACAAAATCAGGTTCCGCTTTTCTCCAGATGTTGAAGGCGTTTGGCAATTTGCGGTTGCAATCTCAGCACCACACACATCAACTCTGGGGAACGAGCCATTGAATGAGGTGATTTACAGCGGATATAGTTTCGTCTGCGAGCCACCGTTGGAGGATAATCACGGGTCATTACAAGTGAATCAAAGTAACAAACGCACCCTCATTTTTGAAGATGGAACCTCCTTCTTTGGACTTGGTGTGAATATGGCCGATAAACGACAGAATGACAATTGGTATGGACCCGGTTGGTGGACGTTCTATCAACGCGATATGGAGACGATGAAGAAGTCGATGGATGAACTGTCATCCGTTGGAGGAAATTTCATGAGAATGTTTCTGTTACGGCATATTTTCGCACCTGAATGGCAGAACTTAGGCGTCTATGACCAGTACTTCGCCCCGGACCCATGTGGAACAATAACGGATCATGTCGGGAATTGTCAGTATCAATGCTGGGCGTTCGACCAAATGTTGGATCATGCACGTACTAATGACATTTACGTCCAAATGTGCGTTGACCCATACCCTCCCATTATCGCGTACCAAAATCTGTGGGCCAGTCATGCTTATGCAATCCATTATCTAGAGCCGAATAGACAAGCCGCACCAGACAATCCATTCGACATGAAAACCTTCTTCTACGCCGATGGAGACCCTGCGAATACGAGCAGTGGTGTATTTTACTTTTGGAAGCGGAAGTACAAGTACATGATGGCACGTTGGGGTTATTCAGTGAATCTTGCGGCCATAGAACCATTCAATGAAATGGATCAAATGTTTGGATACCGAAACGTTGATCTCTCGATTCCCGGTATTGATGCCTCCGTATGCCCCGAGAATAAAGTAGACTGGCGTCAAGACGATTCATTACCTGTAGTCATCGATTCTTGGCTCAGCGATATCATCGCTTTTGTAAAGGGTGATGTTGACATTGATGGCCCTGTAGCTAATTCACCCTTGGGGGAGGATCGGAAGTTGTTTCTCACTGGGGTAGGACTGAATGCCGAGGCAGGGCCCGACTACTACAAACCATGCAGGAATACTCTTGTCGACCTTGTAGATGTTCATGAGGGCCTCTATTGGGGTGATTACCAGCTCAGATATAGCTTTGACAAAGCTGCATTGTACAGAGATACGTACACAAACTCCATCACTGGCGAGAAACGTCCATTTCATCAAGGGGAGTCCAATTACTATGCATTGTTCGACCAGGATCCTGACCCAAACGTAGATGACTTCTACGAAACCTCCAAGGTCTTCAATAACTACGACGTCTCTTTCCATAACGAAATTTGGGCGAGTACTTTCTTCGGAAACTGGGCCACAGCAAGTACTTGGCACTGGGAGCGTGTCTTTTGGTGGCCAAATTCGTTGCCGCAGGCCTATCCCAATGGAATACCTTTAGATCCTAACAATTCATTCGGGAATTTTTATCACACCGGCGGACTAGGTGACATAAACGGATTGGACGTCGGCCTTTCTGCCGAGATGAATATCGAGAACAAGACTCTCTACCATCACTTCCAACCACTCCATAACTTACTGACCAATGTTAATTGGGCAGGTTTGGACTTCTTCCAAGGAAGTTATACTCCGAACTACGTTTATGATGATGTGGGTAAGCTTGAGAGCTACTATCTACTTTCCGACGATGGCCTGATGGCCGTCGGCTGGGTTCATAACTTGAACGCATACTGGGAGAACAGTTTCTACTATTCCGCGGATCACCACAACTTCTTGGGTTGTACAAGTCCGACCACGCAGCAATTGCTGATCCCCGGATTCCAACCCGGGACCGACTTCAACGTCTCCTTCTTTCCCACTCGATTGAACACGAATGTGTACCCGACTGGGTATGTGGACCAAAGTGGAACGGGTAGCGTATTGCTTGACCTTTCCACCGCACCATTGAACGGAATTGACGTAGACCACCTGGATACACTGCATTCGGACTATGCGTTTATCATTGCACTGAACCCTGTGCCTAAGAATCGGAATTCGATCACCGAACCAGAGACCGACTTGCATGACTGGAATTTCAGTGTATTCCCGAACCCGGCGAGTACTACACTGAATTTAATATTACCGAGTGATGATGAGCCCAAGGACATTGCGATGTACGACCTATCGGGTAAGCGTATCTTCTCAGTGAACAGCAACGGGGCTTCATTACTAACAATTCCTACGGAAGGCATTGCGAAAGGCGCATACTGTATTCGGGTTTCGGATCCGAGCGCAACACGAATGAAAACACTTGTCATCCACTGAGCCATGCAGAAGATCACGACTACCCTACTTATTGGTGCTGTGCTCAATATTCATGTGCATGGTCAACCAACTTTTCAGAAGTACTACTACGGGGTTGGAAACGCTCGAAATCATATTCAGGAGCTTTTCAATGGGAACATACTTATCGGAAACGGAGCACCACTTGTGGGTACTTCAATATTGGACCCAGAGGGAAACATAGTACGTGTACACTCCTATTTGGTTGATTCATTCTTAGCGCTGCAGGCGGTGAAGAGTTTATCTGCAAACGAGTTCGTATTCGCTGGTGGATATCATTTCCCTGGGCTTGCGAACCAACCCGTGATCGGTAGGATGGACTCGTTGGGTAATGTGCTGCGTGCGAACTACTATCAGTTGCCTGTGGATGGTAACAATACTGCCGGTGATATTGAACTCTTGCGGGACAGCGGTGTAGTGGCATGGAACAGGTATTTATCAACCAGTATTTTCAACAGCTTTTTTGCGATACGAACGGATGCATTTGATGAGTTGGTTTGGGCGAAGGATTTTGGCCAGGGCGGTCACTTCAGGTTTTTCAAGGAACTGCCGAATGGAGACCTGCTTGCCGGGGTCGAGTTGGATTCAGGTGGTGCCGCTATCTTAAGAATGGGGCCTTCCGGGAATATTATTTGGGCGAAGTCCTACGTGCGGCCCAATGGCACAATGCTGGATGGATTGATCGAATCGGATAGCTCCTTCACAGTGATCGGTCATACCGACAGGGCGCCTGGAAATGGCACCAAGCTTTTCATGATGCGGCTGGACGGAATCGGCGAAGTACAGTGGTGCAAAGGATATGATGCCCCTTCCGGCTGGTACACCGACCGTGCAAAGATCGACCGGACAAGGGATGGCAATTACGCTGTGCTCGCGAACATCATCGGCCATGGGAGGGGAAAAGCGTTCTTGATGAAAACGGACTTGAACGGAGATACCATATGGACGCGCGCAGCAGGTGTAGCTAGCAATCGCTATGATGTGTATGACCTCTTGGCCCATTCCGATGGCGGATTCCTGTTCAATGGGCAAGGCTACGATTTGGGCATCTACCTGTTCAAGACAGATTCCTTGGGTCATTTACCTTGCCCGGAGCACGAACAGTGGTACCCGGTCCAGGTCCAGGACCTGTTCCCGATCGATAGCAGCTTCACGCTTACTGCTATCGATGGAGCGGTCAGATACCCCGCAACCATCAACGATACGATCTACGATCCCGTGACCGTGGTCGAAGGCTGCTTGATCACCGAAGTGCCCCCCCATTATGCAAGGACCACCCGGCCGCGCATCCGCCCCAACCCTACCACAGGCCGCTTCACTGTAGAATTCCCCGATCCTTTACAGGCCAGCAGCTATTATTCAGTATACGACAGCATGGGCCGCTTGCTGTATCAGCGGCCCTTGCCGACCGGCGCTACACTGGAAGATGTGGACTTGAGCCGCTTTGGCCGGGGCACCTATACCATCCGCTTCACGAGCCCGGATGGGGTGCAGCATGAGCGGGTAGTGCTGGAGTAGAGCCTAGCTTCTTCTACCTCCGGGTGTCTGTTCAAGCATCAGTTGCGGCCCGCCCATCCGAGTTCCGTTCGTATGCGGGGTAATCCGGCCATGAGCCGCTGAATTACCGCCTCGATCCTCGTTCCCTTCCCTTCCTCTTGTCCTCAGCGGCACCTTTTTCGGGCCAGAACGCATGCATTTTGCTCCGAAGTGCATGCCTTTTGTTCCAAGGCACATTCCTTCTGCCACCATCCTCTTCCCTTTCGCGGCAAAGCACATTCCTTTTGTAGCAAAGCTGTTCCGCTTTGCGGCAAGGCACATTCCCTTTGCCGCATTCCTGTTCCACTTTGTAGCGAAGCTGTTCCGCTTTGCGCCAAGCCACAAGCACTTTGCGACGAAGCACATTCCTTCTGTGGCAAGGTTGATCCGGTTTGCAGCGAACCGGATGCCTTTTGTAGCAAACCTGATCAGGTTTGCTGCGAAGCTGTTCCACTTTGCTGCAAAGTGCTTCCCCTTTGTGGCAAAGCACATTCCTTTTGCTACGGACCTGATCCGGTTTGCCGAAAACCTCTTGCCTTTTGCTGCAAACCTGATCCCTTTTGCGACAAAGCTGTTGCCTTTTGCCACGAACCGGATGCCTTTTGCCCCACTCTTGGGCCCGTTCAGGCGGTCGTGCAGGGGCCTAGTTATGCTGCCGATCGGGAACGGCGGCAACGGCTTTACCAATGGCTTTGGCAACGAACCAACGGCGATCGGCGAACGAGGAACGGCGGATTGGCTCCCTCACGAAATGGCCTATGGGCCGGTGCCAGCAAGGGTTCCGGCACAATACCTACCCCACCGGTCCCATTCTATTAGCGCAGGGAACCACAACCCTCCCTGCAACTGGAACTCATGAAAACGATCAAGATCGGACTGGATGGCCTAAGTGCCCTGGACAAGGTCGCGAAGGCGCTTTTCATTGAACTGAAACTGACGGGGAATGCGGCCTTCCCCGGCGCTGCACCATTCTTGGTGCTGCTGGTGGCCGCCCGTGAGAAACTGGAGAACGCCATTGCCGTGAACTTGGACGGCGGCAAGGCCTCCACCTTCGCCAAGAACGAGGCGGAAGTCGAGTTGGACGAGGTGATCACGCAACTGGCCGGGTACGTGGTCAGCGTGGCGGGCCACGACGAGGCGTTGATCCTGAGCGCGGGCTATGGGGTGCGCCAGCAGGGCAAGCCCATCGGCCCCCTGCCTGTGGTCGGTAACCTACGCGCGGATCTTACCGATATGATCGGTGAGATCAAGGTGGACTGGGATGTGGTATATGGCACCCACGAGTACGAGCTGGAACGCAACAGCGTGGACCCGGCGGATGAGTCGAAGTGGGAACTGCTGGCGTTCACCACGAAGAGCAAGCACGTGGACACCGGCTTGGCAAGCGGCAGCAGCCACTGGTACAGGGTACGTGCCCGTGGTACTGCCGGGGCCGGCCCCTGGAGCGACCCGGCCCGCGCCATGGCCCGCTAAGCAGCAAGCACTTCAAGCCAACGGCCCCGAGCGATCGGGGCCGTTGTGCGTTCGGGGTCTACACCGAAGAATTACAAAAGATCTATGGCGTCCGTCATATCCAAGGGGTACGTATGCGATCACTTCAGCGCAAAGGACCATTAATTCATTGTCCAGTGCATCAAAGCATACAGCTCTGCTTCAAGGAACCAATCCCTTCTGCTTAAGAATGGCGTGGTAGCCAGCTTGATCCAAAGAACATTTCGCCAACTCAATGAACTCCCTTTTATCCAATCGGCATTGCCCGCTCATTTGCTTGATCAAGTAGCTGTCCAGGTCCTTCTTGCTGCCGTGGCTGATCTTCGTGTGCAGAATCACCTTGCCTTGATGCACATACTCCAAGTACCGGTGATCACCAGGAACTTCCACGAAGCCTTTCTTCTTCAGATGCTTCAAGGTGGTCTTAGTAGAAATTACCGCCATCAGCCTTCGATATCGATTACCAAGTGCTTCAGCAGCCTTTTTACCTCCACCAAGTGCGGTGCCAACTTTCTATCAGGCATGGCGGTATAGCGCCGATAGAGAAAGTCGAATTCCTCAGCAAAACTATCTTCCGCTTCATCCATATTGGCACCTGTTCCGATGATGCCTAGCATGTGGTTCGAAATGGCGTACACCTTGTCCTCATGCTCAACGGTGCACGTCAGCGGGTACCTCAGCACAAATGCCTTTCCGTCATGGACGATCACTGGAGGTGACCAAGCCACCGATGTGTTCTCCTTCTTGAAAACCTCAAGTCGTTTGGTGCTTACCACATTGCCCTTTGCATCACTAAGAAGTTTCACCCGAGCAACCGCAATACGCTCCACACCCTCCTTCTTTTGCTCAACAACTCGTGTAATGAGCAACTCACGAACTTCTTTTCGGAAGGGCTTGATGGCATAGAGCTTTTTAGGCTTTGCTCCTTTTCTTTTACCCAGCTCCACCAGTGCCATTGGGGCATCGGGTACGCTGTTTCGGAAAGCATACAGCGCACCGACCACTTCGTTCCGCCTCATTGCGTCGGGATAGAGCTTCTTCAGATCAGTATAGTGACCCTTATCGGCTACCTGCATGATCTGTTCAAAACGCTCGCTCACGACAGCCCGCTGTTTGTCCAGATCAGCCAGTGGCATTTGGATTCGAGGGGTCGGTACCCACGTTGTTACGGCGCTGCCAGCCGAGAACCCGGCAAGTTCGATGCGAAAATTATCCCAGTCCACCGCCTCGCCGGTATCAATGTCGCTCTTGGCAATCGCAAGCACCAGCTTCTCAAGGTTACGTGCGATCTCGATCAAGTCTTCCACGCGCAACGTGTGGTACTTGCCCGCTTCGCCTTCCACCTGAATGGAGAGCCCTTTATTGAGATCGACTGTAGACATGGTGGATTCGGCGCACCAATATAGGACTTCGATCAGCCCTCGATAGGGATTCCTGTGTGTGTCATCCAAGGTTAAATATCGCCGGGTATGATCCGGTTTCCATCGTAATGGGTGGTACTGCCCATCCTGCCAAGACGGTGCCCCCAATCGAGCGAGCACCGCTCAAGCAGCCAGCAAGCGCGCCATGCGTTGCAGCAGCTCGTCCGGATCGTAGGGCTTTTGCACCAGCTCGTTGGCGCCGGTGCTGCGCACTGTTGCGTGCAGGTGGGGCAGCTCGTAGGCCGTAAGCACCATAACGGGTACCGTGAAGCCATGGGCGCGCAGGTCCTCCACCAAGGTGAGGCCATCGATGTGGGGCAGTCCGAGGTCGATCAGGAGCAGGTCCACGTGGGTGCTGCGCAGTACGTCGTTCAGTTCGCGACCATCGCGCAGGGCCGTTACCTGCCAGCCGGCGCCCTGCAGGCGCTTTTCCAGGAGCTTGCGCACCAGGGCATCATCTTCCACCAACACCACGTGTCGCATGGCGCTGTGTACGGGAAAGCGGGGTGCAGGGTTCGGGCCAAGCTACTCCGGCGTGCGGAAGATCCAGAACTTCTGGCCCACGAAGGTGAAGGCCGCGCAGATGCCGGTGGCACCCACGAAGGCGATCAGGTACTTGAAGGGGATGTCCGCGAACATCGGCCTGGTGTGCAGCAGGTCCAGGAAGAAGGTGTTCAGGCTGACGTTCATGACCAAGGAGACGCCGTAGAGCAGCAGGAACTTCACCAGGCGGCGGTTGCTCTTGTCCTTGCGGCGCCAGGTCCAGCGCTTGTTGAACTGGTAGGTGACCGAGAGGCCGCAGAGGAAGGAGAGCGACTTGGCGATGGCCTCGTTCTGCATGCCGGCGAGGTGCGCGCCCTCGGGAAAGAGCTGCAGGAAGAGGTAGTAGCAGGCCAGGTCGGTAAGCACCGCCACGCCACCGATGAAGACGAACTTGATCAGCTGCTTGTTCGTCTCCTTCAGCAGGAGCGCCCGCCAGCCGGTGCTCAGTTGCCGCTCATCCACTTGAACAGGTCGTTACCGTTGGCGAAGAGCAGCAGGCCGAGCAGCAGGAGCATGCCCACCATTTGCGCCACCTCCAACACGCGCTGGTTCGGGGCACGACCGGTGATCATTTCATACAGCAGGAACACCACGTGGCCACCGTCGAGCGCGGGGATCGGCAGGATGTTCATGAAGGCGAGGATGATGCTGAGGAAGGCGGTCATGTTCCAGAAGATCTGCCAGTTCCAGGTGGTGGGGAACATGTTGCCGATGGCCCCGAAGCCGCCGATCTGGCTGGCACCGGACTTGGTGAAGAGCAGCTTGAGCGAACTGACATAGCCGCCCAAGGTCTCCAGTCCGTAGTTGATCCCGGCGGGGATGGAGGCCAAGAAGCCGTAGCTCTCATGCACCGTGCGGAAGTCGTGACCGAGTGCGACCAGCCCCTCGTAGTACACCGGCGCGATGCCGACCAGCCCTTGGTCGTTCACCTCCACAGCGACATCCAAGGTGTCCGTGGCACGCACCACCGTTACGGTGATGTTCTGCTCCTTCTTCCCTTGCAGGGTCTTTACGAAATCCTGGAAGAAGAGCACGGGCTGGTGGTCCACCCCGATGATCCGATCGCCCTTGCGCAGCTCGCTCTTCGCAGCGTTCTGGCCGGCCAGCAAGGAATCCACATAGAAGGGGGTGCGCACGGCCATGATCTCCTTTTCGCCGCTGTCCAAGGCCAATTCGTTGTAGCGCGGCTGCAGCGCGATGGCCACCTTTTCGCCGTTGCGCTCCACCACCAGCTGGGTGGCGGCATCGATCATGATCTGCTTCTGGGCATCGCCGATGGTCTTGGGCTTCACGCCGTTCACCGTCAGGATCTTGTCCCCCTCCTGCACGCCTTGCGCCTTCAAGGTCTCGCTCGGGTGGATGCCGTACACCGCGTTCTCCGTCGGCAGGTAGTCCCGGCCCCACACGAAAAGCACGCCGATGTAGATGAGCATGCCCAGGATCAGGTTCACGGTAACGCCGCCGACCATCACGATCAGGCGCTGCCAAGCGGGTTTGCTGCGGAACTCCCAAGGCTCGGGCGGCTTGGCCATCTGCTCCTTGTCCATGCTCTCATCCACCATCCCGCTGATCTTCACGTAGCCGCCGAGGGGCAGCCAGCCGATGCCGTACTCGGTATCGCCTTTCTTCATCTTGAAGAGCGAGAACCAGGGGTCGAAGAAGAGGTAGAACTTCTCCACGCGGATCTTGAACCAGCGCGCTGGTAGGAAGTGTCCCATTTCGTGGAGGACCACGAGGATGGAGAGGCTCAGCAGGAGCTGGGCGGCTTTGATCAGGAAGTCCATGCAGGGGTGCGTTCACGGGCCACGCGACGGGTCTCTTCGTCGGTGGCCTCCAGCTCGCTCAGGGTTGGCTTGGTGATATGGGGAACAGTAGCAAGGCAATCGGCCACGAGGTCGCTCATGGCCAGGAAGCCGATCCGCTCTTTCAAGAACAATTCGACGGCCACCTCGTTGGCGGCGTTCAGCACACAGGGAGCGTTGCCGCCCTTGTCCATGGCCTCCAGCGCGAGGCCGAGGTTCCGGAAGGCGTCCATGTCCGGCTGCTCGAAGGTGAGTGCGGGGTATTTCGTGAACTCGAAACGGGGCCAGGTCGTGACGGGTCGTTCCGGATAGGCCATGGCGTATTGGATCGGCAGCTTCATGTCCGGCAGGCCCATCTGTGCCTTCATGCTACCATCGCGGAACTGCACCATGCTGTGGATGATGCTCTGCGGGTGCACGATGATCTCGATCTGCTCCGTGCGCAGGTTGAAGAGCCACTTGGCCTCGATGGCCTCCAAGCCCTTGTTCATCAGGCTGGCGCTGTCGATGGTCACCTTGGCACCCATGTCCCAGTTGGGGTGCTTCAGCGCTTGGGCGCGGGTCACTTGGGCCAGTTCCTCGCGGCTCTTTCCGCGGAAAGGACCGCCGCTGGCCGTGAGCACGATCTTCTCGATCGGGTTCTGCCACTCGCCCACCATGCACTGGAAGATCGCGCTGTGCTCGCTGTCCACCGGGTAGATGTTCACCCCTTTCGCGGCAGCGGCCTTGGTCACGAGTTCGCCGGCCACCACCAAGGTCTCCTTGTTGGCCAAGGCGATGTTCTTGCCGGCTTCGATCGCCGCCAAGGTGGGGCGCAGACCGGCATAGCCGACCAAGGCGGTAAGCACCAGGTCGATGCCTTCCATGCTGACGCTTTGCTCCAGGGCCTCCACACCGGCGAAGACCTTGATGCCCTCCGGGAAGAGGCGATCGCGCACCTCGTCCAAGCGCTTCGCATCGCCGATCACCACGGCGTTCGGCTTGAACTCCAGGGCCTGCTTCATCAGCAGATCGCAGTTGTTGCCACAGCTCAGGAGTTCCACCTCGAAGCGCTCGGGTTGTTCGCGCACGACCTCCAAGGCTTGCGTGCCGATGGAGCCGGTGGAACCGAGAATGGCGAGCTTTTTCATGTGCGCATTGGACCAGCTGCTCATGTACCGATGAGCAGCTTCCGTGGCCCGAACGGGCGCAAAGATCGCGCTTCGGTTCGGAAGGGACGCGCCTTAGACCGCTTTCCGCTTCGCTTCGCTCAAGGTATAGATCAAGGAGGCCGGCTCGCACAGCACGGCGCGGTCGCCCATCAAGGCGACGGGGGCCTTCCACAAAGTGGGGTTGTTGGCCAACACATGCAGCCACCCTTCCATGTCCAGATCGCGCCCGCGGATGTTCGCTTGGTAGTAAGGATGCGCGCGGTTGAGCAGGTCCTTCGGCCGCAGGTTCAGCTGCTTCACCACTTGGCGCACGAAGGTGCTGGAGAGGCTCACCAAGCTCACGTCCTGCTTGTTCACCTTGGGCGCGAGCGAGTAGGCATAGGCCAAGGCCTTGCGGCCCTCGTTGGTGTTGCTGTCATAGACCAAGGTCAGTTCCTTCGCGTTAAGGGTGGTGCTCATGGGTGGACAGGTGTTGGTGGCGAGCCTGAAGATACGACCAAAACTCAAGATCCCGGTCCGAGGCTGTGCCTGACCGGGGGACAAGGGCAGGATCCTTTATGCCCGTCCAGCGGCTGCACGCCGCAAACGATCGTTGATCGCACGTCCCAAGCCTTCGTTGGGGAACTCCTCGGCCAGGATCACATCGCAGTCGCTGCCGTCCAACTCCCGCAGCACGGCGAAGAGGTGGCGTGCGGCTTGGCGCAGATCACCGTCCGGGGCCAGGACCTCGCAGCGATGCGCCACATATTCGTCGCGGAAGGAGATGACACCGACGGAGCGTCCTGCGAAACGCTTCAACATGGCCGGAACGTTGCCCACATGCACGGTCTTGCGCGGGGCATAGTGGCTTTCCAGCATGCCGGGCGCCATGGGCGTTGGCGATGTGGCCGCGAGCGCCAGTGGTCCGACCAGGGCTTCGATGGCCTCCACGGGCACACCACCGGGACGATAGAGCGTCCATTGGGGCATGTTCGGGGCGCTTGTTCCCCAAGCGATGATCGTGCTTTCCACACCCACGGTGCATGGGCCACCGTCCAGGATGTACGGGATCTTACTTCCCAGCTGATCGGCAACGTGCTGCGCGGTGGTGGGACTGACGTAGCCGAAGGGGTTCGCGCTGGGCGCCGCCAAGGGAAAGGGCAGGCGCTGCAGCAGCTCGGCGGTGAGCGGATGGGCCGGCATGCGCACACCCACGGTGTCCAGGCCGCTGGTCACGAGGTCCGGGATAGCGGGGTGCCTCGGCAGCACCAAGGTGAGGGGTCCGGGCCAAAAGGCGGCCATGAGCTCCTGAGTACCCGGCGGCAGCTCGCGCACCACCTGTTCCAGGTCCTCGGTCCTGCCCACATGTACGATCAAGGGGTCGAAGGCGGGCCGCTGCTTCACCTCGAAGATCTTCAGGACGGCCGCTTCGTTCAGGGCGTTCGCCGCAAGGCCGTACACGGTCTCGGTAGGAACAGCGACCACGTCGCCCGCTTCCAAGAGCTCCGCAGCCCGCTTGATGTCCGTCCCGATCGTGGCCATGGCGCAAAGGTGCGCAGTGCGGCGTTCAATTGGATCCTTCGCCTTGGGTGCGGGCCTGCGGGGTGCGGCCCACCACGACGAAACATGCGGTTTTGGCGCACCGGGGCCGGGCCAACGGCCAGAACGTCAGGGAGTTGATGTGCGGCCGTTTGGGGAGAAAAGCAGGTCTGACGCTGCTGCCCAGGTGGTATATGCAACTTTTAACAGCAGCAAGCGATCCTTTTGGCACGGTTTCTCGTTCATCTAATGCAAGGTTCCACTAAACGAACCGATACGACCATGCCACGCGCAAAGAAGAAACTCATCCTCACCCAGCCCATCAAAGAAGGCCTCAAGGCCATCAAGGTGCGCTTGGACCACCGTACCGTGATCACCTTGGCCAGCATCAAGGCCTTGGATTTCTGGAAGAAGCGCTACCCGAAGGCGCAGGTGATCGCTTAGGGCTGTAGTCCCTCCACGAAGCGCCGGTCGTTCGCCAAGCGCGGCACCTTGCTTTGTGCGTCGTTCATGCCGCGCGCCTTCATCCATGCGGCAAAGGCACCGCGCTGCAAAGGGCGGACGAGCAATGGACGTAGGACTTTTCCTGTAATGAGGTCCTTGTAGTACGGATTGCGTTGTTGCAAGGCGGCATCCAGCAGGGCCGCGAAACGTTCCGGATCGTTCGGGGGCGAGGCGAATTCGATGTACCACTCATGGTACGGCAGTCCCTCCTTGGGTGCCAGTTCCGGCGCTACGGTGAACTCGGCCACCTCGCATGGCACCTCGGCCATGGCATCCTTCAGGGCCCCTTCCACCTCCTCTGCGATCACGTGTTCGCCGAATGCACTGGTGTAATGCTTGGTGCGTCCCGTTACGACGATCCGTGGCGGGGAGAGCGAGACGAACTTTACGGTATCACCGATCTCGTAGCCCCACAGGCCAGCGTTGGTATAGAGGACCAAGGCATATTGAACACCGAGCTCGACCTCGGAGATGGAGAGTGGTTTGGTGGGGGTTGCAGGTGGTGTGGGTTGAGCGTTGCGCTCACCGGTAGGAATCCATAATAGATGCCATTGTCCACTACCAACAACAGGCCTTCCTCGTTGCTTTTGTCCTGATAGGCGATGAAGCCTTCGCTGGCGGGGAAGAGCTCCACGCTGGGCACGCTGCCACCGATCAAGGTTTCCATGCGGCTGCGATAGGGCGCGTAGTTCACTCCGCCGTACACGAAGAGCGAGAGCTTCGGGAAGACCTCCATCACGTTCGCTTTGCCGGTGCGCGCCAGCAAGCGTTCGAAATACATCTGCACCCACGCCGGTATCCCGCTGATCAGACCGCATATCGGCGTTCATGGTCTCGCCCACGATCGCCTCCACCTTCGTTTCCCAGTCCGCGATGGTGTTGGTGGCGTAGCTGGGCATGCGGTTCTTGAGCAGGTAACGCGGCACGTGGTTCGCCACGATCCCGCTCAGCCTGCCGGAGGGGATGCGGCCGCTGGTGTCCAGCACCGGGCTTCCTTGCAGAAAGATCATTTTCCCGTCCACGAAATCGGTGCGACCGCTGTGTGCGATGTACGCCAGGAGGGCCCTGCGCGCGCTCTCGATGTGGTTGGGTAAGCTCTCCCGCGTGATGGGGATGTACTTGGCGCCGCTGGTGGTACCGCTGGTCTTGCACAGGTACATGGGTCGGCCGGGCCACAGCACATCCTTCTCCCCCTCCCGGATCCGTTCGATGTAGGGTTTGATCCCTTCGTAATCGCGCAGCGGAACGGCCTGCACCAACTCTTCGTGGCCGCTTACCTGATGCAAGGCATGCTCCTTGCCGAAGGCCGTGCTCCGCGCCGCTCGCATGAGCTTGTTCAGGACCTGCTCCTGCGTGACATCGGCCTCCATGGCACGCCGCATCACTCCGTTCGTAACGAAGCGGGCATAGGGCTTTGCGATGGCGGACTTAAGGCTCACGGTTCAGGTGGCAGGTGGCAGGGGCGGGTGGCAGGTGGCAGGGGTAGGCGGCCATTGCAAGCTGCTCCTGCTTCCTGCATTCATCATTGGAAGACCATGTATGCTTCGGGATCCACGGCTTCGCCGTTGAGCCAGAGTTCGAAGTGCAGGTGCGGCCCCGTGGTGAGCTCGCCACTATCGCCCACGATCGCGATGGCCTCGCCGGCCTTCACCTTATCGCCCACCTTCTTCAGCAACACGCTGTTGTGCTTGTAGATGCTGACCAGGTCGTTGGCGTGTTGCACATGCAGCACATGCCCGGCATCGGTGGTCCAACTGGCCAAGGTCACGGTCCCGTTCAAGCAGGCCTTCACGGCGGCATCCGCTTGCGAAACGATATCGATCCCGAAATGGTCCTGCCGGCGATCGAACTTGCTGGTGACGATGCCCTGCAGCGGAGGAAAGAAGAAGATGCCCGCCAGTTCCCTACGGTCGGCGGTTCCGCGCGCATCGTTCAAACTGTACGCCTCTTCACGGGCCACCCGAGCGCGGAGCATGCTGTCCATCATGCCCGGCTCCAGATCGGCGGCGCTTGGTTTCTCCACCAATGGAGCGAACAAGTGCGCGCTGTCCACCGGAAGTTCACCGCTCAGCACCATGCGCAGGTTCTCGATGTACAGATCGCGCCGGCCCAGCTCCAGCTCCAAGGAGTCGGCCATGACCAAGCTGCGGTAGGCGTTGTGCTTGGTCTCCTGGTCGGAATAGCCGGGGATGTAGCGCTTGAGCGGTGTGAACACGATCACTGCGGTCACGAACGTGCCATGCAGCGTGAACGCACCCAAGAACAACAGGATCACATTCAATCGGTTCAGCCGGATGCTGAAACGCTCTTCGAAGGTGCGGTCGTTGATGAGCAATAGGCGGTACTTGGCCTTGAGCTTCCGCAACAGCTTCCCCTTGCTGTCCTTCTTGTTCCGGCGTGGCGTGGGATTGATGGGCATGTAGGGCAAATATCGGTCGCCTTTCCCAAGAACGGCCCCCAAGCGGCAGGCCCGGCATCGACGCGGACCGGTGAAGACCGGGCAGCCATCAGGCACCAAAGGGCCGAAAGGCGCGAACTTCCCCCCCTCGGATCGGTCCCTGTGAAATAACTTCGCCCTTTCGTAGTTATTCCGTCCGACCGCCCTTGATGCGCTTTACGACATACCGTGGACTTGGCCTTTGTGCGCTGGTCGTGCTCCTGCTCGCGGGGTGCTCCCAAGAGAAGGACGCCTTCCTGAACCGCACCTTCCACAAGCTGACGGCCCGCGACAACGGCTGGTTCAATGCGAACGAGAAGCTGAAGGAGGTGGTGGCCGGGATCGAGGACACCCACGTGGACAACTACGACGAAGTGCTGCCTTTGTTCGTCTACGGCAACGAGGCGAAGGCCCGGGCCGTGTCACCCGACCTCGAGAAGTGCATCGACAAATGCTCTTTGGTGATCGAGCGGCACTCCATGAACATCGAGGGTAAGGAGAAGAACACCTGGATCGATGACGCCTACTTCGTGATCGCCAAAAGCCAGTTCTACAAACGGAACTACTACGAGGCCGAACGCGGGTTCACCTACGTGAGCCGTCGTTACAAAGGCGAGAACCGCCAGACCGAAAGCCTGGTCTGGTTGGCCCGTACCACCATCCAATTGGACCAGTTCGCCAAGGCACAGACCGCGTTGGACCAGGTAACGGACATGAAGGAACTGCCGAAGAAGTTCGATCACGGGGAACTGAGCGCCGTAAAGGCCGAACTGGCCCTGCGGCGCGGCAAGGTGGACGATGCCATCGTGCACTTGGAAGCGGCCATTCCCAATGCGCAGAGCAAGAAGGAGCGCGTGCGCTGGGCCTTCGCCTTGGCGCAGTTGTACCAGATGAAGGGTCAGGAGGAGAACGCCATCCGGCAGTTCGCCGCCGTGGACAAGATGAACCCACCGTACGAGATGGCCTTCCACACGCAGATCTTCCAGGCCTTGGCCTTCAATCGCGGCGATAGCAAGGAGATCCGCAAGAAGCTGAAGCGGATGTTGAACGATGACAAGCACATCGACCACTTCGACATGCTGCATTACGCCATCGCGGACATCGACCTTAAAGAACGGCAGGACTCGGCCGCGATCTCGCAGTTGAAGATCAGCGCGCAGGTGAGCACCACGGACCAGAAGCAAAAGGCCAAGACCTTCCTGCGCTTGGCGGACATCTACTTCGACGACCGCGCATACGGCGATGCACAGCAGTACTACGATTCCACGCAAACGTTGATGGCCGAGGAACACCCGCGGATCGAGGAGGTGAAGACCCGGGCACGGGTGTTGGGCGAACTGGTGGAACAACTGGCGATCATCGCCCGTGAGGACAGCTTGCAGGCCTTGGCCAGCATGGACGAAAAGGACCTGGAGAAGAAGATCCGGGGCTTGATCCGCGAGAAGGAATTGGATGAAGCGGCCAAGGAACAGCGCGAGGCCGAAGCACGTGAAATGGCCAACTCGGTCCCGCTACAGAACAAGCCGCCC
The DNA here is from genome assembly GCA_041391825.1 of Flavobacteriales bacterium. GTDB lineage: Bacteria > Bacteroidota > Bacteroidia > Flavobacteriales_F > PHOS-HE28 > PHOS-HE28. The sequence continues at coordinate 19,650 of JAWKNF010000003.1, read as the reverse complement.
ACCCAGAGCTCGGGCGGACGTGGCACATGGTACTTCTATGACCCACAGCAGATCGGACGGGGCATGACGAACTTCCGCCGGAAATGGGGCAACCGACCCTTGGAGGATGAATGGCGCCGCAAGGACAAGAGCGGCAGCATACTGGCCGAGGAGATCGAGGAGGAAATGCTGGAAGAGTCGGCAGAGAAAGGGGAAAAGAAAGAAGAGGAATGGAAGGACCCCGCCTTCTACCTGAAGGACATACCCAAGGATGACATCGCACTAGAGGCCAGCAACGCCAAGGTGTGCGGGGCGCTGTACACCAGTGGCATGATCTACAAGGAACAACTGAAGGACCCGGACAACGCGATCGAGAGCTTCGAGGTGTTGAACAGCCGCTTCGAGGAATGCCGGTACACACCCGAGAGCTTCTACCAGCTCTACCGCATCTACCTGGAAAAGGAGCAGACCACGAACTACTTCGCGCCGGACGGGTCGGGTTCACAGATGTACGCCAACATCATCCTGGAGCGTTGGCCCGATTCCGAGTTCGCTCGCTTGGTGCGCGACCCGAACATCCTGCAGGCCGACGAGGTGCGGAAGGCACAGGAGGAGGTGGCATACAAGGAGGTGTACGACCGCTATCGGCAATACATGTACGGATCGGTCATCGTTTCGTGCAACGGTGTGATCGAGAACGAGCCGCGCAACCACTTCCTGCCCAAGTACCATATGCTGCGGGCCATGGCCATCGGAGGCATGCGGGACAACAGCGGCTTCCGCGCGGCCTTGGCCGAAGTGCGCGCCAAGTTCCCCGGCACCGATGAGGACCGTGCGGCGGGCGAGCTCCTTGCGGCTTTGGACCGCACCACCAACGGACCACCCGCACCGGTGCGCGATGCCGGTACCAAAGGCAATTTCACCAAGACCCAGGGCCAACACTACTTCGCGCTGATCGTGCCCAGCCGGGGCGCGGACATGAACGGGATCAAGACCTCGATCTCCACCTTCAACCAAGCGAACCTGAGCTCCACGCCGGTGGAGATCACCAACAGCTTCCTGGACCCCGAGCACCAAGTGGTGTTGCTCAGCTTCTTCGAGTCGAAGGCCAAGGCGATGGAGTACTACGCCCTGTTCACCCAAGGGAGCGAGCAACTCGTTGGCGTGAACGATCAAGGCTATCCGGCCTTCGCGATCAGCCAGGACAATTACTCCCAATTGTACAAGAGCAAGGATGTGGGCGGCTACACCACCTTCTTCACAGAGAACTACCTTGACCGTCAATAGGATAAGTCCATCGCGGGACTATCTTTGCGCTTCGACCCTGTTCACCTGCAATCCCAAGGGACCATGTTCCGAAGCGAGAAACCTGCGAATTCCACGACCATGAACAAGACCGCAGAACCTGTCAGCCCCGGCAAGATCAACAGCATCATGGAGGGTACCTCCATCGAGGGCGAGATCAAGAGCGATAGCAATATCCGCATCGATGGTCGGGTGAAAGGCACCGTGAACGCACGGGGTCGTGTGATCGTGGGCCAGACCGGCGTGATCGAGGGCGAAGTGGTGTGCCAGAGCTCGGACATCGAAGGCACCGTGATCGGCAAGGTGAACTGTCAGGACCTGTTGAGCCTGAAGGCCACGGCCAAGTTGCAGGGCGACATCAACACCAAGAAACTGGCGATCGAGCCCGGCGCGGTGTTCACCGGTAACTGCAGCATGGGCGGCGGGGTGGTGAAGGAGATGGATCCCGTTCGCTTGCGCACGGAGACCACCACCGAACCGAAGCAAGCGGCCCGATAGGCCGAACCTAGCGCCATGCCTGTTCGGCGCTGGTCCTTTCTGCTTCCTTTCCTGCTGTTCAACCTGTTCTGCACCGGTGTGCTGGTGATGGTCCTGGCGTTCTTCCAAGTCCCCTTCGGCCTGCAGCACATCGCGGCACTGCTCTACTTCCTGGTGCTCGGTATCGCCTTGCAGGCTTGGCAAGGATCCGCTTTCGCGGCCGACCCGAAACTTTCCGTGCAGCGCTTCATGACCGGGATGGTATTGAAGATGCTGCTGACCTTGCTCGTGCTCCTGGTTGCGATCGTGACCCTGCCGAAGACCGCCATCCTGGCCTTCGTTCTACCGTTCATCGGCCTCTACCTGGCCCACTTGGCCTTCAGCACGGGCCGCATGTACCGGCAACTGCTGCGCGCCCCGAAGCCATGAGCCGCGAAGAGCCCTCGAAAAAGAAGGAAGCGCCCTACGCTGCGTACCTGCGACTGACAGGCCTCGGGTTGAGCATGATGGGCATCGTGCTCGGATTCACTTTTCTGGGGTATTGGCTGGACGGGCTGTTGAATTGGCGCTTCCCGATCCTGACGCTGATCCTCGCGCTGGCGGGCGTTGCAGGGGCCATGCTGCACCTCTTCAAGGAGACGGGAAAGAAGCATTGATCAGGAACTTGGTGAAAGACATTTCACCGATCGGAAGCGAATTCTACCTTTGCGCCCGCATTGAGGGGGGTGCCCTCCCATCACAGATCGATGAAAGCCTTGATCCGCGCAGGTTTCCTTTTCACCAGCATCCTGCTGGTCGCTGTCTGCATGGCGCAGCACGAAGGCCACGAGGCACATGAAGGGCATGAACATGCGGTGGAGGCCGGTGCCGAGGCCGCAGATGCGCACAGCGCGAAGTTCGACCCCGGTGCGATGATCATGGGCCACGTGGGCGATGAGCACGGCTGGCACCTGTTCGGGCACACGAGCATTCCCTTGCCGATCCTGTTGTACAACACCGAGCGCGGTTTCAGCGCGTTCTCCAGCAGCCACTTCGACCATGGCCACATGACCCACGGTGGTTACATGCTGCACGAGGGCAAAGTGGTGGCCACCGATGCACCGGACGGCAGCCATGCGGACCACGCAGCCGTGAACGAGGAATTGACCAAGGCCACGTGGGATATCAGCATCACGAAGAACGTACTGGCGATGTTCGTGAGCATGATCATCCTGCTGTGGGTGATGCTTACCGTGGCCAACGGCTACAAGAAGCGTGGCGTAGGTGCACCGAAAGGCCTTCAAAGCTTCATCGAGCCGATCATCATGTTCGTCCGCGATGATGTGGCCAAGGCGAACATCGGTCCGAAGTACGAGCGCTTCATGCCCTACCTGCTCACGGTGTTCTTCTTCATCCTGTTGAACAACCTGATGGGCCTGATCCCCATCTTCCCCTTCGGTGCCAACGTCTCGGGCAGCATCTCGGTCACCTTCGCACTGGCCGCCATCACCTTCGTGATCACGCTCATCAACGGCAACCGTCACTACTGGGGCCACATCCTGGCCATGCCGGGCGTACCGAAACCGGTGTTGCTGATCCTGACGCCGGTGGAGATCCTGGGCGTGTTCCTTCGCCCCGCGATCCTGATGATCCGACTCTTCGCGAACATCACCGCGGGCCACATCATCGTACTGAGCTTCTTCGCCTTGATCTTCATCTTCGGCGAGATCAACGCCGGATTGGGTTGGGGCGTATCGATCTTCTCCTTGATCTTCACCGTCTTCATGAGCATGCTCGAGCTGCTCGTGGCCTTCATCCAAGCCTTCGTGTTCACCTTCCTCTCGGCCATGTACTTCGGTGCAGCCGTGGAAGGGCACGATGATCACCACGAATCACTGGTCTAAACCACAAACCCCAATACGCATGTTCCTCACTGTCCTCCTGCAAGCCGCGACTGAAGCCAAGATCCACTTCGGTTATGCCGCTATCGGCGCTGGTATCGCCGCTCTCGCCGCTGGTATCGGCATCGGTCGCATCGGCGGAGACGCTATGCAGGCGATCGCTCGTCAGCCAGAAGCCACCAACGATATCCGTGCGAACATGATCCTCGCGGCCGCTCTGGTCGAGGGTGCCGCTATGTTCGGCATCGTTGTGGGTCTGCTCGCCATGGTGCTCTGAGGCACTTCCGGCTCCACTAAACCCCTCCTTTCGCAATGTTGATCGAATTCTCCTTCGGGCTCATCTTCTGGATGACCGTATCGTTCCTGACGGTACTGTTCATCCTCAGGAAATTCGCGTGGAAACCCATCCTGAGCACCCTCAGCGACCGGGAACGCACGATCGAGGACGCCCTGAGCGAAGCCAAGAAGGCCCGCGAAGAGATCGCGGCGATGAACAGCCGGAACGAGGAGTTGATGCGCGAAGCACGTGAGGAGCGCGAGGTCCTGTTGAAGGAAGCGCGCGACATCCGCGACAAGGAGATCGCCGAGGCGAAATCCAAGGCGAAGGTGGAGGCCGACGCGCTGTTGAGCCGTGCACGCACGGACATCCAGAACGAGAAGATGGCCGCCATCACCGAGATGAAGAACCAGGTGGCCGAGTTGAGCATCCTGGTGGCCGAGCGCATCCTGAAGGACAAGTTGGCCGACAATGTGGCCCAGCAGAGCCTCGTGGAGAAAGTGATGACCGAAGCCGAGCTGCGCAAGTCATGAACATCGCTCCTGTCGCCTATCGTTACGCCCGTTCCCTGATGGAACTCGCCCACGAACAGGGCGGTCTGGAGGGAGCCCATCAGGACATGCTCCTGGTGGCTGAGGTGTGCAGCGAAAGCCGCGAACTGGTCGTGTTGCTGAAGAGCCCGGTGGTGAAGGCCGACAAGAAAGCGGTGATCCTCGACAAGATCTTCGCTGGTAAGATCGGAGCCCTCACGAAGACCTTCATCGGGATCCTTGTTCGCAAGGGACGCGAAAGCTTGATGCCCGATGTGGCCTTGGCCTTCGGACAACTGTACAAGATCAACAAAGGCATCGTCGTTGCGCAGGTGACCAGCGCAGTGCCGCTGAACGATGCCGCCCGCGCCCGTGTGCAAGCGCTCGCGGAGAAGCAGCACCCCGGAAAGCAAATCGAATTGGTGGAGAAGGTGGATCCCGCATTGATCGGCGGAGTAACGATCCGCATCGGCGACGAACAGTACGATGGTAGCGTGAGCCGCCACCTGTCCGACATGCGCCGCGAATTCTCCAAGAACCCGTACATCCCCGCGATCTAACGATATCCCGCCATGGCCGTAGTGAACCCCGCCGAAGTAACGGCGATCCTGAAACAAGAACTCGCCGGATCCCGCACCAGCACCGAGCTCGAGGAGGTCGGTACCGTATTGCAAGTGGGTGATGGTATCGCCCGCATCTACGGACTGCAGGGTGTGCAGAGCGGCGAGCTCGTGGAATTCGCCAGCGGTCTCCGTGGCATCGTGTTGAACCTTGAGGAGGACAACGTGGGTGCCGTATTGCTCGGCCCCAGCGTCGGCATCAAGGAAGGCGACACGGTGAAGCGCACCAAGCGCATCGCCAGCATCAAGACCGGCGAAGGCATGGTCGGTCGTGTTGTGAACACCCTCGGCGAGCCCATCGACGGCAAAGGACCGATCAGCGGTGAGCTGTTCGAAATGCCGATCGAGCGCAAGGCCCCTGGTGTGATCTTCCGTGAGCCGGTGAAAGAGCCGTTGCAGACCGGTATCAAGGCGATCGACGCCATGATCCCCATCGGTCGTGGTCAGCGCGAATTGATCATCGGCGACCGTCAGACCGGTAAGAGCACCGTGGCGATCGACACGATCATCAACCAGAAGGAATTCTACGACGCGGGCCAACCGGTGTATTGCATCTACGTGGCCATCGGCCAGAAGGGATCCACCGTGGCAGGTACTGTGAAGACCTTGGAGGAGAACGGCGCCATGGCCTACACCACGGTGGTGGCCGCCAACGCCAGCGACCCCGCTCCGATGCAGTTCTTCGCACCCTTCACCGGTGCGGCCATCGGCGAATATTTCCGCGACACCGGTCGCCCAGCGCTGATCGTTTATGATGACCTCTCGAAGCAGGCCGTTGCCTACCGCGAGGTATCGTTGTTGCTGCGTCGTCCTCCCGGACGTGAGGCTTATCCTGGTGACGTGTTCTACCTGCACAGCCGTTTGTTGGAGCGCGCCGCCAAGGTGACCGCCGACCAAAGCGTGGCCGAGCAGATGAACGACCTGCCCGAGAGCTTGAAGGGCAAAGTGAAAGGTGGTGGTTCCTTGACCGCTCTGCCGATCATCGAGACCCAGGCCGGTGACGTTTCCGCCTATATCCCGACGAACGCGATCTCCATCACCGATGGACAGATCTTCTTGGAGAGCAACCTCTTCCTGAGCGGTGTTCGCCCGGCGATCAACGTGGGTATCAGCGTGAGCCGCGTGGGTGGTAACGCGCAGATCAAATCCATGAAGAAGGTGTCCGGTACGCTGAAGTTGGACCAGGCCGCCTACCGCGAGCTCGAGGCCTTCTCGAAGTTCGGTAGCGATCTCGATGCCGCCACCAAGGCCGTACTGGACAAGGGTGCCCGCAACGTGGAGATCCTGAAGCAAGGACAGAACAGCCCGGTACGCGTGGAAGAGCAGATCGCGATCATCTACTGCGGAACGAAAGGCCTGTTGAGCAAGGTCCCGGTAAAGAACATCAAGCAATTCGAAGCGGAGTTCATCACGATGCTGCGCAACAAGCACAGCGATGTGCTCGCCGCGTTGAAGAAGGGTGATTACAACGACCAGATCACGAGCACCTTGGAGACCGTGGCCGCCGATTTGGTGAAGAGCCTCGATAACTAAGCCACGCACGAAGCGCACGCACGATGGCCAGCCTGAAGGAGGTACGCAACCGGATCGTCTCGGTCAACAGCACCAAGCAGATCACCGCCGCCATGAAGATGGTGAGCGCGGCGAAGTTGCGTCGTGCCCAGGATGCGATCGTCCGCATGCGCCCTTACGCGGAAAAGCTGCAGGCCATCCTTGGCAACGTGAGCGCCAGTCTGGACAGTACCGAAGGCAAGTTCAGCCAGCAACGGGAAGTGAAGAACGTGCTGTTCGTCGCTATCGTGAGCAATCGTGGACTGGCCGGCGCGTTCAACTCCCAAGTGTTCCGAGCCATTCGTCGTTCCACGGCCGAAGCTGAGGCAGCGGGCCATCGGGTAACGGTGCTTCCGGTGGGCAAAAAGGCCATGGACGCCTACCGCAAGACGGCGTACTTCGACCCTGCCTTGCCGACCGATCTGGCGAAGTTGTTCGACGGATTGAACTTCGATGGCGCGGCGCCCGTGGCGGAGTTGATCATGGACCGTTTCGCGGATGGCACTTACGATCAAGTGGTGCTCTTCTACAACAAGTTCAAGAACGCCGCGGTGCAGATCATTTGCACCGAGCCGTACCTGCCGATCCAAGCCGCGGCGGAAACGGATGAGAAGGCCGGTACCAGTGGGTCGAAGACCGACCACATCATGGAGCCGGACCGGCGCACCATCGTGGACGAGATCATCCCGAAGAGCTTGAAGATCCAGTTCTACAAAGCGCTGCTCGATAGCAATGCCGCTGAGCATGGTGCGCGCATGACCGCCATGCACAAGGCCACGGACAACGCGGATGCCCTGTTGAAGGAGCTGAAGCTGTCCTACAACAAGGCGCGTCAGGCGAGCATCACCAACGAGATCCTGGAGATCGTGGGTGGCGCAGAGGCCTTGAAGGGCTAAGTCCTTTAGAACGCACTGCTCGTCACCCTTCGTTGGCGCCCGCTGTGGGTACCGTAGTACAGGATCGAGAACTCGAAGGCGCCGTTCTTGCGCGTGTAGGTCTTCAGCGGCGACACGTTCACATCGTAGCTGAAGCGGAAGGCCGCGTTGTTGTGCTTCAGGCCCACCTGGGCGATGATCGCATCATGCACGCGGTAGGAGCATCCTGCCACTGCGCTGTAGGTCGTACCCATGATGCCGATCTCGGCCAGCATACCCGCATTGATCATCTGGTCGTTCCCTTGCCGCATGTACAAGGCCATCGGGATCAGGTACATGCCCTCGTTGATCTCCACCCGGACTCCGCCGTTCACGGAGTAGCGGATCGGTAGGTCGCTTTTCGTGGTCCGTAGGATGGACTCGTCCGGTGTGGTCACATGGAACAATGCGAAGTTGCCGAAGGGGTTCACCCGTTTGCGCGCGTGCGTGCTGCGGTAGGCGATCCCTGCCGAGACGTCCGGCATGAACCGGGCTCCCCGTTGCAGGACCTCCCCCGAAGGCAGGTCGCTATTGAAGTAACCATCATCGTACTGACTGTCCCACAACAGCTGCTGGTTGTTCACCTTCTTGTAGACCATGCCCAAATGGACCCCGACGGAAAGTGTGTGATGCGCGTTCTTCTGGGACACGTTGTAGGCGCCGGCCGTTCCCATCTGGAAGGTGTTCACGATACCGGCCTGGTTGTAGTTGGTCATGTACAGACCTGCACCGAAGCGCTGTTGGATCGAAAGGTCGTATGCAAAGCCGGTGGTCAGGAAGCTGCTCGAGAGGCTGTTCCATTGACTGCGGACATTGCTCGTCATGCGGAAGTCCGCGTTCTCGAACATGCCGGTAAGGGCCGGGTTCAAGGTGATCGGTGCGGTCTCGAACTGGGAGAGCTGCGCATCCTGTGCCATGGATCCACCGCCCACGCATAGTGCGATGAGCAGGGCTGGTATGTTGTTCAGGTTCTTCATGTTGCTCAGGTTCTCTTATCGGATGAGTGAGATCTTGCCGGACCGGTCATGCACCGCCCCATCGGTGGTCGTGGCGACCACGGAGTAGACATACACGCCGTTGACCTCCGGCATTCCATCATGTGTTCCGTCCCAGCCGAATTCGGGGTCCTCGGTCTCGAAGATGAGTTCACCCCAACCGTTGTACACCCGGAAGTGCATGGTCTCGAAGGGTCCACCGCGTACGAAGAACACATCGTTCACGCCGTCGCCGTTCGGACTGAATGCGTTCGGCAGTTTCGGAGGCAGGATGTCCTTCTCCTCGATGCTGATCAACAACGAATCGCGATCGGAACAGCCAGCCGCGTTGGTCACCGTTTGCACGATGATGAACTGGCCGGCCGCGGTGTATTCATGCACCGGTTCCGCAACGATAGCGCCCTGCCCATCACCGAAATCGTATTGCCAGTTGGTGGCGCCGAAGGACCCGTCCGTGAATTCGATCGGCGTATCCGTGAAGGGATCACCTGCGATGCTGAAGCCAGCGACCGGCGCGGTAAGCACGTCGATCGTGCGCGTGATGGTACTGCTGCATCCGTTCTGCGCGAACACGGTCAGGGTGGCCAGGTACTGCCCTTGCGTCGCAAAGCTGGTGCTGGTCTGTGGTCCGGAACCCGTGGTGTTGTTACCGAAGGTCCAGTTCCATCCGATGATCGGCGCGCCGGTGGTAGTGCTCGTGCTGGTGAATTGGGTCTGCGATCCCGCACATGCATTGCTCCAGGTGAAGTCCGCCTGCAAGGGGTTCACGAAGGAGAGCATCAAGGTGTCGCTGGCCGCTGCACACACGCCGTTCCCGGTGGTGGTCAGGATCATTCGCACGGTACCCAACTGTTCATCCGTATTGCCCGGCTGGTAGCTGGCGTTCGCGGCCGTGTTGCTCGGCAGGAAGACGCCGGATCCATTCGTGCTCCACTGCACTCCCGAAGCTCCGGCGAAGGTCCCGGCCATGTCCACGGCGACCGATGCATCGCAGGTACTGATGTCGGATCCCGCACTCACGGTAGGCCGTGCTTGCAAGGTCACCAGCATCGTATCGGCATCCGCTGGGCAACCCATGTTACCCGTTGTGGTGAGGATGAAGCGCAGCTCGTTGAAGGCCATATCGGTGGCGCTTGGTACGTAGGTAGCGCCCAAGGTTGTTGCGTTCGGAAGGAATGTTCCTGTTCCGTTCGTGCTCCAAACACCTCCGCTCACCCCGGTGATGGATCCGGCCAAGGCGATCGGGTCCATGTCGGCGCATACCGTCCGATCTGCGCCGGCATTCGCAATGCGCGTCGGACCGATGTCGATGAACACCGAGTCCGATGCGTTGCCGCATGTACCGGTGCCGAATGCCGTGAGGATCAGGTACACACCGCCGGCGATGCTGTCGTTGGCGGTCGGCACGTAGGTCGCGTTCAGCGTATTCACATCCGGAGTGAAGCTGCCCGTGCCCAAGGTGGTCCACTGCACCGATCCTTGGTTCTGGGCGCTACCGTTCAGCAGGACATTCTCCAGTCCGTCGCACAAGAGCACATCGGCACCGGCGTTCACCGTCGGTGGCACGTGGTAGCTCACCACCAAGGTGTCACGACCTGCAGGGCAGCCCTGGTTGTTCGTGGTGCTGAGGATCAGGTTGATGTTGCCGATGGCGTAGTCCGCAGCACCTGGGATGTAGGTGGCGTTCAGTGCACTGGCCGAAGGCATGAAGGAGCCGGTCCCGTTCGTGCTCCACACACCCGTGGTCGTACCGGCCACGACGCCGTTCAGGGCGATGTTCGGGTCGGTGCTGCAGGCCACCGCGTCGGCACCGGCCGCTGCGGAAAGTCCGCCTCCGAAGCTGATCACCAGTTGATCGGATGCAGCGCTGCAAGGAGCCATGCCCGTGGTGGTCACGGTCAGCGTTACGCTTCCGGCAAGGCTATCCGCCGCGCTCGGCGTGTAGAGCGTTGCCAGTGCGTTCGGGTCGAAGAAGGTGCCGGTACCCGAAGTGGTCCACATGCCTCCAGGTGCGTTCGCAGCGTTCGCGGTGACCTGCACCGGTGCTGCGGTGCATGCGATGATGTCCGCGCCGGCATTGATGTTCGGCAAAGCGCGGACGCTGAGCACCATGGCATCGTTCGACACCGCACAACTACCGTTCGTCACCGTGGTGAGCGTGAGTTGCACACTGCCCGCCGCGATGTCCGCAGCGCTCATGGTGTACGTCGCGTTGGGGTCGGTATTGTTGCTGAAGAAGCCCGTACCGGTGCTGCTCCACGTGATGCCCTGTGAGCCACCGCTGAAGTTGCCCGCGAGCTGGGCGATCGGTGCATTGGCACAAAGCGTCTGGTCCGCACCGGCGAAGGCATAGCTCGAGTTGCCGAAGGTGATCACCATGGCGTCCTGCGTGGCCGGACAGTTACCCGTGTTGGTGGCGGTCAGTGTAAGGACAACCGATCCGTTCGTGACGTCCGCAGCAGAGAAGAAGTACTGCGCGTTCAACACATCAGCGCTCGGGCTGAAGGTTCCGGTACCGGTCGTCGTCCACGTTCCCGAAGGCGACCCGTTCTGGATGCTTCCAAGGAGGTTGGCATGGTCGGAAAGGACGCACACGTTCTGGTCCGGACCTGCGTTCGTGACGATGCCGTTTGTGAGCCAGATGGTCATCGCATCGGTCACCGCATTGCAGTTGGCATTGTTCAGAGAGCGCAGAACGAAGTCGATGCGACCGTTCGCCACGTCGGCTGCGCTGGCCGTGTAGGTGGTGTTCAGCGATCCCGCATTGGCGATGGTGCCCGTTCCGGTAGTGGTCCATTGACCTGCGTTCGTGATACCGGAGATCGTGCCATTCAGATCGAACTGTGTCACCGCATTACAGTATGTCTGATCCGGACCGGCGTTCACATACGCCGCTGGGGTCAACGTCAACTGCATCGCATCCGTCGCGTTATTGCAAGTATTCGGCGCGCTCAGCGTAAGCGTGAGGTTACCGATGGCCGTATCGATCGCGCTCGGGATGTAGGTCGGCGTGAGCACGTTAGCGTTCGGGAAGAACGAACCGGTACCGGAGGTGCTCCACTGTACCTGCGTGGCATCACCGGTGATGGTTCCGTTCAACTGCGTCACCGCGTTGTTCGCGCATGCGATCACATCAACCCCGGCATTCACCGTTCCTTCGGGTTGGATCGCGATGAACATCGTATCCGCTGCCGCTTGGCAAACACCCGTGTTCGTAGCGGTCAACACCAAGTACACGCCATTCGCGATTTGATCGTTCGCGCTGGCCTGGTACACATTCGAAAGCGCCGAGTTCGGGTTGGCAGAAGGTGCCGCTACCAGGGTGCTCCATGTACCTGTGCTCGAAGCACCGCTCACGGATCCATTGATCACCACGTTCAGGTTGCCGAAGCAGGTCACTTGATCAGGGCCTGCGTTGGCAACAGAAGCTGGTGTGATGTTCACCACCATCTGGTCCATCGCGTTGTCGCAACTGTTCACGCTCCAAGTGAAGGTGAGCGAGCCTTGATCGCTTGGCGCTATTTGGTAGACCGCATTCGCAGCGTTCGCGTTCGGCGTGAAGGATCCGGCTCCGGTCGTCGTCCATTGACCTTGTGTGGCGTTGCCGGTGATCGTGCCGTTCAACTGCACAGTGCTCGTAGTGGAGCATACAGTCTGGTCCACACCAGCGTTCGCGATGGCGTTCGGCAGGATGGTCACGGTCATCACATCGCTCACCGCATTGCATAGACCATTGCTGGTCGAGGTCAGCGTGAGGTCCACGGTACCACCCAGCGAATCCGCACTGCTGGCGATGTAGGTCGCGTTCAGCGTGGTCGCGCTCGGGCTGAAGATGCCCGTGCCGCTGCTGGTCCACAGACCGGTCGTAGCACCACCTTGCACGGTACCGTTCAGCGGCACTTGCAATTGGTTCGAGCAGGTGGTCACATCGGCGCCCGCATCCACCACCGGTGAAGGCGTCACGGTGATCATCATCTGATCACTTACGGCGGTACAGTTACCATTTCCGGTCGTGGTCAATGTCAACTGCACGGATCCACTTTGCAGTTCGAACGGCGTCGGCGCATACTGCGCGTTCAGCGTTTGTGCGTTCGGTGTAAAGGTGCCGAGACCGCCCGTCCATTGTGCGCCAGTGGCAACCGCGATGGAACCGTTCAAGGTCACCATCGGATTGTTCATGCACACCTCCAGGTCGATACCCGCGTTCACCGTCGGAGCAGGTGTGAAGGTCACGACGACCGTATCGCGCACTGCAACGCAGTTGCCGTTGCCCGTGCTGGTGAGGTAGAGCGAAAGGGTGCCCGCAGCGAGTTCACCTGCTGTTGGTGTGTACACAGGGCTCAGCACGTTGGCGCTCGGTGCGAAGGATCCGCTACCGCCCGTCCAGGTGCCGCCGCTCGCGTTGGTCACGTTGCCGGCGAGTTGCACGGCGCTGTTGTTCGCGCAGATCTGCAGGTCGCTTCCCGCATCCACGATCGGTGCACCGGTGAAGACGATCGTCATCTGATCCGCCACTGCCGCGCAGTAGGTCGTTCCGGTCGACGTCAAGGTCAGTGTCAACAAGCCGCTTGCCACTTCAGCAGCTGTCGGCACATACTGTGTGGCCAGCATGGTGTTGCTCGGGAAGAAGGTTCCCGCGCCACCACTCCAAGCTCCGCCCGGAGCGTTGCCCACGAAGCCGTTCAGCTGCACGTTCGAGTTGTTCGCGCAGATCTGCTGATCGGGACCCGCGTTCACCACGGGGACCGGATCGACGAGCACCAGCAAGCTGTCGCGCACTACTGTGCAATTCCCGTTACCCGTAGAGCTCAATACCAAGGTGAATTGACCACTCGCGATCTCCGCTGCGGTCGGGCTGTATGCTGCGTTCAGCGCCGTGTTCGCTGGCGTGAAGGATCCGTTGCCACCGCTCCAGATACCACCGCTCGCGATGGTCACAGCCCCGTTCAAGTTGATCTGGGCCGTGTTCGCACAGATGCGTACATCAGGCCCGGCATTGACGGTCGGTGCAGGCGTGTACGTCACATACACGGAATCACGCGAGGACAAACAGCCGCCGTTTCCGGTGGTCGTTAGGTAGAGCCAGAGGCCACCGCTTGCGATCTCCGCCGCACTTGGCGTGTAGGCCGCGTTCAGCGCATTCGCGTTCGGTGCGAAGGTGCCGACACCTCCGCTCCAGGCACCACCCGTAGCGTTGGTCACCTGTCCTGCCAATTGAGCGACCGCGTTGTTCGCGCAGAGCACTTGGTCAGCACCCGCATCCACCACTGGTGCAGACGTGATGGTCAGCACCACTTGCGAGGACACCGCACTGCACAGCCCGTTGCCGGTGCTGGTCAAGGTGATGGTCGCCGTTCCAGCAGCCACCTCGGCAGCGCTTGGTGTATAGATCGCACTCAGGTTCGTGGCACTTGGGGAGAAGGTTCCCGCACCGCTCCAGATACCACCTGTTGCATTCTGCACGGATCCTGCCAATTGAGCGGAAGGATTGTTCGCGCAGGAGGTCAGCGGCGTTCCGGCATCAACGATCGGCGATGGGTTGATGGTGATCACCACCTGATCACTCACCGGGTTGCAGGTGCCGTTACCGACCGTTGTCAACGTGAGTGTCACGGTACCGGCTGCGATCTCCGATGCGCTCGGCACGTAGGTCGCGTTCAGCGTGCTGTTGTTCGGTGTGAATGTCCCGGTCCCACCGCTCCACAGCGCACCCGTGGCCACGGTGATCGAGCCGTTCAGTACCACCGATGCATTGTTCGCACAGGTCGCGGCATCAGCCCCAGCGTTCGCTGTCGGTGCTGGTGTGAAGGTGTAGGTCACCGCATCGCTCACCGCTGTGCAACCGTTGTTGCCCGTGGTGGTGAGGGTCAGGGTCACACTTCCTGCCGCCAGTTCACCTGCTGATGGGGTGTATACCGCGTTCAGTGCATTCGCATCTGGGGTGAAGGTTCCACCCGCACCGGACCAGGTACCACCGTTCGCTACGGTGACACTTCCGTTCAGTTGGATGCCCGCATTGTTCGCGCAGCGCACGCCATCCACCCCAGCGTTCGCGGTCGGCGAGGCGGTGAAGGTGATGAGCACCTGATCCGATACCGGCACGCAATTGCCATTACCGATCGTGGTCAGGGTCAAGTTCAAGGTACCCGCTGCGATCTCCGCTGGGGTGGGTGTGTACACCGCGTTCAGCGAAGCGATCGAAGGCGTGAAGGTGCCCGCACCGCCGCTCCATTGGCCACCGCCAGCACCGCTGACGGATCCACCGAGCTGCACTTGCGCGTTGTTCGAGCAGACGAAGATGTCGTTGCCCGCGTTGGCGCTCGGCGATGCGATGATGGTGATCACCATCTGGTCGCTCACGGCGTTGCACAAGCCGTTACCTGTCGACGTCAATGTCAGCGTCGCTGTTCCAAGCGCCACTTCAGCAGGGCTCGGGTAGTAGCTCGCATTGAGCGTGTTCGCGTTCGGCGTGAAGGTTCCTCCGCCGCCGCTCCATACACCACCACTTGCGATGGTCACGGAACCGTTCAGGATCACCGTCGGATCATTGGCGCACACCGTGCGATCCAGACCAGCGTTCACCACCGGGCTCTGCGAGAAGAAGATCGTCATCTGATCGCTCACGGAAACGCAAGAGCCGTTGCCGGTGCTGCTGAGTGTGAGCGTCACGGAACCGTTCGCGAGTTCCGAAGTGCTCGGCGTGTACACCGCATTCAGGGCGTTGATGCTCGGAGAGAACGTTCCGGTACCGCCGCTCCAGATACCGCCACCCGCATTGCTCACGGAGCCGGCCAATTGCACGTTGGCATTGTTCGCGCACACCGTCCGATCGACACCGGCATTCACCACTGGTGCAGGCACGATCTGGATGACCATCTGATCACTTACACCATTGCACAGCCCGTTACCGGTGCTGCTCAAGGTCAGTGTCACGGTACCGGCGGCGATCTCGCCCAAGGTCGGGGTGTAGGTCGCGTTCAGGTTCGTGTTGCTCGGGTTGAAGGTGCCCGACCCACCGCTCCAGATACCGCCAGTCGCGTTGTTCACCACACCAGCGAGCTGGGCGGTCGGTGCGTTGGCGCACACGGTGCGATCGACACCGGCGTTCACTATCGGCGCAGGCGTGATGGTGATCACGATCTGATCGCTCACCGGATTGCTGTTACCGTTGCCCACGGATGTGAGCGTGAGGGTTACCGTACCCGCTGTCCGTTCCGCAGCGCTCGGTGTGTAGATGGCGTTGAGCGTACTGTTGTTCGGGTTGTACGTGCCGGTACCGCCGCTCCAGATGCCACCAGTGGCGATCGTGATCGCACCGTTCAGCTGTACGTTCGGATTGTTCGCACAAACGGTCTGGTCCGGTCCTGCGTTCGCGGTCGGTGCAGCACCGAAGAAGATCGTCATCTGATCCGTCGCAGGCGAACAGCTGCCATTGCCCGTTGTGATCAAGGTCAGTGTCACACTTCCCGCGGCGATCTCCTGCGGCGTCGGTGTGTACACCGCGTTCATCGTGGTGTTGTTCGGGTTGTACGTTCCGTTTCCACCGCTCCAGGTCGCACCTGTGCTGATGGAGAAGGATCCCGCGAGCGTCGTGTTAGCGTTGTTCGAACTCACGGTCTGGTCCGGACCCGCATTCGCGATCGGCGCTTGCGTGTACGTGATGGTCACCGCGTCGGTCACGGCAGCGCAGTTGCCGTTTCCGGTGGTCGTGGCGATCAGGGTCACGGAACCGTTCGCGACCTCGATCGGCGACGGCGTGTAGGTGATGTTCTGTGCCGTGTTGCCAGGATTGAAGAGACCCGAACCACCGGACCACTGCACTCCGCTAGCGACCGTGAGCACAGCGCTCAGGTTCGCGGCAGCGTTGTTCCCGCAAACAGATTGATCGGCACCAGCGTTCACCGTCGGAGCAGGCGTGATCGTGTAGGTCACGTTGCTCGAGACCGCGTTGCACTGGCCATTGCCAGCAGAGGTCAAGGTCAAGGTCACCGTACCTGCGGCAATCTCCGCAGCGGTCGGTGTGTAGGTCGCGTTCAGCGTGATGTTGTTCGGGCTGAAGGATCCGGCGCCACCGCTCCATACACCACCCACAGCACCGGTAACGGTACCGTTCAAAGCGATTGCTGCAGCATTGGCGCAGACCGCACCGTTCACACCGGCGTTCACGATCGGCGCAGGAGTGTAGGTGATGATCTTGGTGTCGGTGGCGGGCGCACAATTGCCGTTCCCCGTGGTGGTCAAGGTCAAGGTCACCTGGCCAGCGGCGAGGTCACCAGCACCCGGGTTGTAGGTCGCGTTCAGTGTGTTCGCGTTCGGCGTGAAGGTTCCGGTTCCACCGGTCCACGTACCACCGGTCGCGACCACCACACTACCACCGAGAGCAACAGCAGCGTTGTTGGCACAGCGTGTCACATCCGGACCAGCGTTCGCGGAAGGCGGGTCGGTGAAGGTCAAGAGCACTTGATCGGTCGCTGCATTGCACAGTCCATTACCGGTTGTGGTCAGCGTGAGCAGCACGCTTCCTGCGGTGATCTCCGCCGCTGTCGGCGTGTAGATCGCGCTCATGTTCGTGGTGCTCGGATCGAAGGTGCCCGCACCGCCGCTCCAGATACCACCCGTGGCGATGGAGAAGGAACCGGACAATCCGGTCGAGGCATTGTTCGCGCAGAGCACCCGATCCGCACCGGCGTTGGCCGTCGGCGCAGGGGTGATGCTGAAGGTCACCTGGTCGCTCACGGCATTGCAGTTGCCGTTTCCGGTGGTGATCAGCGTCAAGGTCACTGTTCCAGCAGTACGTTCCGCAGCGCTCGGTGTGTACGTCGCATTCAGCGATTGATTGTTCGGGTTGTACGTTCCCGATCCACCGCTCCATGTGGCACCACCGGCACCCACCACGCTACCGTTCAACGTGATCGCGCTGTTGTTCGCGCATACCGTTCCGTTCGCACCGGCATCCACGGTAGGCGCAGGTGTGAAGGTGATGACCTTGCTATCGGACACCGCGTTGCACGTTCCGTTGCCGGTCGTCGTCAAGGTGAGCGTCAACGTGCCCGCAGCGAGTTCAGCAGGGGTCGGCGTATAGGTCGCGTTCAGCGTCGTGTTGTTCGGCGTGAAGGATCCCGCCCCACCGCTCCAGATACCGCCGGTCGCGACACCCACTGCACCGTTCAAACTCACGGCGGCATTGTTACGACAGAGGGAAACATCCGCACCGGCATTCACCGTCGGGCTTGGCGTGAAGGAGATCAGCACTTGATCGCTTACGGCCACGCAGTTGTTGTTCCCCGTGGTGGTCAAGGTCAAGGTCACGGAACCGTTCGAGATCTCGCTCGCGGTCGGCGTGTAGGTCGCGTTCATGTTCGTGTTGCTCGGGCTGAAGCTGCCGGCACCACCGCTCCAAACGCCACCCGTCGCAACGGTGAAGCCTCCGTTCAAGGTGGCTACCGCATTGTTCGCGCACAGCACGATGTCCGCACCGGCGTTCGCCGTCGGTGCAGGCGTGATCGAGAAGGTCACTTGATCGCTCACCGCGTTGCAATTGCCGTTGCCTGCGGAGGTCAGCGTGAGGGTCACAGTCCCGGCAGCACGTTCTGCGGCGGTCGGCGTGTAGGTCGCATTGAGCGTGGTGTTGTTGGGTGCGAAGGTTCCCGCGCCACCGCTCCAGATCGCACCGGTCGCTCCACTGAAGGAACCGTTCAGGGTGATCGCGCTATTGTTCGCGCAGACCGTTCCGTTAGCCCCGGCATCCACCACCGGAGCAGGTGTGAAGGTGATCACGCGGCTGCTGGTCACGGCGGTGCAATTGCCATTGCCGGTCGTGGTCAGCGTCAAGGTCAAGGTCCCAGCGGCTAGTTCGGCCGGGGTAGGTGTGTATACCGCGTTCAACGTGGTGTTGTTCGGCGTGAATGATCCAAGTCCACCGCTCCAAGCACCGCCGGTCGCACCGGTCACACTGCCGGTCATGGTCACCTGCGGGTTGTTCACGCAGATCGACACCGGCGCACCCGCATTCGCGATCGGCGCGGGCGTGAAGTTGATCGTCATGTTATCGGCCACGGCCACGCATCCGCCCACACCTGTGGTGGTCAAGGTGATCGTGACGGATCCACTCGCGATCTCCGCCGCTGTTGGCGTGTAGGTCGCATTCAGGTTCGTGGTGCTCGGGCTGAAGCTGCCAGCGCCACCGCTCCAGATACCACCGGTCGCAACGGTCACACTGCCGCCCAAGGTGGCGGTCGCATTGTTCGCGCAAAGCGTCTGGTCGGCACCGGCGTTGGCCGTCGGTGCAGGCGTGATGCTGTACGTCACTTGATCGCTCACCGCGTTGCAATTGCCGTTGCCAACGGTGGTCAAGGTCAAGGTCACAGTACCCGCCGCACGCTCGGCTGCGCTCGGTGTGTAGACCGCGTTCAGCGTTGCGTTGTTCGGGCTGTAGGTCCCGGTCCCGCCGCTCCATACGGCACCGGTTGCGCCGCTTTGCGTTCCGGCCAGGGTGATCGCACTGTTGTTCGCGCACACCGTTCCATTCGGACCGGCATCCACCGATGGTGCTGGCGTGAAGGTGATCACACGGCTGCTCTGCACCGGATTGCAGGTGCCATTGCCGGTGCTCGTCAAGGTCAAGGTCAGCGTACCGCCAGCGATCTCCGCAGCGGTAGGCGTGTAGGTGGCGTTCAAGGTGGAGTTGTTCGGGCTGTAGGTTCCCGTTCCACCGCTCCACACACCACCTGTTGCGCCACTCACGCTGCCATTCAAACTCACCTGTGCGTTGTTCGCGCAGAGCGAAACCGGCGCACCGGCGTTCACCACCGGAGCTGGGGTGAAGTTGATCGTCATGTTATCGGCCACGGCGATGCAGTTGCCATTGCCGGTCGTGGTCAAGGTCAGCGTAACGGAACCGTTCGCGATCTCTGCGGCCGTCGGCGTGTAGATCGCGCCCATGTTCGTGGTGCTCGGATCGAAGGTGCCATTGCCACCGCTCCACACACCGCCCGTGGCGACCGTGAAGGATCCGGCCAAGGTCACGGCTGCGTTGTTCGCACAGACCGTGCGGTCGGCACCCGCATTAGCGGTCGGTGTCGGCGTGATGGTGAAGGTCACCGCATCGCTCACGGCGTTGCAG
>JAWKNF010000002.1:0-246373 GCA_041391825.1 Flavobacteriales bacterium | reverse complement strand
CGCGAAGGACCTGCGGGCCATCGCACAAGAAGCCATTGCCAGCCATGCCAGATCCGACCAAGCCTGAACCGATCCGCCTTACGCAATTCAGTCACGGTGCCGGCTGTGGATGCAAGATCGCGCCGGCCGTGTTGGAGACCATCCTGCAGAGCCGACTGGGCACTCTTGATGAACCGAAACTTCTGGTCGGCTATGGCAGCCGCGATGATGCGGCTGTTTATGACCTCGGTGATGGTCGTGCCTTGATCAGCACCACGGACTTCTTCTCACCGATCGTGGATGATGCCTTCGACTTCGGCCGCATCGCCGCGACCAATGCATTGAGCGATGTATACGCCATGGGCGGAAAGCCCTTGCTGGCTGTTGCGATCCTCGGATGGCCCGTGGAGAAACTCCCACCCGAATTAGCACAACGTGTATTGGACGGTGGACGGCAGGCTTGCCATGATGCGGGCATCCCCTTGGCCGGCGGACATAGTATCGATGCCCCGGAACCCTTCTTTGGTCTGGCCGTTACCGGCGAAGTGGCCACGGCGAGCATCAAACGCAATGACACCGCCCAAGCAGGCGACCTGATCTTCTTGACGAAACCCTTAGGGGTGGGCATCCTCAGCACTGCACAAAAGCGGGGCAAATTGCTGGCAGAGCATGAACACATCGGTCGCGACCTGATGTGCGAATTGAACAGCATTGGACGTGAACTCGCCGCATACACAGGTGTGACTGCCATGACGGATGTTACCGGTTTCGGTCTCGGCGGTCATTTATTGGAGATGTGCGCAGGAAGTGGACTTTCAGCACATCTCGTATTTGCTGATCTGCCGATCATTCCAGAAGCACGTGCATATTTGAAGGAGGGGCATTATCCGGATGGCGCATTGCGCAATTGGAAGAGTTATAACGAAAGGATCAAGGGCGCGAATGACATGGAGCGCATGTTCCTGTTGAGCGACCCGCAAACGAGTGGTGGTCTATTGGTCTCGGTCCAAGAGACCGCAGCGCGTGATGTACAGCAGATATTCGACAGCCAGCAGGTCAAAGCCGCGCGTATCGGACGTTTGACCTCATCGGATGGGCCAACAATGGTGACCCTGGATTGAGCGTTCTTCCTGCTTTACGATCCGTGCGGTATTGGACGGATGCATTCCGATCCCGGATCTCGCATATTTGTTGTGCTCCGGAGCGTGATCCGCTTCTCGATGAACATATTGAACCGTACTTACGACCATGGCTAACGAAAGACTCGGCGAAAAGAACATAGAAAGGCTTTTGAATGAATACCGTAGCGAGCGCAGACGATTGATGTTCCAACTGAACAAGGTGCGCGAGACCATTGCTGAATTGAAGGCCGCACGAGCCGACCAGGAAAAGTCCGATCAGAAATTGACGGCTCCTGGGGTGAAGCGTGGTCCGGGCCGCCCACGTAAGGATGCAGCACCCGTTCCCGCTCCAAAGAAACGTCGGAAGAAACGCGTAGTTGCTGCTGGTGGCTACCGCTTGAGCAAGTGGGATGAAATGGTGCTGGGCACCATCACCAAAGCCGATAAATTGCTGCCTAAGGAAGACTTGATGAAAGCCGCCTTGGCATGGGCCAAGAAAAGCCAACCACGCATGACGGAACCCGAGGTCGAGGCGAAGTTGACCCGCGTTCTGCAAAAGCTCAGTGGCAAACGAGGCGACCTTGGCACGCACCGAAGCGGCCTCCGTCGCGGCTACCACTACGGTTTGAAGGACTGGTTCTTCACCACGAGCGGGAAATTGCGCGGTCAGCACATGGATAAGCTGGTGCTGAAGTAGATCGTAAGTTCGCTGCCCTTCCATCTGGAGGCTTCGTATCTTGTTGGTTCCGATCCGCGATCGATGAAGAACATCCTCGTTCCAGTGGACCTATCGCCTATTACGCCTCGCACGGTCCAGCAGGCGGAAATGCTCGCACGTGCCTTGGGCGCGAAGCTCTGGCTGGTCCACGTCGCCGCTCCGGATCCCGATTTCGTTGGATTCGATGCTGGTCCGAGCTATGTGCGCGACCGGCGGGCGGAAGAATTGAAGAAGGAACACTCAGCTATCCAAGAACTCGCCGCGGCTCTGCGCACCAAGGGCGTCGAGGCCGAAGGGCTGCTGGTCCAAGGCCCCACCAGTGCAACGATCATTGACGAAGTTGCGCGGCTTGGAGCAGACCTGATCGTCATGGGGTCACACGGGCACGGCGCCTTGTACAAGACCTTCATGGGAAGCGTGAGCCAGCAGGTGCTGGGGGACAGCTCGGTTCCCGTCATGATCGTTCCGGCACGGGACCTCGCATGATCGGCCGATGGGCATCCCTGGCGCTGGTGACCGGCATCTTCATGTTCACCGGCTCGATCTGCGTGCCCACATTGCGTGGTGGACCACCTGAGCTCGCGTCCATCAAGTTGCCCGAAGGATTCAGCATTTCGGTGTACGCTGAGAACGTGACCAATGCACGCGCCATGTGTTGGGGCGATCGAGGCACGCTCTTCGTAGGAACCCGTGAAGAAGGGGTCGTTCATGCGCTGTCGGACACCAACCACGATGGTCGCGTGGATGTTGCACGCGTCATAGCCCGGGACCTGCGCATGCCGGTGGGCGTGGCATTCCGGGACGGTGACCTCTACGTGAGCGCCGTGAGCAAGATCGTCAAGCTCGTGGCCATCGAGGACCACCTCGAAGACCCTCCTGCACCTACCCTCGTTAGCGACCACTTCCCTGACGAAGGCCACCACGGCTGGAAGTTCATTGCCTTCGGGCCGGATGACAAATTGTATGTCCCTGTGGGTGCACCGTGTAACAACTGCGTGAGCGAGAACCCCATATTCGCTTCGATCACACGCATCGATCCGGATGGGAGCGAGCCGGAGGTCATTGCGCATGGCGTTCGCAACACCGTCGGTTTCGACTGGGACCCGAGGACAGGGAAACTTTGGTTCACCGATAACGGTCGGGACATGATGGGCAACGACCTCCCGAACTGCGAACTGGATCGCTTGGACCGTGAGGGTGACCATTTCGGTTATCCCTATTGCCACGAAGGCTCGGTGGCCGACCCCGAGTTCGGCGATGAACGCAACTGTTCCGAGTTCGTTCCACCGATCGCAAAGCTCGGGCCGCACGTGGCCCCGCTAGGCATGCGGTTCTATACGGGTGAACAGTTCCCGCCCAAGTATCGCAACGCCATCTTCATCGCTGAGCATGGAAGCTGGAACCGATCCACGCCGATCGGCTATCGCATTGCGGTCGCATATCCCGAAGCTGATGGCACGGCCGTTACGGAGATCTTTGCGGAAGGTTGGTTGGAAGGTAACAAGGCATGGGGCCGCCCCGTGGATGTGTTGGTGGCCCCGGATGGCAGCTTGTTGATAAGTGATGATTCGGCGGACCTGATCTACCGGATCACTTATGCTGTTCCCTGATCTTTCCTGCATTAACTCTGGATTTCATGCACCCTCATGATAGTATTACTATCATTTAACACTATTTTACTCTCAACATTGGAAGTTAATGAACCATATCGTCCCATCTTTGTTCAGGATAAGTAGGTCTATTATGCAGCGATTGATGCAGGTAAGCGTGAAAGTGACCGAGCCGGTCTTCCTCAAGGACCCGCAGGCAACGGACCTGGGACGACGGATCCTGGAGCAAAGCGTAGGGCTCATCGACACCCTCGGGTTGGAACATTTCACATTTCGAAAACTGGCCAACGCCATAGGCACCGCCGAGAGCTCTATCTATCGGTATTTTGAGAATAAGCATAACCTGCTCATCTACCTCGTGGGCTGGTACTGGAGTTGGCGCGAATACAAACTTGTCTTCGATACGGCCAATATCACCGAGCCGACCAAGCGTTTGGAACGCAGCATCCGCTCGATCACCACTCCGGTCACCGACAAGGGGAATTTCGAATACCTCGACCTACGTGCGTTGCATCGGATCGCGGTAAGCGAATCCGGCAAGGCGTATATGACCAAGGAAGTGGACGAAGAGCACAAGGCAGGCTACTTCAGTTCGTTCAAGCGGCTTTGTGATCGATTGCGCACGAACATATTGGAGGTCTGCCCTGACCACCCATACCCCGCCCTTCTCGCTAGCAATGTGGTGGACGGTGCCATGGTGCAACGCTTCTTCGCCGAACACCTGCCCAGCCTGTGTGAAAAGAACGTGAAGAACCGGATCCCCGATCACTTCGTCGACCTGGTCTTCGCATCCATCAATGCACGCGTAAGATGAGACCAGACCAAGTTGCCCGCCCCTTCAAACGTCTGTTCGCATTGTTGCGCTTGGACCGAAAGGACATCTTATACATCTATCTCTTCGCATTGGTCGGAGGTGCCATCACTCTGACACTACCGCTCGGTATCCAGGCCATCATCAATCTGATCAGTGGTGGGCAGCTGGCCACTTCTTGGGCCGTGCTCATTGCCTTCGTTGTGGTCGGTATCGCCTTCACCGGGGCCATGCAGGTCATGCAATTGATGTTGAGCGAACATATCAAGCAGCGCATCTTCGTCCGGTCCTCGCTCGAATTCGCCTACAGGCTGCCTCGCCTTCGACCCGATTCCTTGCATGGCAGGTATCTACCGGAATTGGTGAATCGCTTTTTTGATACGATGACCGTTCAAAAAGGCTTGAACAAGGTCCTTTTGGACATTCCGGTAAGTGCTTTGCAGATCCTGCTCGGCCTGATCCTTCTGTCGTTCTACCATCCTTTCTTCATCGCATTCGCTCTGTTCCTCATCCTCTTGTTATGGGCAGCATTTCGATTGACCGGTCATCGTGGTATGGAAACGAGCCTGACGGAATCCAAATACAAGTACGAAATGGCCTTCTGGCTGGAGGAACTGGGGCGATCCAATAGCACTTTCAAATTGGCCGGGGAAACCGAACTACCGCTGGAAAGGGTGAATGAACTGGCCTCTAAATACACCGTTGCCCGTAAGGACCACTTCAAAGTTCTCGTCGGTCACTACTGGTCCTTGGTCGTGTTCAAGACCATCGTCACTTTGGCCTTGTTGATCCTCGGCGGATTGTTGGTGATGAACGAACGCATGAACATCGGGCAGTTCGTCGCGGCCGAGATCATCATCATCCTGCTCTTGAATGCCGTGGAGAAAGTGATCCTTGGACTCGAATCGATCTACGATGTGCTCACCGCTTTGGAGAAGATCGCGAACGTGACCGACCTTCCCTTGGAGAAGCAGGATGGCATGCGCATTCCCGTCACGCACGAAGCGGGTGGCCCGATGTCCGTGGAATTGCGTGGTGTGGATTTCAAGAGCCACTGGAGCGGTGCTCCCGTGTTGAAAGAGGTCGACCTCTTCTTGGCTCCGGGAGAGAAAGTTTGCGTCAGCGGCCCGAACGGCTCAGGTAAAAGCACCTTGCTACACATGATCGCCGGGCTTGTTGGTCCTGACTCAGGGACCGTATTGCTCGATGGACATGGCTTGCGCAGCCTCGCTGTTGACAACCTGCGCAGTGCGATGGGCGATAGTTTCACGCAAGAAGAGATCTTCAGTGGAACGGTGTTGGAGAACATCATCATGGGCAGACCTTGGATATCGGCCAGCGATGCCAAGCAAGCAGCGGAACAGGCGGGCCTGATGCCCATGTTGGGCGATACGCCCGATGGGCTGCTGACCGTGCTGGACACCATGGTTCGAGGCCTCCACAGAGCATGGTCCGTCAGGTGATCGTTGCCCGTTGCATCGCCGGTAGGCCTCGCCCAGTGCTGTACGAGGACGATGCTCTGCCCTTCTCTGCCAACGAACATGCTGTGCTGCTCGACCTTTTGACCGGAAAGGATGCCCCCTTCACCTTGGTCGCTGTAAGCAATGACCCACCTCCTTCCAGCGGTACTTCAACGGATCGTTCACTTGGAAGAGGCCGGATGGTTGAACGCCCGGACTTATGCAGATGTCATCCGCGCTGAACATCTCGACATCACCGGAATGCGCCACTCCTGACCTTGACCGTGGGGATGCCAGGCGTTCAGGGCCGTAGGCGACTCCCATGCCGCGCGCCGATTCGGCAGGTTGGTCGCTGCGACCGTGGTCTTGTTCGCTTGTGGCCAGCATTGTTCTATCCCTTGGACCCAGAATATCAAGGAGCAAGAGAGGAACCTTCAGTGTGTAGCCCCGACCAACGCCTCCAGCAGACCATCCATGCGGTGATGCCAGGCCGGATCGAAGAATGGTTCGTTCAGGAAGATCCGCTTGTTCAGAAAGGTGACTCGTGCTGCGCATCAGTGAGGTGAAACAGGAATACTTCGATGCGCGATTGTTGGAGCGAACAGGTCGAGATGTCGGGCCAAGGCTTACGAGCAAGAGCTACCAAGAGAAGGTGAACGAGACTGGATGCACGAATCGACAATTAATCCCGATGTGCGCATCAAATTGGAGCAGTGTGAACAAGATCCATGCAAGGTCGACTACAAGTACCGAGCGATAGTATCCGGGTAGTGGCCGCGATCGCCCGAAATGAAGGTGGCGCGGACCAGCTCGGAACGGGCGAGGAACAGTTCGGAAGGTCTCCTCGGTATGGTCGAACTCGAGCGGCGAAGAGTGCAGAAACAGCGCGCAGATACGACCAAGATCGAATGCGGAGAACAAATTGCTGGATGCGCGCAACAGGTTGCTGAACGCCCAATTGGATATTGACGGGATACGCAACGACTACCGCGATGAGCTTTCAGTGAAAGCGAAGTACGCCCAGCATGAGCCAACCCTATACACCACCGAGGCCGAGGTGAGCAAGATGCAAGTGGACCTGGCCAGGCTAACCTACGGTGCGCGCAGGGAACTACCGCATCGTCGATACCCCACAAACGGTTATATCACCCGAGCGGTCAAGAGCAGCTTGGGAGGTGGTGAAGAGGAAGGTGAACCCTTGATCGGTATCAATGCACCCGCCCGCTTCGACCTGGCCGTGGAACTGTACGTACGCCCCATGGACATGCCGCTGATGTGATCCCGGCCAAAAGGTGCGTTTCATGTTCGACGGTTGGCCGGCCATCGTCTTCAGCGGCTGGCCCAACACCAGTTATGGCACCTATGGTGGCAAGGTCGTGGCCATAGACAACCTGATCAGTCGAACGGCAAGTATCATGGATGTATCCCGGACCGGACCCCGATGACAAGCAATGGCCAGGAAGCACTGCGCGTTGGTTCCGGGGCGGTCGGAATGGCCCTTTTGAAGGACGTCTCCATCTGGTACGAACTCGAAAATCAACTCAACGGGTTCCCACCGGATCTGTACATGGACCCCATGAGCATTGGATCAAACGACGAAAAGAGACCCATGAGGCCCCACTATTTTTTCTTTTCGGTGCGCTAATGTGGGCCAATTGCACTGTGGCCCAACTCGACAGTGTGCAAGTGTTGACCCGAACCGCTTTGCTCCAACTCGTGAGCGATAATCATCCAGCTGTTCGTCAAGCAGGGTTGCGGACCGAAATGGGTGAGGCGGTGCTGCGGTCGGCGCGTGGTGCCTTCGACCCGAAAGCGATCGCTGGGTACACGGAAAAGACCTTCGACGAGCAGGAGTATTACAAGTTGTTGGATGCCGGTTTGAAGGTGCCCGCGGTTCGGTGGAGGTCTTCCGGCGGTTTCCCAGAACACGGAAGGCGACTATCTGAACTGATGCAGACCGAACACCGGATTCTGACGATCGGCCGGGGTATCCGTGACCCTCGACAAAGATCACTGTCGATAAGCGACGCTGACTGCGCAAGGCGCGAACTCGCGGATATGGCAGTTCTCCGGGCGCTTACGATTACTCAACGAGGTCTATTGCAACCACTGCCGTCGCATCAGTGGGTCGCCGCTTTCAAGCAATTGACCATCGCTCATCGAACAGCCATTTCAGGCAGAGGTCCGCCACAGGCAAACCGGGGCGCCCACGAGGTGGCGACCGCCCCGCGATGAATGCGCTCAGGCCTTGCTGAGGTACAGGACAGGATCATGCGCCTGCGGCAGGCCGGTGGATCACGCAACGCGGCCCTGGTCCTGAGCAATCACCCATTTGGGACCCGTACCCGATACCGTTGGAGATACGACCGGAACGTACAGCCCGGTACGACCGACCTGACGACCTTCCAGGCGCACGTGTAGACGTAGTAGTCGATGTAGCCCTGGCCATGGAAGAGCATCCACAAAACTGCTGGAATTGCGGTCCAAACTGGAGCAGGTCGAGGTGGGCTTTGGCTGCGACGGGATATGAAGCCGCAACTCGACCTGAACCATTCGCTGCTCGGAAACGCTGGCATGCTCTCGGATGGAAGCAGAACGACCTTCGATGCGGGGACCGCCAATGGGGTTTCGGGTTCTCCATACCGCTCATAACTCCGTAAGGGCGTGTGTCGTGACCTGAACACTAAACTGCGCGCAGTGGAAGCCGAGATGCGGCATCGAAAGGGAACAGCAGCAGATCGAGGACGACCGTTGGCGAAGGACGAATGAACTGGCGCTGATGAACGAGCAAGTGCGACTCGGCGAAGCAATGGTCAGGAATTACAGCGGATTGCTCTCCTGCAGGAGGCAAACGTTTCGCAGCTGCGAGAGAAGCTCCTTGTTCCTCGTCAATCAGCTGATTGGGCCTCGGACAATCAAGTGAAGCTGATCGAACTGCCGAGCGGCCTACGGAAAGGCGAACTCGCCGAAAGACACAGGAACGCTGTGGCCTCAGCGACGGACCCTATTGCGACCAGCACTATTGAATTAAACGACCATTGCATGATACGAATCTCCTTCCTTACCGCAAGTGAACATGATGGTGAATTGGCCGGTGTGCTCAACCAGCACAAGTTGCTGATGTTCGATACGATCGAGGAGCATGTCGACCTCGATTGGGTGGACAACCTCTGTGGAAGGTATTGACACACCTTACAGGGACCATCGAAGGCGCCTCTTCAATGTGATCCAGACGGACGCGTTGGGATATACTAGGCGACCGACTGTGCGGATGTGACCCAGCGATAACGGGTTTCGATGCTAAAAGCACCCGGGAACTCATGGCTGGCCTGACCAAGGCATGATCATCTCAGGGAGGTCAAGGAGAACTAGCTTCACACTTCCCTCCCCTGCCGGCGGCTCCAAGTCACAAAATTCTTCTTCGGAAGGTGACCTTCCTTCTATTCCGCGTCACTGCACCGAATAATGACTGGGTCCCGAGGAAGAGTCCGAAGGCTCAATTGTTCTCGGAAGCGCGGGCGCTTCTTGATTTCGACAACAACGTGGTCTCAAGGGCTTGAAGAAGAATTCTCTTTCGGTGTTGATGCTTCTTGGTATCATTGCTGCTGTGCCAGGCGAACGGTCAACCCAATTTTGTCACATATCGACGTCTTCACCCTTTGCCCTTTCCGTTCTGCTGGGTCGACGCGTTCAACTCAGCAGTGGATCGACGCCGAGCATCTCATGTTGGGCGATATTGACCGGCGGAAGAGGCTGGATGGTAATGATGATGATGCCATCGTACCGGTGTGGCGTGGGGCTTGGTGCGTGGACGTCTTCACCTGCGCTGACTACTCTTCACACCGGATGGACCTGATGCAGGCAAGGGTCGCCTACCGTTGCTGCTGGAACCTGGTCTCCAGAATGCGTTCGTGGGGCAGCAATGGCTACTATGTGAATGGCGGAGTCCTACAAAGGTTCACGTGTCGACATCGGAGTGCACTTCCGGTAGGGTTGGCCTATCGACGCTCCGGTGGATGTCTTCATCGAGGTCGTTCCCACCATGGGCATCCTACCTTCCACCAGCTTCGACTTCGACGCTGCGGTGGGCGGCCGCTATTGGTTCTGAAGCCGCCAAATACGGCGGTCAAGCCATGACTTCTTGGCGTATTCGCTGCTGTACAACCAGTAGTAAACGAACATCGTCGTGACCACACCGATCACCGCACCTGCAAGTATGTCCGCCGTGAAATGCTGCGACAGGTAGACCCGACTGTACGCAAGAACAGCCGCCAGCGAGGAGAGAAGCACGCCCCATCCCGGTCGGGCCAGGATCACCGCCAAAGAAAGACACATGCTGTAAGCGGCTGTCGCATGACCGCTGGGAAAGCTGTTGTGGTTGTGCAACTCGAGGTCCACCACCCAATGGAGATCGCCCAGAACGTCGCGGAACATCGCCGGACGATCCGATTGTGAGAACGGTCCATGTTTCAAGAACTGCGTGATCAACGCGCTGAGGCTGCAACTCAGTCCCATCATCAAGAACGTACGCAGGTCCTTGAACAACAACAGAAGCAGAGCGATGAAGGTGGGCACAAGGCCATCGGCCATGTGTGTGCTCCAACGAAAAAAGCCATCCCAAACCGCCGAGTGGAACGGATGCATGGCACGATGCAGGTCGATCCGGTCCATAGTGGAAACCATGAACAAGACCGGGATCGCGAACATCATGAACACGATCAGGAACCAGCGTACGCTTGCCGTTCGTTGCATGCCGCGAAGCTACTCCCCCGATCAGAACGGCTGCTTCTTTACCTTCGGGCCATGCTGCTATTACGGATCTTCCTGCCCGCTGTTGGGCTCCTGTTCTCCCATACCGCGGTCGTGATCGGACAGAGCTTCACGCAGACCCATGGCGGCGCGTCAGCGCAGGATGGCATCGGTTGTATGGCCACTGCGGATGGCTACCTAGCTGGCGTCAGGGCACATGATCCGGTAGCGTTGGAACACACTGGCGAACTATATGTATTGAACGGTTCCGGAAACCTGACCGGGACCAACGTATTGCCCCTTTCGAATGAGGTCTTCCTTCAAGCCATGGCCAATGGCCCACAGGGTTCAGCGTTCCTTGTTGGAAGTCTGTTGACCACTGCAGGCGCTGAGCACGAAGGTGTCATCGTGAAGCTGAATGCCAACGGATCTCCGGAATGGACCACCTTGTTCGAGGGTCCTGCCTCGCAGCAATTCTTCGGTGCCGTTGCACTCCCTGACGGTGGGGCCATCGCATGCGGCACGACGAATATCAATGGGACACACGATGCCTTGGTGGCACGCTTCGGAGCGGATGGAACTCTTGTTTGGAGCACTACGGACCCGGTGGCCACCGATGCGGATGCCTACGCTGTTGCGGTCGCGGATGGTGTTGTCATGGTCACCGGTAGGCGCATGACCTTCGGCGGAACGAGCGATATCCTGCTCTGGCGTCTTGACATGGATGGAAACCCCATCTGGACCTCCAGTTATGGACGCTCTGCCGATGAGGAGGGTCGCGCAATAATCGCACAAGGACCGAGCATCTTCATTGTTGCCGGCTGGACCAACAGCTTCGGCCGATTCGATGTATCGACCGGACGGATCCCCGATCATGCCTACCTCATGGCGGTGGACCTCGAAGGGGACACGTTATGGGCCCAAGCCGTTGGTGACACGGTTTTCCGGCATCGCGCCTATGCCCTCAGCAACGCACCCAATGGTGACCTGCTTTTAGCCGGTGAGCGGATCGACCAAGGGCGAAGCGACGCCCTGTTGATCCGCCGAACAGCATCGGGAGCACCGATCTGGGAACGCACGATCGATACAGGTAAGGAAGAACGTTTGCTACACCTCTTGCCCTTGGCCGACGGTATGGTCGCGACCGGTTGGTCGTTCGCTGAGTTCGGGAGACAATTGCTCGTGGTTCGCAGGAATGCCGATGGGTTCTGACCGGATCGAACGAACGATCGTGGATGATCTCAAAGCGATCTAGCCCGATCGAGGTATGGCGGCCGTGATCCAATGAAGCGTACTTCGTTCTTCAGAAGTATGCATCATGACCACAGGAAGAAAGTACATCCAACGCATGAAGGACCATTCGACCCCGAAGGTCCTCGATGAACGGACCAAGAGCGTTCTGCTCGCGATCAGCAAGGAACCCCGAGGCAAGGCCTTATCGGCTTATCTCCGCACGCGCTCGGGCTCGTAGCACCCTTGCTCAGGGCAATTGCTGCTCCCGGACGTTCGTTGCGACAGTACCACCGATATTGAACAGGATCGGGTCCCGGTCGTTGTTCATACCGGTGTATCGGATGATGCCATCCAGGTTCACATCCCGAACGGAGTAGCCCGCCACGGTGTTGGTCGGCGTGCTTCCACCGATGCCCTCCAAGATCGGGTCCCGATCGTTGCTGGCACCGGTATACCGTATGTAGCGATCATGGAACGTGTTCCCGGCCCAAAGGGCAAGCTTGCCGTTCGGTAACGCGGTCCGTGCCGAAGTGCCGTACGTGGGTTGGCTGGCCAAAGTGAGATCGATGACAGCTGCCGCGGCATTCAACGGAACTGGAGCGAAGGTCATCGCTCCCAAATGGTTCCTATGCCGCACGGCGATGTAGTAACTGTCATGGGGCACATTCAACAAGACCCGGGAATATCCATCGGTCCCTACCACATCCCCATCTTTCTGCAGCAGCGCGCTCTTCGTTGCCACCACTTGAGAAGGCGAATTCCTGTTCCGCAGCTCGATCAACACCCAATCCACGATCGCATTGTTGCCTGATACGGTCAACATCGCCGGGCTCACCGTCTCACCACCACTACCGACCAAGCTGAACCCTGCCGCCGCATAGGGCTCGTTCAAAGGGATCAGTCCAGCGGTCCGCAGCTCATCCTTCATAAGGCCCGTACCCGCATCCCAAGGGCCCTGCAGGTTCATTCGCAAGCGCACACTTGGCGCACAATCCGCCCAGCGCGCCAATGCACTGCCCGGGATCACGTTGAACGTGCTATTCGTCGGGGTCTTCCACCAGAGTGCGACGAAATCCCCACCGCCGCCTTCTTTGTGCAGCACTTCAACGTAGTAATACTTACCCGCGACCAGCTGCACCGTGCTGCTCACTTGCTCAGGGTACTTCGTCAGTTGGGAATATCCCGTGTAGCCGTTCACCGAACAAACCAGTTGGCGGTACTGCGGATCAGCGTTCAAGCTGATGTATGCGGCCGAGTGGTCATCCGATGTGATGCCGAAGGTGTACGCTCCTGTTGTCGGCGCGATGATGTACCCCCTGATCCGCTGACCGTAGTTGTCACCGAAATCGGTCGGAGAGCTCATCAGGGTCATGACCGAGCTACCGGTTGGAGAAGTCGGGTAGTTCGGACTGTTCAATAGGTCGATCACGGCAAAACCGCTCACATTGCTCCAATATTCTCGTAGCACGGATCCAGCGGGTCCCACACATTGCGGCGGATCCAATGTGATCACGGTGATCACCCGTGTCGTTTGACCTACCAACCCATCATCATCGGTCACGGTCAAGGTCACGTAATGGTCACCTGCGGCACTGAAGGTCTTGGTCGGCATGGCGCTCGTACTCGTGGTGCCATCACCGAAATTCCACGCATAGTTGACGATCTGTCCCGGGTCGTATGAACCAGTTCCGTCGAACGTGACCAACAGCGGCCCTGTTCCGAACGTGACATTGGAATTGATCACAGCGACCGGGGCGATCGCATTGCACCTGGGGAACAGGGTCCGCTCGGCATATCCTGTAAGACCAGCAGCATCCGTTACGGCCAAGGTCACCGTGTAATAGAAGAGGTCACCATCGCAACCCACGCCGCTGATCACCGTGGATGAGGAAACGTTCTGATCGATGGGCTCAGGGTGGTTGTGCGTATTGTGATAGAGCGTGGTGCGCCACGCATAGCTCAACTGCGCTGTACTGTGTTCAGCATCCGTGACGCTGGCTTGCAGCGAATAGGTCGTGTCAATGCCCACAGGGAACAATGCATTCGGTGGAATGCTCGTGATGTTCACCACCGGGGGCGTGTTGTTCACGGAAACGATCATCTGCTGCGTGGCTGTTTGCCCGATGTTGTCCGTAACAGTGAGCACCACGGTATAGGTGGTGACGACACCTGGTGGCGACACAAAGACCTGGTTCGGGGCTTGCGCCGTGCTCGTGCTGCCATTACCGAAGTTCCAGTGGTACGTTATGGGCAAACCCTCAGGGTCGGAACTCCCTGCCGCACTGAAGCTCACGTTGAGCGGTCCGGGGCCGTACTGCACGGTCTGGGTTGCCATGGCAACGGGAGGCAGGTTCACCGTACCGTTGAAGCATATCCTACGTACCTCGTTCGCTCCATACTGGATGTACCAGATGCACCCGTCGGGCCCCGCTCCCACCCAATTGATAGGCCCCAGGTTCGAAGCGAAGTCATGAACGCTCACCACCTCGTCATTGTCATTGTATTTGAAGCGGCGTATCCAGCCACCAGCATAATCAGCGTGGTATACCGAATTCTGATATCCGGCCGGCAATCCTTGTCCCGCCAAGAATGGACCGGCCAAGGCCGCGTTCCCACCAAAACGCGGGCCGGGCACGGGCGAATTGCCCGCGTCAAGATCGAAGGTCACCGCATTGTTCCCGCTATACCCTCCGCACCTTGATTGAAAGCCATGCTTCCAATCCACGGAGGGCCGGCTGTGAAGCCACTTGGGAATGGAGTTGGGGATCGGCACCCCGGGATTGCAAGGGTTCGGATGCGTGTTCAGCAACTGCCGTGTGTCCTGCTTCAGCAGGTCCTGGAAATTCAGGAACTGCTGGGTGCAGGTGGTGCCATTGTACATCGGATTCGGAACGTCCTGGTTCGGGGTCAACGCGGACATGTACGATGGGCTTGCTTCCATCCCTTCGAACAATGGCCAACCGAAGTTCATCCCTGCTTCGTAGCACACGTTCATATCCTCCCAGGTCTGCCAGCCGACATCACCGATGTAGAACACACCAGGGTTCCCATCGGCCGGGTTGCTGCTCCCGGTCCCTGGCTTCCTGGTCATCCGATAAGGATTGCGCAAGCCCAACGCCCATACCCTGGACTTCGCCGAGCGCGGAGCTGCAGCGTCGTAATAGGGATTGCTAGGAACCCCGTTCCCGGTGGCCGGATCGAGTCGAAGGAGTTTTCCGTTATGGCAATTCAATAGCTGGGATCGCAACGCACCAACATCCTCGGCCGGTCGAATGATCCCATCGGCCAAGGCCACGGCATCGTACGTGTCCGGCGCGTTGCCTACATCTGTGTTGTTGTAGCTGGCACCATCGCCCATGGTCGCCATCAGCGTTCCATCACTTCCGAAAAGCAAGGTGCCGGTGCTGTGGGATTCATGCAGGATCGCCGCGCCGGTCTGGCGAGTCTCGCCGAAAAGGATAAGTCGGCTGTTCGGATCAACGCTCGTGTAGGAAGGCCCGATCGCGGTGTAGCGGGTGATCCGCATGATCGTCGCCGCGTAATATTCATTCGAGGTGGCGCTGTAGCTCCCTCGTACCGAAGTTCATGAGGTGGTGTCGGTCAACACCGTACATGAGGTACACGCGCCCATTGGAAAGAAAATTCGGATCCAAAGCGAAGCCCAGGAGGCCATGGTCACGCCAATTCCCGACCTCTGCACTGATGTCGATCAACGGAGCGGGTAACCGCACACCGTTATTGATGATCCAGACCCTTCCTCCTTTTTCCCAGACATACTGACGACCGTTCGCATCCCAAAGAACGCCAGTGGGTTGATTGAAATACGGACTAGGCGTCAACGATGAACTGAAGTCCGGGGGCAAGGTTTGGGCTTGAACCGCCAACGAGCCAATGATTGCAAGTCCTGCTGCCAATAAACGTGTTCTTGATCGCATGGTGTTCCCGAGCGTTCTAGGTAATTTGACTCCTTACGAAACATTGATCGACCTGATCTTGTTCGACGAATGGTCAATATTTGCCGTCGAATTTATATGATGCATCCCATGAGCGCAACATTATAACCATTGACCGGCTCCTGCTGATGCCCCCGTCTTTCGCAGCTAGCAGCTTGACCGGCCGGATGAGACAGATTGCCCTCCATGGAATGAACGATCTTGTACCTGGATACAGGAACCTCTGGACCTCTTCGACTCATGGACCCATGCGCATCTTCATAGGCACAGCGATAGCCCGGCAGTTGGCCGATTCCATCAAGAAAGGCGCCGAAGAGCAACTTAAGCGGACACATTGGCGCGAAGCCCCGATGGAACAATGGCACGTGACAAGTCTGTTCGTCGGGGACCGGGAGTCGTCGCTGATGCCGAGGATCGAGGAACAGGTCCGGACCATAGCAGCTCGAACGCCACCCATCGTATTACAGAATGGACGCCTGGTTACCATGCCCAAGGATGCACCCACCATGCTGTGGGTACGGTTCATGCCCTCAACGGAACTGACCCGTTTGCATCTCGCTTTGGCCGCGGCGATCGGTGCTGCCCCATCCACCTATAGGCCTTACTGGCCGCACATCACCTTGGCCCGATCCCGCTACAAGCAGGTCATGCCCGTTGATGGTGATGTATTGGTCAAGGTGTTCCGACTGGACCAACTCACACTTTTCCGCTCCGTCCCTGGGCCGGATGGCACCAACCACAGCCCGATCAGCACATGGGACCTGAGTGGAACAGATCCAGCTGGCCATGGCACGGAGGCTTGAAGGAGGCCACGTTCAAAGCGGGAAGTGACCTCCCCGTGAAGTATCGCGCACGCATGACGTTGAACAGGCGGCCGATGCTTTGAGCGAATTCGCCTTCGCCTTTCATCCTCCTTCCATGGACTGAATCGCTCATGGCACCGCCATGCAATGCACTGGTCTGGGCCAAGATCTTTTCCGCTCGGTCCGGGAGATGGGTGCGCAACCATTGTTCGAAGACCGGGGCCACGGATCCGTTGGTGCGCAGTATGGTGTAGGCGGCTTGAAGTGCTCCGGCCTCGGCTGCAGCTCTCAAGAGCGAGGGGATCTCCGGTTCATTCAAGGACGGAATGATAGGGGCCAACATGGCCACGGTCGGTACGCCTGCCTTGGAAAGAGCACGCATCGCATCGAGTCGTTTTTGACCGGTGCTTGTCCGGGGTTCCAAGTTGCGTCGAAGGTCCTCGTCCAAGGTGGTCAAACTGATGGCTACTTGCACAAGGCCACGCGCGGCCAATCGGCCCAAGAGGTCGATATCCCTCATGATCAGCGCATTTTTCGTGATGATCATCAAAGGCTGACCGAACTTCAATGCGACCTGCAAAAGTCCTCTCGTGATCCTTTCTACCTGCTCTCTTGGCTGATAGGGGTCCGTGGCTCCGGAAAGGCTTATCGGCTCTCCTTTCCAGCTTGGTTTGCGAAGCTCCATTTCGAAGAGTTCAACGGCATTGCGCTTTACCAGCACGATGCGTTCGAAGTCAAGCCCCGCGCCATACCCCCAGTACTCATGGGTAGGTCGTGCATAGCAATAGCTGCACCCATGTTCGCACCCTTGGTAAGGGTTCATGCTCCATGAGAAATGCAGGTCCGGACTGTTGACCCGGTTGATGATCGACTTCGCATGTGAATCGAGGAAGCGGGTCGGTGTGGCTTCCTCTTCCACCTGATCGATCCCTTCCATATGCACCATGGCATAGGAGCGCTGTTGGAATCGATTCGGCACGTTCCCCGTCGCACCGCGGCCTTTGACGTGCTTTCTGTCGATCGGCATGTGCAGAAGATAGTGTGCATGGATCTTTCCTGACGATCACTCCAAGGGAGTTGGATAGTTTCGCGGCCTTCAGATCAGACCATGAATCGTTCCATCCCCCTTTTGCCACTTCTCATCTTCGCCTGCGGAAGCCCGCAAGCCGATAGTTCCAACGCCTCAACGGAAGCTTCGCCGATCGTTACGGACAGCTTGATCCATCCGATGGAAAAGCACTTCAAGAGCTTGAAGAAGCTGACCTACGGAGGTGACAACGCCGAAGCGTATTGGAGCTTCGATGGTAGCAAGTTGATCTTCCAAAGTACCAACCCCGCATGGGAGGAGAGCTGTGATCAGATCCATGTGTTCGACCCGTTCAATGATGACCTCAAGGAGAAGGAACCAAGGCATATCAGCATCCACGGTGGACGGACCACCTGCAGCTACTTCCTACCGGGTGACAGCTTGGTGCTTTTCGCAACGACACACGAAGCCAATGCGGGCTGCCCAGCGGTTCCGGAGCGTCGTGCCGATGGTAAATATGTATGGCCGATCTACGACAGCTTCGACATCGTGGTGACCGATCTCAACGGGAATATCCGAAGGAAGTTGACCAACACACCGGGCTACGATGCGGAGGCGACCGTGTCCCCCAAGGGAGATCGTATCGTGTTCACGAGCATGCGCGATGGCGATATGGAACTCTACACCATGGCGATCGACGGCAGCGACGTGAAGCGTGTAACGTACGAGCTCGGGTACGATGGAGGCGCGTTCTTCAGCCCCGACGGAACGAAGCTCTTGTGGCGTGCATCACGCCCGAACACGCCCGAGGCGATCGCCGAATACAAAGCCTTGTTGAAGGAAGGCCTCGTGAAACCAACGGATATGGAACTCTTCGTGGCCAACGCGGATGGTAGTGACGCACGGAAGGTGACCTCCTTGGGCCAGGCGAATTGGGCTCCTTACTGGCATCCGAGCGGGGAACGGATCATTTTCGCGAGCAATCACAAGAGCGAGCGTGGATTCCCCTTCACCTTGTTCATGATTGGTGTCGATGGCAGCGACCTGGAGCAGGTCAGCTACGGGGACACCTTCGATGCCTTCCCGGTCTTCAGCCCGGATGGCAAGCATCTGGTATTCAGCAGCAACCGGAACAACGGAGGAACGCGCGAAACGAACCTCTTCCTTGCTGAATGGCAGGATTGAGCACGATCCTGGCCTTGTTCACGCGCACTGTTGTTCTTGTGATGGATACAAGTTCGAACTTCACGAGTTGATGAGCGACAAAGGCGCCGGGTGGATGCAACGACTTGCCCACCGCTGGGGGGTGGCACCATCCCGCGTGGTCCTGATACTCGTCGTATTCGCTTGTACGGGCTTTACCGTGATGTTCCTGAAACGACCGGTGGTGGACTTGGTCGCTGGCTCCGAGGGCGAACAGCCGCTGCTCTTCAGTGTGCTCTATTACCTGTTCATCCTGCCGATCTACAACATGCTCTTGTTGATCTACGGCGCGATATTCGGCCAGTTCCGCTTTTTCTGGGACTTTGAGAAACGCTTCTTCAAGCGGCTTTTCGGTCGGCGGTCCGAATAATATCAAAGCAGGCGTAGGACCCGTTCCAGTTGCGCTTCGGGACGCTTGCGAAGTTGGCACTCCCACACCGTGACCACTTTCCAACCTTGATCACGTAGCTCTTGGACCTTTCGCTTATCGCGCTGAGCATTCGCGTCAAGTTTCCTGCTCCAGAACGAGGCGTTGGACTTGGGGCGTGGTGGTCTGCAATGTGGACACCCGTGCCAGAAGCAGCCGTGCACGAACACCGCGACGCGCTTGCCGATGAAGGCGATATCCGGGCGTCCCGGGGTCGTTCTGTGATGAAGTCTATATCCAGGGAATCCAGCGAGGCGCAACATGCTACGCATTGCGCGTTCGGGTCCGGTATCCTTTCCCCGGATCCGGCTCATCAATTCACTCGTGCGCGGATCCTTCGGGACCGGAGCGCGGCCGTCTCGCTGGTAGGCCATGCTCCGAAACTACTCTACCCGTATCAATCCATCTTGCCACGCGCCACAGCACCTGCTATTGCGTCGGTGGATCGGGCCTCGCGCTGGTACACCTCCTGGGTGCACGCTTCCCCGTTCTTGAAGTAGTAGTTGCCCCCCCATTTGTGCACCACCCTCCGGTACTCATCCACCTTTTCAGCAAGGGTCAAGCGCACAACGGTCGTGACACTGTTGGCCTCCACGAGGAGTTGCTCTTCCCGCACTACTTCAGGTTCATCCACCTCTTGGTTCGGCCTGGTCTCATCCCGCTTGTTGACCGTTGCCAACGCACTGCGTGGTGCTTCTTCCACGATGACCGGTCGGATCTCGCGTCTGGTATCTCCTCCTTCCACAACAAGCGACTTCATCGGGTCGGGCGCGGACCGCTGCGCCACGGGTCTTGGTTCGGGCTTCGGTAGCGGGTCAGCTTTCGGAACCACCTTCGGAGCAGGCTTTTCCACCGGTGCCGGTGCCTCTACCTTGGGTTTTTCCGCTACTTGCTGCGCCTTCGTCTGCTGTGCCTTTCGTTCGTTCTCCAAGCGCTGTGCTTCGGCTTGATCGCGTTGCTTGGCCTCTGCGATAGCGCGGTCCTCAGCTTCTTTCGCTGCAGCGGCTTCTGCCTTGAGCCGTGCTTCTTCTTGCTTCGCTGCTTCCGCTGCCGCTTTGGCGCGGGCTTCAGCCAGCTTCGCCGCTTCTGCTTCGGCCTTGGCCTTCTCCTTCGCCTCTGCTGCTGCGCGCTGTTCCCGCTCCTTTGCGTTCGCTGCTTCGTCCTTCTCACGTTTGGCCACCTTGTCCAGCACCTCTTGCAACTGGGTCTGGATGGATCTGGTGTAGTCCGTATCGTAATCGAAGTCCCCGGCCCGGTTATCAAATCGGATCATGCCCACGGGCTGATTGAAGACCACGATATTGATATCGTCGTACTGCTTGAAGAGTGATACGGCGAAATCGAAGGGCGTGAACCCGTTCGGCACGGCCTCCAAGGGCGCATGGGTATTGAACGATAGCTTCTTCGAGACATAGCCCTCCTTCTCGAAGGAAATGATGTAGTTCGCGTTGAGGTCGAGATCCAAGGAGAACTTGTTCAGGTTCACCGTGATCGTTCGTTCACGCACTCCGTCCTTCATCACCACAGCACGTGCCCCATCGAGGTCCGAACCCTCGACCTTCATACGCCCGTTCACAGTGAACTTGCCTTGAGCGGACGACACGCAGGGCAACAACAGCGTGGTGATGAACACCAGGACCGACCAGTACATCCTGGACCGTGCTTGCATTTGCATGGGAACTTGTTGCCGGGGTGTACGTATGACAGGACCCATTGGTTACCCATGAACCGCTGCATCCCACCCCTCTTCTGCTTCTTGTTCCCGTTGCTGATGACCGCGCAGGTCGATGATCCATACCTGCAGGCCTTGAATGGAACGTTCCACGGGGCAGTGATCATGAAGGTCGACAAACAAGGCCGGCTCGTAATGGACTTCCATGATGATGGAAAGCGTTTCCGCCAGGATATCGCTCCCGTGCACATGTTGGACCCGGACCTGATCACATACTCGCCTGAGGAGAATGCGATCGTACTGAATTGCCGACAGGAGAACTCCCATTGCCTGACGAAGGAGGTCTTCAAGTTGGGCTTGTTGAGATCCTCAAGCCGTTCTACGCTACCCTGTCCGCCGGATGACGTGAACGGTGTTCGCTCCATCGTCGCCATGGAAACGTTCCTGAAGGGCATGCAAAGCACAGCGGCCGCTACACCCACTGAAACCCCAAGGCCCAGCACCCGTATCAAGGGGCGTTGAACCCAACGAACATGTGGAGGACGATATGCATCATGCTGCTTGGCTTCGTTGCTGGGACCTGTTCGGCCCAGTACATGGCAGAGCAACGGACGACCAAGCCCATCGACGCCCTGTATGATGCCGGTGAGAAAGCCATGCGCGAAGGTGATAGGACCACAGCGAAAGCATGTTTCGACAATGTCCTGAGCTTGGATCCGGACCACATCAACGCCCGTTTGCAGCGTGCTTCCTGCCACATCGCGCAACAGCACTACGCTCTGGCGATCGCGGACTACAGCGCGGTCATAGAGCGACGACCGGATATTCCGTGGGTCTACATCAGCCGCGGGAGCGCATACAGCGAACAGGACCGACACCAAGCTGCGATCGCCGACTTCGACAAAGCGATCGAACTCGACCCGACCAATTCAGAAGCCTTCAACAACAGGTTGAGGTCGAAAATGGCCATGGAAGACACTGACTGCGCTGGTGCCATTCGATCGGAAAGCGCACGATCGGGGAACCCGGAAGCTAGGATCATCCTCAATACCAACCATTGCAAATGAACCCGAAGAAGACCATTCTGCTCATCATCCTGTTGGTGTTCGCCTTCTTGGCGGGCGCTCAGGACCAGAGCTACGCCGATTGCCTAACGAAGACGGCATCCAAGTGGGGAGCTCCTTGCGAGAAGTGCGAATCTTACAAGGAGAACTATAAGCGGGACTACAGTGGAACCTACCAGATCGACCTGCAGAACACCTGTTCGCAAATGATCGAAGTAAAGGTTGCCGTTGAAGAGGAGGGCGGCACCTGGCGGACCTTTCCGATCAAAGCACTGGGCCCCGATGAATCCATGAAAGCCTTTGCGTGCAAGGGCACAGGCAAGTACATGTACTGGGTGCGACGGGTGAACGACACCGAGATCGTGCTTCCTTCCGACAGGGACATCCTGACCGAGTACCGCAGCCGTTGATCATTGGACCGGCCAAAGGCTGAAGATCGTATGTGTGATGATCAACCGCGGATCGTTGATCGACAAGTTCCATTGACCGCAGCGCGCCTGTTGTCCTTGTCCATCTTTGGGCCATACTCCCGCACATGGCCACCAAGCGATTCCACATCGATCGTACCGAGACTTCGCCACAGATCGACCTCGACGTGGATCAAGGCGTGCTGGAATTCATTGGTCGATCACTTCCACCGAACTCAGAGCAGTTCTACGCTCGCGTCTATGGCTGGCTGGAGGAATACATCGCCAAGCCCCAAGAGGAGACCACGGTGAACATGAAGCTGGACTACTTGGATACGAGTTCATCCAAGCACCTCTACAACATCTTCAGCCGTTTGGATGCAGTTACCGAACGTGGCCAGCACGTGAAAGTGAACTGGCATTTCGAAACTGGTGATGAGGAAATGGCCGAGACGGGGAAGGATTACCAAAGCCTCTTCAAACTCGATTTCCAGTTCATCGAGGTCGAGGAGTTGTTCTAGACCTATCGCTGCAGGTGCGGGCTTCTTGCGCCTCTACTTCCTTCCCATTGTGGCGGCTGAACCGGGTCAATGGACCACCTCGGGACCACGCCTACCATGGGTACCCAATGATCATGTCCGGGATGCAAAGGATACCGATCCGTGTTCCGCGGGAATTGGACCACGAAAAAGGCGGGCCGAGGCCCGCATTTTCATGAAGCCATCGATCAGCTGTCAGAGCAACTCGTTGGCCAGGTTCGCCAGCGGGCTGCGCTCTCCTTTCTCCAAGGTGATGTGCGCGAAGAGCGGGTCACCTTTGGCCTTGTCGATCAGATAGCTCAACCCGTTGCTCTCCGTATCGAGGTACGGTGTGTCGATCTGGTGGATATCACCGGTGAAGACGATCTTGGTGCCCTCGCCCGCACGGCTGATCACGGTCTTGATCTCCAATGGTGTCAAGTTCTGCGCTTCATCGACAATGAAGAAGATGTTGCTCAAGCTACGACCACGGATATAGGCCAATGGCGCGATCGAGATCTTTTCGTTCTCCAACATCTCGTCGATCCGCTTTGGTGTGCCATCGTGCTTCTCGAACTGCCCTTTGATCAGCTTCAAGTTGTCCCACAGCGGCTGCATGTATGGATCCAACTTGCTTTGGATATCCCCGGGCAGGTATCCGATGTCCTTGTTGCTCAACGGCACCACGGGTCGTGTAACGTAGATCTGGCGATACTCGCGGCGCTGTTCCAGAGCACAGGCCAAGGCGAGCAAGGTCTTTCCCGTGCCTGCCGCACCCTGTAAGGTGACCAACTTGATCTCCGGGTCCATCAGGGCGCTCATGGCCAAGGCCTGTTCCGCGTTCTTGGGGCCGATGCCGAACACGCTGTGCTTTTCCACTCGGTCCACAGTGCCTGTACGTGGATCGAACTTCGCGAGGATACTCTTCTTCTTGTGTTTCAAGATGAAGAAGTGATTCCCTTTGGGACGCTCCATACCGAGGTCCTCGATCACAGCGCTGCCCTGGGCGAAGAGCCCATCGATCGCTTCTTCGTTGAAATCCTCTACCACGGTGCGTCCGGTGTACAGCTTGTCCTTCACGTCGCGCACCTTGCCCGTGAGGTAATCCTCGGCGTTCAGGTTCAAGCTCTTTGCCTTCAAACGCAAGGCGATGTCCTTGGATACCAGGATCACCTTTCGGCCCGGGTTCTGGCGTTGGATCGTCAACGTTGCGTTGAGGATCTGGTGGTCGTTCTTGCCATCCTGGAACACCTTGGTGGCATCCACGCCATTGAGGTCGT
Source organism: Flavobacteriales bacterium (assembly GCA_041391825.1). GTDB lineage: Bacteria > Bacteroidota > Bacteroidia > Flavobacteriales_F > PHOS-HE28 > PHOS-HE28. The sequence continues at coordinate 222,338 of JAWKNF010000002.1, read as the reverse complement.
GCTTCGCCACCACTTTGAACTTGCCATGCGTGGCGCCATTCAATGGTTGCCAGTCGGTCAGGACGTCCTTCCTTGCTATGTCGTCGAGGTGGCGGATGAACTCTCGCGCCTCGTAGTTGATCGTATCGTTACCCTTTTTGAACGTATCCAGTTCTTCGAGGACCTGTATGGGGATCGCCACATCGTGTTCCTCGAAATTCTCGATCGCTGAGTGGTCGTACAGGATCACGGAAGTATCCAGTACGAAGATCTTTCGGTCTGCTTTCTTCATTCGATCAATGAACGTTATGCACCAAATGTATCCGGCGCCAGGACCGTCCATTTGATCGCTATCCTCGCACTTATCCACGATCGATCGTTCTTGTTGACGGTGTGTGAACACCACCCAATTGGAGGTGGGAACACCGTGAAAGCGAAGCGGGGACCACCTTTCCGGCAATCCCCGCTCCTGTCCAATTCGGGCCGTGACCCTGATGGATGGCCGTTGTCCTGTTCCTGCTCCCGTTCGCGCCCTCGTGAGGAAATATGAACGAGCAGTACCTGTGATGATCGCCTGACTGGCGTGCGATCAACGTTGTCTTCGCTTGGGACCTCTTACCAGATCCGGCTTCACTTTCACGAAGCCTGCGTTAACATCGTTTTCACTTTTGTACCTCACCCCGCAGGGTTCGCTGAAAAGAACGTTCGACTTCAACGAATGTATCCTTGCCTCCCGGCCGCACGCAATTTTCAAGGCCTTGCCTTATGCACATCTTATCCACAGACCGGCTCATCGACCGTCATGCACGAGCCGAACTACACCGACCCGTTGCTCCGCTTCCACCACAAGCGTGTACATACCCGTTGCCGCGTTGGTGAGGTCGACCACCAAACGCGCCCCTTGTTGCCTGAAGGATGGAACATGCAAGACTTTCCCAGCACCGTCGAACAGCGAGACCCGCTCCACCCTACCCTCGTTCCTGAGGGTCACATCATGTGCTGTTCCGCGCTGGCCCGACCAATCCATTTGAACACGACCCTGGCCATTCTCCGCAATACCCGCACAAGGATCGATCACCACTGCAACGAACGCTTGGGCATCTGCACAGGGGGCTTCTCCCACGACCGTATACGTATACAACCCGGACATACTTGTTCCGGGAATGAGCGTTCCGTCGAACGGTCCGCCAGAAGGTCCGACCCATGTACCGTCCGTATCGGCATTACCCAACAAGGTGATCAACTCAACAGGATCCTCAGTGATACAAATGGTGAAGTTGAGGCTCGTCCCAGCATTGGGAGGTGCCAGGACCGTGAACTCGAACAGGGCGGAATCCGCGGGACAAATGCTACTCCCGGCAACGACGTACGTCATTTCGTATACACCCGGCTCCGTGAAATCAGGCAAGGGAAACGGCTGTCCTTGATAGAAGAACTGGCCCGTGGTGGCACCTCCCGCGATGTATTGGTACGGAGTGAAGGACGCGTCATTTCCACAGATCGCTTCGGTCACATCGTTCCCTGCACCCAAGGCGTTGACTACATCAACAAGTACCTCCGACACATCCTGCGGACAGGCACCCGGGCAGTCTGTCGTGAACGTGTAGCTCCCTGCAGGATCCATTGACGGATCGAAGACACCGGAGAAGGGCTGCGCATCGGGGCCGATCCATGAACCGCAGGTACTGGGCGCCCCTCCCAGCAGATCGAACAGCGGGAAGGAAGCATCGGACCCACACACTTGGATCGAAGCATCGTCACCGGCTGAAGGTGCCACGGAGATCGAAATGTCCTGCACGTTCGCAGCACCGATGACCGCAGGAGCGGATGACACCACGCGTACGCGATAGGCGGAACCGGGCTCGATCCCGAGCGGTAGTGTGCACACGATACTGCCTGAAGCGTCGGTCATGACCGAGCCGATGATCAACGGTGAGGTGAAATCACCAGCACCGTCGGACAGTTCTACGCTGAACACGTTGCCAGCACTGAATTGACCTTGGGCGGAATACGGAAGGTCGAAAGTGCCTCCTTCGCACAGCTCCGTCGTCAGCATAATTCCGGTCGTGATCTCCGCGGGAACGGAGGTATCCACCGTGATCCGTACATCATCTATCCCGAAACCGGGATCCGCAGCGCCAGTGAACGACGAGCCATTGACGAAGCGGAACCCGAAGCGAAGCGTGGCCTGATCATCAAAGGCCGGCATGGAAATGACCTGTTCCGCCCAGCTTGATCGGTTCCGATACTGCGCTACGGGGGTGGTGATCAAGGTCCAAGCCGAACCACCGTCGGTACTGTAATACACCTCGCCGTAGTTCGCCGTTCCCCCTTGGCACAGCCACCAAAAGGATAGTGTGGTACCATTTGCGCCGGTGGTACTCACATCCGAGGTCATCCGCGCGAAGTGGTTCCCGGGGTCGGTGCAAAAGCCATCCGCAGCGCCGAAAGAACAACAAAGAACGCCGCTGTTCACCGCCTCCACGCTAGCGGTGTGCAAGTAGTTCCCGTTAGTGGCCGATATGCCGCTCGGTTGTCCGGAGGTGCTCGGTATCGTAAAGGGTATCTCGAATCCCAAGCAGTTGGCCAGACCATCACCGCCTGAATAGATGGCATTGATAAGCCATGTATTGGCTCCGGCAGCCATTGAACCCACATCCGAGGTGTTCAAGGCGAATGTCGATACAGGTTCCTCGAAGTCCTCCTGGAAGAGGATCGTTTGACAATTTGCGATCGGGATGGTCGCAATGGAAGCAAGGAAGAGTATGGGTCGGAGCATTTGATTCTTGATCTGAAGTGGTAAGTTAGAGGTCCACCTTGAAATGTCATCCAATGTCCGAACGAAAAAAGGAACTTGGCTTAACACACAGGACACGGATCCCTGCCAATTTCGCCATGACGATCCGCGTTGCTCAGCGAACCACGACCCGATCGAACATGCGCCACTTCGTTTGGCGATCAAGTTCGATCACGTGAAAGAGAATTGCAAAACACCAGACGAACATTCAAGCGAACCCTATAACTCCCGACCATGATCAGTTCACCACTACAGAAACCTCGACCGTCCGGACGGACCTTAACGTGGAAATCGGCGACCCTGGCCATTTCCTTATTCACCGCCATTCCGTTGATCGGTCAAGTGACCATCTTTTCGGAGAACATGGGCACAGTCAGTAGCACAACTGCTATCGCCACCCATGATAGTAATAACGGCTTCCAGAATTCCGCCGCATACGCTTTTACCGGCACGGGTGATGTTCGGACCTCCACGGCGTCATCGGGCTATACCGGTGCCTCTGGCGCCGGTAACGTCTTCTTGACCACGGCAACGCCTTTCCGGTTCTTCATGATAAGCGGGATCGTGACCACGGGTTACACCGATATTGCGCTTTCATTCGGCGCCCACAAGAACATCAACGCCAGCGACCTGACCGAATTGGTGGTCGAGTACAGTACGGACGGCACTAATTGGTCCCCGCTCACCTTTCCTGCCCAAGCCGTAGGCACGGGAACGTCTGGTTGGCGGCTGATCACGATCACCGGAGGGACCATACCGGCCGCTGCATCCTTGAGCCTGCGCTGGACGAATACGGCTAGCAGTAACCAACCCCGGCTCGATGACATCCTTTTGACCGGTATGACCGCTGCTGGCTGTGGGATCACCTTGGGCGCCGTTAGTAGTTCTTGCGATGCGAACACAGCGGGGGTTGATAGCTACACCTTATCGATACCCTACACGGGATCGGATGTCAGTACTTCCGTTGTGAACGGCTCCGGTTCGGGCAGCATTGGAGGGGATGATCCTGCATCTATGGCCAACGGGACCATCCTGATCACTGGGATCACGGAAGGGAGCGGTTATAGCGTCAGTTTCACTGGCAATTGTAGTACCCTCTCCGAGAGTGGACCATCGCCGGTATGTGCCCCCCCCCCACCTTTCCTCGCCGCTTGGGACTTCACCGGCGAAAGCAGCGTGGCGACCTCCGCTGCCGAAGTGTACAATGCTGGACTTGATGCCTCGAACCTCATGACGCGGGGAGCAAGTGCGACCGCCAGCTCTGGCGCGAATTCGTTCCGAACGACCGGCTTCCAAAACAATGGGATCGCCACGTCGAACACGGACTATTTCGAGATCACCTTATCGGCTGGAAGCGGGTCGGCTTTGTCATTGACAAGCCTGGACGCAAGGGTGACCGGCACGTCCAGTTTCGCTGTTTCTCCCGGCGTGTCCAATCAATTCGCTTACAGTTTGGACGGAAGCACATTCACATTGATCGGTTCGCCAGCGGTAACGGTCGGGGCCAACCAGACCTTCAATGTCGACCTTTCAGGGATAACCGCCTTGCAAGGTGTACCTGCCAGCGCGACCATTACACTTCGCTACTATGCATCGGGGCAGACCACTACTGGTGGTTGGGGCTTCTTTTCGGACAATCCCGGGAATTATGGCCTTTCGGTGACAGGAGCCCTTACGCCCGCCAGTGGCTGTGGGATATCGCTTGGTGCGGAAACGGCCGTGTGCAATGGACTCACTGCTGGGATCGACACCTATGATCTGAACATTCCATATACCGGGCTCAGCTCCGGGGTCACGATCAACTACGGAGGATCAGGTTCGGTGGGAGGTGACGACCCGAACACGGTGCCCAATGGGACCATCGTGATCAGCTCGATCGACGAGGGGGAAGCATACAACATCACATTCTCCAGCCCATGCGATGCCCTGACGGTTTCGGGCAGTTCGCCGGCTTGTGATCCTCCAGCGTGCGCAGTGACACTGGGAATTGCCACAGCCACGTGCAACACGATCACCTCGGGTACAGGGGATACCTACGACGTGAGCATCCCATACTCCGGCGTTCAGCCTGGAACCACGGTCGTGAATGGTTCGGCCTCGGGCACCATCGGCGGTGACGATCCGGCCGTTGTAAGTGATGGCATGATCGTGATCAGCGGGATCAGCGAGACCGATGGGTACACAGTTTCACTTACTTCGCCATGCGAGGCCCAAGCTGTGAGCGGTCCAGCACCGAACTGTGATCCGCCACCTGCAATCAAGATCAACGAGATCGACTATGACAATGTCGGTACGGATGATGCGGAATGGATCGAACTCTACAATGCCGATGTCGTGGCGATCGATCTAGCGGGTTTCCAGGTCCGACTGATCAATGGATCAAACCAATCCACTTATGGTACGTACGTACTGCCCGCCTTTTCCTTGGCCGCTGGGGACTACTACGTGATCGGCAACAATGCTGCTATTCCGAACATCGACCTTGTCGTCACCCCTTCATCGAACATGATCCAGAACGGTGCACCGGACGGTGTCGTGCTGTATTCGGCCACCAATGTCCTGCTGGATGCCCTCAGTTACGAGGGTGACCTCGATGCGCCGAACATTGAAGGAACGGGAACGACCGTGGGCGATGACAACTCGACCGCGGACCTGGTCCTCGCTCGTGTACCGAACGGAGCTGACAGCGATGACAACAGCGTTGATTGGGCCCCATGGTGTGCCACACCCGGAACCTCCAACGACAATGCGCCGGACGCCGACCTGGACGGCACCCCCGATTGCCTCGATACGTGCCCGCTTGCTGTGGATGGTATCACCGAGTTCGACATTCCAACATGTAGTTGCAATGCTGGTTTCGATCCGGTCACCACCACCATCGGCCCAAATACAGTGATCACCGATTGCGTGGCCTCGAGCTGCGATGTGCTCTTTGGCACCATTACCACCACTTGCAACAGTGTATCCGCAGGTCCCGCTGATACCTATGACCTCGCCATCGCCTATAGTGGCTCGGAGCCCGGCGTGACGGTGATAAACAACAGCGGATCGGGAACCATTGGCGGCGATGACCCGGCCACTGTTGCGGATGGCACCATCATCATCAGCGGGATCAGCGAATCCGATGCCTATTCCGTAACCCTGTCATCGCCCTGCTTTGCACAGGTGGCGTCAGGTCCCGCAGCCTATTGCGAGCCGCTGCCGACGCTCGTGATCAACGAGGTGGACTACGACGAGACCGGCACCGATATGAACGAGTTCGTCGAGATCATGAATACGGGCGCGGTCGGGATCGACCTGACCGGTATGAAACTGATCCTTGTGAATGGATCCGGGGATGTGCCCTACGGAGCTTCGCCGTACGTGCTGAACCCTGTTATCCTGGCACCAGGCGATCTCTATGTGATCGGCAGCGCCACGGTCCCGAACGTCGATCAGATCGCGTGGACGACCAACGGTCTTCAGAATGGATCGCCCGATGGCCTGCGCTTGACCACCGCGGACGACAACATCATTGATCAGATGAGCTATGAGGGCGACATGAGCACCACGGAGGGCTCCGGCGCTGGTAGCGATCTAGGCGGTGCGGTCGGCGTGAGCCTGAGCCGTATCCCGAACGGCACCGATACGGACGACAACAGCATGGACTTTGTCCTGACGTGCAGCACACCGGGAGCGGCCAACACTTTTCCGGATGCTGACAATGACGGAACCGTGGACTGCCTTGATGTCTGCCCCGGTGGCCCTGAACCCGGAACCCCTTGTGACGACCTCAACGCAAGCACCGGGAATGATGTGATCCAGGGGGATTGCAGCTGTGCAGGCGTTGCGCTGGACTGCAATGGAATACCGGGTGGCCCTGATGTGCCCGGTGCACCTTGCGATGACTTGAATGCCAACACGGTGAATGATGTATACCAGATGAATTGTACGTGCTTGGGTGAACTGATCGATTGCCTCGGCACTCCTGGTGGAAGCGCCTTGCCTGGAACACCTTGTAACGACTTCGACCCGAACACATTCAATGACGTGTACGGAGTGGATTGCGTTTGTGCCGGATCGACGTGCAACAACGACTTGTTCCTCGAGTTCCAAAGCGATGTGGCCCCTGGCGGAGTTTCATGGGAAGTACTCGACGGCGCAGGTGCGGTCACTGTGCTCAGCGGTAACAACCCGATCCCGGCGAACTCCATCGGCACACAAGCGATCTGCCTTGCCGACGGGTGCTATCGCTTAAGGGTCACCGATGCTGCTGGTGACGGTATCACCGGGTACGAACTCCGGGAGTCCGGTGCCAATGGACGTCGGATCATCGACAATACCGACAACATGATCACCGGCGCGAGCCAGATCGCCAACGGCGGCACATTCTGCCTGCCGATGGGAGATATCGACCTGATCTACAGCAGCTGCGATAAGCTGGACTGGGTGAGCAACAAGTACCTCGTTTGCCACGCCGATCCTGCCGTAAGCGCCATTTGGGTGCCCGGTGGACCGAACAACGTACAGAGCGGAGGAACGGGATACGCCTTCTGGATCTTCGATCCGAACGGCACCTACAGCTTCCGTCGCTTCCGTGCACACAACAGCAGCGATGGATTCTCCCCAGCCACAGCCACCCGTGCCTGCCATCTGAAAGTGAACGGTTGGAACAACACCGCCCTGACGCCACACATCCCGGAAGGGGTGTTGATGAACGTGCGGGTTCGTCCGGTCGTAACCGGAACGCTCGGCGAGTGGGGCGCTACATGTACCATGAAACTGGATGCTGCACGGGCAGCGTGCCCATTGGTGAACCTGCAGGATGACCCTGCCAACACCAGCGACTACAGCTGTGGGGTGACCCGCGACTTCGGCGGACCCAACAGCAGCGCCAACAAGATCGTGGCACGTCCGCCGCAATTCCAACCTGCACCATTGGCAGGTGGTACCGGTGTGCGTTACCAGTTCCGTTTCCGTATCCCGGGTGAAGGCGTGTGCATCGTGCGTCCACCGCAGACCAGCCCAACGCTGTATCTGAACTGGAACGCCAACTCAGGCCCGCAACTGGAAGCCAGTAGGACCTACGAGGTGGAAGTGCGGGTGAGCAAGGACCAGGGCGCCACCTGGTGCGTTGACGCGCCAAGCCCGTCCTGTGACCCGGGCCCGGTAACCACTTGGGGGAAAACCTGCAACGTGACCATCAGTGGCGGTGCACCGCCCCCGACGCCAACCTGCTCGGACGGTATCCAGAACGGCGACGAAGAGGGTATCGACTGTGGAGGTAGCTGCCCGCTATCCTGTGAAGCGGCCGCACTGCAGCAGGGCCCCGGTGTTGGAATTCATGCCGTTGTTCATCCAAACCCGAACAACGGCGAACAGTTATTCATCTCGTTGACCCACGTGGACACCAAGGTGAAGACCGTGAGCGTGGACATTCATGATCTAACCGGTCAGCGTGTCATTGCCCGCACCATCGCGGTGCAGGACGGCTTCTTGAACACTGCACTCGACCTGAACGGCGAAGTGGCGTCAGGCCTGTACATGCTCAACATCACTGCTGGTGACAAGACCTACACCGAGCGTCTGGTCATACAGAAGTAACAGCAGTTCGATGCATCAGGAGCGGCGCCCCGAGAAGGGCGCCGTTCTTGTTCCCGGCCAGCGCCAATTGGTGATGAAATTATCATGTGAAACGATCATGGCTCTGGTCCGTTGATGAGCACGACTGCGTTGAACAAGCCATTCACCTCAGGCCGATGGCCCCAAGACCTGGCAGCATTGTCCAGTGAGATCACGGTAGCAGACCAATGGGTAATCACATCCGGGAACGAAAAAGCCGCGTGGCCCACGCAACATGCGGGATCCACGCGGCCACTTTCTTCGCTGTCCTTTATCGCATGATGCTGACCATGCGCTGTTGCATCACCACGCCAGTATCCGAAAGGACCGTTATGAAGTAATTCCCGGGCTGGATGGCCCCGACATCCAGGCTTGTCGGTTCAGTTCCGTTCGTACGATGCTCAACCACGATACGGCCTGCCGCATCGGTCAGTTGGACCTGAACGGCGGAGGGCGGTAGACCGCTGATATTCAGCACATCGCGAGCCGGGACAGGGTGGATACGGAACTGCTCCGATCCAATGTCCATCACACCGACCGACGTCACCTGAAAGGGCTCGGATAGCAATTCACAGATCGCTCCGAAATCCGCAAGAACCGTATATGAACCGTTGGCGTCCGGTTCAAGGGAAGCCGAGGTGGCCCCGGGTATCAACACACCGTCCAGGTACCAGGTATATCCATCGGCCATCGAACAGACCAACATGGTCCCGTCCTGGGTGATCTCCGGCGCAGGCATCGGACATTGATCCACCAAACGTTTGATGGTTCCGGTCTCCACGTTCGCAACGAACAACTCCAATCCACTATTCTCAGCGATACACGCCGTTCCAACGCCACCATTGGATTGGAGGACATTCTCCCGGATGAATCCCCCTGAACCATCAGGCCTTAGGGAGAAGTACGAAGCCGGGCAGTAGTCAGTGTACAAGTAACGACCGTACAACCGGGGAAACGCGCTGCCACGATATACACGACCACCGATCACCGAACACCAGCCAGAACTGTGGGTATGCACGCTGACGGGGGCATCGAATTCGTCGATCGGCGGGCAATTACCTCCGATACCAGGCGTAGGGATCGTTCCTTCGTAGCAACGCCAGCCGAAGTTGGGGCCGCTGTTATCCCCGGCCGGCCAGAAATCGACCTCTTCTTGCGCGCCCTGTCCCACATCGCCGATCCAGAGATCTCCGGTCACAGCGTCGAAACCGAAGCGGAATGGATTCCGGAGTCCGCTGGCCCAGATCTCAGGCAACGTATCATTTCCCAATGATGCCCAAGGGTTCGAAGGTGGGATCTCGTACGGACTCTCGCCGTGGACATCGATCCGGATGATATCACCAAGTGCATTGTCCGTAAGTGTCTGGCCGTTGTTCTGTGGGTCGTTCGCACTTCCACCATCGCCGAATGCGACATAGAGATAGCCGTCCGGACCGAAATCCAGGTCACCTCCATTGTGGTTCGTGTACGGTTGCTGCACCGTATAGATGATCTGCTCGCTGTTCGGGTCGGCCACATTCGGATCGGCGGTAACACTGAAGCGGCTGATCGTGGAGACCCCTATACCTGTGCCTCCCGTGTAGTTCACGTAGAAGAATCCATTCTCTTCATAGTTCGGGTCGAATGCAAGACCGAGCAAACCCTTTTCATTGCTGTTCGCGGAATTGACCCGGCTCTGGATGTTGAGGAACACGGTCGGCAGGGTCGTTCCATCGCTTTGAAGGATCTTGATCCGACCGGCCCGTTCCACGATGAAAAGGCGGTCATCGCCAGCATGGGCGATATCAACAGGTGCTGAGAACCCCGATGCGAACGGCTCAAGAACAATGCGCACCGGAGTTTGCGCGAAGGACAGGGTGCAAGGCACCAATCCAAGAAAGAACAGCTTTCGTATCATACGTTGCAGGTTTGTACAAACTTACTGCCTGGCACCCGCGGCTTCCCCACCATTCGACCAAGGGCTACTTTTGCGCCCCCATCGGGACAAGCGTTCCGACCATACATCCTCCCGCCTCATCATGGGCCTCCTCCAAGAGATCGAACACCGACGCACTTTCGCCATCATCAGCCACCCGGACGCGGGCAAGACCACCTTGACGGAGAAGTTCCTCCTGTATGGCGGTGCCATCCAAACGGCCGGTGCAGTCAAGAGCAACAAGATCCGTCGTGGCGCGACGAGCGACTTCATGGACATCGAACGCCAACGGGGCATTTCGGTAAGTACCTCCGTGATGACCTTCGAATACGGCGGAAAGCTCATCAACCTGCTTGACACTCCCGGTCACCGCGATTTTGCCGAGGATACGTACAGGACCCTGACCGCCGTGGACAGCGTGGTACTCGTGATCGATTGTGTGAAGGGTGTTGAAGCACAGACCGAACGGCTGATGGAAGTGTGCCGGATGAGGAATACACCGGTCATCGTCTTCATCAACAAGATGGACCTGGAGGGCCGAGACCCCTTCGACCTGTTGGATGAACTCGAGGAAAAGCTCTCGATCAAGGTGCGGCCTATGAGTTGGCCGATCGGGATCGGAGCAACATTCAAAGGAGTGTACGACCTGTACAGCAAAGGGCTCCGACTGTTCGACCCCGGTAAAACGAAGTTGGAGGGCGCCAGCCTACGGATCGCGGATCTTTCGGATGCCCAATTGGACCGAAGCATCGGTTCCCCGGCTGCTGAACAATTGCGAGAGGATGTCGATCTGATCGAAGGAGTGTACGATCCGTTGAGCATCGAGAACTATCGCAAGGGCAACATCGCTCCGGTGTTCTTCGGCAGCGCCTTCAATAACTTCGGTGTGAAGGAGATCCTGGATGCCTTTGTTGGGATATCCCCGCCTCCCGGCCCCCGCGAGACCGACCAAGGGGTGGTGGCACCGTCCGACCCGCAATTCAGTGGGTTCGTGTTCAAGATACACGCGAACCTGGACCCGAACCACAGGGACAGGATCGCGTTCCTCAGGATCTGTTCAGGCAAGTTCCAACGGAACACCTATTATCACCATGTTCGGCTGGGTAAACAACTGCGCTTCGCCACACCGACATCTTTCCTAGCAGCCGCAAAGAACATTGTCGACGAGGCTTGGCCAGGAGATGTGATCGGCCTATTCGACACCGGTAGCTTCAAGATCGGGGACACCCTCACCGAAGGTCAAAAGTTCCAGTTCCGTGGTATTCCCGCCTTCTCCCCTGAAATGTTCCGGGAATTGGTGAACATGGACCCGATGAAGACCAAGCAATTGGACAAAGGCATCCGCCAGTTGACCGACGAGGGGGTCGCACAACTCTTCACGCAGCAACCCGGGAACAAGAAGATCGTGGGGTGCGTAGGTGAATTGCAGTTCGAGGTGATCAGCTATCGCCTGGACCATGAATATGGTGCGAAGTGCGCTTTTCAACAGATCCCTGCCTACAAGGCGTGTTGGATGACCAGCACGGATGAAGCCGCGCTCGAGAACTTCATTCGGATCAAGGCCCAGCAGATCGTACAGGACAAGGACGACAACCCCGTGTTCATGGCCCCCAGCGCCTATATGTTGGAACTGGAAAAACGGAACAACCCGGAGATCACGTTCCATACGACCAGCGAGTTCAAGACCGCGGTCATCTGAGGAGGAGATACCTCGCCGCTTCGTTAACGAGTCTTAACGAACAACGGGCCAACCATTCGTATACACACCTTCGTCCTCGCTTGGAACGGATCTTGCCCGGACCACGCTGTTTACTTTTGACGCCATGCTTACCAAGGAACATTGCTCCCTGCTGACCTCATTGCTTTTCAGTGCCACCTTGTTCGCCCAAGATGCACCCAAACGCGACATCGAGGTGGTCATCAACGGTGCCGCCAAGGACACGATCTACTTGGCCAACTACTACGGCAACAAGTTGTATTACGCCGATACGGCAGTGGCGGATGCGAAGGGGAAAGCAAGCTTCAAAAGCCCCAAAGGATACAAGGCGGGTATGTACGCCGTGGTGATACCGGGTCCAAAGTTCTTTGAAATGGTGGTGAACGAACCGGTCATCAAGATGGCCTCGGACACCATTGATCTCGTGGGGAACCTGACTGTGAAGGCATCCAAGGAGAATCAATTGTTCCATGACTATATCCGCTTCCTGAACGAGCGCAAGAAGGAAAGCGATGCGCTGAAGGCCCTAATGGACAAAGGCCAGGATCCCATGGGCCGCAGTGCCCTGAAGGCGCAGATGGAAGATCTGGACAAGGCGGTCAAGGCCTACCAACGCAACCTGATCGCGACGGAACCCGGGACGTTGACGGCCGCATTGGTCAAGATGAGCATGAGCGTGGAATTACCGGAGATCCGCAAACCGGATGGGAATTTGGACAGTGCGGCGCAGTACTATCAGTTCCGTGCTCACTTCTGGGACAATTTCGACCTGACCGATGAGCGCATTGTGCGTGTCCCCGTGTTCGCCAACAAGTTCGATGAGTACATCGGCAAGGTCGTTCCACAAGCGCCGGACACCATCAACAGGTTGGTCGACGAACTCATTGAACGCACCGACGGTAAGAACGACGTGTTCAAATTCATGGTGAATGCCGTGACCCATAAGTACGAGACCAGCGATATCATGGGAATGGATGCCGTTTTCGTCCACATGGCCCTCACCTACTACTGCGCCGATGGTGACAAACCCGGACGCGTGGACTGGATGACCGATGAGAAACTGGAAAAGCTCTGCGAACGGGCACGTAAACAAGCACCTTTGGTCCTGGGAAAAAGCGCCCCCTTCCTTAGCTTGACCGATACGACCGAACAGAACTGGATCAATTTCCACGACCTGCCCCAGGAGTACGTGGTGATCGTTTTCTGGGACCCACACTGCGGCCACTGTAAAAAGGAACTCCCTGAGATGGCTCGCGTTTACAAGGAAGAAATGAAGGCCCTGGATATTGAGGTGTTCTGTGTGGCGAAGGCGATCGATGAGACCCTGATGAAGGATTGGAAAGCCTTCATCCGCGAGCACGACCTGGACTGGGTGAATGTGGGCTTGACCAAGACCGTTTATGAAGAAGCCAAGAAGGATCCGAGGAAGTTCATTCCCAAGGACACCACCATCGAGAGCCTGAACTACAGCGAGACTTATGATGTCTACTCCACCCCGAAGGTCTTCTTGGTCGATGGTGAACGCAAGTTCCGTGGCAAACAGCTCAGCCCGGAGCAGATCGTGGACCTCGTGAAGAAAATGCGCGAGCGGAAGTCGAAAGGCTGAATCCGACTTGATATCACCCCGAACGCCGGACCTTCCGGTGTTCATTGTTCATGGCCTGCGGTATTCCTGCCTCGGGATACGGATGCCCGCATGTGAACACGTCATCGGAAGTTGGCGATCACGAATGCCTCCCCGTACGAGGTGGTAGCCACGGGAAGGCCGGGATCAAGCACTATACCTGCGCGGCCCACGATCCAACATCCCAAATCTGATCAACCACCGGTCTCATTGTTCCAGATGGCATCGGTGATGCTCTGTCCGTTCTTGAAGTAGAACGTTCCCCATTTCGCGATCGCCTTGCTATACTCGTCCGCCTTGTTGCCACGAACAACAACCCGCCGGATGATCGCCTTATTGCCTTCCGTGTAACTCTCCTCGGTAACGCCCTCGGGATACTCCTGAGCAAGCTTTGATCGGTTGTAATCCGCAAAGGCCCTGGGTTGGTCCGGTTTGGTAGCGTCCAACTTATCCTTGGCAATGGTTCGTGCATCACCGCTGCGCTCTGCATACCCTGTCTCTTGCACTTCACGGGCCCGTTTCTGCGCTTCCACCGATCGTCGCTGCGACTCGACGACGCTGTTCCCACGCTCGGCCAAGCGGTCCATATCAGTTTGGAGTTCAACGACCTGCTGCCGGGCAACTTCGGTGCGCTGGGCTCCGGAGTTGACCCGTTCCTGCTTCAGACGTTCCTCCAACTCTTTCACTTCCAGGGATGCTGTGACACGATCCTCTTGTTTTCCGCTCCACGCCCTGTCCCGCTCCTCGGTCTGTTCCACAACCGCCAATTTTCCTTGGTAGTTCTGTGCTCTTGCCTCACTGGCACGTTGCCTCCGCTCGGCCTCCGAACGCTCCAATGCCTCGCGGAATGCCGCTAATTCCTCGGCGCGTTGCATGCGACGTTGATCGTTGCCGGAATACAATTGGGCGCTTTGCTCCTGCACCCGCTCCTTGTATTCCACACCCGAAATTCTCCGATCTGCAGCGGCATCGGCGTTCTCCGCCTCCACTCGCTCCTGTTCCGCCCGGAATTTCTTGATCCGCTCGTACTTCTCCGCCTCCTCCCGCTCACGTGCTTCCCGCATGAAGCGCACTGCTTCATCCTCCTGTCCATCGCTCACGAAGGTGCTCTTCGGTCGTTCCGCCACCACGGGCGCTTCCTTCTGCGCTGCCAATTCAGCTTCCAGTCTTAACCGTTCTTGTTCGGCCAGGAGCTTGTCGATCTGGTCGATCTTGGCCAGCGGGTACGTTTCATCCGGTTTGATGTCACTCGCTTCTGCGTAGATACCCCGGGCTTCGGAATAGTTCTTTTCAGCTAACGCACCATCTGCGCGAAGGATCGTTGAACGATACCGTTCCTCAATAGCCTTCGCTCCTTCACGCTCTTGACGCTCGCGCTCCTCTGCAGCACGCAATGCTTCTTCGGCTTCCCGCTCTTTTCTCAGGCGCTCCGCCTCATCGCGCTCTCGTTGCGAAGCTGCCGCCAAACGCGCCGCTTCGGCCTCCTCCGCCTCGCGCGCTTTCCGCTCCGCATCCATGCGTCGCTGTTCTTCGGCCAACCGCTCCGCCTCGGACTGCTGCTGGGCGCGCTTCGCGATCGCTGCGTCCATCGCTGCCATCCTGTCCTTCGGATACTGCTCTTCCGGTTTTACACCGAGCGCTGCCGTGTATTTGTCCCTCGCCTTGTCGAAATCGTTCGCAGAGAATGCCAGATCACCAGCGGCCACAAATTCACGGTACTCGGCGTCGATCTCTGCAGCAGCCATGCGTTTCCTCCGCTCCTCCTCTTCGACCCTCGCTTTTTCGGCCGCGGCCTTCTCAGCTGCGATCCGTGCCTCTTCCGCCAAGCGGGCCTTCTCCGCAGCTTCACGCTCAGCCGCCAACCTTGCTTCTTCAGCAGCACTATTGGCGACGGCCAAGAGCCGTTCGATCTCGCCCAACCGGTCCTTAGGATGCACCTCATCCGGCTTCACCCCGGAGGCAGAAGCGTAGTCCGCTCTGGCCTTTTCATAGTCCTTCGCTGCGAACGCTTTATCGGCGGAGGTGACCAGGTCAGCATATCGCTTGTCGCGCTCTTGTTTCTCGCGTAACAGTCGCTCCTCCTCGGCCTTGGCTTGAGCTGCTGCATCTAGTTGGGCTTCGATCGTCGATATCCGCGCCTTCGGATGTGCTTCTTCCGGCTTGAGGGTCAGCGCGTCCTTGTAATCATTCAGTGCTTCGGAAAGCTTCTTCCCATCATAGAACTTGTCTGCCGACTTGATCAGGTCCGAGTAGCGCTTTTCCAATTCCGCCGCCTTCCGTTCTTCCTCGGCCAGTCGCGCTGCTTCAGCGATCAGGGCCTCCGCCTCACTGATCCGATCCTTGGGATAACGCTCAGCAGGTTTCACGGCCGATGCTTCCCGATAGGCCGTCACCGCCGTTTGATAGTCCTTCTTCCCAAATGCCGCATCGGCTTGATCGATGGCTTTCTGATAACTGGCGTCCAAGGCCTCTTGCTTCTTCCGGGCTTCTTCCTCCGCGATACGCGCCGCAATGGCGGCGATCTGATCCTTCGGGTAGCTTTCCCCGGGCTTCACTCCACTGGCTTCACTGTACTTGGCACGGGCATCGTCCCATTTCTCCTTTTGAAAGGCTTGGTCAGCCACGGCAATGGCCGCCTCGTACCGCTCGTTCAATTCGCGCTGCTTTCGCTCCTCCTCGGCTTGCCTAGCTGCGGCTTCCTTGTTCTTGGCGATAGCAGCAAGTTGGTCGGTCGGATACTTCTCCTTCGGCTTCAACCCGCTCGCCTCGGTGTATTTGCCGATGGCCGTCTCCCATTCCAGGGCACGGAAAGCCTCATCCGCCGCTGTTATCAGTCCTTGGTATCGGGCATCAAGCTCCTGTGCGATCCGCTCCTCCTCAGCCTTCTTGGCCATGTCCTCTCGCTTCTTGGCAATGGCCGCAAGCTGGTCCTTCGGGTACTTTTCTGCAGGTTTAAGTCCACTGGCTTCGGAATACTTCGTTTCGGCCAAGTCTAGGTCCACCGCGCGGAATGCAGCATCTGCGGCCGTTATCGCTGCTTGATATTGCTCTTGCAGTTCCTTCGCCAAACGCTCCTCTTCTGCCTTCTTCGACTGCTCTTCCTTTTTCACCAGGATGGCCGCGAGCTGATCGGTCGGATACTTCTCCTTCGGTTTCAGTTCGGATGCGTACGTGTACTTGGCGGTCGCCACATCCCAGTTGCTGCTCCGGAAGGCGGCATCGGCCTCGGTAATGGCTCCCTTGTAATTCTCTTCCAACTCCTTCGCAAGACGCTCATCTGCAGCCTTCTTCTCCGCTTCGGCACGCTTTGTTGCCACCACGGCCAACTGGTCCTTCGGATATTTCTCATCGGGCTTCAGGCCACTGGCTTCCGTGTATTTGGCCACGGCCTGGTCCCAGTTCTCACTTTTCAGGGCCGCATCGGCCAGAACGATCGCCGCTTGGTATTTCTCCTGTAACTCCTTCGCCAATTTGTCCGTTTCAGCCTGCCTCTCCAGGTCAAGGAGGATCGCCTCGATCTCCTTGATCTTTTGTTTCGGGTAGGCCTCCTTGTTGTTCACATCGATGGCAGCGCTGTATTTCACCTTGGCCCCGGCATAGTCCTTCTTTCCATACAGACCGTCGGCCTCCTTGATGAGCGCGGCATACTTCTCCGCAGCTTTCCGCTCCGCCTCCAGTCCTTCGAAACGCATGCGAGCATCGCTCAACTTGGCCTTGGCGATCGCATCATTAGGCTTGATCTTCAACGCATCGGTGAACGCATCAACGGCCTTTCCGAAGTCTGCAGCAGCAAAGGACTTCTCACCGTTCTCCATGTGCTTCTTGAACTGCGCTTCAAGGTCGCCTTCCCGCTTGCGCATGTCGTCGTACTCCTTCATCAAGCGGGCTTGAGCATCGCGCATCCGATTGGTGTAATCGATGTCCCACGTGAAGGCTCCGTCCTTGTATGCAGCCATGCCGAAGGGCTCGTTGAGGATGGAATAATCGATCCCTGGAAGGTCGGTCAGCATGGAGAAATCGATGTTCATCCCATGACCACCTTGCCGATCCTCTTCAGGGATATTCCGCGTATCGATCTTGATGTTCTTACCTACGAAACCGGCCTTCGCCACTACGATCTTGTAGTCGGCGCCGTAGTCAAGGTTGATCTCATATTTCCCACTCGCATTGGTGGGCACGTCGATGAGCTTTGCACCATTCTTGAACACGGTGACCGTGACATCATCCAGCTTCTTCGAGGAGGTCAGGTCCTTGACAGTTCCATAGATGAGCACATTGTCCACCTGGCCGGTGGCAATGCCGGAGCACAACAACACGCCAAGTACCAGCACTGATCGCAAAGGCGCTAAGGTCTTGGTGCTCAAAAGAAAGCGAAGGTCTTGCAGGAACTTCATCAACGCCGCAATTTACGACATCTTTGGGTGCCCTTGGCCTTTCGGCAAAAACGGGGACCGTACGCATGCACAGCATCTGGGAAACCCGTGGATTCCATCGCACCCCGCACCTGGTGGTGGTCGGTGCCGGGATCGTGGGCCTGTTCACCGCTTTGTTCCATAAAAGAGCCAACCCGAAGCATCATGTCGTGGTGCTCGAACGTGGGCCTTTTCCCAGCGGGGCCAGTGTCAAGAACGCCGGGTTCGCATGCTTCGGAAGCCCGAGCGAACTCTTGGCGGACCTGGAGAATGAGGGCATGGATGCCATGTTGTACCGTGTGGAGGAACGCTGGAGGGGACTTCAAGAACTGCGAAATGAGCTTGGCGATGCTGCGATCGGTCTTGAAGGGACCGGTGGATATGAGATCTATGCTCCGCATGACCATCGGTACACCACAGTGGCCGAAGGGTTCGATCGTTTGAACGAGGCCTTGCGGCCAATTTTCCGAAGAACGGTCTTTGCGTGGTCGGACGATGCCATCCCAAGAATGGGTCTTTCGGGTGTGGAGCACATGGCCAAGACCGATCTCGAGGGCCCCTTGGATACTGCGCTTCTCATGGATTCACTCCTGCGAAAGGCCGTTTCCGAAGGTGTTCAGTTACGTCCCAATAGCTGGGTCACCTCCATCGAGGATGGTCAGGACCACGTTCGTGTAAGACTGCGCAACGAGGGTCCGATGATCGCTGCCCAGGTCGTTGTGGCGACGAACGGCTATGCGACCGAGCTGCTGCCCGAACTCGATGTCAAGCCTGCGCGTGGGCAAGTTCTCCTGACAACTCCCATCGAAGGATCAAGGCTACGCGGGACCTTCCATTATGACGAGGGCTTTTATTACTTCCGCGACCACCATGGGGCGGTCCTTCTGGGCGGCGGAAGGAACCTGGATATCGTCGGCGAAACCACCACGGAGGATTCCACCACTCCACTGATCCAATCCGAATTGGAACGGATACTTCGTGAGGTCATCATGCCCGGCCGAACATTCGGTATCGCGCAACGCTGGAGCGGGATCATGGGTATGGGCGGAAGCAAGACCCCGATCATCGAACACGTGTCCCCACGGGTGGTCGCTGCCGTGCGCTTGGGCGGCATGGGCGTGGCGATCGGGATCCGCGTGGCCCGGAAGGCCGCGGCGCTGGTCCAATGAAAAAGGGACCACCGAGGTGGTCCCTTTCCTGAGCCTCCCGCCGGATTTGAACCGGCGACCTGCTCATTACGAATGAGCTGCTCTACCGCTGAGCTAGGGAGGCGATACCCCGAAACCTTCGGGGCGGCAAATGTAGAACTCTTCGTTGTTCCGCAGAAGACCTATTGCTTCATGAAGCGCACTCCCTGACCGCCGCTCAGTTGCACGGTGTAAGGACCGGAAGCCAGCCCAGTGAGGTCCAGGGTGGATGAACCCGCTGTCACCACAAGGCGATCCTCAATGACCGTGCGTCCCGTGACGTCCAGAATTTTGAAGACCACAGGCCCGACAGGCAATTTCCCGCTCAAGCTCAGCACTCCGTTGGTGGGGTTGGGGAACACACTGAAGGTCGGCACTGCCTGACCCACGATCCCTGTGGGATTCCGCACATCCAGTGCCATGTTCCCTGGACTGACGCTCACCGCAACGGTATGCAGGACCTCACCCTCATTGTTCAGCACGTGCAACTCCCCCGTACTGTAATAGTCGGTCGTTGTCGCATACACCACATCGTTGATGGGATCGGCCAACAAGCCGTATACGGATGGGCTACCCGCCAGTGTGTCAAGTACCTCACCGGAAGTGATGTCGAAGCGGGCCAATTCCTGTTGGTCGTATTCCATGTAATAGATGGTCGACCCTACCAAGGCGGAAGCGGAACATCCGCTGTTGTCGGCGACGGTCCGTACATACTCGAGTCCACCCGCGGTGATGCGACTGATGCTGCTTCCTGTGAAATCCTTGTTACTGAAGGCGAATACGGCGCCGTCCTTTACCATGAGGTGCTCCGGGTTCAAGCCTTCCGGGCCCAGGTCGATCATGCTGTCGAATGTGCCGGATTGCAGATCCACGGTGCCGATCAGCCCTTGCACGTTCTCGTAGTCGAAGGAATTGTTCACCGCGAGGTAAGCCTTGTCATCGAACACGGCGATGCCTTCGGCAGAAAAAGGCAGTCCTTCGGCCGGAGTAATGTCGTAGAGAAAGGAAAGGGCGTCCTTGGAACGGGATTCGAAATAATGGGCAAGACCACCGAGCTCGCCTCGTGTGATCAGCAATTGATCGTTCCAGATCGCGAGTTTGCGCACACCTGGCACCTCGACCTCGTTCAATAGGGCGAACGTTCCAACATCGTAACGAAGGATCCGATCGTCCGCTGCGACGTACACGGAACCATTATCGACAAGGATATCGGTGGCGAACCGGGCCTCATCCAATGTTACCCTGGGCTCATACGAGCCGGTCTCGGGAACATAGCTCCCGATCGTGACCGGCACCAGTTGGCCACCACCACCGAAGAAGTCGTAATAGCCTTCGTTGAGGACCAGTACTTGATGAACGTAGGACTGTGCACTGCTGAACAGTGCGATCGCTAAAAGACCGGCAGAAAGTATTGAACGGTACATGGAAAAGGGGATTGAGCTTGCCGCTTTCACCGAGCGGCGTTCATGATGTGAAACCCCTGAGCATGTTGGATGCCTGTACCGCAAGCACCTGCCCTGCTCCCGGGGCCGGAACGAAATGCATGCTGGCAGGTCTTCTGGCTCATCACCCTTCACCGCTCGCGCCTTCCCATCCGCCAATTAGCGGAAAGTGGCCTTGCGAGCAGCCTCAGTGATCTACAGCTGCGGGAACAGCTCCCGGTTCGGACGGGATTCCCTTTTCATCCTGACAGGGACGGGTCCACTTGACCCGTTCCTGCCTGGAACCAACGCGCCCGACAAATGTACACGCGGATCGTATCGATCAGAATTTGTAGGCCAATGAGGCCTGCAGCGCAACTCCCTTGGTCCGAAGCTCGGCCTCATAATTCGTCAGGGCCACGGATGTCCCACTTTGGGTGTAGGACGTCAAGGGCATACGCGTGGATAGGTAGCGCAAATGGAGCTGAAGACCGAAATGATCGGTGAACAAGAATGCGACCCCAGAGCCGATACCGAAGTTGGTTCCAACATAAGTAGCCTCGGCAATGACCGGTCCTTGCTCCTCGATCCTCAAATGGGAGCCACCGAATTGGAACGATGCCATCCAAGCGAAACGGTCCTTGTTCACGATATAGAAACGCGGTTCGATCCCATAGACCAGGAAGCCGTTCGATCGTGTCGCGTTGGAATCCAAGTATGAACCGGGCTCGATGATCAAGCCCAAACTGAAGGCCCGAGCGAATCCATAGCTCACCTGGATCGGATAGGTCACCGTTACGGCCCCATCGGTGGTGTCGCTGACGATCTCTATCCCGGCAAAACTGAAACGGGTCTCGTATTCCGTACCATGCACGCCGGAGGCCACCCCGAGCGACGCGTGAAAACTTCCTCGATCGTTGAATTGTGCGGCCATTCCGTGCCACAGTATGACCGACCAAACGAGAAAGAGGGGCTTGAGCTTGTTCATGCTTGAATGTTGTGGAGGATGGGAGTGGCTTGTTCATCCACCTTATGCCAAGGACCGGGCCAGGATCCGTTTCAGGAAACCAAGCTAATGAACAAGTTGATACCCACCTCTTGACGGAACGATGGTCCTGACATTAACTTCGTGTTCCCTATCGCGCTTACCAGCGATCGCTCCAACCCAAATAATCGTCCCAACTTCATGGACCAAGGCACTTCGGACCCATCGGAACAGAAAGAACGTTCTTACACGAACATCACCGTGGAAAAGGAACTCGGATTCGACCCACTGAAGGACTTGAATCTTCCTGGCAGCTATGAAGAGGTGGTCACCCGCTTCAGCAAGTTGCAGGGCGAGCGCGCTCAGGAGATCTTGAACTGACCAGCAATACGTTTTCATGAAGCCCTCTGTGTGAACAGGGGGCTTTTTCGTTCCTGAGGGACGGCCTGACGATCGTTTGGATTTCGTTCGTGGATCGACCTATCTTCCATGCTCCTCCGCGTGTCCTGCTCTGGATGATCGCGTACGGCTGAGCCAGGACCTACGTGGTGGCCAACACTACGAACCACTAAACCCCTGCCTCGCCATGAAAGTCTTCGACGCCAAACACATCAAGAACATTGTTCTGCTGGGATCCCACGGATGCGGCAAGACCACGCTGGCCGAAACCATGCTCTTCGAAGCGGGTCTGAATCCCCACGCCGCGGCCGTATCGAGGACAAGAACACGGTGAGCGACCATCACTCAATTGGAACATGAACGCGGAAGTAGCGTGTACAGCACCGTGATGCACACCGAGTGGCGGAACTACAAGCATCAACATCATTGATACACCGGGCCTGGATGACCCAGGCGAGACCATGCCCGCTCTGCGGTCGCAGACACATGTGTGTTATTGCTGAGCGGCCACCATGGTGTTGAAGTGGGCACTGACCTGTGGGAGCACATGCAGCGGTATACACGCCCGATCATCATCGGCGTGAACCAATTGACCACCTCTTTGTCGGACTTCGATAGCACCATCGCGCAAGCTTCGATCACTTCGGTCCAGCGGTCACCATCATGCAATACCCTTGACCAAGGTGAAGGGTTCCATCGGATCATCGACCTTTTGAAGATACCCTATGTATAAACCATGACGCCGCGGGAAGCCGGAGAAGCAGCCTATACCCGAAAGTGAAAAGGAACGCGCCGATGCGCTCCAAAGAGCTGGTGGAAAAAGGCGGCCGAGAACGACGAGACCTTGATGGAGCACTACTGAAAAAGGAGAATTGGATGAGGACGGGAGATGAGGTTGGGGCTGAAACAGGGAATGAGTAGCGTACCTGCTTCCCTGTGTTCTGTTTGAGCGCGGCATGAAACAGCGGGCAGCGGACGGCTGATGGGTTCATCGACAATATGCACCAGCGCTATTGAAATGCTTGGTTTTTGAAACCACTTGAGTGATGGAGGCGAACTGGCTTGTACCGCAGATGGACTTACCGTGCTGCCCTTCAAGACCGTCATCGAGCCGCATGCAGGTCATGTCACGCTGTTCAAGGTGATGAGCGCGAGGTGAACGAGGGCATGGAACTGGTCAATGACAATACCGGGACCACCTCGAAAGGATGAACCAGTTGTTCATCGTCGACGGCAAGGAGCGCAAGCATGTCCAGAAGTTGGTCGCGGGGATATCGGAGGCACGATCAAGTTGAAGGATACCGCTACGGCGCATACCCTGCATTCACCGACGTTCGATCAAGCTGAAGCCCAACGTACCCTCCACCCGCTTGCGCATGGCCGTAAAGGCCGTGGACCAGAAGCAGGAGGAGAAATGCACGCGGCGCTGTTGGAAGCACAAAAGGAGGACCTCACGATCGTTCTCACCTATGACCGGGAGACCGGGCAACAGATCATCGGGAGCCAAGGTGAAATTGCACTTGAACCTGTTGAAGAAGCTCGCCCACCATTACAAGGTCGCATCTCGAGTTCAGCAGTCCCACATCCCGTATCGAGACCATCAGAAAGGCCGCCACATCAATATACAGACATAAGAAGCAGAGCGGCGGAAGTGGCCAGTTCGCCGAGGTGCACGGAAGATCGAGCCTTGGACGAAGGACAGGCCCGAACCGGAGGGGCTCACGCAGCGCGGAAAGGACATCCATGAACTACTCCACGGGAGGTGTGCTCGCCTCCTCGCAACTGTATCGAAGGGGCGCGACGACAACAAGTTCGCCGAGCATCCTGAAAGGTATCCTGTAGAAGATGGCAAAAGGACCATTGACCGGCTCTCCGGCGCGGTGACATCCAGGCGTGATCGTTCACGATGGCAAGATGCATCCGGTGGATAGCATGACATCACCGCATCGCGGGAATGATGGCCTTCAAGGAAGCATTCATCAATGCCGCACCACTACCGATGGAACCGATCCAACGCATCGACGCGTCAAGGTCCCTGCGGAACTCGTGGGCGAGGTGATGACGGATCTGCAAGGAAGGCGCAGCGTGCTAATGTGGTGTGGATATGCAGGAACGACACCAAACTATCCAAGCGCACGTTCCATTGGCTGAGCTGGATCGCTACAGCACGGCGCTCCGCAGCTTGACACAGGGTCATGGAACCCTATACTGAGCAGTTCTACCAATACATGCCTGTGCCTTCCGATCTCCAGAACAAATTGGTACTCGGGAACAAGGAAGAGGAAATGGCCGTGTGAACCGCTCGACCCAACGGGAAGTCCTGCGCCGGTATTCCCCGCACGGTGCCTGTCCGATCGCGATATCTATGGCTTGATGAAGCCTCCGTACCTCCGGCAATTCCACGCGGTTGTTCGAAAGCCTGATATCCGCTGTGCGAGCGAGTGGATCGATGGCGATCGAGCTGATCCGTGGATGGCTCCTGCATCGTCGTGCTGTAGGTCGGATCGGTCCACTGCTGCTGGCAAGGTGGCAGTTGAAGTTCTCAGAATCGATCCGCGCGCACCTCGTCTATGAAAGCGGAACGTGATAGTTCACCACCCGACCGTCCTTGAATTCGACCTGCAGGTCGACGGGCATCAGTTGCTCCCATCCGTTCCAGTTCAATGCGTAATTCACCATTCACGGCCAGAACTCCGCGCACGCCGTAGTCCAAGGGTCCGCGTTGTATCGATCCACTCATCGAAGTACCAGTCGAGTTCCAACCCGCTCTGCTTCTCCAGACACGCTCGATGTCGATGGGCTCCGGGTGCTTGAATTTGCATACGTCATAATAGCGCAAGAGTCCTTGGCCAGCACCTTCTCTCCGACCACGGCACCCAGTTGATGAACGAACATCTCTCCGAAACTGTACGCTGTGCTTCCGCACCCTCGTTCGTGATGAAGTGGTCCGCATGGATGCTGGCAGGCTCGTGCTTGCCGCTCACCACCAGCGTATCGGTACCCAGCTATGCTACCGGCGTGAGGGTCCTCGTCGCGCGGAAATAATTCCCGCATGACCTTGCTCGACGCATACTCCGTGAACCCTTCGTCCATCCATGGAAAACGACCTTCATTACTGGCGAGCACACCGTAATACCAGGCCATGTACGCTCTCATGAACGCTCAGACCAACGAGTCTTCGAGCCGTCGCCCACCCATGATCAAGGTCAACATCGGGTGCCCATGCCTCCATCGCCACCTTGTACGAAGCTGTACTGGGGCCATGGGTACTTGCCGAAGTGCTCATTCATGTATCGGAAACTGGTGCACCATGTAGGCGGGCAGTTCGTTCCAGTTCGCTTCCAGTTCGGACACGTCCTTGCGGAAGAAATGCAGTAGTGGCCCATCGGGCACCTGCTCGGTGGTATGCACGTAATCCTTGTCCGCAGCCCATGCGAAATCGTGCACATCATTGGCTACGAAATGCCATTTGAGACGCCCACCCATCGGCCTTTCAGCGCCTTTTTACCCAATGGATACCCATGACCTACCTCATGTGGATTCTGCAACACCCCGGTGGCCGCTATCGTGAAGGCGCCATCGATATCCAGCGTCACATCGAAATCACCCCATACCCCATGGAATTCCCTGCCCACATAAGTGGCAGGTACGCCAACCGCGCTCATCGTACTCGGCCAGCTTGGGATATCATTGGGTCATGCTGTAGGCCACATGCTCCGCATTATCCCGTCCACTGGTGCCCATCTGGACCGGCACCTACCGTCGAAGTTGAACGAGAAGGTCGTGGTCCTCTTCGGTAACAAGTACATGGCTAACTTCACTTTCAGAACGGTGCCCAGTGCGTCAGTTCCACGCTTCGACCATCCTGCACGAATTCATGGACCTCCAATGACCTTCCTCTTCACGTCCTAAGGCGGCTATCCGCTCGCCCACCCGGTCATCCGGATCAAGAATGGTCCGCGAACGGACATCCATTTCACTCCCTGGCCGGAACGCGTTGGGGCCAGATGAAAGAACACCTCTTTCAAGGTATCCGCTATGGTTGGTGTATTTCAGCGTGGTCGTCCCTGGTGTATTGATGCCTCACGGCATCCATTTCGACCTTCATGTCATAGCTCACCCGTTGCCAACCATCGCATTGGGCATAGGTACTTTGGGACAGCACGAGCGCCGTGATGGGCAGCCAATGTCGGCGTCGTCATGCCGCAAGAAAAAAGCGCCACGGCCCAAGGACCATGACGCAATATGACAAGTGGTGGAGAATGGGAGCTCAGGGACAACAGCCGCTGCCGCAAGGCGAACTCGAGCTGACGATTGGCCTCGATCAAGCGCTGGGTGTATGCGGCACGCTCCTCCTCGGCCCTAACTTCTTCGAAGGCCTCGTGCATGGCCTTGGTCAACTGTTCCGGGTCCCAAGGTTTCGCGATGTAATGCGACACCCTGATTGATGGCTTCGATGATGGCCTCGAGATCGGAACAGCCGGTAACAGGCGCATGCGGCGAACGTTGGGGTAACGTTCCCGTGATCGGGCCAACATTCTGCTGCCCGGCGTGCCGGGCACTGTTGGTCAGCCATCACCACATGCACATGATGGGTGGCCAAATGCCCCATGCCCTTGATGTCCGCCGCTAATAACAGGACATTCACGGAGCGACGGAAGGTTGAATTGAAAGCTTGACGATTCCCTGCGTCGTCATCCACGAACAGCACACATGGCATGGCCCTCGGGATGGTCCAGTTGTGGGTGCAGCGCTCATCGGTGAAAGGTTTGCTCGTGTATTCGGATACTGTCAACGACCTGAATACGGGGCTTCGGCGAATAGGTTTCGTGAAAAACGTGTTGATATTTTGTTGGATAACTTTTTCCAAGCTAGCTTCACCCCGATTTCACAAATCTTTTCGGCCTACTCTCCGAACGACCCATGGACTTTCTGCTCGAGCGTTGGACACCGCTTCAGCAACCGACCGGACCACTTACCGGCCGGAATTCTTCCGCCTCAGCGACCTGAGCGATCAGGCGCGGCTGAAGGAGTTGCTGAACACGAATGCCGCCATCCGGATCCACGACGATCTGCATGCGCAGCTCACCGAGTTGGTGCGCACGCTGAACCCATCGCGGAAGTTCACGAAGGAGGACCTGGATCGAGCTGCGATCGAACACCTGAAAGGTGTTGACCCGAAGACCTACGGGGTTTGGGTCTATTACCCTTGGTCCAATTGCCTTGTCCATTTACTGGATGGACCCGAATTCGCCGCGGTCCGCACCGATCGGAACAGGAACAAGATCACGCGGGAGGAACAGGAGATCCTTGCGACGAAGAAGGTGGGTGTGATCGGACTGAGCGTAGGTCAAAGCGTGAGCCTGACCATGGCTTTGGAGCGAAGCTTCGGCGAGATCCGACTCGCGGATTTCGACACCTTGGAATTGAGCAATCTGAACAGGATCCGTAGCGGTGTGCACGAAATGGGAACACCCAAAGTGGTGAACACCGCGCGCGAGATCGCCGAACTGGATCCCTTTTTGAAGGTCGTGTGTTACAACGAAGGGATCACGACCGGCAACATTGAACGATTCCTGACCGAAGGTGGAAAGCTCGACCTGTTGGTGGAGGAGTGCGACAGTGTTGACGTCAAGATCTTTGCCCGCCAGCACTGTAAAGCGCTGGGGATCCCGGTGGTAATGGACACCAGCGACCGTGGACTTGTGGACGTGGAGCGATATGACCTGGAGCCGGAAAGACCACTGGTCCATGGCAGGATGGAAGGCCTGGACATCAACGCTATTAATGGTCCAATGACAGCGGACCAGAAATTGGAATACATCCTCGCTATGGTCGGTAAGGCCACGCTCAGCGAACGCATGAGAGCGAGCTTTCCCGAGATCGGTCGGTCACTTCTTACATGGCCTCAACTGGGCGGGCACGTTGCGCTCGGGGGGGCTTTGACCGCAGAGGTCTGCCGGAATATCTCAACCAATAGAATGACCTGTTCCGGTCGATGGTACATCGATCTGGAGGATCTGTTACGCTCGGATCGATCCACTGTAACGAACTCGGGCCTGCCCCCATCAATAAGAAAGGAATCAATTGATACTTAGCTACATGGAGCAATTGACATTCAAAGCCTTTCGTGCCATTTCAGAACCTGAGCTGTGTGCTGAATTCCTGAGGCAGCACCGGAAGGTCCTTGAGGATTTCGGTATCCCGAACGTGACGACCAATAATGACGATTGGATCAGCGATCCGGACACATACGTCATAGTTGCCATTTCCGACAAGGAAGGGATGGTTGGCGGTATACGTGTTGAGATCGCAACGGACGATCGTGAGTGCCCATTGAGAGCGCGCTCTTCTCCATGGATCACCGGATAAAGACCTGTTGTCAAGCAATATTCCGCAAACGGAACCGCAGAGGTTTGTGGCTTATGGAATGCGAATCGGTATTCATCAAAGGACTCCCTCTTCATTTGGCCTTCTTGCGCGGTATCCTTGGCCAATCAGTTGGGGATCGATTCAATGGTTTGCCTGTCGCTCACTACACACTTCGTCATGCTCTGAAGGCCGGGTTCACTATTCTGGAACAAATAGGTGACGGCGGAAACCTTCACATACCCTATCCCATCCATCAAGGCCATTCGCAATGGTGATCCCGAACGCGATCATTGCATTCCGCAAATCCATCTTTCCGCTAACAGCTTTTCAGTCTGCGACTGAGACCTAATCAGCGCGTTGAAATGCTTGGAGGTGAAGCGCTGCAGTTGACTTACGACCTCTGTGTGAATGGGCCTGCTCTTGGACATAATAGCCATAGGGCCATAGAAACTTGCCGGGAGACCTTCGCGGCCTCGGCATAGGTTCGCAACTTAACCATCGCGTTCGTATGAGCGCGAGATGAAAAGTTCGCCACGTTGGCTCTGGCCCTTTCCTGTTCCCTCGTTTCCATCGCCCAAGATGGCCCATTGGTGAGGGTACAAGACTTTGGAAAGAGTTCTCATATCGGCAAGCATCTCGAGATTCTGGAGGATCCTAATAGCGAGATGCTGGTCGAGGATGCGATCTTGAGCACTGGGTTCATCGCAAGCGGGAATGACGTACCGAACTTAGGTATCACGACCTCGGCATTCTGGCTTCGGGCCAAATCCGAGGAACGACACCGAAGAAAGTTTCGTTTTCCGGATCTGGAGCATGCGGAGGTGGAACACGTTGATGTCTTTGTACGAACGAATGGAGGAAAGCCGACCATCATAGCATCCACCGGACAGATGCGTGCCGATCTCCACGAGGATGGTCATGCAGCCTGAGTTCGTGTTCAAACTACCCATACCAGTATGGTACCGAAGCGGACGTGTACATACGCGTCCAAAGCAATAAGCAGTTACAAGTTCCGCTGAGGGTGCACGCCCCATCGAAATTCGCTGAGCAGATCCTTCAAGAACCTTCTTGATCGGAGCGCGTATATCGGTATCATGCTGGTCATGGCGATGTACAACTTGTTCGTGTTCATTCCATCAGGGACACCAGCCTGATCTACGTCGTACATCCTATTCGTGAGCCTCACTCAATTGGCGTTCCGGGTGTTGGACAATACTACCTGTGGCACGAAATGCAATGGTTCTCTGTCAAGGCCTCGATCATACTCACGTTCGCGACGGCTATTGCAGCCAGCGAATTCATGAAACACTTCATCAACACGGAATCGAAGGCACCAGTACTTCATAGGTCCATTCCGTATTTCTACCTGCTCTTTGGAGTGGTACTCACCTTGTACCTTTTCATTCACCAACGCTCGGGTACAAGCTTGCCCAATTGGCGGCAGGGTTGTTCGCCATGACCTTCATGTCGATCGTCATCACCATCTTCAAGGTTCTTCGAACCGGTTCACGACAAGCAGGATACTTCGCCATCGCTTGGAGTCTATTCCTCTCAGGAACTATGGTTTTCACTTTGAAGGATATGGGTATCCTTCCTTACAACGACATCACCGTATTCACAATGCCGCTAGGCTCAGCTCTCGAAGCTGTCCTGCTATCATTCGGTCTTGCAGATACATCAACACCTTGCGCAAGGAAAACTTGCTTCCCAGGCCGAAGCCCCGCACGCTTCACTTGAGAACGAACGTATCATCCGCGAGCAGAACGTCATACTCGAGGAAAAAGTAACGGAGCGCAATCGATGCCTGCAGGAGTCGAACGAGCATTTGAAGCAAACGCAGACACAACTGGTCAACGCGGAGAAAATGGCCTTCGCTCGGTCAACTCACGGCCTAAGATCGCACACGAGATCAACAACCTGATCAATTTCATAACCAGCAACATCGATCCGTTGCGCCGGAATATCGCGGGAGATCGTGGATGTGATGAACCGCTATCGATCCATCCCGACTGACCGTGCGCACGAGGAACTAGGACGGGTACGCGATCTCGAAGAACGCTTGTCGCATCCATAATCCATTGAGGAACTGGACGGTATCATCGGCAGCATTTCCGAAGGGTCGTCACGGACAGCGAGATCGTTAGAGGTCTCCGAACTTCTCTCGTTTGGACGAGGACGACCTGAAGACCACCGACTCCGAACGAAGGACCGAAGCACTCCTTACGCCATTATTGTCACCAATAATTCAGACACAAGGTGAGCATCGACTCAACTTGGTGACATCCCTAAAGTGGAGTGCTACCCGGGAAAGGTGAACCAGGTTCATGAACGTCATCACCAACGGTATCCAGGCCGCCATGGCATTGACCGACCACCGTACGGCGAGGTTAATGACCTCGACGCGGTCCGTCGATGACCGGGCGACCGTCAGCATCAAGGACAATGGCGTGGGTATGGACGACGGGGTGAAGGCAAAGGATCTTCGATCCTTTCTTCACCACCAAGGCAGTAGGCGAAGGGACCGGTCTCGGATTGGCCATCGTCTATGGCATCATAGAGCATCATCAGGGGCACATCAGTGGAGAGCGAACCGGATGTGGGAAACCGAATTCATCATCGACCTACCCGTGCACCACGCCAGACTCAATCAACGCAGGGCTTGAACATGAACGATACGAAGATCCGGGTCCTTTTGTGGACGATGAGGAGGCTAACCTGAAGGCCTTCAAGACCACCTCTTCCGTCGCGAAATGGAGGTATTTCTGGCGAATTCGGGACCTGAGGCGTTGGAACTGGTTTTCGCAAAAGAAGAGGTGCACGTCATCATCTCGGACCAACGCATGCCTTATGATGACGGGTTCGGAGTTCCTCGCCATCACAAAGGAGCGCTTTCCAACGTGTATGCGGATGCTATTGACCGGTTTCAGGATCTGGAAGCCGATGGCTGTGGAACCAGTAAAGGGGATATACCTATGCCACCAAACTTGGGACGCGAACGATCTGGCCCTGCGAATTCAGCAAGCGTATGAGATCCATCAACTTCAAGTGAAGACAAGGACAAGCTCCTTCACCGCTACCAACAGATCTTCGACACTTCCGGTGATCCGATCGTCATAGTGGACCATCGAGGCGAGGTCCTTTGAAGCTAACCACGCCTGTGCAAAGCTTTGCACTTGTCCAGCGGAGGACCTTGTTCAGTGCCGATTCACCGATCATATCGACGAACCGAACGCTTGGTCCGCTCACTAGGTGCGAAACGCTCGGGCAACGAATTCGTGAATGTCGACCTGACCGTGCGCACTTCGAGAAGTGACTACCGACTCGTCTGATGACCGCTACATATCTGGGCAAGCAGGTGCACGGGCGCCATGCGTTCCAAGCCGCGATCAAGGACATTTCCGACCGCAAACAAGAGGAGAACCTATCCGCAAATTGAACGCTGACCTGGACAAGCGCGTGGCAGCTCGACCGGCCAATTGTTGGAGGTGATTGGAGGACCTCGGCTCCTTTTCCTATACCGTAGCCCATGACCTGCGTTCACCTTTGAAGAACATTGTTGCGCTAAGCGAGCACTTGCAGATCATGCTACCCAAAAGGCGGCGACCCGGAAGAGGTCGAGTTCACGGAGCGCATCAACAAGAGCGCACAGCGCCTCTTGACCTCGTGGATGACCTTTTGCACTTCTCTCAGACCAATACGCGAGAACTTGAACGAAAGCATATCGCCTTGAGACCGTTGCTCGACCAAGTTGTTGCTGAACAAGTAGCCGAATCGCGCTTGACCCAGGCAGGATCTCGGTCGATCAGGCGCTCGGCGCTCGCGGATGCACCCATGTTGAAGGTCGTATTCCACAACCTCTTGTCCAACGTTGAAATTCACGCGCGGTCGAACGAGCCCGATATTGAGACCGGACATCGACGTGATGGGCATCGCGATGTGCTCTTCGTAAAGGACAACGGGGTCGGATTTGACGCGCAGTATGGTGACCAGGCCTTCGGTGCATTCAAGCTGATTACACAAGGCCGATCAATTGGAAGGGACCGGCGTCGGGCTCGCCATCGTGCATCGAATCGTGAGCAAGCACGGGGGGGAAGTCTGGGCGGAAAGTGCTGTGGACCAAGGGACGACGATCCTTTTCGCCCTTCCGCGAATGATGGACAGGTCCGAAGGGATCCCATTCTTCAGGGTGGCCTGAACCGAAACCTTCCGTCCAATTGCTGCGTTGAAGCAACCAATAACCAGTCTCCCAATGGCCGATCAAACAACCATACGCCTGCAGAAAACCAATGTTCTCTACTTGGCCATCTGCATCATCGGAATCCTGTGCTCCAGTGCCGTCGATGCACAAGCCACCTTGGTCGACCGACGCGATCAAGCCGAAGGGTGGTACCTCCCTGTGCATGGAAGCGTAATGATCGATGGGGAAAAGGCCACCGACTTCAAAGTGATCGTGTACAAGGACAACGTAGAGACGGCCAAGCTGGATGCTGACAAGAAAGGCCGGTACCACCTCGAACTCGACATTGACGCCAACTACACGGTGCGCATCATGAAGGATGGATTCCAGGAGAAGATCGTCCTTATAGAGACCTTCTTGCCCAAGGACCTGGTCAAATACCCCGACTACGCTTGTACCGTTTCGTTACAGAAGACAGCATCGAAGAACATCGACCCGTTCTACACCGACTTTCCATCAGCGGTGGTCCGGTACAATGAGGAACTCGGTGGGTTCTATCACAGTGAACACTACCTGACCCACATACAGACCAAACTGGAAGGGTACGCGAACGCCTCGTTCTGAGTTTTGACCAATGCCTTCTCTCCTGCCTTACAAAACATAACCATCAAGGCGGATAGAAACACGAGGCGGGCCCGTAAGCCCGCCTCGTTCATTTTGATCGGTCCGCACTCAATGCTGATCGTAATCGATCGTAACGGACGATGACCGCGGGTGTGTTTGGCAAGTGAGCACGTAGCCGTCCGCGACCTCTTCATCGGTGAGCGCGTAATTCATGGCCATTTCCACCTGACCTTCGATCACGCGGGCCTTGCATGTACAGCAGACGGCACCTTTGCAAGCGAACGGAACATCGAGACCGGCATCCAATGCGACGTCAAGCACCGAATCGCCACTCGCAGAAACCTCCAACTCCTGCTCCCTTCCGTCCAGGATCACTTTCACCGTGGCCGTTCCGTTGAAACTTCCCTCCCCGACCGGCACCGGTGCCTTCTTCGCTTCCGTGGTGACCGGGCTCGAGAACAGCTCGATGTGGATGCGCTTCTTGTCGACCCCCTGAAGCTCCAATGCCTCGCTGACGTTCACCATCATCTGCTCGGGTCCACAAATGAAGAACTCCTTGTCCAAGGGGTCGTTCAGGAAGCGCTTCATCAGTTCTACCGCCTTCTCCTTGGTGACACGGCCGTTGAACAACATGTCCTCATCCTTCCCTTGCGAAAGGATGTGATGCACGGAAAGCCGGTCGCCATGTTGGGACTTCAGCTCTTCCAAGCGCTTGCGAAAGATGATCCGGTCATGGTCGGAGTTGCCGTAGAACAAGGTGAACCGGCTTTTCGGTTCCGTGCGAAGCACTGTCTTCAGTATGCTCAAGATGGGCGTATCCCACTCCCCGCAGCGAATGCGACGATGTGCCTCTCGAACGCGGGGTCGAGCGCTGTGGTGAAATTGCCCATCGGTGTCATCACCTCGATACGCATCCCAGGTTTCAACTTCTCTACCAGCTGTGTGCTGGCACGACCTCCTTCCACCTTCTTCACTGCGATCCGCAGTGTCCCCTTGTCCAATGGGCTGCTGCAAATGCTGTAACTGCGACGCAGTTCCTCTCCGTTCACGGTCAGTTTCAGGGTGACGTACTGGCCGTGGACGAATTCGAAATCGGCCTGCTCCGCCGGCGGAATTTCGAAGCCAACTACGATACAATCCGCGGTCTCCTGATGGACACTGGCAACTTCAAGTGTGTGGAATCGGGCCATTCTGTTCGGGGTCATGCTGGGCGGCGAATTTAACCGTTCCATACTGCAGGCCGGTCAGGTACATGAACCTCTGCAGGGCTCGATCTGTTCAGTTCTGAGCACCGTCATGCATCGCAAGGCGGTTGCGCCTAACTTAGCCAACCGAAATACGAAGGACATGGAGAGCCCCGAATTGGAAGCACGTTTCCAGGCCAAGATCGACGCCGAATCGAAGATCGAGCCGAAGGATTGGATGCCGGACGCCTACCGGAAGAACCTCGTAAGGCAGATCAGCCAGCATGCGCACAGCGAAGTCGTGGGTATGTTACCCGAAGGCAATTGGATCGGCCGGGCACCGAGCCTGCGCCGCAAGGCCATCCTTTTGGCCAAGGTCCAGGATGAGGCCGGACATGGGCTGTACCTGTATAGTGCGTGTGAGACCTTGGGAACCTCCCGCGAACAGACCATTGATGACCTGTTGAGCGGAAAAGCCAAGTACAGCAGCATTTTCAACTACCCCACCTTGACCTGGGCCGATATCGGTGCCGTCGGTTGGCTCGTGGACGGGGCCGCGATCATGAACCAAGTGATGTTATGCCGCACCAGCTATGGCCCCTATGCCCGGGCCATGGTGCGTATTTGCAAGGAGGAAAGTTTCCATCAACGGCAGGGCTACGAGATCATGAGCGTGTT
Source organism: Flavobacteriales bacterium (assembly GCA_041391825.1). Taxonomy (GTDB): domain Bacteria; phylum Bacteroidota; class Bacteroidia; order Flavobacteriales_F; family PHOS-HE28; genus PHOS-HE28. The sequence goes on along the minus strand of JAWKNF010000002.1, from coordinate 187,266 downwards.
GGCGAAAGGCACGCCGGAGCAAAAGGCCATGGCCCAGGATGCTTTGGACCGCTGGTGGTGGCCCAGTCTGATGATGTTCGGCCCGACCGATGCCAACAGTCCACACAGTGCGCAGAGCATGAAATGGAAGATCAAGCGGCAGAGCAATGATGAGCTGCGTCAGACCTTCATCGATCGCACGGTCCAGCAGGCCGAAGTGATCGGGCTTCGCATTCCGGACCCGGACCTGAAGTGGAATGAGGAGACCAAACAGTATGATTGGGGCGAGATCGACTGGCCCGAGTTCTATGACGTGGTGGCCGGAAACGGCCCTTGTAATAAGGAGCGGCTGGAAGCCCGGAACAAGGCCCACGAGGAAGGGCAATGGGTGCGCGATGCCGCAGTGGCGCACGCAGCGAAAAAAGCCAAAGGCAAGGCCGCCTGATCGGTCGAGCCAACTGAACACGATCCATCATGAGCGAGAACCCGAACAATTGGCCCCTGTGGGAGGTCTTCATCCAAAGCAAACGTGGACTGGACCATAAACATGTAGGCAGCCTTCACGCAGCGGATGTGGCCATGGCCATCGAGAACGCACGGGACGTGTACACCCGCCGGCAAGAAGGTCAAAGTATCTGGGTGGTCGAGAGCAAGCACTTGCATGCTTCACGTCCAGAGGATGCGGAGAGCTTCTTTGACCCAGCGGACGACAAAGTGTACCGTCACCCCACGTTCTACACCATGCCCGAAGGAGCGAAGTACATCTGAATGGTCCAGGTTGATTGGTGATGAAGGTCGAGGATGCTCCTCAAACTTCACCCCAACGACCGACGCCCGCAACCCGCGAACGATCATGAACCGATCTCTCTTCATATACACCTTACGCCGAGCGGACGACCTGCTCATCCTTAGTCATCGCTTGGGACAGTGGTGCGGCCATGGCCCGATCCTGGAGGAGGATATCGCCTTGACGAATCGAGCGTTGGATCACCTCGGCGAAGCACGAAACCTGCTCACTTATGCCGGTTCCATTGAAGGGAAAGGCCGTACTGAAGATGACTTGGCGTACTTGCGTATGGAACGCGAATTCACCAATGCGAAGTTGTTCGAACAGCCGAACGGCGACTATGCGCATACCATTGTCCGGAGTTTCCTCTTCGATGCTTTCCACTTGCCTCTGATGCAGGAAATGCAGAACAGCAAGGACGAACAATTGGCCGCCATCGCAGGAAAGTCGGTGAAAGAAGCGACCTACCATCTCCGGCATAGCAGCGATTGGTTGATCCGTTTCGGGGATGGGACCCCGGAGAGCCATGACCGCGCCCAGAAAGCCCTGAACGACCTGTGGACCTACACGGGCGAATTGTTCGAGACCGACCCGATCGATCAAGAACTTGTGAAGAGCGGGATCGCCCCCGATGTCAGTTCGATCAGATCCCATTGGAGCAAGACCGTGGACCATGTACTGAACGAGGCTACCTTGAAAAGGCCGGCGGACGGATTCATGGCCACAGGCGGCCGTAAAGGATTACACAGTGAGCATTTGGGGTTCATCCTCGCTGAGATGCAACACGTTACGCGGGCTTATCCAGGAGCGGAGTGGTGATAGCATTGTTCACAGCTCCATCAGGGATCCTGGTCCTCGGGTGATCAAGCACTGGAACAGATGGGCACGAATATCACCGTAGAGCGGGTCCTTGAGCTCTTGGAGACCGTTAAGGATCCGGAGATCCCGGCGATCAGTGTGCGTGAGCTTGGTGGGGTTCGCGATGTTAGGGTCTCTGCCGACGGAGGGGTGCTCGTGATCATTACACCCACCTATACCGGTTGTCCGGCCATGGACGTGATGGCAGCTGACATCAAGAGCGAATTGCTCGCTTCAGGCATCACCGATGTGAACGTGGAATTGACCCTCTCCCCTGCTTGGACCACCGACTGGATCACGGATGAAGGGAAGCGGAAGCTGAAGGAATACGGCATCGCCCCGCCCGAAACAACAGCGGACATCCGGGCCTTGAAAGGAAAAGCACCGCTCGTCGAATGTCCACAGTGCCATTCTACGGACACGGTGATGCTCTCCGCGTTCGGCAGTACGGCGTGCAAGGCACTGTGGAAGTGCAATGCCTGCTTGGAGCCCTTCGATCAGTTCAAATGCTTGTGATATTGGAACCGGACCGTTGCCCATGACCTATTCAAAGATCATTTACGCTGTTGCCGAAGGTGTCGCATCGATCACCTCAACCGTCCTGATAAGCTGAACAGCTTCGATCGTGAAATGGCCTTGAGGCCATCGATGCCCTGGACAAGGCCAAGGACGATGACAGCATACGCGCCGTTCTCATCACCGGTAACGGGCGTGCGTTCTGTGCCGGACAAGACCTTGCTGAAGCGATCGCGCCGGGCACCAGGATCGAGGAGATCATCAGCGTGCAGTACAATCCGATCATCCGTAGGATCCGTAACCTGCCCAAGCCTGTGATCGGGGCGGTGAACGGTGTTGCAGCCGGAGCGGGGGCCAACATCGCCTACGCCTGTGACCTGACCCTCGCTGCCGAAAGTGCGAAATTCATTCAGAGCTTCATCAACATCGGCCTGATCCCGGACAGTGGCGGTACCTTCACCTTGCCTCGCTTGGTGGGTATGCAGCGTGCATTCGGGCAAATGGTCCTGGCTCCAAAGGTGAGCGCGCAAGAAGCTGCGGAGCAAGGAATGATCTGGAAAGTGGTGGGCGATGATGAATTGATCGCTGAAGCGACATCCTTGGCAAGCGCATTGGCGCAAATGCCCACAATGGCCATCGCCCTGACAAAGGACGCCCTGAACCGATCCATGGCCAATGGCCTCGACGAGCAACTGGAGGTGGAGAACGAGTTGCAACGCGTTGCCGGAAGCAGTCACGACTACAATGAAGGTGTCCAAGCCTTCTTGGAGAAAAGGAAGCCCGTTTTCCGCGGGAACTAAGCCGCTATCGCCGGGTGCGACACGGGTTCGAACCGGAACCCGATCTTCGCGCCATGGACAAGCAGATGAAGGTGGGCGTGATCGGCGCCGGTACGATGGGTAGTGGCATTGCCCAGGTCGCAGCACAAGCGGGCCATCGAGTGGTATTGTTCGACACCCGAAAGGAAGCGTTGGACAAGGCTTTCACTGGGCTTCACAAGACCTTCGACCGCCTTGTTGAAAAAGGAAAGTTCACCCGGGACCATGCTGATGGCGTCCTTGCATTGATCACTCCGGCCCGGGAATTGAAAGACCTCGCCGAAAGTGGCTTGGTCATCGAAGCGATCATTGAGGACCTCAAGGTCAAGCAAACATTGTTCGCGGAGCTTGAAGGACTGTTGGGTGCGGATGCTGTCCTAGCGACGAACACATCCAGCTTGAGCGTGACCGCGATCGCCGGGGCCTGTGCGCATCCAGACCGTGTCATCGGACTACACTTTTTCAACCCCGCTCCCCTGTTGCCCTTGGTGGAGGTGGTTCCGGGCTTGGCCACGGCATCCTCGGTCACCAATTCCTGCACAGACTTGATGCATGCTTGGAAGAAGGCACCGGTAGTGGCCAAGGACACCCCCGGGTTCATCGTGAACCGTGTTGCAAGACCATTCTACGGGGAGGCCTTGCGCATACTCGAGGAAGGGATCGCGGACCTCGCGACCATCGATCATGCCATGCGGACCATAGGAGGGTTCAAGATGGGGCCCTTTGAGTTGATGGACCTTATCGGAAATGACATCAATTTCGCTGTGACGAGTTCCGTGTTCCGTGCGTTCTTCTATGACCCTCGTTATCGGCCAAGCTTCACGCAGCAACGTATGGTGGAGGCCGGGTGGCTGGGACGGAAGTCCGGAAAGGGGTATTTCAGCTATACAAAAGGCGATGGACCGCCAGCGATCGATCCTGACGTTATCCTGCACGAGAACATCTGTTGGCGGATACAGGTCATGCTCATCAATGAAGCCGTCGATGCGTTGCACCTCGGGGTCGCCAACAAGGAGGACCTGGACCTTGCCATGACCAAAGGCGTCAATTACCCGAAAGGCCTTCTGGCATTGGCAGATGAGAAAGGCTTGGAGCTTTGCCTCTCAACCCTTGAACAGCTGCAGACCGAATACGGAGAAGATCGCTACCGGCCATCACCCCTTTTACGTCGGATGGTCCGTGAGGGCCGTAATTTCCACACCTGAGCGGAGCGGCCGAACAGCTGGCCCGGGTGTTATTTTCCATGGGAATTATTTTTCCATTACCTTCGCGGCCTAAACCCAAAGACAGACCATGAATTACTCCGTCCTTTCCGCTGTTGCTCTCACCGCCACCTTGCTTGTAGCCTGTGGCCCGAACGAAGCAGAGATCGCCGCTGCCAAAGAGAAGGCGACCGCCGATAGCCTCGCCGCTGTAGCCGCAGCCGAGCATGCATACACCATCGACGCAGAAGCCAGCAAAGTGAAGTGGGCCGGATCGATGATCGGCATCAAAAGCCACGATGGCACCGTAAAAATGACCGCTGGAGATCTGACGGTACAAGGCGGAATGGTGACCGGAGGATCCTTCACGATCGACATGAACAGCATTTCCCCATTGGACACGAACTACGCGAAGGATGGTGCCAAGCAAGGGACAAAGGCCATGTTGATCGGTCATCTGATGAGCGCCGATTTCTTCGACGTTGCCAATCATCCTACCGCCTCCTTCAAGATCACTTCCACAGAAGGTAATACCGCGACCGGTGAATTGACCGTGCGTGGCAAAACGAACACCGAGACCGTGAGCGATATCGTGGTCACTGAAGGTGAAGGGACGGTCATGGCCACCGGCAAACTCACATTCGACCGCCAGAAATATGGCGTCGCTTTCCAGATGCCCATGAAGGACATGGTGATCAGCGATTCCATCGAACTGAGCGTGGAACTGAACGGCACCGCCAAGTAATTTCCACTTCGGTGAAAGTCGGAAAGCGTCCGCCGAAAGGCGGGCGCTTTTTCGTTCACCCCTACTTCATGGCCCCAGTAAGCCAATCGTTGAAGGGGCGCATCGCCTTGTGGTGTTCCATCAACTGTTCCATCAGCTTGGGATCCATGACAAGTTCGGCCGGTAGCTCAGCTCCCACATAGAACTGCTTGTTCGCGATCAAGGGCTCCTTCCCCAAAGCCGCTTTGAACTCAGCAGGCAGGACTTTGTTCCTCTCCCCTTGGACGGTGCCAAAATGGTCCTTGAAGGGCTTGGCCTCGATCACCCTGCGGAATCCCTTCGGGTCCTTCATGATAGCCAAGCGGATGCGGCCCAAGCGCTCCTTGTCAGGCATGTACGCCCCACCGTAGATCTTGACGCTCTCCGGGCCCAGTTCGAAGTAGATCCCCGGTGCGGCATGATCCTTACGCCCCGCTGGGGAAATGATCGCTGAGCAATTCAGCTTGTAAGGGGTCTTGTCCTTGCTGAAGCGGATGTCCCTATTGATCCGGAAGATGGCCTCCTTGGCCTCGATGCGAATGTCCTTATCCACTTTGCCGATCCGGGCAATGGCCGCCGAGACGAACTCGGCGAACGGCGTTTTCACGCTCTTCTCGTAACGCTTGCGGTTGGCATCGAACCATTCTTTGTTGTTGTTCTTTGCCAAGTCCTTGAAGAACTGGTTGAAGTCGGAGGTGAACCAGGCCATGGTTGATGTATTTTGTTCGAAGTTAGCGTTGTGAAAATGGCCCATTCCAAGAATGACAAGGTCCCTGAACTGTTCGCCCCGATGCATGTGGGCGTGGTGGAAGGTCCGATCGGCAAGGCCTGGGTGGAGAGCGATGGTCATCTCATCACCCGGGTATCTTTCGATGCGTTGCGTGGCCGGAATACCAAGGAACCCAAGGTCCTGTCCGAGGCACTCAAACAGCTGGATGGTTATTTCCGCAAGAAGCGACGCAGCTTCGATCTGCCGGTGCAACACCTGGGCACCCGATTCCAGAAGATGGTATGGAGCGCCTTGGAAGAGATACCGTACGGAAAGACCGTGAACTACCAGGCCATCGGGAACGCGATCGGCGGAAAGGCCATTGCGCGCACCGTGGGCAATGCGTGCGCACACAACCCCACCCCGATCATCGTTCCCTGTCATCGTGTGATCGCGACCAACGGACTGCTTACCGGTTACGTCGGTGGGATCTGGCGCAAGCGCTGGCTCCTGGTGCATGAAGGTGCCCTATCGAAGGAACTCTTCGACGAAGCCTGAAGGAATAGCTTTGCCGATCATGTCCGAACAAGACCTTGCACACCGGGTGGTGGCATTGATGTATGAGAACGACCCCTTCAGTATCTGGATGGGGATCGAAAGGGTGTCGGTCGCCTCTGGCGCCTGCACCTTGCGTATGAGCGTGCGGGGCGAAATGATGAACGGCTTCGCGATCGCCCATGGCGGCATCACGTACTCCCTCGCGGATAGTTGCCTGGCATTCGCATCGAACGCACACGGGATTAGGGCGGTTTCCGTGGAAACTTCGATCAGCCATACCAGACCGGTGCTGGCGAATGACCTACTGACCGCTACCAGCGAGGAATTGAGCCTATCCAAGCGGATCGGCGTGTACCAGATCACCGTTACCAATCAACGCAACGAGACCGTTGCACTCTTCAAAGGGACCGTCTATCGAACCGGAAAATCGTGGTTCCCCGAAGACCCTATCACATGAGCATGAAGCAAGCCTATATCATCGATGCCATCCGCACCCCGATCGGCAATTTCACGGGTGGCCTCTCCGCCGTTCGTGCCGACGACCTCGCTGCGCACCCGATCAGGGCCCTCATGGCCCGGCATCCAGAGTTGGACCCGGCCGCGATCGACGAAGTGATCCTGGGCTGCGCCAACCAAGCGGGCGAGGATAATCGGAACGTCGCCCGTATGGCGCTCTTGCTCGCTGGCCTTCCGGTCACGGTCCCCGGCGAAACGGTGAACCGTCTCTGTGCCTCGGGAATGAGCGCCGTGGTCCAGGCCGGTCGTGCAATAGCCGCCGAGCAAGGCGAGCTCTTCATTGCCGGTGGCATGGAGCATATGACCCGAGGCCCATGGGTGATCAGCAAAACGAGCACCGCCTACGGCCGCGATGCACAGATGTATGATAGCAGCTTCGGATGGCGCTTCGTTAATCCTCGGATGCAGGACCTGTACGGAACCGATGGCATGGGTGAGACCGCTGAGAACCTGTTGGAAACACAGGCCATCGGTCGCGAGGACCAGGACGCGTTCGCTTTGTGGAGCCAACAAAAAGCCACGGCCGCGCAGGCATCCGGCCGCCTGTCCAAGGAGATCGCTCCTGTATCCATCCCCCAGCGGAAGGGCGATCTGGTCGTGTTCGAGCAGGATGAGTTCATCAAGCCCGGCAGCAGCATGGAGGTCCTTGGTAAGTTGCGACCGGCGTTCAAGAAGGACGGCAGTGTGACCGCAGGAAACTCCAGTGGCCTGAACGATGGCGCTGCGGCCGTGCTGGTCGCGAGCGAAGTAGGGATGAAGGCCCATGCCCTTAAACCATTGGCCCGCTTGGTCAGTAGCGCCGTGGTCGGTGTAGAGCCTCGGATCATGGGTATCGGCCCGGTGAATGCGACGAAACTGGCCTTGAAGCGTGCAGGGCTGAACTTGGAGCAGATGGACATCATCGAGTTGAACGAGGCGTTCGCGGCCCAAGCCCTGTCCTGTACCCGTAGCTTGGGGATATCCGACAAGGACCCTCGGATCAATCCGAACGGCGGGGCTATTGCGTTGGGGCATCCCTTGGGGATGAGCGGGGCCCGATTGCTGCAAACAGCTGCCTTGGAACTGCAAGAGCAAAAGAAGCGCTATGCCTTGTGTACCATGTGCGTGGGGGTGGGTCAAGGTTATGCGGCCATCATCGAACGTTGTTGACAACGGACTCCCATCAGGTGCCTTTCTTACCGCATCGTATTAGTTTGGCACCTTCTAAACCCTCCCTACCATGCACGCACAGGAAAAGATCAACCTGTACATCGCTGAACGACCTGAATGGCAGCGAAAGGTTCTGGTGCGCTTGCGCCAGTTGATCCATTCGGCAAGCGACGATATAGAGGAGAACTGGCGCTGGAACTCGCCCCATTTCGATCAGGAGGGCATCATGCTGGGCATGGTGGCCTTCAAGAACCATATCTCGGTCTGGTTCCACAAAGGCGCGCTGGTCAAGGACCCCAAAGGGCTGTTCTCCGAGCAGGAGAAGGACTCCGACAAAGGCATGCGGGGGTATAAATTGACCGAGAACGACCAGATCGATGAGAAAGCGTTCCTGGACCTGGTGAAACAGGCCATCAAAGTGAACCAAAGCGGTGCGAAGCTCACCGACGCCAAGCCGGCCCGAAAGGCCCTGGAGGTGCCGGCCGATCTGGAGGGATGCTTGAAGAAGAACGAAGAAGCTTGGAGGCATTGGGAGCGCTTCAACTACACCCACAAGAAGGAATATGTGGAGTGGATCACGGATGCTAAGAAGGAAGAGACCCGGAAGCGCAGGATCGCACAGGCATTGGAGATGATCCGCGAGGGGACCAGCAAGGAAGAGAAGTACAAGACCAGTTAGGTCGTATTCCTTTCCCACCTCGGTCCAACGGGCTTCACGATGGCTGCGAGCGGAAGCGACCATTCTTGAACCTACGATCTAATCGGAGCTTCGTAAGCCTATGACCATCAATATATTATACAAGTAATCAACACTTGGTTATTCGGCTTTGGTAATGACCCAGCCAGCAGGGCGGTAGCCTTGAGAAGCACTTGTTGTTGTTCGCGTGTCTACAGTGAAGGCTTGATCTGCGCGGGCACCTGGGTCCAGTACCTGACCAACATGAAAAAGCCCCCGACCGTGGTCGAGGGCTTCTGAGTTCGAACTAATTGAGGAACTACTCGGCTGCAGGTGCGCTCTCGCCTTCGTCCTTCTTGGCCTGGTGCTTGGCGAAGCGCTTCTTGAACTTGTCCACGCGACCGGCGGTGTCCACCAACATCATCTTACCGGTGTAGAACGGGTGCGATGTCTGGCTGATGTCAAGTTTCACCAAGGGATATTCGTTCCCGTCCTCCCAGGTGATCGTATCGGAAGTGTTGGTGCAGCTCTTGCAGAGGAACATGTCGTCATTGGACATATCCTTGAATACAACAAGGCGGTAATTGCTCGGGTGGAGATCGGCTTTCATTGGAATTCTTCCGTTGGGGCGGCAAATGTATACAGATGCTTCCGATCTACAAAGGATCATATGCATATCAATTGAAGCCCATGAGGTTCAGACGGTCCCCATCCGGCTCGCCCTGCACAATGATCGGGCAAGATTCCTGTAAATAAACGCGATGGGTCATCTTTGCGCAGCTTGAAACCGTTCCGCTCCCTCCTCTTCGTGGCATTTGTCGCTTTGGTCCTTTCCGCTTGCCGGAAGGATGAAAAGTTCAGCGATGCAAGTGGCCTTTCCTTGGACTTCAGCACGGACACGGTGCTGTTCGACACCATCTTCACCACGGTCCCCTTTTCCGTCACCAAACGATTCACCGTCCACAACCGGAACGCCCAAGCCGTTCGCGTGAATGTCGCCTTGGAAGGGGGCACTCCATCACCTTACAGGATCAATGTGGACGGGGCCAGCGGGACGACCTTCTCCGATGTTGAGATACGGGGTGGCGACAGCATATTCGTGTTCGTAGAGGCCTCCTTGGACCAGAACAACACGAACAACCCTTTTGTTATCGAGGACCATATCCTATTCAATACCAACGGGACCCAACAAAGCGTGTTGTTGGTAGCCTGGGGGCAGGATGCACACTTCTTCATGCCTGGACCAGATAGTATTCAGGTCCAAGGGTTGCCCATTATAGCTACATCGCAGGGATGTGGATGAAAATGGAGAAGATATCTGTGAAACCGTGCTGTGGACCAACGACAAGCCCTATGTGATCTACGGGTATGGCGTGGTCAACACCTGTAGCACGCTACGATCGACCCGGAGTACGCGTCCACTTTCACGGCGGCGGAGGGCTCTGGGTGTATCGTGGCGGCCAGATCAAGGCATTGGGCACCGTGGACCAGCCCATTGTATTCCAAGGGATCGACTGGAGCCTTTCTATGCTGAACTGCCCGGACAATGGGACCGGATATGGATCAATGAAGGGCCCGGGACAAATGAGAACAAGTTCGAACACTGTGTGGTGAAGAATGCGCTGGTGGGGATCCAATGCGAGACCTTCCCGCTCTATCCGGAAGAGCCGACCAGCGCTACGAGGTTGGTACTGAACAGTGTTAAGATCCGGAATTGCAGTGCCGCAGGATTGTTGAGCCGGAACTACCGCATCCAGGCCACGAACCTGCTTGTTGGGGACTGTGGCCAGTATGGCGTGGCCTTGACAGGTGGTGGACAATACTTGTTCGATCAATTCACCTTGGCCAACTTCTGGGATTACGAGATCCGCCAGACGCCCACATTCTACATGACCAATGCCTACCGGGACATCAACAACACGATCCAGATCCGGCAGATCACGAACAGCAATTTCTTCAACGGCATAATTGCCGGCGCGAACACGAATGAATTCCTGATCGAATTCGATGAGCTGGATACGCTGAACCTGCGTTTCCAACGAATGATGTTGCGCACCGACCAGAGCACCGCGAGCACCACGTTCTTCCCGGACCAAAGCACGATCTACCGCAACCAGACGACTGGGTTCAGGGACGTGCCCGGACGTGACTTCCACCTGAACTCCTCGTCCTACGCGATCGGGCGAGCGGACAACTTCGGCACTCCGAACACCTTCTTCGATCTGGACGGAGAACCCGCGCTGTTCAACGGGACCTCGGCTGCTACAAGTACGTCCCTTGAGTCAGCTCAGATCCATCAGAAAGCGCAGCGTATCCACACCATCGGCGTAGTCGCTCATGCTCGGCTGTTGCGCCTTTCCGAACGGTGTTGCACCGTGGCCGACCACACATTGGATCGAACCTGTTTGTTCCGTGATCGCGGCGTCGACCGATGCGCGATCCGTGTAGCGTTCGTAGAATAGCGTGGAAACCGGACTGGCCAGCCCTGGATCCTCCTTGACCAAGAGGAAACCGTTCTCCAAGAAGTCGACCCCGTCCAACATCCACAAGGCACGGGTGTAGTCGTAGTTGTTCGCGTACTTATTATGATCGATGATGTCCTTCCAAGGGAACAAGGCACCGAAGACCCGATCGAGGTCGAGATCATGCGGGATGTATAGCTTGGAAACGTTCCTACAGCCCATGCCGAAGTAGCGCAGCACATCCTCTGCCAGTCCGGCGAGTTCTTCGGGGGATTCGGTACCGTCAAGCACGGCCACGCTTACCCGGCTCTTTCGAACGATCCGCGGCACATGGCCGAAGTAATGCTCGAAATAGCGCGAGGTGTTGTTGCTCCCAGTGGCAATGACCGCGTCCACCTCCCCCAACTTCCCTTGTACCAATTCAATTTGTGCCGTGGTGCCCGGCAGGAAGCGGTCCAAGGTGCGAACGAGCGCCGGAATGAGTTCGGGATCCAGCGATGAGTACTTCACTCTCGCTCGATGGCCGCTCAACCAGACGCAAAGCACGTCGTGCAGGCCGACCAAGGGGATGTTTCCTGCCAGGATGAGGCCAACCGTACGCGGTCCGGCAGGCAGCTTACCAAGGGTCGCATAGGGTCGCAGCCATGATCCCAGCGCTTCGGGACCGAGGCCTTGGGACCAGGCCCTGAAAGCGTGCCGCACGTTCTCTTCGGTGAACCATCCGTTCTTGACCCTGGAAGATCCGATCAATGCGTCCAATTCCTCGTACTCGACCTTGCCTAGCCCGCAAGCATGTCCCGGCCAGTCCATGCCCCTTCCGAGCGCGCCCATCACCTCTCCCAATTGGGCCAATGCTGCAATACGGGCAGCTCGATCAACCGTTGTGTGTTCGATCATCGTTCTTGTCGGCCAAGGCATCGGCCTATCTTTGCCTCCCCTTTCGGCACTTCCGCACCCACCTTGGTGGGCGCGTTGCGGAGAGGCCAAAAGTAGAGCGAAGCGATATGGCGATCATCATCACCGACGAATGCATCAACTGCGGTGCATGTGAACCTGAATGTCCGAACAACGCGATCTATGAGGGCGGCGCCGAATGGCGATTGGCCGATGGCACGTCCCTGCACGGCCAGCAGACGACACCGACCGGCAATACATACGACGCCGATGCTGCGAACATACCGGTCGCAATGGACGTCTACTACATTGTCTCGGACAAGTGCACCGAATGCACCGGTTTCCATGATGAGCCCCAGTGCGCAGCCGTATGCCCGGTCGACTGCTGCGTGGACGACCCGGATCATCGCGAAAGCAAGGAACAACTCCTTGCCAAGAAGGAGTTCATGCACCTCTAAGGTGCGGTCCGAAGGGAGGATCGGAGAGGCTGGAACGGAGCGGGTCGATCAACTCCCCCACCAACATGGCCCATCGGCCTGTATTGGCATGAAGTTGGGGTACTTACCACGCATGTTCCACGTTCTTGAGACCATGGGCACCATCCGTTCCATCTTGTTGGGATCACTGCTGCTCGGAAGCACCGCTGGCGCGCAGGACGGCACGCTCACACGCCTGTCACAGAACTTGAAAGCGATCGCCAGCGCGCCGAGTGACGCCATTCAGGACAGCTTGAACGCTGTCATCGAGACCGATCTTCGGGCATTGCTGGATGCGAAGGATGCCTTCTCGAACCCCTTCACCGGTGTGCCCATCACCAAGGTCGATTCACCTGATAGCACCTTTCGGCTCTTCACGTGGAACCTACCCAGGAAGGATGGCACCCATTCGTACCGGGGATTCCTATTGACCCGCACGAACAGGACCAGCACGCTGTTCGAACTACGCGACCAGACGGATCGGATCCCTTCGCCTGAGGTACCTGAACTGGGACCCGAGCGCTGGTACGGAGCTTTGTACTACGAGGTGATCCCTGTGAACCACGGCGGAAAGCGTTACTACACATTATTGGGCTGGAAGGGTTACTCGCGAGCCGAGACCCGCAAAGTGATCGAGGTGCTCAGCTTCCGGAACGGGAAGCCGCGTTTCGGGGCGCCGCTCTTCGGGAGGGGCAAGATCAAGGCCATGCGGAAGGTCTACGGCTATTCATTCCAGGCCAGCATGACCTTGCGGTACGAACCCGAATTGGAGGCCATCATCATGGACCACTTGGCACCGCCGCGCGAGGAGTTGAAGGGGCAAGCCGCGTTCTATGGCCCGGACATGACGCATGACGGCTACTTCTGGCACAAGGGCGAGTGGTGGTTCGGGCCGAACGTGGACCTTCGGGACAAGAGCGAAAAGGCGAAGCCTTTCAACGCCCCACCGCCGAGCGTGGGACCCTAAAGCGGATCCCACGATGGATCGTCGATGATCGCCCCGTGCCCGCCTTCCACCACGTGATGGAAGGTTACCTTTGCGCCGCCTAACCGAAGCCCACCTGATCATGAGCACAAGTACGAAACTGAAGATCCACAACTTCAGCGCCGGTCCCTGCATACTTCCCGCATCGGTGTTGAACAAGGCTGCGGCATCCATTGTCGATTTCGAGGGAAGCGGCCTTTCGATCATCGAAATGAGCCATCGCAGCAAGCCCTTCGAAGCGGTGATGGCCAAAGCGCAGTCCTTGGTGAAGGAACTGCTCGGTGCTCCGGACAATTATCAGGTCGTATTCCTCGGTGGTGGGGCCAGCCTCGGCTTCCACCTCGTGCCGATGAACTACATGCGCATCGGAGGAAAAGCCGCTTATGCCAACACGGGTGAATGGGCAAGCCGTGCGATCAAGGAAAGCCAATTGATGGGCGAAACCCTGGTCGTTGCCAGCAGCGAGGACAAGAACTTCAGCTACATACCCAAGGGTTTCGACATCCCCAGCGATGTGGATTACTTCCACTTCACCAGCAACAATACCATTTTCGGTACGCAGTACAAGGCGTTCCCGAAGACCAACGTGCCGGTCGTATGCGACATGAGCAGCGACATCTTCAGCCGTCCGGTGAACGTTTCGGACTTCGCATTGATCTACGCCGGGGCACAGAAGAACATGGGCCCTGCGGGTGCCACGATGTACTTGATGGATCCCGACAAGTTGGGAAAGACCGGCCGCAAGCTGAGCCCGATCCTCAACCTGGCGAACCACGCCGCGAAGGATAGTATGTACAACACCCCACCGGTCTATGCCGTGTACGTGACCATGCTCACCTTGGAATGGCTGAAGGAATTGGGTGGAGTCGCGGAGATCGAAAAGCGCAACACCGCAAAGGCCGCATTGCTCTACGATACCATCGATCGCTTGCCCTTGTTCAAGGGCACCACAGCCAAGGAGGACCGCAGCAACATGAACCCCACATTCGTCATGAACGACCCCGCCTTGGAGCCCGCTTTCGACGCGCTTTGGAAAGAGGCCGGCATCAGCGGGATACGCGGACACCGGAGTGTCGGTGGGTATCGAGGCTAGCATGTACAACGCTCTCCCGATCGAGAGCGTACGTGTACTGGTCGAGGTGATGGAAGAATTCGCAAAAAAGAACGGTTGATCAAATGCGCATACACGCCAACGACGGTATTTCGAGCCAGGCCGAGGAAAGCCTGAAGGAGGAAGGGTTCAAGGTGACCACGAACCATGTTCCGCAAGCCGAACTGAACGCATTCCTGAACAAGGAGAACGTGGACGTCCTTTTGGTCCGCAGCGCAACGAAAGTGCGTCGCGAACTGATCGATGCATGCCCTTCGGTCCGGTTGATCGGACGTGGTGGCGTAGGCTTGGACAACATCGACGTGGCCTATGCCAAGGACAAGGGGATCCCGGTGATCAACACGCCGGCCTCTTCCAGCATCAGCGTGGCAGAGATGGTGATGGCACACTTGTTCACGCTCGTGCGGGACCTGCACACGGCCAACCGCCGGATGCCCACCGAAGGTGGAAGCAAGTTCAAGGAGTTGAAGAAGGAATGCGGCAACGGAATTGAACTGCGCGGCAAGACCCTCGGCGCGATCGGCTTCGGTCGTATCGGTCGATGGACGGCCCGCTACGCGTTGGGATGCGGCATGCGCGTGGTATATGTGGACAGCAGTGCGACCGTGGATGCCTTGACCTTGAGATCGGCGACCAGAGCGTTCGGGTCCCCGTGAAAATGGTCTCGCTCGCTGAATTGTTGGAACTCGCCGACGCGATCACCTTGCACGTGCCTGCCCAGAAGGACGGGACCCCGCTGCTCGGTGCGGCCGAACTAGCGAAGGTGAAGCCCGGCGTGGTGCATCGTGAACACGGCCCGCGGTGGCAGCATTGACGAGGACGCTTTGCTGAAAGCCCTGAAGGACGGTCGTGTTCGTGGTGCGGCCTTGGATGTTTTCGTGGGCGAACCTGAGCCTCGGGCGGATATCCTCTCGAACGACAAGCTTAGCTTGAGCCCGCATGTGGGAGCCGCCACCGCGGAAGCGCAAGAGCGTGTTGGTGGTGAACTTGCTGACCAGATCATCGCTTGGCGGTCCAGCGTGGGCGTTAGTTGATGGTATCGCTGCGACCGTTCCGTGCGTGGCGTCCGGTGCCCGATAAGGCCCACCTGGTGGCCAGTCGCAGCTATTTGACCTATTCCGATGAGAAGATGCAGGAGAAGTTGCTGGGCAACCCCTTCTCCTTCCTGCACGTGATCCATCCGGACCATGGATCGACCGAAAACCTGAGCCGTGCGCAGCGCTTCGCAAATGTGCGCAGGCGGTGGGACGAATTCGTTGGTGAAGGTTGGTATATCCGCGAAGAACGGCCTTGCCTGTACATCTACGAGCAATCCAAGAAAGGCGTGCTTTCCCGTGGGATCATCGGCGGTGTTTCGGTGAGCGACTACCGCAAGGGATGCATCAAATTGCATGAGCATACCCTGCAAAGAGCGCGAGGAACTCTTCAAGGACTACTTGAACACCACCGGGATCAATGCTGAACCCGTGCTGCTCGCCGCACCTGGAGGAAGCGGTCTGGACGATGCGATGAGGACATTGCGCGAAGCCCGGGCCACCGTATGATTTCAGCACCACTGACATGGTCCGTCATCGGCTTTGGGCCATTGAGGACCCGGCGGACATCGCGCTGATCACTGCCAGTTTCGAGCGTATCGAAGCCCTGTACATCGCTGATGGGCATCATCGTATGGCGAGCAGTGCCCGCTTGGCGGACAGTACCAGCGCTACGGACACTGCACCGAAAGGCTGGTGTCTTGCGTTCATAGTGCCACAAGAGCACTTGCACATCCACAACTTCGACCGCGCCATCACCAGCCTTGCCGGTATGGACACCGAGGAGTTCCTGACGGCGCTCGGTGAGGTGAGCGCGATGGTTGCGGCCGAGCAAGCACCCACCTCCCCCCCGGCCCATGGTCACGTGCATATGTGCACCCGGAACGGTTGGTTCACCGTCGCTTTGCCGATACCGCCGTCCGATGCTTCCGCAGCGGAACGACTGGACGCATCTGTCCTGAGCAATGCGATCCTCGACCCGGTGCTTGGGATACACGACCTGCGCACCGACCCACACGTGAAGTTCATCCCCGGCACACAGGGCATTGCGGAGCTGGAGCGCATGGTCCAGGATGGAGAGGCCGCTGTTGCGTTCAGTCTGCGACCGGTCAGCTTCGCGGAATTGCAAGAAGTATCCGACACCGGAGGATGCATGCCTCCGAAGAGCACGTACATCGAACCCAAATTGCGCAGCGGCCTCACAGTGTACTCCTTGGAGGACCATTGAGTTCCGTTACCCCGCCGGAATGACCACACTCGCTGAACGATACGAAGCGGTCAAGGCACGCATCCCCGCGGAGGTGAAGTTGATCGCCGTTAGCAAGACGCGGTCGGTGGATGAGATCCAAGCATTGTACGACCTCGGCCATCGCGCATTCGGCGAGAACTATCCGCAGGAATTGAGGGAGAAGCAGCCACTGCTCCCGGCCGATATCGAATGGCATTTCATCGGGCACCTGCAGTCGAACAAGGTGAAGTACATCGCACCGTTCGTGCATCTCGTGCATGGAGTGGACAACCCGAAATTGCTGGACGAACTGAACAAACGGGCACGGGCCAACGACCGGGAGCAGGACGTGTTGTTGCAGGTCCACATCGCGCAAGAAGAGAGCAAATTCGGCTTCACAGCGGATGAATTGAACGAGCTATTGGCTTCTCCGACCTCGGAAAGGTGGTCAGCGCTCCGGTTCCGTGGATTGATGGGGATGGCAAGCAATACCTCCGACCAAGAACAGGTCCAACGGGAATTCGAAGGGCTGGCGGCGCTGTTCCATCGTTCGAAGCATGCACCAGGTGTCATTCCGGACCAATTCACCGAGTTGAGCATGGGCATGAGCAGTGATGCGGAGCTAGCGATCGCGGCCGGAAGCACCATGGTCCGGATAGGCACCGCCATCTTCGGAGAACGACAATAAGAGGTCGGCCGTCCTTGGTGGAGGCAACCCCTGGTGATCGGCACGTCTTCTCCATGTATCTTCGATGGAACATTCGTGCCCATGATGCGATCCATTACGCTTCTCGCAGCTTCCGCTCTGATCCTGTCCGCTTTCGGCCAACGCCATATCGAGATCGGCGTGAGTGGTGGTGTGACCCATTACTACGGTGACCTGGGGAACATCGACGGCCCCATCCAATGGAACAGTTCCAGACCGGGTATGAACATCACCTTCCGTGATTTCCTGAACAACCCGAAGCGCTATGTCACCCGTTCCATCACAACGGAGGCCCGCTTGAGCTGGTTCCGGATCGGCTACGATGAAACGGCTTCCATATCAGGGACCGATGTGAAGGACCTGAAGAACTACAAGCGGGGCTTGAGCTTCAGGAACGACCTTGTCGGGGCCTCCGGACACTTGGTGCTCAATGCCTATCGGGAGCCGTTCACGCCCTTGTTCCAACAACGGTTCTTCATGTACTTCCATATCGGCGTCGGTGTGTACTACGGTCGCCCGAAGGCCGATCTCTTCCGCGGAGAGCAGGATATCGCCAACCGCTATTACTTCTGGGAGGACGGCACGGTGCGTGATGCCCCGCGTGGATCGACCACTTCAAATGTGATCCAAAAAGATGGCACTTACGAGACCGACCTGTACAGTTGGTTGACCGAAGGCGGTGTCGGCGCAGGTGATGTCAACCAGACCACCCGGTTCTCGCCTTGGCACGTGGGCATTCCCATGGGCGCCGGCTTGCGGTACATGATCACGAAGCAGACCAGCATCGGCATCGAATACTGCTATATGATGTTCATGACGGACATGCTCGATGACGTCAGCGACCGGTACTCCACCTACGACGAGATCGACGCGACATACAGCGACCCTCGGAAGCAGGAACTGGCCAGGTACATCAGCGATCCGACCGGTTGGGGCACGAACGGGGAATACAGCATCATCACCAGCCGACGTGGTAATCCCGGCCTGTTGGATTCCTTCAGTTACTTCAGCTTCGAGGTTTCGTACAAGTTCAAGAAGCGGCCCGGTCGCCGGAGCTTCATGAGCCTTTGAACAGTGCTGCGACCTACCGAACGGCCCCGATCATGGGGCCGTTCTCGTTGGTGGCCATGGTATCTTTGCCGCATGACCAAGGCTACGACCAAGACGAAGCGCATGGACCTGGCCTTCGCTGCGCTATTGAGCGATGATGACGAGGCCGTCCTGACGGCCCTTACCCGGATCGAGGAAGAGGGTGATGCCCGGGCCATCCGCCCCTTGCTGACAGCCTTGGTGGGAACCGGTGAAGGTCCGGTGCGCCAACGGATCACTGCGCTATTGTATGCCGTGAAGGCCACCAACGCGGTGGAAGAACTGCTCTCCGCGTTGGACGAACCCACTTTTGCCATGGAGCGCCGCACGGTGCTCTCCAGCTTCTGGAATGCAGGACTGGACGTCCGTGAGCACCTGGACCGCTTCGTGGGCATTGCTTTGGAGGGCTCTTCGGAAGAGTGTTTCGAATGCTTGACGGTGATCGAGAACCAGGAGATCTGGCCTGAAAAAGCCTGTCGAACGGCGTTGGGCCAAGTGAAGAAAGCCCTATCGGACGAGCCGGATGCATACAAGGCCGCAATGCTCGCGGACCTGGTGAAGGTGCTGGAGTATCGCTTAGGTAAGGGCGAGGTCTAACGAACACGCGCCAAAACCCAACCGTCGGGGCGCTCCTCTTGAAGTTCGAGTCCTTGTTGTTGGGCACGCTCCCAATTGGTTGCAGGTGGCCTTCCCTGCCATTGCTCGCCCAGGTTAGACGGTCGCACCACGAACAAAGCGCCACGCTCGAATCGCTCCAGGTCCCCGTACCACAATTCTTGGACCTCGGTATCGGGACAGTACGTGCCGAATGCAGCGCCCATTCCGTGTGTATACACGACGCTCGGGCGGAGCGCGTTGACCCTGGCGGCCAGGTCCCGTTCCACTTGTGCTTGATCGAAAAAGGGAAGCATTGCCCGAACGAACAAAGCGATCTGTATGACTGCCAACATGGCCAGGATCCACATCCGCTCAGCAATTCGTTCTTTCCAGAAACCGACCGCTCTGTTGAAAGCCGGCAACAAGAGGACGGACACGAATGGCAAGGCGGACAAGAGCACCCGGTCGTTCTGGAACGGAAGACCAGCAAGGAATAACAGGTAGCAGACAAGCATGCCCCCTGCGACACGGGCGTGTATCGGACGCAGATCGCTGGGACGAACGAAAGGCAAGAGCAGCAAGCCCATCGGGAGAAAGCCCGGGTGGCAGACAATGCCCAGGACGTAGATACCGTTCGGGAACCGATAGGTCAGCGTACCATCATCCGAATGCAGTACCCTTCGGAAGAAATTCAAGGGCGACCAATCGGTCAATGGATGATCCATCGTTCCCTGAACGATCAACGCACTATTGAATGCCAAGGCAAAGACCGCTAGCGCTGCAAGGACGAACGCAAGACCCCACCGATGCTTTCGCCCTATTGGCGGCCCGTGCACCAAGGCGACCGCCATCGGTGCGAGGAGCGGCGCGGAGGCAAGTCGCACACCCAAGGCCAACACCGTTAACATCAGTGCACTTATCAACCATGGCCAACGTCCCAACTTGATCCATTGAACGGTGCAGACATAACTGCCGAACACGAGCACCATGGCCGGGACATCACTCATCACCATCATGGAATAGCGGAGCATGAATGGTGAAAGCACCGCGGCCAAGAGCACATACGCGGGGACGGCCTGCTGTTCCGGGTGGACCCTTCGCAACAGACCATGGACCAACATGGCGAGCGCGATCAGGGAAAGTGCCGAAATGGCCCTCAATGCCAGCAGTTCGCTACCCACGAATGCACCGATAATAGCGCCTGCCATCGGATAACCATGCGGGTGTTCCGCCATCTCCGGTCGCGCTCCTCCATGGGACCAGGCCGTCCAGTCCTTTGCGATCCGCAAGTAGTCGTGCGCATCCTGTCCGTTCAGTCCTTGGTAGCCGGCCGAGAATGCCCAGATCGAGGCCAAGCACACTGGAACCCCGAAGAGCAATAACGGTGAGCGAAGAGCGCGGAGCAGAAGCGGATCTGACACGCCGTCGAATGTAGGACCCGCGATCGGTCCAATACGCGTGGCACGGAAAGGCTATGATCCATGGTCGATATCTTTTGCGCTCGTGGCGGCCATCTCACGCATGGGGCGACCACCTTCGTGCTTTCGAAACTTCATTCCTCTGCAGCATGCTCACCTATCCGCCGGACCTGGAAAACGTCAAAGCACGCATCGCAAGCCTCCTACAGCGCAAGAAGCAAGAGATCGGCCGATCCCCCTATGACCTGTACTTCCGCGGGGAAAAGCGATCGGATTCTGTGCAGCTGCGATTGATGGACTACAACGGAGAGAACTTGCGTGAGAACGAAGTTGCCACCGTTGCCGATGCCGTGAAGTTGAAAGTGCCGGACACCGTCACCTGGTTCAACGTGGACGGGCTGCACAATGCGGACGTCATGAACGAGATCGCGGAAGGCTTCGAACTGGACCGCTTGATCCTGGCCGATGTGATGAACACGGAGGCCCGCCCGAAGGTGCAAGAGTATGCGAATTGCGTGTACGTCTCCATCAAGATGCTACAACAGGACGAGGCCACCGGCGAGATAAGTGTGGAGAACCTGAGCATCGTTTTCACACGCGACGTTCTGATCTCCTTCCAAGAACGACAGGGCGATGTGTTCGAACCCGTGCGCGAACGCATCCGGGCCAGCAAGCGGCGGATACGGAATTCCGGGACGGACTATCTCGCCTTCGCCTTGTTGGACATCGTGGTGGACAATTACCTCTTCGTGATCAGCATCCTCGGCGAAAAGATCGATGACCTGGAAGGGACTTTGCTGACCGATCCGTCCAAGAGCGTGATCGACAAGATAAACTCGTACAAGCGCGAGCTGAACTTCCTGCGCAAGAACATCAATCCGGCGAAAGAGATGATCCTGGCCTTGTCCAAGTTGGAGGCCGACTTGATCGAGGACAGCACGGACGTTCACCTGAAGGAACTGGTGAGCAACATCGACCAGGCCACGGATTCGGCGAACAACTACCGGGAGATCCTTTCGGACCAGCTGAACATTTATCACACGACCATCAGCAGCAAGCTGAACGACACGATGAAGTTCTTGACGGTCTTCTCGGTCATCTTCATTCCGCTGACCTTCATCGCGGGCATCTACGGAACCAACTTTGATGTGTTACCGGAGCTCCACTACGAGCACAGCTACTACATCATGCTCTGTGTGATGGCCCTCGTGGCCGCTGGGATGCTGATCTATTTCAAACGGAAGGGCTGGCTGTAGGGAACGACCCGAGACCCCCTCATTCCCCGAGGTACAATTCCAGCGCCCCCTGCATACGGGCCTCGATATCCTCTGTATCCGCGGGAACAAAGGCTTGTCCGGTGATGCGTTCGAATAGCTCCACATAGCGCGCGGTCACACTCTGTACGAAGAAGTCGTCCATCTCGGGCACCTGTTGCCCTTCCTTGCCCATGAAGCCGCCGGCGATCAGCCATTCGCGCACGAATTCCTTGCTGAGCTGCTTCTGCCGCTCCCCCTTCGCCTGCCGTTCCTCGTAACCGTCGGCATAGAAGTAGCGTGAGCTGTCCGGTGTATGGATCTCGTCGATGAGCAGGATCCCGCCGTCCTTCGTACGTCCGAACTCGTACTTGGTATCCACCAGCAAAAGTCCACGCTCCTTGGCGATGCGGGTCCCTTCGGCGAACAGGCCGAGCGCATAACGGCACATCGTATCCCACTCCTCGGTGGTGCACAGGCCTTGCTCCAGGATCTGCGCAGGCGCGATGTCCTCGTCGTGCCCTTCCTCGGCCTTGGTACTCGGCGTGACCAAGGGCTCAGGAAAACGATCATTCTCCTTCATTCCATCGGGCATCGTTGCCCCGCACAAAGTCCGCGCTCCCGACTGGTACGTGCGCCAAGCATGGCCTGCGAGGTATCCACGGACGACCATTTCCACGCGAACGGTCTCGCAGCGATGGCCGACCACGATATTCGGGTCCGGTGAAGCGATGGCCCAATTCGGCGCGATGTGGGCCGTGGCCTGCAACATGTGCCAGCTGAGCTGGCTCAGGACCTGCCCCTTATGCGGGATACCGCGTGGTAGGATCACATCGAAGGCGCTGATCCGATCGCTCGCCACCAGCAACGTGCGGCCGTCGGTCAGGTGGTACACATCACGGACCTTTCCGCGATAGATGCTCTCGATGTTCGGCAATTTCAGATCGGAACGCATCAGGGTCCCGGTGGTCGTGGTGCTCATCGTTCCTCGGTATGAAGCTTATCAATGGAAATGCATGGTCTGCACGACGCTCAATGCATGAGCGTGGAGGGAACTGAATGGATGGAACTTCATCATCATGACCGCTTTTCCGTCCCACCTTTTTCCTCCAACTTCTTGAACGCACCCAGCACGCGTATCACCAGTTCATGTCGAATGACATCCTTCTCATCCAACTCGACCACGGAGATCCCGTCCACATCGCGTAGCATGCCCACGGTCGGCATGAGACCGGAGGGTTGCCGGTCGGGCAGATCCACTTGGGTCACATCACCGGCGATCACGAATTTGGCGCTGCGCCCCATGCGTGTCAAGAACATCTTCAACTGCGGAAGCGTGGCGTTCTGTGCTTCATCCAGGATCACGAAGGCGTGGTCCAAGGTGCGGCCACGCATGAAGGCCAAGGGCGCGATCTGGATCACCCCTTCGTCGAGGCGATCGGCGAGCTTCGACGCCGGGATCATTTCGCGCAGTGCATCGTACAGAGGCTGCAGGTAGGGATCCAACTTCTCGCGCAGGTCCCCAGGCAGGAACCCGAGGTTCTCCCCTGCTTCCACCGCTGGTCGGGTCAGGATGATCCGCCTCACCTGTCGCTCCTTCAGCGCTCGCACTGCCAGCGCCACTGCCGTGTACGTCTTGCCGGTTCCGGCCGGACCGATGGCGAACACCATGTCGTTGGCACCCACGGCCTCCACCAAGCGTTGCTGGTTCCGTGTGCGGGCCTTCACCCGCAGACCAGCGTTCCCGAAAACAAGCACATCGCTGTCCTCACCTTTCTCCCGATCCCCATTGCCATCGCTGCCCATGATGTCGTCGATCACCTTGCGCGGCAACTCGTTGTAGCGCGCCATGTGTTCAACCAATTGCTTGAAACGCTCCTCAAAAAGGACAAGGTCGGCCTCGGCACCGCTGATCTTGAGCGTATCGCCGCGGGCGATGATGCTGAGCTTCGGGAACAAACTCGGATGATGCGCAGGTTGGCATCGTTCGCCCCGAGGACCTCAACGGGGTCCACTCCGGTGATGGTGATCAGCTTCTCGATCAAAGTAACATTCGATTGTTGATTACTTGAGCCCACGTCCAGCAAGCGGTCGCGATAGTTTTGGTCGCCGAAGGTAGCGCTGCGACCCGCTATTTCGTTCAGGCATGGCCATCATCACCCTAACAACCGACATGGGTCTGAAGGACCACTACGTGGCCACGGTGAAGGGTGCCATTTGGTCCCAGTATCCGGAAGCGCGGATCGTTGATATCAGCCATTGCATCAAGCCTTTCGACAACAGCCAGGCCGCGTTCGTATTGCGCCAGTCGTATCCGGAGTTCCCGCGTGGCACGATCCATATCATCGGGGTGAACCCGGAGGCCGATGGCCAGACACCGCACATCGTAGCACGACAGGACGGACAGTTCTTCATCGGTGCGGACAATGGGATCTTCAGTCTGTTGTTCGATGGCATGCCGCAGGAAGCGTTCGAATTGACCATGAAGCTGGACCAGGACCATGTTGCCTTCCCTACGCGCAGCGTGTTCGTGAAAGCCGCCTGTCATCTGGCCCGCGGCGGAACGATGGACGTGATCGGACGGAAGGTGGTGCGCTTGAAGGAGCAGATCGGTTTCCAACCCGCCGTGGACCCCATGAGCATCCGTGGTAAGGTGCTGTACATCGATTCCTACGGCAACCTGGTCACGAACGTGCGCAAGCCGATCTTCGACGAAGTGGGCAAGGGACGGACCTTCAGGATCGGCTTCGGCCTGTCCGACAATGATATCACCACCCTGCATGGCAGCTATGGTGAGGTGCCGCTCGGTGAGCGCGTGGCCTTTTTCAATGCGGCCGGTCTTCTGGAGATCGCCGTGAACAAGGGCGTGGAAGGGGCCGGTGGTGGCGCCGCACGCTTGTTCGGTGTGGAATACGAGGATGCCGTGCGCATCGATTTCGGCGAATGGAGGGCGAAGGCCGCCAGCTGATCGGGTGGTGGATCGGCCCAGCTTATGTTTGCCGGCCGTCAACCCATCCAACGTGATCATCCGTATCGTTAAAATGACCTTCGAGTTGCGTCATGTGGAGCATTTCCGCACGCTTTTCGATGGCTGGGCCCCGCGTATCCGCGCATTCCCCGGATGCACGCACTTGGACCTCTTGCATGATGTGGACGACCCTCGGGTCTACTTCACATACAGCCATTGGGAGGACCCGAGCGACCTCGAAGCCTATCGGAACTCGGATGTTTTCGCTGGCGTTTGGCCCGTGGTAAAGAGCCTGTTCGCAGCACCTGCCGAGGCCTGGACGGTCGATCGCGAGCACCATGCACCCTGAGCCCTTGGTCTTGGTCCGGTCTTTGTCCGACCTTCGGACCATGTTCCGCACCCCTATCCTCCTTGTTGCTTTCGTTTCCGGTACGCTATCCGCGCAGACCGATGCCTTGTTCCACATGGAGAAGGCCCGATCCGCGTACGATGCCAATGAGATGGGGATCGCCATGGCACAGGCGGATTCCGCGCTGACCATGGACCGTGAAGTTCCCGGCGGGTTCAAGCTTCGTGGCGATATCAAACAACGCCAAGGCGACCTGCACGGCGCGATGGTGGATTATGTAAAAGCTGAGAAGGTCGACCCGGATGATCCGCGTTTGTATGTGAGCCGTTCCGCGATCCACATCACCGAAGGACGGGTGAAGGAAGCCATTCGCGATGCCGACCGCGCACTGGACCTGGACAAGACCGACGCCGATGCATGGTACAACCGAGCCTGTGCCAACTACCTCGGCCAGAACAACGATGCTGCTTTGCGCGACATCGAACGGGCCTTGGACCTCCGGCCCGAGAATGCCGACGCATTGTTCCTTCGTGGGGTGGTGAAAGGCGAACTGTACAAGGAAAAGGACGGGATCGCCGACATCGAAGCGGCCATCGCCTTGAAGCCCAGCATCGCGGGAAGCCGAATGAGCTTGGCCGTGCTGCTGTTCGAGGACAAGCGCTACGAGGAAGCGATCGAACAATTCGGGAAGGTGATCGCTGCCAAGGACGCGGACCTGAAGGAAGCCTACTACTACCGCGCAGACTGCTACTATGCCTTGGAGAACAAGGAGAAGGCATGTGCCGATTGGCGGATCGCGGCGGACATGGGCGATGGCGATGCCAAGTTCATCGAGCGCAATTACTGTAACACGGACGAGGACAAGATCCCCAAGAAGCCGGTCCGTGGCCGTCGCCGTTCAGTGATCGAGTTCTAGGACATCATCACGCGCGGCTTGAGCCGCCCTATGCCGGAAGGAACACCGAGCACCGCGGACAGAGGCACGAGCAACGGTTGCGACCTGCCCTTCCGCTGCGCGTATCTTGGCGCCCGCTTTTCGCATGCGAGTACTCATCCTAAAGGAGGTCCGAGGCTTCCTCGGTTCGTTGATCGGTCAGGTGGTGGTGGTGGTGTTCCTACTGCTCACCGGCCTGTTCCTGTGGGTATTCCCGAACAACATCCTCGACACGGGTTATGCAGACCTGGCGCCCTTGTTCTTCATCGCACCTTGGGTGTTCCTCTTCCTCGTTCCGGCGGTGACCATGCGCAGCTTCAGTGAGGAGCGACGGACCGGGACCATCGAGATGCTCTTGACCAAGCCCATCACCGAATTGCAGTTGGTCCTGGCCAAATACCTCGCCGCGGTGATCCTGGTGATCTTCGCACTGCTCCCCACCCTGATCTATTGGTACAGCCTGCACGAACTGGCCATTCCACGCGGCAATCTGGACACCGGTGGGATCATCGGATCCTACATCGGACTGCTCTTCCTCGCATCGTGCTTCGCGGCGATCGGCGTGTTCGCTTCGTCCATCACCGAGAACCAAGTGGTCGCGTTCATGATCGCCGTATTCCTGTGCTTCTTCCTGTACCTCGGCTTCGACCTCATCGCCAGCTTTGATGCTTTCGGGGCATTGGAAAGCCCGATCAAGGGCATCGGCATTCAGGACCATTACGCCAGCTTGAGCCGTGGGGTCGTCGACCTGCGCGATATCCTCTACTTCTTGGGCACGATCAGCGTCTTCCTGTTACTCACGCGCACCGCGCTGCAAAGTCGTCGTTGGTAGTGATGAAGCGCAGCCCTCGTTCGGCCGACCTCTTGGAGTTGCTTATGGGCGCTGCCATCGTGGCGCTCGTGCTCTTCATCGGCTCCTTCTTGCGCTTGCGTGCCGACCTGACGGACGAAGGGCGCTTCACCTTGCGGCCTGCGACAGAGGAAATGCTCGCGGAGCTGGACGACATCATCTATGTGAAGGTCTATCTCGAAGGCGAGTTGCCTGCGGACCTGGAGCAACTGTCTCGCGCAACGAAGGACCTGTTGGACGAGATGCGGGTGCTGGAGCCGGAGAAGCTGCAATACACCTTCATCGATCCGAACGCGAGCCCTGACGAGAAGACCCGTAAGGAGGTGTATGACCAGTTGCAGGCGGAGGGTTTGACCTACAGCAGCATCCGTGTGCGCGACAAGGGCGAGGTGTCGGAGCGGATCGTCTTCCCTGGTGCCTTGGTCACCTATCGCGACAAGACCATCGCGGTGCAGTTGCTGAAGACCCAGTTGCGGACGCCGGACGCCGACATCGTGAACCGCTCCATAAACAACCTGGAGTATGAACTGGCCAGTGCTTTCCGGCAGGTGACCATGCGGGAAAAGGCGCGGATCGCCTTCATCGAAGGCCATGGCGAATTGGGCGAGATGGAGGTGATGGACGTGACCAACGCCTTGAAGGAGACCTATGATGTGGAGCGCGTTCGGATCGACGAGCGGATCGATGCATTGAGCCACACCGTCGAGGGCATGAGCTATCGCCTGAACGACTACGCGGCCGTGATCATCGCTAAGCCCGATAGTCTGTTCCCTGACAAGGACCGCTACGTGATCGATCAGTTCATCATGAACGGTGGTAAGGTCCTGTGGCTGCTGGATGTGATGAACGCGAACCTGGACAGTTTGCGTAAGAACCAGTTCTCCATCGCCGTACCCAACAACATCGGGTTGGACGATCTGCTCTTCAGCTACGGTGTGCGCATCAACAAGGACCTGGTGTTGGATCGTAGTTGTGCACCGATCGAACTGTACACCCAACCCTACGGCAACCAACGCAAGCTGGAACGCTTTCCGTGGTACTGGGAACCGGTGTTGATCCCGGAGAGCACGCACCCCATCGTGAGCAACATCGACCCGATCCACATCCGTTTCGGAAGCACCTTGGATACCATTGCGGTGGACAGCGTGCGCAAGACCATCCTGCTCACCACCTCACCCTATTCGCTGGCCCAGCGCAATCCTGTTCGGATCAGTTTGAACGTGGTGGAAATGACCCCGGCATTCGAGCGCCAAAGCACCCCGTACATGCCGATGGGCGTACTGTTGGAAGGAAAGTTCACATCGGCCTTCATGGACCGTTTGCCACCGAATTTCACGAACGACCGCAGTGTGGCCTTCCGCGAACATGGAAAGCGCAGTGCCCAGATCGTGATCGCCGATGGCGACGTGATCGGCAACCGGGTCGACCGCACCAAGGGCATGTACTTCACCCTTGGCTTCGATCGCTATGCGAATGCCAAGATCTATGGCAACCGCGAACTCATCATCAACGCGATGAACTACCTGCTCGACGACAAGGGGCTCATCAGCATCCGGTCGCGTATGATCACCTTACGGCAATTGGACCCGGAGCGTATCGTGAACGACCGCACATGGTGGCAGGTGGCGAACACTGCCGGACCGGTCCTCATCGCCCTGTTGGTCGGCCTTCTGTACCAATTCCTTCGCCGTCGAAAAGCCAACCGCCCGATGAAGCGTGAACTAGCTGTTCTTCTTGTACTTGTGCTTCTGCTCGGCTTCGTTGCCTGGTGGCTGAGCAGAAGGTTCCGCACCACCACCCTCGACCGTCCCTTGAGCGATTTCGCCGTGGAGGATACAGCCAGCGTAACAAGGATCTTCATCACAGACAGCACAGCGCCCACCGTGGACCTGCGTCGAACGACGGACGGCTGGACACTGAACGAGGTGTTCGAGGCCAAACCTTCGGACGTGGGCTTGTTGCTGAAGACCTTCAAACGGGTCCATGAAGAAGAGTCGGTCCCGAAATCCTCGAGGCCACCACCTTGCGTGTCATGGGTGCCTCGGCTGGCGAAAAAGGTCGAGATCTACCAAGGGCGGAAGCCGCACCTTCGAAGATCTGGATCGTCGGGACTACGGCTGGACCATTTCGGCACGTTCATGTTGTTGGAGAAACCCGGGGTCGGTCGCAGCAGCGCGCCCTTCATCATGGGCATGACCGGCTTCACCGGCATTCTCGGCACCCGGTTCCACACCAAGCTGGACGATTGGCGCAGCACCGCCCTTTTCGACTTCCCGGATATCAGGGAAGTGGCCGCGGTGGAGATGGAGTCACCCTCCGCCCCCGCCTCATCCTACCGGATCGACCAGTTCAGCAACGGTGATGTCTCATTGAAGACCATTGATGGCAGGCCCTTCCCTTTCGACACCGTGCTCGTGAAAGGCGCGATCCTGCCGCTCAAGAAGATCAACTTCGAAGTGATCGAACGCAGCTTACCGCCGCATTCCCGCGATTCGTTGTTGCGCAGCATGCCAGACCACATCGTTCGGATCACCGAAGGGAAGGAGGAACAGATGCGGTGAAATTCTGGTATACTGCTCTGGAGAGGAACCGGCCTTCGGCCAGCACGCGCCGATGATCTGCGCATGCACGCCGCTGGTGCAGGACAGCTTATTGAGTGATGATACCGCGCCCGGCGTGGGGCGTATCCTGCAGCCGATCCGATTGGGTTCCGGCCCTGAGCGCTCCGGTAATGTGGAAAAGAGGCCCTTCGTGTTGATAACTGATGCCCGGCCCCGGAGGGTGCCCGGCTAACTTTGCCCGACTTCAAAAACAGACCGCGAATTCCGATGAAATTCATCGTTTCCAGTACAGCGCTGCTCAAGCAGCTACAGCTTCTTCAAGGGGTGCTCGCCAGCAGCAACACCCTTCCTATCCTGGACAACTTCCTGTTCGACATCGACGGGAAGCAGTTGACCGTGACCGCCAGTGATCTGGAGACCACCATTACCGCGACCTTGGCCGTTGAGGCGAAGGACAAAGGCAGTGTGGCGATCCCAGCGCGCTTGCTCTTGGACACACTGAAGGCTTTCCCCGAGCAACCCCTCACCTTCAGCGTGGACGGAAAGCACTTCGGCGTGGAGATCAACAGCGACCAGGGCAAGTACAAGATGACCGGCTTCAACGGCTCCGAATTCCCGCGCAGCCCGGTGCTGGAGGATGCCACCAAGCTGAAACTCCCTGCTGGCACGCTCGCCACGGCGATCAACAAGACCATCTTCGCCACGGGCAATGATGACCTGCGCCCGGTGATGAGCGGTATCTTCTTTGAACTCACCCCCGAGGACGTGCGCTTCGTGGCAACGGACGCCCATAAACTGGTGCGTTACAAGCGGACCGATGTACAAGCACCGAAAGCAGCATCGTTCATCGTGCCGAAGAAGCCGCTGAACCTGTTGAAGAACAGCTTGGCGAGCACCAATGCCGACGTGACCATCGAGTTCAACGAGAACAATGCTGCGTTCCGTTTCGACAACACCCTGTTGGTGTGCCGGCTGATCGATGGGAAGTACCCGAACTACGAGGCCGTCATCCCGAAGACGAACCCGAACAAGCTCACCATCGACCGTCAGACCTTCCTGAGCTCGATCCGTCGCGTATCCATCTTCGCGAACAAGACCACCCATCAGGTGCGCCTTCACATCAATGGCAGCCAACTGACGGTGAGCGCTGAGGACCTGGATTACGCCAACGAGGCCAACGAGAAGCTCACGTGCGCATACGAGGGTGACGAGATCACGATCGGCTTCAACTCACGCTTCCTCATGGACATGCTGAACAACATCGGCACGGAGCATGTGTTGTTGGAGATGAGCGCCCCGAACCGCGCGGGTATCCTGCTTCCTGGCGAGGCCGGTGAGGTCGGTGAGGACGTGCTGATGCTGGTGATGCCGGTGATGTTGAACAACTGAGCGGAACCCATCCCGGCACGGGATCCGCAAGAAGTCGGAAAACCGTAGACCATGAAACAGTTCCTCTTTGCTTTGGTGGCCTTCATCGGCCTGTCCGCGCATTCCTGCAACAAACGAACAATGGAGGCCGCTGGTGGTGGTGACGCAACCGCGGGCGCCGCGAAATTGGCGTCCTTGCTCGGTTCCAAGTGGTCCTTGCAGTCCTTGGCAGGTAGCGCGATCACCATGCCCGAAGGCGTTGAAGCCCCATGGATCCGCTTGACGGAAGAAGGTTCCAAGCTGGAAGGCTTTGGTGGATACAATCAGCTTTTCGGTGACCACGAGTTGAACGGGGACAGGATGCTCCTTCGGTAATGTGGGAAGCACAAAGAAGTATTGCGAACCCAACATGGCCACAGAGCAGCTTCTTGGGTGCCCTGCGGGGTACCGATGGCTTCAAAATGGACGGCGAAGTGCTGAAGTTGCTCCAAGGCGGACGTGAGATTGCCGCCCTCAAGCAGGAATAGCCGAACGAATACCTTCTCAGAAGCCCTGTCAGCCTTCGGGTGGACGGGGCTTCTGCTTATCCAGAGGCCGCTGAGGTTCCATGTATCGGTGGAGTGCCAGCCCTCAGGTCCATTCTGCCGAGCCACAGCTGCACCAACATCTGGTTCTGGATCCGCCTCCAGTTCCTCGTCCTCCTCGTCCCCAGACGATGGCCGTGGGTCCCTGGTCGCGGATGGAACGTGTTTGTACATGATGGCCATGATCGCCCCCAGCGGCCGCACCCCAGAAGTGACTTTCCCAGCTGATGCGCGGAAGGATCGGGAACGCCCACAGCAAGCTTCCATAAAGAAAGACCACCAACATGGACAGGCCCATCAACGTGCGCTGCTTCCGCAACAAGCCGCTCGTGAAGAGGAAGGCCGCCAGACCGTACACCACACGACGCTCGCCCCGATATGGTAATTGCTCCGTGCGGTCATCCACACCAACAGGCCACTGATGATCCATGAAACGAGGACCACGCGGCCGGCCAGCCGTGGAAAGAAATAGAGCAACGCGCATCCCAGCACAACGATGGGGATCGAATTGTTGATCAGGTGATCGAAGTCGCCATGCAGGAACGGAGCTGCGATCACGCCCCATAGTCCTTTCCATTCACGGGGCAGGATACCAAAGCGGAAAAGATCGAGCTCATAAGTGATATCCAGCAGGTACACGCTCCATAAGGCACGATGGCCACGGCAGGCGGGATCAGCGCGTAGATGAACAACCGTTCCTCCAGCGGTCGTTCAGGCTTCGCTCCCGGCTCTTCGCTCGTTCCCACTGCATCATCCCTGTCCTCAAAAGATCGCACCTGCTTTTCGTCACGGTCAATGTGTCAGGCCGCCTGTAACTTGCGGGCATGGAATACCCGTTCGTTGGTCATCGCGGCACTCATCGTTGTTCTATGTGCTCATTCTTGGGGGCCATCAGCAGCATCGACCAGGGCTTCATCCGTTCAGGAATTGGCACCGCCAAGCGGGTTAGCCTTGTTGATGCGCGATGGCCGCCCATGCGGATAGTGTGAAGGCGCGCTTGGCCCGCGGTGCGGACCTTCCCAAGAAGCCAAAGGAATTCAAACACCTCCTGACCGCAACCCCGACTACCGGCATGCATATCGACCCGATCACCTTCCCGACCTTCGGAAAGGATTATCAAAGCAAGCTGGATCGGCTGTATAAAGCACCCCGCGCGGAGCGCACACAGGCCTACAATGCATTGATCCAAAGCTGTGCGAACTGCCATGGCAGTCATTGCCCAGGCCCGCTGATGCGGATCAAGCACATGTACGCCAAGACGTTGGAGTGAAAGCACCCCGGGCATCGTTCCGGGCGGAAATCACGTCTTTTGCATGGAGCAGGGCAGAATACTCCGGAACGTGCGACCCAAGACCACTACCGATGAAACGCTGACCACCCAAGGGACGATCCTTCGGGCCTTGGCCTACTTCGATGTATTTCAGCATCCGTTGACACTTGATGAATTGCAGCGCTTCGGAGCCTGCATCGCCGGATCGGAAGCCACGCTGGACAAGGCTTTGAACGAACTGGAACACCAAGGCCTCATCGAACATTACGCGGGCTACTATGGCTTGAATGATGTGCGATCCGCGGTCGTGGAGCGCGAGCGTTCGGAGGCACGTGCCATCGCCCGAATGCCCAAAGCCCTCCGGATGTCCCGTTTGATCGCCAAGGCACCCTTTGTGCGGGCGGTGTTCATCAGCGGCAGCTTGAGCAAGGGCCGTGCTGCCGTGGATAGCGACATCGACTACTTCATCATCACGGCACCCGGTCGCCTATGGGTGGCCCGCACACTGCTTGTGCTGTACAAGAAGATCTTCCTGCTGAACAGTCGGAAGGATTTCTGCGTGAACTACTTCCTCGACACGGAACACCTGACCGTGGAGGACCGTAACCGTTTCACAGCAACCGAGGTCGTTACGCTGATCCCCACCTACGGGAACGGAACAACGGAGGCGTTCTTCTCAAAGAATGCTTGGGCCTTCAAGGTGTATCCTGGAGCGCGCCCCTTGCCCAGTGCCGAGGTGGAGATCGGAAGCGGATCGTGGAAGAAGCGACTGGAACGTTGGCTGAACGGGGCCACGGGGGACCTATTGGACTCGTGGTGCATGAACATCACCTGGCGCCGGTGGCGACGCAAGTTCAGCCACCTTGACGCACGCACCTTCGAGTTGGCCCTTCGCACACGCACCTACGTCAGCAAGCACCATCCGAGCAATTTTCAAGAGCGGGTGCTTGACGCGTACAAGGACCGCATGTCCGCATTGGAGCGGACCATCGGCCGCCAACTTTCCTGAGTATGGCCCGCGTCCTGCTTACGCACAGTTATTTCTATCAGCTCGACCCCAAGCAATGGGCCGATCAACGCCCCTACCCTCCGCTGGGTACCATCCAGGCAGCGGCGGTACTGCGTGAAGCAGGTCACGAAGTACGTGTGTTCGACACCGGGCTTCGACATGGTCCTGAGGAGTTGAAGGAGGAACTCGTCGCGTTCGATCCTGCGGTGGTGGTGATCCACGACGACGGATTCAACTACCTGACGAAAATGTGCCTGACGGTGATGCGGGAGGCAGCGTTCAGCATGATCCGTTCGGCGAAACAACGCGGGTGCTTCGTCATCGTGAACAGCTCCGATGCCAGCGACCACTTCGGTGACTATCTCGAAGTCGGAGCCGATGCCGTGATCCTGGGAGAGAGTGAGGTCACGTTGAAGGAGCTGGTGGGGCGGTGGGGAACGAAAGAGGAATGGAACGCTGTTCCGGGGATCGCATTCCTTGACCAGGGCGATGTGCAACGAACCGCGCCGCGTGCCGTGATGCGCCAACTGGACGAGCTGCCCTTGCCGGCCTGGGACCTTATCGACCTCGGACCATACCGAGCGATCTGGATGCGATCGCAAGGCCACTTCTCACTGAATCTGGCCACAACGCGTGGCTGTCCCTTCAAGTGCAACTGGTGTGCGAAACCGATCTACGGCAATCGATACAACAGCCGTTCGCCGGAGCATGTGGTGAACGAGATCGAATGGCTGCGCGCAATGTCCGCTCCTGAGCACATCTGGTTCGCGGATGACATCTTCGGCCTGAAACCAGGCTGGGTACAGCGCTTTCGCGATGTGCTACAAGAGCGTGGCGTGAAGATCCGCTACAAGATCCAAAGTCGGGTGGACCTCCTGTTGGAGAACGATACCATCGACGCACTCGTCGCCTCCGGCTTGGAGGAGGTTTGGGTCGGTGCGGAAAGCGGCAGCCAACGGATCCTGGATGCCATGGACAAAGGCACCAAGGTGGAACAGATCCATCAGGCCACACGACTGCTTCGCTCAAAGGGAGTGCGCGTTTGTTTCTTCCTGCAATTCGGGTACTTGGATGAAACGGAGGAGGATGTGGAGCGCACGATCCGCATGGTGGAAGAGTTGATGCCCGACGATATCGGGGTCTCCATTTCCTATCCGCTTCCAGGGACCAGCTTTCACGAACGCGTGAAGGACGAATTGAGTGGAAAGGCGAACTGGACCGATAGCGATGATCTCGCCATGATGTTCAGGAACCGGCATCGGCCGGCCTATTACAAGCGACTGCACCGGTACGTGCACAAACGCTACCGTCGGCGCCAAGCCATGATAGCACTCCGCGAGCTCTTCACTTCCAAAGGCACTTCGTTGGAACGGGCGCTATCCTCCTTGTACTACGTTCCAGCAACTTACGCTGAACGCTTCCGCTTGAGCAGGCTTGCCAAAGGCTGAATCCGATGGGTGCGAAGTTCGATCCGGAAGCAGCGACCCTGGCCTTCTCCAAGCAATCCACCGCATTCGATGCGATCGACGGTGCGAACCCATTGATCGGATGGGTCCGTGATCGCGTAAGAAGGGTCGCTTCGGCTTCCATGCGATCCGGAGATCGGATGCTCGAACTGAATGCGGGCACGGGGATCGACAGCACTCATTTCGCAGCGCAAGGGATCCATGTGCTGGCCACCGACGGCGCGGTCGGGATGGTCGAGGCACTTCGGGCCAAGCAGGCCGCGCGACCGGAGCTTCCTTTGGAAGTGAAGCATTGTTCGTTCAACGAACTGTCGGAATTGGATCGGCGCTTCGAGCATGTGTTCAGCAATTTTGGTGGCCTGAACTGTACCGATCGCTTGGAGCACGTGCTCCGCGAGATCGATCGGGTGCTGCTTCCCGAAGGCACCTGTACGCTGGTGATCATGCCTCGCTTCAGCCCTTGGGAATCGGCTTCGATCCTGAAGGGCAACTGGAAAATGGCTTCGCGCCGCTGGCGGAAGGAAGGTGCGGCCGCCGTCGTGGAGGGCGTTCCCTTCACCACGACCTACTATTCCGCCGCATTCGTCCGCCGGCATTTGGGGCGCAACTATAAGGTTCTCGAGCAACGCGCGCTGTCCGTTCTCGTTCCCCCGCCTTACAAAGAAGGCTTCACGCAACACTGGCCGCTTACCTTTCGCTTCTTGTCATGGATCGAGGATCGGATCGCCCATTTACCGGTGATCCGGAACTGGGGAGACCACTTCGTCATCAGTCTGAAGAAAACCCGTTGATGCGGATCGTTGAAGCGTCCTTTTTGGCCAATGCCACCAAGCGGTCCGGGGTTTTCCTCCTCAGCGATGCAACGCCGTTCGAAGAACTCTACGAACGGACCCGTGGTGCCGAGCGGCGCATCCTGAGCGATGAACAAGTTGCTCAGCTCCCTGATGGCACGGACCTTTGGAATGCTGACGAATGGCGGATCCGTGCGCGAAGCGCCGATCGGCTGGTGCGTGCGCTACGTGGATCCGATCTGGGTTCGCGTGTGCTCGAGGTCGGATGTGGGAACGGTTGGTTATCCGCCCGTCTTCAGCGCGAAGGTCATGAAGTGCTGGGGATCGATCCATTCACAGCGGAACTTGAGCAAGCCGCTCGCGTTTTCCCCAACGGTCCTGCCTTTGCGCGATGCGACCTTTTGGAAACAGGCCTACCGCAGGAATTCTTCGACATCATCGTATTTGCGGCCAGTTTCCAGTATTTCCCAGACGCTCAAAAGGCCTTGGCCAGAGCATCATCCTTGCTCAGGCCAAGCGGGGAGATCCATGTGATGGACAGCGTCCTGTACCGATCGCCGGTTGAAAAGACCGGTGCCGAGGAACGCAGCCGCAAGTATTATGAAAACCTTGGGGTGCCCGAGATGCACACTCATTACCATGCCCATGCGATGGACGACCTCAAAGGTGCGCATCGCGTTCGCGTCCTCTCCGCGCCATCCGGTATGGAACGCACCCTCCTGCGTTTCGGCAAGCTAGCCTCCCCATTCACCCACGTGTTGATCTCGGCTCAGTAAGCGGTCACAGGGGTCACCTTTCCGCTCGGTGTGCGATGCCCGCCCGGGTAGAACGCACCGACCTTCACCTTGGCCTCCAACAGGAACTGGGTGATGTCGAACGAGGGACGTTGGTCAGTAGCGCGAAGCACCAGTTCGGCGGTGGCCTCCGCGTCGTTCCCTGCGCGGTGGTGCTTCAAGGGTATGCCGTGCATGTCACACATCGGCTTCAGGCCGTACGATGGCCTTCCCGGCCAGACCTTTCTGGCCATGCTGACACTGCAGAAATATTGGAAGGTCGGATGCCCCAGACCGTGCGTTGCCAGCGTGCTTCGGAGCACGCTCATGTCGAAGGCCGCGTTATGCGCCACGATCGTCGCTCCGTCCAGCAGTTCCGCGACCTCTCCCCAAATGCCCTCCCAACGTGGCGCATCGGCGACATCGTCCGGTCGGATGCCATGCACCGCTACATTCCACGGACTGAAGTACGGCCAGTACCGTGGCTTGATCAACCAATTGCGGACCTCGCGGACCACGCCTCCCCGCACCACGGCGATACCCAACTCACAAGGGCTGTCGGCCTGTTGGGTGGCTGTTTCGAAGTCGAGTGCGAGGAAGTCCATGTTCGAACTACGAAGGTGCATTCTTCATTTCGGAGAGCCAAGCATCCAGTTGCGGAAGCAATCGTTCAGCCTCGGACCGGGAACACCATCGACAGAAATTCTCTTTTCGACCCAAATGGCGCTGTGTCCGGCTTCGCTCAAGAGCTTTCATCAAAGCTTCACCACCTCCGCATCCGCAAGTGCATGGTACAACTTCTTGGCTGTTCCTTCGCTGATGTTCACCAGCGGCAGGCGCATGGTATCGTCGCAGATCCCGAGGACCTTGAGGACGTTCTTCACACCACCGGGATTGCCCTCGGCGAAGAGCAGATCGATCACCTCGATCAAGCGCAGGTGTTCGCGTCGTGCGGTCCCGAGATCACCTTTCAGCGCAGCATGGACCATGGTCCCGAACTCCTTGGGCAGCGCATTGCCCACCACGCTGATCACACCTTCACCGCCCATTGCGATGATCGGCAACGTGAGCGCATCATCACCCGAGATGAGCATGAAGTCCTTCGGGCGATGCTTCAGGATACGCCCCATCTGGTCGAGGTTCGCGCTGGCCTCCTTGATGGCTATGATGTTCTTGAAGTCCTTGGCCAGCCGTAGCGTGGTATCGGCGGTCATATTGCTTCCGGTGCGGCCAGGGACATTGTACAGGATGATCGGCCGAAGGCTAACCTGTGCGATCGCCTTGTAGTGCTGGTAGATCCCCTCTTGCGTAGGCTTGTTGTAGTAGGGGCTTACGCTCAGGATCGCATCAACGCCGTCCATCTCGAACTCGCCGAAGGTCTCGGCCACTTCAGCCGTGTTGTTGCCTCCGATGCCAAGTACCACGGGCACCCGGTTGCGAACGAGTTCGACCGTTGTCGCCAGCAGTTGCTTCTTCTCCGTCTTGTTCAGCGTAACGCTCTCGCCGGTGGTGCCCATGCTCACCACATAGTCCACACCACCGAGGATCTGGTGTTCCAGCAATTTTTCGAGGGCGACATAATCGATGCCGCCGTTCGGGCGGAAGGGGGTGACCAATGCGACACCGAGGCCGCGGAAACGTTCGTCCATGGTTCTTCGCCGCGAACGGCGTGGGTTCAGTTCAATGATGTTTCGGTCCGTGCGTTCACCATGAGCAGGTAGTGATGCACCTGTTGGATCAACTGGGGAAGGCTGCGGGATCCAGCCACGTCGATCATCATGTCGAGGATCTTGATGTTGCTCTCGCTCCAGCGCCCCACCTTGAAGCGGCTGCGGCTCTTGGCCATGATGTACTGGATGGGGAGACGGTCCTCCAGCGTCAGATCGATGATGATCTCGTATTCCTCGGCCATGAAGTTCTGTACCGTGTTGCCTTGCGGGATGCGATACCAGTTCAGGTCCTTCTGACAAATGGCGTCGAAGTTGAGCTTCGCGTGCAGGTAGTGCGGCATCACCTTCTGTTCGGAATAACCAAGGGCCTTCACATTGCTGATGCCGAGTTCATCCTTGATGCGTTTGACATAATTGCGCACATGGTTGTGGGTGGCCTCATCCTCAACGAGGTATACGATGGCCACCTTGCGGGCACGCGCCAGATTATGCGCGACCGGACGACGATCCTGCGGAAGATCCCGCAGCAAACGCCGTATCCCCATCCATTCCTTGAGCCTATCGAACAGTTTCATTCCTCGATCATCCGCATGAATTCCCCTTCTTCCAACACCGTGACCTTCAGTGCCTCCGCCTTGGCCCGCTTGGCCGGACCCATATCGGAACCGGCCAATAGATAGCTCGTTCTGCTGCTGATCGACCCGGACACCTTACCGCCGTTCCTTTCAATGGCTTCTTTGATGCTATCGCGGCTGAAATTCTGAAAAACACCTGACACCACGAAGGTGAGACCTTTGAGCCGATCCCCAACAGGCCCCTCGGAGGACCGCTCGACCTCCATGCGCAGGCCATGTTCCTTCAAGCGCTCCACGACCCTACGATTCCCTTCCTCAGCGAAGAAATCGATCACGCTCTGAGCGATCACAGCCCCGACCTCGTCAATGGCGACCAGTTCCTCCTGGCCCAACGACATAAGCCGGTCCATGCTCCCAACGGCCCGGGCGATCTTCTTGGCCACGGTTTCGCCGACATGCCGGATCCCGATCGCGAAAAGCACTTGCTCGAAAGGGATCTTCTTGCTGGCCGCGATCCCATTGATCACAAGATCAGCGCTCTTCTCACCCCACCCCTTGCCCAAAGCCAACAGTTGCTCCTTGCGCAGGTCGTACAAGTCCGCAACATTGCCGATCAGTCCTTCGCGTACCAATAGACCTACCGTCTCTCCGCCAAGCCCACCGATGTCCATCATCTTCCGCCCCACGAAGTGCTCGATACGCCCGGTGATCTGTGGTGGACAAGCATGCTCATTGGGACAATAGTGCTGGGCTTCCCCATCGTAGCGAACGAGCTCGGTGCCGCATTCCGGACACTCATGCGGAAAGACGACCGCCAAAGCATCGTTCTTCCGCTGTGCCAGATCCACACCAACGATCTTCGGGATGATCTCGCCGCCCTTCTCCACCTGTACCATGTCGCCGATGTGCAGGTCCAACTTCGCGATCTGATCGGCATTGTGCAGGGAGGCACGTTTGACGGTGGTGCCGGCGAGCAATACAGGTTCCAATTCCGCGACCGGAGTGACCGCTCCGGTACGACCTACCTGATAGCTGACATCATTGAGCCGGGTGATGGCCTGTTCCGCCTTGAACTTGTAGGCGATGGCCCAGCGCGGGCTTTTCGCGGTCATGCCGAGTTCCTCTTGGACCCGCAAGTCGTCCACCTTCACTACGATGCCGTCGATGTCCATTTCCAAGTCGTGCCGCGCCAGGTCCCAGTGATCGATGAAGGCCATGATGCCATCGACATCACTGGCCCGTTCGATGAAGCGCCGGGCCGGATCGGGTGTCTTGAATCCCCAGTTCCGGGCGGCAAGCATGTTATCGTAATGACTGCTGGTCGGCAATTCCTCGCCATTCAAGGTGTAGATGAAATTGTCCAGCTTCCGCTTGGCTACGTCCTTGGGATCCTGCTGCTTCAAACTACCGGCAGCCGTGTTCCTGGGGTTCGCGTACAACTCCTCCCCGTTGCGCTCGCGTTCCGCATTGAGCCGATCGAACTGTGCCCGGGTGAACAAGATCTCACCGCGCGCCTCGATACGCTTCGGAAAGTCGCCACGTAGTTTCAACGGAATCGCTCGGACCGTGCGAACATTCGCTGTGATATCATCGCCCTTTTCACCATCCCCACGGGTCACGCCGCGAATGAGCTCGCCATGCTCATAGCTCAAACTGATGGCCACTCCGTCGTACTTCAGTTCCATGACGTAGGTGGTGGTGCCGATCTCCTTCTCCACCCGCGCAACGAACTCAGCAACTTCCTCGCGGCTGTACGAATTGCTCAGCGAAAGCATCGGATAGCGATGCTGGACCACTGGGAACTCCTTCGAGACCGCACCGCCTACGCGTTGCGTGGGGCTGTTGGGTGAAGCGAATCGGGGCCACTCCTGCTCCAAGCCCTCGAGTTCCTTCAACAAGCGATCGAACTCCTGATCACTGATGGTCGGGGCGGCAAGCGCATAGTACCGGTGGTTGTGTTCCTCCAGCTCAGCGCTCAGTTGCAAGATGCGATCACGTGCCTGTTCAGGTGTCATTCCTTTTCCTTCGTTCCGTTCACGATCCGTTTCGCGACCTCGCCGACGCGAAGTCCGACCTTGAAGTAGTATGCCCAGTCAGTTAGGGTGCGTGAAGCCGCTGGGTCCGCCGCAAGGACATAGCGATATCCCCCACCCACACCGATGAAGACGAACCAGAACACATTGTAGTCCACATGCAA
The DNA here is from genome assembly GCA_041391825.1 of Flavobacteriales bacterium. GTDB lineage: Bacteria > Bacteroidota > Bacteroidia > Flavobacteriales_F > PHOS-HE28 > PHOS-HE28. The sequence continues at coordinate 146,117 of JAWKNF010000002.1, read as the reverse complement.
CGTGGCTTCCAACGGTACCAGCTCGTTCACGGCATATGCGATCTCCTTCCCATCATCACTGAGGTAGCTGGTGCGGTAATTCCCCAGTCCGACCGACAGCGGTATGCCGATCTGCCAACGTTTGACGTCGATCAGCAATCGTTCGTAGGTCAACCCTGTGTAGTTGAAACGCGTGTAGAACCGGCGCACCCCAAGATCCCCGAGATCGACCGCCTCCTGTACATAGGGATCCCCCAGACCATAGAATCCGATCGCGACCAGGTCCTTCCCTGCGTTGGGCACCGATCCGGATCCCGTTGAAACGGACCGACTCCTTGTTCACCCACGTTCGACGTGCATCGAAGTTGAACACCACTTTGAAATCGGCTTTCCGCTGTGCCGTTGTGTCCACCTGCTGGGCGCTGATCTCGATACCACAGGTAGCGATCATCAAGACCAAAAGCACCCGTGTTCCGTTCATCGCGTGGCGTTGATGAAGCGTTGATGACCGCTGAGGTCCGTCGATACACGAACAGTCGAGTATCCCATCGACTCGAGCAATTCCCCAACGGCGCTGGCGGTGCGATAGTGACCCTCGAACCAAAGCTGCCCACTTGGCACCAAGGCCACCAGAGCCTTTTCTGCGATGATCCGATAAAAGAACAAGGGGTCATCGTCATCCACGAAAAGTGCCATGGACGGTTCATGGGCACGAACGTGCTCGGCCATGTCCTGCTCTTCACTGCGTGGGATGTAAGGTGGGTTGCTGATCACCAGGTCGCATCCTTCAGGCAAGGGGAGATCAACGATACTGGCCGTTCGCCAGATCACCTCAGCCTTGTTCGCCACACCGTTCCGTTGCGCAATTTCCATGGCTTCCGGTGAAACATCTATACCGATCACCTCGGCCTCGGGATAGGCCGACTTCAGCGAGATCGCGATACATCCACTACCCGTGCCGACATCCACGATCCTGCGAAAACGTCGTCCTTGCTCAATGACCTTGTGCACCATCTCCTCGGTCTCAGGTCTGGGAATGAGCACCCCGGGTGCGACATGGAAACGCGCCCCCAAGAACTCGGTATGTCCTAGCACGTACTGAAGGGGTTCGCCAGCGCCCAGCCGGTCCAGCGCATCCAGTGAACGAGACATGGAAGCCTCATCCAACGATCGCTCCTTCCCCGTTTCAAGCTGCACCACATCCCAGCCCAGCACATCCGAGAGGACCATCCGCGAAATGGCACGGACCTCAGAGGGGGCGTACCGTTCCGAAAGCACGGTCCGGTAGTTATCGAGCATGGAGCCCAGGGTATGCAACTTCGTGTTCAAGCCTAAGCCGGGATAGTTGAACCGGCCGGGAACAAAAGTAGCCGCCTTGGGCGTGGCGAGATGATGCACCTTTGCGACTGAAAGAACCCGAGCTGCAGACCCGAAGAACGACTTTCCGATGTCCACAGGAACGCACGAAACCTGGATGCGCCGTTGCCTGGAACTGGCACGGCTCGGTGCGGGCCATACTGCGCCGAACCCGATGGTCGGGTCTGTCCTCGTGCAGCAAGGCCGCATGCTCGCCGAAGGCTGGCACCACGCGGCTGGTTCGCCACACGCTGAGGTGGAATGCCTCCGTGCCTTTGGCGATGGCCCGGTTCCTGCCGATGCGGTGCTTTACGTGAACTTGGAACCTTGCGCCCATCATGGCCGGACCCCACCTTGCGCTGAGCTGTTGATACAACGGGGGGTGGAACATGTTGTGGTAGGTATCCGGGATCCGTTCCCGGCCGTCGCGGGCAAAGGGATCGCCATGCTGCGCGATGCCGGCGTGCAGGTCACCGAGAACATTCTGGTCGAAGAATGCCGATGGGCGCAACGACGCTTCCTGACGAGCATCACGCTCGGTCGTCCGTTCATCATCCTGAAATGGGCGCGATCAGCCGATGGCTTCCTCGATCGGCATCCACGCCGTGAACGTGCGGTCCAACGCATCAGCGGACCGGCCACCGATGTGCTGGTGCATACCTGGCGCGCTCATGAACAAGCCATCCTCGTGGGGAGCAGGACCGTGTTGAACGATGACCCTTCCCTGAGCGTGCGGCATGTCCACGGTAAGCAGCCTATCCGGATCGTGCTGGACCGAAAGGGGATCACACCGGCAACCAGCAAGGTGTATGATAACGCCACGACCGGCATCCTATTCACGGAGGAGGTGAGGCCTGGACTTCCGATCGAACAGGTCCTGATCGCAACCACGGAAGACCCGATCGATCGGATCCTGCATGAACTGCATCGACGCTCGGTACGTTCTGTGCTGATAGAGGGTGGCGCCGAACTTCACCAGCACTTCATGGACAGGGGTCTTTGGGATGAATTGCGGGTGATCATAGGGAAAGTGGAATTCGCACAAGGCACACGAGCGCCAGAAACACGGGGCACCGCGATCCGCATGGCAACTTGCGGGAAGGACCGGATCGACCAATTCGTGAACGCTTCTTCTCCGGTGATCGGAAGCACCACCGCCGCAGCAACATGGGACTGATCCTTGCCGCCGCGTTCCTGCAGGCCATCCTCTTCCTGTTGTTCCGGGTCTTCGACCAGCGGCGCATCCCCCTGATGCCTGCGATCGCGGTGAACTATGTGGTCGCCACGGTCTGTGGCCTCCTGTATGCACCGCCTTGGTTGGCAGGTGATCTTGCGCCATTGTGGTGGCCGAGCCTTGGCGTGGGAATACTGTTCGTTGGCGTGTTCTTTCTTACCGGGATCACCGCTCAGCGCGCGGGAGTCGCCGCCAGCACGGTGGCCAGCAAGATGAGCTTGGTGCTCACCGTCCTTTTCGCGGTCGTCATGTATCACGAGTCCCCCGGGACCTGGGGATGGATCGGTCTATTGTTCGCCATCATCAGCGTCGTTCTGGGATCGTGGACGGCGCGCCCAAGAGATGGCAACGCGGAGTGGACCCTGCCTTTCATTCTGTTCTTCGGCACGGCCTGCATCGATATCAGCATCAATGCGGTGCAGCGTTTCCTATTGACCCCGGATACGGAAGCCGTCTTTCCCACCCTTGCACTGGGGGCTGCGGGGATCCTGGGTATGACCATGGTACTGTGGCAACAAGGCGCTGCGATACTGAAGGCCCCTTCCGTCTGGATCGGCGGTGGCCTGCTCGGGATCTTCAATTATGGCACACTGTTGTTCGTCGTGCGCGCATTGGCCCAAAGCGGGTTACCTGCCAGCAGCGTATTCCCACTGATCAGCATCGGGGTCATCCTGTTCGGTACACTGGGGTCCGTGGCTTTGTTCAAGGAACGCGTGAGTCGACCCCAGGTAGTGGGTATCATCTGCGCAGTGATCGCACTGATCCTTCTTTTCGTCGCACACGCATGAGCATCGACCGGTACAGGACGCTGAGCGGGACCACCGAAGGGACACACCGGGAATTGGCAAGCAAGTTCATTGCGCGTGCGTTCCCGATCCCGGACGAAGAAGCATTCAAGACGGAGCTGGCCCGCTTCGAGAAAGAGCATCCATCGGCCAGGCATTTCTGCTATGGTTGGGTGCTCGGGCCGGAAGGCGAACAGCATCGGGCCAACGACGCTGGTGAACCGAACGGCACTGCAGGTCGACCGATCCTGCGCCGCATACAAGCCTTGGACCTGAGCTTCGCGGCCGTTATCGTGGTGCGCTATTTCGGTGGCACCCTTCTGGGTAAGCCCGGTCTGGTGCATGCCTATGGTCAGGCAGCACAACTTGCGCTTGATGGAGCAGCGATCATTGAGCGCCTCGTTCTGGAAAGGAGCACCGTGTACTGTGGTTACGATAGGGTCGATCAGTTGAAAGCGGACGTGCTTGCCAACGAGGGTCTCATCGTGGAAAGCGTCTATTCCGCCAGCTGCACCCTCACGATCGATCTACCCATTGAAAGGGTTGATGCTCTTGCACCCAAATGGGAGTTGCTCGGGATCAGGATCGAACGTCACTGACCGGCGAAGTGCTTGGTCATCGCCGCCAGAAAAGCGTCAGGTGCGCGACGTGGACGCATGGTCGCACGATCAACGAAGACCAAGGTCGTGGCCGCCTCGCAGAGCAGATCACCTGATTCGTTCCGGACCTCATAGTCGAACACGATGCGCACCGACGGCAAGGTCCTGATGATGGTCCTGATGGTCAGCAGGTCATCGTACCGAGCGGGCTTGTGGTAGGTTATACGGAGGTCATGTACGGGCAGCATCACCCCTTCCTCCTCCAGTCGCCGATACGGAAATCCCAAGCTGCGCAAGGCCTCCACACGGCCCACTTCAAAGTACTCGGCATAGTTACCATAATACACGTATCCCATTTGGTCCGTCTCGCCATAGCGCACCCGGAGGTCGGTGTCGTGTGTGATCATGCGGTCAAAGTAATGCAGGCCGACCGCATGCCCAGTGAAGGATCGGGTTTGCTTCATGCCCACTGGAGGGCGTACCTTCAAGGCCGCATACACCGATGCAAGTTCTGCCACCCATACTCCTGACAACTGAACACCCAGCCCCTCGCCTCGGATCGCCCTACGACATCCGTCCGCTCTTGGGCGCCTTCGGAAAGCCGCGCGGGGCAAGGCCTTCAGCGCACGGCACGAACCGATCCACCACTGTAAAATTTTTCATGCCGTCAAGTACACGGCTCCTTTTTTATTCACTTTCTTCGACCCATATTTGCCCCCTATCCGAAAAGAGCCACGCCCATCAAGGGGCTCCGAACGGAAGCGCAACTCACCAGTACCACCCCACAAACTCGCTGACCCATCCATGAAGAAGGACCACGAGAAGATCTGGGAGCGGTGCTTGGAAGTGATCAAGGACAACGTAAGCCAGCAGAGTTTCAAAACTTGGTTCGATCCGATCAAGGCCTTGAAGCTGCAGGACCATGTGCTGACCATCCAGGTACCCTCGCAATTCTTCTACGAATGGCTGGAGGAACATTACATCGGCCTCCTCAAGAAGATCATCAAAAAGGAATTGGGTAATGAAGGGCGTCTGGAGTACTCCATCATCATGGAGAACGGCTTCCAGAACGCCAACCCGTACACCGTGAAGATGCCGACGAGCCACGCCCGCGAGGTGAAGAACCCCGCCGTGTCGCTCCCGATCGATGTGGCCAACAGCCCCATCAAGAACCCGTTCATCATTCCAGGCCTTCGCAAGATCAAGGTCGAGAGCCACCTCAATGCCAACTACTCCTTCGACACGTTCATTGAAGGGGATTGCAACCGATTGGGCCGCAGTGCCGGATATGCCGTGGCGCAGAAGCCCGGAGGCACCGCCTTCAATCCGTTGTCTGATCTATGGTGGCGTCGGATTGGGCAAGACCCACCTCGCGCACGCCATCGGCATCGAGATCAAGAAGAACCACCCGGACAAGACCATCCTATACGTACCTGCGGAGAAGTTCACCCAGCAGTTCATCGAGGCGGTGAAGAACAATACCGTTGGCGACTTCACACAGTTCTATCAGATGATGGATGTGCTGTTGATCGACGATGTGCAGTTCCTCGCCGGAAAGGAGAAGACCCAGGACGTGTTCTTCCACGTGTTCAACGCGCTGCACCAGGCTGGCAAGCAACTGGTGATCACCAGTGACAAGGCCCCTGTTGAAATGGCCGGTATGGAGCAACGCCTCCTGTCCCGCTTCAAGTGGGGCTTGAGCGCCGACCTGCAGACACCCGGACTGGAAACGCGGATCGCGATCCTCGAAAAGAAGATGTACGCCGAAGGCATCGACCTGCCCAAGGAAGTGGTCGAGTACTTGGCGTATAGCATCACCACCAACATCCGCGAACTCGAAGGCGCCATGATCAGCTTGATCGCGCAGAGCTCGTTGAACAAGAAGGCCGTTACGCTCGATCTCGCGAAGCAGATGATCGACAAGTTCGTGAAGAACACGGCGCGCGAAGTGAGCATCGACTACATCCAGAAAGTGGTGTGCGATTACTTCGACCTGCCGATCGAACTCCTGAAGAGCAAGACGCGCAAACGCGAAGTGGTGCAGGCCCGTCAGATCGCGATGTACTTCGCGAAGAAGATGACCAAGAGCTCGCTGGCCAACATCGGTGCGCACTGCGGTGGAAAGGACCATGCGACCGTTCTGCACGCTTGCCGCACGGTGAACAACCTGCAGGAAACGGACAAGCAGTTCCGCGGCTACCTCGAAGACCTCGAGAAGAAGCTGAGCATCCACTGATCCATCAACCAGATCACTTAAAGGCCTCCGGAATTCCGGGGCCTTTTTCATTGATGATACTTCGCACCATGAAGATCCTACTCGTATGCCTCGGAAACATCTGTCGATCGCCGATGGCAGAAGGCATCTTGCGCGACATGATCCGGAAGGAAGGCCTACCATGGGAAACCGACTCCGCAGGGACCAGCGACTATCATGTGGGTGAAGCACCGGACCGACGAGCCCAAGACACGATGACCGAACGCAACATCGACATCACCGACCTGCATGCCCGGCAGCTACGGCCATCCGATTTCGAGGAGTTCGACCATCTGCTCGCCATGGATGAAAGCAACCTCAAGAACATGTTGGCCCTTGCACCGAACGCCGACCTTGCCAAGAAGGCACGCCTGATCATGGACCATGCCCCTGATCACCCATTACGCGAAGTACCCGACCCCTACTTCGGGGGTAACGAAGGTTTCGTGGAAGTATTCGACATGTTGACGGTAGCCTGTCGCGAACTACTGAACGATGTCCGGAGCTGAAGGAACCTTTGGAAGCTTGTACCTCCTGCCCGTGTGGCTTGGAGACGCTGGCGGGGGGGAGCAACTGCCACCCATGAACATCGGCATCGTGGAGCGCACCACCCTGTTCTTCACCGAGAATGAGAAGACCGCACGGCGCATGCTTCGGCGCATGGTCCCTACCATCGACCTGCCGAGCTTGGAGATGCACCGCTTGGACAAGGACACCACCGACGAGGAGGCGACCCGACTTCTGCGCTCCATGCAGAACGGTCGCGATGCCGCGATCGTGAGCGAGGCCGGCATGCCCGGTATCGCTGATCCGGGAGCTCGATTGGTACTTGCAGCGCATCGCTCGGGTATCGAGGTGATCGCGCTCACCGGCCCCAGCTCCTTGTTCCTGGCTCTAGCGGCATCCGGCCTCAACGGCCAGCAATTCACTTTTCACGGTTATCTCCCCGTGAAGTCACCCGAGCGCAAAACTGCGTTGCGTCGCTTGGAACAGGAAGCGATACGGACCGGCGCCGCCCAGCTCTTCATCGAAACACCGTACCGCAACGATGCGATGTTCGCGGACATCCTGGCCTCTTGCGGCCCCCACCTGCTATTGACCGTGGCCATCGATCTGACCCAGCCGGGCGGGCGGTCCCTGACGCGGTCGATCGCTGAATGGAGAAGAAGCAAGTTTGAACTAGGCAAGCGACCTGCCGTGTTCATCCTCGGTCAAAGCGCCTTCTGAACGGGCTTGGCACGTGTGCTGACGCGCTCCACTTTTTCCAAGCGAACGTTGTACAACACCGGCATGTGCGGATCCAACACACCGGGGATCCCTTTGGCACCGAAAGCGAACGCGGAAGGGATCAAGAAGGTGCCCTGCTGACCTTCGCGTAGCAAGTGAACGGCTATTTCCAAACCTTCCATCACCTGGTCCTTGTCGCCGAAGCGGAAACTGAACGGCTCGCCGTTCCTACCTGTATCGTCGAATACTGCCCCATCCTCCACGCGTAGACCGGTGTAGGAGATCGTGACCTGGTCACCTAGGACCACCTTGTTCGTGTCCGATGCGGTCCCTCGCACTTCGAAGAACAGCTCACTGGTTCCCCATCGTTCCAATGATCCCGCAGCCTGCTCTCGGTATGCCTGCATCAATCGCGCTTCATAGCCGAGAGGGTCGTTCCGGCGAAAGCGTTCCTTCTCGGCCCGCAACATGGCCGGTGTACGCAATGCCAAAAGGCTCACTTCCACCTGCACCATGCCGGTATCCGGAAACGCCGTACCGCGCTCATTCGCCATGACCACCCATGGCCATTGCGTTGCCGGTGCGATCACGCTCATGCTATCCCCTTCATGTATCCGCCCGAGAATGGGTCTGAATGCACCTGATCGCAATTCGCTCGTCAAATAGGTCCCTTCCGTGCTGAAGAGTTCTCCCATGGCCTGACCCGGTCGGCCGGCGCGGATCCGCAGCAGGACGAGGTCACTGTCCGCTGGGGTGCTCTCTCCATCACCGAGGACAAGCAGTTGCAGATGTACTTCGTCCCCGACACGTTTGTAGCCTTGGTACGGGGACCTGGAACAAGCTGCGAGCCCCAGCGAAAGGATCAGTGCTATGGCGGCTCGGCTCATCGATGGTCCGTGGCCGCCACAAGGCCCAGTCGGTATACCAAGGTACTGCGCATCGGGATCCGATCCTGATCGCCGATCAGGCCGTGAGCGCGATAGGATGGAATGACGATCAACGCACTATCGCCCGGACTTAGCAGTTGGATCGCCTCGTGCAGGCCGCTCTCCACATCGTCCATTTCGATCATGAACGATTCCGGATGGCCGGGTTCGCTGGCATAGGCCGAATCGCCGTTGATCAACTCCAATCGATAATTCACTTTGGCCCATTGATCCGGCTTCGCCGTACCACCAGGTACATCACGGTACAGGTGATAACGGATACCGGTCCCGGTGGAGATCAATGGAAGCCCTATTCTTTCGGCATACAGGTCGATGTCCCGTTGTTCCAACTTCACCGCATCACGGTTCTCTTGCAGCATCTCCTCTTGCGTGGGCATGACCGGTACGCGTGAGGGCACACGTCCGTCACCGCCGCAGGCCAGGAAAAGGGTCAGGGATCCGATGGCCAGGAGTTTCATGCAGGATGCGCTTCGAGGAAGGCTGGAAGCAGGGCCATGAAACGATCGACGGTCTCTTGGAGCGGTACTTCGGACCGTCCACCGGCCGCATTGGCGTGCCCGCCACCGTTGAAGTGTTCCTTCAAGAACCGATCAACGGGAAGGTCTCCTTTCGAGCGCAGGCTGATCTTCACCAATTCATTTCGTTCCAGGAAGAAAGCGGAAAGCCGCATACCACTGATCGAAAGCCCGTAGTTGACGAATCCTTCCGTGTCGCCCTGAGCGAATCGAAAGCGCTCCAACTTATCCTTGCCCAATGCGAGGACCACGGTCCGCATGTCATGATGCACGGTCATGCACTCGCTCAGGGTATGGCCCAATAAGCGCAGTCGATCCTCGGAGTTGGTGTCCATGATCGCACCATGCACCCGATCGATGTCCACCCCACGTTCCATCAGCTCCGCACCCACCCGCATCGTATGCGGTGTGGTGCTGCGGTAACGGAAGGAACCGGAGTCCGTGACGACCCCCGTGTACAGGCAAGTCGCCGCATCGACATCGATCCTTTCCGCATGCCCAAGGGCCGAAAGAATGTCGTACACCATTTGACACGTGCTGCTTGCGCTCGTATCCGAGAAAGTCGCTTGAGCAAGGTCATCCGGCTCCTGATGGTGATCGATCAGCACTTTCACAGGTGCCTTCCGCGCTACTGATTCCAACCCACCGATGCGGTCGAGCCGGTTGAAATCGAGGCAGAACAACACCTCACTGCTGCGGATCGCCTCCAATGCGTCATTCGGCGCGACATCGAAGCAGAGCACCTCGCTGCGTCCGGGCAACCAATCGAGGAACGGAGCCGGCGTGTTGGGCAGTACCACCTTCACAGTATGACCGAGGTCCTTCAGTACATGCATCAAACCCAAACTGCTGCCGATAGCGTCGCCATCGGGGTTGAAGTGCGATACGATCGCAATTTGCTTGGGTTGTTCGAGAAGCACGCGGAGCTTCTCCAGTTGGTCCTTCGGGACAGGTGATAATGACATGGGGCGGCCCCAAAGGTCGCCGCCCCATGCCTCCGGTCAGGTGATGATCAGAAACCCAGCGAGGGGGTGGGCATGTGTTCGATCAGGATACCGACACAACCGATGTCGTTCGTGTCGCCTCCCTTTTTCGGTTTCGCTTCGCTGTTCCCGCGCGCATTCACTTCAACGGCTATACGCTTGGTGGCCGCGCAGGAGAACTCGATCTCGGTGGCCATATCGTTCGCTGTATTGTCCCATAGGACCTTCTCCTCTTCCCGATAGACCCGCTTCGTGCTCTTGGTGGTCACCTCTTGGGTCTTGCCGGTCGGGTTCCCCTGATCGTCCAGAACCGGCTCCATCACCGTTTGGTCAACGATCTCATCGTGCGGAACGCGCACCTTCTCCACGAGACGGATCGCGAGGTCCTCACCGAGGATCTTGTCATCGTGACAGAGCGAGATCCGGTAGTCCTGACCGCCGTACACGATGATGTTCAATTCGGTCTCCTGCCCCACCTGCACCATTGCACTCTTGCTTTGGCCGTTCAAGGAGAAGCGTTTGTCCGAGGATGGGGAACAGTTGAACCGATGGTAATCGGCGCATTTGTATTGGGCCATGGCGACCGACCCACCGATGAGGATCGTGGCGATGGCCAGCATGCTGCGAAGTGTGTGCTTCATGATCTCTTTTCGGTTAGGCGTTGGACTTGTCCTCGGGTGCTGTCATCTTGGTGCGGAACGCCTCTACGGCTTCCACCAAGGCTTGGTACTGTGCTGCGCTCATGTCCATCTTCACATCCTCACCCAGCACCATGCGGCCGCTCGGTGAGTTGCCGGTATGTGTCACTCGAGTAACGTCGATCTGATCGTAGATATCGCGAATAGCGAGGAGCTCCATTTGCATCGCGGCCACGTCCGCGTTACCGGCCTGAGGTTCCATCAGGTCCACCAAGTGCTCCAAGGTCACCTTCTGTTCGGCGACACGTTTCATCAACGCGTCGTTCTTTCCGAAAGCATCGATCTGGCGGAACAAGAGGTGCATGCTCTCCACCCAACCGCCGGCCAACACCATGCTGAGTGTTGCTCCCATCTCTTCCTCCTGCAACTTGGAATAGGCCCTGGTATAGGCTTGGTTGCTGATCACCTCCAACGAATCACCGCGGGTCAGGTTGGCCTCCAAGCGCACGAAGTCCGCATCGGTGAACGCCGACGAAATGCCGAGGCTTTCCGCCAGCTTCTTCGTGGTGAGGTAGTAGCGCGCCACTTCCACGTTCAGCTTGAAGTAGCTGGCATAGACAAGATCCGTGGAATACACACCGAAATTGAAGGCCCGGCTCTTCAGGCTGACATAGCGATCCACGTTCGATGCCGGATTGAGCATGCGCTTCTGTCCGTCGCCGGCCAAGTTGCGCACAAGGCTGAACAATTCGTTCGGCGTAGGCATCTGGTACAGGCTGGCGACCGTTTCGTCGGTACCATCGCCACCGATCACAAGACCAGGTTGTTCATCGGGGTTCTCCGACCCGGAGGATCCACCGCATGCGGCGAGGAGGAATGCCAAGCTGGCGGCAAAAAGAAGTTTGGAAGTCATGTCGATCGAGGGGTTGGTCCAAAGAGCGGTCAGCGCGGGACTGCTACGAGCCACGAAGGAATAATGTTCCAGTGCCCGATTCTTCCTCCGATCCGGTTATTTTTGCCCGGCTTTTTCAACAATCCACATGACGAACAGGACATTCACGATGATCAAGCCGGAGGCAGTGGCCGCCGGACACGCTGGAAAGATCATCGATATGATCACCAGCAACGGCTTCAAGATCATCGCTCTGAAGTACACCCGACTTTCCGCAGAGGAGGCCGGTATTTTCTACGAAGTGCACAAGGAACGCCCGTTCTACGGTGAGTTGGTGGACTATATGGCCAGCGGCCCGATCTTCGCTGCGATCCTGGAGAAGGACAACGCCGTGGAGGATTTCCGTAAGCTGATCGGCGCCACCGATCCTGCACAGGCCGAGGAAGGCACCTTGCGTAAGCGCTTCGCCGAGAGCAAGGCCAAGAACGCAGTGCACGGCAGCGATAGCGACGAGAACGCAGCGATCGAAGGGAACTACTTCTTCAGCGGACGCGAGCGCTTCTGAGCGTAGGTCGGCCCGGACCGACCTCTCATTCCAACACGATCTCCTCGATCACGTCGCGCCCTGCGCGGCGATTGAGCACCTCTTTCAATGCCTCGCGCATGAAAGAGAGTTCCTGCCGTAAGGGGGCCGAATCCACGCGCACGTTCAATCGACCTCGCCGAAGGCGTACGCTCACCGTGTGTTTGGCCACCATGGCCCCGACCACATCGTCCCAGGCGGTGGTGATGTTCAATTCGTCCATTTTCTCGCGCATGCCATAGGCATCAACGAGTTGGTCGAGTGCGGAACTAAGCGAATGTTCGTTGGACTTTTTCACTGGTCAGGCCCTTGTCGTGGGTCAAGTGGAAGAAACGAACGTCGGGTCCAATCCATCCAATGCGGTGTGCAGTCGGTTGTCGGTATCGGTGATGAAGACCTGTCCGAAGCGTTGATCGATCAGCAGTTTCAGCAGGTGACGCATGCGCTGCGGTCGTGTACGTATTAGAAGATATCATCCAGCAACAGAATGGGACGGATCCACTTCGCTGCTGCGTCGGATCGAACTGGGCCAACTTCAACGCGATCAGGTAGGTCTTCTGCTGGCCTTGTGATCCGTAACGTTTAAGCGGCTGGTCGTTCAAAGGAATTGAAAAGCAGGTCGTCCTTGTGGATCCCACTTGTGTCGTGTATTGCGCGGAGCGAATCGCGTTCCCATGAGCCGATCAACAGTTCGCGCATGGTGGCCTGGTCCAGCGCGGAGCGAGTACTGTAGGGCCGTTCCGGACCCACACTGATGGTAGTGCTGTTCCAGCGAGGTACCATCTCTCCTGCATGAGGCTCGGCGAACGTCGTGGACCAAGGTGCCGTGCGCGATCAACTGCTCGTCCCATGGCTCCAGTTCATCCAAGGTGCCTCGCCCCTGTTCAGCAAAGCGCTTCAACATGGTGTTCCGCTGCACCAGTGATCGGTTGTAGCAGATCAAGGCATCGAGGTAGGTGCGATCGAACTGGGCGATGAGTCCATCAGAAAGCGACGGCGCACCTCCGATCCGTCAGGATCAATTGCCCATCGTACGGGGTCACCATCACGACCGGGTAGCGGCCCACATAAATTCGGCCAAGCGATCGTATTCCTTCTTATTGCGGCTAAGGACCTTCCGCTGGCCTTGGCGTACGCTGCAGAGCACCGCATCATCACCGGCATCGGTATGCATGCCCCTGCACCATGGCTCTTGGCCGTGCAGGATGTTGGCGCTTTGTCCACCGAGGTCGACGGCTCTTTCCACATGGACAAGTAATGCACCGCATCCAAGAGGTTGGTCTTGCCCACCCCGTTGGAGGCCAACGAAAACCCGATTTGACCTCGGGACCAGGTCCGCTTCCGCTTCCGGGATGGTTACGGAAATGCAGCAGGTTCAAGCGGGCCAGATGGAAACTCATGCGTGCTGGTAAGGGCGAGCGGGAGCGCATTCCGTCCGACGTCATGGGAAGACCGGCACGGTAAACTCCTGTATCCCAGGTCCAGTGCAAGTTTCCGGCAATTGACAACATGCCCCTCAAAACCCGACCGAAGACCGACCTACAAGTCCTGAAAACCTCTACTTTTACCGCTCCTTAGCGCGACCATGAGCAACAAAGTCTGACCCGCACGAGACGAAGGCATCCCCATGATGTGGACCTCGGTCAAGTGTACTCCATGCCGAGCATTTCCTCGAGAACAACAAGCAGGCCATCACCATGGGTGTGGTCGGCATCCTTGTGGTCGTTGGCGGCCTGTTGGGCTACAGAAGTTCGTTGCTGAACCAAAGAAGGCCAAAGAAGCCGCTGAATTGATCTGGAAGGCCGAATACTACTTCGAGATCGATTCCTTGGAGAAGGCCTTGAACGGCGACGACCAGTGGCCCGGCTTCCTCACGATCGCGGATGACTTCGGGAGCACCCCGAGCGGCAACCTCGCGAACTACTACCTCGGCACCATCTACATGCAAGCGAGTTCGAGATGTGCCCAGGCACCACAAGAAGGCCGATATGGACGACGACGTCCTTGCGCGTGATGGCGGTCGGCAACCAAGGCGACGCATTGGTGGAGCTTGGCCATGCCGATGAGGCCGTGAAGCTGTTCGAAAAGGCGGCTTCCATGGAGAAGAACGACCTGACCACCCCGATGTACCTGATGAAGGCCGGGATCATCCATCAGCAGGCCAGCAACTGGAGCGCGGCAGCGAAGGCATTCAACCGGATCGCCACCGAATTCCCCGCAAGCACCGAGGCGAACACGGCCCGCAAGTACGCCGGTCACGCCAAACATTGGGCGGATAGTCCTTTCGCGATCGCCATGGCGACGGCTGAACACAACCTTTCGAATTACGACCCGACCAGCGTCCCCGGTGGCGCTGGTCTTCATTCGCCCTTGTGGTGAGCGAGGTGGAACCATGAAGTGACCGATGCGCTGCGTTCCGGCGCGAAGGGAGATTGCTTGCTCAAAGCACGACGTGGACCCGAAGCACATCGTGGAGCACTGGGTACCCGGTAGTTTCGAATTGGCCCTGGGCGCGCAGATACATCCTGGAGCATGGGGGATTCGACGGCGTGATGCTAGCAGGCAGTGTGGTCCGGGCGAGACCCCCACTTCGATTTCGTATGCCACGGTACCACCCAAGGCATCATGTCCGTCAGGTTGAAGTACAACGTACCGGTGATCTTCGGTGTGTTGATGATGACAGCATGCAACAGGCCTTGAGGACCGTAGCGGGGGAAAACATGGGAACAAGGGTGTGGATTGTGCCTTGGCCTTGCTGAAAATGGCTGCGCTGAAGCGTAGCGTTTGAAAAGCCGGACAGTCGTTCGATCCGGCCAAGGAACTGGACCGGCCTTCGCCAACAATTTTCCTTGCACGATCTTCGCGACATGCGCCTTCGTCGTCTGATCATCGCACTCCAGCTTTCTACCATTGGTGGCCAGTGCTCAGCACATCCACGGTCCACGGGTGGGTCTCGGCCTCGCCACGCAATCGGTCAGGGAGCCTGTTCCAAAGCACCAGCAACCTCCTACCAGGGGTGGTGCTGGGCTACGGGATCGAATACGCATTGCACCCGCAGTTCATCATCATGCCGGAACTGCTGTACATGACCAAGGGTGCCGTGGTCCGGAACCAAGCCCAACTGACACGCTCGAAAAGTGCGTTCAGGTACCTTGAACTCCCCTTGATGGTGAAGGTGGGCACCGATGACAAGCCGGGCGGCATCTTCTGACCATCGGCCCTTCCGTGGGCTACTACGTTGCCGGACGCTACAAACAGTGGTATGATGGCGATACGCAGCAGGATATCAAATACCAACTGGCCGAGACAAACAACCGCTTCCAGTTCCAGTGCAGCGATGGGCATGGGCACCGACATGGAACAAACAGTTTCGAAGTGCGTGCCCAGACGAGTCTGACACCCTTCAGCAGCACGCTGCAAACCCAGAACATCGTGTATCAGGCTCACCTTCGCTTGGCGCTTCCTTCCGAAGGAGAAGAGCGGACCGACCGAGTGACCCGATGCTGCTGAGATCACTGGACCATGGCCTTCACCACAACCTCCACAACGGGCCGTGTCCCGCTTTTTCGGATCGCCTGCTACTGGTCTTTCTGGTCATGTTCCTGCTGGTCTGGACATGGACGTTCATCGGCACCACGGACCGTGCTAACTGGTGGACGGAGAACGTATTGACGATAGATCTTCGTGGGTGGCCTTGCCCTCTCCATCGTCGCTTCAAGTTCAGCGATGCCAGCTATGCGCTCATGTTCGTGTACATCCTGCTCCACATCTACGGCGCCATGTACCGCTAAAACCTTTGAATTTATGCTGAAGGACCACTTCGGACTGGAGCCACAACCCCTATGACCGGATCGTGCATTTCGCTTCGGCTTCCTGCTCGCCTACCCCATGCGGGACTACTTCAAGAACCACTTCGATTGGCCCAACTGGGTGTGCTGGGTACTTCCGGTGATCGCCTCAGCTTCAGCGGTGCTTATGAGAGCGATCGGTGGGCGGTGGCCGACGTGTTCTTCCCCGCGCAGGGTGCAGCCTACCTCGGTTCGCAAGGCGATATCTGGGATGCGCAGAAGGACGCCAGGCTTGGCGTTGAGCGGTGCGATGCTGTCCATGGTGCTGACAAGCGCCTTGCGCAGGACACAAGCCTCGGCCAATCTCGCTTCGTGAAGTTGGCACAGTAGGTCGGAACCCTTAGAAACCAAGATCAAACGCCACTTCTTCGCTTCGATACGAACGTGCTCAGAACAGGCATAAAGCATGGTCGTTGAGGCGTAAGGTGTACAGTCCATCGTACACAGATGCGAACGTGTATCGGTATGAAAGATCCGTAATCGATCGTCGGCTTCGAGCACCCATTCGCCCTGTACATGTGAGGTGTCAAGCCCAGGGAGCAGGCTTCCGTTCCGACCAAGGTCATCGTCTCCGAACACCCTTCCATAGTGATCGTTATATGAGCGACCGTATGCGGAGTGATAGGCGTTCCATCGATCTCCATCCATGTCACGCACCACATTCGCTGGTAAACATCTGTGGCCGTAGGGGTGAAATAGCCGCGTGCAATCCGAGCTCAACGGCACGAGCACAGCGGCGAACATCGCTAAAGCGCCAGCCAGACCCATACGGCCGAAAAGCGGCAGACCTTGGTCAGTTCGTCGAAGCGCTCAAGTAAGGGGCTACCGACGAGCTCATCCTCCAGTTCGACACCCCATTCTTTGAAAATGGCCAATGCGACCTGGCGCTCGGATGGGTGCACCAGCACACGCACGCCACCCAGCGCCTGACTGGTGGTGGTACCACTTGAATGGTCAGCTCATCCTTCTTGAAGTAGCGGATCCCTGCTTCCTGCAAGGCTGCTTCTATGTGAACGAGGTCCATTCCATGCGGGAAGGTGCCCACCACGACCCATTCCGAATTCTCCATTGTATCGGTGTGCGCCTCGCTCATGCGGCCATCAGGGTCGTTCCTACACTGGCCTGCGTACTACCCGCGGCTTGCGAGCCAACGGATGAACAGGAACAGGAACGCCACTGCGTTCGGTACGACCATTGCGATGAAATAGTAACCGATGATCAGGGCTCGTGGTGTTCACTGCTGAGCCATGTGATCGCCACCATCATGACGAAGGACAGCACCATTGCCAGGATGACCCGAGAAAACGCGCGGAGCATGCGCGAAAGAGCAAGGTGACCAAGGCCGTGAACGGCAGCGCTCTCAAGCAAGCAGCCGAACAGAAAGCCGAACAAGAGGAGGACGAACATCCCACCCATGCCTCAGCGCTTGGTGCGGACCTTGCTCCATTCCTTCACTTGCCATGTGACCGTTCCGGTGGCAGAATTGGTTCCCACTTACATCCTTCACGATCACTGTGGAGGTATAGTCGACCTTGTCCTGTGTCAACAACGCTTCCTTCACCTGTTCTTGGATCTCCTGAGCGCTCGGGATGCAGGTGGCCACGGCCCTCTCCTTGGCCTGGTAGTGGTATTCCATATGCAGGCTGCGCATGATCGAGGCGATACTGCTTCGGGTCCAGTTGTTCCAGTACGCTCAGCCCACTGCACATTTCCGAGGCAGTGGCCATGGCGACGTTCCGTTGATGGTTGCGATTGATGCGCCAATTGGGAATGACCACGGAGATACCACCGGCTGGCAAAGGCGTTACCCGGAAGCCATGAGGACGGTTGAACGGGATGCTCCAATTCAGCACCCGGTCAAGGAGCCAGCGCTTGGACCCGGAAGTGCGCGCAGCACTGAGCAGGCGGGAAAGGTTCATGGAAGAACGGTGCTAGTATCGATGATCAAGGGACCTTCAAGTGCACGAGAGCTCATTCGTTCCCCAGAATGCGTGCAATGTCCGGTTTGAAATAGAGCTCGCTCTTCATCACCTTGCCATCCTCCCGGTAGATCGGCTTCCCATTGGCATCGAGCTTGCTCATGTTGCTGCGTTGTATCTCGCGGAACACCTCATCCATCTTGTCCTGAAGGCCATGCTTCAACATGGTGCCGCATAGGATGTACAGGATATCGCCCAGCGCATCGGCCACCTCCACGAGATCGCCGCGCATGGCGGCATCGAGGTATTCCTCGTTCTCTTCACGGATCAACTTATAGCGCAACAAGGCATCGCGATCGCCGATCGCCCCAAGGGGCGCCTTTGCGTTCGGTATCCCGAACGCATCGTGGAAGTCCCGGACGTGGCCAACGGCCTCTTTCAGCGTGAGTTCTTTGGTCGTGATCTCCATAGTGCCGAAGGTAGTGCCAAGCCGTGTCACTCTCCCGCTGGCAAGCACAGTTCTACAGCCTGCACGACCGTGATGGATGGTTAACACTCTTTAACGGCGATGCCTTGCCCGGAGCAGGCTTGGTCGAGGACCTTTGCGTTCAACTTCCGGCCGTAGGCCGTGGAACCTCAGAAGCACATGGATCGCATGGATCAGACACTTTCCACCGGAACACCGGCCGCTGTCACCTCGGACAGCATCCGCGCATTGAACGAACGCATCCAGAACGCCAGCGCCTTCGTGGACCTGATCGATCAGGAAATGGGCAAGGTGATCGTCGGCCAAAAGGACATGGTGCAGAAGCTGCTCGTGGCCCTGCTCGCCGACGGACACATCATGTTGGAAGGCGTCCCTGGTCTGGCGAAGACCATGGCGATCAAAGCACTGGCACGCACCGTGGATGTAGGCTTCAGCCGCATCCAGTTCACCCCGGACCTGCTCCCCGCCGACCTTATCGGCACCATGATCTACAGCCCTCGAAACGAGGAATTCACGGTGAAAAAGGGGCCGATCTTCAGCAACTTCATCCTGGCCGACGAGATCAACCGTGCCCCGGCAAAAGTGCAGAGCGCCCTGCTCGAGGCCATGCAGGAACGACAGGTCACCATCGGTTCGCAGACCTATCCGCTGCCACAGCCGTTCCTGGTGATGGCCACCATGAACCCGATCGAACAGGAAGGTACCTATCCCCTGCCCGAAGCGCAGACCGACCGCTTCATGCTGAAGGTGGTACTGGACTATCCGCGTAAGGAGGAGGAGAAGTTGATCATCCGGCAGAACGTCCGGGCAGGTGCTGCGGTCGAACCCCAACACGTGGTGAAACCAGAGGAGATCATGAAGGCCCGGGGCCTTGTTCGCGAGGTGTACATGGATGAGAAGATCGAGCAGTACATCGTGGATATCGTTTACGCGACGCGAAAGCCGGACCAGTACAAACTGTCGGACCTGAGTTCGATGATCAGCTTCGGTGGTAGTCCGCGCGCCAGCATCAACATGGCACTTGCCGCGAAGGCATTCGCCTTTACGAAGCGCCGTGGTTATGTGATCCCGGAGGACGTGCGTGCTGTCTGTCCGGACATCCTGCGCCATCGTATCGGCCTGACCTACGAGGCAGAGGCCGAGAACATCTCCGTGAACGAGATCATCGATCGTGTGCTCAACACGGTCGAGGTACCCTGAGCAATAACGCTTCCGGCAGGCTGGGGTAGCACAGGCAGGCTTGCCTCCTGCCCCTGCGGTCCGCCACCTGAGCAATGAACACCACGCAACATACCAAGGAGCTCCTGAAGAAGGTGCGCTTGATCGAGCTGAAGACACGCGGCCTGAGCGAGCACATCTTCAGCGGCGAATACCACAGTGCGTTCAAGGGTCGTGGAATGACGTTCAGTGAGGTCCGCGAATACGCGCCGGGCGATGAGGTGCGAACGATCGACTGGAACGTCACGGCGCGCTTCGGGCATCCGTTCGTGAAAGTGTTCGAGGAGGAACGCGAACTGACCGTCATGCTCGTGGCGGACGTGAGCGGATCCGCTGACTTCGGGACGGCGCATCAGTTGAAACGGGAATTGATCACTGAGGCCTGTGCCACCATCGCTTTCAGCGCGATCAAGAACAACGACAAGGTGGGTCTGATCCTCTTCACGGACAAGGTGGAGAAATTCATTCCACCGAAAAAAGGGCGCAGCCATATCCTACGCTTGGTGCGTGAACTGCTCGAATTCCGTCCGACCAGTAAAGGCACGGACATCACGGAAGCGCTGCGTTACTTGAACAGCGTGATCAAGAAGCGAAGCATCGCCTTCCTGATGAGCGATATGATGGACCATGATTACGAGCCGGCCATCAAGATCGCGAACCGACGGCACGACCTGGTGGTGTTGCGCACGGCAGATCCGCGAGAAGGTGAATTGCCCAATGTGGGACTGGTGCAGTTCACCGACCCGGAGACGAACATCTCGCGCTGGGTGAACACCGGCAGTAAGGCTGTTCGAAGCAGTTACAGGGCCGCGGCCCTGAAACATCAGAACACGACCCGGGAGATCCTGCGGCGCTCCGGGGTTGACCATGCCACGATCACCACGCAGGACGGTTATGTGCGGCCCTTGATGAACCTCTTCAAACAACGTGAACTGCGGTGAGGTACGGGGTAGCCATAGCGTTCTTGCTTCCCTTGATCGGCCTCGGTCAAATGAGCACCGTGGTCGGCGTGGACCTGGATTCCACGACCATCCGCATCGGTGAACAAGTGGGCCTGCGCATGCACATCTCCTATTCGAAGGATGCCGTGCGCAGCATTGAATGGCCCACTATGGCCGATACCTTGAACAAGCACGTGGAGGTGATCGCGGACAGCGGCATCGACACTGTCGCCGGTGAGCGCGGGGCCATGCGGGAACTGCGTGTTCTGACGATAACTTCCTTCGATACCGGCTATTGGGCCATCCCACCGTTCCGTTTCCTTGTTGATGGCAATGCGATCGAAAGCCCGGCATTGCTCTTGGAGGTCAAAGGCGTTGCGTTGGACAGCGCCATGGTGCCCCGTGATATCAAGGATATCCACACGCTTCCCTTCAGCATCACGTTCTGGCTCCGCGAGCACATGGCCCTCGTGGCCGGTGGTCTGGGCGTGCTGGCGCTCATCGCAGCACTGCTCTACCTGCTTCTTCGTCGAAAGAAAGAGCCGGGAGCATCCATTGTCGTGGACCCGACGATCCCACCACACGAGCGGGCCTTGACCGCCATGCGAGCCTTGGAGCACGAGCGGATCTGGCAGCAAGGGGATCACAAGGGCTATCATTCCAGGCTCACGGATATCCTACGCGGCTATATCGAGGAACGCTTCATGGTACCTGCGCTCGAAAGCACCACTGACGAATTGATCAAGGAATTGCGCGTCTCGTCGTTGTCGACGGACAAACGGGACCAGTTGGAGAACATGTTGCGACTTGCCGATCTCGTGAAATTCGCGAAGTCCATTCCCTCTCCACAAGAGAACGAGCAAATGATGTCCGGCGCTATCCGATTCGTGGAAAGCACGGCCGCCACCTCATCTCCAACGCGCCATGTTCAGGAATAGGGACATGATAGTGGCATTGGTCTGGAGCGCGATCGCCGGTGCGCTGGTCGTCATGGCACTCCTGTACTCCATTCGGACCTATTCTGCAGCCCACCCATGGTTGCATTGGTGCTTGCTGTTGTTGGTCCCTGTCGTGGCGCTATACGTTCTGCGCACCATTCGTCGTGGTCCGATGGTGCGTTTGAGCACTTTGTATGCGCTGGTGAACGGCCCAGTGGACCTGCTTGCATTCTTCCGCCCCCTCCCCTTCGCGGCGGGGATCCTCGGCCTGGGCCTGCTCCTACTGGCCATGGCCCGACCGCAAAGCGAGGATAATTGGCAGGACGTGCAGCGCGAGGGTATCGACATCGTGATCGCACTCGACATATCGGCCAGCATGTTGGCGAAGGACCTCCGCCCCGATCGTCTAACGGCCTCCAAACAGGTCGCCGTCGACTTCATCGACGGCAGGCCGAACGATCGGATCGGGCTGGTGGTGTATGAGGGTGAAGCCTTCACACAATGTCCGATCACCACGGACCACCGTGTATTGAAGGAACTGTTCGGTGAGGTGCGCTCCGGCTTGATCGATGGCGGTACTGCGATCGGTACCGGACTGGCCACAGCCTTGAACCGGCTTCGTGATAGCGAGGCGAAGAGCAAGGTCATCATACTCTTGACCGATGGCGTGAACAACGCGGGGACCATCCAACCGAACGATGCCGCGCTGATCGCTGAGCAGTTGGGCATTCGCGTGTACACCATCGGCGTGGGCACCAAGGGCAAGGCGCTCTCACCGGTCACACGTTACGCCACCGGGCAATACCGCTACGACTACGTGGATGTGGAGATCGACGAGGCCACCTTGCGCAATGTCGCCGATCGCACCGGGGGCAAGTACTTCCGCGCTACGGATGAACGGAAGTTGAAGGACATCTATTCCGAGATCGACCGCTTGGAACGCACACGCATCAAGGTGACCGAACACCGTGCGATGAATGAGGAATACTTTCCCTTCGCCGTGGCGGGTTGTGCGTTGCTGGTGTTCGGTGGCCTACTGGACAGGAGCGTGTTACGGACAATGGCATGAGGCAGCAGGGCACATACCACTGGGGGGCGATCACCATGATCGTGCTCATCATCGAAGCCATCACGGCCGTACTATGGGTCGGTGCATGGTGGCTGCTGGATCGAGAAGTGCCGGCCTTCCGTTTGGAGCGTCCGGAAATGCTATGGGGACTCCTTGTCGGCCCGTTCCTCGCGTTGGTGATGATCCTGGAAACCGCATGGCGGAACAGGGCACTGAAGCGATTCGCGTCAAGCGGGACGCGGGAGCGCATGGTGCCCAGCACTTCATCCTTGCGCGTACTGCTGCGCTTCCTCCTGTTCCGGCATGGTCTGTCCTTCCTGATCGTCGCCCTATCCGGACCGCAGTTCGGAACACGCCTGGAGGAGGTGCGCTCCGAAGGGATCGACCTTGTGGTGGCCATTGATGTGAGCAACAGCATGGAGTGCGAGGACCTTCGGCCCAGCCGCATGGAGGCCGCCCGCCGCGCGATGTCGCAACTCGTGGATCGACTTCGTGGGGACCGCTTGGGCATTGTCGTGTTCGCCGGTGAAGCGTACGTCCAACTGCCGATCACCACCGACCGGTCCGCGGCCAAGTTGTTCCTGAACACGGTGAACACCAATACGGTCGGCACCCAAGGCACCGCGATCGGCGCAGCTATCACTCTGGCTCAGAAGAGTTTCGATCCAGAGCTACCGGGCAACAAAGCGATCATCGTGATCACCGATGGCGAGAACCACGAGGACGATGCGGAAGGCGCCGCACGTGAGGCCGCAGCTGCCGGGATCGTGGTGCACACGATCGGAATGGGAACTCCCGAAGGTGGCCCGCTGCCGATCAAACGGAACGGCAAAGTTTCGGGGTTCCGAAAGGATGCTGGCGGGAACGTGGTCGTGAGCCGCTTGAACGAGGACATGTTGCGCCGCATCGCTGCGGAAGGAGGCGGGGCCTATGTTCGTGCGAATGCCGGATCCAGCGGGATCGAAGGACTGGTGGCCGATCTTCGACAGCTCGAGACCTCCGAAAGAGAAAGCTACATGTATACAGGTCACGAGGATCAGTTCCAGTACCCGTTGGGGATCGGGCTGTTCCTTGTCCTGCTCAGTCTTTCCTTCGGGGACCGAAAACACTGGCGTGCACGATGGAGGACTACAGGTGTGCCGTTCGCCTCTCTCCTATTGATCCTTTTCCTGAGCGCTTGCGGCACCCCTGAGGAACGTGCAGTGGAAAAGGCCTTGTACGAAGGTGAAGTCCCGTACCGCAACGAAGCCTACACCGAAGCCGCCGGGATCTACGCAAAGGCGAGCTTCGACCCCAAGGTGGCCTACAACCTGGGCAACGCCCTGTACCGTACGGCTTTGTGGGATACCGCAGTGACAGCCTTTCGGCACAGTGCGGCACTATCCGGCGATAATGCTGATGCGGCCGCCGCCTACAACCTCGGGAACACTTGGATGTACCTGGCCATGGACGCCGACAGTGCCCAAGCCCGGATCGCGGAGCGGATAAGTGGCATCCGGATCGAAGGAGAGGATATCGGTCACAAGGTGCGTTTGGTGGTGGAACGCGATTCCTTGCGTAGGATGCGCTTGCACAAGGAGCACTTGATCGACTCCGCATACGCACAAGCGACAGAGGTTTACAAGAATGCCCTTCGACGTTCACCCTCCGATGAGGATGCACGGCACAACCTGGCCTTGGCGCAACTTCGTATGGCCGAACGGATGAAGGAGGCCGAAGAGAAGAACATTGACGGGAACAAGGACAAGAACAAGGAACTGAGCGAACGGGCCAAGGCGATCATGAAGCAAGCCGATGAACTCGTGGAACAGCACAAATTCAAAGAAGCATTGAAGGTGATGCAGGACGGAATGAAGGCCGACCCGACCTTGGAAAAAGAGCAGAGCTACATGCAGAAGTTGGATGTGGTGACCAAAGCAGCCGAAGCGAAATGACCTTCTTGAGGAACATAGTGATGATCACCGGCCTGTTGCTCGGGGTCGCCTGCATGGCCCAAGGCACAAGTGCTGAAGCGTATTTCAATCAGGCTTCAAAGGAGTATGTGAAGCAGGACAAGATCACAGCCTTGCGTACGTTGGACAATGGCCTGCGGCAATACCCCGGTGATCCGCGTTTATTGAAATTGGCCGAGGAGCTGATCAAGGAGGACGAACAGGAACAGGAACAGCAGCAGCAGCAGGACCAACAGAAGCAGGAACAGCAGGATCAAGAGGACCAACGGAAAGGCGACAAGCAACAACAACAGCAGCAGAAGGAGGAACAACAGAAGGAGCAGGAGAAGCAGGCCGAGAAGCAGAAGCAACAGAACGCCGATAAGGGCGAGGAAAAGGAGCAGCAGCCAGGCGCTGGCACGATCGCGCCACAGGATGCCTTGCGTATGTTGGATGCCTTGGAACGCTCTGAGGAGGATGTTCAGGAAAAGGTCCGTGCCAAGTTGCGTCCTGCGGTCAGGCGTCCGATCGAAAAAGACTGGTGAACCCATGAAGCGATGGACACACATATTCTCCCTGGTCACCATGGTGCTGTTGAGCGTGACCAGCAGTACGGCCCAGGAGATCGGATTCATAGCAGCGGTGGACCGGAACACGATCGCAACGGGCGAGCAATTGAAGCTCACCGTGACCCTTACGAACAGCAAGGATGGTTTTGAAGCCCCCTCGTTCGGAGGCCTTGTGGTGGTGCAAGGTCCTTTCGAAAGCAGCAGCTTCAATTATTCCAACGGCCGTATGGCCAGTTCCGTGGGACGCACGTGGATCCTCACAGCGACCAGTCCCGGCAAGTACACGATCGGCCCCGCACAGGCAAGGGTCGGAGGCGGAGTGATACGTACGGAACCCATCGTCATCGAGGTCACCAAAGGCGCGGTAACGCAAAGTGACCCGGCCACAAAACAGGGCCAGGACCGTGATGCCAATCTTTTCGCCACCATCACCTTGAGCAAGAACAAGGCCTACGTCGGTGAGCAGGTCGTGGCCACGTATGCGCTCTATTCACGCTACAACAGCATCGAACTTTCGAAGTACGAGCTTCCGAAAATGGACGGGTACTGGGCGGAAGAGATCGAGCTGGGAAATACCGGTTGGGAGGACGGCCTGCAGACCGTCAATGGGGTCCAATACCGAATGGCGATCCTGAAGCGCCAAGTGCTGTTCCCGCAACGTAGCGGTGAACTCACCATCGCTCCGATGGAGCTGACCTGTATCGTCAACCGTTCGTTCTTCAATCGCGGTACCAGCATCAATATCCGAAGCAACTCGGCCACACTCTCCGCGAAGGCACTTCCGGTTAACGCCCCAACCGGCTTCAGTGGTGCAGTGGGCGAACTGGACATGAAGGTGAGCACCGATCGCACCAGCGTGAAGGCGAACGAAGCGTATCGAGCTGAACATCACCTTTTCCGGGAAAGGCAACCTGCGCTTGCTGGATACACCCGACCTCGACTTCCCGAACGACTTCGAGAGCTACGACCCGAAGGTCACCGATAGGATCAGTGTGAATTCCGGCGGTATGAGCGGGTCTCGGAGCTATCAGTTCCTGCTGATCCCACGCCACGAAGGATCCTTCCCGCTGGAACCCATCCGGTTCTCCTACTTCGACACACGGACCAACGCCTACCGTACGATCGAGGCGGATCCGATCCAGTTCGACGTGAGTGCGGGCGACGGGACCGCCATCACCACGATACAACGACCGAACAAGTCGGATGTGGAAGTGCTGGGCAAGGACATCAGGTACATCCGTACGGGGGACATGCATCTGGAACCTGCCGGGGACCACCTTTTCGGTTCACTTCCTTGGATCGCAGGCATGGGTGCGCCTGCCTTGGCGTTCGTGCTCTTCGCAGCGTGGAGAAGAAAGCGCTTGCACGATGAACAGGACGAATTGGGCATGCGTCGCAAGCATGCCGACCGTGTTGTGAGAAAACGATTGAGTGAGGCGGAAAAGGCCTTGAAGGGAAATGACCGGAACGCCTTCTACACGGCCTTGGGCAAGGCCCTTCACGGCTACATCACCGACAAGTTCGGGCTTGGACAGGCCGAGACCACCGGCGCGCACATCGCAGAGCGATTCGAGCAATACGAGAACGGCTCCACTGTGGCAAAGGAATATGTGGCCCTCATGGAAGCGGCGGACATGGCGCGCTATGCGCCTGTTGAGGACCGCCCACGTCAGCAGTTGTATGATGATGCTGCTTCGCTGATCCGTCGAACCGAACAACTCGTCCGTTCATGAGGTACGTCAGTCTGATCCTTGCCTTTGTTCTCGCGCCTTGGTCGATGGCCCAAGAACTGTCGCGCACTGACGCGGACTCCCTTTCGGCCAAAGCGATCCGTGCATATGCCGATGGTGATGTGCCGGGAGCATTGGCACTTTTCGATTCCGTGCGGACAACCTACGTTTCTCCTTCGCTCTTCTACAACATCGGCAACTGTCACTTCAAGCTGAACGATATTCCGCGAGCGATCCTTTTCTATGAACGCGCTTTGAAATTGGCTCCTGGTGATGAGGATGTGAAGGCCAACTTGGAACTTGCAAGGCAGAGCGTTGTGGACCGGGTCAACGAGATCCCTTCATTCACCTTGGGTTCCACATGGGGACGCCTGCGCGGCGGAAAGGATGCGGACCAATGGGCACGGCGGTCATTGTGGGCCTCCTTCATTTGCTTCTTGTTCTTCGCTGCAGCGATCGTCGTGGAACATCGGGTCGGCCGACGGAGCCTCTTCGCGCTGGCCGGGATCATGGTGCTCGTCACAACACTATCGGTGGCCTTTGCGGCTTTCCGTTACGCCGAGGTGACCGACAACAGCGAGGCGATCATCATGGCACCGAAGGTGGATGTACGCAGCGAACCACGAGCGTCGACCACGGTCCTGTTCGTGCTCCATAAGGGCACCAAGGTGACCGTGCTGCAAGAAGAGAACGGCTGGATGGAGGTCCGCTTGGCCAATGGCAACATCGGTTGGATGCCACCCAACAGCCTCGAACGGATCTGACCCTTCCCTTACGGCAACTGCACTTGACGCACGGTGGTAGGTACCGTACCGCCAATGGTCTGCAGGATCATATCGCGGTCATTGCTTGAGCCGGTATAGATCGACCATCCGTCCATGTTCACGTCGCTGCGCGAATAGCCTTGCACGGTGTTGGTCGCGACCACGGAACCGATCGTTACAAGCACCACATCGCGATCGTTCCCACCACCGGTGTATACCACGTTACCATCGGTATTCACATCCCCCGGCCATAGTGCCCGAGAGCTTCCGCTCACCTTCAATGCATTCGTTCCATAGGTGGCGGTGGATGCTTGCGTGAAGTCGATCACTTGCGCGTTCGTGGCGATGGCGGTTCCGGCCATGGCGGCGAGGTGATTGCGGTGCCGGATCACCAGTTTCTTTCCTACGGTGGGCACGTTGAAGGTCACTTGGGCGTCGCCTGTCGTGGAAACCACTTGACCATTGGCCCGAAGTAAGGCCGCTCGTCGACCTGCCACGCTTACACCATCAGTGTTCCGCAGTTCGAGCAGCACCCAATCCACAATAGCCTGGGAGCCGGTGGCGGTCAGCAAGCTGCTGGTCAAAGTGGCCCCTGAATTTTCCAATGTGTAGCCCAACGCGGTGTAAGGTTCGGCGCTGGGGATCAGGTTCTGCTGACGGAGATCGTCGCGCATGATCCCCGTGGTCCAGTTCAGCGGGCCACCCAAAAGCACTTTCGCTCCCACGCTGCTCGCGGCCGGCGCGTTGCACCCTGTACCGGGGACCTTGTAAATGATCTTGGAGGAATACGGTGCAACCGCCTGTGCGCCGGAAAGCAGGTTGCCGTTCATGTCGGACCAGCAATCAGCAGGCAACGAGAAGTTCTGCGTGGTGGCCTGGTCGTTCACGAACAGGATGTGTTCGTTGGCAGGAACGCGCGGGGCAACGGTCACTCGATGCAACTCCACGTTGTCCAACCAATAGGTCGGTTCGGCGATCGTGTTCGTGAATTGGGTCAACGCTTGTTCCGTGAGGTTGCTTTGGAAATACAGCTCCATGTCGCGTCGTTGCCCGTCAAAGGGAATGCTCTTTTCGTAGATCGAGATCGGGCTGGAGAGTTGACTGATGCCTTTGACCCCTGCCAGAACGATACCGTGCATGTTGGACTGGACACTGAATCGCATCCGGTACCATTGACCGTTCTGCATGCTGAACTGGTCCGGGTTCCGGAGGTAGAACCAGGAGCTCTGGGTGTTGTTGGGCAGGTTCGCCTTCAGGGCGCCCCCATCGAGGTAGGTGAAGTCCCGCGTCACCTGGGCATTGGTCGGCCATCCACCCCATCCGTTCACGTTGCTCGCGAAGGTCCCGTTGAGAACGAGGTTCGTGCTCAGTTCGCTCGTGGTGGAATAAAGCGTCGAGCGCAGTGGGCTACGCGTACTTCCCGCCTCTTCCGCTCGCTCCGCCTGCCAGCGCTCAAGAGTGTAGTACTTGAAATTCCCGGCGCTCAGGTTCTGAGTGTAGATGCTCAACTCGTTGTACGGGTTGTACACCTTGTTATTGCTGAAGTTCCCGAAGTCCACGTTGCCTTGGAGATAGCAGCTGAGGATGGAGATGCACAGCTGGTCCGGGTGTGTGGAGTACAGCTGGTTTCCGGAGTAGATCGTATTGAAGGAGGCCCGGTAATATGGAGGGGCGGCACCCGGACCATTGTAGTTCGAATAATCCGAGATCGAGAGTTGCACGGTGTTGTTGAACAGTATGTTGTTCTTCACCTGATTGTTCTCAGAGACCATGGTGTGGTCCACATGGATGCCGCTCGAACAACCACTGACCGTATTCCGCTGAACAATGGTCCCGGTGATCACGGCATTGCCGAAGTAGATCCCGTGACAGATCCTGTAGTTCACCTGATAATTGGTGGCGACACTTTCCATATTCCCGATCGGATCACGCACGATGTTGTCCTGTATCACCATGTTGTTCCCATTGTCCCAATAGATACCACCTCCATCGTTGACCGTTGCCAGGTATCCGGTGATCACGTTCCGCTCCACCAAAGGACTGCCATGCACGAAGATGCCGGAGTACCCGATGTTGGTGAGCCGGTTCTCCCGGATCGTGTTCCCTTGACCGATCATGTGGATCCCGAAGTAACCCACGGCCGACTCACCGAGCCCGGGTATCAATGCGATGTCCGTGAAGGTGCTGTTCGCAACAGTGCTGTTCTCATCGATCAGGCTCACCGCTGAAGCATAGGTATTCCGGTAGATGTTATTGGTGTATGTGTTGTACCATCCATAGCTATCGATGCCGGCGTAAAGCTTCTCGAAGGTGCAACCCGTCACGGTGATGTTCGAACCACCCGCTATGTTCACACCGGCCAGCTTCTGACCCTTGAAGTTGATGTCCTGGATCCGGATGTAGTTGCGCAACCAGTCGGTCCAGATACCATAGTCGTAGACCGATGCCTCTACGCTCAGGCTGTTGGGGTTCACACCGGTCGGCGCCCAGAGGTAGAGCACGCCGGTCGTCGGGTTGTGGTACCACTCACCAGGGCTGTCGAGCTCGCTCAGCTTGTTGCACAGGAAGAAACCCCAGTTGTAATTGCCAGCGTAGTATGTCGTAGCAGGAAACGTCAAGGCATTACCGGTGTGGTTGCTGATAGTCCTGTTCTCGTAGCACCAGTTCGTGCTCCTCAACACCATCTCAGCACCATTCCAATGTCCGCTTGCCTGCGTGATGTTGGTGCTGGTCATCTGCGTATTGCTGCACGTGTTCACACGCAGCCAGCCGGTATTGGGATATCGGGCCAAGGTCTGCAGCGCACCGTTCACGAAGACGTACTTCACGCCTTGGGCAATGTTCGCTTTGTAGATATTGCCGGAATGTTGGGTCCAGCCGGTGACCGGAACAGCACCGTTGATGACGGGCTGTGCACCGGTCCCGTAGGCGCCAAAGACGATGTTGGAGGACGACGTACCCGAGGAGTTCCATTGCAGCTGGCCCGCGTATGACCCGCCACGCGCGAACAACACCTGATCACCCTGGTTGACCATAGTTCGAGAGTTGCTGGACGCGCGCGATGGTCCGCCAAGGCGTGCTTGTGGAAGTCCCATTATTACTGTCATTCCCAGTGGGCGACACGTAGTAGATGGTCGCGCTAAGTGCCAATGGCAAGTGAGCGGCAACAAGGAGAATGGATCGGAGGATGTGGTTCATGGTCCTTGCGGGGTTGTTCGGAGACGGGCCAAAAATGGCCTCTTAATAAGGGTCGTATGGGGAATGCCTATGGAAGGAATTCAACAATTCGACCAGATGCCCTCATGATCCGATGGACGGTCCGAAGAGCGGAACGATCAAGTCATGCGAACCTTTGAACGCTCTGAAATGCACTGAAATCAATGTGTATAACCCCTTCGCGGGGCCATTACCGATCACTCATCGGCATGAAGTGGTGATCCGTCGATGAAACCGATCGTGCTAAAAAGTGTGGTTCGGGTATCCAAGCATGACAAGCCATCATGGAACACCTCTTATAAGCGGATGAAGGGAGCTGTTCCGCACACCATCAAGTCCCCCGATCACGCTTTGCATTCGAAAAAGCGGACGGTTCTTGGCGTAGCGATCAAGCCATGTGTCCGGATCCAACAATGGACAATGGTAGGAGCCCTTCGGATCTGCTTTTCGCTTTGTGATCCCGGTTGGATTCGAACCAACGACCACCAGCTTAGAAGGCAGGTGCTCTATCCAACTGAGCTACGGGACCGGAAGTTGGATGCAAAGGTGCCACGAAAAGATAAACCGCCGACCAAACACCGGATCTCCCTCACGACCTCCGGACATTGCGGGACGCGATACCAGGAAACAAAAGAGCCGACCACCAGGTCGGCTCTTGTTGTCGGGGCGGCCAGATTCGAACTGACGACCTCCTGCTCCCAAAGCAGGCGCGATACCGGGCTACGCTACGCCCCGAAATTCCCTTGTCCCATATTCGGATCCACGACCTTCCCACCATGAAGGCGGGACGTGTTACCGGGCTACGTTACGCCCTGAAGGTCCAGAACTAAGGGCCCAATACCGAGCCCTTGCGGAGAGGGGGGGATTCGAACCCCCGGTACAGAATAACCCGTACGGCAGTTTAGCAAACTACTGGTTTAAGCCACTCACCCACCTCTCCTGGGTATGCACCGCCACGTTCGGCGGGGCGGCAAATATAGACGATCGGACTATTCATGGTCCCTACCTTTGTGCCTTCGTTCATTAAAACTGAAAATTCCCATGTCCCGCGAAGTCGTCATCGTATCCGCAGTGCGCACCCCTATTGGAAGTTTTGGAGGTAGCCTCGCCGAAGTACCAGCCACGGAATTAGGCGCTACGGCCATCAAAGCAGCCGTCGAAAAGGCCGGTATCGACCCGAAAGCGGTGAACGAAGTGATCATGGGCAGCGTGCTTCAGGCCAACTTGGGCCAAGCACCCGCAAGGCAAGCGGCAAAAGCGGCCGGACTGCCGGATGAAGTGGCCTGCACCACCGTGAACAAGGTCTGCGCCAGTGGCATGAAGTCGATCATGATGGCGGCACAGGACATTCTCTTGGGAGATGCCGAAGTGGTCGTTGCAGGTGGAATGGAAAGCATGAGCCGCACGCCCTACTATGTGGAGAACGCCCGCTACGGCTACCGCTTCGGGAATGGTGCATTGATCGACGGCATCAGCAAGGATGGTCTGATGAACGTCTACGACCAACAAGCCATGGGCGTGTGCGCGGACCTGTGCGCCACGGACAACAAGATCAGCCGCGAAGAGCAGGACGCTTTCGCGATCGAGAGCTATACCCGTAGCGCCAATGCGTGGAAGGCGGGCAAGTTCAACGATGAAGTGGTGCCCGTTACCGTGAAGACCCGCAAAGGGGATGTGGTGGTGAGCGAGGATGAGGAGTACAAGAACGTGAACTTCGAAAAGCTCAAGAGCCTGCGGCCCGTGTTCACGAAGGAGGGCAGCGTGACGGCCGGGAACGCGAGCACGATCAATGATGGAGCGGCCGCATTGGTGCTGATGAGCGCGGAGAAAGCCAAGGCCCTCGGGCTGAAGCCGCTTGCCAAGGTGATCGGATATGCCGATGCCGAGCAGGCACCGGAGTGGTTCACCACAACACCGGCCAAGGCGGTACCCATCGCGGTACAGAAAGCCGGGTTGAAGATGAGCGACATCGACTTCGTTGAACTGAACGAAGCGTTCTCGGTGGTCGGTATCGCGAACACCAAGATGCTGGGCCTGGACCCGGCCAAGGTGAACGTGAACGGCGGAGCGGTATCGCTCGGACATCCGCTCGGTTGCAGCGGTGCGCGCATCGTTGTTACCCTACTGAACGTGCTGAAACAGAATGGCGGTAAGTACGGCGCAGCAGGGATCTGTAATGGTGGTGGCGGTGCCAGCGCACTGGTGATCGAAATGCTTTGATGTCGACCATGCAGTCCGTTATCTGTCCGCTTTCCATCGTTCCGGTCCGCAAGGAACCGAGCGATCGCTCCGAAATGGTGACCCAATGGCTTTTCGGTGAAACGGCCGAAGTGGTCGAGCGCCAAGAGAAATGGTCGCTGTTGTGTTTCGATCACGACGGCTACAAAGGCTGGGTCGATAACAAGCAGATCGCCATTTGTAGCACGCCGAACACCGACCCCGATCTGCGTGTGATCGACCAAAGCACCATTGCCGACCTGGGCGAGCGTCAGGTCCTGCTTCCCTATGGTGGCGTGGTCCCCTTCTACGAGAAAGGGACCATACTCTGGGACGGTCATCGGATCCCTGTGCAAGCCGTGACCAATCACCGGCCGGAACTTGAACGTGCCGACCTCATGGAATTCTACCTGCACCCCTTGCTCGGTGCGCCGTACCTGTGGGGCGGAAGGACTCCGTCCGGGATCGACTGCAGCGGACTTACGCAGATGCTCTTCATTCTTATGGGCATCTATCTGCCCCGCGATGCCAGCGAGCAAGCCGAGGAGGGTGACCCGGTGGAACTGCTTGACCTGAGCGAACCCGGGGACCTCGCCTTCTTTGAGAATGAGGAAGGCAAGATCGTCCACGTTGGTGTGATCCTTACACGTAGCGAGGAAGGTGACCTTCGGATCGCACATAGCAGTGGCCGTGTGCGGATCGACCGATTGGACCAACAGGGGATCTTCGATGCTGATGCGGGGAAGTATTCGCACCAGTTGCGCATGGTGAAGCGGGTGCTTTGAACCACGGTCCGGTCCTTCGACCTCCCCCCTGCTTTGTGGCTAACGTTGGATGTGGAAGTATCCCTTGATCTCCTCCACCCTGTTCGCCGTGCGATCCAGACGGAGCACATAGAAATAGGTGCCTTCGCTCAACGGTTCGAGTGTGGTGTAGTGCACACCCCGGAACCCTACCATTGACGGATCGCCGACCCATACCATATTTCCCCAACGGTCGAATACCTGCAGTTCCGCCTTCACGAATCCGTCACGCTCTATGGTGAGCTCATCATTCGAGCCATCGCCATTCGGGGAGAACACGTTCGGCATGATCGGTTTGCAATCGATCAGGTCGATCTCGATAGCGTCCTGCACCACACAGCCTTGATCGTCCAAAGCCGTTACGTCGTAGCTCCCTGCCGCAATGATCACAACGCTGTTCGCTGTGGAGCCAGTGGACCAAAGCGGGTCATGGAATCCGGTTGGCAAGGTGATCACGAGCTGCCCTCCATCGCATAATACGGTGTCAGGCCCGATGTCCAGCACGGCCGGGGTCAACACATTGATGCTGGCAGATATCGTATCACCAGCACATGGACCGATCGCTGGGACCGCGGTATATACACCATCATTCAACAAGCTGGCCACCGGGTAGAACAACTCCACCCCGATCGCAGGACCCACCGGAGTGACCCACGTGGCATTCAACCCCGGGCCACCTTCCAGGCTGATGGTCAATGGTGCCCCAACGCATACATCGCTCGGTGCGACCAAGGTCACATCCACCGGGATCGGCACCACGTTCAAAGGCACGGCCAAAGGCATCGAAACACAGCCTCCCTCCGTTTGGACCAATTGGAAGACCGTGCTGTCCAGTGGTTGTGACAAGAACAGTTGCGGTCCGGTAGTGACGAGTTCGATCAAGCCCGGGTCGGCGAACCATTGCAAGAGGCCCGAACCACTGCCGGTCATGGTGGCATCGTTGCCGAGGCAGATGGTCACCGGTTGAGCGGAAACGATCTGGCTGAAAGCATACACGTTGACGAACGAGATCCCGGTGCTGCGACACCCGTTCGGCCCGCTGGCGGTGAGGGTGACCGGGCCTTCCAATGAGGTTTCGAACTGCGAACCGGTCGACCCATCGGACCAGGTTGGATCCGTGAAACCGTCAGGCAAAGTGAACATAGCGACACCTCCCGGGCAGATCGTCGTATCAGGCGACAACACCAGTTCAAAAAGCTCCAGCACAGTCACGCTATGAGGATCACCCGAAACGGAACATGCCGGGTTCCCGACCTGCAACACGTACGATCCAGCGTCGTTTGCGGACACATCCGGGATCACGATCGTGCTGCCTTCCATCAGGCCCGCAGGAGTGATCCACTCGTAGGAAAGTCCAGCCTCCGCGATCACCGACAACACCAATTCCGTGCCTGCACAAAGCGTATCCGGCCCTGTTATCTCAGGGACCTCCGGCCACGCGAACACGGAAACATGGATCTGACGCAGCGCGGACGTGCAGCCGTTCTCCGCTTGCTGCACATGGACCGTTGTGTCCGCGGAAAGTGTACCGAGGTCGAGCGTATTTCCGGTTCCGATCACTTCCGTCATCAACGGATCGGCGAACCAGGTCACTATACCAGAGCCCGGCACGTTCAGCACCAAAGGAGTGCCCACGCAGATCGCGGTGTCGGAGACCACGAGTGTCTCGGTCCAAGGGATCTCGGTGACCTCTACGACCAATGATGCTTCACAGCCATGCTGATCGCTCGTGACCAGTGTGTAGGTCCCACCTTCACTTACGGAAAGGGTCGTACCGAAGACCGGTCCGGGATACCAATAGTAGCTCGCCATGCCGGGAACTGCTTCCAAAGCGATCGTATCATCGGGACAGATGCTGAAGGGTCCGGGCTGCAGCAATTCGGCAAGGGCTTCATTACCGAAGATCTCCACGGACAGCTCCGTTGTGATCCCGCAGGCATTCACAGAGCAACGATAGATCCCGGCCTCGTCCACCACCTGCTGGAATGCGTTCCCGCTCAACGGTGCCAACCATTGGAAGCTCGACGATCCGGTCGTGACCACCTGTAGCGTTGCCGTTTCACCTTCTTCGCACAGCGAATTGTCCGGCAGCACGTTCAGATATGGAGTTGCATAATCAGTCACCAACACCGGGTCGCTCGTTACGAAACAGCCGGTGGCGTCCACCATCTCCAAGTAGTACACGCCCTGCTGGGTGGTGGTGATCGTGTCGTTCACCACAGTGAGCGGACCGGACGGGCCATACCATTGGTAGTCCGTTCCCTGGGTATCCGAAAAGATCAGGGCCGAACTGTCCGGACAGATGATCCCATCCGTTGGCAACACGCCCAATAACGGCCGCAAATTCCATTGGATCTGGTCGCTGGAGGAGCGCGAACTGACGCATCCATTGGTATCCACGTTCGTCACGACGACCCCGAAGTAGCCTGCACTCACCACACGGATGCTGTCCGTGTAGTTCTCCACGATGCCCGGGCCTGTCCACACGATCTGCTGGCAATCCACGCAATCAAGCAACACGGAGGTCGTATCACCAGGACACAGGAAGTCCGGGGCTGAAACAAGCGGCTGGGGAAATATCACCGGGTAAGGAATGATGTAGACCGTTCCTGTCCGATACGCGATGAGCGTATCCGTACCGCATGGGGCATTGGTGAGCATCACGCCGATCGTCATGGAATACCAGCCTTCGGCCCCGTAGTCGATGCCGCACGCTACGACCAGCGAACCATTGTGGGATTCCGTCCACGACCCATCGTTGCAATTGTACAGCAGCCGCACATCGTAAGGCAGTCCGATCGGTGATCCGCCAAGGAAAAGTTCCACTTCAGCGATCGCGCTGACCGAGAGGTTGCTGCAGATCATGATGGTATCGTTCAGATCGATATCCTGCGGAAATGTCACCTCGTACTCCATTTCGATGGCAGGAAGCTCGCCCGCAGGAACGATGTTCACCTGGACCACATTGATCGCGGAGCAGCCGGCCGGTGTGGTGACCGATACGTAGTGCGATCCGCTGTTGGTGGCTTGGATGGAATCATTCATGACGCTACCGGAAGCACCACTCCATACCACTGTATTCCCAGGGACTGTTGTGGTCCAAAGCCATGGACTGAATGGCTCGCACCCCGAAACGGTCTCCGCTTGCAATGCCGCGGTATTCACGATGACGTCATCGCTGATCAACGGGATCGCCGGCAACGGGTTCACGGTCACATGGATCGAATCCGTACGTTGCCAACATCCGGCGTTGGAGGTGACCGTACAGCGGTACCAGCCCGTTACGAGGACATGCGTGGTATCAGACTGGCTGCCTGTGCTCCATTGGAAGGAAAGGTCCGGGGCGTTGTGCCTTGCTGCGGTATCCGGGATATACGCCGTGTTGGTGTTCACGTTCAAATACCCGAGGTCACATATTGCCACGGAATCCGGACCAAGTGCGCCAACACTGCCCATCCTCAACGCGACATCCAAGGCCGGTCGGTCACAATCACCGCCGGTGCGTGTGAAAATGTCATACGGCGATCTTGCCGCGACATAGCCTCTGGCGATGAAGGCATCCATCAATGCGCCGCCTCGAAGCCCAACATAGGAACCATAATAAGGGTCACTGCAGAAGTCGCCACCGTCCGCCGATGAGACGCCGTTCTCCTGTGGCGTGGTGCTGAACCCTCCGGGTATGGCCGGGAAGACCAACAAGCGATCGAAGGCGCCACAGAAAAGTGGTTCATGGTCCGGCGCATACGCGATCCCACCGGGCACTTTGTTGCGCTGCCCCCCGAACTGTTGGGCTCCTTTCAAATAAAGACTGTCCAGATCGAAGCGTGCAACGTACAGGTCATGTTGCCCTGTGGCCAACCATGTGCCACTACCGTGTATCGCACTGAAGCCCGTGAATTGGCATTGGAAGCGACCAAGCACCGCGATCTCATCATCGGTGACCGCCACCAGCTGCGGGTATTGATGCCACGTTGTCACTACCCCAGGTCAACTGCCGAACGAATTGACCCGCGAGGTCGACCTCGACCCGAAGGAAGAGCGCGGCGCGACCGCAGTGAAAAGGTCGGTTCCTTCAGTGTCCAAGAAGATCACCGTGCCTTGGATATCCCCGGTCAGGAGCAGGGCATCTTCCTGCATCAGATCGATGTCGAAGACGTTGTTGTACGTGCCACCACCCATCACGCTGAACCACTCCTCTGTGCCCTGTGGAGAGAAGCGCACGATGAACACGGCGCTGTAGAGCGAAGTATTGTGCGTCAGGTCGAAGGTGAGCGTGTCGCTGAACTGCCCCGTCACATAGATATTTCCTGCGGCATCGTGCACCAGATCAACACCTCGGTCGGCATACTTGGCGGCACCATGCTTCACCCATTGCATGCTGCCATCCGCGGAGTAGGAGACCACGAATATGTCCACGCTGGGCAGTCCGTCATCCGGATCAAGAACGCTCGTGAGGGTGGTCCCTCCGAAGATGGCGTTGCCCCGGAATTCACCCGTAACAGCGATATCACCGTCCGCCGAAACGGAGACGCCACTCGGTTGGTCCACACCATCCGGCCCGCCGGCCTGTCGCGCCCAGAGCACGGCCCCGTTCGCGTCATCCAGATAGGCCACGAACACATCCTGCGTGCCACCGGCCGAGCTTAGCACATCGCTCCCCATGGTCACTTCGCCCATGAATTGACCGACGATCGCCAAGCCGCCATCCGGCCCCAAGGCCAAGGCGATACCCCGGTCAAGGCCCGGACCACCGAACGACCGGGCCCACACGATGTTCCCTTGGGCATCGTACTTGGCCACAAGAATGTCGGTACTACCGGCACTGCTGAGGATGGTGCCTCCGGCATTCACGGTCAGTCCGAATTCGCCGATCACGTACATGGAACCTTGCCCATCCACCACGATCGCATTGTACGCATCATTGCTCCAGGCCCCTACACGCCTGGCCCAATGCTCTTGACCCTGCACGGAGGTGGAGGTTCCCCAAAGGCAGAGGAGACAGAAAAGGGCGAAGGGAACGATGCGCATCGTGCTCGGGATCCGATATCCAAGATAAGCCACCGACCCATAGATGCTGCTCGAGCCCGGAACGCTGCTCAGGACCGGAATGCATGGAACGGTTCCGCGGCCTTGGGTCGGCCAGCGCTTGGATCAGAACCGCAGGGTGTATTGCAGCACAGGCAGCATGGCCAATTGTGGGACGTCTTGATGCGTGTTCGTGCGGCTATCGAAGTAGAAGTACACCGGGGTCTGCGCGTTGAGCACGTTCTGCACATCGATCTTGAACTCATGGCTCGCCTTGGGTTTTCCGACGCGATAGCTGACTACCAGATCCAGTTTGTGCACGGGATCAGCCTTCAAGCTCCAGGCCGGGGCACCCTCCTTCTCCGACCCTGCTACGATACTGGCCTCCAGATCGATCGGTGTGCTGTACTGACCACCTTGTACCGAGTAGCGGAAGCCACCGGTCAATGTGCGGTCCTTCCCATCCGCAGCATTCAGCTTCCACTCCTTACCGGCCAGCACATTGGCGATGGTACCCAGGTTGAATCGGGAGTTGTGCCACACCTTGTCCAAGGCCTTGTAGCGAGCGGAACTGACCGACCCGGTAACAAGGAAGTGGTAGCCCCGGGTGAAGAATTTCTCCAGGCCGAGTTCCACTCGGTGTTGTAGCCCACACCCTCGTTCACCAATGGAAGAGTAGTAGAACCAACCTGACATGTTGCTCAGGATTGAACGCTGTTAGGGTCATTTTCCACCGGTTGGTCGTAGAGGTACTGGTAGAACGCCTCGGCTTTGAACTGGATATCCTCCATGAGCATCCGTTCATAGCCCAACACGGCATGCCGCGCGGGTCAGACCAAGGTCGCGGTTGGGCATGAACGTATTCCCTGCTCGTCGTATCCTGCGCCATGTAGGTCATCAAAGCCTCGGTCTTTGAATGCATTCCGGCCCCGAAGGTGAACGCCCGATAAGTTGCCGCTTGATAGCGCAGGGCCACTCGCTGATTTCGACGCTCAGCGCCGCGTTGAGGTCGTAGAAAAGGACATGAACGCCACTGGTCATTGTCCATTGTTGTTCGTTCCAGCGCCACTTCCAACTGGTGAAGGCTTGATAGGTGTTCGCGCTGCCCCATTGGTCCAGCGGCAGCGTGGTCTCGAGCAATTGCGTGTATCCGAGTTGCGCGTGATCGCATTCATGCGGAAGCGTTCGAAGAAATGATGAAGCCACTGCGCAATTTGTGGTTGGCGCTCAGTCGCGTGTTCACGGTGCTGGTCGCCCGCAGTGTCCATTTGGCCAGGTCATCCTTGTGGAAGGGCTCGAGGGGCGATTCGCCAGGTGCCGCGGACTCGAAATGATCCGTACTGCTCCCATTACCGCTCATGGATACCGTGCTGTACAGGAAGCTGTTCGCACCGAGTGTGCGGGTATGCGATACACCGACCACGCCCATGCGCGAGCCGAAGTCGCTTTCGGCGAAGAGCGTATCACCTGTTGGACCACTGTCCTCCTGATGGATGTTGCTCCTGCCTCCTACACCGAAGAGCGAAAATGTCCCAGCATTCCGAAGGGGCAGCTTCACATTGAAGGCCGCATCGGTATACTTCGGAACGCCCTGGAAGTCGACGATACCTGCTTGGTCCAGAAGGGCCAGGCTGCTGTACCGATAGTTCGCCAGGTACGACCCGCCCTCCAGGCCGGGGATCGGCCCTTCGGCGGTCAGGTCCGTGCCCAGCACGCCGGCCTTCAAGGTGTATTCCCGTCTGCGGTCGTTCCCTACCCGCAATCGCATATCGAAGACCGCGCTGTACACATTGCCGTACTCGGCTCCGAACGCGCCGGTGTAGAATTCGGAGTCGTCGATCATGTCGCTGTTCAACACGTTGATCGGCCCGCCCGTCGTACCATCATCCGCGAAGTGGTTCGGGTTGGGGATCTCCACCCCTTCCAACCGCCAGAGCACGCCCTTCGGCGAGTTGCCTCGCACGACGATCGTATTGTCGCCCGCGGGATCCCCGGCCACACCTGGGAACGCACTGACCATGCGCGCCGGGTCGTTGATCCCACCAGCGATACGCGAGGTCTCCTCCACGCTGATGGTGCGTGCGCTCACCATGGCCATGTCGTTCCGCACCTCCCCTTTTCGTTCCGGCGCCATCACTTCGAATTCGCCGAGTTCGGTGATGGACTCTTGCATGCGAACATCCACCACCAATTCCTTCGCGCTGGTCAGCAGGTTGTTCGATAACAGTATCGGTTCGTAGCCCACCATGCGCACCTGCAGATCGAAGCGACCTGTCGGCACTTCGGTGATGGTGAAACGACCATCGAGATCGGCGGTGGCACCTTTGATCGGGTCCGACCCTACGATGATCACGGTTGCGCCGATGAGCGGAAGTCGAGTGTCCAGATCGACGACGGTGCCTCGGACCGTTTGCACATTGCCTTGGGCATGTGTCAGCGCTGAGGCGATCGAAAATAGAACGACAAGTAGGTTGCGAACGAGTGATCGGTCCATTGTTCAGGCTTCTGTTGCCCCTATGACAACCACACCTGCAAATACCCCTACTCCATTCGTGAAAAAGTTCAGAAGCGAACCCCGATGGCCGCTTTCCACCCGAACCAAGCGCTGATGCGTGTGCTACCGGAACGCCATTCCATGGGCGGTTCGGCAGGCGGCAAACTGCTCAAGTACGCACCGGTCTCTGCTGATCGCCAGTCTGAGAAATGCGCGTTCATCAATGGCCCAGCGCTCAGGGACAAGCCGGCCGGGAGATCTACGCCGTAGCTCACGCTCAGGCGACCCAGGATGTTCACTGCATCGACCCACTCGCGCTGCTCCACCACCTGCTCGCCCGTGAGATCGATGTTCAAGAAACCCGACTTTCCGATCGTTGGCCCGAACCCGAAGCCATAGAGGAAGCCCCAGCGCTGATCACGGGTTACGGCAGGTGAAAAACCGAGTATGTTA
The DNA here is from genome assembly GCA_041391825.1 of Flavobacteriales bacterium. Taxonomy (GTDB): domain Bacteria; phylum Bacteroidota; class Bacteroidia; order Flavobacteriales_F; family PHOS-HE28; genus PHOS-HE28. The sequence continues at coordinate 104,503 of JAWKNF010000002.1, read as the reverse complement.
TGGAAGGCCCGGACACCGGTGCGCAGTTGCAGGCTCATGGCCATCACATCATTCGTGGACACATCGAAGCGGTGGTAGCCTTTGATCGAAACGCTGAGGATCCCGACCGGCGTGCCTGTGATCGAATGGCTGATATTCAGTATGCCCACCTGCCAACCCTGGCAACGCCGTGCAAAGTTCAATGTACCGACCTGTCCGCCTACAGCACTATCCGCCACCACGTTCAGTCCGAAGCTGAACTGCCCACCGGTGATATCGGTCGCGTAGTTCAAGCCGAAGCCCACTTGACCTGCGACCACCTTACCGGATACGACGTTGGCACCGAAGGAGAACTGCCCACCGGTCACATCACCGGCATAGTTCAAGCCGAAGCCCACCTGGCCACCGCTTACCAGGCCGGGCACGACATTGGCGCCACAAGAGAACTGCCCGCCACTGACATCGTGCGCATAGTTGGCACCGAAGCCGACCTGTCCACCACCAACGGAATCGACAGCAACATTGGCGCCTCCCGCGAGCTGTGCCCCGAAGACATTGCGCGCATAGTTCAACCCTCCGGCGATCTGGGTCTTGTGGACATCACGAGGGGTGACATTGACCCCGCCGACGACCTGGGCTCCATCAACATCCTGCGTCGCCACGTTCACGCCACCTCCGATCTGGGTTCCACGGAGGCCGCCTTTCACCACATTGGCCCCACCGGCGATCTGCACACCCACCAACGTATCCCATACCGTATTGCCCAGTCCGGCCAGTTGCACACCGTTAAGTGAGCGCATCGTGTGGTTGATGCCACCGGCGATCTGGACCCCTTCGGTGTTGCGCCCGACCAGGTTGGTGAGGCCCGCGATCTGTACGCCCTTCACATCCCGGTTCTCCAGATTCGCCACTCCGCCGATCTCCAACCCGTCCAAGCCACGCGCGTAACCGACAAGGATGTTCAAGGAGAACGAGTTCACGACCACGCCCGAGATCTTGCCATTCGTTCCGAAGTTCGGAATGAGCGAGACCTGCCAAGGACTGCGCTCCTCGAGATCGAGACCCGCCATTCCATCCAACTGCTCATTGGGCACGAGTAAACGGGCCACTCCCAGATCCTCCACGCCGCATCGATCATACAGGCAGATCGGCTCGACCTGATCGATCGTGGACCGTTTGCGCAATGGAACACGCCCCAGTGCTCCGTCCCGACCCACATACACGACCGTATCGTGGTACTCCTTTCGCATGATCAGTACGGCCGTGCGTTCGCGCTCGCCGGATGCATCCACCTTGAATGTCCCCAGGACATCCGTGATCGTCATGCTCTTCTCGTCCACCACATGCACGTATGCACCCGCAACAGGTCCGCCGGCGACCGCGTCGTGGATGCTTCCGCTCACGACGAACTTTTTGCGCTTTCCATTATCACCCAACAGGATGATGTGTTCACCGGTCTCCTTCAGTTCGAACCGTGGTCCCACCAAGCCGCGCAACGCGCCTTCCACGGTTCCTTCCATCGTGATGGACACGATGCTATCGCCTTGGATGGACCCCGCGTTGTAGCTCAACTTGAAGTGACCTTCCTGTGCGACCGTAGTAAGGGCGTGTGATAGACGAACATGTTCTGCATGGATCCTTACGTGCCGTTGCAGGATCGATTGTGCACCACCCATGAAGGCCGATATGGCGAACGTAAGGGCCAGTATGGTCCGTTCAACAACCATGGCCATCAAGGACGTAGGATCCAGGTTTCTCCATGGTCAACACAAAGCCATAGGTATCCGCGATGATGCGCAGGACGTATTCAATGGGTTCGTCCTCGAAAGTGGCTGTCAGCGTGCAGTTGCCCATGTCGGCGTTCGCCAATCCGATCTGCACACCATACAGTCGCTCCAACTGTTCAACGACCTGGTCCATGCGTGCCTCTTGGAATTGCAGGATCCGTTCAGACCAGAGCGCTGCGGGTGGCGCCGGCATCCGTTCGAGCAGATGAGCGGCCTTGTTGTACCGTGCATAGCCTCCGCCTTCAAGTATGACGGTATCCCCTTCCGCCTCCACACGGACCTTCCCATGGCGCACGCGCACCAGTACGCTTTGCGCCGTATCGAAAGCATTCACCTCGAACGCCGTGCCGAGTACGGTGATCATCACCCCTTCGACCCACACCACGAAAGGCCGTTCCACATCGCGCCTTACTTCGAAATAGGCGGACCCGCTCAGCGTCACATTCCGTTGGTCGCCCATATCGGCATGAAGTCGGGAGCCGGGCGCCAGTACTACAGCGCTGCTATCGGACAAGGTGGATCGTAGGTGTTCGGTGGTCGCCATGAGCGTTTCGGGTTGGTCGTTGATCAAATACCGAACACCCACGAAAAGTCCGATGGCCACCGCGGCGGCGGCCAATAGACGCATGACCATGGCCCTTCCGATCGGAACGACCTTTCCACGACCTTCAGCGGCCACGATCCGGTCGCTCAACTTGGCCCAGGCAGCATCCACATCCACCACTTGATCCTCAATGCCGTCAGCTGCTTTCCAGATCGTTCGCAAGGCCTCGAGCTCCGCAGCATTCGCCGGATCCTCGCCCGCCCATCGCTCCACAGCAATGCGCTCTACAGCATCGCTGCTTCCGCTCAGGTAGCGGGCCAGGTCGTCATGATCGATATGTGGTCCTTCGTGCACGTGTTCATCTTTATGACAGCAACCCTTGCAAATACCCCCATCCGTGATCCCAGATCCATCTCAGCGACCATCCGATGATGATGGTCGGCAACAGGTCCACCAACTCTTCACGGAGCGTCTTCAGTGCCTTTCCCATCTGATTCTCCACCGTCTTGACGGAGATCCCGAGGCGATCCGCGATCTCTTGATACTTGAGCCCTTCATGCTTGCTCATCGTGAAGACCTTGCGCCGCTCCTCAGGCAAAGCGGCAATGGCCGCGTGCACGCGCGCTGACCGTTCCGTCAGTTCATCCTCCGATCGCTGGTCTTCATGGGAACCATCTTGCTGGTCCAGATCCAATGGCCCGATCCGCTTCTTCACCTTCAATGCATTCAAGCAGCGGTTCCGCACAGCGGTGTACAAATAGGACTTGATGGATGTAGTGATCCGCAATCGTTCGCGATCCTGCCATATGCGGAAGAACAGATCCTGCACCAACTCCTCCGCTTCGTCCGGATCCTTCATATACTGCATCGAGAAGCCGCACAATGGACCATAGTGCAAGCGAAAGACCTGTTCAAAGGCCTTTCGATCTCCGGCAGCTATGGCGGCGAATTCCAAGATCGGATAATGTGGAAGGCGAAAGTAGCGTTGCGCTCATGAGGGGCCTGATCCGCTTCGAGTGCCGACCGGCCATCTTGTCGGAAAGCCCTAATAACACTGGACATCTTGGCACCCTCCGTGCGTTTTCACCTGACACTTCAACCGACTTGATCTCATGGTCCGCCTATTGAGCGTAGCGGGCAATTCCGAACACCATGGACCTGAACAAATTCACCATACGATCCCAGCAAGCCATCCAGCAAGCCCAGACCATCGCCAGCGGTCATGGCCAGCAACTATTGGAGAACGGTCACTTGTTGAAGGGCATCTTGGAGGTTGACGCCGACGTTGTACCCTTCCTGCTGAAGAAGCTCAATGTGAACATCCCTGCTGTGCAACAGACCTTGGATCGTATCGTCGGCGGTTATCCGAAGGTCCAAGGCGGACAGCTCTCCCTTTCCCGCAACGCGAGCACCACCCTTACAAAAGCGCTGGCCGCGCTGCAGGAGTTCGGCGATGAGTACGCCAGTGTGGAACATCTCCTGATCGGTATCCTGGAAAGCAACGATACCGTCGCTCAGGTGCTGAAGGATTCCGGCGTTACGCGGAAGGACCTCGTGGCCGCGATCAAGGAACTGCGCAAAGGCCAGCGGGTCACGAGCCAGAGCCAGGAGGAGACCTATAATGCCTTGAACAAGTATGCCAAGAACCTGAACCAACTCTCCAAGGAGAACAAATTGGACCCGGTGATCGGGCGCGATGAGGAGATACGACGCGTGCTACAGATCCTGAGCCGTCGGACCAAGAACAACCCGATCCTGATCGGTGAACCCGGTGTCGGGAAAACCGCGATCGCCGAAGGCATCGCACAACGTATCGTGAGCGGTGACATTCCCGAGGACCTTGCGAACAAGCAAGTGTACAGCTTGGACATGGGCGCCTTGGTGGCCGGGGCCAAATACAAAGGGGAGTTCGAGGAACGCCTGAAGGCCGTGGTGAAAGAGGTGATCAGCGCTGAAGGCAACATCGTCCTCTTCATCGATGAGATCCATACACTGGTAGGGGCCGGTGGTGGTGAAGGAGCCATGGATGCCGCGAACATCCTGAAACCGGCCTTGGCACGTGGGGAACTTCGAGCCATCGGAGCCACCACCCTGAACGAATACCAGAAGTTCTTCGAAAAGGACAAGGCACTTGAGCGACGCTTCCAGAAGGTGATGGTGGATGAGCCATCACGCGAGGACGCCATCAGCATCCTTCGTGGATTGAAAGAGAAGTACGAGAACCACCACAAGGTGTTGATCAAGGACAGCGCGATCATTGCAGCGGTGGAACTGAGCACGCGCTACATCGCGGACCGCTTCCTACCGGACAAGGCGATCGACCTGATCGATGAAGCGGCAAGTAAGCTGCGCATGGAGATCAACTCGAAGCCCGAGGAATTGGACGAGATCGATCGCCGCGTGATGCAGTTGGAGATCGAGCGCGAAGCCATCAAGCGGGAGAACGACGAAGCGAAGCTCACCGAGATCAACAAGGAGATCGCTGAACTGAGCGAGAAGCGGGACGGCCTGAAAGCCCGTTGGGAAAGCGAGCGAGCGTACGTTGAACGGATCAACTCCGCGAAGGAACGGATCGACCAATTGAAGTTCGATGCCGCACAAGCAGAGCGTGAAGGGGATTTCGGCAAGGTGGCCGAGATCCGCTACGGCAGGATGAAAGAGACCGAGGATGAGCTGGCCAAGGCCAAGGAAGAACTGCTGACCATGCAGAGCACCTCCAAAATGATCAAGGAGGAAGTGGATGTAGAGGAGATCGCCGAGGTGGTGAGCCGTTGGACCGGCATTCCGGTGACCCGCATGTTGGAGGCCGAGCGGACCAAGTTGCTCAAGCTCGAGGATGAACTGCACAAGCGGGTGATCGGCCAGGACGAGGCAGTGCGTGCAGTATCCGATGCCGTTAGACGCAGCCGCGCAGGCATGGGCGATGAGAAGCGACCGATCGGTTCCTTCATCTTCCTGGGCACCACCGGTGTCGGAAAGACCGAGCTGGCCAAGGCCTTGAGCGAGATCCTCTTCAACGACGAGAACGCGATGACCCGGATCGATATGAGCGAATATCAGGAACGGCACAGCGTGAGCCGCTTGGTGGGCGCTCCTCCCGGATACGTGGGTTACGACGAGGGCGGACAACTGACCGAAGCCGTGCGCCGCAAACCATATAGCGTTGTGCTCCTTGACGAGATCGAGAAAGCGCACCCCGATGTGTGGAACATCCTGCTGCAAGTGCTCGATGATGGACGGCTCACCGATAACAAGGGCCGCGTGGTGAACTTCAAGAACACCATCGTGATCATGACGAGCAATATCGGTTCGCACATCATTCAGGAGAACTTCGAGAAGGTGGCGGAAAAGGACATCGAGTCCGTAGCGGAGAAGACCGAGGTGGAGGTGATGGAACTGCTGCGCAAGACCGTGCGCCCTGAATTCCTGAACCGCGTGGACGAGGTCATCATGTTCCGTCCGTTGGGCCGAAAGGAGGTCCGGGCGATCGTGGAACTGCAGTTGCACCACCTGATGATGACCTTGGAAGAGAAGGACATCCACCTGATCCCGAGCGAGGAATTGATCCAGCACATCGCAGCGATCGGCTTCGACCCTCAGTTCGGCGCGCGCCCGATCAAACGAATGATCCAAAAGGAATTGCTGAACGAGCTGAGCCGACAGATCATCGCAGGCACGATCATGACCGGAGCTCCGATGGTGGTCGATGTGTTCGACGGAAAGATCGTGTTCCGCAAACCGATCGATGAGAAGGAGAAGAACGGGCATGATACAGGCCCCACCAAACGGAAGACCAGCGCCTCGAAAGCGTAAATGACCGATCCATGGAGAACGGCCATCCTGATCGCAGGATGGCCGTTCTCGTTCAGCACCGGATCGTTCATGGGATCGTGGATAACCCATGCCGAAGATCGATCACAACGATCCTCGGCCCTGTTAGTTTGCCCTTCGTAAGAACACTCGCTCCGACATGACATTCGCATCACAACTGGACCAGTTACAGATCGCGCTGCGGCATACGCACTCGCGGATCCTGGCACCGCTCGACCATCGTCAATTGCTCCTTCCCAGCGATCCTGAGATCTTCGTGGAGGATGTGCTCCACTTCGTCATGGACCAATGCGCGGACGTGCTGCGCGAACAGGGCCATGTGCTGGAACAGGACACTTCCTGGAAGGACCCGGTGAACCATTATCCTTGTACCTGCTGCGCATGGCCGGTGGCGATGTGCTCAACCTGCACTTCACCGGTGAATACCCGGACACCTTGTTCCTGACCATTTCCAAAGGCACGCGTCGTCCGGAGCAGTTCAGCGATTCGCGCATGGCGCAGGTGACCCTTGGCGTGAGCATGGACCCCAACCGCTTGGTGCTCGGCATCCTGGATGGCCTGAACCGCTTCGGACATTAGGAGAACCGTCGTGGACCACGCGATGAGAACGCTGTACCTCTGCCGTCATGCCAAGAGCAGTTGGGCTGACGCCGGTATGCGGGACCATGACCGTCCGTTGAATGAGCGAGGCTTGCGCAATGCGCCGTTCATGGCCGCTCAATTCAAGGCACGGCAAGAACCGATCGATCTGATCGTGAGCAGCACTGCATTGCGAGCGATCACCACGGCACGTTCCTTCGCACATGCTTTGGGTCTTGCCGAAGATCGGATCGTGCAGAACGCGGCCATCTACCACGCCGAATTGTCAATGCTGATGCGGGTAGTGAACGATTTGCCGAACACCGCTGAACGGATCATGCTGTTCGGTCACAACCCGGGCTTCACCTACTTGCTCGATCATCTTGCCGATGCCGGCGTGGCCAACCTACCTACTTGCGGACTGGTGCGTATCGACCTGCATGTGGACGATTGGCGCGCGGTCTCAAAAGGCTGCGGCTCGATGGTCTGGTTCGACTATCCGAAACGGCACCCAGGACAGTCCTGATCATTGGATCGGCTCGCGATAGAGGGTCCTCCGTTGCAAGGAACCGAAGGTGCGGTATACGTAGTACACGTGTCCATCGTACACCTGAACATCCTCCGGAAATCGGTAGGTGAGCATGCGGATCGGACCAAGCGCTCCGGATGACGGGTCGACCGTACGCAGCCACGTGCTGACGCCCCGAGCGAACACCGCATGCACAGCACCCGTCGCTGGATCCTGGATCAATCGTGTCCTCCATGCCTTGTCCCTGTGGTGGCTGATGGGCACCTCGTCCACCGGCCGTAGATCGATCGTGAAGCGTCGCACTTTTTCCTTGAAGTGGTCGAACACGCACAAGGTGTCGTTCACAACGAATAAAGGTGCATAAGGAGGATCGAAGTACGGATCGCGATGGAATTCGGTCATGTACCCTGCGATGATCTCGCGATCGATCCCGGTCTCGAGTTCCATGTCCATGGCGATCACCTTATCACGCCCGCTCATGTATTTGTATTGACTGCGGAACAGTTCCATCAAGCGCGTGTCCTCCACGGCACAGATCGCTTCCATTTCCTGTGAACTTGTATGGAACGCAATGTGATCGAACGCGGGGAACGTGTTGTTGTAGGTGCTGCCAAGCAAGACACCCGGGATACTGTCCGTCCATGGAAGCACTGCTTTATGCAGGTATTCAAGCTCCACCGGCACAAGGTGTATCTCGCCTTCCCGAAGCTCCGCGAACCAAGCTTTGCTCAAGCCTTCGACGATCGTGCGCTGTTCGTGGTCATATCGCAATCCGACGACATCCTCGGGCAATCGGATCGAGCACTGCTCAACGAAGGACGTATCCAATAGGTGCAACCGCGCATCGCGGAACACGCGTTTCCCTGCTTCCGCTTCGCGATGCCACAATTGCGGCCGTTCGTAGGTGAGGACCCACATCCCTTCCGCATTGGCATGATGATCCCCAACATGCAGGTCCGACCTTCCGTAGATCACCTCGGGTGCCGGGCGCTCAACAGTTACGGCGGGGAGATCGATGTATGCACGCTGCAATTCGAATACCACCACCTTCCCCTCTCCCACCCATTCCTCACGCAGCACCGTGCGGCGTAAGGATGAATGGCCGACCCTGGTCAATTCCAGATCGAGGCGTTCAACAGTACCGACGTCCAGGTGGAATGAACCATCCGATCCAGAAACGGCAACGACCGAAGATCCGATCACACGGATATGCACCCCTTCCGATCCAGCGCGCGAATCCGCATCCAAGACCCTTCCGTGCATGCGCGACTGGGCGTGCAACATGACACAGCTCAAGCAGATACCTGATAGAAGTAGAATGCGAAGGCGTCCCATGCTGCGTTGTTACTGGTAAGATACCATCTCCACATGGATCGCATAACTTCACCTTGAGCAACGGTCGATCACCGTTGGACGAACGATGCCCGCACCCCTTCGCTACGACCACTACGTCCTGCTCGGCCTTTCGCGCGATGCGACCGAAGGGCAGATCAAGCGGGCCTACCGGGAGCGGGTAAAACATTGTCATCCGGATAGGGACCCTTCTCCCAAGGCCACCGCGCTGTTCCTCGCCGTCCATGAGGCATACTCCGAGTTGATGGACCCGGATCGGCGATCACTGTACGATGAGCGCTTACGTTTCTACAAACCTGTCGGCCGAACAACAGAACCTTTCCGGCATTCACAGCGGAGTAGGCAGTACCGGCGGGACACCCACGAACCGGACACCCCGGTGAACCGCTTCGCTTTTCTGGGCCTTCACGTTACTGGACTGTGCTTCGGCGTTGCCTTGGTCGTCGGGATCCTATTGGGGATCACCTTCCTGGAATGGCCTGCGATCGCATTGCTCTTCGTGGCACCCGGCCTGGCCATCATTCCAGATAGCTGGTCCGGGTTACGATCGGAATGAAGAAGGTCCCGATATCGGGACCTTCTTCACTGTGTCTTCGTGATCAGACCGGCACGATCCAGCCATAGGGATCAGGTATGCGCCCCCTGCGGATGCCATCCAAGGTCACGCCCACTTCGTTGGAGATCTTTCGTTCTTCCACGTTGGGCAAGCTGAACTCCTCATCACCGAATGAGATGCTCGATATCTGGGCAATGGTGGCCGCCGTTCCGGCCCCAAAGGCGGAACGAAGTCGCCCGTTCTTCGCGGCCACATGGATCTCTTCAACGCTCACTTGGCGCTCCTCGACCTTCACACCGGCATCCTTGGCAATGCGGATGATACTGTCACGCGTTACGCCACGCAGGATGTTCCCGTCCAACGCCGGAGTGATCAAGGTGCCGTCCACGTTGAAGAACACGTTCATCGTTCCGCTCTCCTCGATGTATTTGTGCGACATGCCATCGGTCCAGATCAGCTGATGGAATCCGTCAGCGGCCCCGCGCATGGCAGGATATAAACCTCCCGCATAGTTCCCTCCGCACTTCGCTTCGCCGGTACCACCGGGGAACGCCCGACTGAACTCCAACTCGACCTTCACACGAACAGGATCGCTGTAGTATGCCCGCACCGGACAGGTGAAGATGATGAAGCGATAGTTGTCGCTCGGTCGCACCCCGATGTATTCATCGCTCGCGAACATGAACGGACGGATGTACAGCGATGCTTCATCCCCTTTCGGGATCCAACCTTGGTCCACTTTCACCAATTCCACGAGGGCATCCAAGAAGATGTCCTCAGGGATCTGCGGCATGCACATACGCAAGGCGCTGCGGTTCATGCGTGAGATGTTGTCCTGTGGCCGGAAGAGATTGATACCGTTCGGTGTGCGATACGCCTTCAGCCCTTCGAAAATGGTCTGGCTGTAGTGGAGCACCAGCGCGGCCGGGCTCATGCGCATGTCCCCGAAGGGCATGATCTTCGGGGCTTGCCACTTACCGTCCGTGAAATCCATCACGAACATGTGGTCACTGAAGACCCTTCCGAATTTGATATTGTCCAAGTCAGTACCGGGTAATCGGGACCGCTCAGTGAGCTGTGTGGCTATCTTTTGCCCGGTAGTGATCATCGAGCCTGTCATTTGAGGTTGGAACAAATGTAACCACTGCCGGTCCGGCGGGACCAAAGCACCGTCAAGGCCCCATGTCCACGGTCCATAAGGCATCGTCCACCAACGGCGACATCCATGAGGTGCTTCAGCGGGTATGGGGCTACGGATCGTTCCGGCCGCAGCAGGAGGCCATCATCCGATCGGTACTGGCAGGAAAGGACACGCTGGCACTGCTGCCGACAGGTGGCGGCAAGAGCTTGTGTTTCCAGGTGCCAGCGCTCGCCACCGGCAAGCTTTGTCTGGTCGTTTCACCCTTGATCGCCTTGATGAAGGACCAAGTAGGACGACTGCGGAAGCTGGGCATCCCAGCGAAAGCGATCATCTCCACCATGTCGCGCGTCGAGATCGAGAACGCGTTGGAAAGTGCGGCGGTCGGTAAGTTGTCCTTTCTCTACGTCTCTCCTGAACGGCTCGGCTCGGACCTTTTCCTTGCCCGGCTACCCAGGCTCCCCCTTGGCTTGATCGCCGTGGACGAAGCGCATTGCATTTCCCAATGGGGCTATGATTTCCGGCCGGCCTATCTGCGGATCAACAAGCTTCGGGAGCTCCGTCCGGAACTACCGGTGATCGCACTCACCGCCTCTGCGACGCCTGAAGTGGCCGCGGACATCATGGAGAAACTGGCCTTTCGCGAGCCGAACAGGATCACGGGTTCCTTCCAGCGTCCGGAACTGAGCCTTTGGGTGAGCCACGGAGAGGACAAGCACGGAAGGTTGTTGAAAGTGCTTCGGAACGTACCGGGGACCGCGATCGTGTATGTGCGGGAGCGAAGGAGCACCACGCGGATCGCCAACCTGCTCGGGCAACACGGCATCAGCGCGGCGGCATACAACGCTGGCATTCCGGCGGAGGAAAGGGACCGCATCCAACAGCAATGGACCGAAGGCGCGATCCGGTGCATGGTCGCGACCAACGCCTTCGGCATGGGGATCGATAAGGCCGACGTGCGTTGTGTGGTGCATCTGGAACCGCCATCGGACCTTGAGAGCTACTACCAAGAGGCTGGACGCGCGGGTCGCGATGGCGTGAACTCGTTCGCATTCTTGCTGACCGGACCGGGGGATGAACGCAAATTGCGCGAACGGCTCGAGGCCTCGTTCCCCTCATTGACCCATGTGCGCAGTGTATATCAATCATTCGCTGATCTGCACAGCATCGCCATGGGATCCGCATTGATGGAGAGCTATCCGGTCGACCTGCGAGCTTTGGCCGATCGTTCCGGTCTACCACCCGTGACCGTGAGCCATGCACTGAAGGCTTTGGAACTGGACGGTCGTATCGCTCTTTCCGACGGGGTTCGATCGCCTTCACGCGTGCTGTTCATCGCACAACACAACGTGATCTATCAGATGCGTGTGGGGGATCAACGCCACGGCCCCTTGATCGAAGCCTTGCTCCGGATGCATGGAGGCATCTATGAAGAACCGGTCATCATCGATGAGGTGCGGATCGCCCGGGCATTGGAATGGCAAGCCAGCACCGTGATCCAGCGCTTGAACGAATTGCAGACGATGAAGGTGCTGTCCTATCGCCAGCGATCGGATGCACCTTCACTCACCTATCTGCAGCCTCGCTCCGACGCATCTCGCCTGGTGCTCGACCCGACCGCGTTATCACTTCGGAAGGAACGCGCCCATGCACGTCTGAACGCCCTCTTGGACTTCGTTAATGGAACGGAGGTTGCCGCGCCGGACAACTCGTGGGCTACTTCGGTGAACAACTCACGACCACCTGTGGCACCTGCGACCTTTGCCGTGCGCGCACGTTCAAAGGCACGCCGGAGGCAGGCGATGCATCAAGTGTCGCTGAGCCGTTGGGACCTGAACGCGACGCACTTTCCGACCTGCGCTGGATCGTGGATGAGGCCGGGACGGATCCGCCGACCATTCCATGAAACTGCGCCGCAACTTCTATACGCATCGCGATGCATGTGACGCTGCGATCGACCTCCTCGGCAAAGTGCTCGTCACCAACGGGCCTGGTGGAAGGACCGCTGGGATCATCACCGAGACGGAAGCCTACACCGGGGTCCGTGATCGCGCCTCGCACGCTTTTGGCGGAAAGCGCACCGCTCGCAACGCCTCCATGTATGCTCGTGGCGGAACCGCATACGTGTATCTATGCTACGGTATCCACAAGCTCTTCAATGTGGTCGTCCAGGGCATTGATGTCCCCGAGGCCGTTCTGATCCGCGCGATACATCCAGTGGAAGGGATCGATACCATGGTGCAGCGCCGACCGTTGGCACGAAGCAGTACCGTAGGGCCTGGGACATTGACACAAGCACTGGGCATCACCTTGGATGATGATGGCGTCGACCTCACGAAGGATCGGATCTGGATCGAGGACATCGGAAAGACCGTTGACCGCGAACGCATCATTCGTGGTCCACGCATCGGGGTGGGATATGCCGGACCGGATGCATTGCTTCCATATCGATTCCGCATCGCACCTTCGCCGACCGATCACCAATGAACGAACAGGGCATCATCTTCATGGGCACACCGGATTTCGCGGTGGCAACGTTGAACGCATTGATCGAGGATGGCCTCGATGTTCGAGCGGTGGTCACCGCACCCGACCGACCAGCAGGACGCGGTCGACAACTGCGCAGCTCAGCGGTCAAGGAACGCGCACTGGAGCTTGGTCTGCCTGTTCTTCAGCCGGAGCGCTTGAAGGACCCGGGGTTCTTGAAGGAACTATCCACGATCGATGCGCAGCTCTACGTTGTTGTTGCGTTCCGCATGTTGCCAGAGGTCGTTTGGAACAAGCCGCCACTGGGCACGGTCAACCTGCATGCCTCCTTGTTGCCACAATACCGCGGCGCGGCGCCGATCAACTGGGCAGTGGTGAACGGCGAAGTGCGAACCGGCGTGACCACGTTCAAGATCCAACACGAGATCGATACCGGCGACATCCTCCTTCAAGAAGAAGTGCCTATCGGCATGAACGAGACCGCTGGCGAACTGCATGATCGTCTGATGCACATCGGTGCGAAGCTGATGGTACGCACCGTGAAGGGTCTCTTGAGTGGCACTCTTGTATCCGTGCCACAGGTACTGAACGGGACCGGGAAATTGCATGCCGCACCGAAGCTCGGACCAATGAGCGCTCGCATCCGGTTCGCTTCGCCGCTTAGCGAAGTGCACAACCTCATCCGCGGCATGAGCCCATACCCCGGTGCGTGGTGTGAATGGAAAGAGGGTGAAAAGGCAGCGCTCCATTGCAAAGTGCTTCGTTCCCAAAAGGTGGAAGGGCCTTGCGAATTAGCCCCGGGTACAGTGCGCAGAGTGAAAGACCTCTTGCATGTTGCATGCGCGGATGGTTGGCTGGCCATCCTGGAGCTACAGTTGGAAGGACGGAAGCGCATGGCCACTGCCGATGTACTACGAGGCATTCAAAAGCTCGATCAATTGGTCCTGAAGTGAGCGCAGGATCGGTCCGGGATCAAAAGCTTGCTTCCAAATTCCGTTGAACCAACGGCTACCGAACTTGATCGATACACTTTTGCGAAAGCCTTGCTGGGGGCGGTCTACAGGGCCACTTATCAACAAAGGCCCCTGTTTATCAACATTTCCGGCGTTTTGCTCCGGAAACCCTTGACAGACGGGCACCACAGGATACATTTGCCCCTGAGTTCAATCAAACTAACCAACTCAAAACTCAACTACCATGGGCTTGAACAAAGCAGAATTGATCGAATCGATCGCCGCTGATGCAAAGATCTCCAAGGCTGACGCGAAGCGTGCTCTGGACGCTTTCGTGACCAGCACGACCAAGGCTCTGAAGAAAGGCGAGCGCGTTGCTCTCGTTGGCTTCGGTACCTTCAGCATCACCAAGCGCGCTGCCCGCAAAGGCCGCAACCCACAGACCGGCAAGGAGATCAAGATCGCTGCCAAGAAAGTGGTGAAGTTCAAGGCCGGCGCCGACCTCTCCAGCAAGGTGAAGTAAGCGACACCCGACCTTTTGGAAAGTCCTCCGCGAACAGCGGGGGACTTTCTTTTTTCGTACCATCGATGCACCATGACCGACCAGGAACTGTACACCCAGCTATCGGCCTTCATTTCCCCGAACAAGCAAACGCTCTTCGACCGCATCGCGCCGTTGCGTACACGTCACGTCACCGTCGTACTCGAGGATATCTTCCAATCCCAGAACGCAAGCGCTGTTGTTCGAACCTGTGATCTGGTAGGGATCCAGGACATGCACGTGATCGAACAACGCAACCCTTATCAGTTGAACAAGGATGTGACCCTGGGGTCGTCCAAGTGGGTGGACATCCATCGCTATCGATCGAAGGAGGACAACATGATGGACTGCATCAGGACCTTACGATCCAAAGGCTACCGTATCATCGCCACATCGCCTCGCCGCGAAACGAACACACCGGAAACGATCGACATCGATCGACCGATGGCCTTCTGTTTCGGCACCGAACTCACCGGCTTGAGCGATGATCTGCTCAACAGCGCTGATGAACATGTGCGCATCCCGATGGTCGGTTTCACCGAAAGCTTCAATATCTCCGTTTCCGTTGCGATCCTCTTGTACACAGTGATGCAACGCTTGCGAAGCAGTGATGTGGATTGGCGCTTGAGCGCGGACGAATTGTCGGAGCTCAAGTTGAATTGGGCACGCAAGATGATCCACAATGCACCAGCTCTGGAGGCACGTTTGCGTCAGGATGCCGGCCATGCGGCCGAGCAGGATCCAACATAGGCATCGAACAATGCATTGCGGCTATTGACACCTGCGCGTTGACAAGTGCAACCCAATGCAACAAGTGCGCGTATAGCGGCCCCGATACTTTTGACCAAACCATCAATACTCCTGACAATGGGAAAAGGTGACAAGAAGACGAAGAAGGGAAAGCGCACGATCGGAAGCGTTGGAAAGAGCCGTCCGAACAAGCGTAAGTCCAAGGCCGCTGCAGCCAAAAAGGCCGGTGTGAAAAAAGCGGCTCCGAAAAAGGCAGCTGCTAAGAAAGCCGCCCCGAAAAAGGCAGCAGCCAAGAAAGCCGCCCCGAAAAAGGCAGCAGCAAAGAAGGCCGCTCCGAAGAAGGCTGCAGCAAAGAAGGCCGCTCCGAAGAAAGCGGACAAGAAGTAGTCATTACGTCGTTATTGACCGAAAGACCCCGGCCAAGGCCGGGGTCTTTCATTTTGATCCGGTGTGATACAGGTCAGGGCTGCAATCTGATCCTCACCCACGAACCATCTGCGAAGTGCTCGTATGCCAGGCGATCGTGCAAGCGGCTACCTCGACCCTGCCAGAACTCGATGCGTTGCGCCCGCACCCGATACCCGCCCCAATGCAAGGGACGAGGCACGTCACCCTCAGCGAAGCGTTCCTGCCAACGTGCATAGCGTTGCTCCATCTGCTCGCGGTCATCCACTACGCGACTTTGATCGCTGGCCCAAGCACCGATCCGACTTTCCAATGGACGTGAGGCGAAGTAGGCATCCGACTCGGCGTCACTGACCTGTTCCACCTTACCTTCTATCCTCACCTGTCGTTCCAGTTCGGGCCAGAAGAAGTTCAATGCCGCGCGCGGATCGCGTTCCAGGTCCATCGATTTACGGCTGTTGTAATTCGTGTAGAAGACGAAGCCATGTTCGTCGAATGCGCGCAGCAGAACAACACGGCAACTTATGGTGGAGCTGCCTACGGTGGCCAGCGTCATGGCAAGTGGCTCGGCCACTCCGCCCGCTTGTGCATCGGACAACCATTCACCGAACAAGACGATGGGATCCATGCCCGCCTCGCTCTCCGTCAGTTGTTTCTTGTTGTACTCCTTCCGATCGTGGGTGTGCTGTGCCATTTGCGTGTTTCCTTCCGGCGAAGTTATCCCTTGCTTCCACCCGATGCACCGTAGGTGGATCACGTTTGCGTCAAAGGCCCGATCACCCTACTTTCAGGCCTGATGTCACGCAACTTCCTTGACCTGGACCCGGAGAACCGGTTGAAACCGGCTGCCGGACGATTGCTGGTGAGTGAGCCGTACCTGCCTGACCCTTACTTCCGGCGCACCGTGGTCCTGCTATGCGATCATAATGCCGAAGGAACTTTCGGGTTCGTTCTGAACAGGCACATGGACATGAGCGTGAACGACCTCTTGGGAAGCATGCCGGCGATCGGTTCCAAGGTCGGCATCGGCGGGCCGGTGCAGAGTGACAACCTCTATTTCCTGCACACCTTGGGAACCCGGATCGAAGGGAGCGTAGAAGTGGTGGATGGTGTGTTCATGGGCGGTGATCACGAGCAGTTGAGCGGCGTCTTGGCTGCGGACCAACAACTCACCCGCCACGTACGCTTTTTCGTCGGCTACTCCGGCTGGGGCAAGGACCAATTGGACAATGAGCTGAACGAGCGTTCCTGGTTGGTGACCAAAGGGACGAAACGACGCATCATGGACGTGCGCACCACCGACCTTTGGGGTGAAACACTGCGGGCCATGGGGAAGGAATACGCTCCTCTTGCGAATTTCCCGGAGGACCCTTCACAGAACTAGGTCCTGCTGTTGGTGGTGCTGGCCACGATCAGATCCGTGAGCATGCCGGACAAGCGATGCGCGTAGCGCTTGGTATGATAAGTTCCCACCCAACGGATACCGAGCACGGCGTTCGTGAAGAACACCTCATCAGCGGCCAGCAGGTTCTGAGGGTTCAAGGAACATTCGTAAACCTTGATGCCATTGGCGATGGCCAAGTTGATGACCTGTGCCCGCATCACGCCACCAACGCAACCGTCCGAAAGTGAAGGGGTGTACAATACCCCATTGCTTACGATGAACAGGTTCCCCGCGCTACTTTCAATGATATTGCCACGCTCGTTCTGCAACATGCAATCATCAAGGTTCCGTTGTTGGCTCCACAAGGCCGCCATCACGTAATACTGGCAGTTAAGGGTCTTGTGCCGAGAGAGGTCGTTGATCGGTTTTCGCATTTCCGGCCAGATGTCCACCATCAAGCCATTCTCGTTCAACACGTGATGCGGTTCAGGAAGTGGCGAGATCTCAATGGTATAACCACCCGTGTTCCGCTCCGGCCGATACTGCCCATTGGCATCACGGTACAAGGTGAAGCGACATCGACCGCTGATGATACCCGTGCGTTGCACCAGTTCCACGATCTGCTTTTCGAAGGACGCCACATCCAGGCCCTCGGGTATGCCGATCCGCAGCAATCCTGCACCAGTGGTAAGCCTCGCCCAGTGGGCATCCACGAAGCACGGTCGGCCATCCACGATCCGCATGCTTTCGAAACAACCGTCCCCGAAATGGAACGCGCGATTGTTCAAGGTTATCACGGGTTCGTTGCCCAGAACCAACTTGCCATTCAGATTGACCAGGTCCTTCATCAGATGAGGTCGTGGGTTCTTAGATTCTCCATCAGCGAACTATTAGCGGGTACAAGGATCCCACGCGCGCCGACCGATGTGGCGGCCGTCACATCGCGATCACGATCCCCGATCATCACCGACCGTGAACGATCGATATCCAATTTGGCCGATGCACGTTCCAATAGCAGACCTCCCGGTTTGCGACAGAGGCATTTCCCCTTGCTCGGGTGATGCGGACAATACATGATCCCGGACACGAGGGCGCCGTGGTTTCGAAGCATGTCGTGAAGGTAACGATGCATCCGCTCGACTTCCTCATGATCGTACA
This sequence comes from Flavobacteriales bacterium, assembly GCA_041391825.1. Taxonomy (GTDB): domain Bacteria; phylum Bacteroidota; class Bacteroidia; order Flavobacteriales_F; family PHOS-HE28; genus PHOS-HE28. The sequence goes on along the minus strand of JAWKNF010000002.1, from coordinate 86,529 downwards.
GCCCAAGGTCGATCCCACTTTGATTGGTGATCACCACCACGACCCAACCGGCCGCATTCGCTGCAGCGATCGCCTCGGAACACCCGGCAACACCTCGAAGTCAGCGATCCGAGTCGTGTGAGCACCGAGTTCCGGTTGATCACACCATCACGATCCAAGAACAATCCTTTCCTCATTCCTCAAAGTCCAATGGAGCGTTCAAAGCTGCCGATGTGCAACAAAAGGTCGGGGTCCAGCGCAGTGGTGACCAGGATCCCGAAGATGGCACCATAGAAGTGCGCGTCATGTGCCACGTGGTCACCTCCGCGACGGTCCATGTACCAGGAATAGATCAGATACAAGCCACCGAACAGGAAAGCAGGTAACTCGAAAGGTATGAAGAGAATGGACACCCCTTGCGTGGGCAGGATCAGGATCTGAGCGAACAGCACGGCTGACACCGCACCACTCGCACCAACGGCCCGATATGTAGGGTCGTCCCCATGTTTGACCATGCCCGGGATCGAAGCGAACAGGACCCCACCTATATAAAGCACGGCGTATACCACCACGATGGGCAAGGCAGTGAGGTACGCGAACAGGATCTCCACATTCCGGCCGAACATGTACAGGACGAACATGTTCACGGCCAGATGCGCCCAATCGGCATGTACGAACGCATGACTGAGCAAGCGGTACCATTGCCCTTCATGCCTCACGGCAAAAGGCTTCATCAGCAACTTCTCGAACATGGTCGGATCCTGGAAGGCCGGGATCGACATCATGGCCGTCACGAGGATGATGATAAGGGTGTACGAGATCTCCACGGTTCGATGCTGAGGTGCCTAAGGTATCCGTAGGGGATCAATAGGTGTGGTCCCGAACGATGCGCCACCCCTCCGTTTCCTTTGCCCAGAACAAGGAAAAACCACCTTGCACCGTATCCGCTTCGCGGTACAGGACCCACTCCCCCGTAACCCAGGCGTTGGACGAGCCGCTCGGAAGCACTTCGTGGATGGTGAAGGCCAGATCACCCATGGCAGACCGGTCGGGGTAGCTTTTAATGTAATTGGCCGTGACCGCATCCCGACCACATGTTCTCCCTTTGCGGCTGATCAAACAGATGGTATCCGAATAACCCTCCATGAATCCGGGAATATCCCCCCTATCCCAAGCGGATTCCTGTTCGGCCATGACCGTTCGGATCGCGCGTTCCCGTTCCGGCTTCTGGCAAGAACACAATGCTACCAATGTCAACAGGATGGCGATCGTGCGGTTCATGACCAAATGGAATGAAAAAGGCCACCGTTCCCGATGGCCTTAAGTAGCGCGGGGGAGACTTGAACTCCCGACCTCAGGATTATGAATCCTGCGCTCTAACCAGCTGAGCTACCGCGCCATACCTCCTTTTCTTTCGTCAAAGGGGCCGCAAATATAATGATCGCATGAACTCGGAAGCATGGTCACCTTACCAAGATCGCGTTGGACGGATAGACCTTTTATATACCTTGGGCGCTCACCTACCCTACACTTCCACGTACGTTATGGCCAAGAAGAAAACAGCCACTAAAGGCAAAGGCACCGCTGGCAAGGCCGCATCCACGAAGTCTGCGGTGACGGGGCGGAAACCTGCCCCCAAGGCGAAGAAAAGTACGGGACCCGGTAGTAAGGAAGCCGTGGCAAAAAAGAAACCCGTGACCAAGAAGGTGGTGGCCAAGAAGGTCGCGAAAGGTGTTAAGCCGCTTCCAAAGGCCAAAAAGGCGGTCGGGAAGAAACCTATGAAGAAGGCCATTGTGAAGAAAGCGAACGTGAAGAAAGCACCCGTGCGTAAGGCCGCCGCGAAGAAAGAAGCCCAGAAGAAGCTTGCGACCACCAAGGCGGTCGTGACCAAAGGTGCCGTTAAAAAGGTCGCTCCGACAAAGGGAAAGGTCCAGGTCAAAGGAACACCAGCACCGGTAGCGCCCAAGCCTAGCGTGCAGCCCCCTACTACCCCGAGCAAGCCCACCGACCGGGGTCCGAAGAAGGGCCCGATGAAAGAGCGCGTGGTCATGGAGTTCTACATGCACAGTTCCCCCACTTCCTTGTATGACCTCATCAGCACGCCCAGTGGGTTCGCCGAGTGGTATTGCCAGGATGTCGACGTCCGGGATGACCAATACACCTTCATTTTCGGCGAATCCGAACGCGAAGAGACCACGCTCATCGGTCGGAAGATGGGTGAAGTGATCCGTTTCCGCCGCAACGATGAGGAGGAGTATACCTTTTTCGAATTCAGGGTACGGATCGATGCCATGACCAATGAAGTGGCATTGGTGGTGACGGACCATGCGTGGCCCAACGAGATCGAGGAGACCCGTAACCTGTGGTCTGCGCAGATCCATGACCTGATGCGGGTACTGGGCGCGTGATAACGGGTACCACGCCGCCTCGAACCACGTTATCGGAGTGATGAAGAAGCTCCATTGGATGATCATCAAGGCCTTCGCAGGTCCATTGTTCATCACCTTCCTTATCGTTCTGTTCATCCTTGTGATGCAGTTCCTTTGGAAGTACGTGGACGACCTCATGGGCAAAGGCCTTGAATGGTATGTGCTCGTGGAACTCATGTTGTACGCCACGGCGAGCTTCGTTCCCTTGGCTCTTCCGCTCGCCGTCCTGCTGTCGAGCATCATGACAATGGGTGGACTGGGCGAGAACTCGGAACTGGTGCCGATGCGATCCGCAGGGCTGGGACTGATCCGGATCATGTTCCCGCTGATCATCGCCGTTTCCGTGCTGGCCGCGGGTTCCTTCTATTTCAGCAACAATATCCTCCCTATCGCCAACCTCAAATTCCATTCGTTGCTATGGGATGTCACCCGGAAGAAACCCGCGTTGAATCTTAGACCAGGCATCTTTTACAGTGGTATCGACGGATTCAGTATCCGTGCCAAGGAAAAGGATGAGAACGGCGGTGTCCTGCGGGACGTGCTCATTTACGACCATCGCGCCGCATTCCAAGGGAATTTGACCGTGGTTCGGGCAAAGACGGGTACGATGCAGCGTAGTATCGACGGACGCTACCTTCTATTGACCTTGGAGAACGGACATTTCTACGACGAACATTCACCTGCGGACGAAAAAGCCCGTTACCCGATGATGCGCGGCACTTTCGTCAAGGACGAGATACGCTTGGACCTTTCAGGCCTAGGTCTGGACAGAACGGACAAAGAGCTGTTCAAGGATCACTACAAGATGCTGACCCTTGGGCAATTACAACACTCCGAGGACAGCTTGCGCGACCAAATGGCACAACGACTGGTCGATCAGCGGCGGCACATGGCCAACAGCTTGTATATCATCCGCAAGGACCGCTCCCCGGGCGAACCGGCGTTGATGGACGGCAGTGGCATTCCTGCCCCGACCGTGGCCCCAGAACTGCAGCGGAACCATTTCGATGTGGCCATGAACATGGTGCGCAACAACATAAACTTCATCGATCGATCGCACGAGGAACGAGAAGGCCGCTTGGAGCAGATCTCCCGATTCTCGGTGGAATGGCACCGGAAGCCGATGTTGGCGATCGCATGTTTGTTGTTCTTCTTCATCGGCGCGCCGCTCGGAGCCATCATCCGCAAGGGAGGCATGGGCCTTCCGGTCGTCTTCGCGATCATCTTCTTCCTCATCTTCCACATCGTCTCGTTCTCCACGGAAAAACTGGTGATCGCAGGTGAACTGGGTGCTTGGCCGGGGATGTGGATCAGTTCATTGGTCCTTCTACCCATCGCCATGTTGCTGACCTGGAAGGCGACCACGGACAGCCCCCTCTTCGATGCCGATGCGTATTATCGCGGCTGGGAACGGCTTCGCACCCTTTTCCAGCGTAAGCATGCGCATTCTTCAACTCTGCAATAAACCGCCTTTTCCGCCTATCGACGGTGGAAGCAAGGCCATGCACAACCTCACCCGAGGGCTTTTGGCGGCCGGGCACGAGGTGAAAGTGCTGTGCATCAGTACGCCGAAGAACACCTTGAAGCTGGACGAACTGCCTGCCGACTATGTGAAAAGCACCCGGATCGAAAGCGTATTCGTGGACACCAGCGTGAACGTGGTCGATGCCTTCACCGACCTGATAACGGCAGATAATTACAACATCAGTCGTTTCTTCAGTCCCGATGTGGACATCCACTTGATCAGGCTCCTTTCGGAAGAGAAGTTCGACATCGTCCAACTGGAGAGCTTGTTCATGACGCCGTACATACCTACTCTGCGGCGGTACAGCGACGCACGCATCGTGCTGCGCTCCCACAATCTTGAACATGTGATCCAGGATCGGATCGCCACAGGAGAAAGGAATTTCCTGAAGCGTCCGTACCGGAGGTTCCTTGCCAAGCAATTGCAGGAATATGAAATGGCGGTCCTTGACCGCGTTGACGGTGTTGCGGCCATCAGCCCGTTGGATGCGGAGCACTTCATGGAACATGGCACCCGGACGCCGATCGCCACGATCCCGTTCGGTGTGGAACCCGAAGCGTATGAACCCGATGAGCGCGAGCGGAGTGGCAAGACCACCTTCTTCCATCTGGGAAGCATGGATTGGCTGCCCAATGAGGAAGGGATCCGTTGGCTGCTCGACAACGTTTGGCCCAAAGTGCTGAAGAAACGCCCCAACGCACGGCTGCACTTGGCCGGGAACAAGATGCCAGCGGACCTGATGAAACACGAACAGCAAGGTGTCGTGATCAAGGGTCGGGTCAAGGATGCGTTGGCATACATGCGTTCGAAACAAGTGATGGTGGTACCCTTGTTCTCCGCAGGAGGCATGCGGGTGAAGATCATTGAAGGTATGGCCTTGGGCAAAGCCGTGATCGCCACCCCGATCGGTGCTGAAGGGATCGAGCACACCGAAGGATTGAACATCCTGATCGCACGCACACCGACCGAGTTCGCGGCGCACATCATTGCCCTGGACGAGGACCCCGAATACATGCGGATGCTCGGGGCCGAAGCGCGCAAGCTCGTGGAAACCTCCTATTCCGACGCGCGGATCGTGCAGGACCTGGTGGCCTTCTATGAGCGCATCCGAAAGGCATGAGGCTACTTGTCCTACTGTCCCGGGTGCCCTACCCATTGGAAAAAGGCGATAAGCTCCGGGCCTATCATCTCATGGTCCGGTTGGCAAAGAAGCACGAGGTGATCCTTTGCTGTCTTAGCGATACCCCGACCGACCCAGCGCATATCGCACACCTGCAGCAGTTCTGTTCACACATCGAGGTGATCCGGGTACCACGTTGGCGTATCCTGCTGAAGTTGGGGACGGCGATCCTCTCGCGCCTACCCTTCCAGGTGGCATACTTCCATCATGCCAAGGCGCAGCGTGTCATCGACCGCACGATCGCGACCTATAAGCCGGACCATGTGCTTTGCCAACTCGTGCGGACCACGGAATATGTCCGGAAACACCACGCCTTGCCGAAGACCTTGGATTACATGGATACGCTTTCCAAGGGAATGGAACGACGTACGGAGAACGCGCGAATGTTCCTTCGGCCTTTGTTCCGCACCGAAACGCGCCGGTTGATCCGTTACGAGAACCTGATGTTCGATCTGTTCGATAATACAGTGATCATCAGTGCGCAGGACCGGGAATACATCTACCACCCGCATCGTGACAGGGTGACCGTGATCCCGAACGGAGTTGACACGCAGCATTTCACACCGCAAGAACAGGATGCCCGATACGACCTGCTCTTCACGGGGAACATGAACTACCCGCCGAACATCGATAGTGTGGTGTTCCTGGTCCAGAAAGTACTCCCCATCGTTCGCAAGCAGCGGCCGGGCACCAGCTTACTGATATCCGGTGTGGACCCCAGTCCTAGCGTTCGCGACCTGGCCCGTGTAGATCCCTTGGTATCGGTCTCCGGTTGGGTCAAGGACATTCGGTCCTCCTACGCCGCAGCCAGGATCTTCATTGCTCCCATGCAGATCGGAACAGGCTTGCAGAACAAGCTTCTCGAGGCCATGGCGATGCGAATGCCTTGCATCACTTCGCCTTTGGCGAACAATGCCGTCGGTGCTCCGGTGAACGATGCGATCCTGATCGGAAGCACCCCTGAGGAATATGCAGAGCACATCCTGCGTCTGCTGTCCAGTGAGGAGGAACGCGATCGCTTGGCCTCGAGCGGCCACCGGTTCGTACATGAACGCTTCGACTGGGACCGCGCCGCTGAAGCGTTGGAACATTTGATCGAGACCACCCCCCGGCACAAATCGCCCTAGACCCCGCTAGGCCTTACCTACCTTTGCCCCCTATTCTGGAGGTAATGGGAGCAAGTTTCGATGCGATTGAGGATGCCATTGCGGACATCCGTGCGGGAAAGGTGGTCATTGTTGTGGACGATGAGGACCGCGAGAACGAGGGAGATTTCGTGACCGCCGCCAGGAATGCGACACCCGAGGTCATCAATTTCATGGCCACCCACGGACGTGGACTGATCTGCGCCCCGATCACGGAAGAGCGCTGTCAACAACTCGGGTTGGACCTGATGGTCCAGGACAATACCGCTTTGCACGAAACCCCCTTCACCGTGAGCGTTGATGTGAAAGGGCGCGGCACCACCACCGGGATCAGCGCCACGGACCGATCGAAGACCATGGAGGCCTTGATCGATCCCGCAACGAAAGCATCCGACCTCGCACGGCCGGGCCACATCTTCCCGCTGAAGGCCAAGAACGGCGGGGTACTGCGCCGGACAGGGCATACCGAGGCTGCGGTCGACCTATCGCGCTTGGCCGGCTTCGAGCCCGCCGGCCTGATCGTGGAGATCATGAACGAGGACGGCACCATGGCCCGACTGCCCGAACTGCGCTTGATCGCGCAACGATTCGGATTGAAGCTGATCAGCATCGAGGACCTCGTGGCATACCGCATGCGGACAGAACGCATCGTGGAGCGTCAAGTGGACGTTAAGCTCCCCACCGTTCATGGCGATTTCGAATTGGTGGCCTATCAGCAGACGACCACTGGTGAAGAGCACTTGGCACTGATAAAGGGGACTTGGGACATCCATGAACCGATCCTCGTCCGCGTGCATTCATCTTGTGTCACCGGCGACATCTTTGGATCCTGCCGCTGCGATTGCGGTCCGCAGCTGCACAGCGCCATGGAGCAGATCGAAAAGGAAGGGAAAGGCGTGATCGTTTACATGCAGCAGGAAGGTCGCGGTATCGGGTTGCTGAACAAACTGAAGGCGTACAAACTGCAGGAACAAGGTGCCGATACGGTGGAGGCCAACCTGATGCTCGGCTTCGACATGGATGCCCGTGACTACGGTGTCGGCGCGCAGATCCTGCACGACCTTGGTGTGCGCAAGATGCGCTTGTTGACGAACAATCCCCGAAAGCGCACAGGTCTTGTCGGATATGGTTTGGAGATCGTCGAGAACGTTCCCATCGAGATCCCGGCCAATGTGCACAATCGGGAGTACCTGCTAACGAAGAAGCGAAAGCTCGGTCATCATCTTGGCTTGGGCGAGCCATGATCAGTCGAAGCGACGGTCGTTCGCTTCCGAGCGGAAGTTATTGAGCAGCTTTTGCCAGAGCTCGGAGAAGGTCCTGAACTCCTCGCGATAGGCCACACCAGCACCTTGGGTGGTGTTCACTTGATCGGTGCGGGTCAGGTTCTGGTCGTTGCTGATACTGAATGCCTTCACACGTAAGCGCCCTTCAGGTGTGAGGAGGTACTCGACCTGGAAGTCTCCGATCAAGGTATTGCCCGCCGTGGAGCTCTGCGCTCCATAGGCCACACCGAGGTTGGTGCTCAACAGCAAACGCTCATTGAATAGCTGTGTGGACATGGCCACTTCCAACTCGTCCTGCGTGATCTTGTCCCCTGGACGATAGTTCACACCGAGGTCGAAGTCATTGCTCATTTTGGAGAGCCAGTTGCTCACTTGGTTGCTCAACAACTCACTGGTGGTTGTCCCGGCGAAGTTTCCTCCGCTGCTCGGAGAACCGGTCCCGGCATAGCTCGGTGGCTGCACGAAACGGTTCAGCACGATCAAGGCGAAGACCTGCCGGTTCAGTTCCTGCTCGGTGCTGAGCACACTGTTCACTTGGGTTCGAACATTCTCGTCCACGGTGGGTAGCCGCACCTCGAAACCGATCTCCGGGTTCAGCAGCTTGTCGCGCAGGCGCATGACCACATCCACAGGAACCCGTTTCTTGTATGCCTCGTTCTTCTCGAACATGATGTCATACAGCGGAGCCCGCACTTTGTACAAGGCTTGCAGGTCCAATTGGGCATCAAAGGGATCACCGTACCATGTGATCCGCCCGCCGGGCACCACGACGAAGCGTTTGTTCACAACGTTCCGCAGGGTGAACAGATAGTCACCATCGGTCAACTCCACTTGTCCGAGCATGCGGAACTCACCTGCGGAGGTAACGCTCATCTCGATCTCACCCCTACCCCTTCCCGACATGATGTCCCCAACGGTCGGGTCGAAGATGATCTCGAACAGGGCATCCGGTGTCACCTCCACATTGAGGTCCAACGCAATGCCGCTGAGGTCCACAAGCTGCTCATCGAGATCGCTCGTATCGCCTGAGGTGAAGCGCACGAAGCCGATGTCCGATACTTCGGTTGAGCCGCCCACGGGAAAGTGGATATCGGTTCCTGGCCCGGTCCGCGCATCCACAGTGATCTCGAGCAGGTCCACACTCCCGCTCACTTCGAGTTCGCCGTGGGCATAGGCCTTTCCGTAGTACAAGCCGTTGTCCCGCTCCGTGGTGTTCAGCACCATCAGGTCGTTCATTTCCCCCCACACGTTGAAGTTCCAATCGCGCAAGCCATTGTGCAGGATCGTACCGCCGATGCGGGCGCTGTTCCCTTCCTCATCGTACAGGGTCACGAGATCCAATGCGAACATGTCCGGAGCGATCTTCACCTTGTGCGTGAAGCGGTACAGCGTGTTCAGGTAGTCGATGCGTAGTCCGGCGTTGAACATGTCCACTTCGCCGTTCACTTCTGGATGTGCCACGTTGCCTGTCACGTCGATGGTACCGGTCACCAAGCCTTGGATGTTACTGATCCCTTCCGGCAGGTAGGGTTCGATGAACGTCAGATCGAAGCGATCGAGCAACAGGTCGATGTCCAATCGGTTATCATTCGCTGGTTCCATCCTTCCCGTGAAGTCCAAGGCCTTGACCGGCCCACGGGTGATCTCACCCGAAAGATCCACGTAGCTCTGCGCCTCGGACCACGCAGCCGTGAACTTGATATCACCAACAAGCTTATCCTCCACATGCACACTGTCCACGCAGAGGTAGCTGGTCAAATAAGGCGTGCCGTATAGGTCGAACACCTCGCCATCGCCTCCCACCTTGCCCCGTAAGCGCGGTCCATCGAGGAGCGGTGCCAAGTTCGCCAGCCGCACTTCGTCCAATTCGAAGTACATGGGCATGCTGGCGTCGCGCGAGACCGTGCCGCTAAGTGCCAAGCGCTGTGGGCCGTTCCAGAGCACCAAGGAATCGACCTTCACCGTGCTCGAATCCACTTCGAAGTGGGCCACGCTGGTGTTGGTCCAATTTCCCCGTCCGAAGTAGAGCGAGGAAGGCAACAGGTCCAGATCCACCGATCGGATGCCCCTTACCAGACCAACAAGGTCGAGTTGGCCATTGGTCCCACTGTTGGAGTCGTCCCAACCCAAACTCAATTCGATCTCATCCTGATAAGCGATCCCTGTCGCTGATGAGCCAGCGAACCAGGTACTGTCCTTGAAGGTCTGCTTGTCACTGCGCAAGGAGAAGACGAGCACATCCATGGTCTTGTCCAGGATCACTTCCACGGAATCAAAGGAGGTGGTGCCGTACGCAACGGATGGGATCTCGGCCGTAAGGTCGATGTCGAAGGATCGAGAGTCCAGCGCTCCGGTGACCCTGCTACCGGGGGCGATCCGAAGGCCGGGTGCGAAGAGATCGAGCACGGCATCGCTCTGCCCCGTCAGGACCTCGAAGGTGAACCATTGCTCCGCATGCTCATAATCGACCTCATCGCGCAATGCAGGGAACACACTGTAAACGGTGTTCTCAGCCAGGTCCCACAAGCGTGTTGGCAAGAAGGTGCCTTCGACCCGGGCCTTTGCGAATGTGGCATCCAGTTCCAGGGTGTTCATTCCCGTATGCCGCCCGCTGCGCAAAAGGATGTCACCCAGTTCGTGATCGACGGAACCGACACAGTATGAAATGTCCTGCACGTGAACTGAGCCCAACAGGCTATCCGGCGACAAGCGGCCTTCGGCAGCGATGTCCATCTTCAGTGAATTATAGCCCGGTGTGCTCACGAATCCAAGGGCACGCAGATCCATATGCGCTACCTCGGCCTTGAAATCGACCAAGGGCCACTTGCCGCGCAGGTCCGCAAGCCCATTGAAGTGCATGATCAGGTTCGGGTCGGCGGTCGTCAATTCACCGTTGAAGAGGTTCTTTTCCAAGCGGCCTTTCGTCTCGATACCGGTGATCCTTGTATCGTTGATGGTCACCATGGGCAGCGTACCATCGAGGTCGGCCTTCATGGTGGTGAGCGATGCGCCGCTCGCGTTCAGCCGCATGTTCGCCGCCACCGGACCCAAGGTCCTGGCTCCCAACAAGGCGCCAAGGTCGAATCCAGGGGTGTTAACCCGGCCCGAGATCGAGAAGCTCTTCGTCAGGGTATCGAGTTCGTAGGAGAGGTCGGTCTTGATGCTTCCGAGTTCGGTGTGCGCAACACCGAAAGCGGTGAAGGACCGAGTGAATCCGGTGAAGTTGCCCGCGAACTCGACCGTTCCCAAGCGCTCCATTTCGGGTGGGACGATCACCGTGGCGTGCGAAGTGAATGGCGGAACAGGGATGCGAGCGACGTCCCGATGGTCGGTACGCAACTGCTCGATGTTCAACACCATGAAAGTGTTGGCGATGTCCGGAAGGCCACTGAATTCAGCACTGCCGGTGAACCATGAGTGCTCGCCGAACGAAACGGACAAGCCGCGGCCTTTCAATTCCGAGACCGTTCCACGCATGCGTCCGCTCAATCGGATCGGATAATCAACACCCTCCAACTCAGGTACGAAGAAGGCGATGTCCTTGAAATCCACCCGAGAAGTGTCGAGATCAAGATCCATCTCCACAAGCTCGTTGAAGCGGTTATAATCCGTCCACTTCGTTGTGGCCATTGCGAACCGTCCAACGGCATGTGAAGTGGGTGTTCGAAGCTGCATTCCTTCCACCACGATCCCACGTGAGGTGACCGCAGCCCCCCCGCTCAATTCCTCCACACGCAAACCGCTTTGCTCTTCCAGCCTGAATTCCCGCAACATGGCATGGATCGAATCACCGAGCATGATGAAGTTGTTGCCCGAGATCGTGGCATGGGTGACATCCACGTGCGAGAAATCCACTCCGAAAGGGATGCGTTCGACATTTCGGTCGTTGTAGCTGAAGTGGAGTTCTTGGACGTTGAAGCGCTTACACAGGATCACCCAGCTTTCCTCCGAGGCCGTTGTATCCGCCTCGCCCAGGCGGTCCAACAGGAGTGTAAGGTTGCTCTTCGTGCCTCCAACCGGGGTCTCCAAGGCAAAGCGCGCATCGCTCAACACCAATCCACCGACCTTGATGATCCGGGAGCGTGGATGCACCCGCAAGGACTTCACCCGAAGCGAACCGACCATGAAGAGGGTGTCGCCTTCGATATCAGCAACGAAGACATCCTCGAGCATGACCTGGCCCACCGGCGAGATCATGACCCGACCTACGCGTACCTCGGTACCCAAGCGTTCCGAGGCCTTGGCCCCTAGCCAATGCACCACCTTGTTCTGGACCGGTGGCCAAAGCAGCAACATGGCGGACCCGGTACCGAGGATGGCCACGACCAGCAAGAGAATGCCCAGCCAGCGGAAGACCCTGCCCGTCCAACGATATATGCCTCTTGCCCCCAGCTTGCCCTTAATTTCGCCCGTTCCATTGCAAGGAATAGGCCCAAGTCCTCAAAAGTAGCCTGCGCACCCATGCCCCAAGCCCTCATCATTCTCGGGATCGAGAGCTCGTGCGATGATACCGCTGCTGCTGTACTGGTGAACGGAGAGATCCGTTCGAACGTTGTGGCCGGTCAGGAGGTCCATCGGCAATGGGGCGGCGTGGTGCCGGAATTGGCCAGTCGCGCCCACCAGGAACACATCGTTCCAGTGGTCAAAGAAGCCTTGCGAGTCGCTGGTGTGAGCAAGAACGACCTGACCGCGGTGGCAGTGACCCATGGCCCTGGTTTGATCGGTGCATTGCTGGTTGGCGCAGGCTTCGCACGCTCCCTGGCGCATGCGCTGGGCATACCGCTTCTTGCTGTGGATCACATGCAAGCCCATGTGCTCGCACATTTCATACCGACCGGACCTTCAGATGGGCCGCCTGAGTTCCCATTCTTGAACCTGACGGTAAGCGGCGGACACACCCTGATCGTTCTCGTGCGCGGGCCTTTGGACATGGAGGTGGTGGGTGCCACCCTTGACGATGCTGCAGGAGAAGCCTTCGACAAGGGTGCAAAGATCCTCGGCCTTCCATACCCCGGCGGCCCCTTGATCGATCGGCACGCGAACGATGGTGATACGAAGCGGTTCAAACTGCCCATGCCCGGGATCAGTGGCTTGGACATGAGCTTCAGTGGAGTGAAGACCGCCTTCAACAACTTGGTGACCAAGGGACTTTCCACCGATGACGGTTTCGTGGAACGGGAATTGCCACACCTCTGTGCATCGTTGCAACAATGCATCATCGACATCGTACTTCGGAAGCTTCAGAAGGCGGGACGCACCTTGGGTGTCCCACGGATCGCCATATCCGGCGGTGTAAGCGCGAACAGCGCTCTTCGCCGCCAAGTATCGGCCCTGGCCGAGCGCGAAGGCTGGAGCATCCATATCCCGCCTTTGGCCTACTGTACGGACAACGGCGCGATGGTGGCCATGGCCGGCTCGTTCCTGTTCAAGGCTGGGCGTTTCGCCGAACTCAGCAGTGTCCCGCACCCGCGTTGAACACGCGTCGTTCCTTTCAGGCTTCTCGACTGCCCGTGACCCCATACCTTTGACGGCCGCGCATGCGCTACACCTCCTCCCATTTCCCCTACGCTCCTTTGGTCCTCGCCTTTCTCATGGCTACAACCGTGCTGTCATCAGGAAAGGTCATGGGGCAAGAGGCCAGGATCCAGATCCTGAAAGGGGATTCCTTGCTTCGCTTGGAGAAGCCACAGCGGGCATTGGACCATTACGATAAGGCGATCGAACTGGACCCGAGCGCAAATAGCTTTTTGGCGAGGGCCAAAGCTTGGGACATGATGGACCGGATGGACCGTTTCCTGCTTGATGTGGAGCAAGCATTGCGCAAGGACAGTACTTCCGCGAACGCCCATTATCAGCGAGCGCGCTATGCCTTGAGAGCGGAGGATCCAGAGAAGGCCATCGCGCATGCGACGAAATCATACTCCTATGCCACCCAGCCATTGCTCCAAGCGCAAAGCTTGATCGTGCGGGGCATGGCCTTGGCCGAATTGAAGCGGACAGCTCCTGCGATCGAAGACCTCGAAAAAGGCGTGGCCGCTACCAGTTCCGACGCAGAGGTGCTGCGGGTGCTCGCCCGCTTGTACGATCAGGTGGGACGTTATGAGGATGCGCTGCGCGTACTCGAGCAGTTGTGCGTGATCGAGGCGTGGGATGTTGGTCACTGGAGCAACCGTGGCTATGAATTGACCATGTTGGGCCGCTACGACGAGGCCTTGGGCATGATCGAAAAAGCGCTGGAGATCGATAAGGACGAACCCGTGGCATTGAGCAACCGTGCATATGTGTACACCCTGCTTGAGCGCGATGCCGAGGCCTGGACGGATGTCGAACGCAGCTTACGGAACTACCCGGCCAATCCTTTTGCGCTTCGCACACGAGCCATTCTCCGTATCCGAAAAGGAGAACGTGCCAAGGCATGCGAAGACCTCATCCTCGCGAAGGCATTGGGAGGCGTGCCGGATGTTGACAGCCTGGTGAAGGAGAACTGCGACACATCCGGCTCCAAGGAAAAGAAGCGGTAGTCCTAACCGCCTACCGCGACCCGTTGCACCAGGACCTCACCTTTCGCAGTGGTCGCCCGCACAACGTAGGTTCCGGAGGGCAATTCGTGCTGGACGGTCGACCGTCCGCCGGCGGTGCGCATTCCTGTAAGAACGACCCTTCCCACGGCATCCAACACCTCGATCAGCGCATCATCGCCGTTCCTCAATTCCACGGTGAAAGCGTTCCTCGAAGGGTTCGGCCAAAGTCGAAGGCCCACGGACGCTTGTAGCTCTTCCACGCTGGTGGTGGCTTCCGGGACCAGCGCGAAGCGATCCAAGCCGGCCTCGAGAATATGGCCTTCATCGGCATCATCGGACGTGGAAGCGATAAAGCGCATGGTGGCTGTTGGTGCGATGTGATCCGCGATCCGGATGGAGTTGAATCGCCAGCTGGACATCGGGTCCGATCCGGCATCGATCGTGCGAATGACCACCGTATCATTACCATCACTCAAACTGAAGACCAATGCATCGTTGGGAGGAATTGCCACCTCCGTTGAAGAACCAATGATGGAAACGGAGGTGGGGAATGGCCATTCCCGTGGCATCGAAGAGCGTGCGGCTCAACACCGTGGCTCCTTCATCCACATCATCGGCCCCGGCCTGTCCGCCACCATTTCCGGTCACATATGCCTGTCCCCGGCAATCACCTAGAACATCGGCACCGGGGTTCGATGGCGTGTTGTTCAGCATTGTTCCTTGGGGTGTTCCACGCACCCAGGCCCCACGCGATGCGGTTGTTGATACCTGCCAGCCAAGATCAAGCGCGAAATCATCGGCCACGCCTTGCTCCAACTCGATAACTTGGTCGAGTCGATCGCTTCCTGCCACCACGATGTTCGCTGGACAGGCCGTGTTCCAGCCCCAGCGACCCGCGGTCACCATGTAATCATCCTCGTATACGGTCGTGAACCGATACACGCCATCGGCGTCCGATATCGCGGTCTGTCCATATTCAAGCCCTTCCAATCGAACAATGGCACCTTCAACGGGTGTGGCGCTACCAGCAGTGCGCACGACCCCTTCGACCGTGTAGTTCGGCAGCGGATCAAGTTGGATATCGAGCAAGGTCACTTCCCCGTTCTCCGTTCCACTCCGCTCACGGTGGTCGGGAAATAACCGGGCGCACTTACTTGAACGGAATAGGTACCCGATTGAACATGGCCTGTTCCGTATGTCCCATCAAGTGGCGTCAAATCAAAGGCCGTGGTACCGACGAGCGAGACGTTCGCCAAGCCGATGGGCGTCCCCGTCTGCGAATCACGCACGTTCCCTTCCAACCAACAAGCGCGCACATATGTAGGATCCAACACGAACAGGCCTTCTTCGATGTCCGAAATGATCGGTGTCCCGAGCCGAAGTATGGATACACACCCCACGCACCGAAGAAACCTCCTCCTGTCGTGGGTGAAGTGTCGAAATGCCCCACCTCGACCATATTGTCCGGTCGGGAAACGTCATATATCGTAACCCCGTAGGTGTAGTAGCTCTGCACCACGTGCTGGCTCGGCAGCCAATAGGTGTTGTGCGGAATGGCGCCCGAGCCGGGAAATCGCTCTGCAGCTTGTCCAGGAACTGGATATCACCCGGGTCGCTGACGTCGTAAGATCCTACATATGCGTTCGTCCGCTCGTCGGTGGTGAACAAGTGATCTCCACTATCATCCAACCACACGTTGTGTGTGAAGGCGTTCGGTGTGATCTGCGTGCCCAAAAGGACCGGTGCAGCAGGATCGGACACATCGACGATGGAAAAGAACCCGTTCAGGATGTGACCTGCATAGAGCGTGTCGCCTCGCGCATAACCATCGTGGATGTACAAAGGGTCGTATTCCCCAACGCGGACCGGGGCCATGGGGTCCTGTGCAAGGTCATACATGATGGCACCGCCGTTACCCTCGCCAGCTCCGAAAATGAATAGTCTACCGTTCTCATCGATGAAGAGTGCATGTGAGGTTTCCCACGCAGGATCGAAGAAGACCGTGGCGGTCAATGCAGTGCTTTGCGGCAGCGGGGAGAGATCGACGATCGTGATCCCTCCGCCATTGGCCTCCGTAGTGATGTACGCGTGATCCTCCCACACCTTCACCTCGCGCCATATTGATGTTGGACCAGGGTGGAAGAACACTTCTTGAGGGTTCGTGGGATCGGACAGGTCCACAATGGAAACCCCACCTGGGTCGCCGTCATTGTTCCCGTTCACACCATGATGGCGTATTCGTTCCCGAACTCGTCCGTATATCCCCATAGATTGGCCAGATCGCTGTTATGCAGGTCCCTGTATGACAGCTGACCTACAAACTCGATATTGGTCTGTGCAAGTGAGGTGGTCAGAGCAAGGGTCATGACCAAAGCGGATGGAGCGATCCGCAGAAGCGAAGAATTCATGGTGCAAGTTAGCCCAATGCCCAGCCGGGATCAGCCACCGTGATACCGTGATCTTTGGAAACTCACCACGAACGGATGATCCGGTACATTCGTAACGTTGAATCACCACAACGCTATGCTCGACCAAGATATTCTGTGCGCAACTGATCTGACCCCGGCATCGGACCACGCCGTACGCGCGGCCAAGTTGCTTGCCGAGCGACTGGGAACGAAGGTCACCCTGTTGCACGTGTTGAACAAGGGAGAACGCAGCTCCGATGCAAAGGAAAAGGTGCTGCAGACCATGCATGCACAGGTCGAAAAAGCGAGCGGTGGGGACGATATCTCGCCAAAATTGCTGGAGGGCGATTTCATGCGGGTGATAGCGGACGAAAGCGAGAACCTGCACTCCTTATTGGTCTTGGGCACGCACGGCCCTCGTGGGATCCGGCAGAAATTGTTCGGGGCCGACATCCTGAAGCTTGTCCGACACGTGGTCACTCCTTCCTTCGTTGTTCAAGAAGGGGTTTCGACCGACAATATCTTTCAACACATCGTTATGCCTGTGGCCGCGCACTCGGACATAGACCGGCTGCTCGATATCGTTTGTATCCTCGCAAAGGCCTTCGCAGCTGACGTTCATGTATATCAGTTGATGCGTCCGATGGAAGAACCCAGCCAGGACCTCTTGGCCAACAAATTGAAAATGTTGACACGTCTGCAAGCCGAAGGTGTGCGCCACGTTGAAGTGAACGCTCCAAGCACCGCGTTCAGCATCGGTTTTGCGGAACCCACTATCCGGTACGCCGAGAGCATCGGTTCGGGTTGTATAGCCATCATGGCAGATGCGTCGGATGAGTATCGCTACATAGCGGATGCAGAAAAGGAGCGTTTACTCACCAATGACGCACTGATCCCCGTGCTCTGTACCTGACCAGTTCGTATCCGGAAGGCCACCCGGGCATCCCTCCTTGCGATCTCCATACTTTTGCCCCTGGAAAGGCTTTGCCCCGCAAGGCGGTGCCGTGTCCCATGCCTAGACCCCTGCCCTATATCCTGTTGGCTCTACTTCTTTGTGCAGGGAATGCCTCGGCGCAATTCGGACCAGGGAATACCGTGTATCCCTTCGGTGGTTCGGCCAAAATGCAAGGCGCCGACCTGGATGGAGATGGGGATCAGGACCTTTTGGGTGTGTTCAATGGACGGCACCTGAAATGGTTCGAGAATCTTGACGGTAATGGCGACATGGGGCCAGCAGTTGCCATTGCATCGTTCGGAGATGACATTGCACTGCATGTACTGGCCGATGCGGATGAAGATCAGGATATCGATGTGGTACTGGTCAAGGAAGGACACAACACCGTATATGTGCTCAGGAATGATGGAACAGGTGGATTCGATGGGGTCGTTCCCATCCTGAACACGCCCCAAGAGCCCGGTGCGATCGCTGTGCGCGACATCAACGGGGACGGTATTCCGGACCTGGTAATGACACTGGGTAACTTTGGTGATGCAGGATTCGGCTGGTGCGCAGGATCCGGCGATGGATTCGGCCCCTTGATCGAGGTGCTCGGGCTGCACGAAGGTGGGCGCTCGGACCTGCTCATCATCGGTGACATCGATCTCATTGGTGGTGTGGACATGGTCGTGCATGCCCAAGGTGATGAACTGGTCCTATTGCGCAACACCGTAGGAGATGCGAGTGACTGGCAACCTTCCCCCTTGCCGATAGCACCGCAACCACCAAGCTATCCTTACCACAGCCCGATGCTCATCGACGTGGATGCTGACGGGGACCTCGACTTGGCCGAAAGCCGTGGTCCTGCTGTCCACTGGTTGAGGAACGATCTGGATGAAGGCGGTGCACTGGAGTTCTCGGAGAATCTTGTTGAACCTTGGACCGCTGGTGGATCAGGTGTTTTCGGTGCATCCCCATGTGGTGGTGCCGCTGTCGTGTTCGTTCCATCGGACCCGCAACTACCTGTGCGTTGGAACACCTATGTCGAATTGTTGAACGGTTTCCCGTACAGCGCCGATCTTCCAACGCTTCCACGCGGCCAGGACCTGCACTTGGTGGATCTGGACGGTGATGGAAAGCTCGACTTGGTAATGGCTTTGTCCAATGGTGTGCAATGGTTCAAGAACTCGGCAGCACCCTCCACCTTGATCTTGGAGCTTCCGGTTCTGGATACCCTTTGCCTCGCAGGCCCGGCGGTCCCCCTTCCTGATGCCTCACCGTCCGGGGGAAGATGGTACGGTCAACACGTGTTCGACCAACAGCTGTTCCGGGGCAATGTCTTTGTACCTGGGTCACTTCCGCTGACGCATGTGGTCTATTCACCGGAAGGCTGCCCGTTGGCGGACGCGGGGAGCATCCGTTTGATCGACCGACCGACCATCCTGACGACCATTCCTGACGTGCTCTGCTCAGCGGATGAACCGATCGAACTTGCATCCGATCCGGTCCAAGTTCAATGGTTCGGTACCGTTGATGGCAATATCCTCGACCCGTCGGTATTCACTGGAGGCTTTGTCGTTTGCCAATACACCGATCCCACGGGATCGATGTGCGGCAATCTTCGCGGCCCGCTCCTACGCTGGAACTCCTTGCCTGCGACGATCGCCCCTGCTGGGCCATTCTGTGCCAATGATCCCTTACAGGAGATCACCGCGTCGGCCATCCCGCCGTTGGGTGGAACGTGGAGTGGGGATATTTCCGGATCCACTGCCCTCTCCGCCACCTTCGACCCGGGCCAAGGACCTGGCGAATACGAGGTCATCCTTAACGTACAACCCACCGGGCAAGGACAATGTGCGAACAGTGATACCATACGGATCGTGGTCGGTGAGCGTCCCACGATAACCTTCACCCCATTCCCGGCCTACTGCGCGAATGCCGATCAGATCGTTCTTGGCGGTGTTACTCCAACGAATGGCGTGTGGTCCGGGCCAGGCGTTTCGGACGGCTTGTTGGACCCGGCCGTTGCCGGGGTCGGCACACATCTGCTTTCCTATTTCGCTGCTTCGGCAGAAGGATGTGCAAGGCAGGCCGCCACCTCGATCGAATTGGTGGATGAGGTCAGCTTGAACTGGGATGCACCTGATCTTGAATTGTGTCCATTGGATCCTCCGGTCACTCTTGTTCCCTCCCCCGTTGGAGGGGTTTGGTCATCGCCCATCGACGAGAATGGTACCATCGACCCGGCTTTGTTCAGCTCAGGCACGTACCCTGTGGAATATACTCACGGACCCAGTGGGTTGCGTGCTCTCGAACGAGGAGTGATCTTGAATTCTCCGTCGGTGTCGCGTCGGAGCATCGGCATGGACCTGGTCGAACCATCTGCGTAACGGCCGTTCGATCACCATCCGCCGATCGGTCTCTGAACGTGGAGCGGAGCCATCAGTGGCGAAGGTACCTGGATCGTTCTCGACCCTGCCATCTTGGGCCCTGGCACATGGGAGGTAACGCTGACCGCTGCCATTGGCGACGAATGCCCAGGAACTGTCAGCTACACAGGAGATCGTGGTCGACGTTTGCTCCGGGACAACGACCTATCAGGCAATACTCCATTCTTGCTCCCAACCCCTTCACGGACCTGACGGTGGTGCCGATCGACCACGAGCGGATGGGCCAGCGACGATAGTCCTCGATGGAGCCGGTCGCCTGATATCCTCGACCAGCGGGGAGACGGAAATGCATCATGGGATCCTATTGGACCTTGAGCGCTGAAGCGCCCGGCATGTACCTGGTGCGTAAGCGCAGAGCGGACCACGGTCCACCACCGTGCGATGAAGACGGTAACGCCGCTTACGCCTCCTTGTCAACCTTTTTCCAAAGGCGCAGGGAACCCGAACATCATTCGTAAGACCTCGGTATCAATCGAGACCCAGTGAGATCTGCTTTCCTGGTTTGCTTCCGATCAGGGGTACGTCCGGGTCGTTCTCCTCGGCCTGCTGGCTCTTTCGGAATTCCTTCATCGGCGACTCCTCCAAGCCTTCCTTTCCGGTGCTTCCAGGTTCTCGGATCTCTTCTTCGGAGATCAGCATGCCTTGGACCTCTTCCAGTTCCGGGGTCATTGGGATGAACACGGGATCCTGCAGCTGAATGTCCTTCAACTGGAACGGCGTGAGCCTGTGCCCTATGGCCTTCACACCTTCACGGCGATGAATTCGGAAAGCACCACCTCCTCATCAGGTCGGTCGTTGCTGCGTTTGTCGAAGCTCACCACGACACTGGGTTCAGGCACCAAACTGAAGACGGCCAACTTGCTGTCCGGGTGCTCCGTTATGAAATGCACCGGGTCCTTAGCCGATTCGATGTTGAAGCGCTTCACTTGGTACACCTGCTTATCGCCTTCCCAATAGATCGCGCTCAACACCATCTTCGGGTCCCACTTCAGCACGGTCACCGCTTCGTCGGGGAAGTGCGTGCTCAGGGCGAAGGGGTGGTTAAATTGGTAATGCCGTCCGGTGGAGCACCGCCAGGATCCTGTCCTCACCTGCGAAGCGACCGAGGTAACGGCCATGCCCGGTGTCGTTCAAGTGCCGCACGGTCTCATCGAACTGTATCGCATCGCACCCAAGGTGCTTCCACCCCGTTCTTTTCTGGGTGATCTTCGAGACCATGTAGCGTGTGAGCAGGTTGCCCTTGCTTCCTCGTCCCTTCACCGCAAGCTTGGAAAAGTCAACATCGAACTTCGTCTTGCGCAGGTTCGGACGCGGGGCCTTAGCTTGGATCTGCACCGCCACTTCCGCGGCTCCGTCAGGATTGGCCGTGAAATACTGTACCGTTGAACCTGCCGTACCGTTCGTCAGGTCATATTCCTTGTCCCGCGTGATCCCGTGACGGCGAAGCGCTTCATGTAGTACGCGCCCTTTGGTCCCGTCCTGATAGATCATGTGATAGATCATCCGATCGTCGTTCTTCTTCCAAACACCCACGTGCAGGATGCCCTTTCCGATGAACTTCTTGTCGGCCACCTTGGTCACAAGCATGGTACCATCGTTCCGGAACACGATGATGTCATCGATGTCCGAACATTCACCAACGAACTCGAAGTTGCGCAAGCTGGTGTTCGCGAATCCTTCGAGGCGATCCAGACGTAGAGCTTACGATTGGCAACGGCGACCTTGGTGGCCACGATCGTATCGAAGGTGCGTATCTCGGTCTTCCGTTCGCGCCCTGCCCCGTATTTCTTCAACTCCTTGAAGTAGTCCAATGCGTGGTCGACCAAGTGGCAAGCTTGTGCTTCACCTCCTTCAGGTTCTCCTCGAGCTGCTTGATGTGCTCATCCGCCTTGAAGGCATCGAACTTCGATATCCGTTTGATCCGACTTCCGTCAAGCGCACGATATCCTCCTCGGTCACCGGACGTTTCAGTTCCTGGATGTGCGGCTTCAAACCCTTGTCGATGAAGGCGATCACCTGTTCCCAGGTCTCCGCTTCCTCGATCTTGCGATAAACCTTCTTCTCGATGAAGATCTTCTCGAGCGATGCGAAGTGCCATTGCTCATCCAATTCCTGCCTTGATCCGCAACTCGATTTCTCGAGCAGACGCAGTGTATTTGTCCGGTGCTCCGCTTCAGCAACTCGTGCACACCTACGAAACGGGGCTTGTCGTTCTCGATCACCACCGCATTGGGTGCGATGCTGAGCTCACAGTCCGTGAAGGCGTACAAGGCGTCGATCGTGGTATCGGGTGACACCCCGGTGGCCAAGTGGATGATGATCTCGGCGTTCTCGGCGGTATTGTCCTCGATGTGCCGCACTTTGATCTTGCCCTTGTCATTGGCCTTGATGATGCTCTCGATCAGGCTGGTGGTGGTGGTGCCGAACGGGATCTCGTGGATGACCAGGGTCTTGTTGTCCTCCTTCCGGATACGGGCCCGGGCACGCACACGACCGCCGCGCTGACCTTCGTTGTATTGCTCCACATCCACCATTCCCGCCGTAGCGAAGTCCGGGAACAGGGTGAAGGAGCGATTGCGCAAACAGGCAATGCTGGCATCTATGAGTTCCACGAAGTTGTGCGGCAGCACCTTGCAGCTGAGACCTACGGCGATCCCTTCCCCACCTTGCGCCAACAACAACGGGAACTTGACCGGCAGGAAGATCGGCTCCTTGTTCCGCCCGTCATAGCTCAGCTGCCACTCGGTGGTCTTCGGATTGAAGACGACATCCGAAGCGAACTTGCTCAAGCGTGCCTC
Source organism: Flavobacteriales bacterium (assembly GCA_041391825.1). Lineage (GTDB taxonomy): Bacteria > Bacteroidota > Bacteroidia > Flavobacteriales_F > PHOS-HE28 > PHOS-HE28. The sequence goes on along the minus strand of JAWKNF010000002.1, from coordinate 63,874 downwards.
GATGTAACGTGGTGCAGCGGCACTGTCACCGGTGAGCGTGTTACCCCAGTTCCCCTGGCAATCGATCAAAAGGTCCTTCTGGCCCAACTGCACCAAGGCATCGCCGATGCTGCACGCGGGTGGTACTGCATCGTATGACCGATGATGTTCGCCACCTTGTTGTAGCGCCCATCATCAAGGTCCTTCATGGCATGGAGGATCCGGCGCTGCACCGGCTTCAAGCCGTCGTACAATGCAGGTACCGCACGTCGGAGGATCACGTAGCTCGCATAGTCCAAGAACCAGTCGCGGTACATGCCACTGACGGAGAACGCTCCAACTACCGGAACCGGGCACTCCCTTCTCGTGCGAACCGTTCCCTTCCATTTCCTCGTTGCTCAATTCGTCGTCGTTCATCGCTGTATGTTCAATCCGCCGTAGCGCATAGCTCGTTGCTTCCACCGAAATTACCGGCGTTGCCCAAGGACACCTGCCAGCAGTATTCCTGACCGGACACCGCGCTGTTCTTCAGTATGTCGAAGCGGTTGTTCGCTCGCCCGACGGCACCGTTGAACTCGACGTTCCATCGAACAAGCGGTCGACCCGAACGATGTACGGCGTAGGTCTGCTGTTGTTTCCGGTGTGGACCTGCACCGTCACCTTCAATTGGCGCATCAGCACCCCGTTCACAGTAACAAAGCTTGTGCTTGAGGAAACCACGGTGAAGATCGGTGCGCCATCGTAGTCCACATCGAAGGGGTTCGTGGTCAGGTCGGCCAGCACCAATTCGTCCTTCTTGCACGAGACAGAGCCCAGCATGAACGTGACCACAAGCGCGATGACCAAGCCCTGTTCATCGGTCCAATCGCAGTGTTGGTAGTCAGCGAACAGGCTGCCATGCGCATTCGGCATCCAAGAAAGGCCATCGAAGCGCAGTTTCTCCTTGTCCTCGAACACCGGCACCTCCCAACCGGCCGTTCGATCGAAAAGGTACCAAGTGGCAGCTCCGGCAAGCACGTAAAGGCCGATGCAACATAGAGGTTCGTCCGCGCATCCTTGAAGGCCCTGGCACGTCGTACCCTTCAAGCCGGCGATGCTCTCAGGGTCCACGTCGATCTCGTACAGGTCCTGATCCTCTTCCAAGGTATTGGCGGCCTGGTTGCAGCGGTCATAGGCTATACCGGTCCGCATCAATGTACCCGTCAATGCGAGCAATGGGGTTGCACGCATCCAGCGTTTCTTCGTTTGGAACCGTCCCAATACGGCACGGTACTCCACGTACTCCGGGCTCAAAGGCAAACGCACGACAAGGTCCGACGTACATCAGCGATAACGAAGAAACTATGCATCCACCATCGTACGTGTTGTGCCCAAAGCGTGAACGAATGAAGCCCTTCGCTGAGCTTCACCTCCCGTTGCTGCATCCGTTGCTTGTGGTCCACGATGAACTCGAAGTCGTGACCGGGATCGATCATCATCCTTACCGTTCCCGTTTTCTGTGCTGCAACAACAGCAACTGAAAGCAGAACACCATTGTGAAGATGTGACGGAACACCATGGTCATCTGCACAAGTTCGCGCCTGTCAAGTGCAGGAGTGATACTGCTCGTGGATCGGGAACCGCCGTTCCTCGTTCGACCCATGTTGTGAACGACGCCACCGGTCTCATGCGTCCATCTCCACTTCGTTCTCCTCCAACTTCCTTGCAATGGCCTTCGCCGGATGCTCGGGCTTCTCCTCCACCAGGTCCTTCTCCACCTTCAAGTTGCCGATGATGAAGTCCTGCCGCTGCGGTGTGTTCTTACCCATGTAGAAGCCCAGCAGTTCCTGCACGGACGCCTCCTTGGTGATCATCACCGGCTCCAAGCGGATATCCTCGCCGATGAAGTGCTTGAACTCGTCCGGGCTGATCTCCCCGAGACCTTTGAACCAAGCATTTGCACTCTTGCCCAGCTTGAACAGTGCACGTTGCCGCTCCTCATCGCTGTAACAGTAGATGGTCTCCTCTTGTTCCGTACACGGAACAGCGGGTTTGTAGGATGTACAGGTCGTTCTTCACCAGGTCCGGGAAGAACTGCAGGAAGAAGGTCGCGAGCAACAAGCGGATGTGCATGCCGTCCACATCCGCATCGGTGGCGATCACGATGCGATTGTATCGCAGGCCGTCCATGCCATCCTCGATGTTCAAGGCCGCTTTGATCAGGTTGAACTCCTCGTTCTCGTAGACGACCTTCTTCGTGAGCCCATAGCAATTCAAGGGCTTCCCCTTTAAGCTGAAGACCGCTTGCAGGTTCACATTGCGGCTCTTGGTGATACTGCCGCTGGCACTGTCACCTCGGTGATGAACAAGGTGGTGCCCTCCTTGCGATCGTCCTTTTTCGGGTCGTTCAGATGCAAGCGACAGTCCCGCAATTTCCCGTTGTGCAAGCTAGCCTTCTTGCCCGCTCGCGTGCCAACTTCCGAATGCCGCTCAGTTCCTTCCGTTCACGTTCGTTGTTCAGATACGCTGCTGCAGCACGTCCGCCACTTCGGGGTTCTTGTGCAGGAAGTTGTTCAACTCCCGTCCCATGAAGTCGCCCACGAACGAGCGCATGCTTTGGCTCTGGCTCCACTTCGAGACTGCCCAACTTGGTCTTGGTCTGGCTCTCGAAGACGGGCTCCACCACTTTCACGCTGATAGCGGCCACGATACCCGTGCGCACATCGCCGGCCTCCCAATCCTTCTTGAAGAAGTCCTTGATGGTCTTCGCAACAGCCTCGCGGAACGCTCCCTGATGGGTTCCACCTTGCGTGGTATGCTGACCGTTCACGAAGCTGTAATACTCTTCGCCGTAGTGGGGTTGGCGTGGGTCAGCGCCACTTCGATGTCATCGCCCTTCAGGTGGGACTGATCGGATAGAGCGGCTCGCCGTCCATCTTCGTTTCCAACAGGTCGAGCAGTCCGTTCTTGCTCTGGTACTTCTGGCCGTTGTAGATGATGGCCAGTCCCGTGTTCAAGTAGCAATAGTTCCACAGCAGTCGCTCGATATGAGGCACGCGGAAGGTGAAGTTCTTGAACATCTGTTCATCCGGCTCGAACACGACCCGGGTCCCGTTCTGTTCATCGGTCTTCACCAATTTCTCGTCCTTTCGCAGCACCCCGCGATCGAACTCGGCCCGCTTCATCTGGCCATCGCGTACGCTTTCGATCTTGAAGTAACCGCTCAACGCGTTCACCGCCTTGGTACCCACGCCGTTCAGACCGACGCTCTTCTTGAAGGCCTTGCTATCATACTTGGCGCCGGTGTTGATCTTGCTCACCACATCGACCACCTTGCCCAAGGGAACGCCGCGACCGTAATCGCGCACTTCAACGCGCGAGCCCTCGATCACGACCTCGATCTTCTTCCCGTGGCCCATGACGTACTCGTCGATGCAGTTGTCGAGCACTTCCTTGATCAGGATGTACACACCATCGTCGAAGCTGCTGCCATCGCCCAGTTTTCCGATGTACATCCCAGGCCGTAGCCGGATGTGCTCTTTCCAGTCGAGCGACCGGATATTGTCTTCACTGTAATTCGTCTCGCTCATCGCTATTCGCCCGGAACCCAAGCCTGACAAGGGTTCTACAGGAACGGGACGAAATTACTCGCTCCCAAGGTGGAGCGCGGGGGCCACAATACCCTGTTATCCACGATCAACGGTAGTTTTCAACAAGAAGGCACCTTCAACATGGACCATTCGGCCCATTGGGGCTCAAGGCAGTTGCTCCATCACCACATTCGTGGAAATGCTGCCGCCGATGCTCTGGAGGATGATGTCCCGGTCGTTGACCGATCCGGCGTACTTCACCAGTCCATCCATGTTGCAATCCTCGATCCGATAGCCCGTGACCGTGTTGGTGGCCACCGACCCGCCGATCGCGGAAAGGACCTCGTCGCGATCGTTCCCCGAACCGGTGTACTTGATGTCACCATTGCGGTTGCTGTTCCCGGCCCACATGGTCATCGTTCCACCGACATTGCGACGTGCAGCGGTCCCGTAGGTGGCTGTACCGGCAGCGGTAAGGTCGACCGCTGTTGATGAAGGCCCCAGCGTCAAGGCAACGGCAGTGGCCACGCCCAAGTGGTTCCTGTGCCGGACGGCAACTACATAGTCGCCTGCTGGCGAGCAGAAGCCCATGGCCGAGGTGCCATCGGTCCCCACTACATCGCCATCCCGCTGCAGGAGCCCGGCCCGCGCTTCCACGATCGTGCTTGGTAAGGTCGCATCGCGCAACTCCACAACCACCCAATCAACAATGGCGTTCGAGCCGGTCACCGCGAGCACCGGAGCAGTGGTCGATGCCGCTGCATCCAACGCATGGCCAAGGCCGGTGTATGGTTCGTTCAACGGCAACAAGCCTTGTGCGCGCAGATCATCGCCCATCAAGCCGAGCGCATCGTTATATGGTCCATCCAGCAGCAACCTGACCGAGAGCAGGACCGGTGGGGCCACCTCGCATGGGACAGGCAGTGTGCGGAACGTGGTGGTCGAGGTGTAATCCGAGGTGGACCCGGTCCCTCCCTGCGCACCTTGGCACACGGCACGCACTTGCACATCATGGTCCGTATCAGCGGCCAGACCGCTCAGCAAATGGCTCGTTCCGCTCAATCCGTTCACGTCCACCCAAGTGGACCCGGCACTCTCCTTCCACCGCAGGTCGTAGGTGGAAACGCCCTGGACCGCAGGCCAGGACACGGTGCCCTCCGACCAAGTGATCCCGGTGATGCTCACAGCATCCGGTGGGTCGCATCGCTGTGATGCGTTGGCCGATACGTACAGCGAATAGCATTGGAGCGCACTGAACGCTCCTGCATAACCGAAGACGTGAACGTAATAGGTACCGGCTGCTGCGTTCAGATAGCTGATATACTCGCTGGTCGTTCCGCCCGCTTGGGAAATGGCCAATTGAGCGCCCGTGTTGTCCAACAATCGCACGTCGTAGTCACCAGGTAGATTGGACATGCTCACGTAGATGTCGCTCGTTGCCGCGATGGTGAAGCGGTAATAGTCCACATCGGAGCCCGATGCGATCAACGCACTGACCGATGCCGGCAGCGCGATGGTCGCCGCCGCGGCCGTGCTGTTGTTCGGCTCCAAGCTGTCGGGACATGGCACCAAGGTGCTGAAGGTCCGGACAGTCGAGTACGGCGAAGATCCTGTGCTGCACACGGACAAGACCTGGAACTCATAGCTGGTGCCTGTGCAAGGCCGCTCAATGCGTATGTATTGCCTGTGATACCTGTCACGGTGGTCCATGATCCGCCCGAGGATGGGCGCCATTGAAGCGTATAGCTCACTGCACCGATCGACGACCACGATAGCGTCGCCGAATTGGTCGTAAGGCTGTTGACGGTGAGGTTCCCGGGAGCATCGCAGGAGGTACCGCACACGCTCAAGCAACTGGCCGCGTTCACGGCGTTCACGATCACGGCCGTGGGTTGAGGGCCGAAACCATTGTTGAAATTGATGCCGACCCGGAGACCAAGTGGCAGTAACTCATGATCGTTCCTTTCACCGTGGAACTGGGTATCGGCCCCACAGGACAGGAGCCCTCGGAATAGCCGGCCGTCGGGCCGCAGCCATCGATCGCTGTTCCATCGCCATTCCATGAGCAGGCATGGGTGTGGCGTGACCCGAGGTTGTGCCCCTGTTCATGGGTGACCACCTCAACGCTCCAACTGTAGGTCGGTACGTTGCTATAACTGCTATTGATACTGCTGTAGGCCATGCGCAGACGGGTCTGTCCGTTGCATAGGGTGTTGAGCCAGGCGACACCGCCGCCGCCGCCATAACCGAGCAAGTGTGCCATATCCCCATTGAAGCTCGTCCGCTCCACTCCGAATTGGGTGAGGTAGTCACCACTGCCCGGACCGGTGTACGGACTGGGGACATCCCAAATGAACATTTCGGAAAGGGTCACGTCGATGCCATCGTTGTCGAAGAGTACCGCGCTCTGGTTGAAAAGCCCGGTAACATAGTTCGTGGTGTTCGGCACATCGCCCTTGTCGAGGAAGACGTTATGGTTCACCTCCCAGTAATAGCGTACGCAACGCGTTGTCCGGTCCCCGCTCTGCTGCGTGAGTTGTTCGCTCCTGTAGGGCTCTCCATCATCGATGGTGCTGCACACGAAGGGATTCCGACCACGCAGGTCGCGACTGCGATAGAGCACGTGCTTCTTACCATCACCACCGTCCAATCGACCCAGCACCCACTCGTTCTCGTTGTCATTGAAGAGTCCCATCACTTCATGCTCGAAGATGCTGATGGCGGCAACCGACCCTGGACGCCCACGGACCATACCTCGATAATGTGCCCCGCTGCGATACTGCACCGCAGTCCCACTGGCCAAATTCAGCTTAAAGTCCGCGGTAGAGATCTCCGTGCGGATCAGATCAAGGACCAGTACTCCACCATCCACGGGCAATTCCAAGGCCATGTAGCGAGGACCTCCTGACACGAGATCGACGAGTTCACTGCCCCGGGGCTCGATCACGACGGCCTTCGAGAGCGCCTTATCCCACAATGCATCCGTGACCATGGAGGCGGGTACCGGATCCATCAGCGCGATGCGCTGAAAAGGAACTCCGCGTTCCTTCAATGAGATCACCCGCTGCGATACCTGACCGGATCGTGCGAAGATGCTTGTGGGAATAAAGCCAATGAAAAGGGCGATCAGATGGAGCGTTCTGTTCAACATGAAGTTTCGGAATGGGAAGTTCGGAGTCCCGGAAGTTAGGTCGACCTTGTTGGGCATGCTCCGTTTTTCGATGAACAGCTCGGGTGCCCGGTCGAAACGCGACTTATCAACCGTCGAACCCGCGCTCTAGGACGATGCTCACGTCGATGTACGAACAAGGCCGTCCTCCCCTTCAAGCAGAGCGGCTATCTTTTCCGCCGCGCGGCACTTCGCCCTCGCGATCCGGAACAACTCATCTGCTCATGTTGATCAACAAGATCTACGAACGCATCTTCAAGCTGTGGCGCGTGAAACGGCTGAAGCAATTCATGGACATCTTCCGGCCCGCCCCGACCGATACCATTCTGGACGTGGGAGGCTACCCACAGACCTGGACGGTGCTTCCGCAAGTGGTGGAGCGGATCGATTGCCTGAATTTGAAGGTCTATCCCTGGGAGCAGGAGAAGGACTTTCCCGATCATCGCATCACCATCGTGGAAGGGAATGCATGTAAGCTTCCATACGCGGATGGCTCCTATCCGATCGCGTTCAGCAATTCGGTGATCGAGCATGTGGGTGATTACGAAGCGCAGAAAGCCTTTGCGAGGGAGATACTGCGTGTATCGCCCAAAGTTTGGGTGCAGACCCCGGCCTACGAATGCCCTATGGAGCCGCATTACCTCGCCCCGTTCATGCACTGGTACCCTGCCGGGCTCCGCCGTCGTATCGCACGCTGGGCCACACCGTGGGGCATTCTCGCTAAACCAACGAAGGAGGAAGTGGATGATATGGTGGACAACACCCGCTTGCTGACCAAGCGTGAAATGCGCGAACTCTTTCCCGATTGCCACATCATGACCGAACGGATGTTGGGGATCATCCCCAAGAGCTACGTGGCATACCGTGCCTAAGTTGATCTTCCACTATTCAGGACCAAAGGAGTAACAGACCCCGACCTGCCAGGACGTAACAAAGCTGGGCGATGATACTGGCCCTTGATCCAGATCGCTAAGCCCTTTCCAAAGGCGCATGCGCGCACTGATGCGTTTCGCACCTTGCACCTCCACGCCGAGCACAAAGGCCCATTCCGCGCGCCTCAATACGTTCGTCCGATCGGCCACAACTGTTCCATCGCGTTGACCGTCCTCTGATCGCCATCGTTCCGTTGCCGAGAGGAGGACCGAAACAGCTGGCCCCGCATCCAAACGCAGCCCGCTCCAGCGATGGAAGGTCAAGAGCGCAGGGACCTCCAATGCATGGGTGCGCATGCTGCGCGTGCCGGAAGTGGCCACCTGTAGGTCCGGGTCCGGAACGTTGTCCGGATCGCCCGCCATGTAGTAGTAACCGGTCGATCGTGTAACGAACGAGAGCTCCGTACGCATTCCCCACACCTTTTTCTGAGCGCCTCCTTCCCCACCCCGACCTGGTAGCCCGCGCCGTTGGCCGACCGACCGGTGCGTTCCCCGTGCAGGCTTCCGAGCGGATCGCTCACACGGCTGAAGTTGGCCCCGACCGAGGCCTGCCACGGATCCTGACCTTGGCACGCGCTCGGCAGGAAGCAGGTGCCCGTGATCGGGAAGAGCTGGTAGATGGATCGAAGGAACGTGCTCACCGTGGCTTCAACGCCACAAGCGGAAGATCCTTGTACCGTACGGTCCTATACGTTGAAGAGGAAGTGCATCACATCCCCGTCCTTCACCACGTAGTCCTTGCCTTCCACACGGAGCTTACCAGCTGCGCGGCAGGCGGCCTCGCTCCCGAGCTTGATGAAATCATCGTAGGCCATCACCTCGGCGCGGATATACCCTTTCTCGAAGTCGCTGTGGATCACACCGGCTGCTTTCGGGCCTGTATCGCCCTTGTGGATCGTCCACGCGCACCTCTTGTACCCCGGCGGTGAAATAGGTCTGCAAAGCGAGCAGGTCGTAGGCCGCGTGGATGAGCTTGTTGACACCAGGCTCCTGCAGTCCCATGTCCGCCAAGAACATCTCGCGTTCTTCTGGAGTGTCCAAGGATGCGATGCTCCGCTTCTATCGCTGCTGTCACGAAGATGACCTCGGCGTTCTCGTGTGCTACTGCGGCTTTCACCTTCTCCACATAGGCGTTGCCCGTTGTGGCGCTCTTCTCATCCACGTTGCACACGTACATGACGGGCTTGGTGGTAAGCAACTGGAACTCGTTCAGCAACGCAGGATCATCGTTCTCATTGACCGCCGCCCGGGCGCTTTCTCCTTTGAGCAGGTGTTCACGGATCCGCGAAAGCAGATCGAAACGGCGCTTGGCTTCCTTGTCGCCGATCTGCGCTTGCTTCTCCACCTTTTTGATCCGTGCCTCCACGGTCTCCAGGTCCTTCAATTGAAGTTCGATATCGATCACCTCCTTGTCCCGCACGGGATCGACATTTCCGTCCACGTGCACCACATTGGGATCGTCAAAACAGCGGAGCACATGCAGAATGGCATCGCACTCGCGGATATTGCCCAAGAACTGGTTGCCGAGGCCTTCTCCCTTGCTCGCGCCTTTCACCAGACCGGCGATATCGACGATCTCCACCGTGGTGGGAACGATGCGCTGTGGCTTGACCAGCTCGGCCAACTTCTTCAAGCGGGCATCCGGAACGGTGATGGTACCGACGTTCGGTTCGATCGTACAGAACGGGAAGTTGGCGGCCTGCGCCTTGGCGTTGCTCAAACAATTGAACAGGGTGCTCTTGCCCACGTTCGGCAGGCCAACGATGCCACATTTCAAAGCCATGGAAGGAATTTTCGGCCGCGAAGGTAACCGGCTACGTGGAGGAATTGCCCATTGACGTGTGTTCCAGAAATGGGAACGGGGACCCTGAAGCCCCCATTCCCGATCGCACCGGCCCAAAACCAAATGCACCGGCGCAACATCATGACGGTCCTCGTTCCGTTTTCGATGCCTGCAAGATTATGACCTCGATCGAAGTCCTTGGACGGAACGATCGGTACGGCCTTTCATTGTGCATCAGCAAGGCGGATCATGCACTTTCATTTTTCAAAGTTCTACACACGTGCGGGATGCTCTATGCTCCCGGCTACTTTTGGCCTGTTCCAAGAACACGTCGCCCGATCATGTCCGACCCACGAGCCACCACCACGTCACGAGCCACATCCATCACCGAACTTGAGCGCATCGCAGCGCAGATCCGTCGTGATATCGTCAGGCAAGTGCACGGGGTGCAAAGCGGGCACCCGGGTGGATCTTGGGCTGTGCGGATTATTTCACAGCGCTCTATTTCCAAGTGTTGCGCCACGATCCCAAGAACTGGGACATGGATGGCCGCGGTCAGGACCTCTTCTTCCTGAGCAATGGACATATCAGCCCGGTGTTCTATAGCGCCTTGGCACGAAGCGGTTATTTCCCGGTCAGCGAATTGGCCACCTTTCGGAAGTTGAACGGTCGGTTACAAGGCCATCCCACAACGCACGAGGGCTCCCCGGTGTGCGCATGGCCAGCGGTTCGCTCGGTCAAGGCATGAGCGTCGCCATTGGAGCGGCACTTGCCAAGAAGCTGAACGGCGATGACCGACTCGTCTATTCCCTACACGGTGACGGTGAGTTGCAGGAGGGACAGATCTGGGAAGCCGCCATGTTCGCCGCCGGCAAGAACGTGGACAATCTGATCGCACGGTGGACTACAATGGCAGGCAGATCGACGGTGACGTGGATGATGTGCTACCCTTGGGCGACCTCAAAGCCAAGTGGACCGCGTTCGGTTGGGATGTGATGGAGACCGAGGGGAACGACATGGGCACCCTTGTGTCCGCCTTGGATGAAGCCAAGGCACGCACGGGAAAGGGCAAGCCGGTGATGATCCTGATGCGCACTGAAATGGGGCAAGGCGTGGATTTCATGATGAACAGTCACGAATGGCACGGCATCGCCCCCAACGACCAGCAACTGAAGGATGCCTTGGCCCAATTGGAGGAGACCTTGGGCGATTATTGATCGGATGTACGCGATCGGCACGCTTTCCCGTTCCAAGGTGGAAACAACCCACCGAACGCTTGATGGCAAGGTCCTACATACGATCCGCGTGCTGCGGCCTGTTCAGCTTACTTCTTGCCCTGATCGCAATTCCTGCTTCGGCGCAAGAACCCGACGCGGTCCCGAAACCAGCGCTCACCCGCATGTTGTTCGTCATGGACGCGAGCAATAGCATGAACGCTTTTTGGGGGGACCAGCCGAAGATCAACACCGCCCGCGAACTCCTCATGGATGCGCTGTCCGAACTGGAAGGACAGCCGGATCTTGAGCTGGCCTTGCGCCTGTACGGCCATCAAACGCCCATTCAACCGGGCAAACAGGACTGCGACGACACCCGGCTTGAGGTGCCCTTCAGCGGCAACAGCATTCCGTCCATGCGCAGCACCTTGAGCCAACTGCGATGCCTCGGCACAACCCCGATCGCGCGGTCCCTTGAAAAGGCCGCTGGTGATTTCCCCAAGAAAGGAAGCGACGGCGGACGGACCGTGCGGAACGTCATCATCCTTATCACGGATGGGATCGAGGCCTGCGATGAAGATCCGTGCGCGGTGAGCCGGGCCCTGCAAGCGCAAGGCATCGTGCTCAAGCCCTTCGTGATCGGGGTCGGATTGGACGACGCCCAGAAATATGCCTTGAAATGCGTCGGCAACTATTACGACGCCAGCACACCCGAGCTCTTCGAGCATGTCCTGAAGGTGGTGGTGACACAGGCCTTGAACAGCACCACCGCGCAGGTCAGTTTGATGACGCAGGACGGGCAACCGACGGAGACCGATGTGCCAGTGACCTTCTACGATCAACGGACCGGACAGATCCGGGAACACATGGTCCACACCATGAATGACCGCGGGCTTCCGGACACCCTCCACATCGACCCCGTGTATACATACAAGGTCGTGGCACACACGCTTCCCCCCTCGGTGCGGGAGAATGTGGTGGTGAAGCCGGGGATCCATAACATCATCGCTTTGGACGCCGGCCTGGGCACCTTGCGCATCCGCATGGGCGCCGGGCCTTCTGATGGTAGCCAAGTGAGCGTGATCGTTCGTCGCAGTGGCGAAATGGGCACCTTGCATGCGCAGGACATCGGAACGGACCAGCGTTATCGCACCGGGATCTATGACCTGGAGGTCCTTACCCTTCCACGGCTATTGATCCCCAACGTTCGGATCGAACAAGGACGCACCACCGAGATCGCGGTCCCGCGCACCGGTGTTCTGAACGTGCAACCCGCTACACCCGGCCCTGGAGCGATCTTCGAGAAGAAGGACGAACTGCTCACGTGGGTGGCCGACCTCGACCCGACCGCCGCCCGCGGACAGTTCCGTCTGCTACCCGGCACCTACCAAGTGATCTACCGCAGCCGCAGCGCGCGCAGTACCTCGTTCTCACTCACCAAGGACGTCACCATTGAAAGCGGTCGTTCCATCACCATCAATTTCTAAGCGAACATGAGCTTCCCTGTACTCGACCAGAAGGACACCCGCAGTGGATTCGGCGCCGGCCTGCACGAACTGGGCAAGAAGAACCCGAACGTTGTCGCCTTGTGCGCGGACCTTACCGGGTCGCTCAAGATGGACGCCTTCAAGAAGGAATTCCCCGATCGCTTCATTCAGGTGGGGATCGCCGAGGCCAACATGATCGGGATCGCTGCAGGCCTGACCATCGGTGGTAAGATCCCCTTCACGGGCACCTTCGCCAACTTCAGCACCGGTCGGGTGTACGATCGGTCAAGCAGAGCGTCGCATATGCCGGAAAGAACGTGAAGATCGCGCAAGCCACGCCGGCCTGACCCTGGGCGAGGATGGCGCCACGCACCAGATCTTGGAGGATATCGGCCTGATGCGGATGCTTCCGGGTATGACCGTGATCGTGCCTTGCGATCACAACCAGACCAAGCAAGCCACCATGGCGATCGCCGATCACGACGGGCCGGTGTACCTACGCTTCGGTCGTCCGAAATGGCCTGTGTTCATTCCTTCCGATATGCCCTTCACCATCGGTAAGGCCCAACGCCTGATCGAAGGCAGCGATGTGAGCTTGTTCGCCTGCGGCCATTTGGTTTGGCGAGCGCTACAGGCGGCCGAAGAACTCGGCAAGAAAGGTGTGAAGGCCGAGGTGATCAACGTGCACACGATCAAACCTTTGGACGAGGAGGCCGTCCTAGCTTCAGTTGGAAAGACGGGATGTGCGGTGACCTGCGAGGAACACAACAGGTACGGCGGGCTTGGCGATGCGATCGCTCAGGTCTTGACCGCGCGTGCGCCTGCCCCACAGGAATTCGTGGCCGTCAACGACAGCTTCGGCGAGAGTGGGACTCCGGACCAGTTGCTGAAGAAGTACGGACTCGACGTTCCGGACATCGTAGCAGCCGCCGAACGGGCCATGGCACGCAAATAGCACCATTTCGTAGGCTGGCGGCATGAGCGATCTCTCCGACAGCGAACTGCTCGACCTGTTCCACAAGGAAGAGAGCCGTCACTATGCGTTCAACTTGTTGGTGCGGCAGTACCAGGAGCGTTTATACACTTTCATTCGGCGCATGGTCACCGATCATGACGAAGCGAAGGATGTCCTGCAGAACACGTTCATCAAAGCGTGGAGCGGGCTTGATCGCTTTCGTGCGGATTCCAAATTGTTCAGCTGGTTGTACCGGATCGCGCACAACGAGTGCTTGAACCACTTACGCCGAATGAAACGGGGTCTGTTCGTGAGCGATGAGGCGGTCATGGAACGACTGACCACCTCAATGGACAGCAGCGAGCATTTCAATGGCGATGCGATCGAACGCGCCTTGCAGAAGGCGATCATGCGATTGCCGGACAAGCAGCGAGCGGTGTTCAACATGCGCTACTTCGATGAGATGAAGTACGAGGAAATGAGCATCATCACCGGCACCAGCGTGGGTGCACTGAAAAGCAGCTACCACATCGCGGCCAAAAAGATCGAGGCGTGGATCACGGCCGATCAAACCAAATGAACGACGGAACGTCATAGATGCACGACGACCATGCAGGAGGACCAGCATATCGATGAATTGAAGGACCTACCCGTCCTGGGCAAAATGCCCAAGCGGAACCCTTTCATGGCCCCGGAAGGGTTCTTCGATCACTTTCCGCACGCTGTGCAGCACCTGATCGTGGATGCTCCACGACACTCCCCTTGGGCTTGGCTTTTCACCTCATGGGTGCCACGGATCGCGACCGTCCTGTTGCTGGTCATTGGCTCCATCGCTTGGTTCCAATGGCCCGAAGGTGAACAGGGCATCGCTTCCGCAGAACCTGGTGAACAGGTCCTTCCCTATGAATTGTTGGACATGGAATTCGACGAGGACCTGATCTTCGCCACCCTGGCCCATGACGAACCTGTAATGAACACCGTGGACCTCGCCCTTAGCGAGCGTGAGATGACGGCCTATGTTGAATACGAAGACCTCTCATTGGAACTCTTGATCGAGGAACTATGAAGACCCCAATCCAATTGACCATGGCCTTGTCGATCCTCTTCGGGTCCATGAGCCTCTTTGTCGGCGCCCAAGAGCACGACCCTCCTGAACTATCGCCGGAACGGTTGAAGGAGATCCAGGCACAGCGATCGGCCTTCATCACCTCCGCACTTAGCCTCACCCCGGAGGAATCACAACGGTTCTGGCCATTGTACAATGAAATGTCCGACAAGCGCGAAGCACTCCGAAAGGAACATCGCCAGTTGCACCATGGCATGCGCAAAGGCCAGGAGCGGCCCAGTGAGGCAGAGGCCACAGCGATCCTGAACAAGTCCCTGATCATCAAACAACGGGAACTCGACTTGGAACGCGATTACACCGAACGCTTCAAGAAAGCGATCGGTGCCGTGAAGACCGTGGGATTGGAACGGGCCGAGCGGGACTTCCACCGTGAGGTATTGCGGAAATACCGCGACCGCGTGGAAGGCAAGGATGGTCCACCGCCGCCGCGCTAAGGCCACTGAGCATAAGCTCATCTGCGCGACCTTTGCCTCGCTATGAACAAGCTTGTCGAGGGATCCAGTGAACATCTCGCACAGACCAGCCCCAGTCCTTTGGGATTGGAGATCGTGCATGCGGAAGGCTGCACGTTGACGGACCGGAACGGCAAGACCTATCTGGACCTGGTAGCAGGACTGGCGGTGAACAACGTTGGGCACCGACACCCGAGCGTGGTACAGGCCATCAAGGACCAGTGCGATCGATTCCTTCACGTGATCCCTTACGGCGAGTTCGTGCAAGAGCCGCAAGTCCGATTCGCCACCCGACTGACGGCCTTGTTGCCCGATGGCCTGGACAGCGTGTATTTCGTGAACAGCGGTACCGAGGCGATCGAAGGGGCACTGAAGTTGGCCAAGCGGATCACACAACGCACTGGCCTGATGGCTTGCCACAAGAGCTACCATGGAAGCACCCACGGATCCTTGAGCATCACCGGCAACGAGGAGAAGAAATACCGCAATCGCCCCCTGCTTCCCGATGTCCGATCCATCGCCTTCAATTCATCGGCGGATCTCGAACGCATCAACGAACGCACGGCGGCAGTGGTGGTGGAACCGATACAAGGAGATGCCGGTGTGCGGGTCCCTGACCTCGAATGGCTTCATGAACTGCGCGATCGTTGCACCAGCACCGGCACCATGCTCATCTTCGACGAGGTGCAGACCGGTTTCGGCCGGACGGGGCGCAACTTCGCCTTCGAGCACAGCGGGGTCGTCCCGGATATACTGGTCCTTGGAAAAGCCCTTGGTGGCGGACTCCCGATGGGTGCATTCGTGGCCTCACGTCCCCATATGGAGCTGTTGACACATGACCCGGTACTCGGTCACATCACCACCTTCGGCGGACACCCCCTACCCTGCGTTGCCGGCAATGCCGCTTTGCATGTGATGCAGGATGAGGACCTGCCCGGAAATGCACGAAACATGGGAGCGCTGTTCAAGGAGCTCTTGACACATCCAGACATCCTCGAGGTGCGTGGGACAGGGCTGATGCTCGCCGTGGAACTCGGGGATCCCGAAAAAGTGCAACGCGTGGTGCACGCGTGTCTGGACCAAGGCGTTCTCGGGTTCTGGTTCCTTTCGTGCCCATCAGCATTCCGGATCGCCCCACCGCTGACGATCACAGCACATCAGGTGAGGCAGGCATGCGCGACGATCATTGCGGCCGTGGACCGTTGATCGACCTGCCGACCCGAACAAGATCCTGGTCCTTGATAACCGCTCCGACACCCTCCCGCACCAAGGTGGCCTTGCCCGCACTAGCTTGACGCTCGCGGTCCGGAGGCCCATCGACCGTTCCCGGGACCAACACCCCCGAATCTCCAACCACCTCCCCCTATGACGGATTCGTGACTTGAATCACTCAGCCGCTGTCGTACTTTAGGGCCCGCTCTTCAGGAGAACAACACAACTAACGAACGAGTGACCGTCATGAAACATCTGCTACTCGGTATTGCCGCTTGTACCCTCACCCTCAGCTCCATGGCGCAGTTGCGGTGTGGCACCGACATCATGCGGGCACAGCGGATCGCTGAGGACCCCACCTTCCTCGAACGCGAACGGCAGTACGAGGAGGAGATCCAGCGCCTGGTCGCTGACCACGCTGAATTCCGCGGTCGCGATGTGGTCGTTACGATCCCCATCGTGTTCCACATCCTGCACCTGAACGGGAACGAGAACATCAGCAACGCACAGATCCTCGATCAGATGCGGATCCTGAATGAGGACTTCCGCGCCCTCAACGCTGACCTAAGCAATGTGATCCCGGAATTCCAGGACCGTATCGGGGATGCCATGATCCAGTTCGCACTGCCGACGAAGGATCCAAATGGCAACTGCACCAACGGTATCGACCGTAACATGACCCCGGAGACCAATGTGGGCGACGACGGATCCAAGCAGAACCCCTGGCCCCGGGACAAATACCTCAACGTGTGGGTGGCGAACACCATGCGGAACGGCGTGGCAGGTTACGCATACTACCCAAGCGCTCTTACTGGAGCTGTCGGTTCACTGGCCGATGGGGTTATCCTGTTGAACGACTATGTCGGCTCGATCGGCACCTCAACACCAGGTCGTTCTCGAGCACTGACGCATGAGATCGGTCACTATCTCAATTTGGCCCACGTTTGGGGCAATAACAACGGTGAGGATGGCGGCACACCGCCCCACATGGCCGTTGATTGTGGCGATGATGGTGTGGAGGATACGCCGATCACGCGTGGCTGGAGCACTTGCCCGAACCAGAACCAGTGGGATGATTGCACTCCTGGTGTGAAGGAGAACGTGCAGAACTACATGGAGTACTCCTATTGCTCCCTCATGTTCACAGCCGGTCAGTCCGATCGGATGCGTGCTGCATTGGAATCAGCTACCGGTGATCGGAGCAGCACTTGGACGGAAGAGAACCTGCGGGCCGTCGGTATCGCAGAAGGCCATCAGGCCCAATGCGCGCCGATCGCCGATTTCTACGCCCGCACCACGACCTCCTTGACCGGTAGCCAAGTGATCCCGTACACACCGACCGTTTGCACCGGTGTTCAGGTGCGCTTCATGGACAATTCCGTAGGGGCCTTTCCGACCGCATGGTCCTGGACCTTCCAAGATGGGGAACCGGCCACATCCACTGAGCAGAACCCGATCGTGAGCTTCACCTCACCCGGTTGGAAGACCGTGACCTTGAACGCAAGCAATGACGTAGGCACGGGCACCAAGACCAACCAGTATGCCGTCTACATCGGTGGTGCGCCGAACTATTCGACCGGGGCCTATTCCGAGAGCTTCGAGAATACGGAAAGCCTGTTCCCTTACTTCGGCACCAACTACGATGACAACAACACGGCGTGGAACCGCTTCGTCGGTGCAGGCAACTCCGGAAATGCATGCGCACGCTTGAACAGCGGAGAGCGTAACCAGCTCGACCTCGTGGACCCGAACAACGATCGCGATATCGATGACCTGATCTCGCCGACCATGGACCTGAGCGGCCTCATCAGTGCAGAATTGAGCTTCTACTATTCCTATTCCTCCAGCACAACAACGCTCGCGAACGTTACGGAGGTGCTCGAAGTGTCGTCCAGCACCGACTGCGGTCGTACCTGGCAACTGCGTGGGTTCATCGACAATGAAGAGCTGATCAACAACGGCAACAACTCCCAAGTACCACCGGCCATTTGGACCCAAAAGACCTACACCTTGCCGAACTCTGTGCGCGCCGATAACGTGCGTTTCCGCTTCCGCTTCACGACCAGTGCATTCTCCGGCGACCTGTTCATCGACGACATCAACGTGAGCGGAGCTGTTGGTCTTGAGGACCTGACCCGAGAGGACTTCATGACCTTGTACCCGAATCCGACCAACGACCAATTCACCTTGGCCGTTTACGGTATGGATCGCTCGAACACCGAGCTATTGATCCAGGACCTGCGTGGCGCCACCGTGTTCGCAACGATCCTGGCGCCTACCGGCCCGAACGGCGTGGTGCTGAACAGCCGCGAACTCGGATTGTCCGAGGGCATGTACCTCATCCGTGCGTCCAACGAGAACGGCAGCAACACTCAGAAGTTGATCATCCGTCGATGATCGATCGACCCGAACATCGAAAAGGCCCCTGTTCCGACAGGGGCCTTTTTCTTTTGGATCAATACTGATCGGTGGCAAGCATCACCAAGGTGCACGCTTCAACCACTTCGATGCCTGCGTCCCTGGCGTGCTGAGCGAATGCCCGATGCTCGGCACCCGGGTTGAAGATGATGCGGCGTGGCGCCAAGGCCATGAGCCGCTCGTGCCATTGCTCCTGGTTGTCCGCATTCATGTACATCGTTACGGTGTCGATCCGGGCGTCCTTCGGGATATCGCTATGGATCGGTATCCCATCGATCGATCCGGTCCCACGCCCTACGGCGAGGACCGGGATACCCGAACGGTGTAAACGCAAGACCGCGATGTGCGAATAACGGGACGGATCAGGACTTGCCCCAAGAACAGCAGTAAGAAGCAGTTCCGCCGGGTCCGTTTTCCGATCTGGCTTTTCCATTGGATCGATCACACCTCCGTCATCCCTTTCCGCAGATCCTCCAAAGTGCGCTCCGGGACCTTGCTCAGATCCAGGACCACCATACCATCCAGCGCGTCATTGAAGCGTGGGTCACGGTTGAAGCCGATGATCCGCGCATTCAAAAGGAGGTACTTCTTCAACAACACGGGCATGGATGACTCGTTGGGGTCCACTTCAGCGATGAGCCGGTCCATCTTCTTCAGGTCGGCCATGCTCGCCTCCACCAGCGCTTCGCTATCGCTCTTGTCCGGTTTGATCCTGAACTTGTTCCGTGGCCTCAGCCATGCGGCCATATCCTTGTCATAATGGTTCTGTTTCACGAACTCCATGATCAAGGTGCGCGAGAATCGGCTGTATGATCCACTGATGCTCACCGGTCCGATCAGGTATTGATGGTCCGGGTTGGCGATCACGTGCAGGAGCAGCCCGCGCCAGAGCATGTACAAAGGCAAGCGTTGGCGTTGATAATCCATGGCAATGAACGAGCGTCCCAACTCGAAGCTCTTGCGCAACACCCGCTCCATGCGCCGGTCCATGCGGAACAAGGTGGACGTATAGAAACCGCGCTTGCCGTAGCGCGACATGATCCGTTTACCATTGCCCACCCGATAGGCCCCGACCAAGCGCCGTTTCTCTCGATCCCACAGGAACAAATGGTCATAGTAGAGATCGAACTCATCCAGGTCGATCGACTTGTTGGTGCCCTCGCCCACCGCGCGGAAGGTGACCTCCCGCAGCCGACCGATCTCGCGCAGCATATGGGGGATCCGGGAACTCGGTGCCATGTATAGGTCGAACTCCCCTTGTGTATTCAGCTTAAGGTCGGCGATGCCATCGACCTCACCTTCCAATATGCCCGGATCCACCCCTTCGACAACCTCCTTCGGGCGCTGCGGAAAGCGCAATGGATTGAAGAATTCGCGCTTCACCTGAAGGCCACTTCCCAAGGCATAGGTCTTTGCGCGTAGGAAGCGGGAAAGCTGGTCCACCGAGGTGAACGCGGCGACATCCTTGGCCGCGATGGGTTTTCCGATCCGCATCCGTACCGACCGGCCCCGCATGCGCATCATCTCGTTCGGCAAGGCCAAGGTCCGCAGGTTCGGGTGGATCATGCCCAACATTTGGAACACCAGGCTATTGGCCCCATCGAACCAGACCGGCACCACCGGGGTTCCCATGTGCTGCGCCAACTTGATGGCGGGTGTTTTCCAACGCGGATCGGCAATGGCCTTCAGTTCGGTGCGCCAACTGCTCACCTCGCCGGCCGGGAACACCGCCAAGGCCCCGCCCTCCTTCACATGGGCCATCGCCTGTCGCATGCCTTGAAAGCTGCTAAGTGATTTGAGCTGCTCGAAAGGGTTCACGCCGATGAACCGATCACGGAGCGGTTCCAGCTGTTGCAACAGGAAGTTCGCCATCACCTTGAGGTCCGGGCGAACGCGGCCGAGCACGTGCACCAAGGCCAGGCCATCGATGGCTCCGTACGGGTGATTGGACACGAAGACCAACCCTCCCTCCTTAGGGATGTTGGACAGGTCCGCGTCGGACACCTCGATCTCCAGTTCGAGGTTCTTGAACACGGCCTCTACGAAATCCAGATCGTGCAGATCCTCGATGGCGTTGTAGAAACGATCCAGCTTCTTCAGCCCGCTCACTTCGGTCAGGAGTGCGATCCGTGGATCGCCAGGGCGCATGTGGCTGGCTTTGGCCAGGTCCGCCGGTTGAACAAGCTTCTTCATCGAGGTTACGCGAATGTACCGAACGGGAACATGTCGTGCCCGATCGATCCGCAGTGCGCTCAGATGTCGAGGATCCCCACGATCCGCTCGTTCATCAACTCACCACCCGGATAGCGCCGCGTGTAGTCCAAATTGATCCAGTGCCGACCGTCGGCATCGGTATGGTGATAAAGTGGTGCATCACCGACCTCTTTGGTGAACAGCACTTTCCGGATCAAATACCCGGCCCGTTCCAGGCCGGCCTCATCACCAACGAACAGCTCAGGGTATACGTGGCCCTCGGTCCGGATCAAGCGTACCTCCCCACCGATCGCCTTTATGCAAGCCGCCATCAATACAGCATGATCATCGCAATCGCCGGCCATCAACTCCAAGCTTTCCGCCGGTGGAGCGAAGTACTCCCCTCCCTTCACGTCGGAAACATACCTCCACTTCCCGTTGATCTCCTTGAAGATCGAAAAGCTCTGGACCAGTGTGAATTCGCCACTGTTCACTTGGACATCGGTGAAGTTGGCCGTCGCCATGCGCACGGCCTCCCGACGCACGGCCCCCGTCGGGTCGGACACCAAGGCCTTCAACTTCTCAGCATCATGGAAAGGTGCCAGCTTGCGCGATGCCATCGGCGCTCTGACGGATGACTCCCGAAGGTCGCGAAGCAGATCGGCATAGTCGCGGTACATGTCCATGAAGCCGTAGTGCCCGATCAGACCGGTAACGGTGAGGACGATCAGGCCGATGATCAGGACCACGTACACCGCGGTCTGGAACTTTCGGACCAGGATGATGAATGCCGCCATGAGCACCACGAACGTGAGGATGTGGTCCACTTTCAAGCCATCACCGATGGGCAGCACCATCTCCGGTACGTAGGGGTAGATGATCATGAAGAGCGGCAAGGTCAACAGCAATGCAACGAGGTACACGATCACCAAATGGGCGAAGCGATCGCCGCTGTGAACAATGGTGTCGTGTTCGCCTTCCTGTTGGACCATGGGTTTCAAACGCGTAAAGCGCGGAGAGGTTCCCGACGCGCACGAGGCGGAACAAGGACCCGGTACAAAGGTCGCTCCAAGGCACTCCCAAGAAATCGCTTAACAGACTTTAACGAGTCGACAGGATCTCGTAAATGCCCGTCCAACAAGGGATTTCTTTCGCCCAAGCCTTTCACCGGCGGAAGTGTTGATAGATGCGGGCCACCCTCACTTGCCACTCTGGCGGCCACGGATAGTTTTGCCGACCGATGAATCGCACCATCCTACGTACCACAGCGATCTGCAGCGCCTTTGTCGGGTGTTTGGCGGTGAGCGCACAGGACGACGAGGTGGGTTATGGCGGACCCGAAGGATTGGACATCTACGAGGAACTCACGGAGGAGCCATCGGCCCCTGCGGATGCTGAGAGCGTGTGGGACGTGAACGACTCCCTCACCTTCATTCCGGGCTACGATATGTACTGCCACTGGAACACCGATGTGCTCTTCGATCGCATGGCCGCTCAGCGATTCGACAAGGACACGCTGCAATTGCGCTTGGCCCATTCGGAATGCGACCATTCCGTTCCTTGCCCGGGTGAAGTGACCAGTGGCTTCGGTATGCGTCGCGGTCGGATGCATTACGGCGTGGACCTCGACCTCACCACCGGTGACCCAGTAGTGGCCGCCTTCTCCGGCATGGTGCGGATCTCGAAGTACAACAAGTCCTTCGGGCATGTGGTAGTGGTGCGCCACTACAATGGACTGGAGACCTTGTATGCGCACTTGAGCAAGCGCTTGGTCGAACCCGGCACATTGATCGAGGCCGGCGACACCTTGGGACTAGGCGGCAACACGGGCCGTAGCTACGGAAGCCACCTGCACTTCGAAGTGCGTTTCCTGGACCAACCGATCGACCCCAATTTGCTGTTCGACCTCTCCAGCGGCACCTTGAAGGCCGATACCTTCGAGCTGCACAAGGCGATGTTCAAGTCCTACGCTGCCGCTCGCGCTGCATCCACGGCCAGCACCGGCACCCGCAAGTATCACGTCGTTCGCAGCGGTGATACGCTCTCCGCGATCTCGCGCCGGACAGGCGTACGTGTGCAGGAGCTGTGCCGGATCAATGGGATCCGAGAGACCAGCGTGCTTTCCATCGGGCAGCGCATCCGCTACAATTAGCGCTCGACCCCTGCCCCACCTTGTGCCGGCCAGCACTCAAGTGCTTCGGATCTTCCGACGGCCGATGCTTTCGATCATTTCCTGCACATGCACCGGGGAGAGGATCAGGTCCTCGCCGCTCTTCAGTCGTAGGAGCAACAGATCGGTCTTTGCATTGGGCAATTGATCGATGAGGTTACGGCCCATGCCGAGCGTGAAGCTGGTCAGGCCGATGTCCACTGTGCAATAGTGCGTGAACAGGTCGATCCGTTGTGCTTTGGTGATGTTGGGTATCTCGGTACTGAGCCAATCCCTCAGGTAGGCGCGGGCTCCTGTACGATCCACCAAGCTGGCATCGATGATCTCATCGATGTCCACCTCGCGCCGCTCCTCATTGCGCACCAGCGTCAGCCGGTCCTCTTCCATGATGTAATAGCACTGCTTGCGCCGATCGCGGCGAATGGCCACCACAAGACCGATCAAGCTGAGGCCCACCATGACCTGAAGAAGCAGGAAACGGCCGGTGGAAGCGCCAACGATGATGCCGGGCAGCACCACGAAGGGGATGCCCCACACCATGATCATGGTGTTGTGCCATAACCGTAATGTCCGAAAGCGTTTGTTCCCCATGGTGCGTGCGGCGCAAATGTAAACTTGTATGCAGAGCCGGGCGCGCCGGAACGCTCTTCCGCCTTCGCGGACCTTGCCTACAAGACCAAAGAAAAAGCGGCCCATGATGGGGCCGCTTCCATTGTACCGAAGGCGGGACTCGAACCCGCACAACCTTACGGTCACACGCCCCTGAAACGTGCGCGTCTACCAATTCCGCCACTTCGGTAAGAGGACAAGGTCCTTCTCAGGGGCCGCAAATATAGTACAAGCTAGCTGCTGAACGGAACGAACGAAAGAGTTGCCCTGTCCGTTACCTTGTGAATATGGAGAACAACGGCCTTGGCGGGTTCCAACGGATGCTCGACGGCAGCGCGGTGGATGTTTTGCCGCACTTAAGGGCCGTGCTTTCGCAACACCGTGACGTGGAGGTGCTTGTAGGGAGCGATAGCCAGAACCGGGCTCGGCACACGGTGTATACCACCACGGTGGTCCTGCGATTTCGCGGGAACGGGGCCCAAGTACTCTTTCGGCGGGAACGCGCGCCCAAGGTCACGGACCTGTGGACCCGGTTGTGGGGAGAGGTGGAACGCAGCTTGGCCGTGGCCCAGGCCTTGCGGGATCCGGGCCGGATACCGGTGGACCGGATCGATATGGACCTGAACAGCGATGCCCGTTTCGGTTCGCACAAGTTGCATACGGCCGCGGTCGGCTTCATCAAGGCCCATGGTTACGAACCATATACCAAGCCCGATCTGCTGATCGCTTCTTGGGCGGCCGACGTGCTGTGCAGTGGATCGCTCCGAAAGCACGAAACCCCCACCCCGTGGAACGGGACAGGGGAGTCGTGACTCTTCAGATTGACCTCTGAACTACTTGGACAAGCATTATAACGGGAGGTCCGAAATGAAGGTTACGAAAGCGGTGAAGAATTCTTCCGATCCCCCACGGGCCTAAGGAAAAAACGAAAAGGCGACCCGGGGGCCGCCTTCTCATCACGTGTTCGTGGACCGTTCCTAGTTGTTCGAAGGAAGGAAGCTGTGCTTCTCCCCGTACATCAACATCTGCTGGACGAAGTCGCTCGGGTAGCTCACCTTCACATCGGTGATGTTCCCTTGGGCATCGGTCACGGCCGTCATCTCCGGCTGGATGAATCCGGAGTACGGAGCGGTCTTGATCTTCTCGGCGCGCTCGAGCACCTGCTTATGCACAGCAGGGTCCACCTTCACACCGTAGTTCTCCACCAAGGCCTTGCCGGCCGCGTAGTCGCCTTTGCTCTTGATGCGCTGCACCTCACGCAGCAGATCGCCGAACAACACCCGCAGCTTGTCGTAATCGCGGATGTCGTAGTAGATGGCGCCGTTGCGCTCCACCTTCACGATCACACTGTCCTTCTGCCCTTTCTCGAAGACCCAAGCGCTCACCCACATCCGGTTGCGCATGTGGGCCTCTTCCACGTCCTTACCGGGCTTCAGGCGGCGCAGTTGCACCAGAAGACCGTTGCGGATGTACGAGTCGTATTCGGCCTTGCCCACCTCCAGGCTCGGCATCACACCCAGCTCGATCAGCTTCGGGTCCATGACGTAGTACAGGGCCACGAGGTCGGCGCGGCCTTCCTCCAAGGTGCTGGCGTAGTTCTTCAAGGTCACATCCGGTCCGGCCACCCCGGGCTCCAGTTGACCGCTGGCATGACCGACCACTTCGTGCAGTGCGGTGTGCAGCTTTCCGGCAAGGGCGCTGTGCTCCTTGGCACGGGCGATCTCCTCCTCATCGTGGCAGAACACCTCGAGGCTGCTGGCCCCGCTGCTCTTGTCGTAGGCGTCGGAGATATTGCCGAGGCTCACGCTCTTGCTTCCATGTTTCGCGCGGATCCAGTCGGCGTTGGGCAGGTTCACACCGATCGGGGTGCTTGGGGCGGCATCACCGGCCTCACCCACGGTGTTGATGAAGCGGTAGGTGATCCCCACCACGTTCTTCTTCTTGTGCTCGGGCAGCAAAGGGCTGTTGTCCTCGAACCATTGAGCGTTCTCCATGATCACGCTCATGGCCTTGCTGGCCTCGGGGTCGTTCACCTCCACGATGGCCTCATAGCTACCGCGCTTGCCCAAGGGGTCGTTGTATACCTCCACGAAGCCGAGGATGTAATCCACAGTGCTCTTGGTGTCGTTCACCCATGCGACGTTGAAATCGTCCCAGGTCTTGAGGTCGCCGGTGCGGTAGTACTTGATCAACAGTTCCAAGGCCTTGCGCTGTTCATCGTTCTCGGCAACGGAGACGGCCTTCTCCAACCACTTCACACTTTCCTCCAGCGCAGCGCCGTACATGCCGCCCACCTTGTACACCTGCTCCATCAGCTTGTCGTCCTTGCCGCGAACGAGCTTGCTGTTCAGGCCGAAGCTCAGTGGCTCCGCAGGGTTCGGGTCCTTCTTGGCGGCGTAGAACAGCTCCACCTCCTTTTCGCTCACGTCGGTCCCGTAGAAGTTGACCGCGCTGGAAAGCACCAGGTCCTTGTCGGCGGCGAGGCTCACCTTCTTGGCATCCAGCATTGGGTCGAAGATGGCGGCGAGGGCCTCTGCGGACAGTTCAGCGCCACTCTCCTTCAGGGCTGTTTCGAACCAGACTTGAGCGAACTCGGGTGTATGCTTGTCGTTGCTGTAGTGGTGATGGATGCCATTGGCGAAGAACACCTGCTTCGCGTAGACCATGAAGTTGTCCCAATCGGCACCGGAGCGCTCGCCTTTGTAGTTCTTGATCACCGACTCGATGGCGCGTCGGATGGCGAGGTTATGGCGGTAGTTCTGATCATACATGATATCACGACCGGCAAGACCAGCCATGTTCAGGTAGTAGCACAACTGTTTCTGCTGCAGGCTCAGTTGGTCCCAGCCGGGGATCTGGTACCGCAAGATGCGGATGTCCGCGAACTGCTCGGTCTCCCATTGAAAGGTATCGGCCACCGCTGTGGTGTCCGTATCGCTCGTATGGTCGCCTTCGGCATGTCCTCCACAGGACAACAGGGCCGGGATCGCAAGAATGGCAAGTGTGGTGGATCGTATCATGTTGGTTCGAATGGGTCGCGAAGATAACCGCTATGGACCAGCCCGTCCGAGCGCGGTCCTGCCGGACAGGGACGTTCGGTGCGGCCCGCTTCGGACCGTGCAAAAGGCTTTTGATCAAGCGCCTGCGCGCGGCTTGCGCGGCGTGCTTTGCAGGGACATGTTGGCCTTGGCCTCCTCTACAAGCTTCTTCATGCGGTGGTAGGCCGCCAATTGCCGGTTGTATCGTTTCAGGTCGGCAGGGTCCAGTTGGGCGACGTGCAAGAGGTCCATCTTGTCGGCCAGGTCATGCAGCTTCACGCGAATGGCCAAGCTGTCCTCCATCACCCTGTCGATGTAGGCCTCGTAGGTCTCTTCCTTTACCCGCGTGATATGCCCCAAGGCCTTCACCACGCGTGGCGGGAAGCCCTTCTCGGTGATGTCCGCAGCGCTCAGGTCCGAACGCTCCAACACGTCGTGCAAGGCACCGAGCACCTGTTCCTCGAAGTCGTGCCCGCGCATCATCACGCGCATCACGTGCAGGATGTAAGGCTTACCGAAGCGGTCCTTCTGTCCTTTGTGCACCTTGGCCGCAAGTCGGATCGCGGTCTCCAGGAGGTGGTCCATCGTTCGTCGTCTACTGGGTCAATTCGATGCGCAGGTCCAAGGCTTTGGGATCCTGTGTGATCCTGCTCCAATCCGTGTCCATCAGGACCTGTTTCGCCTTCGGCCGTTCCTCGTTCATGCCGGTACCAAGCACGGTGGTGCCGACCGGCTGCGCAAAGGTGAAGCTGTACTTGTACTTCATGCTCTCGAGGAACTGGGTCATGTCGGTGCTGTCCGATCCTTCTTCCTCCCCTCCCATGCCCTTACCTAGTTCGCGGGCGTGGTCGTTGTTGGTGCGCACCAAGGTGTTGCCTTCCCAGGTAAAGAAGGTGTGCTCCTGCCCTGTGCTATCGGTCATCAGGACGTTCAAGGCTTGGTTCAGCGCAGTGATATCAGCGAAGGAGAAGCTGAGGCGCTGCACGAACTTCTTCTTGTCGTTCACCTTCACCTTCTTGATGCCGGGGATGCGCTTCAAGGCTTCCACCTCGTCCTTCATGTCCAAGGCTCCCATATCACCATCGTCCTTCCCCGCCGCTCCATCACCGATCCCCTCGAAGGCCTTCATCAGGTCCCCGATCTCGCTCATGTCCACCACGTACTCGAGCGTACCGCTGCCGTTCTTCTTGAAGGTGTAGTTCTCTTCGATGGTGATGCATCCGGTAAGGACGAACAGTACCGCGAGGGGTAGCAGGATACGGGGGCGAAGAATGTAGCGCATGGTGTGGTTCGGGGGCAAGATAAGTCGCTCGTTCCCTTGGCGCGAAGAGCGCCTGCATTCATGGGGCCGGAAGGCTGCGAGCGCCGTTCCACGCTCACGGCCCAGCAACAAAGAGCCCCGCTCCGGAATTCCGAAACAGGGCCCTTGATGGGATCGATATTTCTTATCGCACCACCGGGATGCGCATGGTACGTTGGCTCTGTGCGTTTGTGATGCGCACGAACCAGATGCCCGTGGACAATCTGTCCGCAGGAACGTTCACACGCGCCGGTGTGCCAGCTACTTGGCGCGTGATGTGCAAGCGCCCCGTGGCGTCCATCACTTCAATGGTCACCGGCCGGCCGTTGTCGAAGCTGTGCTCCACGACGAACTTGTCGTTGGCGAACCAAGCGTTCAACTCCACGGCCGGGGCAGCGGTGCTGATGCTCGTGCTGGTCTCCACCACCACCACATCGGTCCATGTATCGGTGCAGGTACCGTCGCTTACCGTCAAGGTCACAGTGTAGGTGCCCGGTACCGCCCATGCGTGCGCGGGTTCCGTTTCGTTGCTGGTCGTGCCATCACCGAAGTTCCAGGTGTATTCGTCAGCGTCCTCGGTGTCGTTGGTGAAATCCACCTCGACATTCACAAAAACGGTGTTGGCCGATGCACTAGCGATGCGCGTGGGTCCATCCTGTGCGGTTATCGTGTAGCCCAAGGACAAGAGCTGGCAGCCATTGGCATCGGTCACGGTCAGGTCGTAGGTGCCTTCGGTGGCCGTCAGGTCCTCGTCCGTGCTACCGTTGCTCCAGAGGTATTCAAAGGGCGATGGTACCGCCCAATACGGTGATGTCCACCGATCCTTCTGTCGTTGGGCAGTTGGCGTTGGTGATGCTGCTGAGGGCCTCGAGTTCGGCCGGCTCTTCGATCATGAAGCTCGTGCTCAAGCTTCCGCAACCTGAAGCACTGCTTACCTCCACTGCATACTCACCAGCAGGCAGCGCGGTGATCGTGGCTACACCATCCTCGATGGTCTGCTCGAGGATCACAATGCCGGATGCATTGGTCCAAGTGATATCCATGGGGCCGCTGCCGGCGTGGACCACCGTGGCACTGCCGTTGGTGGTGCCGTTGCACGTGGCAGGCTCCGCGTAGAAGGGAACCGGTGCGCTGGCGATCAGGCGCAGGCGCTGGCACTGTGTTGTCGGCGTTGGCGGCGATGTTGAAGCTGTAGCTCGCACCTTCCACCAATTGCGTCATCGTACCGGTCACCATGTCCTCCAGCACCAGGCAGCTGAGGCCGAGGTTCTCCATGGAGCGGGCGGTCACCGTGTAAGTTCCGCTCACGGCCACATCCACCATCACCGGAATGGCGATGTCCGCATCGTACTCGCCATATGCATTGATCGCGAACAGTTCGCCTTGGCTGCTTCGCGTGCCGATCTGTGGGGCCGCAGGGTGTGCGAAGATCACCTTCGGCACATCCTCGCCATCCAACTCGGGCGTTCCGGCCCGAAGTGGACGATGGTCTCGTCGCTGTACTGATTGATCGCGCTCGTGATCTTCAGACGCACGCCGCTGAAGAGGCTCACTTGATCACCGCCGAAGAAGCCACCCGTGTTGCCCACCACTTTGTCGGCCTCCTCCACCTGGGCCACGGGGCTTGCCGCGTTCGCCTTCAGGTAGAATGCTTGGCTGCTTTGGATGCGTGTCCGTTCCACCGTTCGTGCCGACGTTCAGGCCGATGTCGAAAACAGCTGTATTGCCCGTCGCGGGATCGAAGTAAGGTCACATAGTCCTCCACATTGGTGCGGGCGATGTTGCTGAAGCGGATGGGGCTTGGTAGCGGATTGCTCACCAGGTTCCAACCATCGACCCCTGCATTGCCGGTGTTCGTGTAGCTCATGGGCAGGCTGAAGGGGCTGATCGCAATGTGCGGTGCGCCGGTCACATCCACGGTGAAGGCGGACGTGGTGTTCAAGCCATCACCGCACCAAGCGGCAAAGCCTTGGCCTTGGGAAAGTGCTTGTGCTGTGCTGGATACACCCACGAGGCCACTGTCGATAAGTGCGAAGGTGTTCGTTTCATCATACCAGCGGATGCTCGGCCACAGGATGCCGCTTCCCACGGGCTGATCGAAGCCGGGCGCATTGGAACCCGGGAAGCCGGCGGTGATGTAGTCATCATTCCACTCCTGCACGGTCTGGCCTGCGACGGGGCTTCCCATCAAGCGCCAGTTGGTGGCACCAGCAGGGATGTAGCGCTGCACCGTCATGTTGCCGGTGTACGTGGAGCCGCTGCCCACAGGGCCCAAACGGCCGGTCCCGGTGGCGGTGCTGCTCAACGTGACGGCACCCAAGCTGGTGTCGAATTCACCATCGAGCAAGGAAAGTGTTCCGCGAATGGCGATGGTGGCATCGCTCAGCACGTCGTTCGGCGCGTCGAGTGTCAGATCGAACAGATCAAGTGCAGCCGCGCTTTCCAGCGTGACCAAGCTGGTGCCGTTCAACACCACTTCGCTGTTGTCCGCAGCGCTCATGGCGCCATTGATGTCGAACACATCGCCGCTCACGGTCAGGGTGTTCGCGCTCAAAGCCAAGGTGCCTCCGGCATCCACTGTCAGGTCCTCCACGCGCGTGTCAGCATTGTAGGTGACCGTGTGCCCGTTCTGCACCACGGCGCTCTTGAAACGATCGAAGGTCACCGCGACGCCGGTGCCTACAGGGTTGAGCGACCAGATCGCATCGCCCACGTTGCCCGTGTTACGGCTGTAGTAGATGGTGTTGCAACGATCGCCGGTCACCTGCACGTTGTCCAGGTTCCAGAACTCGTTCGCACTGTTGTTGTCCCCGACCACGCGGAGGGCCACTGTATTGGTGCCATCCGGAATGCTGATGGAGATGAAGGTGTAACCCTCAGTGGTCTGGTTGCCCCCAGCGCTCGGTTGGAAGGTGGCCGGTGTGCCGGCAGTGGTGGAAGCCACACCCGTTCCGGTGGAATAACCCCAGCGTGAATTGCCATTCCCTTCCACGCGGATGTCCGCAGTCCCCGGGAAGCCGGCGCCGTTCAGATCAACGAAGAAATCCATGACATCGCCGTTATCCGCTCCGTTGCCGCTCGTAGCGGAGGTGGAAGAGATCCGTGCCGTTAGCGTGATGTTGCTGTAGCCGTTCACATCCACCGTGCCAAGGTCCAAGGTGGCCGAGGCGTTGTTCACCAACCATGAGGCGGTTCCGCTCAGTATGCGCTCGTCCGACGGGAAGTCCGCACCACCGGTGGCCGTACTAATGTTCCCGCTTCCAGTGTTGATCGTCCAGTCATCACTGCTGAGCCCATCAAAGGCCTGGTTTGCGATCACTTCGCCCAAGGTGCCTTCGTTGTCCGTGATGGTCAGCGTGTGCTGGTCCGCAGCACCGATGAAGGGGGTGCCCTGGCCACCGCCGATGTTCTGGAGTTGGAAATCCAATACCTCGGTGCCATCGCAAAGTCCGTTGTCGGTCACGGTGATGGTCACACTCTGGTTGGCGCCGCTGTTGGCCGGGAAGGTGAGCGTTTGCGTGGTATAGTTGTTGATCCGGCTGGCATCGCCGCTAAGGAGCACCAAGTCCACCGTGGTGGCCACGCTTGTGGAGAAGTCGGTGATCGCACCGGTGATGGTTACGGTACCGACGCCTTCGCTGACCGTGTTGCTGGTCGCGGTGAGTTGCACACTCGTGCACAGGTCTTCGTTCTGGACAGTGAGCACGTGGGCAGCGTTGGCCCCGATGATCGGTGTGCCCTGACCACCCGTGACGCCCGTGATGGTGTAGGTCACGTCCTCATCCGTGTCGCAGATCGCGTTGTTGTTCAAGGTGACCACGCAATTCTCGTTGCTGCCGCTGTTGGCCGGGAACACGACCGGGCTGGTGTGGCTCGTGACCCGACCGGTTGCACCTGTCGCCGTGATGGTGACGTTGGTGGCCACAGATGGGCTGAAGTTCGTGATGGCCAAGGCCAAGTTGGTGGTCCCGGCGTTCTCCGCAACGGAGCTACTAGTGGCTACGAACTCCACACTCGTATTGGTTCCCGCGTAACCCGTAACGCTGATGTCGTCCAAAGCGAATTCATCGCGACCTCCTGAACCACCTACATCGTCGCCACTCCATCGCAAGTAAATAGACGCGGTATTCGCAATACTAAGACTGCCAATCGTAGTACTCCTGTTATTTTGGATCCAAACCGGAGATCCGGCAGCTGCTGCCGTACTGGTGAAATCAAGGGCACCCACTGCTGTATAGGTCACATCGTCCGTGCTCCATTCGAAATTGAAGCTATTCGAGCGACCATCATTGTTCAATTCCCAGATCTCATAGGCCACATCCACTGACGTGAGTGTACTGCCAGAGTTATTCTGAACCCTCAATGTGACCGTTCCCGGGGTCCAATCTGTTGCACCAGGTTGAATTCCAAGGGCCCGATCGGATGCGGCCACAGTGAACCCGTAGAATCCTCCCGTCGTAACACCACCGGTGGAAACACCACGCGCAAAATCACCGGTGGTACCAGTCGCACCAAAGGCTCTATCCCCAACCGACATACCCGTGTGTTTAAATGCATCCGAATCCAATTGTCCCGCAGCCGGTGTTGCTTGAAATCCACCACCTGCAAAGGTGCCGTTCGCTACGCCGGCCAAGGTCCCATCAAAGGTGATGGTGTAGGGGGTGCTTACAGCGGCAATGTTCAGCTGGGCAGCGAGCTCTTGGGGCAACGCGCCCATGAAGGCCAAGGCCACCACGGCCGTCAACGAAGAAAAGGAACGAAGCGTAAAGGGCTTCCTCATGGAAAGGGGGTTTAGGCCTGGGTGGGGAGCGCCCAGGATGAATTCTCGTTAGGGAGGCCTAAAATAACGCTTATCCCCTTATGAACACAGAGCTGTTCATAGCCGCGAGAGATAGCCCGCCGTGGTCCGTGGATCCGGGATCCCTAGCGTTGGATCGGTAGCACGATGGCCCTATGCCGTTGTCCATCCGACACCTGCACGAACCACAGGCCCTCGGGCAGATCGGCCGCCGGAACGCCCAGCAAGCCGCTGCCGCTCGGGAAGTTCCGCTCGCGGTGCAGCCTGCCGCTGCTGTCCAGCACGCGCACTGTTACCGACCTCGCTTTGCACTGTGCCGAGGTCCACAAGGATCCGATCATCCCGGAACCACACATTCATCGTAGTTGCGCGCTCAGCGGAGATCCCCGTCGTGGACTGCACGACCACGGTAATGCTCCTGCTGCTCGCGCACGGGCCATCGCTCACGGTCAAGGTGACGATGTAGGTGCCGGGAACCGTGTAGGCATGTTCGGGATCGAGCTCGGTACTGGTGCTACCATCGCCGAAGTCCCAATTGTGGTCCAGCTCCGGATCGCTGCCGCTGGTGAAGGCCACCTCCTCCCCGACCAACACTTCGGTGGCGTCCACCTCGGCGATCGCTTCAGGCCCCGGGCCTTCCTCCACAACGATCGGATCGGTGCCCATTTCGCAGCCATTGGCATCGACCACCATGGCCGCATAGGTCCCGGCCGGGGCGGTGAGGGTGGCGGTAGTGTCGCCGTTGGACCAGAGGTAGGTGTACGGCATCGTCCCGCCTGAGGCATACAGCTCGATGCGTCCATCGGCACGGCCGGAGCAGCTGGTGGAGAAGGACTCGGGATCACTTTCCAAGGGATCGGGAGCGAACATCTCGAATTCCATGTTCAGCACGCCGCATACGGTGATACCGAGCACTTGGATGTTATAGGTACCGGCCTGCAAGCCGTCCATGGCGACCGTTCCGGCCGGTAGCTGGGTACCCGACAGCACTTCAAGTCCGTTGGCATCGGTCCACAGGACATCCGCCGGACCATCGGGCAAGCTCAAGTGCGCTTCGCCATTGCTGTCCCCTGCACAAGCGGGCGAAAGCAGGGCCAGTTCCAAGGGTGCCGTGGCATGCAGCAGGAAGCGCGGTATGTTGGGATCGGCGCTGGCCAGGGCGTTGAACGAAAAGGCAGCGCTATCTGCGAGTACGGTGAAGGCACCCGTGAGCAGATCCTCCATGGTGAAGCAGCTGTAGCCGAGCCCGGACAGGCCGGTGGTGGTGATGGTATAGCTTCCGTTGGTGGCCACCTTCAGCATGACAGGAATGGTGATGGCCTCGGTGAAGGGACCATAGGCATTGATGGCCAGCAGCACACTGCCGTCGCCCATGGTGGCGATGCGCGGTGCTACCGGGTGCGAGAAGCTGAACTTCGGCACATCCTCGCTGTCGGTGGCCGGGCTGCCGCTGGTGTAAACGATGAGCGCCTCGTCGCTGTACGTGTTCGCAGCGTTGGCCACGCGCAGCCGCAGATAACCTGGACCGTCCAATGCCTGCCCATCGGGGCTTCGGAACTCGGTGGAAGTCGCGGCGAAGCTGAACTGCGCGGATCCGTCGTTGCTGCACACGAGGATCAGGACGAGAAGCAGCGCAAGGAGTCGTATCGCTAGCATGGCAGTGCGGTATTGATGGACCCAGGGAAGCCCTGTTACCTGATGCTACGAGGGCGAAGCGGCGATGTTCCGTGTTTTTCCGCCCGGATCGACGGAAGGTGCGCTGAGCGCGTACGGATGCGCCGCTTCGACGCATGATCGGCCGAAAAAAGTTGGGCTGTCCGGAACGCGCAAAGCCCCCGGGGAGGACCGGGGGCCTTGCGACCGGAGGTTGTTCGTGGCTATTTCACCACGGGTAGTGAGAACGTTCGTGCGTTGTTGCCGTTGCTCACGCGCACCAACCAGACCCCGTTGGCGAGCTCGCTGTTGGACAAGGTGAGGCGGGCAGGGTGTCCGGCGAAGCGATGCTCCTGCACCAATTGACCGGCGGTGCTGAAGATGCGGACGAGCACGGGCTCGCCGTTATCGAAAGCGTGGTCGATGATGAACTGATCACCGCTCACCCATGCGTTGTAGCGCGGGCCTACGATCGTGGCCAGTCCGGTGGTGGACTCGACACTGATCTCGATGGTCGTGGTGCTGGCGCAATCGCCGTCATCCACGGTCAAGGTCACGGTGTACAGGCCTGGAAGCGTGTAGCTGTGTACCGGCTCGGCAGCACTGCTCGTGGCGCCGTCACCGAAGTCCCAGCTGTGATCGAGACCAAGATCGCTAGCACTGAAGAAGGCCACTTCATCGTCCACCATTACGGTGCTGCTCTGGACCGAGATGCTGGCCTCGGGTCCTTCGCCTGCGCCCACCACATATTCCTGCGGTGCCATGGTACATCCGTTCGCATCGGTGATCTCCACTGTGTAGGTGCCACCAGCAACGGTGATGTCCTCGTCGGTCGAACCGGTGCTCCATGCATAAGTGTATGGCAAGGTGCCGCCCAGCACGGTGAGATCGATGGTCCCGTCCTCGCTATCCGGGCAGGAAGTCGGATCGGTGATCGCCTCGGCCTCAAGTGCCGCCGGCTCATCCACCAGGAACATGGTCTTCATCACACCGCAACCGGAGTTGCTGAACACACGCAGGAGGTATTCCCCGGCGCGAGACCCGCAATGGAACTGGTACCGGGCATCACGTTCTCCTGGTCGAGGAGCACGAGTCCGCCCTCGTCGACCCATTGGATGTGCACAGGACCGTCAGTGATCTCCACACTTGCAACACCATTGTCGAAACCGGCGCAGGTGGCAGGATCCAAGTCGAACGTGAGCGGAGCCGTAGCGTGGATGAGGAAGCGTGCGATGTGCTCATCATCCGTGGCCAAGGCGGTGAAGGTGTAGCTGGTCCCCTCCTCCAGTGGCGTAATGGTACCGGTGGCGAGGTCCTCCAAGCGCACGCAGCTCAGGCCCATATCGTCCAGGCCGTTCGCGGTGAGCGTGTAGTTGCCGTTCACCGCCACATTCACCGATACCGGGATCGAGATATCGTTGCTGTAGGGACCGTAGCAGTTGATGGCGTAGAAGTTCCCCTCGGGCCCCATGCTGGCGACCTGCGGTGCTTCGGGGTGTGCGAACACGAACTTCGGCACGTCGTCACTTTCGGTTGCGGGAGTTCCCTCGCTGAACACGATCAAGGTCTGATCGCGGTACTGGTTGATCGTGCTGGCGATCTCCAGTGAGAGGATGCGCGCGGTCTGCACCTGATCGCCGCCGAAGAAGCCACCGGTGTTGCCGGCCACTTTGGCGCTTTCGTTCACCGTGGTGGTAACAGCAGGACCGTTGGCCTTCAACCAGAAGCCCTGGCTACTTTGGATGATGTTGGTACCGCCGTTGATACCCGCACCCAGGCTGATGTCATAGGTGGCGTTGTTGCCGGTCGCGGGATCGTAGTAGGTGATGTAGTCCTCCACATCCGCACCGCGCACGAGCTGGTCGAATCGCACCGGGCTCGGCAAGGGGTTGCTCACCATGTTCCAGCCGTCGGTGGCAGGAACTCCGGTATTGGTCCAGGTCATCGGCAAGGTGATGGGCGTGGATGCCACGTGGGGCGGGCCGGTGAAGTCGATGGTGAAGGCTGTGGTGGTGGTGAAGGTGGACCCGCTCCAGGCCGCGAAGCCCTGGCCGGTGGCCAAAGCCTGTCCTGCACCGGTGGCACCAACGAGGCCATCGTTCACTGCACTGCCCGCGTTGGTCTCATTGTACCAGCGGATGCTCGGCCACAGGTTGGTGCTACCCACAGGGCTGAAGAATGCCGGGTAGTGCGAACCGGGGAAGCCTGCGGTGAAGAAGTCATCCTTGAGGTCGTTGATCGTTTGACCGCCCACGGAACTGCCGAGCATGCGCCAGTTGGTGGCACCTGCCGGAATGAAACGGTTCACAGTAAGGTTTCCGCTGTACGAGGCAGTTGCCGCCACGGGACCCAACCGGCCTGTTCCCGTTGCATTGCTGACCAAGCGTACGGGACCGGTTGCCGTGAAGACGCCATTGTTCAGCTGCAAGGTCCCGCGGATGCCGACATTGGCGGTGCAGTTCAAACCCGAAGGTGCGTTCACGGTGAGATCGTAGAGGTTCACCGCTCCGGAACCGGCCAAGGTGGCCGCTGCGGAAGGCTGCAAAACCAAAGTGCCGGTGCCGCCGCCCAAGGTGCCATCGATGGTGACGCTGGTGCCGAACACGTTCAACGCGTTCGCACCGAGGGTCAGCGTAGCGCCGCTCTGCACGGTCAGGTCAGCAACGCTCTGCATTCCTGCTACGTTCACGGTATGGCCGCTCTGGATAACGACGTTGGAACCGGAGTTCAAGCTGGCGACCGCACCCGGGCCTCCGATATTGTGGCTCCAGATCGGATCGGCGAACGTGCCGCTCCCTTGGCTGTACCACGGGGTGTTGGTGCCGGCGCAAACGCATGAGCCGTTGATCTGGTCGTTGATGGTATTGATGTTGCTATCGTCGCAAGCGTCGCCGATCTTACCGAATACCAGCGGGCAATCATCGGTATTATCCAACACACGACCGGCGACAGGAACGCAAGAGGATACAAAGTCCGCTGGGTCCCCGAAGCCGTCGCCATCAGTGTCGTTGTAGTAGATGGAAGCAGCATTGACCGTTATGCTCGTTGTGGTGCTGAACAATGGGCAGCCACCCGATGCCGCGATGGCATAAGTGACCGTGTATGCTCCTGGGCTGCTGGTACCCAAGGTCACTTGTCCATTGCCGGAATTGATGCTCAGTCCGGCTGGCGATGCGCTATAGGTGCCACCAGCTGATCCAGAACGGCTCACAGAGGCAGTACCCGCGTTCTGGCAATAAGGCGACCCCGCATAGGAGATCGTTGCAGTGCGCGGAGCGGTGACCGAAACGGGTACATTGGTATTCGTGCTTCCACAGCTGTTGCTGACGGTGATGTTGTAATTGCCGGTCACCGGAGAAGTGACACTCGGCGTCGGGCTTGCGGCATTGGGGCTGAAGGCCCCTCCTCCGGTCCATGCATAGGTGAGTGGTGCCGTGCCTGTGGCGCTTACGCTGAGGTTCAGCGTGCCGGTGGCACATACCGGGCTGTTGCTGCTGCTGGCCGTGATCTGCGGTACCGTGCAGAAATTCAGCTTGAGATACAGGACATTTCCGAGATCGAGGTTGGCATCATCACAAACCGTTAGGATCCAAGTCCCGTTGGGGTTTCCTGTGAATCCGGCCAATGTCTGTAGCGGTGCATAGGTACCCACGACGTTGCTCGTATTCGCCGTGGTCAGGGCCGTCCCTCCATCTGCAAGGACAAATGGAGAACCCGGACAGGCAGAAGGATCGCCGAGGTTGTCCCCACTTCCGAAATGATCAGCGATCAGGTTCCGGGTCGCGCTTCCCGGTGAGGTCAATGAGATCTCCAGGTCGGCGTTGTAGGTGTGTGCGACTATCAACTCCACACTGGTCAAACGCACGTTACCTGGCGCCGTTCCCATTGTGGTCGGAAGCCCACTGATGACGGTCTGCAATGTGCGAGGGTTCGATCCACAAGCATTGTCCGGGATCGCGTTGCTGGAGCCAGCGGACATGCAGGTGCCGTTCACATATGGAGGCGGCGTGTAGGTAATGATCACTTGACCATCAGCCCCCGATCCACCGGCAGCGGTAACACAGCAGCCGCGTTCGGCACCACCGCCACCTCCTCCAGGTCCTGACCCATTGGAACCGGAAGCAACAAATCCGTTCCCTCCATTCCCACCATCACCACCACCACTCGGGGCTATACCACCGTTCTGGCCAGACGCATTATCTCCGTTCGCAGCTATACCCGCGGATGAACCACCTCCAGCACCCGTACCTCCAGGTGCGTTCGCCCCATTTCCTCCGCTGAACTTCACCGTACCGATACTTGACGCAGCCGATCCTCCCGAGGCTCCATTGGAGACATTGTCACCGACCGAGTTACCTCCCTTGGCCATTACTGTGGTAGCGGTGCTGAACCATGAATCACCACCCGCCGAGGTGGAATTGCTGCCAGCTCCGACCGTTACGGTATAGTTCCCAGGTGAAACTGATACGTTGCTTCGGACATAAGCGCCACCGCCACCGCCACCGCCACGGCCGTTGGTAGTGCGCGTCCCACCCCTACCTCCACCACCCCAGCACTCCACGGTAACTTGGGTAACCCCTGCTGGCACCGTGAAGGTACCACTGGTGGTAAAGGTCTCGGATACTTGTGAATAGGCATCGATCGCGAACACCAGCGTCAAAGCCAGTGTCAGCAGAGCGCCGATGCTGTATCGCATCAGAGCGGGTGAGAACGGTTTCGTGTTCATCGGTTGTGGTGTTCGTCCAATGTCCCGTGTTGTTTTTCGGGACGAGTGCGCCGTTGTACGCCGACGTTCCGGGATTGGTTTCGACGGAGCATGAAATGACTTCCATGAATGTGGAAATACCTCGGTCGAACCACCGATCATCCTTGCAAAGGTGCCAAGTGGGATCCCGGAAATGGATCCTGGCACGAACATTTGAGCGGCGAGGGCAAGTACGAGCGAACGAGACGGTCCAGTGGCCCTGTTAAGCGGCAACCGGACGTCCCAAAACGAACAAAGCGCCTTGCGGCGCCTTGTTGCTACTTGTGAACCCGTAGGGAGTCGAACCCCAAACCTCCTGATCCGTAGTCAGGTGCTCTATCCAATTGAGCTACGGGTCCCTTTAAGCGGCTGCAAATATAATCCTTTTGTTGTTCCACCAAGGACCGAGCGGAGTCCTGTGCTGAAGGGTCTCACATCCAGCCATTGAGCTTGTAGTAGCCGATCGCCGCATACTCACGCAGACAGGTCACCTCCAACTTCAGGTAGTTCCAGAAGGTGTAGCGCAGGTCCAGGTCCTCGGAAACATCAGGGACGACGCGTCGGCCGCCTATTCGATCAAAGGCGTAGTCGAGATCAACGAAGAGGGCATTGTCGAAGGCCGATATACCACACGCGTGCTCGAAGCCGACCTTTCGAAAGGTCCCCAAGGTGCGGTACATGTTCTCCGGGGCGGTCACGATGACGAGGTCGGAAGCCAAGACTTTGATATGATCTGCAGCAAGGCCCAAGGCCTGTTCCCGGGTATTGCTCCCCTTCAATTGGGCGATGATCCGCCCTTCCCCCACTCCGCGCATCACCAGTTCCTCGATCATCAGGTACGCCGTTGCGGTGTCCGCGGCATGCACGAGGTAGACGGGGGCCTGTGGATGCTCCAAGGCAAGGTCGGCCGTGTACAGCAGCCGCAACAGCTCCGGGCCGGAAGGCATGCCGCTTCCGCCGAGCACCACGATCGCATCGATAGTGCCCTTGCATGTGCCCCCGGCCAAGCCCAATTGCCGATGTGCATGAAAGGGCAGTGAAGTGAAGGCGAGCAGGACCAGCAGTGCGCCGAACCCGCCGATCAACAAAAGGAAGCGTCGCCCCCATCGTCCGAAGCGTCGCAGGACCGGCCTACAAAGCATGCCGACCGTAGGAAGGATGTCCGACCAGCGCGCCATGCCGGGAAGGTAAGGTTGCAGCCTCGGAACCGTGACCGGACCTAAGGTTTGTAATACTTCAAAGCCTCGGGCATATATGCCTCGAGATCGCGCACGCGGGTCTCGTCACTGGGGTGCGTGCTCAAGAGCTCTGGCGGCGCGGCACCACCACCGGCGCTCATCCGCTGCCAGAATACCGGTGCTTCACGTGGGTCATAACCCGCCATGGCCATGAAGATCAGGCCCATCTTGTCCGCTTCGGTCTCGTGCGTGCGGCTGAAGGCCAACATGCCCAACTGCGATCCTATACCGAAACTTTGCAGGAAGAGGTCACCGGCCAAGGAAGGTTTCTCCTGGTTCAACACATCCAAGGTCACGCCGGCGCCCTGCACCGCCAGCGCTTGGCTCATGCGCTCATTGCCATGCCGTGCGATCGCGTGTGCGATCTCGTGCCCCATCACCACGGCCAGGCCGGCATCACTTTGGGTGATCGGAAGGATCCCAGTGTATACCACCACCTTGCCGCCGGGCATGCACCAGGCATTCACCGTCGGGTCATCCACCACATTGAATGCCCATTCGAAGCCCTCCACCCGCTTGGCCGCACCGTTGTCATTGAGGTATGTCGTGGCCGCTTGTGCCAATTTGTTCCCGATGTTCCGCACACGCACCACCTCGGTGTTGGTCGCAGGGAGCGCCTGGTTCTCGCCAAGGAATTGCTGGTACTGTGAGTTGGCCATGGACATCATCTCCCCTTCGCTCACCAAGTTCAATTGGCGACGTCCGGTGATGGGCACCTTGGCACATGAAACGATCATCGCAAGCATGGCCAGCGACAGCATCATCTTGGTCCGCATGTTCATTGGATCTCGGCGGAAAGGCCCCGCTGTTGCAAGGCGTCGCAACGGCCTTCAAGTTGTTCGTAGGAACCCCGTTTGACGCTGCACTTGCCATTGTTGTGCACGATCCATGCGCACTGTTCCGCCTGGATCGGGTCGTGGTCACAGACGGTCACCAAGCTGTGTATGACGTGATCAAAGGTGTTC
Organism: Flavobacteriales bacterium; assembly: GCA_041391825.1. GTDB lineage: Bacteria > Bacteroidota > Bacteroidia > Flavobacteriales_F > PHOS-HE28 > PHOS-HE28. The sequence goes on along the minus strand of JAWKNF010000002.1, from coordinate 22,870 downwards.
ACGTCGTCGTTGTGCAATACGATCTCGTGGACCCGGCCGGTCCTTGTCCCGACCTCCTCGAGCACGAGTTCTTCGGGAGCGAATTCCAAGCGCATGGACATGGGACGAAATTACGAAGTGAAGGTCACTTCGTGAGGTCGCATCCCGAATGGGCTTCGATCATGGCTTGGCCAGGATCGCAGGACCGAACTTCTCGAGCAGCGCGGTGGCTTCGCGCATCGGGATCCGTTTACCGTTGAGGTAGGCCGTGATGAAGGCATCCTTCACCCCCAGCACCACGGTCTCGTCCTTGCGTTCACGCGCTCGGTCCATATCCAGGTAGATGCCAGTGGTATAGCGGATCTTGTCCGTTCCGGTGCGCTCGGTGTTGAGCGGTGTGATATTGAAGATCTTGCCCAAGGGCACCGGCTTGCTGTACACGCCCACCTGCACGGTGAAGAAGAGCCCTGCGATGGTCTCGACCTGACGGGCCGGCGCTGCGGTCGGATCGTTGTAATAGCTCGCGCGCTCCGGAGCAGGGACGAATTCCGAGACAATGGCCTCTGCAGTTGCGGCATACTTCACGGTCGGGTCATCCCCTTCGGTCGAAGCTGCTTGTGTGGGCACTACGACCGGAGCACTGATAACGGCGGTGACCGGTGCTTCGGAAGCAGGTTGTGTGCGAGCGGGTTCGCTACGGGTGGGTTCCAACACGGTATTTCCTCCGGTCGTCGTGGTCCCGGTAGCAGGTCGCACCGCGGATGGCTGAGCAGCGGACGGCTGCACGCTGCTCGCATCCGCGCCATTGCCGAGCGTGTTCGCCCCTGTGTTGGCGGCCAGCACGGCGTCGGCACGCGCCTCGCGCATGGCCTCGCCCAAGGGGATCCGCTTTCCATCGCGGTAGGCCACAACGAAGGCGTCGCGGTATCCTCGATCCCGGACCAGGTCCTTTGCGTCAGCGGCTTGGTCGAACCCGGTGAACAAGCCGGCAGTGTAGCGCACCAGTCCGTTGTCGGTCCGTTCACCCATCACCGGGGTCATATCGCTGAATGCCTCCTCGGGTATCGGCTTGCGGAAGGCACCTATCTGCACTTTGAACACGAGGCCCTGTGGCATACGAGCATCGATCGGGATCGGTGCGGCGCTGCGGGCACCTTCGGCCTTCAGTTCGAAGATGTCCGTAACAAGTTCCTCCGGGAAGCCGACCGCGAGCACTGCGCCGTTGGCAGGCACCTCGGCGATCGGTCTCGGCACTTCAGCGACGGGTGTGGTGTTATCCGTACCAAACGGTGCTGTAATGGCCCGCGTCGGGCGCTCGTTCCTGTTCGTTCCCGCAACGGTGTCGTTGCTCGTGCCTTGACCGGCACCGCCGGCCATCGATCCGTTCGCAGCGGTGTTCGATCCGGTCGATGTCGTATTGCCACTTTCGGAAGCGCTGGTGGCAGCGATGGGCAGCGCGTTCTGGCGACCGGCCTGATCACGTGCTTCGGCCAAGAGCGCCTCGGTGCGACGCGTGCGCATCTCCAGTGCCATCCATTCGCTGGAACGCTCCTCGGGGACGCTTTGCAGCAACACCGTTGCCTGTGCTTCGTTGATGCCTGCAGCTCCGCGCAATCGAGCGGATACGTTGCGCAAGGAATCAGCCCGGGCTGTGAAGAGGTCGGCACGTGCGTTCAAGATCTCCGCGCGAGCTGCGGACTCCTCGGCCGTTATGCGACCTGCAGCCTGATCATCCTTCGTGGTCCTCACCTGCGCACGCAAGGTGTTACCCAATTCGCGATTGATCGCTGCCGCCTCATCGGCTTCCTGAGCCATATCATATTGCTCCAAAGCACGTGCCTTCATTTGGAAATAGCGGCTCTGGTCGACGTCCTCCACCACCATGCCCTGCTCTTCAGGCGTGAGGTAGTAGTACTTCACGAGACGCTCGCGCAACAATTTGGCCTGTTCAGCATCGCGCCGCTGCAGTTCGAGGGAACGCGCCTCCTCGGAAAGCAACAATGATGCGGTGTGCAGCGAATCGGATAGTTCGCGATCACGGACGGCGAGCAAGGTCAATACGTCGCGCTCGCGTTTGCGCGCGGTGGCGGCACTATCCTCCAAGGCCGTGGCGCGGTCCGCCAATTCCAGTGAGCGCTGTTCCATTTCGGCGGAACTGCGCGCAGCGGACTTGGCTTGGATAGTGAGCAGGTCCGGATCGTAGGCGGGATCGAAGGCCTCGGGCTTCAACACCACGTTCTCGCTCTTCATGAAATTCTCGTACCGTGCCGCTGGTACCAAAGCAGTGGCCGGTGCCTGCGCTTCGGTGCGTTCGACCTGCTCCAATGCGGCCTCTCGCGCACGCTCGGTGGATACGGCCACGGCATCGGTCGTAGGTCCAACAATTGCGCTCCGATCCGTGCCGGTCGCAGCTTCGGTGCGGGCTCCAGTGGTCGTTATGTTCCGCGCCGCCTCAGCGTTCGTACGTCCTACGACCAGGGCCAAGCTATCACGCTCCTGATAGGGAACACCTGCACTGATGGCGACCGCACGCGTGCCTTCCGTGGACGGACCTTCTGCTGAACGCGTTGGATCCGAACCGGTAAGGCCTGTGCGCGCCACATCATTGTTTAGCGTGCCGCTTGCCGGGCCCTCGGCATCAGCAAACAGCTGTGTATCAATACCGAGCACCTTGGCAGCAAGTTCTTCGTAAGCCAGGGTCTCGCCACGCTGGAAATCGTTCCCGATCAAGTAGTTCTTGACGGTCAAGGCACGATCCATCTCGCGCAGTGCCGAGAGCTCCATAGCATATGCCTTTCGGTACAAGCTATCGCGCTCGACGATATCATCCGAGCGATCGGCTCGTTTGCGCATTCCTGCCGCCTGGTCGGTCGCGGTCATGGCTTCGCTCTGCATGGTCCTGGCCATCAGCAGCAGGTTCTCATCCGGTGCGAGGCCCAAGGTCGACAGCTTCTTGTCCAGAACCTTCATGCTGTCCGTGCTGACGCGCCATTCCTCCTTGGTCAAATAAGCACTGCGCTGGCCAAGGTCGGACCGGATGATCATGCGCTCATCGATCAACTTATCCGCTTCGCGGCGCTGCTTGTCGTATTCCTTGCGGGGCAGACCGTTCATGCCCATCTCGATGGAATCGATCTCCACGGTGAGCTGATCCATGCGGGCGAGGTCCGCATCCTTGAAGGCCACGGCATCATCCACTTTCGAGGACCGATGTTCGAGCTTGCTGGCGTAGATATTGGTCGGGTCGGGTTGCATGGCGACAAAGCGATCATTGATCGGATCCTGTCCGACCGGATAGCGCTGTGCGGTCCTTGCAGATGGACGTGGTCGTCCGGCATCCAATGGCTCCGCGCGGTCCGCGATCGGTGCTTGCGCTTCACGTAATGCTTCCGCCGCCATGTTCAGGTGTTCCTGCCGCATGACCCGTAAGCGTTCCATTTTCGGCAGGATCACATCGCCTTGCTCCGGAGCGAGTTCCAGCACCGCCGCTTGGCGCACCATTTCGCCGCGCAGGCTATCGGCCAACATCAATTCGAGGCCATTGATCGCTTCACTGCGCACGGTCGGGTCCTCGATGCGCGAGAGCCGCTCCTTGTCCGACGCATAGCTGGCGTGCAACATGGATATGATATCAGCGTCCTTCGAGCCCGGGTAGAAGGTGATCGGCATGCGGTCCATGTCAACGCCGTAAGCATCCTTCTCGACGCCAGCAGCGACCGGTTTCGTTGCAGTAGCGTTGGCCAATTCCTCATTGGTCCGTATCCGACGATCGACCTCCGTCAGCGCCGCTTGCAGACTATCCTTGCGGGCCCTGTTCCGTTCAGCAGCGAGCGCTTGGGTCAATTCGGCTTTGCGGTTCTCGAGCAGGAAGGCATCCATTTCCACGGGGCTCAAGGCATCATCGGCAACGGTCCCCACTTCCGATGCTTCGCTCACCCCGTCGTTGATGCTATCCACACCAACTCCGATGGCAGAAGCGACATCGTTCCGTGAATCCGCTTCGGTCCCGGAGCCCGAACTGTTGTCAATAGCACGCTCGTTCCCTTCGCTCTGTGCCACCTCGCTCTCGTTGTCCTCCATCCGTGATACCTCACCGCTGTTGCTGGCGCTACCGCTGTTGCTTGCGGTCGAAGTGGCCCCTGCATCGACCGTTGGGTCGGATACCGCAGGGACGTCGCTGGCGCGGGTCCCATCGGTGGGTTCTTCGCCCATGGCGATGGCGGGCACCACAGCACTGCGCACCTCGCCCTGCGCGAGTTCGTTCCCTGTAGTGGTGATCGTCCTGTTGTTCGCGGTAGTGGCATCGTTGGTTCCGTTCCGATCCACCGCAGTGGTTGTCTGGCGCTCGGCGGTGGCGCTACCAGTGCTTGCGGACAGGCCCCAATTGAAGGTGCGCGCCTCCACTTCGGACGGAGCCGCCGCGATCAAGGCGTCGAAACGTTCGTCGATCGCTAGCGACACGATCCGTGTCTCATTCCCGGCAATGCGTTGGCCGAGACCGGAGACCTGTTGCTCGGTCAGTTTTGTAGCGGCACCATGCTCGTTCGTTGATGTGAGGTGGCTGGTCAAGGATGCCTGCCCACGCAGCACCGCCGTCTCCTTCTCTTGCTCGCGCGCCTTCGTGAACGCCCCGTCCACTTCCTTGTGCAAGTAAGAAAGCTGTTGCTCGTACTCGGTGATCTCGCGGGTCAGTTCTTCCTGCTTGGACTTGTTCTTCGTCTCATCGCGCTCGCGCTTGGTCCGGGCGATGCGGTCCATGAAGTCGTTCTCCTCGGCCCGCTTGGCGTTGGCCACACGCAGTTGCCTTGCGGCCTCGGCCTCCTGTTCGGCCAAGGCACGTCGCGCTCGTTCAGCGGCATCGGGATCGGCATTGGGTCCCGACTTCGTATCCAAGCGTTGCTTCAAAGCGGTCAAGTGCGTCAAGGTGGACTTGTCGTTCTTGGCGGCAACGGATGCATTCAGATCGGTGGCAAGTTTTCCTGCGGCCGCCGCACGTTGCCGTGTGGCCAGGGACTGTGCTTCAAGGTCCTGACCGGTACGGAGGGCAGCTCGAGCGCGGAGGTTGGCTTCCTTCGAACGTTGCCGCGCACGTGCGGCCTCCACCATCTTGGCATTCCGCTCCTCCTCCCCTTCCAACTGCGCTGCTTCGTTCACCAGTCGTTCCGCCTCACGGGCCGTGCGATCCGACTCCGAGGCCGCTTCCACCGCCAACGCATACGCCTCATGCCCCATGGCCTCCAGGTCGGATGCCGTGCGCTCCTGTTCCGCTGCATCATCCATCGCCATGGCCACCGCTTGTGGCAGCGAGATATCACCGGCGAATCCGGCTTGGGTCATCACATCACCCGCAGGCGCCTCCTCCGTGGAAGTCGCAGCGATCGGCTTTTCTTCGGTGCTCAGGTCCAAGCGTGCGCGCCGCTTTATCTCGTCCATCATCAGGGCGATCATGTCCTCTTCCAACGGGCTGTCGAAGTAGTTGTGGATCACCAGCTTCTCCAGATCGCCTTGACGGGTCAATTCCAATTCCTGTCGATAGGCCTTGGGCGAAGAGGATCGTGGAATATCGACGAGGCCCGTGTGCGTGCGACCGCTTGGGCCACATTCCACCACGAAACGGAATTGGCCGCTGCGCGGCAAGGAGAGTATATACGAGCCGTTCATGTCCGTGCGGACATCAGCCACCTTCTCCCGTGTGGTCGCATCCTCGACCATGATGTGCGCCTTGCGGTCGTCGGGGTCGAAAGCGCTGGCGTAGGTCCCCTTCAACACCGTGAGCACGACCGGCATCTGCGCGGTGGCCACGCGGTACACATGCAACTTCCCTTGCTCGCTGTCGCGTCCGCTTGCGAAACAGGCTTCCTTGTTCTCGGCGTCGACGAGGTAGAAGACGTCGTCATCCGGGGTGTTCACAGCGAAATCGAGGTTCTCAGGTGGTCCGAAGACATCCAACCCTTTGTCATAGGCCGAGCGGAACACATCGTAACCGCCCATGCTGTTGTGGCCCTTGCTGCTGAAGTAGAAGCTCTTCCCATCGGGATGCATGAAGGCATAGTCCTCATCCTGATCGGTATTGATGTACCCGGCCAGTTTGACCGGTTCGGCGAACTTCCCATCGGGCATCAACTCGGTTCGGTAGATGTCGCGACCGGTCTTGCCATCCTTCCCATAGCTACTGAAATAGATCGGTGCACCGTTGCGCGGCAGGTAGACCAAGCTTCGTTCGTTGCTCTTACGGTCCAGGGTGGACTTCAATTCCTCGGGCAGCACCACGATCTTGCCACCGATGTCGCTGAGGTCGTAGAACCGGAAGAACTCGGTACCGTCCACCTCGACCTTGTTGCGCACGGTGATCTCCTTGAGGTTGCTCAACAAGCGCTGTCCGTTGCGGCATTGCTTATCCAGCGCAGCAACGGAAAAGCCTTCCAATTCCTTCTTACTGGCGGTGCCTTGATAGCGCTGATAAGCGGCTTGGGCCTCCTTGAAGAGGTAGCTCAGGTGGTAGGTACGTCCCAACCAATACCATGCATCGGCAGGAATGCCGGGATCCTCAACGGCGAATTTCAGGTGGCCGATGGCCTTGTCCTTGTCCTCTCCACCGAACAACAAACAGGTGCCGAAGCGATAATTGAGCACACGGTCGCCGGGACTGAGGCTGACGAGTTGACTGTACAAGGGCAGCGCCTCGATGTAGTTCTTCTGGTCGAAGAGCCCATCGGCCTTGGCGCGCAGCTGCTGGTCACCACCCTGCGCATGGGCCAGGAAGGTGAAAAGGACGCCGATAAATATGCCCGTAAGGCGGGTCATTACTGAGAGTGGCCGTTTATACCGCAAAAAGCGGTGTTTGGTTTCATTCCGTGGTGCTCTTTGGCACCTGCCAAGGACATCCGTCGTTCCTCTCCTCGTATCAATCTTCCGATGTTCTCCCGATGGGTATAGAACACCAGTATGCACAAGACGACCGCAAAGCCGATCTTGACCGAACTTGATTCGTTGAACAGGACCGTTACGGCCAGTGGAAAAGCGATCGCCGCACAGAGGGAGCTGAGCGATACGTAACGCGATAGCAGGAACACCACCACGAACACCAGCACGCAAATGCCTGCAGCGCCGGGGTGGACCGCCAAGACCCCGCCGAAGGACGTCGCCACGCCTTTGCCACCTTTGAAGCCGGCGAACACCGGGTACAGATGGCCCACCACGGTGGCAAGGACCAAGGCCACCCGGAACCACATCCATGGTGCCGAGTCCGCTTCCAACGTGGTGAAATTGGGCAGGATACGGACCGGCACGAAGCCCTTGAGAATGTCGATCAGGAGCACCGGAACACCGGCCTTCCTCCCCAGCACACGAAAGGTGTTGGTGGCACCCGCATTGTGGCTTCCGTGCTCGCGTACGTCCACACCGTGGAAGGCCCTGCCCCACCACACACTGGTGGGAATACTTCCCACGAGGTATGCGATCACCATCGATGCTGCTCCGTACACCCAAGGGAAGTCCATGGTTCAAAGTCCGAATCGTTCGCGGAAGTCGTCCGCTTTCTTTCTGTTCGTAAGGATGTACTGGTACGGCGCCTGGTCCTTTCCTCCGGACAGTTGTCGCTTGTCATCCTTCACCTCGCTCAACATGGTGTTGAAGGTGTTGTCGCTGCTGTACGCGTAAAGGTAGTTCCGCGTGTATTGGAAGAAGTAATAGGTCTGATCGTCCAACATGAGGAGGATCGTCAGGATATCCCCGCTGCGCTTGCGCTCCAAGTGTATCTTTCCTTTCACGTACCGGTACACCGGCTTCTTGAGGATGCTCGCGATACCGATGGGGCCATCGCTCAACCAGCTCTGCTCGGGTCCGTCCCATCGCATCTTCACATCCGCGAGCACCAAGGGCTTCATGATCTCATCGGGCAGCTTCTTGATCTCCCCTTTGATGCTGAGTTCGCTGATCAACTTGTCCGAACGCTCACGCCCCAGCACCTCCCGTAGCATCTTCTCGTAGTAGGTCTTGGTGATGTCGACCTGCTTCTGGTCCGGATAGGCGAGCATTTCTTCGGCCATGCGTTCCAATGCGTTGTCCAGGAAGTGGAAGTCAGCGATCATCACCTCTTCCGTGGTGGCCTTCGCTCCATCTGTCTCGAAACGCAACGAGCCCACGTTGGTCAGCTCCACACGCCCGAGGTCCACGCCGTGATCGATGCGACCATCGGCAAGGATCACGCAATTCTCCACGGCCAAGCTGACCAGGTCACCGGGCAGATCGCGCTTTCGGATCTTGTCCTTGTTGGAGATCATGTACTCCTTTCGACCCTCATCGAAGAACAAGAGGCCTTTCGCATTGATGATCGGATGGTCCTTGCGGTCCTGTGTCCGGCTGAGGAAAGTACCATAGGTCTTGAACGGATCCTCATCCGTCAGGTACACACCCGCACCGATGAGCGCACCTGTGTCATCGAAGAGCGTGTCGGCCACTGGAATGAAGACCTCCAGCGGGTCGATCTCGCCGGTGAAGGTCATCCAGTTCTTGGACAAGCCTTCGCAGCCATGCTGGATCCGGGTGCTTCCGGAAAAGGTCAGTTCCTTGATGCTTGCCGTCAGCCGTACCTCACCGAAGAAGTCGAAGGCCGGGCTCAACTGGAAATCGGCTTCTTTCGGAATGCGGCCGTTCGCGTAAGTCTGGAAGGCCGTGTCCACATCGATGTTGTGCAAGGTGATCTTGAAGGGCTTCTTGTTCACGTCAACATAGTCCAGGTCGCCGGTCGCGCTGTACTTGCGCTTGGCCTTGATGTTCACCGTGGCGTTGTAGATGCGGTGATGCTTGGTGACGTAGTTGGCCGTTATCAACGCGTTGGTGAGCGGATCCATCACCGCGTTCTTTCTGATCTTCACACGCATGCTGTCCGGTGTCACCAGGGCATCGGCCACCTGGATGTACTGTACATCGTTCGCTGTGATCAGGTGCTTCTTCAGGTCATAGCGCGCTTTCGGGGCCATGAAACTGAGGGAATCCTGGTCCGGTCGGGTACTGATGAAGTTGGATCCGGAGAGTTGCAGGTCCTCGTTGCCCACCGCTGCGGTACGGTCGCTCTCCAATTCGATATCGCCTTGGTCCATGTACCACTTGAAGCGGTCCATGTAGCACATGTACTGGTTCACCGGGAATTCCACCTTGGTCTCTGTACCGTTGCTCACGAACTCACCGATGCGCTCGTCCAGCTTCACCGTGGCGTTCACGTTGTCGGTCTTGAAAGCGATGCTCGAGGTGTCCCCCTCGGTAAGCCGGAAATCGGAGGTATCGGCATGCAACTGCATGGTCTCGAAGCTGTACAGCTTGGAGTTCAGCGTTGCGTTGGTGAAATCCACCAGACCAGCCCCGGTCATTCCTTTCGGTGTCAGGTCGGTCAGGCCATAGAGGAAGGCTTGCCCGCCGTACATGGTCATTGGCTTGCGCAGTTTCTCGGTGCGCAGGTTGTCCTTGGCGGGCTCCAAACGAACGAAGAGGTCGCTGCCCACCACTTGCGGAACTTTGCTGGGTGTGGTGGTCGATCGGTTGGTGAGCGTGTCGGCCCGACCGAGCGTGCTGTCAGGGCAGAAGACCAAGGACCGCGAACTGAGCGATGTCGTGAGGTACACCAATTCACCCTGCCCTGCAGCCCCCGGCTGTTCAAGCTGATCTCGCTGGTGAAGGTGGCCTTCTTGCCGTAGAGCGGTAGACCGGCCGCACCGGTGGAACGGGTGAAGCCCAAGGCATAATCCGGCTGCAGTCCGATCGGCTCCTTGATGTCCGGGAAGATGCCACCGGAGACCAAGGTACCCGTGAACGTAAGACCGGCATTGGTGAAGTTGTCCAAGCTGTCCAACTGGAACGGTTCACTGCGGTAATAGAACTTATCCCGGTTGTACACCCCCCGCTGGATGCTGCTCTTGTCGTAGAAGACGTAGCTCTCCTTCGTGCTGTTGAACTTCGGGAACTGCGGGTACTTCTCCTGTTGCAGGCCGCTCTTGTTGCTCGGCGCATCGAGTTCGAGCGTTCCCGTGACCTGCTCCAACACGTTCTTCACCTTCACCAAGGTCGTGTAGCCTCGATCGTCCTTCTCGAAACTATCCGCCATAAAACTGACGGAATCCACATTCAACAGATCGATCACGAAGGGGTCGTAGTGGAAGTAATACTCCTTTCCATAGTACTGCAGCTTTCCTGCTTGGATACTGCCACCGAAGGTGAAATCACGCCCCTTCTTCACGGTAACGAGCTTGTCGCTGGGATAGATCTTCACGTCCTGTGAGTCGCTCATGACGATGCGTGAAACGCCCATGATCGCCAGGTCGTAGTTCAGCAGGTTCACCGTGGCGTTCAAGCTGTCCGTGTTGCTGTTGAACTGCAGCACGTCGTAGTCCTGTTTGCCTGCGCTGTTCAGGATGTGCTGTCGCAATCGCGGCATCGTCTCCACCCACTCCGTTCGGGTCGTAGGACAAGTAGCCCTTGTTGGCCATATCGATGATCAGCGGCACCACCGCGTCCTTTTGCATCCGGCTGAACACGGCGAATTCCTGGGCATAGAACTTCCCGTCGTTCTGTTTGCTGAAATCGTTCAAGCGCACGAGCGGATGTACTGCATCGATGCCGAGCATGCCCACGTAGCGCTTCTCCTTGAAGTAGTTGAAGCTCTCGAAACTCGCCCGTGTTTGCGTACTGCCCTGCAAGTTGCCCAACTGCACCAAGGGATCGCCTTGTTTCCGTTTATCGTCTCGAAATACATGTCCAACATGTGGTAGGTATCGTAGAACGGCGCCTTGCCCAGACCGACATCCTTCGATCAGCGAAAGGACCTTCTTGCCCTTGAGGAACCTCATGCTGACGCTCGGGTGGTGGATGGAATCCTTGTCCAGGATGATCCGCACTTTCACATCATCACTGGTGATCCGTTCGGGTTCGATGCTGAAGAAGAGGCCACTGGTGATGATGAACGGACGCTTGTCCCGGTAGAAGGTCATGAACGCAGGTTCCTCCTTCGTGCCATACCCCTGCAATTTGGCTCCCTGCATACCGAAGCCTCCTTCGAAGTCGATGCCTTCGGCGATATCGCGGATCTTCATCCGACGGTCGTAGCTCTCGAAGCGTGGATAGCTCGCTGTTCCCTCCTCCACGTTCGCAAGCACCTTATCAGTGACCTTGCCGAGCAGCGTGCGCTCGAAGTACGGATCGTTGAACTGCACCGAATCCACCTCGAAGGTGGCGCTCTTCATCTTGATCTCGTACGCGTGGTCCCATTCTGCGAAGGTGGCCGATGGCTTGAGGCCGGCGCGCTCCCAGGTGACCTTGCCGCCGGTGCCTTGCCAGGTCTCCAACGTGGGCAAGTACGTGCCCGAGGTCGCTTTGATCACCGCGCTGTCCCCTTTCGCTGTGCAGATCAGATCGGCACGAGGGAAGATGATCTTCGGCACGCTGTCGAACGCGAAGGTGAACTTGCTGCTGCTACTGCGCCATTGGGTGCTGGCGCTTGCGAACATGGTGTTGCTCTCGAACAGGTTGGCGCAAGTGGCGATGAACGCGACGACATTCTGCTTGCGCCCCTTCTCCACCAACGCGCCCATGCCCTGCATCCAGGCATCGAACTCGGCGCCACTGCGACCGCCGTTCGGGAATGCAGCGATGGCACCGAGATAATCCTTGAAGTGCGGGAAGGCATCGAAGCGTTTCTTCAGCATGAAGTTGGCCACTTCGACGATGCGCACGCGCTGTGCCGGGGTATAATAAGGGCCGTTCCACACCGGTGTGAAGACGTTCTCCATAAAGGGCTTACCGTCCTTTTTGTCCGCACCGACGATGAATGAGGTCATCTCCTCCAGGAACAGGGCCTGGTCGGATGAGAACGGCTTGGTCTGTGCTCGGGCGCCGGTTCCCAACAGGAAAAAGGCCATCACCAGTGCGACCACTGTCCAAGCCCTCGAGTGATCCACTGTTCTGCTCATGCTTCCGATGGTTCGGCAGGTACGCGACATCCAAGCAAGGACCATTCCCCTTCTTCCAAGCGCTCGGCCAATACCAGACCGTTCGCCACGGCCGCAGCCTCCAAATGATGCCGGTCCTGCAGCACGAAGCCGCTCAGGAGCAGCGCGCCACCGGGCTTCAGTGCGGCCGCCATCACGGGCATGGCCTTGAGCAATGTGTTCCGTTCGATGTTCGCCAAAATAGTGTCGTAGGTGTGGCCTCGCAGCGAGTCGGCATCCCCCTTTTCCACAACGGTGACGTGACAACCGTTGCGTACCACATTCTCCTGGGCGTTGGAAACGGCGACCTCGTCATTATCGATCGCCATGATGGTCGTTGCCCCCAAGCGTTCCGCCAACATGGCGAGCACGGCAGTGCCGCAGCCCAGGTCGCACACCGCCTTTCCTTCCAGATCGAGACCAAGCATGGCGCGTACCATCATTCGGGTGGTGGCGTGATGCCCCGTACCGAAAGCCATTCGCGGTGTGATCACCAGCTCATGCGCGAAGGCCGGATCCGGCGCGTGGTGTTCGGCCCTCACCCTTACCCTTCCATCCACTTCAACAGGCACGAAGCTCTGCTCCCACTCCGCATTCCAATTCCTGTTGGGCATTTCAGCGTGCGACCAGGACACATGAACGTGCGGGTCGCGCAGGGTCATCAACTTGGACACCGCGACGGCGTCGAACTCCGCGGTGCCGATGTAGGCTTCAAGACCGCCCGTGGTCTCCTCGTAACTGTCGTAGCCCAACTCGCCGAGTTCGACCATCAGGATGTCACGCCACGGATCGACCGGTGCAATGAGAAAGGATACGCGGGTATAGGTCAATGGCTGTATGATCGAAGGTTAGCGTGGATGATCCGCCTACTGCTATCCGGCATGCGCAATGATGCCGAGGAATTGTTCTGCATCCAATGCCGCACCACCGATGAGGCCACCGTTGACATCGGCACCTGCGAAGAGTTCGGCGGCATTATCGGGCTTGCAGCTTCCGCCGTACAACACGGGGACATTGGACGCGACCGTTTCGCCATGTGTGCGCAAGAGACCACGGATGTGCGCGTGCATATCCTGCGCTTGTTGGGCGGTGGCCGTGAGCCCCGTCCCGATGGCCCAGACCGGTTCGTAGGCCACCACCACGCGTTGTAGCTCGGTGGTGCTCAAACTGCTCAAGGCCGCTTTCATTTGGCTGGACACCACCTCGAAATGACGACCGGCTTCGCGTTCCTCCTTTCGTTCGCCGCAGCAGTAGATCGGCGTGATGCCCACGGCCAAGAGTGCGTTGATCTTCGCCGCCGCCGTGGCATCCGTTTCACCAAAGTACTGTCGACGTTCGCTGTGGGCCACGAGGCAAGCCGATACACCGATGCTGGCCAACATGCCTGCGCTCACCTCGCCGGTGTACGCTCCTTGCTCGGCCTCGTGGCAGTTCTGGGCCGCCACCTCGATCCCGCTTCCTTTGGTGAGTTCCACCGCCATCGTTAGAAAGGGGAATGGTGGGGCTATGATCACTTCCACCTTCCCGGGCATGGTCGCCTTTGAATCCAACAAAGCACGCACCAACGCTTCGGCACCGGAGCGGTCCTTGTGCATCTTCCAATTTCCTGCAACGATCGTTCGCATCCTGCAAAGATCGCAGCGTCATCGTGCCACCCGAACCATGGGGAGGGGCGATATCAACAACGCGATGACGGTACACGAACATGCACATGAACACGGATCGCGTGGAGGACCGGACGAACTACTTCTTCTTCGCCGCTTTCACCTCCTGCTTGTAACGGATCTGATAGCGCTCGCTGTATGGCGTGTCCCATTCGAAGGCATGTCGCTCAGCGATCCACTTCGACCTGCCCACGGGAGTGGTCAAAAGGTCCGTTGACAGTTCGAGTGCGTTATCGACCAAGGTGATGTCTATACGGATGTTCCACTCCTTGTTCCGATCGGCCGGCTCCATTTCCGCGCTGGTATCCACCTCCACCACCTTCGGGTGAGTACCTTCAGCACTGTAGACCAATCGGTGCAAACCGCCCAGCGGAACGAACACCTGGTAGCTGCCCGAGGGGTCGGTGAAAACGCTATCGCTCGGAATAGAATCCGTGACGACCAACAAGGTCGCGTTGTGGATCGGTTTTCCGGACCTGGCGTCGGTAACGAGCCCGAAGAACATCATGTTGTTCTGCGCGAACACCGGGGCACCCCATGCCACGGCACCGAACACCATCGCAAGGCCTACGCACCACCGTACCGATATGGACCCTGCCCGGCCCATGCTCACTTCAACTTGGCCGCCGCTTCATCCAGGGAGGGCGTATCGTTGCAATGCCACAGGCCGCGCACCGTTCCTTGCTGCAAAAGCATCACACCGGGGTTGCTCCGGATCGCCGTCTTGATCGTCTTCTCATCGCACTGCATGATCTCGAAGGGCATCTGATGCGTATGGCGGAACTCTTCGCCTTTCGCGAACGGACTGGCGGTAACGCCATAGACATACCAACCCTTGTTCGTGCCTGCGTTCACCAGCTCGCGGATGGCCGACATGCAATGCGTATCCGCCTTGTCAACGTCATACATCATGATCAACATCACAGGCTCGGGCTCGTTCAGGATGCCCCAGGTCATGTCGTTGCCTTCCACGTCGGTGAGCAGGAAGTCCTGCACGTTGGATTCGATCCCGGGCTCGATCTCCACGATCCGCCGATCGACGTATTCATAGTTGTCGTCATCCCATGGATAGGCACCGTTGCTGTCGTATTCCTCACCTCTCCTGTGGTCTTGTTGCGGTACTGCACGAACGCCTGTGTCACGGGAGCCTTGCCCATCTCCTCTGTTCACTGATGCTATTGCTCTTCGGCGTATGGCCGATAGTCACGTATCGGCAAATGCGCATAGCCGTACCAGGAGAAGACCAAGGTGAGCAGAGCGACCAACGAGGCCGTGGTCCATCGGCCTTGGGCCTTCCATCATCTTCTGATCACGATGTAGCCTGCGAACGCGACCAACGTGAACCACAGGGCCCCACCACGTGAAGATATCCCGCTCCAGACCGCGACCAATGCGAGCCCGGCAGGCAGGAGGACTATATCATTCGCGGCGGTGTTCCACCTCGATCCGCTTGCGGAAGAAGAACAAGGAAGTATGAACACGAGCAGGAACATATCCTTTGCGAAGCTCTCCCAAGGTGTAAGGCTGCGTCCAACGGAACCCTTCATCGCATCGCCGAAGCAACCGCAATCATTCACGCACGTGACACCGCGCTCTTCCATCACACCGTCGACCATCACCGTGTAGGTAGCGTTGGGGTCGCATGTGGCCGTGAGGCTGAGCCAGCCGAAGAAGAGCGTGAGCAGCAACAGGGCCCAAGTCGCCAACTTCATCCGACCACCGAACAACACCGCGAAACCCAGGACCACCTCGGCCAAGCACGCCAACACGGCCAAGGCCAAGGCGAAGGGCACCAGGAAAGGCAGGTCCAATGCGGATTCCACGAAGTACTCCCCAATTTGTAGGAGAAGCCCAGTGGGTCGTTCGCTTGATCAGGCCGCTTACGATGAAGAGCGGTCCAACGATGAGTCGACTGATGTATAGAAGGATACGCATGTTCTTTGACTGATGATGGCCCGTTCAGGTCACGAGCGGTCAATGATACGGAGCGAAGTTAGCCGGCGCACGTAGGAAGCGATCATCGTTAACAAGCCTTTAGCATGTGGCGGTGGCCCGAGTGATGCCTATCGAAGCACTCCGATCCTCGAAAGTACCGATGCCGCACGAACAGGCTCACCGCCTGCGGTCGCTCACGTCGGTGGAGGACGAGACCGAGGCGGCCATGTGTTCCCTTCTCAGTCGCACCTCGGCCATCAAGTATGATCCACTTCGGGACGAATGCGTTCTTCATACGCCTTGTCCCAACTGAGGTAACCTGTGGTCGGGCTGAAGTTTGCAAGCCCCATGGGCAGATCGAAGAACGAAAGATCAAGGCCGGGTACACGCTCGAACAAGGTCATTCTTGACCGCCACGGAGACCGAGCGAAGGTCCCCCTCCCAAGCAGCGCCATGGGTATCGACAGCAAAGCATTTCGTTACATGCCCTGGTCGGCTGAACCGGATGATGTAATGCCCGCCCCGCTTCAGATCGACCGTATAGCGCCCTCCAGCGCCGGTCATGAAGGCTTGTTCCTTGACGCCATCACGGTACACACGCACGAGCACGTCGCCCAACACCTCACGCGACCCATATGTGTGACCTCGCCGTGGAGGCGAAGATCCACGGCCGAAGTGGACAAGGTGATGCCTACGAAGAAGCAGAGAATGATCGCTCGCATGGTGTTCCGGGGTAAGCCGAATTCCAGTGGGATGCGAAACTATGATCCCGGCGACGTGGGATCCAAGCTCGAACACCCTGCTTCAGGACCTACTTCCCAACGATCCGATGTGCATAGCTGCGGACCATACCAGTCTTACAGTTCTGCGCGGGCCGCTTCAGCATCCAGTTGGATCATCGCGAAGACGGCGTAGTTCACGATATCAAGGAAGTTCGCATCGATGCCTTCGCTCACGAGCGTGGCACCTTGATTGTCCTCGATCTGTTTGATGCGCAGCAACTTCATGAGGATGAGGTCCACGAGCGAACTCACACGCATGCTGCGCCATGCTTCGCCATAATCATGGTTCTTGCGTGTCATCGATCACGGGCCTGTTCTGATACGGGCGGCGACCTCATTCGTGGCCTGCTCGGCATCCATGTCCGGGGACTCCACCACACCCAGTTCCAATTGCACCAAAGCCATGGCAGCATAGTTGATGATGCCGACCAGCCTCCGGTCGCACGCCCTCTCCCACCTTGCTCTCGCCCACCCGTTGCAAGGTGCGAATGCGTTGTGCCTTGATGAAGACTGATCAGTGAGCGACGGCACACGTAGGATCCGCCATGCCGTGCCGTAATCCTTCGCCTTCTTCTCGAAAAGCGAGATACACTCGTCCACCACGGTCTTGTATTCGGAAAGGGTACGGTCCATCGGCCGCGAAGGTACTTGAGGCGTGCATGTCCGCACCTTGCCCACGTTCCATCTTTCCTGCGGACCTTCGCACGGCATGACCATCAGCTCGACCTCATGGCGCATCCGGGACCGGCTGAACGGTCCATTTTCCCATGGTGATGGTGGATCTTGAACGTGACCCCGGATTCGTTCCATGCTGCCAGCCGGGTCGATGTGGATGCCGCGCTCCGATCCACCGAAAGCATGTTGAACGCTGGTGCCGGGATCATTGATATCGGAGGTGCCAGCAGCCGACCTGGGGCGATGGAAGTGGCCGCGGACCTCGAGCTCGAACGTGTCCTACCCGTGATCGAGGCGCTGGTCGCCCGCTTCCCGACGGTGCTCTTGAGCATCGATACCTATCGCGCCAACGTGGCAAAAGCCGCTGTGGAGAGCGGTGCTTGCATCGTGAACGACATTGGCGCAGGCACCTTGGACGATCGGATGTTGGGAACGGTGGGCGACCTGGGCGTACCGTACATCGCCATGCACATGCAGGGCATTCCAACGAGCATGCAGCGGGACCCGAGCTATGTGGATGTGGCCACCGAAGTGACCCTCTTCCTCAGCCAACGCATGCACGCCGCGCGTGATGCAGGTATCGCTGATGTGGTATTGGACCCCGGGTTCGGCTTTGGAAAGACCACGGCACACAACTTCGCGTTGTTACGAGCATTGGATCGTGTCAACGCATTGGGTGCGCCGGTCCTTGTCGGGCTTTCGCGCAAACGCATGATCAACGAGGTATTGGGAACGACGCCTGAGGAAGCACTGAACGGAACATCGGTCCTGAACACGATCGCGCTGATGCACGGAGCGTCCATTCTTCGCGTGCACGACGTGAAGGAGGCCGTGGAATGCTTGAAGCTTGTGGGTGCGCTGGACCGGAGCTGAACCAAGGATCAGAAATCCACGGGTTTTCTTCGCCGACGTTTGACCGTGGTCCCCCTGACCGCTTCACGCTTGGCGCGATCGGCGATCTCTCGTTCGTAGTGCACCATGAAACGGTCGATGTATTTCCGCGCTCGATCCGTGTACTCCACGTCCCAATTCAAGTTCCGCACACTGTGCTTGTATACCGCTACACCGACCGGCGCCTTGAAGAGGTCGAAGTCATACCCGTCCAACCAGGTGAACATGGTCATTTGCAGGTCCATGTCATAGAAGGGGACATCCGGGAACAAGGGCACCTCACGGGCATCGATACGAACATGCTTGGTCACAAGATCGGCGCGATGGAACCAGATCTGATAGTCATAACCACGCTCCAGGTACATCTCGTACTTCCCGTTCCCGGTGGTGATGATGGTCTCCCGCTCAACGCTGTCCTTCACCATCCGGATCTGCACTCCTTTCATGGCATCGCCAGTGAAATGCTCGGTGACGATGCCATGCAAGTGGATATAGAACGCCTGGCCCGCAAAAGGCCAGAACAGCATTGCCACCAGCAGCGCTGGAACGCGTTCCTTGAACCGGATCATGTCGCCAAAAGTACCGGAAGTACGGGCCTGCTGCGGTACAAGTCAAGGGTTGGTTGTACAATTCGGGGAGTTCACATGCGGCACCTGCTACCTTTTAATTTCCATTAACATATCGTTGACACAAGCCCAATATTCGGGTCCGCAGCGCAGCTAACTTCGCCGCCGTGCCGGCCGAGACCCTCGCCAGAACACGATTACGCGTCCACCGATCGCTCCGGATCGCCCTGTCATGGGTGATCGTTGGCTGTGTGGTGGCCTTATTCGAACACAACGCCATGCTGAGACATGGCTTGCCGAGCACCCTTCAAGAACGGTTGGCGGAACGCCTGCTTCCCTCCTTGTTCGCTGGGGTCCTGGGCGGTTTCACGTACATCTTCGTGTTACGCGACCGTTGGCGCAAGTTCTCCTATGTGAAGGCTGTTGCCATCATGGCCGTGGTCATGTTCGGGATCATGATCTCCCTTGGAGCCATCCTTCCTGCACTGGACCTTGACATGCCACGGCCAGGTCCAAGCCCATCGGACAAGGTGTTCGGTCTGCGCTTTCTGGGTACCTACCTCTACTGGACCCTTCTGATGGCCGGAACCATGCTGATGGTGCGCCTGAACGATCAGTACGGTAGCGGCGGGATCAACTACCTCACCGGCCGCTACCACAAGCCCAGGCAGGAGATGCGGATCTTCATGTTCCTGGACATGCGGAGTTCCACGACGATCGCGGAACGGATCGGGCATGTACAGTACTTCAAGCTATTGAACGAACTTTACGCCGATATCACGGACTCCATCGTCTATTCCCGTGGAGAAATCTATCAGTACGTGGGTGACGAGATCAGCGTGAGCTGGTCCTTGCGGAAGGGCGTCGGGCGGCAGCGATGCATCCGTTGCTTCCTCGATATCCGTGCGAAACTGCAACGCCGGGCGAAGCATTACGAAGCACGGTACGGTCATGCACCCTTGTTCAAGGCCGGCTTCCACTACGGGCCGGTAACGGCCGGTGAAGTGGGTTTGGTGAAGAAGGAACGGATCTACACCGGTGATGTGGTGAACACGGCAGCACATATCCAAGGACAGTGCAATGCCCATGGGGTGGACAACCTGATCTCCCAGGACCTGTTGGATGTGCTTCGGCTCCCTGAGATCTACGAGGTCCGCGAGATCGGTAGTACCGACCTCAAAGGGAAGAAGAATGCCATCAAACATGGACCTTGATCGGCGCAAGGCGGGTTGAGCGCACGGACGATGTGGCCTGAACCCGTTCAATAAATGAATGTCCTTCCACCGGACACCACGGTGATCGACCCGGTGGGGCTCTTGTACACCACGGCCCCGCCGTGGAGGTCGAACCCATCCATCGCGGCTTCCTTGCCGAAACGCATCCGTTCCCCGTTCCGAATGCCCCACAGTTCCCGGTTCGCGTTCAAATAGACGAGCAGGTCGCCCTGTACCTTCCATTGCTCGGGAACGATATCATCAACGGCCATGGGACCATCGGGGGCCAGCACCATCAACTTCCCGCCTTGCAGGTAGAGCACTACACGATCCTGCACCCATAATCCGAAGGCATGGGAATCGGTGAGCGCATCAATTCCCTACACGCCAGCACTTCAACTTCACTGTTCCATCCACGAATGCCAGAGCCCATCGCCTGATTTCGCGCTGATCGGACGAAGGCCGGATAAACGTGCACGCCCCTTCGTTCTCTCCGATGAACTCGCCCTGCGAATCATCCCAATAGGGCGAGAATGCCGTTCCCGGCAACGACATAACCCACGTCAGCGCTATCCGTCAGCGTTCGTACCGCACCATGCTGGAACAATACCACCTGCCGTTCGGACCATCGAAGAAAGCAACGCTGTTGGTGCCTTGGGTCCATCGCAGGTCCTTCCCATCCGCACCAACGGCAGCCAGCAGGATCCGCTGCCCGCGCCACAACACGTTCAACTCTCCTGCCGGACCGTCCACGAATGCGATCAGGCTGTCCGAGACCATGTACCGATCCACACCGCTCGCCACCGGCACGGCAGCGCCGGAGCGCAGCACCTTCAGTGTATCATCGACCATCCAGGCCGCCCGTTGACCCGCTACCTGCACATCACGCACGGCCCGGCGTTCGATGACCTCCATGCGTTGGCCTCCCAGGTGAATTGCACCAAGCCACCCTCGATCGGCTGAAAAAGACCGCCCCATCCATCGCCCAATAACGCATGGGCGGTCGGTCATCCACTTCCACGAAGCGTTTGTTACAGAACACCATGAAGCGTTCTGCATTGCTGACGAAAGGGACGAGTTCCCGGGCCTGAGCGTGAGGCACTACCAACAATGAGAGGAAGTAGGCCGATGTCCACGAACTCATCCTCATAGTGTGCGATGTAAGCGCTCCGCGGAATGCACCCGGACCTCGCGCTTACGGCCTTTCACTGGTACCGTATGCTGCGGCCCGATCATGAAGCGCTCCGTAGCCGAGGGCAAGCGGGCGAGCATCTCCGCAGAGACCAGGAGGTCCACTTTCATTTCCTTCGCCAATCCGAGCATGCGGGAAACGCTGTTCATCACATCCCCGCTCAATTCCAAGGACCGTTTGGTGTGACCAACCTGAGCGGAGATCACCCGACCACCGTGCAGTGCGGCCCGGTACTGTGGCACAACGCCGAACTCCTCACGAAGCTCCTGCTCATGCTCCGCGATCCGCTCGGTGATATCGAAAAAGAGATCAAGGCAGTTCTCGTATCGCACACCCACCCGCATGGGCCAAGTGAAGATCACTTCATCCCCAACGTACTTGTGGATCTCGGCCTCGTTGCGAAGGACCGCATCGGTCATCAACGAATAGATGGTGTTGAGCAGGCGGAAGTAATGCACATCCCCCATCCGCTCCGCCAAGGTGGTGCTGCTCACAAGGTCCACGGTGAGCACCACACGCTCCTCGGCTTGCGGTCGTTCATATCGGCCGAGCAAAAAGCCCACGAACATGCGCCGTCCCATGAACTCCTCTACCTGGACCACCAGAATGGCGAATGAGGTGACCACGACGACCCGAAGCATCAGGGTGTAGAATTGCTTCATCAGGAAGATCTCCAGCACTCGTTCCGGCTGGGCCGCTCGGTACCAATCGAAGCGATCCGAATTCAACGCGAAGCCAAGGACGATCAGGCCGATCGTCAGCAGGTTCACCAACAGCACCTTGCCCAGGAACTGCAAGGGAATGGCCAAGCCACGGAAACGACGTCCGAAGAGGTATTCCTCTAGAACACCCGTCCAAAGGCCCAACAAGGCCCACGCTCCTATCTGCAGGTCCAAGCGCTCTCCGCTGAACAGGAGGAACGATGCCGCCACCGCCATGGTGACCAGCGTGTACTTCGCCAGCTTGCGAAGCTTGTATCGGGTGATCGCGGTCAAGGGCGCGAAAGTACGGCGGTACGACCCGGGGCTCGGGAACCATCGTACCCCAAGGTCGGCCCAACGCTTCCCGACCGGGGAACGACCTTTGCCCTTCGATCCGCCCACGAACCGTGTTCCACCGTCTCCTCAGCTGGCTCTGGCCACTCTCCGCATCGCGTGTTGATGGGCACTTCGGCCCCTTGGAGGTGCGCTGGGAGAACGGCCGTAAGGTCCTGAACTCCGAGCATGGGAACCAGTCCTTCGGATCCTTGCACCGGGTATGGCGCTGCACCTTGGACCAACTGGACCTTCGCAAGGATCCGCCGCGATCCATGCTCCTGCTAGGGCTGGGCGGAGGAAGCGCGATCGAGATCATACGCGACGAACTGGGTATCAAATGCCCCATTACGGCCGTGGAACTGGACCCTGCGATGCTCGCTGTAGCACGCGAGCAATTCGCGCTCGATCGTCATGCGGACCTCGATGTGGTCCTGGGCGATGCGATGATCCAGGTCCACGGCTTGCGCACTCGCTTCGACCTTGTTCTGGTGGACCTGTTCGACGACCTGGACCTGGCACGGGGCGTGGATTCACGCGCCTTCATGCACGGCTTGCGCGAGTGCTGCGCCGCCGAAGGCGTGGTCTGCATCAATACCGTGGCTTACGATGAGCGTAGCAACACCCGTTGCGAGGTGGTTCGGCAGCACGCTACGACGGTCTTCCATGATGTGCACGAGATCCAGTTGGAGGAAGTGAACCGGATGTTCATACTTCGGTGAGCAACGTTCGGCGACAATGCCACGTCATTCCGGCGATCGGCCCGAACTTTGGGCACTGGGGTCCGCATGCCCTGACCGACTTGTTGACCTCGCGCACATATCCACTGGTCCTCAGCAGCTTCCTGTTCGCCGGAAGCCTTGTTGCCCAGCCGTGCGCGATCGATATCGGCCCGGACCGGACGATCTGTCAAGGTGCTTCGGTCACGTTGAACGCCCCTGCCGGCTTTCCGAGCTACCT
>JAWKNF010000001.1:0-277159 GCA_041391825.1 Flavobacteriales bacterium | reverse complement strand
TCATCATCAACGATCAGTGCGCGCAGAGCCATGGGAACGTGGTTTGCCGAAAATTAGGGCTTGTGCACCAAGTGCACCACTGTGAGCAGTGAACGGTCGACCCGATCGGGAGAACGGGAGGTTCGGCAGAACGAGCGAGGATCGGCCCGAGTTCCGGGTCCGCATGGGACATCGGATCGCCGCTTCTTGGTGCTTGACCTCCGTTCCTCGTTCCGCACTTTTTCTCGGCATTGCGGGTTTGTAGCTTGGTGGTACGACCAGCAAATACCCCGTTCTCATGAGCATCCACCACACGGTACGAAGCACCACGCACAAGCTGTGGATCTTCAACGATCAAGGGTGTTGAACCCCATAGGTGAATTGGTTTTGGTTTGGTGGTAGGACTCGGTCGACCGAAAGGTCGGTCGGGTCCGTTCGTTGTGTGCAACCCTTAGGGTGGTTCTTACGTACGAAAGGACAACTCTTGAGGACCATGGCACAAGCAGCTGATCACATCCGCGTACGCATCGACCAGATCGAGCGTTTACTGATGTTCGACTACGAACCCGGCTCGGGCGAGGCGCTCTTCGACATCTGCGATAGCAAGGGCCGGATCGTGAAGACCGGCGCTGTCAATAGCCCGGAAACACGAGTGCGCATCACCGACCTGGATGGGGAAGAGTATTACCTCATGGTCTTGGACGGGGAACTCTCGACCGTTAAACCGTTCCAACTGCGCCGCGCGATTTGACCACCAGCACACACATTGTTCCGGTATACCGGGCCCTCACCATTGCCGGCAATGTGTTGGACAGGGATGAGGACGGCGAAGTGTATCACACGCTCGTCGTGGATACCACACTGCCCGAAGCGGTGGAAGTGGTGTACATGGTGAAGTGACCGAACAGGACCCATTGAAAAAGCCCCTCGAGCGTTCGAGGGGCTTCTTACGTTCATTCGAACCGATTCGTTGAACTAGGCGGTGACCAGCTTCCGGGTCTGCGGGATCAGGAACCACACCGCGCAGCCCGTCATGCCCAGCAATAGCTGGATGTTGGCACCGGGCCAGTGCATCATCTTGAACAGGGAGCCGCCCACGAAGAGCCCGACACCGACGAGCAATAGCGCGGAGAAGCGCAGCGCCCGGACACGCTGCATCCACGGACGGTCGCGCTCGGCGAAGAGCAGCCCAGTGATGGAAGCCACAGCCGCCAGGATCCAGGCGTCCGCAAAGGGCAGGTGGAAAAGCTTGAACAACAGGAAGGCAATGAGGAAGGCACCCGTCGTTGTGCGGAGTACCGCGCTGGCCGGTCGGGGTCCGGGCTTGGTCACCAAAAGCGCGATAGCGGCCGACGCGGACACCACGCCACCGACCAGGATGAGCATGTTGGCCCCCGGCCAGTGCAGGACCTTGAACAGGGTGCCGAAGATGAGCGTGGCGATACCGATGGAGCGGATGTACATGGTTAAGGGGTTTATCGTATCAATGCAGGTAAGGCAACTTCGTAACGCGCCGGCCTGGATCTCTGTGCTCACGTTTGCCACAACAATGAACGCGAGGCTATCTCAACGGATGCCACAATAGGGTTTCGAAGAAACCGAAAGTGGCCGAAGCACCTAGGATCAAAGTATCGCCTGCCAACAACTCTTTGCGAACGACAGAACGAATAAGGATCGTGCTTGCAACAAGTATTGTCAGCCAACCAGTCCACCAAAAAGTCAAAAAGACCCCTTCAGTGGTTTCGCCACCGCTGCCACCGCCGACTCCATAGATGAGTGCGACCGATACTCCGACCAAGTTCAGGAGGGCAGGCCAATAGACGGGCTTCATTCAATCCTATGCCAACACCGCCTTCCTGTTCATCAGTTCTTCGACCGCATCAGCTTCCACAGGAATGTCCTTGAACAGGTCGTCCTGCCCATCCTTGGTCACCAGAATGTCGTTCTCCAGTCGGATGCCGAGGCTTTCCTCGCGGATGTAGATCCCCGGTTCCACGGTGAAGCACATGCCTTCCTTGATCGGCTCGTTCCAAAGGCCGACATCGTGCACATCCAGCCCGATGAAATGACTGGTGCCGTGCATGAAGTACTTCTTGTACAGCGGCGCTTCCGGGTTCTGGTTCTTCACATCGGTCTTGTCCAACAGGCCGAGGCCGATCAACTCGCTCTCCATGAGCTTGCCCACTTCCTTGTGGTAGTCGGCGAGCACGGTGCCAGGGCGCAACAGCTTAGTGGCCTCGTTCTTCACGTTCAGCACGGCGTTGTACACGGCGCGTTGGCGCTTGGTGAATTTGCCGTTCACCGGAAGGCAGCGGGTCAGGTCGCTGGCATAGCCGCCATACTCGCAACCGAAGTCCATCAGGATCACATCGCCGTCCTTGCAGGCCTTGTCGTTGTCGATGTAATGCAGCACGCAGGCGCTGTAGCCGCTGGCGATGATCGGTGTGTAGGCATGGCCGCGCGAGCCATTGCGCAGGAACTCGTGCGTGATCTCGGCCTCCACCGCATATTCCATTACGCCAGGCTTCAGGAAGCCGCATACCCGTTCGAAAGCCTTGCCAGTGATCGCCACCGCCTTGCGCATCTGTGCCACCTCTTCGGCGGTCTTCACGCTGCGGATGCGGTGCAGGATCGGGGCACTGCGCTTCACGTTGTGCAAAGGGAATTGGGTGCGCACCGCCTTGTTCATGCGCTCGGTACGGGTCTCCACCTCGTTGCCCTGGCGCAGGTGCTCGTTGCTGTTCAGGTACAGGCTTTCGCATTGCGGAACGAGACGTTTCAGTGTGGCCTCATAGGCGCTGGTCCACTGCACGTTGGCTACCCCGGAGAGTGCAGTGGCCTCCTCCTTCGAGAACTTGTGTCCTTCCCAGATCGCGATATGCTCGTTGGTCTCTCGCACGAACAGGATCTCCCGGTCCTTGGGGTCCATGGCATCGGGGAAAAGCAAGAGCACGCTTTCCTCCTGATCGATGCCCGTGAGGTACATGATGTCCGTGGCCTGCTTGAAGGGCATGGTGCCATCGGCGCTGGTGGGCATGATGTCGTTGCTGTGGAAAAGCGCAAGACCGCCTTTTTCCATTCCGCTGCGGAAGCGGGCGCGGTGTTCACGATAAGTGGCTGCGGAAAGGGGCGTATATCTCATTTCAATGCAAGAATTGACCGAATTGACGCGGATTTGGTGCGAACCGGCCGGGGGTTACTTTTGTTGCCGTTAAAGTTAGCGCACTGCGCGACAACCATACTCCATGTCACGATCAGCCCTTCTCGGTTCCTCACTTGCGAAGAAGTACTGGATGGCCCTTACGGGCCTTTTCCTTTGCGTCTTCCTTATCGCCCACCTCGCAGGGAACCTGCAATTGCTGGATATGAGTCCTGGTGGGCAGCTCAAGTTCAATGCCTACGCCAAGTTCATGACCACCTTCCCGTTGGTGAAGGTCGTGAGCTACCTGCTGTACGCGAGCATCCTTTTCCATGCTTTCGATGGCATTCTGCTCGCGATCCAGAACCGAAAGGCGCGCCCGGTGAAATACGCCTACGAGAAGCCGAACGCCAACAGCACCTGGTACAGCCGCCAGATGGCCTTGTTGGGCACGTTCGTGCTGGTCTTCATCGTGCTTCATGAAAGCATTCTGGTACGAAATGCATTGGGGTGAACTGGGCGTGGATGCTGATGGAACAAGGACCTGTACACCTGCAGGCCGCGGCCTTTCACAGATCTGGTACGTGGTCATTTATGTGATCAGTATGGCCGTCCTTGCCTTTCACCTGTTGCACGGGTTCTCCAGTGCGTTCCAGTCCTTGGGAATGAACCATCCACGCTATACGCCGTTGATCAAGAATGTCGGGGTGTTCTTCGGTGTGGTGATCCCTGTTTTCTTCTGCCCTTATCCCGGTGTGGATGTTCATCAATCGATGAGTGACGCCGCACATAGCCTTCGCACTGGTTGCGGGTTGCAACTCCTCAACACAAGCTCCAACCCGCAACAGTGCCAACATCATTCCATCCGAACGCACATTACCTACATGCGTTGAAGGCTTGAACAAGTGAAAGGGTGTTCCCAACCCCCAACTCCGACCAACCTCCAACCCCCCAACAGTACGCTGCAAATGGCATTAGACAAGATCCTCGAAGGCCCACTGGAACGCAAGTGGACCGATCATAAAGGGCACATTCGGATCGTCGCACCGGCCAACAAGCGCCGGATCGACATCATCGTGGTGGGCACCGGTCTCGCCGGAGCCAGCGCCGCGGCCTCGCTCGCGGAGATGGGCTACAACGTGAAGGCCTTCTGCTTCCAGGATAGCGCCCGTCGCGCACACAGCATCGCCGCACAGGTGGTATCAACGCCGCCAAGAACTACCAGAACGACGGCGATAGCACCTTCCGCTTGTTCTACGACACGGTGAAGGGCGGCGACTATCGCGCACGTGAAGCGAACGTGTACCGCTTGGCCGAGGTCAGTGCCAACATCATCGATCAGTGCGTGGCCCAAGGGGTTCCCTTTGCCCGCGACTATGGTGGGCTGTTGGACAACCGCAGCTTCGGTGGCGTGCAGGTGAGCCGCACGTTCTATGCGCGGGGCCAGACCGGCCAGCAGCTGTTGCTCGGCGCCTACAGCGCGCTGATGCGCCAGGTGGGAAGGGCACCGTGAAGATGTACGACCGGCACGAGATGCTGGACGTGGTCGTGGTGGATGGCAAGGCGCGCGGCATCATCGCCCGCAACCTCATCACCGGCGAGATCGAGCGGCACGGTGCGCATGCGGTATTGCTTTGCACGGGCGGTTACGGCAACGTGTTCTTCCTCAGCACCAATGCCATGGGCAGCAATGTCACGGCGGCGTGGAAGGCACACAAGCGCGGTGCGTACATGGCGAACCCTTGCTACACACAGATCCATCCGACCTGCATTCCGGTGAGTGGCACGCACCAGAGCAAGCTGACGTTGATGAGCGAGTCGCTGCGCAATGACGGCCGCATCTGGGTGCCCAAGAAGCTGGAGGACGCGCAGGCCATCCGAGAAGGAAAGAAGAAGGGCAGCGATATCAAGGAAGAGGATCGCGATTATTACCTGGAACGTCGGTATCCTGCCTTCGGCAACTTGGTTCCACGTGACGTGGCGAGCCGCGCAGCCAAGGAGCGTTGCGACGCCGGCTTCGGCGTCAACAAGACCGGTGAAGCGGTGTACCTGGACTTCGGTGCAGCGATCGAGCGCTATGGCAAGTTGCAGGCCAATGTGCAGAACATCGAGAACCCTTCACCGGAGAAGATCAAGGAACTCGGTACCGCGGTGGTGAGCGAGAAGTACGGCAACCTCTTTGACATGTACGAGAACATCGTCGGCGAGAACCCCTACCTGCACGCCATGAAGATCTACCCGGCCGTACACTACACCATGGGCGGCCTATGGGTGGACTACAACCTACAGACCACCGTGCCGGGGCTCTTCGCGTTGGGCGAAGCGAATTTCAGCGATCATGGCGCCAACCGATTGGGTGCCTCCGCGCTGATGCAGGGGCTGGCCGATGGTTACTTCGTGATCCCCTACACCGTGGGCGATTACCTCGCGGATGATATCCGCACCGGACCGATCGACACGGCACGTCCTGAATTCGACGCCGCCGAGCAAGAGGTGAAGGGCCGCATCGATCACTTCCTGAACAACAAGGGCACCAAACCGGTGGATGACTTCCATCGTCGTTTAGGCAAGGTGATGTGGGACAAATGCGGCATGGCACGGAACGCACAGGGCCTGCAGGAAGCGATCGCCGAGATCCGCCAGATCCGTGAAGAATTCTGGAAGGACGTCCGCGTACCGGGGACAGCGAACGAGTTCAACCAGGAACTGGAGAAAGCGGGTCGCGTGGCCGACTTCCTCGAGCTCGGTGAACTGATGTGCAAGGATGCCTTGACCCGGAATGAAAGCTGTGGTGGGCACTTCCGCGAGGAGTACCAAACACCGGAAGGAGAAGCGCTGCGTGACGATGTCAACTTCGCATTCACTTCCGCATGGGAGTGGAACGGTGACCCGAGCTCTTCTCCGCTGCACACCGAGCCGCTGCATTTCGAGGCCGTGAAATTGACACAACGCTCCTACAAGTAATGGGCAACATGAAACTGACCCTCAAGATCTGGCGCCAAAGCGGCCCCAAAGCGAAAGGAGAACTCAAGACCTATCCGGTCAACGACGTCTCGGAGGACATGTCATTTCTGGAGATGTTGGACGTGCTGAACGATGACCTCGTGCGCAAAGGCGAGGAGCCCATCGCGTTCGACCATGATTGCCGCGAAGGCATCTGTGGTTCGTGCAGTCTGTTTATCAATGGCTAAGCACATGGACCGGGCCGGATGATCACCACCTGCCAACTGCATATGCGCAAGTTCAAGGACGGGGACACCATCCATGTGGAGCCGTGGCGCGCTGAAGCATTCCCGGTGATCAAGGACCTCGCCGTGGACCGTGGAGCTTTCGATCGTATCCAAGCAGCGGGTGGATTCGTGAGCGTGAACACCAGCGGTAATCTGGTGGATGGCAATGCGGTGCCCATTCCCAAGGATGATGCCGACACGGCCTTCGATGCTGCGACCTGCATTGGATGTGGTGCCTGCGTTGCCACCTGCGTGAACGGCAGTGCCATGCTTTTCGTGGGTGCCAAGGTGAGCCAGTTCGCCTTGCTTCCCCAAGGGAAGCCAGAGGCCAAGAAGCGGGTGCTCGCCATGGTGGAGCAGATGGACAAGGAAGGCTTTGGAAACTGCAGCAACACCGGCGCGTGCGAGGTGGAATGTCCCAAAGGCATCAGCCTGGAGCACATTGCACGGATGAACCGGGAGTATCTTGCAGCTTCGGTCACCGAGGAGTGACCTCCGGATGACACACTTGGTGCACTTGGAAAGCAAATTCCCCACGTCGGCACCACCATCTTCGCGGTGATGAGCAAGCTGGCCAACGAGGTCGGCGCCATCAACTTGGGGCAGGGCTTTCTGATTTTCCGATCGATCCCAAGCTGAGCAATTTGGTTAATGCTGCGATGCAGCGAGGCCACAACCAGTATGCACCGATGCCCGGCATACCGGCGCTGTTGGACGCCCTATCGGAAAAGGTGCAGCGTTTGTACGACGTTCGTTACAATGCGGCCCAGGAGATCACGGTAACGGCAGGCGGCACACAAGCCATCTTCACGGCGATCGTGCCACGGACAGCCAGGCGATGAGGCGATCATCGTGGACCCTTGCCTACGATTGTTATGCCCTACGGTGGAGCTTCGGAGGCACGCCGATCCACGTGCGGTTGGGTAGTGACATGAAGTTCGATGCCGACGCGGTGCAGGTCAGCATCACGCCGCGCACACGCATGCTTCATGATCAACACGCCGCACAATCCAGCGGGCACGATCCTGCGCGATGTCGACATGAAGCGCATCATCGAGATGCTGCGCGGCACGGATATCCTCCTGCTCAGCGACGAGGTCTACGAGCACTTGGTGTTCGATGGCGAACCACATGCCTCCGCGATGAACTATCCGGAGCTTCGCGAACGCGCTTTGTGATCTTCAGCTTCGGCAAAGTGTTCCACGCCACGGGCTGGAAGATGGGCTATGCCTTGGCGCCCAAAGCCCTCATGGCCGAGTTCCGCAAGGTGCACCAGTTCAATGTGTTCAGCGTGAACACGCCGATGCAGCACGCCCTTGCCGAATACGTGAAGGAGCCGGCGAACTATGAGCAAGTGCCCGCGTTGTATCAAGCCAAGCGCGACCGTTTCCTCGCTGGTCTGAAGCGAACGAGGTTCAAGCCACTGGCCTGTGAAGGCAGCTATTTCCAAGTGGCTGATTACAGCGCGATCAGCGACCTACCCGATGTGGAGTTCGCGAAGTGGTACGCCCGGGAGCGCGGTGTGGTCGGCATTCCGCTGTCGCCATTCTACAAGGATCCACCAAAGGACCAGCGCTTGATCCGCTTCTGTTTCGCGAAGGAGGACGCTACCTTGGATGCCGCGATCGAGAAGCTATGCGCGAGCTGAGAGTGACCCTGGTACAGAGCATGCTTCATTGGGAGGATGCCGATGCGAACCGCGCCATGTTCGCCGAGAAACTGAAGGGGTTGAAGGGCACTACCGATCTGATCGTGCTTCCCGAGATGTTCACCACCGGTTTCAGCATGAACACCACCTTGGCGGAGACCATGGTGGGCGCAACCGTGCAGTGGATGAAGGAGCAGGCCGCGTTGACCGATGCGGCGGTGTTCGGAAGTGTGATCATCGCGGAAGGGGACCGGACATTCAATCGCGGACTATTCGTTGCACCGGACGGATCGGTCCAACACTATGACAAGCGGCACCTGTTCCGCTTTGCGAAGGAGACCGACCACTTCGCACCAGGCAAGGATCGCGTGGTGGTCGCATGGCGCGGTTGGCGGATCCTGTTGCAGATCTGTTTCGACCTGCGCTTCCCGGTCTTCGCGCGGAGCCGTGGCGACTACGATGCGGTGCTCTATGTGGCCAACTGGCCGGAAGCGCGCAGCTACCCGTGGAGTCAATTACTTATCGCGCGCGCCATCGAGAACCAATGTTACGTGGTCGGTGTGAACCGCGTGGGCATTGACGGCAAGGGCATCCACTACTCCGGCGATTCCGTGGCGATCGAGCCCAAAGGTCAAGCGATGGCAGCCTGCACCCCCAAGCACGAGTGCGTCACGACCTGCACCTTGGACGGTGTTGCCTTGAACGACTTCCGTGAGAAATTCCCAGTGGGAAAGGAGGCGGATGACTTCGAGCTGAGGTAGACCGATCTACCGCAGCACCTGGATGTGACCCAGTTGTTCCTGCTCCATCCCGAGCGTGCCATCCTTGTCCTCCAGGAACTGGTAGCGTAAGCGCCACACGTACATGTCGTTCTTCACCACTTCCCCGGCGTAGGTTCCATCCCATCCCATCGTTGGGTCGTCACTCTCGAACAGCATATTGCCCCAGCGATCGAATACATACATGTGCATTTTGGCAATGTTCTTGCCGACCGGAAGGAACACATCGTTCGTCCCATCACCGTTCGGCGTGAAGGTGTTCGGGATGAAGATCGCTGATGGGCAATACTCGATCACTTGCGCGGAATCCCGCAAGGTGCAATCGTACTGATTGTTGATCTCCACCACGTATACGCCGTACGCACCTGCCAGTATCACGCGTGCATTCTCACCCGTGGACCAGTTGTAACGTGAGCCCGGGTTCCCAGCGTCGAGACGTACATAGTTCTGGTCTTCACCCAAACAGGTATGGAACTGCTTGGTCGCCATGCCGACCGGTGAAGGATTGAACAGGACCACGATCTCATCAGAACGTTGGCAGTACCCATTGTTCGTTTGTACCTGATAGGTAGCAGCCGTGGACACCGCGATCGTTCGGGTGGTGGCACCAGTACTCCATTGGAAGCTGGCGCCCGGGTTCCCAGCATCGAGTTGCAGCACTTCGCCTTCGCAAAGCACCGTGTCCGCTCCGAGGTGGACGGTCGGTGGAGCAACAAAGGTGACGGTCGCATCGAAAGTGGAATTACAACCGGTGG
Source organism: Flavobacteriales bacterium (assembly GCA_041391825.1). Taxonomy (GTDB): domain Bacteria; phylum Bacteroidota; class Bacteroidia; order Flavobacteriales_F; family PHOS-HE28; genus PHOS-HE28. The sequence continues at coordinate 267,629 of JAWKNF010000001.1, read as the reverse complement.
AATTCGTTACGGTCACGCTGTAGGTGCCATTGGTGTTCACGGTGAGTGTTCGGGCCGTGGTGCCGACATTCCAGAGGTAGGCGGAGCCGGCGTTCCCTGCATCCAGAACAACGGGCTCTCCAACGCATTTGGTGACATCCTGCAATACGTCCACTGGTGCGTTCTGTGTGTTGATCGTGATCGCGTCGCTCGCTTGGCACCCGTTGTTGCTCACCGTTACGGAATAGGTGCCGGCCGTGGACACCTCGATCGTCGCTGTCGTTGCGCCTGTGCTCCAAACATGGCTCAACCCGGGTCCATCCGTTCCGATCGAAATGCTTGAACCGAGGCAAATGGTGGTATCCGGCCCAAGGTCCACGTTGACCAACGGGGCCAATGTCACTTCCGCATCGAAGGTGGCCGAACAGTTCTGCGAATTGGTAACGGTGACCGAGTACGTGCCACTTGTGGTCGGACTGATCGCACTACTGGTGGCACCGGTGCTCCAGAGGTAGGTGTTCTCAGGACCGCCAGCGTTCAGTTGCACGGGGTCCGAGATGCATGCCGAGATATCCTCCAATTGATCGACCGGTAAGTTGTTCAATTGCACGTTCACTGCATCGGATGCGGAACAGCCGTTCGCATTGGTGACCGTGACGGAATAGGTCCCGCTCGTGGTCGCGGTGATCTGCTGTGAACCACTGCCTGTGCTCCATACGAAAGTGCTTCCGGGGTTGCCGGCATCCAGCACTTGCCCAGTGCTGCCGCACAGCGCAAGGTCAGGACCAAGGTCCACGACAGGCAGGGCGAACAAGGTCACGTTGAAGGTGGTCACGTGCTCGCACCCTTCGGCATTGGTGACCGTTACGGTGTGTGGTCCGGAGGTGTTCGGGATGATGCTCTGTGTATCAGCGCCGGTATTCCACGAGTAACTGACGCCAGTGGTCAATGCAGTGATAGTTGGTGGAGCGTTCACACATCCGGTTGCGCTCCCGGTGGTTGCAACGCCACTGAAAGCACGTGTGATCGTCACGACATCGCTAACCGAGCAGCCGGTGAGGTCCGTGACGGTAATCGTGTACGTAGCCGTGGCATCGTTCAGGATCGAGGGGTTCTGGATCGTTGCAGAATTCAAGTTCGCAGCGGGGGACCACTGGTAGGCGGCGTTCGGCACGTTGTGTTGCACACCCAATTGATGACCCAATGTGCTACAAAGCGTTAGGTCGGATCCGGCATTCGCGGTATATCCGGTGTTCACCACAATGGTCACACTTTGTTCCAGCGTGCATCCGCTCGCCATGTGGGTGACCGTGCACGTGTATGTGGTGGTTTGTGCAGGTGTCACTACCGGGTTGGGGATATCCGTGGCCGACAAGCCATTACCTGTCCAATTGTAGCTCAGGCCCACGCCACCTCCGGCTACCGCGCTCAGCTGTGTGGATTGCCCTTGGCACAAGGTGTCGTCGTCCGTCGTGACGGAGAGGCTCAGCAGTTGTCCCACGGTAATGGTCACTTGTCCATTGGCCGTGCAGCCGATGTTGGATGTGGCGGTTACGCTGTATGTCGTTGTGGACGTCGGAGTAGCGGTTGGGCTTTGGACGTTCGTGGCGCTGAGTGTGCCGTTGTTGGGAGACCAGCTGTAGGTGACGCCGGTGCCGGAATTCGGCGTGGCGCTGATGGGTACCCCGGCAACTGCACAAAGCGTCATGTTCGGGGTCACCCCGATCGAAAAAGCGGGCTGGACCGTGACGTACACGGAATCGCGGTATACGCATCCGGCGGTCGGGTCGGTCGCGCTCAATACATACCAACCACTGGAGGTGGGTGTGGCCACGGGCGATGCGACGTTCGCGTTGTTCAAGGTGCTAGACTGCGACCACGAATAGGACAGCCAAGTATTGTCGTACCTGGCCACGAGGAATTCATCCAAGGCCCAGTTGTCCTCATTGGCCCCGCTGTGCGCCACTTGTCGCAAGCGGAACATCGTGTTGGACCCTTGCGCTGCGGGTGGGATGTTCACTTGCACCGCTTCGAAACCGGGATAGTTGTCCTGATCGTAAGTGGAGATCAGGACCCAGTTCAGACCGTTGTTCGTCGAGTACTCGAGAACGACATTCTCCCCAGGATCGGCATTCTCGCATGGTGCCACACCGTTGGCGATCTTCAGTCGGAAGCGCAGCTGTCCACCGCCGGTGGTATTCAGCCCCACGGTCTGCGCGTATCGTTGTCCGTTCCCATTGAATTGCAATGCTGTACCGTAGTGGCTTCCACAGTTGTTGTTCACGGTGCCACCCTGAATGGCCGTCCATGTGCTGCCGGGTGCGGCATCGAAGAGGTCCGATGCGATCACGCGCAACGCGCGGCTTCCGAGTTGAACGGTATTCCCTTGGCAGACGGCGTTCGGTTCGGCCGTGGTGCTCAGGTCCAGGATCCGGGCCGGTATCACGTTCACCCGGATGCTATCATCCATATTTCCACAACCGCTTGGGCTTGTGACCCGAACGCGGTACCATGTGCTGGCCATCGGCATGGCGATAGGGTTCGATATGGTATCGACATTGAGGGAATAGGCAGGTGTCCATTGGATGTCGAACCAGGCCGGGTCGGGTGGAGGTACCAGAGCGAGTTGTACCGGTTCGTATTGGCAAGCGTTCACCGTTGGTTGGTCGTTCGCGGTGAGCAAAGTGGGTATCGTTAACGGGATCCCAACGTGGTAGGTGAAGCTGCGCGGGCAGCCGCTGATGGGCAACAGCCCAGTGACGGTGTAGCTTCCACTGGACGTGGCGGTGAAGGAAAAGCTGTTCCCGGTGGCCAATACGGTACCCGGAGCGTCAGCCTCGGTCCAAACAGCGTTCGCCAAGGGTTCTGGCGCGTTCAGTGTTATCGGACCGCTGCCACAGACAACGGAATCCTGTTGAACGGGGATCGCACGGATATCATGGACCGATGCCGCGTAGCTTTCACCGTAGCCGACGCCGAACATGTATGCTTGGAATCCAGCAGCCGCCTGCAAGCGATGCACCCCAGCGGTAACAGGCAGCTTGACGTGCTTGCGATCCGAGCATCCTGGGTAGGGTTGAAAAAGGAGTGGGCTCACCAGATTGCCATCCAGGGTCAGTTGGCCCACGGCGGCATTGGGTACGACCACACCGATACTGTGTTGGCTGAGCTGTGGTGAGGTGGGTGTGTGCAGGGATGCCGAGGTGGATAAGCGATCGGCAGGTGACACAAGCAATAGTGAAGGGTCGCCGTTCCCAGCACAGCTGTACCCTTCGAGCAATTGGATCACGCTAACGGGTTGGTTGGCTTGGATACATGCCGGTGCCGTGCTTCCGTTCACCTCGTGCCGTTGGCCGGCGTTCAGCAAGATCGGCGCGCCCCCGTTGATGGTAACCGAGGTTCCGTTCATGTGTGCCAGCACGCGATAGGTGCTGGTGTTCACACCCTGTATCGGTGCGGTATAGTAGGTGGTCCCCCAAGCGGCGATGGGTACGAGCTGTTCGAAGATGGCATCACAAGCTTGGCAACCACCCGGCGCAGTGGCGCACATCGAACCGCCCATTACAGCGAAGGGTCGGCAAGTACCACTTTGTTGGGTCGCTTCTACCAAGGTCCCGGTGAGATCGAGCACATCGGTGGCGGCCTGCAATTGATACGCCTGGCCTGCGTTCAAGTTCACGACGAATGGAACACCGGCCGCGTTCCCGCTCAAGGTGTTCACCGAGGGGGTGATCCGCACCTGGGTGCCATCTTGCGTTGCAACGACCAAGAGCTCGCTTTTGTGCAGGTTGTTGAAGTTCGGAAGCCCTTGGTAGCTATCCACTCGATAGCTGTTGCCCAGCGCGCTCTCGGGCAATACTTGCGAGAGATCGTGGGTGTAGTTCTGGTAGCTGCTGATGAACACGTTCACGCTGTCCTGGCTCTGGACGAGCACGCCGCGTTGGCTGATCGTCCCTGATCCGGTGTTCTCCGCACTGGTCGGCACGTCGATGACCGCGAGGTTCCCAGCGCCGGTCGAGAAGTTCACGGTCCACCCGTTCAAGGGCATGCTCACTGTACCGCTGGTGGGCGAGCTGCTGATCACGTGCAGCTTGAGGCTTTGTGCTCCGAATCCGTTCTGCATGTATCCGGTCCAGAAGCGCTTGCCACGGGTGGGTACAATGGTGGAGGATTGCGCCTGTGCGTGGCCCAGAATCAACGTCAACGAAATTGCCGACATCCAGTGGATGCGGGACCTGCGAACAAGTTCACGGAAGTTCTCGATCATTTTCGACCTCCACCGAAGGGAGTCCCGGTGGCGCCGTTCTTACGTGCGAGGCGAGCACAAGGTTCGGCGATACCGGACCGGGCGGTTCAAGGGACGGTCCAGTCCACCACCACGTCCCATGCCGCCCGAACATTCACGGGCTCCGGGTGGTACCAGGTCCGTTCGGCTTGGCGCCGATCGCCCCAATCTCCGGTATCCCAACGACCGTTACCGTTGCGATCGTCGATCAGGCGCAGGGTGAAGTGTCCAGGAGGCAGGCGGTCCCACACAACGAACGCAATGTTCTTTTCCGCAGCGGTCTCACGCAGGACCCTTTGCTGCTGGTCGACCAATTGAAGGACGAATGGACCCGGTCCTTCGAGTTCGTTCAGGTTCACCCGAAGTGACCCTACGGCCCTGTCCGCAGCCCGCCCCAAGGGTACTTGAAGCGTGTCATTGGTCCCACCATAGATGTCATGGACGGCCTTTGGAAGAATGGTCAATCGACCCGAAGTACCGGGAGGTAGATCGGTCCATAAGGTGATGGTCCGCCTGTCGTTGGCAATGCGTGTGATCCGGAATTCCAAGGGTACACTGTCCCGGACAAGCCTGACCCGCGCGCTGTCCATGCGCGCTATGGGTCTTGCTGATCGGATCTGCACCAAGGCCTCGGCACCGTCCTCTGTTTGGGTTGCTTTCAACTTGTTGTAGAAGGGCATTTGCTGCACGGTCCGGTAACGTACGGTGTCCAGGACCATTGACCGATCCCGGATCTCGTACGATCCAGAGGCGAGCTGCGTGGTGTCGCTCGGCCAAAGGAGGACGGTATCGCCGGTGGTCGACCATTCCGGGACCCATGACAGGCTGCCACCGGAGCGGGTGATGTCCCGCACCATGATCGTATCCCCAGGTCGAGCGAGTACCAGTTCCATTGCACCATCGGGCAACACCTTCGAACTGCGCACCTGCTGCGAGGCGCTCAGGGGTAGAAAAGAGCGCATCGACACGATCGGGGCAACACTGTCATTGGCATTCAATACAAGGGCGGAGTCCAAGAACGCGATCTCCTCGTTCGGCAGGTCGTACTTGTAGTTGGCGTTCCGGTCCAACAACGCGTACAGATCGAAGCGTCCTTCGGGTAGGTTGGACAACTCAAAAACGCCCATCGCATTACAACGGGTCATGGAGCGCGGTCGGCCGGTACGGAACGCGGTGGTATCCCCTTCTGCGTACAAAAGCACGAGGATGTCCTTTTCCGGAACACCCGTGTAGGCGTTCACCACTGCGCCTGCAACGCGAAGGCTATCCAACACTTCGCCAGTGGAGCAGATGTAGCTGGCACCAGTGGCCACGTTCCCTTCGGTCAGGTCCTTCACACATTCGCCGAGGTTGAAGGTGTACGTGGTGTTCGGTAGCAATGGCCCGGCCAAGCGGATCTCCACGTTCCGGGTCCCAGTGATGCGGACCTCGGGAGCTTCTTCCAGTGGGGGCGAGATCAAAAGCCGTTCACGCACTCGTTCCAATTGGATCCGTTCGTCGAACTCCAAGCGGATGACCTCACTCTTGAACCGAACACTTCCGTTCGGCGGATCCGCGCCGATGAGTTCGGGCGCGCGGGTGTCCTTCTCGCCGCCGGTCACGTTGCCGACCTGCGCACAACCCATAAGGAGCGCCAGTAGCAGCAGGAACGGGGAGTTCTTCGCCATCAGAAGAGCGGCTGCAACAGGGCGCACAGGGCCTCCAAGGCCTTGGCATCCACCTCTCCGAGGTCATCGAGTTCCGAGCTGTCGATATCAAGCACGGCCACCACCTTACCGTTCCGGTCCATTACGGGTACCACGATCTCCGAGCGTGAGTGCGGACTGCAAGCGATATGTCCGGGAAATGCCTCGACATCAGGCACCACAAGGGTCCTGGCTTGTTCCCATGCCGTGCCGCAGACCCCTTTTCCGAACGGTATCCGCGAACATGCAACTGGTCCTTGGAACGGCCCCAACACCAACTCATTGCCGATGACCCGGTAGAATCCGATCCAATGCCAATTGAAGGTCTGCATCAGGGCCGCGCTCAGGTTGGCCATCGCGGCGATCGCATCGGTTTCACCATCGAGCAGGCCTAGCGCCTGTGGGGCGAAAGCGGCGTAACGCTCGCCTCGGTCCGCGCTCGTTGGTATGTTCAGTGGTGCGTGCATGGTGCGGTGGCAAAGGTATCGGGCTAAGCGCAAGCCGCTGTGTAGACGCTGATCCGGATGTCAGGGACGGCCGATAACGCCTTGGCACATCCTTCCAAGGTGGAACCCGTGGTCACCACATCGTCCACGATCAACACGTGCTTTCCGCGCAAGCGTTCCGGGTCGGGCAGTTGAAAGGCTTCCTTCACGTTCAACCAGCGCTCCAAGCGGCTTCGTTTGGTCTGTGATGGAGTACGCACCACCCGCACCAGGTCCTTTCCCACGCTTTCCAAAGGCCATACTTCGCGCATTCCATCCACGAGCACTTGGCTTTGATTGTACCCCCGCATATGTTCCTTCCGTGGGTGCAAGGGCACCGCCAGAAAGCAATCCACATCACTGAAACGAGTACTGTTCATCAGGTCCTTGGCCATGGCGCGACCCAAATAGTGCCCCAATTCCAGGTCGTGATGGTACTTCAGGCGGTGCAGCATGCGCTGCACTTTGCCTGTCGGGTTGAAGTGCAGGAAGGAGCTCGCGGCTTCGATCTTCACCTTACCGAGGAACAGCTGTTCGACCCGGTTCGAGGGATCCTCATGGAAGCGGGTCAAAGGCAGGTCTTGGGCACACATCAAGCACAAGCATTGCTCGAAACGCATCAATCCGCCATCGCAACCGGCGCAACGGCGAGGAAGGAATAGCGCCAGAAGGTCGCTTCCCCAAAGGGACAACTTGGATAGCACTGTCTTCAATACTTTGTTGATAAGCGGAACGTTCTCAAAAGGGCAGCGCTGTTGACGACCGTAATTTAGCGGCCCGATCTGCAAGATCACATCCATGGACCAGACCAGCCCCACCCCAGAGAAGAAGAATCGTTCGAACACCGGCCTGCTCCTGCTCGTCGTGTTGTTGCTCGTGAGCAATGTCGTCATGCTGTGGATGCTGATGCAGCGCAACAAGGAGGTGACGCAAGGCCAGCAGCAGATCGAAGCGGTGACCAGTGAGAAGGAGAACGTGACGGTCATGCTGGAGAACATGTTGGCCTCCTATGACACCCTGAAGACGGACAACGAGCAGTTGACCGTGGAGATGGAGGCGCAGCGAGAGCGAATCGAAGGCCTGCTCGACCAGGTGAAGCGTGGGAATTACAGCCTCGCCAAGGCCAAGAAGGAGGCCGAGACCCTGCGGAAGATCATGAAGGGCTATGTGGTCACGATCGATTCGCTCAACCAAGCGAACCAACTGCTCACTGCACAGAACATGGAGATCACCCAGCAGTTGGGTGAAGTGAAAGGGCAACGCGACGCCTTGGACTCAAAAGCGCAGACCTTGGAAGGTCAGATCGCCAAGGGCAGTGTGCTGCACACCACGGCGATCAGTTCGATGGCCTTGTACATGCGGAACAACGGCAAGCAGGTGGAGACGGACCGCGCGAAGAAGGCCGAAATGATCAAGTGCTGCTTCACCTTGGGTGAGAACCGGGTGACGAAGTCCGGCGATAAGACCTTGTACATGCGGGTCATCAGCCCCGATGGTACGGTGATGCCGGCCAGTGAGAGCGACAACCGCTTCAGCTTCAATGGGGTCGAGGGTGAGTTCAGCGCACGTCGCGTGGTGAACTACCAGAACGTACCTGTTGAAGCCTGTATCTTCTGGACGGGTACCCAGGAAATGCGCACCGGGCAGTACATCGTCGAGATCTACGAGGCAGGTTCCTTGGTCTCCAAGAGCAACTTCGATCTGAAGTAGTCCTTCGGCGACAGTACGGCTTAGAAGAAGGCGCGGACCTGCGCACCGCCGACATGTACAACGGGCACTCCTTGTGAGCTACGGCCGTTGTAGGTAAGGTCCACTTGTAGATTGTTGCTCAGGTTGCGTTGTATGCCCAAGCTCCATGTCATGTTGGTGCCCGGCTTCAGGCCCAGCAGCATCTCATTGCCGAGCGGAGAATTCGCCACGCCATCGTAGGTGATCTCCACGCGGTTCACGGTCAATAGGATGCTTCCCTTGCCGGCCGTGTTGTAACGTACTTCGGCGCCCAGGTCCTGGGTCACTGCTGTCTCACCACCCAGCTCCGCATCATTCACCTTTTCGGTGTATTTGTAGAATAGAATGGTGCGGAATGAGGTATTCGGCTGCCATGTGACGCGCGGCCGAAGCCCTTGTTGGTCGATCCCGTATGTCCGTCCGGAAAGAAGGTCCGAATTGTTCGCTACACGTCCACGTTCCAGTTCCACATCCGAGGTCCACTGGCGGGTAATGTTCCAGCGCAAACGAAAGGTGTTGAACAATCGCGAGCGCGATTCATAGCCGTTCAGCAGCAGACTGCGGCTTCTGTCGCTCTGCCAGGTGTGGTCGAGGCTCCATTTCCGGCTGGTCCGGTCGTAGTATACCGTGTTCCGGGCAGAGGACGAGTAGGACGTCAAGCTTGTATCGGTCACGTCGAACAGGAATGGGTTCAGGGCATTCCCGAGATCGCTGTTGCGCGTTTTCCGGTCCACGCGGTAGGAGGCCATGTCCGAGAACTTTGCGGCCCACCGCTTGAAACCATCGGAGCCGGCCCAAAGCGCTGCAGGCCGTAGGTCCAAGGCGGAACTGAACTGGTTCCCGAAACTGCGCACGAAGTTGTTCGTCGGCACGAACACGCGGAGGTAGTTCGCTTCATAGCTGAAGTTGGCCAGCTCGAATTCGTTCAGCTCCTTGATGCCATTCCCGTTGTAGTCGATCCACACGTATAAGCCCTGTCCAGCGGGCACTTCCACGTAAATGTATTCGCGTCGCTGTTCCAAGCCCGAGCCGAATTCGTAGAAGACATCGAACACGGCAAGTCCCTTCAAGAGCGTTAGATCGTAATCGATGCGGGTCAGGTAGGTATCCTCTGGTTTCTGCGTTGTCAGCGTGCTATCCTGGATCTCGAGCCTGCGATAGGTGAATGTGGTGTTGAGCCTGTTGCGCGGGTTGCGGGCAAGGTCCAGACCGAAGTTGTAGGACGTTGACCTGGCGCTTTCTGTGAGGAGACCGTTCTTCAGGGCCTTGTCCCAACGCTGCCCGGCGCCGATGCGCCATTTGTTCTTGAACGAGTCCGGGCTTTGGATGAAGGCCTCCCACTCGTGGAACTGGTAACTGCCAGGGATCAAGGCATTGCTGGTGTCGGTACTGAACAGGTTGCGTTCATGCTCGTCGTTGTAACCGATCGTCACATGGCGGAAGCGATGCTTCAATTGGCCTTTGTGCCGAATGAAGTCGGTGGTCCGCTTGTTCGCGGTATTCAACCAACTAGCGGTGCCGATCACGTCCGTCCTTCGCGTACGTATGTCGCTGATGAGCTCTTGTTTCCAGCCGCTGTATTCATCGCTCACTTGGAAGGTGCCCAAGCCGTACGAGAGCTTGCCGAGTTTACGTCCTTGGATGCCGACGTGGGCTCTGGCCAGCAGTTGATCACCGGTCAGCGGCAAGCCGATGATGTTCCAGTTCCGATCGAATTCCACGGCCCGGTACCGTTCGACGAATCGGAACTGTTCGGTGATCGCTTCCGCCTCTCCGCCAACAAGCAGGCGTAATGTGCTGTCCTTGGCCTGGATCGGTATGGCATGCTCCACACGGGTCATCAATCCGAGTCCTTGGTCGTTCGCGTCATCCAAGGAGCTGAAGGTGTTGAGGTCCTCTCGGCTGTACGCCAATTCGACCGTGGCATTGGTACGCGCCGAGGGGTGGTGGTCGATGCCCAAGGTGATAAGCTGCTGGCTGTTCGGTGCTACCAGCACGCGCACCGGGGCATGGTCGCCCTGTCTCACGATCACACCATTCACCGTATCCGGTGCGATCCACGCGAACACCCTTCCGTTCGGGGTGAACTGCGTTTGGCGGTAGTCCCCGTTCCCGCTTCCGACCTGGGTGAAGGTCACGCGCCACACAGCGGAATCCTGGGAAGTGGAGTAGACGTACACGGGGGCGTAGCCCAAGGAGTCCCGGCTGTAGTAGAGCACTTGGTCCTGTGCATAGCCCGTGCTGTCCGCCCCGGGAACCACGGCCGCGAGCGGATTGTCGCCGGCATCGCGCAACACTTCCCGTTCCTCGTCGCTCAATTGCTGCTGCAAGGGTTGGTTCTTGTGGTCCTGCTCGCTGTACAGGTTGAAGCGGATCGTGCTCTTCGGAAGCTCCACGGTGTGGTCCAAGCGGACCAAGGAGCGTGCATAGTTCTTGTCCGAGTACTGGAATTCCACCACGATCCGCCGGTCCTTGGTGATCAAGCGGCGGGCCGTGAACGAGATCTCGGCCGTGTTGTAGTCGATCACGTAGTCGTTCTCCTGCCCTCGCACCAAAGGCTGCCCATCAATAAAGACCCGCTCTGTTCCGGATAGGATGATGATGATGGAGCCCCCTTCATTCCCCCGCAATCGGTAAGGCCCTTGCACTCCTTCGATCCCCTGTATCGTGTTGCGAGCGAATTTTCCTTTGCTGATCGCTACGCTCGTTCCGATGCGTCCTTTCACGTCCCCCCCGTACGGCACTGGAGTCTCAAAGCTCAGGCCCTTGGTCTTCTTCAGGTAGGTGAGGAAATGGCTGTTGGGTCGCTGTAGCACGAAATCGCCGGCGATCAGGGACCACCCCGTTCGCTCGTCACCTTCGAACAACTTGATGAAGACCTGATCGAAATCTTGAAGTTCCAAGGTGTTCCCGCCTGCCTGTATCGGGATGTTGTTGTCGGTGATGCTGGCCAGCACTTGGATCCGATCGGTAAGGTGGCCGCTCAGCTCCAAGTTCAACGTGGAGTTCACGGCGAGGTCCTGATTGTTCCCGAAAAGCACCCCGCGGGAGATACTTCCCGACTTGTTCAGCCCCTGAATACCGAACAGATCCGCGGTCTGTGCCGGTGGTTCGTAGCGGAAAGGGTCCAGTCTGTCGCCGCTGGAAGTGACGAGCCGGTCCGGGTCCTTGTTCAATTCCACCTTCGCGAACGCGATCGGCATCACCCGATATCGCACAAGGACCGAATCCGCATCGGGGCGCTGCCGCCAGGTCAAGCGGGCGGAGTAGGGGTCGAGGTCGTGGAAGAAGGGACTGACCGGCACTCCGTTCGCGAACACATGCATACTACCCGGTACAACGCTCATGCTGTCCAAGAGCAACGTGTCGCTGATCAACGGATACCATTTCACCCGCAGGTTCGAGGCTTGTCCCGTTTGGGCCCGCACCACGCTGGACAACATGCCGCAGAGCAAAAGAACACCGAGGACAGCAACATAGCGCCGCATGCCGTACAGTGGCGATCGGAGGGTCGAATGATCTGTTGTCGGGAGGGGCATGCGCGGACTTCGTCCGAAAAGTATCCCATAGCGCCGCCACGATCCGTTCATCACCGATCGGTTGTTGATGCTCCCCATTCCACTTACACGAGCACGAAGACCCTTGCCGGTACATTTGACCGGCCCGCATTCCGGGTGCTCCGTTAGATGCGAACGATCGCGACCATTCTCCTCATTGTCCTCTTGTTCTCGTGCTCTGCGCCGGAAGAAGCACGGATCGAAGCGGTCGCTGGAGATAAGCACTACGGTGGAGTATTCAACGCCAATGAGGCCGAGGAATTGCGTGGGCTCTTCCCGCTTAGCCTTGTGCAGGCCGCATCGCACCGCATCGCAGCACAGATCTACGAAGGATTGGTGCGTTTCGATCAACAGGACCTCTCGATACAGCCGGCTTTGGCGGCGTCCTGGACCACCGATTCCACCGGCATGGTCTACACCTTCAGTTTGCGGCAAGGTGTGAAGTTCCACGACGACCCTTGCTTCACGGATGGAAAAGGCAGGGAATTCACTGCCGATGACGTGGTCCGATGTTACACCGCCTTATGCAGTCGGTCGGAATTGAACCAGATGTTCTGGCTCTTTCAGGACCGTGTCGTGGGGGCCAATGCGCAGTTCGGCGCAACATTGAAAGGAACGCCGCCGCCGGGTGTTAGTGGTATCCAAGCATTGGATGCCTATACCGTGCGGATCCAACTCACCTCACCATGGCCCAGCTTCTTGCAGGTCCTGGCCCATCAAGGTTGCTGGATCTTTCCATGGGAAGCCGTGGAGAAATACGGCGAGGAAGTGCTTTGGCATCCGGTGGGCACGGGTCCTTTTCGAATGAAGAGTTGGGTGAAGGACGAGATGATGGTGCTTGAACGCGTGCCGGACTATTGGGGTGAGGATGAGTACGGTAACAGGCTGCCGTTCTTGGATGCCATTCGATTCACGTTCGTGAGGGAGAAGAGCAAGGAGCTTGAGGAGTTCGAGAAGGGGCACTTGAGCGTTGTGTACGAACTTCCCGTGGAACGAACCGCGATCCTCGACGCGGAGAACGCTTTCGTCGTGCAGACCATCCCTGGGCTTACCGTTCAGTTCTACGGGTTCAATTCAAGACGGCCACCCTTTGATGACCCTTTGGTCCGAAGAGCCTTCTCATTGGCCATCGATCGGCAATTCATCGTGGACAGCGTGCTCAACGGATTGGCCGTTCCCGCGGCACATGGTGTGGTGGCGCCGGGCTTCGAAGGTTATCCCTACCAAGAGGTCGGTCGGTCGGTATTCGACCCCGATTCCGCCAGGGCCCTCTTGGCCGCGGCCGGTCACCCCGGTGGCGCAGGCCTTCCCACGGTGTATCTGCAGGCCAATAGCGACGGCTTCGGATATGTGAAGGTGGCCGGAGTGGTGCAAGGGATGTTGGAGCGCGAACTCGGCGTGCGTGTAGTGTCATCGGTGCTTCCGGCCGATCAGCATTACGAGCGCGTCGAGGATGGTCTTGCGGGCTTTTGGCGTGAAGGGTGGATCGTTGACCACCCGGACCCGGAGAACTTCCTGGCCTTGTTCTATGGCAAGAACGTCCCACTTGATCCTGTGGCACCCAGTTACCTTAACAGTACACGGTACAAGAACGTCCGCTACGATTCGCTCTTTGCCCAGGCGCTTCGCACGGCCGATCACGGCGAGCGGATGGCCTTGCTCGCAAAGGCCGAGGCCCAGCTCATGCGGGATGTGGTGGTCATTCCGCTCTATCACGAACGCTCCGTTCGCTTGATACAACCTTGGGTGCGTGATCTGCCGATCAACGGTATGGAATACCGATCACTGCGCGCTGTTTGGTTCGATCCCGAAGTGAAGAATGCTCACTGAGATGGGGTGGTGATATGTGCGAGCACCATACGCTTCGCCAGCGGCACGAAGGTTTCGATGCAAGGCAGCTCCAGGTCGGTCTCGAGCACGAATGTCGCCGGGTTCGGCAAGGACGGATGGTGCACGATCAGATCCGATTTGATGTGCTCATAGGTGCATGTGATGCCTACGGTATAGCTCGTGACATAGCGCGAGAACATGTTCCGGCGCGAGTGCTCTGCCGCACGCTCCACCACGACTGGTAGGCTATAGGCGTACACGCGTGTTTCCATGCCGCGGCGCAGGAAGAACCACCCTTCAGTAGCACGAAGTGGTTGCAGACCCACAGGGGCGAAGTGGATCCGCTGGGCCAATTCCTCCAGAAGCTCATTGCCCTCTGCTTGGATCCGCACGAGACCGGGCACCGCGAAATCGATCACCTCGTCGATCACCTCAAGTGAGGCCATGTCCTGTACCCGTTCTCGGATCGCCTCGCCGGTCCGCGGGTCGAAGCCCAACAACGGCCCTCCCAAGCTGCGGGCCAGCTCTTCCTTGGACCTTCGGATCAGGTCCAGTTCCTGTACATGCGCCCGTACTTGCTCCAAATAGGGGTAGAGCTTGCGTTCCGCGAAGCGAGCACGCACGTGCTGCAAGTACCCGAGCAAGGTGTATTGCTTCAGCTCCAGGTCGAGCGCGGGCGCATAGGCCCAGTCCTTCGGAAGTCCGGGATGAACGGTCATGATCAGGATGTTGGAACGACTTGTTCAAAAATAAGGTTGCTTTCCCCCGGTCCCGAGCGTGCATCATCGGACCTTTGGTGCATCCAGCAAACGCCATGAACATGCAACGCATTTCGTCCCTCCCGTTCGTACTTCTCCTTATCAGCGCCACGTTCATGGCGTGCGTGCCTGCGCGCAAGTACGAAGAGGCCAATAACAGGGCGAAGGCCATGCAGGCCGAGGTGGAGTCGGCCAATGCACAAGCACTCGAGGCCCGCACGAGCATGGATGAGATGTCCGCCGAACTCAGCGAGTTCCGGAAGCGGAACGGAGAATTGCAACGGGATACCACCGTATTGGGCACATCCTTGCGGCAAATGACCAAGCAGTACGACAAGATCAATACGCTGAACAACGAGCTTCTGGACAAGTACAACATGCTCTTGGCCGGTGACCGGAGCGAGAACCGAAAGCTGTTGACCGACCTGGAGGCGGTGCGCTTGGACCTGATGAACAAGGAGGATTCCGTGAACGCCTTGGCCAAGCGAGTTTCCGAGAAACAGGCCGCCTTGGCCGATCGCGAGGCGAAGCTTGCCGAACTTCAAAAGGAGATGGCAGCGAAGGATTCCGCGATGGCAAGTCTCAAGGGCCGGGTGAGCAGGGCATTGTCGGGCTTCGAGGGCAAGGGTCTCACCGTTGAACAACGCAATGGGCGCATCTACGTCAGCATGGACAACAAGCTGCTGTTCCCCAGTGGCAGCGCCGTTGTTGACAGCAAGGGGCGCGATGCCATTTCCCAACTCGCCAAAGCCATCGAGAACGAGAAGGACCTCAGTATCCTCGTGGAAGGCCATACGGACACGGACAAGATCAGCGCAGGAAGCGCATACAAGGACAATTGGGACCTGAGCGTCGCAAGGGCCACCAGCGTGGTACGTATCATCCAAGAGAGCAGCAACGTGGATCCTGTGCGTGTGACCGCCGCCGGGCGTGGAGAGTACGTGCCCATCGACCCCAACGACAAGGCCAAGAACCGCCGTATCGAAGTGGTCCTGATCCCGACCTCAAGGAGTTGTACAACATGGTCAAGAATTGATCAGCGGGCAGGAGGTGTGAATGGCATGAAGGCGCGACACCTCTTGTTCCTGTTGGTCGCCACGGTCCTTTCGAGCTGTACCGTGGGCCGCTTCTTCATCTACAACTTCGCCGACACGCGGGACCACAAGAAGTTCCCTTCCCGGCCCCTTGCGCCATCGTCCGAGCGGTACGCATACGTGATCGCGGCGAAGGAAAATGGTCCGCGGACCATTACGTACGACGGTAAGGAACAGGCCTTTGACGAATTCTTGGAGGACCACAGGACGGTCGCGTTCCTGATCATCCATCGCGACACCTTGAAGTACGAGCGTTACTTCAAGGGCTACGATCCGGCCCATGTCCATACCTCGTTCTCCATGGCGAAATCGGTCATGAGCATGCTGATCGGCTGTGCATTGGCCGACGGATACATCACGAACGTCTCACAGCCGATCACGGACTTCGTTCCTGAATTGAAGAAGAACGGTTTCGATGCCGTTTCGTTGGAACACGTGTTGCAAATGACCAGTGGTCTTGATCTCAGCGAGAGCTACGTGAATCTCTTTGGCAGTGCGGCCAAGTACTACTATGGCAGAAGGTTGTACAAGAACATGGCACGCATGAAGCTGAAACGAGCGCCGGGCACGGAGTTCGAATACGTAAGCGGCAACAGCCAATTGCTCGGCTTGATCCTGGAGCGTGCCTTGCGTGCCAAGGGCGATCAACGCACCATAACGGCGTATTGCCAGGACAAGTTGTGGTCGCCGTTGGGCATGGAGTATCCTGCATCCTGGAGCATCGATCGCAAGGAAGGTGGCATCGAGAAGACCTTCTGTTGCATCAATGCCCCGGCCCGCGATTTCGCGAAACTGGGCTCCTTGTACCTGCACGGTGGGAATTGGAATGGCGCGCAACTGGTGCCGGCGGAATGGGTGGAACAAAGCACCCGGGTGGACACCTCGAGCGGAAGTGTAGCACGCTATCAATACCAATGGTGGTTGCCGAGCGGCGATGGCGATTTCATGGCACAGGGGATCCTTGGGCAATACATCTACGTGGATCCGGCAAGGGAGTTGGTGATCGTGCGGCTGGGGAAGCAGGTCGGCGGCGTACCGTGGAGCCGGATATTCCGAAGTATGGCCAAGCTGTACGTGCCCGGTACTGAATGATCCGGTGTTCACAAGTCCCTGGAACTTGGCCAAGTACAGCGGAACGTCCCGTTTAGTTTGAATCACCAAACCAATCACCATGTGGGAATTACGTCACCTATTATTGTTCGTCGTAGGGATCGCATGCACCCAGCTTTCAGGTCAGGGGTTGACCGTTAGTGTGCAAGTGCAGGATGATGTTTGCGACTACGGCTCGGGATGCATCACCGCGATCGCTATTGGCGGCACCCCCCCGTATAGCTTCTTCTGGTCGCCGGTCCCGCCAACAGGACAAGGCACTGCACAAGCCTGCGGACTCTTGGCGGGTTCCTATACGGTCACAGTGTTGGATTCGAACGGCGATTCGCAGACAATTCAGGCGACAGTAAACAGCACACCGAATTTGCTGTTCGATACCACCCCCTATGACGCCATTGCATGCGTCGATCCGTGCAACGGCTATTGGTCACGCAGTGGAAGCATGGGTGGTGTTGCGCCCTACACGATCACGGTAGACCCTCCGGCCGGCACGGCAATTGCGTATTCCAATGGCATTGAAGTATTCGGTACGTGCGTTGGTGGAACGTACACATTCACCATTGAAGATGCGAACGGTTGCAGTGCGGTGATCAGTGGCGTTGAAGTGGTCCAGACAGGTCCGCCGGAGGTGGTGTCGATCACGCAACAGGGGTTTTGCCAAGGCTTTCCTTCCGGCTCGGCACAGGTCACCTTCGATCAGATCCTGTCGCAGGTCACGGTCGTAAGCGGCACCAGTACCGTGAATGTGGTCGGGAACACGGTGTACCTCTACGGACTTGGCATCGGTTTCAACGTATTCAACGCCATCGGTATATCGCCATTGTGCCAGAACCAGTTCATGATCGAAGTGCTTGACGAGACCGGACTTTGCGGAACGATTGAAGGCACGGTGATCGCTGATGTGGATGCGAATTGCCAGGTCGACCCAATGGATCCGCCTGTTCCATACCGCCTGCTGCGCGTGCAGCCGGGCAACTATTTAGCCATTACGCATGCGGACGGGACGTACACCAAAGGCGCTGCATATGGATCCCATACCATAGCGAGTGAAGGGATCGGAACCGGAACGGATTGCATGCCGCAACATCCTGTACCTGTATCATTGGATGCAGGTCAACCGACCGCTACGGCCGACTTCCTTGTTACCCCGTTGTCCGGTCCCGATGCTTCGGCCAATATCGGGGCCGGGTGGTTTCGTCCTGGGTTCTCCGCGACCATCACGGCATCCGCGAGGAACAACAATGCATTTCCGATCTCGGACATCACACTTGTGATCGACCATGACCCACTTTTGGTCTTCGGATCGGCTATTGAAACTCCTGCTGTGAACACCGGTGGTCACTTGGAGTGGATACTCCCCACCATGCAACCTTACGAGATCATCTATCGGTCCGTGATAGTGAGCACTCCGAACGACGCGGGGCTCATTGGCACGAACGTGGATCTCACGGCAACGCTCTCAATGCCCACGGCGGATGCTGAACCATTGAACGATAGTTATACCACCACCAGGAGCATCGTTGGTTCCTGGGACCCGAATGACAAGTTGGTACAGACGAGTTCGCGCACCAGTGGAAGTGAATACTACGCGGATCTGGACGACCATGTGGACTACACCATCCGCTTTCAGAATACGGGCACTGCGGAAGCGATCAATGTGTACCTCTTGGATACCATCTCCGCACCCTTCGATCTGGCCTCGTTCGAATTCCTTGGCACCTCGCATCCTGTGGAAGTGAGCTTTCAGGACGACCGCGTACTGCGTTTTGACTACTCAAACATCCTGCTGCCGGATAGCGGTGCCGACCTATTGGGGAGCCAAGGTTTCGTGAGCTTCCGTTTGAAGCCGGTGAACGAATTGATCATCGGTGAAGTGTTGAACAACGCGGCGGATATCTACTTCGACTTCAACGAACCGGTGCGCACCAATACGGCAACATTGATCGTGGATATTTCAAGTAGCATCTCTTCGCATACGGATGTGCCGTTCGTTCTATCGCCGAATCCGGCACATGATCGACTACGGATAATGGGGCCATCAAGCGCCAACTTCATTGTCGACGTGATCGATCTGGAAGGGCGTGTAGTGATTCCCAGGGAACGTTACGTTGCTTCATCGGTATTGAATGTATCCACGCTGGCAACCGGGATGTACGTTTTGCGCATGGTCGACGATATTGGTTCACGACATCAAACGCGCTTCGTGAAGCACTGATACCTTCACCACCATGCGCGTGGGGATCATCGGTGGCGGACCAGCAAGCATGATCGCAGCTGACCGGCTGGTGGATACATGCGAGGTGCATCTGTACGAGCAAGGCCGCACGCTCGGGCGTAAATTCCTGGTGGCCGGTGAGGGCGGACTGAACATCAGCAACAGTGCGCAAGGCGATGAACTGATCGCCCATTTCTCTCCCGCCGATCGGATGCGGGAAGCGATCGAGGCATTCGGCCCCGTGGAGTTGCGTGCGTGGTTGAAGGACCTGGGTATCCCCACCTTCGTTGGAAGCAGCGGCCGCGTATTCCCGGAACGTGGCATCAAACCGGCCGAGGTCTTGAAGGCCATGGTCGACCGCATCAAGCAGAAAGGGGTGATCATCCACACGGAGAACCGCTTCGTGGGCTTCGATGATGAAGTACGACCGATGGTTGAACATGCCGGGAAGCGCGCGGTGATCGATGCGAAGCAGGTGCTATTCGCCTTGGGTGGTGCATCATGGCCGAAGACGGGGTCCACCGGCGCATGGGCCGAGCACTTCGAAAGCATCGGCGTGCGCATGGTCCCGTTCCGCGCCAGCAACTGCGGGGTGGAGGTGGACCTGTCCGATGCGGTCCTGGTGCATGCGGGAAAACCGCTGAAGAACATCGCGGTGCGTTGCGGCGACACCGCTGTGCGCGGCGAGATCACGATCACGGAATATGGGCTGGAAGGCAATGCGATCTATCCCATCGTTCCTGCGGTGCGTGCAGCGCTGGAAGCCGGGCGTGCGGAGATCATCATCGACCTGAAGCCGGACCTGACCGCGGAACAGATCGATGGCAAGTTGCGGGATGCCGCATGGAAAGAGCGCATGGCGGCGCTGCGCTTGGATCGTCCTTCAGTGGCTATGCTGAAGACCTTCACGCCCGTTGATCGCTTCTTGGATGGGCGAACATTGGCGCAAGATGTGAAGCATGTGCACGTGCCTATCAGGGCACTGCGCCCGATCGAGGAGGCGATCAGCACAGTTGGCGGCATCGCGCTCGAGGACGTGAACGAGGACTTCTCGCTGAAAGCACATCCGAACCTTTTCGTCGCGGGCGAGATGCTGGACTGGGATGCGCCAACAGGTGGCTTCCTGCTGCAAGGGGCGTTCAGCACAGGTCGCGCGGCTGCGAAGGGGATCGCCAAGTCTTGAAGGACTATCCGAACAACTGCCCCAGCACCTCGTCCACCCGACCGACCTGCACCACCTCGATCCCTTTCGCAGGGCCGATGCCTTTGGTGCCTTTGGGAACGA
Source organism: Flavobacteriales bacterium (assembly GCA_041391825.1). Taxonomy (GTDB): domain Bacteria; phylum Bacteroidota; class Bacteroidia; order Flavobacteriales_F; family PHOS-HE28; genus PHOS-HE28. Next base: position 247,618 of record JAWKNF010000001.1, on the reverse strand, counting down.
AGATCCGCGCGAATCCCAACTTGGCCGCCTCGGCCACCCGCTGTTCGGTGCGCGTCACGGGGCGGATCTCACCCGTCAAGCCTACTTCACCTGCGAAGCACACATCCATCGGCACAGCGATGTCCGCATTGCTGCTGAGGATCGCGCACACCACGGCAAGGTCGATCGCGGGCTCTTCCACCCGGAAGCCACCCGCAAGGTTCAGGAACACATCCTTTTGCCCGAGCCGGAAGCCACATCGCTTCTCCATCACGGCCAGCAACATGTTCAATCGGCGCAGATCGAACCCGGTGGAACTGCGTTGTGGCGTGCCATACACCGCTGTGCTCACCAAGGCCTGCACCTCTATCAATAACGGGCGCATGCCTTCCATCGTGGCCGCGACCACCACACCGCTGGGCCGTTCTTCACGGCGCCCCAACAGCACCTGGCTCGGGTCCTCCACCTCGGCAAGGCCGCTGCCCTGCATTTCATAGATCCCCAATTCGTTGGTACTGCCGAACCGGTTTTTCAAGGGGCGCAACAGGCGGTACGCGTGATCGCGGTCCCCTTCGAATTGCAGCACGCAATCCACCATGTGCTCCAACACCTTGGGTCCGGCGATGAAGCCATCCTTCGTGATGTGACCGATCAGCACCATTGGTACGCTCGTGGTCTTTGCGAAGCGCATCAACTCCGCCGTGCATTCGCGCACCTGGCCCACACTTCCGGGGCTGGCATCGAGCACGGCTGTGTGCAAGGTCTGCACGCTGTCGATCACCACCAATCCCGGTTGCAGCGCTTCGATGTGCTTGAAGATGTTCTGCGTATTCGTCTCGGTGAGCACAAAACAATTCGCATCGTTCCCTTTGCGCTTGAAGTCGGCCTGGAGCCGTTCGGCGCGCATCTTCACTTGGTGTTCGCTTTCCTCGCCGGAAACGTACAGTGTCTTCAAATGCGGGTTCCGCAAGGCGGTCTGCAGCAGCAAAGTGCTCTTGCCGATGCCGGGCTCTCCGCCCAACAGGGTGATGCTGCCGGGCACCAGGCCACCACCGAGCACACGGGAGAACTCCCGATCGTTCAGCGCGATGCGCGGACCGTCCTGTGCGGGTATGGCATCGATCGCGATGGGCTTCGGATGTCGGCTCTTGACGCTTAGCGAGGTGGCCCGTTTCTCGGCCGCACGGTCAACGACCTCCTCCACCAAGGTGTTCCATTCCTTGCACTGACCGCATTGGCCGAGCCACTGTGCGTAGCTGGTACCGCAGTTCTGGCAAACGAATTTCGAGTGGACCTTAGCGGCCATGTCGGATCTTCTCGACGAGGGCGGTCGTGGAGAAGCCATCCACCAGCTTCAGCGATAGCACCTCGCCACCGCGTGCCTTCACCACATCGGCACCAACGATCTGCTCGGGCTTCCAGTCGCCGCCTTTCACCAGCACATCGGGTCCGATCGCATTGATCAGATCCAATGGCGTGTCCTGATCGAAGATCACCACGGCATCGACCAAGCGCAACGCAGAAAGCACCTTGGCACGGCTGTCCTGATCATTGAACGGCCGGTCCGTGGCCTTGTCCAAGCGACGCACGCTGTCATCGCTGTTCACTCCGATGATCAAGCGATCGCCAAGTGCAGCTGCTTCCTGCAGGTATTCCACATGGCCGCAGTGCAGGATGTCGAAACAGCCGTTGGTGAACACGATCCGGTCGCCCTTCATGCGCCAAATGTTCACGGCACGCTGCACCTGCTACAAGGTCCATGATCCGTTTATCCGTGGCGGCCTGTGCGACTTCCGTGGTCATGATGCGGTTGGTTTCGGTGTGCGGGAGATCAAAGTAGGGATAGGCCTCCGAGCACGATGGTCATCAGCGTTTGCGCCACCCGCATCAGCCAGCCCATGGCCAGTGCTTCGGTGCAGCAGCCCACCGCCGTCCGGTGCGGGCATATAGACGCTCACGATCAATGCGACGAAGGCCGGATACACACCGATACCCCTTGCACCAGTACGATGCCGATGGCCCCTGCAACGAACCCTGCCATGATACCGGCCCAGGTACCGTGCTGGTTTCCGGCAGGCAATAAAAGCCGACGGCGAACATCAGCACGTACAGGAACCAGATGAGGAAGGTGTGGAAGAGGAAACCGCCCGGGTGACGAGTGCGCGTAACCGAACGGATCCCTTCCGCCAAGCCCCGCACGGTATCCATCACACGCGCGTGGATCGTTGGCCGGGTCAGCATGAGGTAGGCGCCCACGCCCGCACCCAGGACCATCACCCCGAGCACTGCCCACATCCATGGGAAGCCGCTCGACTCGGTGGGGCCTTGCTCAGCTTGGAATGCAGCGATACGTTCCTTGAACAGGTCGATCTTGTCGAACTGCAACAGGACGGTCAGGCCCAACAAGCCGATGAGCAGGATCATATCGACGGCACGCTCCGCCACGATGGACCCGAAACCCTTCACGAAGGGGACCTTTTCCCGGCGATAGAGAAGAGCGGCTCGACTGGCCTCCCCCGCCCGCTGGATCAACAGGTTCATGAAATAGCCGCTCATGGTGGCGTGGTAGCAATTCCAAAAGCCGGGACGGTATCCCATGCTGTCCAGCAGGTATCGCCAACGCCAAGCGCGGCTCATGTGGCTCATCCAACCGAATACGATGCTCAATAGCAACCACCACCAGTTGGCCCGCTCGAAGGCATCGAAGAGCTCGGCACGTTGGGTCGGGTCAAGTTGACGATAGAAGTACAGCACCAGCCAGACCCCGAGTCCCAAGGGGACCACCACCTTCAGCGCACCGATCAAAGCCTTCTTCATGTCCTCAGGCGATTGGTGCGTTCATCCGGAAAGATGATCGAAGGGGTGAACGACCGGGCCTCTTCCAAGCCCATTCTCGCGTACGAGACGATGATGACCATGTGCCCCTCCTTGATCCGGTGTGCTGCCGGACCGTTCATACAGATGACCCCGGATCCGCGTTCGCCGACGATGACGTAGGTCTCCAAACGCTCGCCGTTGTCCACGCTCAGTACCTGCACTTTTTCCCCGGGCACCAGACCCACGGCATCGATCAGGTCGGCATCAATGGTGATGCTGCCTACGTAGTCCAGGTTCGCTTCGGTGACACGGACCCGGTGGATCTTGGTTCGGACGACCTCGATGGTCATGCGGTCAGGTTGGACCGCGAAAGTAGGGGCTGTGCCAAAAGCGATCAGCGGACCAAGGTGATGTTGTCGATCAGTCGTACTGGTCCGACATGTGCCGCCACCAACGCAACGGCCGTGTTGCGTTCGCCCCAGTCCATCAGTGGTCGCAGGTCCATGCTGTCGGCAAGCCCAAAATGGTCCACCCGCACCGCCGGTTCTTCGGCCATGGTGGCCAAAGCAGCTTCCATAACGTCCTCAACGGGAAGTTTGAAGGCCAGTTCCGCCGCTCGTTGCAGCGATTTGAACAGGATAGTGGCTTGATCGCGTTCTTCTTTTGAAAGTCGTGCATTGCGCGAACTGAGGGCCAATCCGTCCGCTGCGCGCAGGGTGGGGCAGGGCACGATCGCTTCAGGCCACAATTCGGTCCTTGCAATGTGCGAGAGGATCGCGAGCTGCTGCCGGTCCTTTTCGCCGAAAAAGGCACGATCTGGACGCACGTAGTGGAACAAACGCTCAACAACGTTCACCACGCCCTGGAAATGTCCCGGACGGGAGGGCCCCTCCCAATGGGCATCCAATCCGCCCAGGTCATAGTTCCGCGGCACGAAACCGGCGAAAATGTCCTTTTTGTCCGGAGCGAAGAGCACATGGCAGCCGGCGGCGGTGAGCGCCTCCTGGTCCTTTTCCAGCTGCCTCGGGTAGCGCTCCAGGTCCTCTGTATTATTGAACTGGAGCGGGTTCACGAATATGCTGCACGCTACTTCATCACATTCCCCCAAGGCCCGTTGGACCAAGGCGAGGTGCCCTTCATGCAAGGCACCCATGGTCGGAACGAAGCCAATCTTGGCTTGACGATGGCGGGCCTGGGCGGACCAGCTGGAAATAGCGCTTGGGGAAGTGACGAAATCCACGATCGGCGCGGGTTTCAAGTAGGTGAGGGGGCGGCTAAGCTATTACCCGATGTTGATGTTCCGGTAAAAAGTCTATATTTTTGTACTCGAATTTCTCCCCCCTACCTTTTCACATGAGCTTAAAGAACGCGAAGGTCCTTACCATATCCCAGTCCATCCAACCCTTCATGGACGGTCCTGAGGAGATGGCGAAGGTTGCACGTCAATTGCCGCAGGGCATATTGGAAAGCGGCAACGAAATACGGGTGTTCATGCCGAAGTTCGGCTGCATCAACGAACGCCGCCATCAATTGCACGAGGTCATTCGCCTGAGCGGAATGAACCTGATCATCAACGATACCGATCACGCTTTGTTGATCAAGGTGGCCAGTGTTCCAAGCGCCCGTATGCAGGTGTATTTCATCGACAACGATGAGTACTTCAAGCGCAAGGCCGATACGCACAAGGCCGACGGTACATTCTTCCCGGACAATGACGAGCGCGCGCTCTTCTTCGGGCGTGGTGTGCTTGAGACCGTGCGCAAACTCGGATGGGTGCCGGACATCATCCATTGCCACGGCTGGATGACCGCGTTCGTGCCACTGTATGTGCGTCACCATTTCGCGGACGACCCTCATTTCGAGAACACCAAACTGGTGTTCAGCGTCTATGACCAAAAGGCCGAGGCCTTGGACAAGGACCTGGCCAAGAAATTGGTGCTCGAGGGCTTTGATAAGGATGTGGTGAAAGGCTTGAACAAGCCGACCACGGATGACCTGTACAAGCTCGGTATCGGCCTTTCCGATGCGGTTGTCCGTGCCAGCTCCAAGTTCAACAAGGGCTTGGAAACGGCCGTGAAGGGATCGGATAAGCCGGTCATGGCCTATACCAAGGAGGATGATCAGGTCACGGCCCATGCCGAGTTCTATCAGAGCATCCTCGAGGAAGCGCTCGTTTGAGCCGGTGATCTCAATGATGCGAAGCGCGATGGCATCCTTCCCCAGGTGGGTGTCGATGCTTATGGTGGGCACCTTGGTGGTCACGGGGTGCCGTAAGCCGGATGCCGAATTGGGTCTGGACCTGTTGCCCGGAAATGAATTGGGCACGGTCGTCGAGACAACGCCGGTTCGGGCCTACACCTTTCCTGATGCGCCTTTACGCACCAGCGGACTGACCCGCAATTTGCTCGGTTCCTATTTGGACAGCGAGTTCGGTGCCGTGAAGGCCGGACTGGTGGCACAGGTCCGACTATTGACGAACAACGTCGGTCAGAACCAGAACAACTCCGGCCTTGTTGCGGACAGCATCGTTCTGGCCTTGGCGTATGACCTGCCGAGCTATGCGTACGGTAACCTGAACGCTCAGCAGTTCAAGGTGTTCGAGGTCGGCGAGGTCCTTTCCGTGGATAGTATCTACGAGACCGACGACCTCCCTGAGCTGATCGGTGGGGACCTTGTGTTCCCCCACGCGGGTCTGAAAACGCCTGACCCCCTGAACGGACCGATCATCAACGACGAACAACTCGTGCCCCAGTTGAGATTGCGCTTGACGGACGAGTTGGCCGACCGGTTCTTGGACGCCTTCGGTACTTCAGCACTGACAGGGAACGCCACGTTCTTGGAGTTCTTCAAAGGGCTTTACGTTACAGTGGACAACGGTTTACAGTCCCCTTATCAATCGGGGATCCTTTACATGAACACCCTGAGCGCTGCGACCAAGCTGACGGTGTATTATAAGGACGAGAACAACGAACCGGGCCGGCAGCGCGCCTTCGATCTGGACATCAATAGTAACAGTGTCCGTTACACGGTGGTGGAGCATGACCGTAGCTTGGCCTTGGACCCGAATCTGGGTCCGGCACTAGCCGATACCACCGCGCCCGCACCATTCGTATACCTGCAGACCTTGGGAGGACTGCGCACTGCGGTGCGATTCCCGGACCTGGGGGTCGAGACGGGGCGCGGGCGTGCGCTGGCGAAGGCCGAATTGGTTGTGCACGTACCGGGCACATACTACCCATACTACCTGCCACCTTCCTCGGTATTTGTTTTCCGAAAGGCGACCGATGGTTCGGACCTGTTCCTTCCCGATCAGTTGCAAGGGCTCGTTGGTATCGGAGGTCTTTGGGATCGCACCAAAAGCGAATACCGCTTCAACATCACGCGCTATGTCATCGGGCTGATGGATGGGTCCATTCCGCCGAACGGCATCGAGCTTGTTGCCGGGAGCAGTGGCGTGAGCGCGAACCGGGTGATCTTGGGCGGTCCTGAACACCCGGAACAGCCCATGCGCTTGGAACTTACATTTACGACTTACTGAAAGAAGCATGTGCGGGATCGTAGCATACCTCGGTGATCGGGAAGCGTACCCGATCCTGGTGAATGGCCTCAAGAGGTTGGAGTATCGGGGCTACGATAGTGCCGGTGTGGCCTTGTTGAACGGTGCTGAGCTGACGATCTACAAGTGCCAAGGGAAGGTCAGTGATCTGGAAGCGCACGTGAACAACAGCCCGACGAATGGTACGGTCGGGATCGGACACACGCGATGGGCCACCCATGGGCCACCCAATGATGTGAATGCACATCCACATCAAAGCACCAGTGGCGATCTGGCGTTGATCCATAACGGGATCATCGAGAACTACGCATCGCTCAAAGAGGAACTTGTCCATCGAGGACACGTGTTCAAGAGCGATACGGACACTGAAGTGCTGGTGCACCTGATCGACGACATCCAGCGCTCCGAGAAGGTGGATCTTGCTGAAGCGGTGCGCTTGGCATTGAACAGCGTGGTAGGTGCCTATGCCATCGTGGTGTTGGACCGCAAGGAGCCCGATGTGATGGTGGCCGCGCGAAAAAGTTCGCCCTTGGTCATCGGGATCGGCGACGGGGAACACTTTGCGGCGAGCGACGCCACGCCGATCGTGGAGCACACGAAGAACGTGGTGTACTTGGAGGATGGCGAGATCGCAGTGATCGATCGGCACAAGGGCCTCAAGATCCGTAACACCAAGAACCAGGACAAGACCCCTTTCATCCAGGAGTTGGAGATGCACTTGGAGACCTTGGAGAAAGGTGGCTACGATCACTTCATGTTGAAGGAGATCCACGAGCAGCCCCGGAGCATCCGTGACAGCATGCGCGGGCGTCTGAACCTGGCGAAGGGCGAGGTGGTGCTCGGTGGGATCAAGGACTACGAGCAGAAGTTCGTGAATGCCAAACGCATCCTCATCGTGGGGTGCGGCACCAGTTGGCATGCGGGAATGGTGGGCGAATACCTCTTCGAGGAATTCGCGCGCATCCCGGTGGAAGTGGAGTATGCCAGCGAGTTCCGCTACCGCGACCCCGTGGTGGGCGAATCGGACCTGGTGATCGCCATCAGCCAAAGCGGTGAAACGGCCGACACCATGGCCGCCATGGAACTGGCCAAGAACAAAGGGGCCACGATCATCGGCATTTGCAATGTGGTCGGCAGCAGTATCGCACGCATCACGCACGCCGGGTCCTACACCCACGCCGGGCCGGAGATCGGTGTGGCGAGCACGAAAGCCTTCACTGCCCAGGTAACGGTACTAACGCTGATGGCGCTGATGGTGGGCCACAAGAAAGGTGTGCTCACAGGCAGCAAGTTCTATCGCTTGTTGAACGAACTGGATGCGATCCCGGACAAGGTGCAGCGCGTGCTGAAGACCGAGGAGCAGATCAAGTACATCGCCGACATTTACAAGGACGCGACCAATGCCCTTTACCTCGGTCGGGGTTACTCCTTCCCCGTGGCCCTGGAAGGCGCGTTGAAGTTGAAGGAGATCAGCTACATCCACGCGGAGGGTTATCCTGCCGCGGAAATGAAGCACGGCCCGATCGCGTTGATCGACGAGGCCATGCCGGTGTTCGTGATCGCTACCAAGGGTGCCAGCTACGAAAAGGTGGTGAGCAACATCCAGGAGGTGAAGGCGCGAAAGGGCAAGATCATCGCTATCGTTACCGAAGGGGACACCGTGGTGAAGGAGATCGCCGATCACGTGATCGAGATACCGGAGACCTCGGATGCGTTGGTGCCCCTGTTGAGCGTGGTGCCTTTGCAGCTGATCAGCTACCACATTGCCGTGATGCGCGGTTGCAACGTGGACCAACCACGCAACCTGGCCAAGAGCGTTACTGTGGAGTAAGTTGCTCCTTGGGGCTTCCCCACATGATCACCCGTTCGTTGTCCCGGTAGGGCGCCAGGTCCTTGCTGAGGATCAGGTGCCCCAGATCGAGCAGAACGAGCACACCGAAGCCACCGAAGGTGATACCATAGATCACTGCGACCTTGGGCGATGTGCCCAAGTAGATACGGTGGGCACCGAATGCGCCCAGCAGAACCGCCAGCGAGGTGCTCACCAAGCGTTCATTCTCTGGTTTGACGCTCGAACTGTCCGCCGACATGAGTTGGATCACGCTTGTTCCAGCGCTCGATCCCGGGACTTTGAACGGGCCGGCCGCTTGCACCAGGCCGCTCAGCGATACGCATGTTGCGATCAACAAGGTGGATAGGATACGCAAGCGGGAGCGGGTCACGGTCCAAAAGTAGAACGGGCACCGGCGGAAGTCCGCTGGTGCCCGTTCATTTCATTGCTATCGATCACTTGGCGGCCGCGAAGCGACGGGCCACTTCCGGCCAGTTCACCACGTTCCAGAACGCCGCGATGTAGTCCGGACGACGGTTCTGATAGTGCAGGTAGTAGGCGTGTTCCCACACGTCCATGCCCAGGATCGGTGTTCCGCCGCAACCGGTATCCGGCATCAAGGGGTTGTCCTGGTTGGGTGTGCTGCAGACTTCTAGCTTACCGCCCTTGTGCACGCACAACCACGCCCAACCGCTGCCGAAACGGGTCGCACCGGCGGTGGCGAACTTTTCCTTGAAGGCATCGAACGAGCCGAAGTCCTTATCGATCGCCGCGGCCAGCTCGCCACTCGGGCTACCGCCGGCGTTTGGCGCCATGATCGTCCAGAACAGGCTGTGGTTGTAATGACCACCACCGTTGTTGCGGACGGCCATGTTCTTCATGTCCAAACCCTTCAGGATCTCCTCGATGGACTTGTCCGCATCTGCGGAACCCTCGAGTGCCTTGTTCAGGTTGGTGACATATCCATTGTGGTGCTTTCCGTGATGGATCTCCATCGTGCGCGCATCGATGTGTGGTTCGAGTGCGTCGAAAGCGTAGGGTAGCTGGGGAAGTGTAAAGGCCATTTTCGTCGGATTCTGGCAGGTTTTGGTCGAATGATCGAAGCGAAGGTAATCAGAATCGTAGAGCAGCAGTTGCAGATGTCGAACAAGGGTCTACCTTTGCGCCCACTTTCACCCAACAAGTACACTGAAATGATCAAGAAGTTCGCAATGCTGGCCACGATGGCAGCCTTGTTCGTGGCCTGCAGCAGCAGCACGACCGAGACCATGGAGAACAACGCCGAAGAGGCCGCGAACTCCGCTCAAGAGATGATGGACCAAGCTGCCGCTGAGGCTGAAGCTGCTGCCGCTGAGGCTGCTGCTGCTGCCGCTGCTGCTGCTGACACCGCCGCCGCCGCCGTTGATGGCGCACAGGAGGCTGTCGAGAACGCTGTGGCCCACTAAGCTACGCTAGCACATTGTACGAAAGGGGCCGCAAGGCCCCTTTCGTGATTTGTACCCATCGCTATTCCCGGGTCGATGGACCGTCCAATGATGGTCCATGGAGAAAGCGAAGGCTCCAAGAGCCCTGAAGAACGGAGAGGCATCTTGACATTGGTCCAAGGCCGGGAAGGCGTAAGCTTCGATCTGTTCCATAGGCCATAGCGGCCGAGGTCGAGCGGCTAAGGCTGTGGTTCAGTGACCGCCTGCTTCGCTCGCAGGTACGCAGGGTCCTTCTCCAAGAGGATGCGGTAGTAACCGGCATCACCCCACACGTTGCGCGCTAGACCCGCCTTCAGGCGCATGGCGATCTGCTCCTTTGAGCGGCGCACATCCTCCGCCTTCACTTCGATCCCCTTGGCCATTGCCAAGCGTTCAAGTTCGGCGAATAGCGATGGCGGGACCACATAGCGCTCAGCGAAGCGCTCTGAGCTCGCGTATTGCTTCTGCAGGATGTTCCGATCCCGGTCGGCCACATCGAACGAGAATTCGTTCAACAGGCCGGAAAAGAACAACTCAGTGAGATAGGCGGAGCCCTCTGCGGTATCCGTGGCAACGAAAATATCCGGGACCACGCCGCCGCCGCCAAACACCGTTCGACCCTTCAAGGTCTTGTACGCCTGTGAACTGTCGGTGGGGATGCTGTCCGCGCTCAAGAGCTCTCCGTGCCCGGCACGTTCACTGAACTCATCCATGTAGTTGATCCCCTCGCCATAAGGGCGCTGGATCGAACGGCCGCTCGGGGTGTAGTAGCGTGCGGTGGTGATGCGGATGGCGCTGCTGTCGGGCAACGGCACATGTTCCTGCACCAGCCCCTTTCCGAAGGTCCTACGGCCCACCAGGATGCCGCGGTCGTTGTCCTGCACCGCCCCTGCGATGATCTCGCTGGCGCTGGCCGACCCTTCATCGATCAGCACGGCGAGTGGGATGCCCTCGTAGCTTCCTGTCCGAGTGGCGATCGCATCTTGCCGGGGTGAATGCAGGCCTTCGGTATAGACGATGGCCTGTCCGGCGATCAGGAATTCATCCGCCAGGCTGATCGCCGAGGTCAGGAAGCCACCGCCGTTCCCGCGTAGGTCCAGCACCAGGCGCTTCATGCCTTTGGCCTTCAAGGCGTCCGCAGCCGCAAGGAACTCGGCATGGGTGTTCTTCGCGAAGCGCACCAGTTTGATGTAGCCGGTACCGTCATCATCGAGCAAGCTGGCGGCCACGCTATTGATCGGGATCACTCCGCGTTCGATGGGCACATCGAAGGGTTTGGCTTTTCCGTGCCGTAATATGCCCACCACCACGGTGCTTCCTTTCGGTCCCCGCAGGCTCTTCATCACTTGGTCGTTCGTGATGCCGATCCCGGCCAAGGGCTTGCCATCGGCGGAAATGATGCGATCCCCGACACGGATGCCTACCGAGGCACTTGGTCCACCTTCGATAGGTGAGATGACCACGACCGTATCGCGTTGGATCGCGAACTCGACCCCGATCCCGTCGAAGCTGCCTTCCAAGGGTTCTTGTGCTGCACGCAGTTCCGCTGCGCTGATGTAATAGCTGTGCGGATCGAGGCGTTGCAACACGTCCTGCAGCACCTCGTCGATCAAGGCGTTCTTCTCCACGGAATCCACGTATTGCCGGTCGATCAGGTCCAGGACCTGCCCGATCTTCTCCGCGGCACCCGGTTGCCGGAACTGGAACACGGTGAGCGGACCGCCGTTAAGGGAGCCCATGTCCCGGCCGATGAAGAGGCCCAGTACCAAGCTGAGCGCCAGTAGTAGCGGGTAGAAGGGCGAAACACCTCGGCGTGGCGTGGACATCCTATTCGGGCTCCAATTGGGTCACCAGCAGACCTCCGTTACGCAGCAGGTCCAGTCCGGCGGGGTCCTTGTAAGCATCCAAGTATACCAAACGCTTGATCCCCGACTGCAGGATGAGCTTGCTGCATTCCTTGCAGGGCGAATGCGTCAGGTACAACGATGCACCACGGGCATTGTTCGTGCTGCGCGCCACTTTCAGGATCGCGTTCGCCTCGGCATGTAGCACGTACCATAGCGTCATCCCGGAGGGGTCCTCGCAATCGTTCGGGAAGCCGGTCGGGGTTCCGTTGTATCGCTGATGATGACCACTTCACCGGCACGATAGGGCGCTACTACTACTTGCTGATGATGCAATGTGGTTTTGCGCCCCATTCGAGGGCCATCTTCATATCTAGGCCCTGTCGTAGCGCTCTTGGCGGGGTCGGGGTGTACGATGGAGTCCTGTGCGATCGACGCATGGTATACCGCGGCGCGCACGAGGCGGCCACCGGTGCATGTACTTACCCAGGGCGGGACTCGAACCCGCACGACTTGCGTCACTGGTGTTTGAGACCAGCGCGTCTACCATTCCGCCACCTGGGTGGGTGTTGGGGCAGCAAAGTAGTGAAGAGCATTCGCAACAGCGTCCGCATATCCACCTTCTCGCCCACGATGCGTTCCAGGTCGGTGATCTTCACGCGTTCCTGAAGCATGGTGTCGCGGTCGCGCAAGGTCACGCTCTCGTCGTTGAGCGTATCGTGGTCCACGGTGATGCAGTACGGCGTGCCGATCGCATCCTGGCGACGAAGCCAGCGCTTACCGATGCTGTCCTTGTCATCGTACTGGCAGTTGTGGTCAGCTTCAAGCGGTCGATGATGGCGCGTGCCTTTTCCGGCAGACCGTCCTTCTTGATCGGCGAAACACGGCGACTTTCACAGGAGCAAGCGCAGCGGGAATGCGCAACACGGTGCGGTCTTCGCCACTTTCGAGCTTCTCTTCTTCGTACGCCGAACTCAAGACCGCAAGGAACATGCGATCCAGGCCGATGGATGTCTCCAGCACGTAGGGCGTAGCTCTCGTTGATCTCCAGTATCGAAGTAGCGCAGCTTCTTGCCGCTGAACTCCTCGTGCTTGCCAAGGTCAGGAAATCGGTCCGGCTGTGGATCCTTCGAGCTCCTTGAAGCCCATGGGGAACTTGAACTCGATGTCGCAGGCAGCGTTTGCGTAGTGTGCCAGTTTGATGTGGTCATGCTGGAAGCGGTAGTTCTCCACGGGCATGCCCAATGCGCGGTGCGCGCCATGCGCTTCTCCTTCAGGTCTCGGCCTCCAGCTCCGTGCCGGGCTTTCGATGAAGAACTGCATCTCCATCTGCTCGAACTCCCACGCATGCAGAGATGAATTGCCGAGCCACGTCTCGTTGCGGAAGGCCTTGCCGTTTTGTGCGATACCGAAGAGGTAGCTTCATGCGTGCGCTCTTCTGCACGTTCAGGAAGTTCTGAAGATCCTGAGCCGTTTCCGGGCGCAGGTAGATCGTGCTGCTTTCGCCGCTCACGCTGCCGAGCTCGGTGGCGAACATCGGGTTGAACTGTCGCACCTCGGTCCAGTTGGCTGTACCGCTGATGGGACACTTGATCTCCTCATCGACGATCGACTGGCGTACAGCCTCCAAGTCATTGGCTTCGAAGGCGCGGCCTTCATGCGTCCTTCCACCGCATCGACATCCCAGGTCCTGGCTGCGTTTCACGTTCGGGTTGGTGGCACGGAACTGTGTGTGCCTCGTCGAAGGCATCGCCGAACTTCTTCTTCGCCTTCTCGATCTCCTTCGTGATCGCATCGGCGTACTTGGCCATGTGGTCCTCCAGCAGCACATCAGTGGCGCTTCTTGCTGTCCTTGTTGTCGATCGAGGGTCGTTGAAGGCGTCGTGCCACGCTGGCCCTTCCACGGTGGGGTGCATGAATGGCCGCGTCGATGCCCACGATATTCTCGTTCATGGCCTCCCACCAGTAGCGGCGGATGTTCTTGAGCTCGACCACGGGCCGTAGTCGTACGTGGCGCTCAGGCCATCCAATAGATGCCGCTGCTTTGGAACACGAAGCCATACTCCTTGGCATGGCCGATAAGGGTCTTTGAGGAGGTCTTCTTGATTGCTCATGGTCGGTTGCGTCTTGGAAAGCCGGCCTTGGCGCGGGCCGCGAAATTAGGAGGTTCCAGAGCTACGGCCCGCTTACCCATATCTTCATGGGATGAGCTCGGCCGGCCATGTGATGACCCGGATCGAGGGCGCCTTGCGCCGTCGGAACACGTTCGACCGCACCGTGGCGATGAAGAACGACCGGTTGAAGGACAATTGTTGCGGCGGTAACCGAAGAACAAATGGCGGAGATCCGTTCCATGATCGAGGTGCAGGATCGTCGGGGCGAGCGGATCAAGTGGATCACCGTTGCCTTGAAATTGACCGGCGCGATGGCATTGTACCTTTCCTTATGATGGCTGTCGTTCCCTTGGATGTGAATGGCCTAAGTAGCTTCGCGGCCCGATGATCGAACACCGCGGCACCCTTATCAGCGAAGACCTTTTCGAGAAGCGCTTCGTGTGCGACCTGAACGCGTGCAAGGGTGCGTGCTGCGTGGCGGGCGAGAGCGGTGCGCCCTTGACCCAGGACGAGGCCGAGCTGCTGAAAGAGCTATGGCCGAAGATCAAACCATACATACCGGAGAAGGGACGTCGGGCGATCGAGGCGGATGGCGTGAGCGAGGTGGATGACGATGGCGACCTGGTGACCACCTTGGTGGAAGGCCGCGGCGAATGCGCCTTCACCGTATTCGATGAAAAGGGCATCGCGCTCTGTGGTGTGGAGAAAGCCTGGAAGGCCGGGGCGATCCCCTTTCGCAAGCCGCTCAGTTGCCACCTGTATCCGATCCGGGTGGTGAAGCTCGCCGACCACGATGGGCTCAACTACCATAAGTGGCCGATCTGCAAGCCGGCCTGTGAATGCGGTGCGAAGCTGAATGTTCCGGTGTACCGCTTCTTGAAGGACGCCTTGATCCGTGCATACGGTGAGGAATGGTATGCCGAGTTGGAGGAGATCCACACGGCTTGGCTCGCCCACGAGGCGAAGTGACCGATCCGGCGTGAAGGTGCGTTGGAGGCATTTCCGAAGGACCGGTGTCCTGCATCGTAACAGGGTCGCCGAATGATCGTGATCATGATGTGTGAAGTGCAATGATCACGGTGCGATCCGGGATTCTTCGTTCGCTTATCGTCCTACGGCCGCGCGCTTGCCGCGTTGTTAACCGATCGTGAAAAGAATTGTCTTGCAGGAGTCGTTCCGCGATCATCGGTACGATCCACGCGACTCTCCGGGTCGTGTTGAAAACTACGCATACATACCTGCTCCCGATCCTTGTCAGAGCATCCGGTGCGGGCCATTTTTGTAACCCGCTGACGACACGCCTTCGCCGTCATCGGAACCTTTAACAAGTCGTGTATTTTCAAACAAGGGGCCTTCCCCTAACGGGACTTCTTTCCCGTGATCGAACCAAGAAAACAAGCAAGTCATGAGCAACAAGAGCAAGGAAAGCCAGATGAGCATGGAGGACATTCTTCCCGCCAACGTCGAAGCCGCGAACGAACCATTGCTCAAGGAGAACAAGGACCGCTTCGTGATCTTCCCGATCCAGCACGACGACATCTGGCAGTTCTACAAACGGCACGAGGCCAGCTTCTGGACCGCCGAGGAGATCGACCTGCACGCTGACCTGGTGGATCGAATATAAGCGAACATGATGAGCGCCCTTTCGACAGCACGTCCTGGCCTTTCTTCGCCGCCAGCGATGGTATCGTGAACGAGAACCTCGCCGAGAACTTCCTGCACGAGGTGCAGCACACCGAGGCCCGCTTCTTCTACGGAAAGTCGATCGCCGTGGAGAACATCCACAGCGAGACGTACAGCCTGCTCATATCGATACCATCATGCTGACCCGATGGAGTAGCGACAAGTTGTTCCACGCCATCGACACCCTGGACTGCGTGAAACGAAAGGCGGACTGGGCAGGCCGGATCGACAAGGGCAGCTTCGCCGAGCGTCCTCATCGCCTTCGCGGCGGTGGAGGGCATCTTCTTCAGCGGCAGCTTCTGCAGCATCTTCTGGCTGAAGAAGCGCGGCCTGATGCCCGGCCTCACCTTCAGCAACGAATCGATCAGTCGCGACGAAGGCTGCACTGCGACTTCGCCTGCCTGCTCTACAACAAGCACATGGTCAACAAGCTCAACAGGAAGGTCGTTGAGAAACATCATCACCGACGCGGTGGAGATCGAGAAGGAATTCGTGACCGATGCCCTGCCCGTGAACCTGATCGGCATGAACGCCAAGTTGATGCAGCAGTACATCGAATTCGTGGCTGACCGCCTCTGGGAGCTGGGCAACGAGAAGGTGTACACCACGAACCCCTTCGACTTCATGGAAACGATCAGCCTGCAGGGTGCAAGACGAACTTCTTCGAGAAGCGCGTGGGCGAATACCAGAAGGCCGGCGTGATGGACCAGAACAAGGAAGGCAGCAAATTCACGCTGGACGCCGATTTCTGATCACCATCGGCAAGGCGTGGCGTGCATGCACGAACACCTTCGTTCAGTAAGGAAGGCGCGCACGCTACGCGTAATACGCATCAAACAGAAAAAGACAATCCAACAACTAACACGGACTCGTTGAAGCATCTCCCGCTGTCGCTTCCCTGAAAATTCCATTGCATCCTCATCTTGGAAGTCCCTTGATCGACAGGAAAGCAACACCGGAACGTGAAACAAGGAGAGCCCCACAGCGGAACAGGCCGGTCCACACCAACCAAAAAGCCTTAGGAAGAACATGTATGTCATTAAGCGAGATTTAGTCGCCGGGAGGCGGTGAAATTTGACAAGATCACCGCCCGCGTGAAGAAACTTTGCTACGGGCTAGACCCGAGCGTGGACGCCACACAGGTCACCCTCAAGGCGATCGATGGCACTTGATGGTGTGACCACAACCGTGCTGGACAACCTCACCGCCGAGGCGGCCGCCACCATGACTGTGAAGCATCCGGATTAGTGCGCAGCTCGCCAGCCGCATCGCGGTGAGCAACCTCCACAAGAACACCAAGAAGTCCTTCAGCGAGACCATGAAGGACCTCTACGCCTAGGACCAGGGACTTCCAAGACCGGCGAACGGGCCGCGCTCTGGCCGACGATGCGCCAGCATCATCGAGGACAACGCCGTGCTGGACAGCGCCATCATCTACGACCGCGACTTCAACTACGACTACTTGCCCAAGACATTGGAGCGTACACTTCCTGCGCCTGTACAATAAGTGGTGAGGCCCGCAGCACATGCTCATGCGTGTGTCCATCGGCATCCATAAGAACGACCTGGATGCTGCCACCGAGACCTACAACTCTTGAGCGCCGAGGGCTGGTACACCCACGCCACGCCCACCTTGTTCAACGCCGGCACACCCAAGCCGCAAACGAGCAGCTGCTTCCTACTGCAATTGAAAGATGACAGCATCAACGGCATCTACGACACGCTGAAAGGTGCGCGCATCAGCCAGAGCGCCGGGGCATCGGCCTAAGCGTGCACAACCTGCGCGCCAAGGGCAGCTACATCAAAGGCACCAACGGCACCAGCAACGGCATCGTGCCCATGCTGCGCGTGTTCAACGACACCGCCCGTTACGTGGACCAAGGCGGCGGCAAGCGCAAAGGCAGCTTCGCCAAAATTCGGAGCCCTGGCACGCCGACGTGTCGATATCTTCGAGCTGAAGAAGAACCACGGCAAGGAGGAGATGCGCGCTCGCGACTCCCTTCTACGCCATGTGATCCCCGACCTCTTCATGAAGCGGGTGGAGGCGGGTGAATGGACCCCGATGTGCCCCAACGAGTGCCCCGGACTGGCGGACACCTGGGGAGCCAAGTTCGAGGAGCTACGAGAAGTACGAGAGCGAAGGCAAGGGCCGCAGCACCATCAAAGCCCAAGAGCTCTGGTTCAAGATCTCGAAAGCGTGATCGAGACCTGTGGTACGCCTGACCTCGCGACAAGGACGCCGCCAACGGCAAGAGTAACCAGCAGAACCTCGGTACCATCAAGAGCAGCAACCTCTGCACCGAGATCATCGAATACACCAGCCCCGACGAGGTAGCCGTGTGCAACTTGGGCTCCATCGCCCTGCCCAAGTTCGTTACCAAGGGCAAGTTCGACCACGACAAGCTTTTCAGCGTTACCTACGAACTGGCGAAGAACCTGAACCGGGTAATCGACCAGAACTACTACCCGATCCCCGAGGCCAAGCGCAGCAACATGCGCCACCGCCCCATCGGCATCGGCGTGCAGGGCTTGGCGGATGCCTTCATTCTCATGCGCTATCCCTGATAAGGGCTGAAGGTGTGTTGAACCGCGAAGTGTTCGAGACCATCTACTACGCTGCCTCACCGCCAGCAAGGACCTCGCGAAAGAAGAAGGTCCATAGCTGAGACCCACGAAGGCAGCCCGATCAGCCAAGGCGTCATGCAGTTCGACATGGGGTGTGAAGCCCAGCCGCGCGTTGGGAATGGGATGTGCTGCGTGAGGAGATCAAGGAGCACGGTGTGTGCAATAGCTTGCTTGGCCCCCGATGCCAACGGCCAGCACCGCCCAGATCCTCGGCAACAACGAATGCTTCTGAACCGTACACCAGCAACATATACACCCGCCGTGTCTGGAGCGGCAGTTCGTGGTGGTGAACAATACCTCGCTGCCTGGTGAAGCTCGGCTTCTGGGGCGATGACCTCAAGAACAAGATCATCAGCGCTAACGGCAGTGTGCAGCACATTCCGGCGATCCGCAGAACCTCGCTGACCTGTACAAGACCGCGATATCAGCCAGAAGGTCATTGACATGGCCGCCGACCGCGGGGCCTTCATTTGCCAGAGCCAGAGCCTTCAACGTTCATGGAGAACGCCAACTTCGGCAAGCTCACCAGCATGCACTTCTACAGCTGGAAGGCGGGCCTGAAGACCACGGCATGGTATCACCTGCGCACCAAGCAACATGCGCCATCAAGTTCACGGTGTGATGGCGAGCAAGCTGGCCGAACCGAGCGCCAAGGCCATCAAAGAGGCCGTAGGCACCATGGCCAAGGCCGATGCTGGGCGCTGGTGAAGTCGTGCAGAGCGAAGTGAGGCAAGGAGAGTGCCACGAACGATCGAACTACCCATGACCGTGGTGGAGAAGCAGAACGGCGAGCGCATGAAGGCCATGGAGCATGCCGAGGCCCGAGGTCTCGCATCAGCTCGCCGCTGGATGACCAGAGAGTGGTTGTGAGATGCTCGGGGTAGGAGGACCCAATATGAATTGGCTGCCGCAGGGCTCACGAAAGTGGGCCTGTGGGTGCATGTTCAAGAGGTGTCGGAATTCCTTAGGCGGAAAGAGATCATGACTCTCAGCCTCATCTGTGGTCCCTTTGTACCACTTCGATCTCAATTGCTCGGCCTGTCAGCATAGGGCCATGGAATGCCCGCGATCACCGTATCGCCATCGGCGGTCTCGATCACCTTGCAGGCCACCTTGGTGCCGGCATAGGTTCCAGTGCACCATGCTATCGTCCAGCTTCGCGCCCAAAGGCGAGGGGCCTTTCCAGGCGCTGGAGCGCACGGCCACGCATATGCACAGGCTCCTGGGTATGATCCCGAAGTCCAGGAGGTCGGGTCCGGGAGGCCGCGGCGAGGTCGTGCACGTGCAACGGCGCAGGTTCGGCGTGATCCATCGGCGCTCCGTTCTCTGTCGTGCTCGATGGAGCAGGCGAGGAAGGAGAAGAACGAGTGCGATAAGGTGGTGGCTGCGCATGGTGCCGGTTGTTGACCTTCAAGGTAGACTTGTGTTTTCGGGGCGGTTCCATAGGGTCTTTTAGCGTTCCGGTGAAGCCAAAGGCCGCTTGACGTGCACCAAAAGGTGCATCGCCCAAGCAACCGCGGCCCCCTCCCAACCGTCTACTCCCTTAGGGAATGTAGATTCGCAGCCCCAAGCAGGCCTCGTCTATATTCACCGCCCTTCTCTCGCGTTCGTTCGTTCTTCTTCGGTATTGACCCTCGCTGGATCGGGGCGCGCAGACCTTCCCGTTCACCAGCCCATCCTTGTGCGAAACCAGCACCTTCACGGCCACGAGTGGTGGGTATATCGACGTCCGGATGGATGGACCTGGGGACCATTCCGGAAAGCGTGTTGATGAACATCACCACGGACCATCCGCAGACCTTGCAGATCACCTTGACCTCACCCGAAGGACAACGCTGCTGCTTCCGAATTCAATGGCGGGTGGGCAGAACTATTGAACACGAATTTCACGAACTGGGCGTGGAACAACATCACGGCTGGACTGCGCCCTTCACTGGAAATTCCCGCACCGCAGGTCGGTAGCCTGAATGATTTCCGCGGGGAGAACGCCGATGGCACTTGGACCTTTCCTCGGTAACGGACACGTCCTGCGTGAACGGAGGAACGGGATCCGCGGTACGGACACCGGGCTGGTTCACTGGAGGTGTCGGTTCGGCTGCCATGGCCTTCGGTTTCAGCAGTCCGCCGCCACCCTGTTGGGGAGGCATTTCGGATGGTGTCGCGTACATCTGCCCGGGCGATCGGTCGATATCGCAGCGTTTCTACAGGCACCGGCTATATCATGAACTACATGACGGATAGCTGGACACCTGTTCCGGATCCGACCGATGTGAGCACGTCAGTGGTACCGCATCGAAGCGACCGACCCGTGGGACGGTTGTTGGTACATGGCATCGTTCCATCTTTGATTCACCGCAGATCGCGCTGGGTCCGGACCAAGTGGTGGACCAATGCACCGGTGCCGGTCCATTGGACCTGAGCGCTTTGTTCACGCTGACCGGGGTTACAACCTCCGTTTGGACCGTGGATGGTATGCCGATCACCGGCGCCACGGCGAGCGCTGCCCCCGTGCCCGGAGTGTACCAATTGATCGGGCAGAACCTGGGCGGTTGTAACGACACCGCGTTGGTCACGCTGAACATCAACGCCGGCGCGGTGCTCGGGGCTGACCAGAGCATCAGCATCTGTGCAGGCGATATCGTGGACCTCACCGCCTTGTACAACACCACGGGCCAGAGCGCCGAATGGACCTTCGGTGGTGCCGTGTTCCCGACACCTGCAACGGCCACCGCCGCTGGCGTGTACACCTTGAGCGTGACCACCGCCGATGGCTGCAGCGACATGGCCGATGTGACCATTGCCATTGATGCACCACCTGCACTGGGCGCCGATCAGGCCTTGGACTTGTGCGACAACGAACACTTGGACCTCACGGCCTTGTATGCGACCGCTGGCCTGACCACAACGTGGACGCTCGCTGGTGTACCGGTGGTGGATCCGACAATGATCAGCACCGGGGGCAGCTATCGGTTGGTCGCTGCGAATGCAGCGGGCTGCAGCGATACGGCCTTGGTGGTGGTAACGAACACGATGGCCCCGGTGCTTGGCGCCGATGATGCGATCACCGCCTGCGAAGGCAGCACCGTGGACCTTACGATGAGCTTTACGACCACGGGCCTCACCACGGCATGGAGCGTTGCCGGTGTGCCGGTCGCGCTATCCACGGCGGTGGATGCAACGGACACGTACATGCTCGTTGCCACCAACATTGCGGGCTGCAGCGATACCGCGCTTGTGGATGTGACCATGGCCGCGAACCCGGTGCTTGGTGCGGACCAGGACATCAGTGCTTGCGACGGCACCACGGTGGACCTGACTGCCTTGTACGCCACCGGTGCTGATGCCACGGAATGGACGGCGAGCGGCGCTCCCGTGACGGATGCGACCGCCATTTCAGATGCTGGAGCATACCTGCTCACTCGTACGAACGCGGCGGGTTGCACGGCAACGGCCACCGTCACCCTGAGCTTGGATCCCGCGCCGGCCTTGGGCGCCGACCAAAGCGCAGCGATCTGTGCTGGCAGCACCTTCGACCTGGGCCCCTTGTACAATACCGCAGGGCTAACCGCCGCTTGGACATTGAACGGAACCGCTGTGGCCGACGCAGCTGCGGTCGATGTGAGCGGCAACTACCGCTTGGTGGCCACCAACACCTTCGGCTGCACTGATACCGCGATCGTGGCCTTCACCGTCAATGCGAACCCTGATCTGGGTGCGGACCTGTCCTTCACGCTGTGCCCATGGCAGACCGTGGACCTGAGCAGCGTGTTCCCGGTCGGTGGTCTTACCGCGACCTACACGCTGGACGGTCAAGCGCTGCTGGATCCCACAGCCATCCATGACCCGGGCATCTATGTCGTGTCGGTCACCGATGCGATCGGCTGCAGCGACGAGGCCAGTGCGACCGTGGTCAATATCGATTGCCTGTGCGAGGCGGACTTCGAGCGTGAAGTGACCTGCATGCAAGAGCCTTCGCAATTCACGCTGCTGGCCGATTCGACCATCGTGGGTGCGCGTTGGTATTTCGGTGGCGCGGCCACTGGATCGGACCGGATCGATCCCATGGTGCGCTTCAACAGAGGCGGCGAGGTGCTGGTGACCTTGGAGGCCACGCTCAGCTGCGGTGTGGTGCTGGTCGAGCGCACGATCGACGTGCAGGACTGTTCTGATGTCTGCAGCGTTTGGATCCCCTCATCCTTCACGCCGGACAACGATGGCATCAACGACAAGTGGTATTGGGTGAGCGAGTGCAAGGCCGAGGACTTCGTGATGCAGGTATTCGATCGTTGGGGTGAGCTGATCTACACTTCCAAGGATCCCTTCGGTTCGTGGGATGGCACCGCGAACGGAGCAACGGCACCGACCGGCGTGTACGTGTACAACACCAGCTACCGCCTGCCCTATCAGGAGCGGAAGGAGGCGAAGGGGGCGATCACCCTCGTGCGCTGACCCATGGCTTTCGCGGTGCGGTGCCCGTGGATGGTGCCACTTCGCGCCTAAGGTGTTTTCTTCGCAGCACCATGATCAACGGGTCCCGCTGGTTCCTCCTTTGTGTGTGCTGTTGCGTAACGGCCTTGGCGTGGGCACAGGGCGGTATCCGACTGATCATATACAACTATGAACCGGTCTTTGAGGGAGGTTCCTTGGCCGCACATTATGGCATCGGGTACGACCACGACCTGAACGAGCGGGTCTCCTCAGCGTGGACCGCGCGCTTGGACCCGGGTAACGACAGTTACGTGCTGAACTACCGCAGCGCTTTTCACTTCAGCGATAACGATCGCGGATCCTTCTATTTCGGTCCCTCGGTCGGGGTCCGACGATTCACCGTCGATGGATCACCCACCTTGGTGCCCGTGGGCCTGCGTGCCGGCGTGCGCGGTGGCCTGGAGCGTTTCTACGCGGACCTTTATGCAGGATTCCACTACAATGCGGGCAGCGGCAAGTCCTTCTCCGAGACCGGTCAGTACGCTGGTGCGGACCTGCGGGCGGCCACGTATAACATCGGGTTGGACTTCGGCTGGGGGTGGGCCCGGAACACCCGCAAAGGCGCTTATCGGTGAACGAGCCGATGAAGTTGGTCCAGTGGGTATGATGAAAGCGATCAAGGAGTTCTGGCAAACGTATTCACCCTACTTCGTGGATGTCTGGCAATACCTCGTCATCATCCTCATATTCGTGATCGCGGCCTTGGTGATCCTATGAGCGCAACCTGTTCGCGGCGCTTGAGGAACTTGGCACAACGATCGACCCTGGTGCTGTTACTGGCGCTGGGTGCCATGGGTGCCACGGCACAGGTGGTCAACATCGAAGGGCGCCGGTTCATGAACGACACCGTGCCCTGGTCCGGCTTCGTGGACCTTCGCTTCAACGTCGCTGAGAACACGCAGCGCAGTTCGAACTTCGGTCTGGGTGGGGCGGTGCAGCACGTGCGTGGCAAGCACCGCTGGTTCTTCATCAACGACCTGACGCTGAACCGGGTCGAAGCGAACGCCTTCCAGAACACCGGCTTCCAGCACCTACGATACAACTACGCGCGTGATCGCATGTGGACCGGTGAAGCGTTCGTGCAGACCCAATACAACAAGCCGCTCGCCTTGGACTTCCGACTCACCATCGGTGCAGGTCCACGCTTGCGGCTTGTGAACGAAGGGTCGTACAAGGTCCACATCGGAACGGCGCTCATGTTCGAGCAGGAATCGATCACCAATGGTCCCTCGTTCGGTGCGGGGCGCAGCAGCAGCTACCTCTCGGCAACGGCCAACTTCACTCCGGTGGTCGGGCTCTCCACCGTGCTCTATTACCAACCGAGATTGTTCGATGCGTCCGATCATCGTGTTGCGCTCGAGACCGGATTGTTGCTGCGTTTCGCCGAGCGCTTCACCTTCGAAAGCAGGCTGAATTTGTTGAAGGACACCGGGCAACCCGAAGGGATACCGCAGCTGTCCTACACCTGGAACAACCGATTCGGGTTCCGGTTCTGATGAGGTTCGTGCAAGTGCAGCGAAGTCGGGATGTCGGATCCGGAAGCAACCCTCGCCCGGTATGTGCGTTCAGGAAATGTTCAGCATTGAATGCCATGGAGGACCATCAACGAACGCGTTCAAACAGTACATTGACATGACCCGGGTCGGGGCCATGATCGAGACCAGCAGCGCGACCGTCACCTTGGTGGGTGAACGATCGATCGAACAATGTTTCCGGGTCGATGCACGCTTCGATCCGGACCCCATGGAAGCGAATCGGAACGCCCGGGAACGGTTGAGCAAGGGCATGCCATATGGGCTCTTGATCATCTTGCCCGACGGGGCGGAAGTGCAACCGAGCTCGACGAACACGGACCACTTCCGCTTGGAGAGTGTGGACCGTCGGATCCTGGCCTTGGCCGTGGTGGCCAATGGCGAGGCCATGTACATGGTGTGCAAGTTCTACTTCCGCTACTACCCACAATCCTTCCCGGTGGAGGTGTTCGACGATGAGGACGTCGCGCGGGAGTGGTTGAACGATCGCATAGGCATGAGTGGTGCCTGATCGCGTGGAAGGACAGCGATGCATTCGCTACCTTGTCCTATGTAGATGGATGGTAGCGTGAAAGCAGAAACGCGATTAGCGACGATCGTGCGCAGACCGAATGGTCTTGTGGAGACGCGGTTCCGGAAGGAGGCCTTGATCGATGAGGAGGGGATGCGCGAGAACATCCGCACGCGCCGCGCGCTGTGTGCCGATGCACCCCATGCCCTGCTCACCGTGGTTCCGCCGGATGCGCAATTCGCCACGGCCGTGATGTCGCCCGATCTGTTCCCGAGCAGCGATGATCGCGCCCGGATCAAGGCCATCGCACTGGTCACGGCCGATGGCGTGCCCGGCCTGATGGCACGCCTGTACTTCTCGTGCTTTCCGGAGGTGGCCACCACGCGCGTGTTCAGCGAAGAGGCGCCGGCGCTCAATTGGCTGGAGCAGCATTTGCGCGTTTCGGAGAACTAGGGGGCCGAGGGTGCGCATGGTCGGGGGTTCAGGTCCCTCGGTATTTGGTGACCCGTGGGCTTCTGAATTGGCCGTGGATGTCGGTCCGGCAGCTATCTTTCCAACGTTGATCCGATGAACACCATTCACGCATGATGGAGCTTTGGGCCGCATTGCCCGCTTTCGAGAAGGTCCTGTGGGGCATTGCGCTGGTCGCTTCCGCCCTGTTCGTGCTCCAGGTCCTGATGACATTCATCGGTGGCGACAGCGACATGGACGGTGATGCCGACATGGACGTTGAGGGCGACGCGGGAGCCGGACATCAGATGTTCACCTTGAAGAACCTGATCGCGTTCTTCACGCTTTTCGCTTGGACGACCTTGGCTTGTCTGGACCAGGGCCTGTCACCCCTTGTGTCCATCATCATCGGCTCGTTCGCCGGCATCATCATGGTGGTGATCATGATGTACCTCTTCTCACGGATAACGGCCTTGAAGCACAGTGGCACCTTGTCGCTGAAGAACGCGATCGGCCTGACCGCGCGGACGTATTTGGCCATCCCGGCCGCACGTGGCGGCTTGGGCAAGGTGCATGTGCGCGTGCAAGGCGGGACAAAGGAGCTCGACGCACTCACCGATGAGGCCGACGTGATCCCTACCGGCGCCATGGTGCGTGTGCTGGAAGTGATCGACGAACGCTACCTGCTTGTTTCCACCCGACCTGATAAATAAGTCACCATGCCCTTTTTCCTGATCGCGATCGCCGCGGCGGTCCTCTTCGTCTTCGTACTGATCTTCTCCTTGCTCAGTCGTTACAAGCGCTGTCCATCGGACCGGATCCTGGTGGTGTACGGCAAGGTGGGTTCCGGCCCGGGCGGTCAGCTCAGCGCCCGTTGCATCCACGGTGGTGCGGCCTTCATCTGGCCGGTCTTCCAGGACTATTCCTACATGGACCTTACCCCGATCAGCATCGAGGTGAACCTGACCGGCGCATTGAGCAAGCAGAACATCCGGGTGGACGTGCCTTCGAAGTTCACCGTGGGTATCAGCACCGAGCCGGGTGTGATGGAGAATGCAGCGGAGCGCCTCTTGGGCCTTCAACGCGATGACGTACATGCCTTGGCGACCGACATCATCATTGGCCAGATGCGTTTGGTGGTGGCCATGATGGACATCGAGGAGATCAACAACAACCGCGACAAGTTCCTCAGCAACGTGGCCAACAACGTGGAGGCGGAACTGAGCAAGATCGGCCTGAAGCTGATCAACGTGAACGTCACCGACATCAAGGACGAAAGCGGCTACATCGAGGCCTTGGGCAAAGAGGCCGCGGCGAAGGCGATCAACGAGGCGAAGGTGCGCGTGGCCGACATGGAGCGGATGGGTGACATCGGAAAGACCGAGGCCGAGAAGATCCGCGACATCAAGGTGGCCGAGATGGTGCGTGACCGCGATACTGAGGTGGCCGTGACGCTGAAGGACAAGGAGGTCCTGATCGCACAGGCGCAGCGCGATGAGAGCATCGGTAAGGTTGAAGCGGACCGCGATACAAGGATCAAAACCGCCGAGGCGAACGCCTTGGCGGTGCAAGGAGAGAACCGCTCCAAGATCGAGGTGGCGGCCTCCGATGCGGAACGGCGCGAGCGCGAAGCGGAAGCCCTGAAGCGCGCTACGGCGGCGGAAAAGGTGCAGAGCGCAAAGGCCCTGGAAGAAGCCTACGAGGCGGAGAAACGCGCGGAGGCCGCACGTGCCGAGCGCGAACGGGCCTCGCAGAACGCCAACGTGGTGGTGACCGCCGAGATCCAGAAGCAGAAGGCGATCATCGAAGCACAGGCACAGGCGGAACAGACGCGCGAAAAGGCGCGCGGCGAAGCCGATGCCATTTATGCGAAGATGGAAGCCGAAGCGCGCGGTCTGAAGGAGATCCTCACCAAGCAGGCCGAAGGTCTTCAGGAGATCGTGAAGAGCGCCGGCGACGACCCGAAGGATGCCGTGCTGCTGCTGATCGTGGACAAGCTGCCCGAGCTGGTGCGCATGCAGACCGAGGCCATCAAGAACATCAAGATCGACAGTGTCACGGTGTGGGAAGGCGGCCAGCAGGGTGCCGATGGCAAGAGCTCCACAGCGGGCTTCATCTCCGGCCTGTACAAGTCGGTGCCGCCACTGCGCGACATGTTCGATATGGCGGGCATGGACCTGCCGGGTTATCTGGGTAAAAAGAAGGAAGGGGGCGCAGCGCCCGAAACCTCTATTGAGGAATAGCGCAAAAGGTATCCCCCGCGCTCAGAAAACCTCCAGGTTACGTTGCCTTCTTCACGGAGGGCCGAACGGTTTGGATGCCGGATCCATGATGACCACCTTGCGGTGTCCCATGACCGATCTGGATATCACAAAAGAGTCCAGTGTGGCCTTCATCACCCGCACGAGCCAAGTGCTGATCGAAACGCGCTTCAAGGATGATGTGCGCATCACGCTTGCCGGACTGATGGAGAACATCGCGATCCGACGGGACATGTGCAAAGGGAAGCCCCATGTCATGCTCACGGTGGTCCTTGGTGAACACGAAGTGGAGCCAGCCGTTATCCGGACGGACCTGTACCGCTTGCCGGAGGATCGCGCCGCAGTGAAGGCCATTGCGTTGGTGATCGATGGCGACCTGCTGCCCTTGATCGTGAAGATGTACTTCGAGTTCTTCCCGCAGACCTTTCGTACCGCGGTGTTCAGCAACGAAGAAGAAGCCCGGACCTGGTTGGACAAGGAGGCCGAGGGCTTGACCCGATCGCTTACTTGAAGGCCGGTATCCCCGTCACCTCCGCACCCGTGATCAGCAGGTGGATGTCATGGGTCCCTTCGTAGGTCACCACGCTTTCGAGGTTCATCATGTGGCGCATGATGGGGTACTCGTTGGTGATGCCCATGCCGCCCAGGATCTGCCGTGCCTCGCGGGCCACAGTCAGGGCCAGGTGCACGTTGTTCCGTTTCGCCATGCTGATCTGCGCTGTGGTGGCACGACCTTCATTGCGCAGCACGCCCAAGCGCCAGGTGAGCAACTGTGCCTTGGTGATCTCGGTGATCATCTCGGCCAATTTCTTCTGTGTCAGCTGGAAGCCACCGATCGGCTTACCGAACTGGATCCGCTGCTTGCTGTAGCGCAAGGCGGTATCGTAGCACTCCATGGCCACGCCGAGGGTACCCCACGCGATCCCGTAGCGGGCGCTGTCCAAGCATCCCAAGGGTGCACCGAGGCCGCTCTTGTTCGGGAGCAGGTTCGCCTTCGGCACCTTCACGTTGTCGAACACCAGTTCCCCGGTAGGGCTGGCGCGCAGGCTCAGTTTGCCATGCGTGGTGGGCGTGGTGAAGCCTTCCATGCCGCGCTCCACCAGCAGGCCGTGGATGCGTCCTTCGGTGTTCTCGGCCTTCGCCCAAACCACGGCCACATCGGCCAATGGGCTGTTGCTGATCCACATCTTGGCACCGTTCAACAGGTAATGATCGCCCTTGTCCTGGAAGGTGGTCACCATGCCGCTCGGGTTGCTACCGTGGTCAGGTTCGGTCAGGCCGAAACAGCCGATCTTCTTTCCAGCGGCCATATCAGGCAGCCACTTCTTCTTCTGCTCCTCGCTTCCGTACTTCCAGATCGGGTACATGACCAGGCTTCCTTGCACGCTGCACAAGCTGCGTAGGCCGCTATCCACCCGTTCGATCTCCTGCATGATCAGGCCATAGCTGATCTGGTCCAAGCCCATACCGCCGTATTCGGTGGGCACCATGGGACCGAAGGCGCCGATCTCGGCCAGGCCCGGGATGATCTCCGGATGGAACTCCGCCTTCTCGAATGCCTCTTCGATGATCGGCTTCAGGTGCTTGCTCAGGTGTTTCCGCGCCGTGTCCCGGATCAGCTTGTGCTCTTCGGTCAATAGCTCGTCCACCAAGTAATGGTCGTGGGCCTGATACAGGTCCGTGGCGCTTTTTTTGGTCGTGGATGAGGTGGCGGGGGCTGTGGGGTTGCTCATGGGTCGGGGTCGCTACCGGACTGTTCCGGCATGCGGGGGTGCAAAAGTAGGAAAGCCGCGAGCGTGGGCAGGGTTCGGGCCACCTACATTCGCGATCGGAGCGCAAGCCGATGGAAGGGATCGACCCGATGGACAACCTACGACCAGTGGACCCCTTGGCCACCGAATGGGTCACCTTCGCCCTCTTGGCCTTGTTCCTGTTGTTGGCCCTGATCAACGTGAGTTCGGCGCGCAAGTGGCGCTTGTTGGCGGACGGGATGTTCCGCATGCGGCTCGGGCGACAGGCCTTGCGGGAGGAAATGGACCTGCAGGACAGGGCTTTTCTGGGGCTGCTGGTGGTGGCGGTCGCCGTGTTATCGATCTTCACTTGGCAAGCTTTCACCGTGAACCAAGTGCAGGTGGTGTTCCCTTCGTTGGCCATGGTCGTCGGCGGGGTGGTCTTGGCGCATTACCTGCTGATGCGCTTGGTCGGCGTTGTACTGCGGATCTCCGCAGGCGTGGAGGAGTACCTCTACACGGGTTTCCTGCTCTTCATCCTGAGCGGGATCCTCTTGCTCCCTATCGTGGTGCTGCTGGCCTATCGGTCCGAGTGGCGAGCAGGGCTGGTCATGGCCGGGGTGGTGGTGGTGGTACTGATGGAGATCTTCCGTTGGCTCAGGGGGGCTGGATCGGCTTGGGTGAGGCATGCCGCTCCGCTACATTATTCTCTACTTTTGCGCCGCTGAACTCTGCCGGTGCTACTGGTGATGGACCATTGGCACAGCGTACTGGGAACACCCTTCAACCAATAAGCCGCCCGGCCCTTGAAGCTCAAGACCATCCTCATTTCGCAGCCTGCTCCGACGGATGAGGAAGTCCCCGTACCATGAACTGGCCCGGAAGCATTCGTTGAAGACGATTTCCGGGCCTTCATCAATGTGGAAGCTGTTCCCGCGCAGGATTTCCGGCAGGAGCGGATCAACATCCTGGACCACACGGCGATCATCCTTACCAGCCGCAATGCTGTGGACCATTTCTTCCGCATGTGCAAGGAGATGCGATCACCGTACCCGAGAGCATGAAGTATTTCTGCGTCTCGGAATCGTGGCCTACTACGTACAGAAGTACATCGTTTACCGCAAGCGGAAGGTCTTCATCGGCAAGCAGACCTTCGCGAACCTGATGGATGTGATCAAGAAGCACAAGGACGAGAAGTACCTGGTGCCTTGCAGCGATATCCAGAAAGGCGAGATACCGGCTTTGTTGGACAAGGCCAATGTGAAGTACACCAACGCCGTTTTCTACCGCACGGTGGCCAGCGACCTCAGCGATCTGAAGGGCTTGAAGTACGACATGCTCGTGTTCTTCAGCCCCGGCGGTATCGAAAGCCTGAAGAAGAACTTTCCGAAATTCAAACAGGACGACACCTTCATTGCCGCGTTCGGACCGACCACCGCGAAAGCCGTTCGGGACAATGGCCTGCGCTTGGACCTGGAGGCACCCTTGCCCGAGGCCCCGAGCATGACCGGCGCGATCGAGCTGTTCATCAAGCGACTGGCGAAGAAGAAGTGAGTGCGGTAGGTCACGGGACCAACCGTCCATCGTCGTTCGTAAGCACCGAGCCCATGGCACGGCCTACCTTCCGCAAGCACGAACGGTTGTGCGGGCGCCTCCGGATCCAGGAGGCGATCACCCAGGGCCGTACCGTGCATGAAAAGCCGTTCAAGCTGAGCGGAAGGATCATGGAACTACCCGCTGGAACATCGCACAAGTGGCCTTCGCCGCCGAAACGGAACCTGAAGCTGGCTGTTGATCGCAACCGGGTGAAACGGTTGATGCGCGAGGCCTATCGACTGAACAAGCACAGTTACGGAGCGTTTGCAGGCCGAAGGGAAGCAATGCGCATGGCTGTTCGTGTTCCAAGCACGGGCACCGATCACCTTGGCCGAGACGCAGTTGAAAATAACCTGGGCCTTGGACCGTTGGATGAAGGAGCATGGCTAAGGTCCTGGCATATCCCTTCATCCTCCTGGTGCAGTTCTATCGCTAC
Source organism: Flavobacteriales bacterium (assembly GCA_041391825.1). GTDB lineage: Bacteria > Bacteroidota > Bacteroidia > Flavobacteriales_F > PHOS-HE28 > PHOS-HE28. Next base: position 216,702 of record JAWKNF010000001.1, on the reverse strand, counting down.
GCCATTTCACCCTTGCTGCCGGGTTCCTGCCGCTACACGCCCACCTGTTCCGAGTACGGCCTGCAGGCCCTGCGCACGCATGGGGCCTTCCGCGGCGGCTGGCTCACCCTCAAGCGCTTCCTATCTTGTCATCCCTGGGGCGGTCATGGTCACGACCCCGTCCCTCAAGACCCGCATCAACATGGATAAGCAGACGGCACGCTCCACCTCGAAGTGGAAGCTTTGGTTCGGCGGTATGGCCATCGTTGCCGGTGGTGCCTTCACCATCTCGGCCGGCGATAGTTACTTCGAGATCAGCAAGAACCTCGAGATCTTCACCGAACTGTACAAGGAGCTCAACATCTACTACGTGGATGATACGCAGCCCGGCAAGTTGATGAAGACGGGCATCGATGCGATGCTCAACTCCTTGGACCCATACACACAGTACATCCCGGAGAGCGACATGGAGGACTACCGCTTCATGACGACCGGGCAGTACGGCGGCATCGGGGCCTTGATCAAACGGCAGGACGACAAGGTGCTGATCAGCGAGCCGTACGAGGGATATCCTGCTGAAAAGGCAGGCTTGTGGGCAGGCGATGAGATCGTCGAGGTCGATGGCAAGAAGATCGCCGGGCTGAACACCGAGGACGTGAGCAAATTGCTCAAGGGACAAGCCGGAAGCACCGTGAACGTGATCACCAAGCGGCAAGGCATGGAACCCACACCGCATGTGCTCACGCGCGAGGAGATCAAGATCCCGGATGTGCCGTATAAAGGCATGATCGATCCTGTGGGCAAGGTGGGCTACATCAAGCTGAACAGCTTCACCCAGACCGCGAGCCAGGAAGTGCGTAACGCGATGAAGGAGCTGAAGGACCAAGGGGCCACGAAGCTCATACTCGACCTGCGCGGGAATGGCGGTGGACTGCTGCGCGAAGCGGTGAACATCGTGAACCTCTTCGTACCCAAGAACGAGTTGGTGGTGGAGACGAAAGGCCGCATCCCCGAGTGGGACAAGACGTACAAGACCCTGAGCGAACCGCTCGATGCCTCGATGCCCTTGGTGGTGTTGGTCGATGGCCAAAGCGCCAGCGCCAGCGAGATCGTGAGCGGCGCGCTGCAGGACCTGGACCGCGGGGTGATCGTGGGTGAGCGCACCTATGGCAAAGGCCTCGTGCAGCAAACAAGGGACCTGTACTACAACAGCAAACTGAAGGTGACCGTAGCGAAGTACTACATCCCGAGCGGGCGTTGCATCCAGAAGCTGGACTATGCGCACCGGGACAGTGCTGGCACTGTGCAGGAAGTTGATGAGGAGAGCATCGCGGAGTTCAAGACGCGCAATGGAAGGCCCGTGTTCGATGGGCGTGGTATCCTGCCGGACGTTGATGTGGAGGATCCAGAACTCGCCAAGGTGGTGGGTGGATTGTACACCAAGGACCTGTTCTTCGACTTCGCTACGAACTACCGATTGACACATGCCGAGATCGGACCTGCCGAGGAGTTCCGGATCGATGATGCACTGTACCAGCAATTCGTGGATTTCGTGAAGGACAAGGAATTCAGCTACGACACCGAGACTATGGCCGCCTTCAAGGAATTGGAGGAGAAGGCGAAGAAGGAGCGGTACTACGAGCATGCCAAGACGCAACTGGAAGCACTGCGCGCCGAGCTCGCTCCGGATCGCACCGAGGAGCTGGTCCGTTTCCGTTCGGACATCGAAGAGGTGTTGCGCAATGAGATCGTGGCGCGATACTACTTCCAGACCGGTCGAGCGAAAGCAGGGCTGGCCTCTGACCCCTATGTGAAGAGCACGATCGAGTTGCTGAACAGCGAGCGGTATAACGAAGTGTTGGCCGGAACGAAGTCCGGCAAGTAGGCCCCGGCGCATGACCTTTTCCGCCTCGATGCCGTTGCGGGGTCGTGATGCGTTCCGCACGGTGCATGTGACCGCGCTGGCCCTGTGTGCGATCATGCTCCCTTGGAGCACCGCGTTCCTCAGCATCGCACAGATGTTGATGGTGGCCAATTGGTTGGCCGAGGGCGTGGTGCGCAAGGACCTCGTAGGCCGTTTCCGCAGGACCTTCACTTCGGCACCTGCACTGGTCTTCTTGTCCTTTTTCGGTCTGCACCTGCTCGGCCTGCTCTGGACCACCGACCTCGCGTGGGGAACGGACCTGTTGCGTATCCTGCTTCCGGTGTTGTCCTTCGGCGCAGTGCTCGCCGGCACGCGACGCTTGAGTACGCCTGAATTCAACGTGATCCTGCGACTGGGTGCATGGAGCGTGATCGCGAGCACCTTCGTGAGCTTGATCATGCGGACCGGAGATGCCATGGACTACCGGTCCCTTTCCGTGTTCATCAGCCACATCCGTCTTTCGTTACTGCTTTGTCTTGCGGTGGTGACCTTCCTATTGGATCGAACTGCCCCGATAGCCCTGCGCTTTGCGGGATATGCGGCATCGTTCTGGGCGGTCCATTTCATCACAGAACTGGGCAGTATCCAAGGCATCATCATATTGGCGGTGCTGGGTGTCGTTCTCCTCTGGCGATGGGTCGGAACGCGCGTTGCTGTACTGCGCTGGGGGATCCGTGGCGCGGTATTGCTTGTGCTCACGTTCCTTGCCGTGCTTGTTGTCCAAGAGGTGCGGGAACATCACGGGCTGCCGGATCCTGCACTGAACGATCGCGAGGAGTACACGGCCGGTGGCGAGCGATACATCCACGACCTGAGCAACCCGCAAGCGGAGAACGGCACTTTCGTATGGACCTACATCGCCTGGGGTGAACTCCGCGCTGCCTGGCCCATGCGCAGTGAGCGCGACATGGATGCGCTGGATGATCAAGGGCATCCGATATGGAGCACCCTGGTACGCTACCTCGCATCGAAAGGAGATCGCAAGGACAGCGTTGCCGTGATGGCGCTAACGGATGCGGATGTGCGCGCGATCGAGCGTGGGGTGCCCAGCGTATCACAAGAACAGCGCAACGAGATCCGCGAACGCATCGAGGAGATCTTCTTCGAGTTGGAGCACTACAAGGCCTACGGTGCCGCGGACGGTCATTCGGTTGCGATGCGCTTGGAATTCCTCAAGGCCGGCCTATCGATCGCCGAGCGGAACTGGATCACCGGTGTCGGCACCGGCGATACCAAGCTCGCATTTGCGGAGGAATACGACCGGATCGACAGCAAATTGTCAGCGGAATGGCGCTTGCGTGCCCACAACGAGTACCTCACGTTGCTGATCAGCTTCGGTGTGCTCGGTCTGTTGTGGAGCCTCTTCGCATGGTGGTGGCCGGCGAAAGTGCACGGGGCTTGGGGCGATCCCTACTTCATCGCGTGGGCGATCATCTTCGGGATCTCCTGCTTCACGGACGATACCATCGAGACCCAGGCCGGGGCCACCTTCCTGGGTTTGTACTACGCGCTGTTCGTTTTCGCCGCACCCCGGGCGGGCATCAGCGAGGCGCGTTGATCAGGTCAAGTACTCGCTGAGGAGCGATCTGCGCGATGCACGTGCACGACTTTCCTGCGGCGCATTCGGCACAGGCGGCATCATGGACCAATGCGTGTGCATCGCGCCCGAGCGGCGCCCATCGTCCTGGGTGGATGGGTCTTCTTGGGGAGTACAGTCCGATCGCTCGTGTACCTGCCGCTGCGGCGATGTGCAAGGGGCCCGTGCTCGCCGCGACCAAAGCTTGCGAAGCACCGATCAAGGTGATGAGCTGCTCGAGTTGTAGAACGCCACCGGCATCCGTCACATGAGGCAGCTCCAATGGAAGGTCCGCTGCGTAGCCTTCGCGTTCCGCTGCCGTTCCGGTAATGATGCAATGATGCACGGCCGGATCAAGCATGTGCATGAGCGCCGCGAAGTTGGGCAGGCCCCATTCCACCGCACTTCCGCGCGAGCCCGGGTGGAGTATCACATTGATCCGATCCGTTCGTAACAGGCTACGCACCTGCTCGTCCGGGGCCGGCACCTCGAGGCCGTACAGTGCGTTGAGCGTGTCCAGCGAAGGGATCTCTTCGATGCCCAACGGGCCGAGCAATTTGATATTCAATTGTGCCTCGTGCAGGTCGCTCTTACGTCGGCTGAAGGACACGCGTTCGTTGCACGTGGTCCAATGCCAAAGGCGATGGCTTGTGCCGATCCGATGCGGGATCCCTGCGCGTTTGCCCCAGACGGCCACGTTCCGTTGTGGGAACACGTGGATCAAGCTGTCCGCCTTGAGCGAGCGGATCCGCTCCACCGCGTCGTTGGTAGCGTCCGTGGCCAACTCCTCCAACGTGATCACGTGATCCACATGGCTACAACGATCCAATACGGGTGCGGTATAGTTGCGGCCGATGAAGGTGATCCGAACACCCGGGAACCGCTGCTTCAACAAGCCCGCCATCGGAAGGGTCAACACCACATCACCGATGCTATCGGTGCGCGAAAGGATGATGTGTTCAGGAATTCGCATCGGCGTTGTTCAGCGCGTGCAGCTTGTGGTATTTCAGATACACCGCGCGTGCGCTCAGGGTCGCGATCTTCCACCCGGCCCATCCGTCCAGCAACCCGAGTTGGACGATGTAGCCTTGTACGAATTTGGCGACCGGCGACAGCCATCGTTTCACGATACCCGCTTTCTTGCCACGTGCGTGGAGGCCGGCTGCATGCAAGGTGCTGTATCGTGCGATCCGCTCCTCGTGCGAGGCCACCGTGGGGTAGGAGTAGTGAAGAAGGTCACCGTCGAGGTCGTTGACGGCTGTGCCCGGTGGCAGAACGAGCGTCTCGTGTACATGTTCGCCTTCCCAGTACGTGCCCTGTTTCGTGAACAAGCGGATCTTGGAGTCGGGGTACCAGCCGCCGTGTCGCACCCACGATCCGCAGTAATTGGTAAGGCGCTTGAAGCGGAAAGCACCCTTCGGTCCTGCTTTGATCACCTCGAGCAAGGAATCCTTCAGTTCAGGGGATAATGCCTCGTCCGCATCCATGGAAAGGATGTAGGGCGAGCAGGCCTGTTCGTTCGCGAAGTTCTTTTGGTCGGAGTAGTTCGTCCATGCTCGCACGATCACTTTCGCGCCATGCGCAGCAGCAAGCTCGCGGGTGTTGTCGGTGCTCTCGGCATCCACCACGATCACCTCATCCACTACGCCATGAAGTGAAGCGATGCATCGCTTGATGTTGTGCGCCTCATTGCGCGTGATGATCACTGCCGAGATCCCGGTCATGCGCCGCCGAAGTTAAAGGCGCAAGCCGCGCGGATCCCCTTGGGGTGGTCCTGTTGTTCAGTTGCCGTGCAGAACTGCGAACCGGCCTTGATCCACCATGCGGCCGTTGGATACGAGTACGAACGTGTACAGGCCGTTGGACAGGCCTGCTGTGGAAAGCACGTTCCGGTCCTGGATCAACGGTGCTTCCATGATCCGTCGCCCTGTGGCATCGAACACGATCATGTTCAGTCCGTTCCGGGCCGCGCCATCCGCCAATCGCACGTACAACTGCTGATCAGCCGGTTGCGGGTACAGGGTGGTGATGGCATTCAGCGTCGTCGATCCCACATCGGTCGGACCCACGATAAGGTTCACGCAATAGTCCTCGGTCTCGCCGTAGTCATAGTTCGATTCGCACGGCGATCCGGGTGCCACGTTGTACCGCATCACCACCCGCATCCGGGTAGGTCCTACGGTGGCCGAGGTCGGTACGGTCAACGAAGCGTTCACGGGGGCATTGCTTCGGCCATTGGTGTCGAACACCAGTTCCTCCTCGGTGTCGAAGTCGCCATCGTGATCAAGGTCCACCCAGATCCTGAACCATTCATTGAAGGCGAAACCGGAATAGCCGGGTGCCAAGGTGAAGGCATGTGGCATGCCCAGCGCCAGGTCGGTGGAAAGCGCGGTGTAGTCCCCGTACCCGGCATCACTGGCGGTGTTGTTGTCGATCGCACCGATCCGCACACGGGCGATCCATTCGGATCCGGCGTCATCGGAATTCGACGTGCAATAGGTGTTGTCCACACACGCACCACATCCGGAGGTCCGCACGTTGGCCGATGCCGTCCAGTCCGATGTCAGCTCGGCACATTGGGTGCGCACTTGCACCGTATAGTTCGTGCACGGTGTCAGCGGAGCGATCTCCACGGTCGGGTCAACGACGCCCGGGATCACGGTCCAGGTGCTGGAACCCACCGGCTGGTAACGCACATCATAGGTCACTGCATCGAACACGGGCTCCCAGGTTGCTTCGATCCGGTCGTCCGAAGAAGCGATGGCGCTCGACCCTGAAGGTGCGGAACAGCATCCTTCGCTGGTCCACACGAATGCGTTGCTGTGATCGCTCAATTCCTCATCGCATTGCACACGCACTTGGAATTCGTAAGCACTGCAACGCTCAAGATCATTCACTTCGTAACTGTTCTGTGCGATGTCGTTCACCTCCGTCCATGGCCCACTTCCCAAGGCCCTGTAACGCAGGTCGAAGGTGCTTCCGGAAACGGCCGTCCATCCCAGCACAGAGGTTCCAACGGCAACACCTTGGGCGGTCAGGTTGTACGGAGAAGGGCAGGAGCCGCAAGTATTCATGATGAGCTGCATGCTCGTTCCTGCGTTGATACGACCACCTGTGACGGTCTGCCCCGCGAGGTTCCCGACCTGATCGACACCCTCGAACAATTTTTCGCGAATGAATCGAGCTCCCTCCTCCGGGTCGCCTTTAACCAAGGTCATCATTGAAGCACAGGGTGCGCTGTACAATAGGCCGATTACGCCTGCTGTGAGTGGACTTGCGAAAGAGGTTCCAGTGGTGGTGCCATAGCCGCCATTGATGCGCGTGGTGTAAACGTCTTCGCCTGGCGCACCCACATCGATCGTGGTCAGGCCGTAACCGGAAAAGGTGCGGTTGTCGTCCACGTTGGTCGCTGTGACGTCGATCATGAAGTCGCTCGGGCAGGCCGTTGGCAGGTCACCGATCGCGTCCACATCGACATTGCTGTTCGAGGTTGCACCACAGTTGAGGATGCCCGCTGTTCCGAGCGTGTCGTACATGGCGCACCACAAGGGCGCATCGGCGGGTTGTCCACCGTTGATACCCCAACTCGCGTTGGTGGCCACCACGAACGCTCCTTCGGCCCCGTTGCTCTCGTTGTAACGGCGTCGCATGATCAACGGATAGGTATGCGATGCGATGACGCCTTCGTCCGAAGCTCCGGAGTTGGAAACCACCATCATCTTCACGGCCCAATTCGCGCCAGCCACACCACTCGCGTTATTGCCGACCGCACCGATCATGCCGGCCACCTGTGTGCCATGCCCACCGCCATACACGTTGTCGTTGTCATTGTTCGGGCTCCATCCACGGAAGTCATCCACATAGCCGTTCCCGTCGTCATCGATCCCGTTGTTGGGGATCTCCGCGTGGTTGTACCAAGCGTTCGCGATCAGGTCGGGATGTGGTAGGTCGCTGTTCTCGATGATGCACACCACGATCGTGTCGCCGGTCGCGGTGACGCCTCCCGTGTTGATGTCCCAAGCTGCTTCGCTGTTGATGTTCTGGTGGTGCCATTGCTGGCCATAGTCGCTGTCGTTCGGGACCTCCCGCTGCTTCAAGCGGTGGTTGTTCTGCGCCAATTGCACCTCAGGGTGGTTGCGCACCGCGCGTAGTACATCGTATTGTTCTGCTGTGGCAGGATCGAATCTCAATTTCCAAACACGCATCGGGGCGCTCACCTCCTTCACCACATGCATGCCGATCCAGTCACCGTTCAATTCGACGAGGTCGTTGGCGATCACTTCCGCAGTGGCGCCCGGGTTCAACATCACGAGCACCTCACCTGGAATGACCTCCGGTCCTTGGGCCACGGATATTCTCGGACCAAGCAAAAAGATGGCCGGAACGACCAGAAGGGATGAAAGGCGCATGCAGTGATGAGTAGGTACCAACAAAAGTACGGGAAGTGCCTCCCGAATGCCTGCGGATACGGGGGAAGGTTCTCGTCGGGCTTGGAATGCTGAATTGTTCGTCAGGTGGGTCCTTTTCCCTCATCCGAAGGCCTGTTCGATCCTGCGACCATCGATCGTTCTAGCCCCGCGTGTACACCCGTTTCACGCGCTGCGCGATGGAGGTGAGCGCTTCATAGGGAATGGTTTCGAGGTCCGCGGCATAGTGCGCCAAGGTGTGCTCCTTCCCGAACACCACTACTTCGTCCCCCGCACGACATGGTATGCCGGTCACATCCACCATGCACATGTCCATGCAGATGCGCCCTACGGTGCGTGCTTCCGACCCGCCGATCCACACGCGACCCTTACCGTTACCGAGCTTGCGAAGGAACCCATCAGCATAGCCGAGAGGAAGGACAGCGATACGCATGGGTGCAGAAGCCACATATGATCGACCGTAGCCGATGCTATCGCCGACCGCGATGTACTTCACTTGCGCCACGATGGTCCGAAGGGTCACGGTGGGCAGCAAGCGTCGGCTTTCAGCTTCTGAAGCACCTATCCCATGCAAGCCGATGCCGAGCCGGATCATGTCGAACTGTGCCTCCGGGAACCGGCTCACCGCTCCGCTGTTGGCGATGTGCCACAATGGGCGATGTCCCAACACTTCGCAGATCCGCGTAGCCATGTCCTTGAACCGGTCGAGTTGCGAACGGGTGAAACCATCGTGCTCGGGGTCTTCGCTTGCGGCCAGATGGCTCAGGATCGAGCCCACGCGCACCGGTGCGTCACGAAGTGCATCGAGCAATGCAGGAAGTTCGTCGGTCGTGAAACCCAAGCGGTGCATGCCGGTGTCCAATTTGATATGGACGGGCAAGGCATCCGGGACGGTGCGTGCATGGTCGATTGCTGCTTGTAACGACCCGATGTCATACACCTCGGTCTCCAACCGGAAGCGATGCAAGGTCTCCAGCGGCACAGGTTCGGGGTTCATCACGACGATCGGCAACTCGATGCCGTGTTGTCGCAGTTCGATGCCTTCGTCGGCATAGGCCACACCGAGTTGGTCCACCCGGTCATGTGCGAAAAGCCGTGCCAGTTCGATCGCGCCACTTCCATAGCCAAAGGCCTTGACCATCGCCATCACCTTCACGTTCGGACGCAACAGCGCGCGATAGTGGTTCAGGTTGTGGCGCACCGCATCCAGGTCCACTTCGAGCTCGGTGCCGTGTACTTGGTGTTGCCATCGCTGCACGATCGCTTCCATGTGCAATTGACGTGCACCTTTCACGAGAACGACGGATCCGGCAAGCGCGGTTGAATCCTCGGAAGCGATCAATTCGGCCGTGTCCAGGTAGCATGCTGTTCCACTAGGTAATGCGGACTTGTTCGCGACCATGCCTGGCCCTATGCCGATCACAAGGTCGACCGCCGCTTGTACCAGGCATCTGCCCACCTCGGAATAAAGCTCCGTTGCTGCCAATGCGCTTTCCGCGATATCGCCCAACACCACCACGCGTTTCCGGCCATGGGCGATCCGGAATTGATGTTCCAACGCGATCTGCAAGGAGGCCAGATCATTGCTGTACGTATCATCGATGATCGTGCAACCATGCACGCCTTGCATGGCGCGCAGGCGCATCTCCACGGGCGATAGCACCGCGACACGTTCCGCGATCCAAGCAGCGCTTCGTCCGAGATGGAACAGCACGGTGATGCACGTGATCGCATTGTCCACGCTGGCTCTATCGGTGAATGGCACAACGAAGCGCGTGGCCGACCCATCATGAATGATCGAGATCCGCGTTGCCGCGTCGAGGGTTTGTTCTTCCTGCACGTGCACAAAGGCCGCTCGGGTCCTCGACCAATCACGAAGTAGGCGAGGCGGTCGATCACGAACGATATCCTTCACCACACCCTGGTCGGTGCAACAGATCACCGCTTCGGCATCGCGGAAAAGCGCCCATTTCTCGCGCGTCTTTTCGGCATCATCGCTGAATCCCTCGCCATGTGCCGGACCGATGGTGGTAAGCACGCCGACGGTTGGAGCGATGATGGGGGCCAAGCGTTCCATCTCGCCACGTGTACTTATTCCCGCTTCGAAAATGCCCAGCGTGTGGGATGGCGCGATACCCCAAACACTCAGGGGTACGCCCACCTGGCTGTTCCAACTGCCCGGGCTCCGCACGATATGCTCCTCGCCGCGCAACAATTGGTAGAGCCACTCCTTTAAGATCGTTTTGCCGTTGCTACCCGTTATGCCGATCACCGGCAAGTTGAAGCTGGCCCGGTGCATGGCGACGATCCCCTGGAAGGCGACCAAGGTGTCGGGTACGACCATGAAATGTGCCGATCCGCGGATCTCGGGGGATGGAAGTGCTTGCACCAGGAACATGCGCACGCCGCGGTCCAGCACCTCTGCGATGTGGTCATGGCCATCGTGACGCTCGCCACGCAGGGCGACAAAGAGCGTTCCTTCCGCAGGTGATCGGTCGCGCGAGTCGATCGAAAGGTGCTCGACCGGCTCTTCACCAGAGCCATACAACACAGCATCGATGCGCTCGGCAATGGCGCGCAAGGTCGGATGCGAAGCACTCATTGACCTTCGGCTTGTTCGGGCGGTAAAGTCCGCATATCAACGCGTCTGGCGCGATCGAAGCAGGCCCGGCACAAGGGCTCGTAACTGTCCGTTTCGCCCAACACGATGAGATCATCACTTGCCGTTGTTCGGTGACTGAATGTGGCCAGGTCACCGCAGTGCATGCATATCGCGTGCACCTTGGTCACGTATTCCGCCATTGCCATCAGGCGTGGCATTGGTCCGAATGGTCGACCTTGGAAGTCCATGTCCAATCCGGCGATGATCATCCGTGCACCTGAATTGGCCAATTGCTCGCATACAGCAGGGAGGCCATCGTCGAAGAACTGAGCTTCATCGATACCCACCACTTGGATCCCACTGGCCAACAAAAGCACGTTGCTGCTATTGGGTACAGGCGTGCTGCGAATGCTGTTGCGGTCATGGCTCACCACTTCCGCATCGGCATAGCGGGTATCCACGCCGGGCTTGAAGATCTCGACCTGCTGCTTGGCGAATTCCGCACGCTTCAAGCGCCGGATCAGTTCCTCCGTCTTACCCGAGAACATGCTGCCACAGATCACTTCGATCCAGCCTTTTCGTGGACCTTGGGGTCCGGTTTGTTCAAGGAACATCTTGGGAGTGCTCGGCGGATAGTGCTTGCCGTATTTGCAGAGTGCACGAAATTAGGGATCTTCGCATGGCCCCGTTCTCGGGGACCGGTAGAACATGAGCACAGATATGCCCTTTCGAAAGATCAACGAGCTGGTGAAGGCATTGGCCGATGCCGAGCAGGGAATGAGCACTGGGACCCTGAGCTTGGAGGGTTTGGAAACGGCCTGCGCGGATGCACGCGAGCTCTTCGAACGCCTCGTGGTCCTGCGGCACAAAGCGCGCGAAGCGCGCATCGGGATCACCGCCGAAGCACCCGCGAAAGGCCCGGCGCCCAAACCGGAAACACCTGCTCCCAAGGCCCATGAAGCGGGATCGCTTCGTTTGGATACCCGCCCGATCGAGGTTTCCCCGCGGCAGACCTCACTTATCGAAGCGATCGAAAGCACGGAGAAGGAATTGGACGAGGTCGGTCCCGCCGTGTTCGACGAAGCGGCCGAGGTTGTTCCGAAGAAAGAGGCTGCTGGGAAGAGGATGGAAGATCCACCCAAGGACACAGCCACGAAGGCCACGACGAAAAGCGCACCCTCCGTGGCGGAGAAGCTCGAGAAGGCACGCGTCGAGGACCTGGGCAAGGCGATATCGCTCAGTCACAAATTCTGGTTCGTTGCGGAACTCTTCAACGGTGACAGGATCAATTACGAAAGATCCATTGAGAAGTTGAACCACATGGCCGACCGGAACGAGGCGCAGGTGTTCGTGGAGAACGAGGTGATCGCCAAGCTGAAGAAACCTGCGGATGCCGAGGCATTGGCCACCTTCACCGATCTGGTCCAACGACGATACGCATGAAGACCAAACTGACCCTGGCGTTGCTCCTGCTGACCGCGGCAGGTGCTGGTGCACAGGATGCCGGAGCATTGCGCACGAACGCACGAAAGGCGATCGAACAGCTCACCTCCCCGGAATTCAATGGGCGCGGTTATGTCGGCGATGGCGATGGGATGGCCGCGGACTGGATCGCGGTCCAGTTCGAGCGCATGGGGCTTCAGCCGGTGAAACAGGATCTCTTCCAACGCTTCCACTTCAACGTGAACAGCTTTCCGGACAGTGTGAAGTGCGCGATCGATGGGAAGGGGTTGGTTCCCGGGGTCGACTTCCTTGTGGATCCGGCCTCAGGTAGCGCAAACGGTCGCTTTGCATTGGTCCACTTGACGGCGGATGTGGTCTTCGATCCGACACGGAAGGCCATGGTGATGGGCGTGCTGAACGGTCGTGCCGCCAGTTTGGACCTGCCGAACACGAAGAACGCCGATTCCTTACGGATGTATGCCGAACTGGAGCGCGACCTGATGCATTATTGCCCGGTCGTGCGCCGAGCTCGAGGCAAGCTCACCTGGGGTGCTTCGCAAGAGGCCATGCCCTTTCCGCTCATCGAGGTGGCCGGCGAATGGCTCACCGACAGCTCTGAAGTGATCGACATCAGCGTGCGCAATGAGCTGCTCGTGAAGCATGAGGCGAAGAACGTTTTGGGTATGGTGAAGGGCTCCGGATCGAAGTGGATCGTGATCGGAGCGCACTACGACCACCTCGGCCGAATGGGGCCGGACGCATTGTTCCCTGGTGCGAACGACAATGCGAGCGGCGTGGCCATGCTGCTCTCATTGGCCGAGTATTTCTCGGCGCACAAGCCGAAGCATAACCTCTTGTTCGTCGCCTTTGCTGGCGAAGAGGCTGGTCTCGTCGGGTCGGAATGGTTCGCCGTGGACCGGCCGATCGACCTGGCCAAGATCCGCTTCATGTTGAACCTCGATATACTGGGGACCGGTGATGATGGCATAACAGTAGTGAACGCCACGGCCCAACAAGCGGCATATGACCTGCTTGTGAAGATCAACACGAACAAGAACTACCTGCCACAAGTGAAGTCACGCGGCCCGGCCTGCAACAGTGACCATTGTCCGTTCGTGAAACGTGGCGTGCCGGGAGCCTTCATCTACACCATGGGCGGCATCGCTGCATACCATGATGTGGACGACAAGGCCAGCACCTTGCCGCTCACGGAGTTCCCGGACCTGCACTTCTTGCTCCGCGATTTCTTGAACGCGTACAAGTGAGGCGCCGCTTGCTCGTCCCGAGGGTCTTCTACGCAACGGTCAAGGTCGGATCATGAGTGCGACCCGATCATCGCTCACGCTGGTGCCCACGCCGATCGGGAACCTCGACGATATCACCTTACGCGCCTTGAAAGTGCTCGCCGAGGTGGATGCCGTGATCGCGGAGGATACCCGGGTGAGCGGTCGTTTGCTGCAGCACCACGCCATCGCACGGCCCTTGATCCCCTTCCACACCCACAACGAACACCACATGGTGGAACAGCTGGTGCGTCGCATGCGCGATGGAGAGCGCTTCGCCTTGGTGAGCGATGCGGGCACCCCGGCCATCAGTGACCCTGGCTTTCTCCTGGTCCGTGCGGCGTTGGCCGCTGGTATCACTGTGGAATGTTTGCCCGGTGCCACTGCCTTCGTGCCGGCCTTGGTGAACAGCGGTATCCCATGCGACCGTTTCATGTTCGAAGGCTTCCTTCCGGTGAAGAAAGGACGCCGTACACGTTTGGAGGAGTTGCGCGCCGAAACGCGGACCATGGTGTTGTACGAAAGCCCGCACAGGATACTGCGCACCTTGAGGGACCTCGCCGGAGTCCTCGGGCCGGAACGGTTGGCAAGCGTATCGCGCGAGTTGAGCAAGTTGCACGAGGAGACCGTCCGCGGATCCCTGAGCGAATTGGAGGCACACTTCACCAAGCACGAACCACGGGGCGAGTTCGTGGTGGTGGTGGCCGGATCGTAGAGATGATCGTTCGCGGACCGAGCACCGAAAAGGTGACCGGAGGGAACCAACTATAAGGGATCCGTATTTACTTTGTCAACATGTTCTTGTTGATAACCTCGGTCCTCCGTCGCTGGTCGCTGCTTCTGGCAGCGCTGTGTATGGGGCAGGTGCTTCAGGCGCAAGCATTCGTCCATACCACGCCGGACGAATACCTGGCTCAACGGACCTACGACCCGACCCTACCGATCGGGGAGCCGGTGGGGGAGTTCGTGGACCTGTACCCGGTCTTCGGTCAATGGACGCTCTTCTTCGTGAAGGATGGGGTGGAGCGCAAGGTGAAGTGCAAGGACATTTGGGGCTTCACATACAAAGGGGTCTTGTTCCGCATCACCGATGAAGGCCCGATACCGGTGCGTTTGATGACCGAGGGACAGGTATGCTACTATGAGAATGGGATCGCCCACCTTAAGATGCAGCGGGACAATGTGGAGCTGGCCGAATACGAGATCGGGCAGAGCGCCTACATCAGCAAGGACATCAAGAGCCCGATCGTGCCGGCCAGGTTCAAGGAAGGTGATAAGCGTTCGATCAGTGGCCGGTTCCGTATCGATCATCCTGAGCTCGACGCGCTATGCGAATGCATCGGTGCCACCGAGGACATGGACCGGACAAGACAATGCGTTGTCGACTTCGAGGCCGGTGTTGAAGTGAGCCGGTAGAGCTCAAGTGGCCTTGAGCCGCTGAACATTCACCGTACCTCCGTTCCGGAAAGCGCATCTTCACAGCCCAACCTTCATTATCCATGCGCACTTGGACATTGCTTGAACACGGTGACCCGCAAAAGGTCCTTGCCATGCAGGATCGACCAACGCCAGTGCCAGGCCCGGGCCAGGTGGTGATCCGCTGCGAAGGCTTCGGCTTGAACTACGCGGATGTGATGGCGGTGAAAGGATTATACCGCGAAGCGCCTCCTTTGCCAAGCGTGCTCGGTTATGAAGTGGTCGGTACGGTGGACCGGATCGGCACCGGTGTGAACGAGGGTCTGCTCGGTAAGCGCGTTGTGGCGATGACCCGCTTCGGCGGCTACGCGGAGTACGCGCTCACGGATCAGAATGCGTTGGCCCTCGTGCCAGCAGGTGCCCCGTTGGGCGAGGTGGCCGCCTTGGCCACACAGGGTTGCACGGCGTGGTACGCGGCGCGTATCCTTTGCCCGCTTCGAAAGGGAGAACGGGTGTTGGTCCATAGCGGCGCAGGTGGGGTTGGTCAACTCTTGGTGCAACTGGCACTTCAACGTGGCTGTATCGTTTATGCGGTGGCCAAGGGCGCGGAGAAGCTGCGTTATCTGCGACAGCTCGGCGTTCAGCATCCGATCGATCGAGGGGAGGCAGACCATGAAGAACAGCTCCGTCGGCTATTGGGCAATGAGAAGATCGACGTCAGTTTCAATGCCGTTGGTGGTTCCACCTACAAGAAGGATATGCGCCTCTTGGGCAGCGGTGGCCGCATCGTGTTGTACGGTGGTGCTGAGCGAGGTGGCTTGGGTCGCTTCGGTTCCCTCCGTTTCGTTTGGCGCATGGGGCTGGTGTTGCCCATCCTTTTCATGATGAAGAGCCGGAGTATCCTTGGCATCAACATGCTGCGGATCGCTGAACACAGACCGGATCTTTTGGCCGAATGCGTGCGCGGAGTGGTCGAGGCATACGCTGAAGGCGAACTACGGCCACGTGTGCATGCCGAATTCCCGGCTTCCGATCTGCCCAAGGCCTTGCAGGCGTTGGAAAGTGGGAGTACGATCGGGAAGGTGGTCGTCCGCTGGTGAGTTTGAACCGTTGGGCCTCCTGGGCCGTGACGGAACGTGCGATCGTATGTGCGATGAAGGGTTGGCCCCGTGGCCAATGGAGAGCCTATTCCCCTAAGGCTCCTGGTAGTTTTGGTGATGGTATCGAACACGTATCCATCCATCCAAAAGAACCACCGCCATGAAGCATCCGAGCGCATCCATCCTTCGCACCATTCCCTTCACTTTACTTGTCCTTTCGACCGCTGTCACGGCCAACGCACAAAGTTTGGTCGAGCAGGACCTGCTGGCACCGATCGGTAGCGCTTGGCACATGCGTGCACTACAGACCGTACCGGAGGAACAGATCCCGATCGAACCCATCGTGTGGGCCTATACCAGTGCGGTCGGGAATGACCTGTTCGGTGCCACGTATACCATAATGGATCCAGCGGAGGTCGCGGGCAGTGGGGCGTTCCCAGCGACCGATCGTGTGGTCCGCAAGGTGTCCGACTTCGACCCGCAGAACATCACCTATACATTCCAGGACGTGCAGTCCGGTATCGTGTTGGATCTCGGGTCCTACGGGCCGGTGCTGAACACCAACTACCGCGCACCCGGTCTGGCCTTCGCCTATCCGTTGGAGCATGGCGCTTCTGTCAGTGACTGGTTCTGCTATTCAACAAGTTCCATTTCCGGCACAGTGGATTACTGCGGCACCACGACCATCACGTTGGATGCCATCGGGACCCTGCAGTTGCCTTTCGGGACCTTCGCGGATGTCCATCGAGTGACCACGCGACGCGCCATCATTCCGGTGCCGGTGGAAGAGGGTGTGGACTCGACCATTTTGACGATCAACGAATGGTACGTTGCCGGAACACCTTTCCCGCTGCTGCAGTTCTCTAAGCTCCAAAGCCCGGACGGATCTGTGACGCGCACCGGACAAGTGATCGACGAGAACTCGTTGGTGGGGATCCTGGAGACCAGGCGACAGCAGCGCTTGGAGGCATTTCCCAATCCGACCGCCGGCATCGTCAATGTAACGACCAACACGAGTGATGAGCGGGCGGAATTGATCGCTTTGGACGGGCGCATGGTCAGACAACTCGGGCTGAACGCGGTGGACGGACAGCGGACAATTGACCTGAGCGACGTTCCGGACGGGGTCTACCATCTCAGTATTTGGGATGACGTTTCAGTGCGATCCACGAAGGTGGTCGTGGCGCACTGAGTTTCCGTCAGGGTCGGGCACGTCCCCGGTAGCGCCTCCGCAACAGGGTGCCCGGGGACGTTGTCCGTTCCAACCGTTCGTCACGGGACGGGAACCGGCGCGGGACGAATAGTTTTACCGGCCAACCAGAATTATCACGTGAAGTACCCCATCGCCTCCTTCATCGCCATTCTTTCATTCGTTGGCGGTCGAACCACGGTCCAATGCCAACAGGATCCGCTGTGGTTGCGGCAACCGGCCATATCACCCGACGGCAGTGCCATCGTCTTCACGTACAAAGGAGACCTCTGGCGTGTTGATGCCAAAGGCGGAACAGCGCAGCTGCTCACCACCACCGAGGCTTATGATGCCGACCCGTTATGGTCCCGCGATGGCGAACAGCTCGTGTTCAGTAGCGACCGTTCGGGGAACAAGGACGTGTACGTCATGCCGAGTATTGGTGGCGCCGCGACGCGCCTGACCTTCCATTCCGCAGAGGATGTTCCGAGCGATGTCACCCCTGATGGCAACGCGGTCCTCTTTTACAGCGACAGGCTCGATGCTGCGAGCAATCAACAGTTCCCCATCGGTGGGTTCGGAGAATTGTACCAAGTGCCCATCTCCGGAGGGCGCGCTCAGCAGTTGATCACAACGCCGGCCATCGGCGCGCGCTTCAATACGGACGGATCCAAGATCGTGTTCTACGATGTGAAGGGCTATGAGGACGAACTGCGCAAACATCACACATCGAGCGTTACGCGGGACATTTGGACCTATGACCTGAAGAACGGAACATATACGCAGTTAAGCACCTTCGCAGGCGAGGACCGTCATCCCCTGTATAGTGCGGATGGAGGCACGGTCTACTACCTGAGCGAAGAGAAGGGGACGTTCAACATCTTCAAAATGCCCGCAACAGGAGGCGCCAGCACGCAAGTGAGCTTCCTGACCGAACATCCGGTGCGCGGATTGAGCATGAGCCGTGATGGCACGCTTTGCTTCAGTTACCGAGGTGAGCTGTACACGATGAAAGAAGGAAGCGCTCCGACCAAAGTGCCGGTGCGGATCGCCATGGATGATCGTTTCGGCCCCGAACGCACCGTGAGCGTGAAGGAAGCGGATGAAATGAACGTATCCCCGAATGGGAAGGAGGTGGTGTTCGTTCATCGTGGCGAAGTGTTCGTAACGTCGGTTGCCGAGGGGACCACGCGACGGATCACCGATACGCCGGAACAGGAGCGCAGCGCCAGCTTCAGTCCGGACGGTCGCTCCATCCTGTATGCCAGTGAGCGCAACGGAAGCTGGGACCTCTACACCACCTCGCTGACACGCAAGGAAGAGCAGTACTTCTTCAATGCAACGGTATTGAAGGAAGAGGTTCTTCTGGCAACGCCCGCCGAGGAATTCCAACCCGCCTATTCCCCGGATGGAAAGCAGGTGGCGTACTTGGAGGAGCGAACTGCGGTGAGGGTACTGGACCTTGCGACCAAAGTGACGCGCATCATCGTTCCTGCGAATAGGAACTACAGTTACAGCGATGGCGACCAGTACTTCGCATGGTCACCGGACAGCAAGTGGCTGTTGGTCGAGTTCCTGCGACCTGGGCAGTGGATCACGCAATGCGGACTGGTAAGTGCAACGGGCGGGAAGGAGGTCATCGATCTCACGCACAGCGGCTACGATTGCTTTCACCCACAATGGGTCATGGAGGGAAAGGCGATGACCTACCTGAGCGCCCGCGACGGCATGCGGAACCACGCCAGTTGGGGTGGACAGGCCGATGCCTACATCCTGTTCTTCACCCAGGATGCGTATGACGATTTCAAGCTGAGCAAGGAAGAGGCCGAACTCCGGAAGGAAGCGAAGAAGGAGAAAGAGGAAACGGAAGAAGACGGTAAGGACAAGAAGGACAAGAAGAAGAAAGCGGAGGAGGAGAAGAAGGAAGTAGAGCTCTTGAAGTTCGAGTTGGACGGGATCGACGATCGCAAAGCACGCCTTACCCCGAACAGCAGCCAATTGAGCGATGTAGCCCTCAGCAAGGACGGAGAAAAGCTCTTCTATATCGCGCGATTCGAAAAGGACCACGACTTGTGGCAAATGGAAGTGCGCACGCGGGAGACCAAGGTCCTGAGCAAGTTGGGAGCACCTTGGGCCGGTGATCTCACCCTGGACAAGGATGGTGAGAACCTCTTCTTTCTCGCGAAAGGAGGGATCAGCAAGGTCGGTGTGGAGGATGGAGAAGTGAAGTCCGTGGGGATCAATGGCGAAATGCGCTTGAACGAGAACGCTGAACGGACCTACCTCTTCGAGCATGTCTGGCGTCAAGTGCTCAAGAAATTCTACCGACCGGATCTGCAT
This sequence comes from Flavobacteriales bacterium, assembly GCA_041391825.1. Classification (GTDB taxonomy): domain Bacteria; phylum Bacteroidota; class Bacteroidia; order Flavobacteriales_F; family PHOS-HE28; genus PHOS-HE28. Next base: position 197,423 of record JAWKNF010000001.1, on the reverse strand, counting down.
GGCGTTGATTGGAATGCGATGAAGACCGAGTACGCGCGCTTTCTCCCGCACATCAACAACAACAATGATTTCGCCGATGTGCTAAGTGAGATGCTCGGTGAACTGAACGCGTCCCATACGGGTGCGGGATACTGGAGGCAGGTCGAGAACGGCGATGCTACCGCCTCCCTTGGTGCGTTCTTTGTGGAGGACCCGACCGCGGACGGTTTGCGGATCGCAGAGGTCCTCAAGAAGGGGCCCTTGGTGAAGGAGGGCAGCAAAGTGAAGCCGGGCCATATGATCGAGAAGATCGATGGTGTTGCCTTGAAAGCGAACGAAGACCCCTCGGCGCTATTGAACAGGAAAGCCGGAAAACCCACGCTCCTGAGCATTTACGACCCTGCGACCAAGACACGTTGGGAGGAGCGCGTGGAACCGATCAGCCGTGGCGCGGAGCGGCAATTGTTGTATGAGCGTTGGGTGGAGCGCTGCCGCCATTTGGTGGACAGTTTGAGCGGAGGAACGATGGGTTACGTTCATGTGCGCGGCATGAACGATCAGAGCTACCGCACCGTGTATGAAGAGGTACTTGGCCGTTTCCACGACAAGAAGGCCTTGGTCGTTGACACGCGTTTCAATGGTGGTGGCTGGCTGCACGATGATCTCGCCACCTTCCTGAGCGGTCGCACGTACATGCACATGGAACCGCGTGGTCAGGACCTGGGCACCGAGCCTCAGTTCAAATGGCAACGGCCCAGCGTGGTGGTCATGAGCGAAAGCAACTACAGCGATGCGCACATGTTCCCGGTCACCTACCGCGCACTGGGTATCGGAAAGCTGGTGGGTATGCCTGTACCTGGCACCGGAACGGCCGTGTGGTGGGAAGGACTACCGAACGACATGTACTTCGGCATTCCGCAAGTGGGCATGATCGACGAGCAGGGAACTACTTGGAGAACCAACAGCTGGAACCGGACGTGCGGCAGGCCTTGGAACCTGGGCTTGTTAGCCAAGGACGCGATCAGCAGTTGGAGGCCGCTGTACGTGTATTGCAGGAAGGTCTGAACAAGTAGCCGTCGGTATGGGATCAACGTCGAGGCCCGCGGATCCGCGGGCCTCGACGTTGTATCACTGCTTCACGAACGAACGCTTCACCGGACCATCGGCGAGTTCCACTTCCAATAGGTAGACCCCGTTCGGAAGGCTGGAAACATCGAGGGTGTTCCCCGTGAGCACGCCCATCAGGACCATACGACCCGTAGCATCAACAATGCGAACAGGGCTGTTTGCAGGTAGTTTGCCGGATACCGTCAGCTGATCCGTGGCCGGAACGGGATAGAGGTTCAACACGTCATTGTTACGCTCAGCAACAGCGGTCGTGACGGTCTCCACCACTTCAATGGTGGTGTTGATGGAAGGATTCTCAACGATATCAACGTTCCCCGAAGGCCAGTGGATCTCGACCGTTTCGATCGCATTGTCCGTACCGATCCCGAAATGGGTGGTCAAGCTGCTCATGTACCGGAAGCCATCGCCGCTCTTCACATCTCGGATCTGTGTGCCCATGGCACTGGTGATCATCACACGCGCACCGATACCGTTACGATTGCTGACAGTGCCGGTGGTGATCACTTTGATCCAATTGTTGTCGTTGCCATCGTTGTACATCACCGTAGCGCCGTTCACCACGTCCAGGAAGCCATCATCATTCAAGTCACCAACGGAGCCGTTCGCAGGAACGGTGTTGTCCATCGAGAAGGTCATGTCCCCGTTGTTCATCAACATGGCCCCACCGCCGAAGATGTCCAAGTAGCCGTTGTTGTCGAAGTCATGGGTGGTCCATTCGATGGACTGGCCCGTGAAGAGATCCACACCGGAACCCACGGTGATGTTGGTGAAGGTCCCGTCGCCGTTGTTGCCCATCAGCTTGTGATAGCCACTTGAGCTGGAGCCGATCAGTACATCCATGTCCCCATCGTTGTCGTAATCACCCCACGCGCTGCTCCAACTCTGGTGGTTGTCGGCAAAGCCGAGCAAGGGGGCCACATCGGTGAACGTGCCATCACCGTTGTTACGCATGAGCAGGTCCGCCGGGTCGCAGCCGCATTTTGCCACGAAACAATCGACATCCCCGTCATTGTCATAATCCACGAACACCGACCCATAGTTCCCGCACGTCAGTCCGAAACCTCCTTGTCCGAAGGTGAGGTTGCCCGTACCGTCGTTCATGAACGACACGTTGGCATCCACGTCATGGCACACGAAGGCATCCAAATGTCCATCGTTGTTGAGGTCGACCATGTTCGTTCGCTGGCTGAAGATGTACTCCGGAAAGGATACCTCCGTGAAACCGGTCCCTTCATCATTGGCCATCATGAACGTGGCACCCTGACCGCCGCCGTAAAGCAGGTCGTTGTACCCATTGCCATCGATGTCACCGGCCGCGAGGCTCCATGAAGGTGTGTTGTCCGCTTGCGTGGTCGGTATGTTCACCGAGGTGAATCCACCTCCTTCCAGTTGTTGGAGGATGTGGACGTTCGTGGCGCTCACTCCAACGATATCATCCAATCCGTCGTTGTTCATATCCACGACTGCACGGGAAGTGCCCGTCAGTCCTGAGTTATAGCCGGTGAAGGAGATCAGCTCCAGTGCAGGTGGTGGCCCTTCGATCATGCCCAGTTCGAAGGTGAACCCATTGCTCGTCCAGCGGTTGTCGAAAGCGATGGTATAGGTGGTGCCGGTTTCAACGGCGAACACGATATATGAGGTCGTGCCCGAGCCGCCGTCATCATCCCCGTCCAAGCAGCTCAGGTTTCCGCACGTACCTGTATAGACCTGCACACGGGTGTCAATGGAAGGAAAGCCGGACAGGTCGGTGGAGATGAAGATGTTCGTGTCGGCCGTCGCCGTGTAGGTATACCACTCTGCCGCGCTCGAAACGCCGGTACCGAATACCTCTGCACAGTTGATCGGGGTATTCTCCGTACCGTTTATGGCCGTAACGGTGTGAAGGCCTGGTCCGATAGGCAGTGCATCGGCGCACGTGTCTTGCGCTTGGAGGTGTAGACCAACAAGAAAGGTGGTCGCAACGAGTACGGTTATCTTCATGATGTCAAGAGGTTCGGACTTCAATTACAGGGGGGTGAAAGGCTGCTGATCCATTCGTTGATCAGCTGTACACCTTCCTCGTGGACGATAGTGCGCCCGAGCAAGGGCATGCGTTCTGATTCCTCGTTCGTGGTGATGCGGTAATACAACATGGATCGGCCCGGGTTCCCACGTGCTACGATGTGCGTCTGGCTTGGCGCGATCGGGTCGTCCGGTGGCACGCATTCGCCAAGGTTCACCGGGTCCAACGTCTCTTCATATGCGAAGCGCATCGGGCGGTAGTCGCAATGGCTGTTCTCGCGGTGACAATGGGCGCAGTTCATATCGATGTACGAACGCGCTCGCTCGCTCAGGTCCGCGCTCGGGTCATCCCAGCGCACGGTGGTCCTGATGTTCTTCGCGTATCCCGAGGCCAGGTATCCTTCCTCCACCCACTTGATCATCTGGTTCTTGGCCCCATTGGCATAGTTGTACGGTGCGTTGAGGCTTTGCGGCTTCGGTCCGATCGGAGTGTTCAGGTCGTTCTGCTTGTGGCAGGTGAAGCACTCGGCCTCGGCGGGGATCCGATAGTTGATCGAGCGCTGCGTGCCATTGTCATCGATGAAGGTCACAGGTGTGATGCTCCCGTTCAGGTCCAACGTGGCCTCTGTCTGTTCCGCGTTCCACACGTAGTTCGCGAAGGCCCATTGCCCGTTGCGCTTGTACAACATGCGGGTCTCAATGATCCGTTGTTCATCCGCAGGGAGCACGCGGTCGTAATAGAAGGTCTTCAACAGAACGGCGCCATCCGGAAAGTCGAGCACATGGCCGTCGCCGTTCACTTGGGCTTTCACGCCAGCAGGCATCCACACGAAACGATGTTTGTGCGCGTAATCCGTGAACAACGGAGTGATCGGTGCATAGGGCAACACGCCCACCACCGGCAGTTGGTTCACCATCGGGCCCTTGAAGAAGCGATAGGTGGAAAGGTGCTCGTAGGGGAATTCATTCACATCGAGTACCAGACGGTCGGCCTCATCGAACGTAGCGGTAGATACCTCGCTGAAGTCCTCCTTGCGACAAGCGATAAGGACAATGGCAAGCGTGAACAGGAAAAGGATGAACTTCTTCAACGGACTTGGGCTTAATGCACTGCGAATATCGGAAAGACGTATGTAGCGACCGATACGTCGCCTGACCGTGCCGAGCGCTATAATTGGAAAGCCGCCTTGGTCCGATCGGCAGCGTTCAGGCCTCTACCTTTGTTCCCGATGCCCGAAACCACGTCCCGAAGCCTGAAGAGCCTCCCGTTCTCCTCCTGGGGTCTTGGGCTGCAGCGCCCCTTGCTGATCGCCGGACCATGCAGCGCCGAAAGCGGGCCGCAGGTATTGGCCACGGCACAAGGCATCGCTGCTGCAGGCAAGGCGCAAGTGTTCCGGGCCGGGCTTTGGAAGCCGCGCACACGTCCTGGTAGTTTCGAGGGCGCCGGCACGGTCGCTCTGGAGTGGTTGGCCGAAGCGAAAGCCGCCACCGGACTGCTCACCATGACCGAGGTTGCCACGGCGGACCATGTGGAGGCCTGCTTGAAGGCCGGCGTGGACATGCTGTGGGTGGGCGCCCGTACCACACCGAACCCGTTCAGTGTGCAGGAGTTGGCCGATGCACTGCGGGGGGTCGATATCCCGGTGTTCGTAAAGAATCCGATCAACCCCGATCTGCAATTATGGGTCGGCGCTTTGGAACGCTTTGAACGGGCCGGGATCCGACGTTTGGCTGCGGTGCACCGGGGCTTTTCATGGTTCGAACGCACGCCCTACCGGAACAGCCCCATGTGGGAATTCCCCATTCGCTTGAAGGCGGCCTTTCCCGATCTGGAGATCATTTGCGACCCCAGCCATATTGCGGGAAGCCGTGACAAGTTGGGCGCGATCGCCCAGCAGGCCCTGGATCTAGGCTTGAGCGGTTTGATGCTGGAGGTGCATGATGATCCCCGAAGCGCATTGAGCGATGCGGACCAGCAGTTGACCCCGCGCGACTACGCGGGATTGATATAGCCTGATCTTTCGACAGGCCGACCCTACGGCCCTCATGCAAGGCCGTTTGGAGGAACTGCGTGATCGATCGACCAACTGGACGATGAGATCGCTCAAAAGCTCGGATCACGTATGGATATCGCCGAACGGATCGGAGATCATAAGCGCGAACACCAAGTGGCCATTCTACAGCCCGAACGCTGGGAACGGGTCATGCGCAAGCAGCTGAAATTGGCCGGTCACCTCGGCCTGAGCCCGACCTTCATGAAGGAATTCATGGATGCGGTGCACCGGGAAAGTATACGCCGACAGACCGGGCAAGGGGCCACCCTCAGCGAGCTTCCAGTGGAAGGATCACAACGATCCCCTCGAATGGGCTGGACAGCTGAGTACGGATCCGGCTACTTTCGTTGCCCTGCAAGAATTTCGATCCAAAGGAACCAGAACCAGATAACCTCAAATGCTAAAATTTTCCGCTCTAGGTATGCTCGCCTTGCTCGGCACGACCACGGTCAGTGCCCAGTGAGCTTCACGAACAGTACCAACCTCATGAGCAACACCACCACCAGTGGCGGGTGCATGGGTGTGGTGGACATGAACGGTGATGGGCTGGATGACATCGCTAAGCTGAACAACTCCCGCCAGTGTCAGGTGGATTACCAGAATGCCGATGGCACCTTCACATTGGTGGACTATGGGACCATTGCGAACCAAGGCCAATGGGGCTGGGCCATCGCCGACCTGGACAACAATGGCCATAAGGATGTGGTGAGTGGCGGAAGCTATGACGGCACGCATTACCTGCGTGTCAATTCCGTGGGCAACGCGACCCTTCAGGACCTGAACGGACCGGACATCTTCACCCAAGCGATGAGCATCGGTGATGTGGACAACAACGGTCGCTTGGATGTTTTCGCCTGCCACGACGACGGCCCTCCGAGTCTTTGGTTCACCAACGCCAGTGGTGTGCCCATCAACAACAACGCGTACATCAATTGGGTTACGAGCCCAAGCAGTGATATGAGTGGCAACTACGGCAGCTGCTTTACTGATTTCGATGGTGATGGGGACCTCGATCTGTACATCGCGAAGTGTCGTCAAGGAGTGACCAATCAAGAGGATCCACGCCGTTGGAACCGATTGTTCGTGAATGATGGGAGCAACGGCTATTCGGACCAAGCTCCGGAATACGGTGCCCAGATCAAGTACCAATCATGGACGACCGACTTCGGTGATGTTGATAATGATGGGGATTTCGACATGGTGGTAACGAACCACGATTTCACCATGCAGATCTTCGAGAACGACGGAACGGGGCATTTCACCGATGTTACCGCAGGTAGCGGTTTGGAGGTGAACGGTTTCTTCCTTCAGCATAAGCTGGTCGATTTCGACAATGATGGGTTCTTGGACATCCTGGTCGCAGGCGGTGTCGAATTCTTCTTCAAGGGGAACGGTGACGGCACCTTCCAACAGATGAACGGTCTGTTCCCATCCGGCAAGGCCATGCACAGCTTTGCCACGGGTGACTTGAACAACGATGGTTTCATGGACGTGTTCGCGAACTACGGTGGTGGATACATCAACTCCGATGCCAACAACCCTGATCGCTTGTGGATGAACAACGGGAATGACAATCACTGGTTCTCTGTCCGCCTGCAAGGCACAGTGAGCAACCGCGACGCAGTGGGTGCGAAGGTCACCATCACCGGACCTTGGGGTACTCAAGTGCGTGAGGTTCGTGCGGGTGAGAGCTATGGCATGGTGACCACCTTCGCCTGCAGCTTCGGCCTGGGTTCGTATACCACGATCCCGACCTTGACGATCAACTGGCCAAGCGGGTTGGTCGAGACCTTCAATGACTTCGCAGTGGACCAAACGATCACGGTCATCGAGGGCACCTGCATCAGCCCGGTGGCAAGCATCAGCACACCACAAGCACCGATCATCTGCGGTAATGGTGACCAATTGGCGCTGACCGCTAACGATGGCTACAACTACCTCTGGAGCACCGGCGAGACCACGCAAACGATAAACGTGGATGCCGCAGGTAGCTACACCGTGACCATCGATGATGGCGATGGTTGCAGCGCAGTGACAAGTATTTTCGTTCAGCAAAGCCCGGATGAGACACCGGTCGTGAGCGCAAGCGCTGAGACCACCTTCTGCGAGGGTGATGAGATCGTGTTGACCTCGACCGAAGCCGCATCTTACCTCTGGTCGAACAGTGCTACGACCCGCAGTATCGTGGTCACCAGCACCGGTTCGTACAGCGTGACCATTGAAGGTGTGTGCGGCCAGTTCCCGAGTTCCACCGTCGAAGTGGAGGTGCTCGATTCGCCCGATGCACCTGTGGCGGATGACGTGTCCATCGCGATCAACACCAGTGCTACGTTGAATGCTACCGGTGATAATGTGGAGTGGTACGATCAAGCCACCGGCGGTGCTGTCGTGGGAACAGGTAATGAGTACACCACCCCGGTCCTGAGCATGGATGCGACCTATTGGGTGTCCTCGGCTATCGTGCACGGCGGTGGCGTGGCTTTCGGCGGTAAGACGAACTACACCGCATCCAACGGGCAGTACCATACCAACGCTGACAATTATCAGCTCTTCAACGCATTCCAGGACATGGTGATCAAGAGCGTGAAGGTGTACGCCAACAGCGCGGGGAACCGCACCATCGCAGTGGTCGATCAGAGCACCGGTGGTACGATCGCCACAGGTACCTTCAATATCCCCAATGGCGAAAGTCGGGTGGTCCTGAACTACAGCGTGCCAGCTGGTGGTCCTTACGGTCTGCGTGTGGTAGGTGGGAACCCGGGGCTGTGGCGTGATGGTGCTGGCAGCAACCCGGCCTATCCCTTCGCCATGGGCACCTTGGGTAGCATGTACAGCAGCACCGCCAGTGGCGCGAATGCATTGAACTACTATTACTTCTTCTACGATATCGAGGTCGAAGCACCAAGCACCACCTGCCGCGGTCCTCGCACGGAGGTGGAGGTACTGGTGGGCAGCACCGGTTTGAACGGCCTTTCCAACGATGGTTCGATCGCCGTTTGGCCGAATCCGACAACGGGTATTGTTTCCGTTTCCCTCGGAGATGCAAAAGGTCGTGTGTCCATCGATGTGCTGGATATCACTGGTCGTTTGGTGATGGCCGCCAACGCCGATGGTGCGGTGCAGCAGGGTGGTATGCTCACCATGGACCTGGGTTCGTTGGCCACCGGGGAGTACACCTTGAACGTGCGCCATGATGCGGGCAACAGTGTGCACCGCGTGGTCGTGCAGTAGATCCTGATCAATTCTTGTCGAAGCCCCCGTGCCACTTGGGTGCGGGGGCTTTCTCTTTCCGGGCCATCGTCGATGTGCCAAGGGCGTTGGCCATCCTAACTTCGTGGCATGTCCTCCTTCCCAGCTCCAGCCTCACCGAGTACCGTTCGTGTCGTGGTGGTCGGGCTGGGCGGCATCGGTTCGGCTCTTCTTCCCATGCTTGCTTCAATGCAGCTGGGTGGGATCACCATCATCGACGGGGACGTGGTGGAAGAGCGGAATTTGCCGCGTCAATTGTTGTACGGGAAGAGCGATGTTGGTCGCTTGAAGGCACAGGCGGCGATGGAACGTTGCGACGTGAGCGGTCCTGGTCGGATCAGCGCGGAGTGCCGCTTCCTCGATATAGGAAACGCAGCTGACCTGTTCCAAGGTGCCTCGATCATAGCGGATTGCACGGATGACCTGCCTGCACGAGCGCTGATCGAACGAACATCCTCTGAACTCGGATTGCCCTTGGTGAGCGGAGCGGTCCACGGCTCTCAGATCCAGGTGCTAACACGACACCCCCAGCACGGGTCATCGGACCAAGGGTCGCGATCGTTCTTCTCGGGTCGACCTTCCGAGGAGCAAGAAGGTTGTGACATGCGCGATGTGCCCGTGGCGGTCACGTCCATTGCAGCATGCTTGATGACCATGCGGATCGAGGACCTCCTTCGTGGCGGTGACGGGCTGAGCGGAATGCTGGACCTTTTGGATGTCGCGAACGGACGTTGGATGCGTTTCCGTGGTCCGGGTCCGCTCGAGCCCGTGGATACACCGATCAAGCCGATGCGCCACGCATGAGCGAGATCTGGTTCCCCATACTATTGACGGTGGTGGCCATGTTGTACGCCAGCGTGGGACACGGCGGGGCCAGTGGCTATCTGGCGCTCATGGCCTTGTTCAGCTTCAGCACGGACATGATGCGACCAACGGCATTGCTGCTCAATCTGTTCGTGAGCGGGATCGCCTTCATCCAATTCCACAGGGCCGGTCATTTCAAGTGGCGCTTGTTCTGGCCCTTCGCGATCACCTCGATCCCAATGGCCTGGTTGGGCGCGCAGATCGAACTCGACCCGTTGATCTACGAACGCATTCTGGCTGTTTGTCTGCTTGTCGCAGTGGCGCGCATGCTGGGGCTTTTCGGCCCTCGTGATCGGACCGTGACGCCGCCGCCAACGACCCTTGCTTTGATCATCGGGGCAGCGCTCGGTCTTGTGTCCGGCTTGATCGGCATCGGTGGCGGGATCCTCCTGAGCCCTCTGCTCCTGGTTTTCGGCTGGTCCACCACGAAGGAGAGCGCGGGCATAAGTGCGGCGTTCATTTTCGTGAACAGCACCGCTGGCATGATCGGTCTGGGCGACATGGCCACGGTGATGACCGGTGACCATCTTATTTGGATCGCAGCGGTACTGGTCGGTGGGCTCATGGGGGCGTACACCGGTGCGCTTCGCTTGAGCGAGATCCGCCTGCGTCAGGTCCTCAGTGTCGTGCTGATCCTGGCATCCGTCAAACTCTTTTGGGCATGATCAGTGTCGAAGAAGCCCAACGGATCCTGTGGGACCATTGTCCCGCAGTCCGAAGTGTGCGCGTACCCTTGTCGATGGCGAACGGCCGCTTCATCACCGAACACATCCGCGCTGCGCATCCGCATCCCTTGTTCGACATGAGCGCGGTGGATGGCTATGCCTTTTGCAAGGATGGCAAGCAGGAATGGACCGTGGTCGGTTCCGTGGCTGCCGGCGAGGTGTTCCCACGGGCCATCAACTCGGGCGAATCGGTCCGGATCTTCACGGGTGCTGCGTTGCCGGAAGGAGCGGACACGGTGGTGATGCAGGAGCGCGTTCACCGCGATGGTGATCGGATCACGCATAACGACACGGGCCTGAAGTACGGCGGGAACGTGCGTATCAGAGGGGAACACGTCGAAAAAGGGAATATCCTTGTTGATGAAGGCGATCGTTTGGGGCCGGCGTTGATCGGCCTTTTGGCATCCGTTGGTGTTGGGGCCGTGGTCGTAGGGGGACTGCCGCGCGTGCGTGTGCTAATCACCGGGAACGAGTTCACCGATGCTTCCGACCCGCCGGCAGGCCGCATCTTCGGAAGCAACGATGTCATGCTCCAGGCTGCACTTGCCAAAGAACTAGTGCCTACACAAGTAGAGCATGTTGGCGACGATACGAAAGCGCTCAGCGCGGCCATCCTGCGTGCCGTGGAACAAGGCGACCTGCTCATCACCACAGGAGGTGCGTCGGTTGGTGATCACGACCTGATCGCGCCCGTACTGCGGGAGTTGGGTGCCACGATCCACTTCCATGGTGTGGCACAGAAGCCCGGCAAGCCCATGCTGTTCGCCGAGTTGAACGGTATACCGATCTTCGGTTTGCCAGGAAATCCAAGGGCGGTGCTGATCCTCTTCTGGATCTATGTGCTTCCTTTCCTGCAGCGCATGCAATGCTCCGTGGCACCGGGGCTCAGGAGCGATGAGTTGAAGCTCATGGAACCGATCGAGATACGCGGGGATCGTGCCGAATTCCGAGCTGTCAAGGTCGACCAAGGGAGTGTCATCCAATTGAAGGATGAAGGCTCGCACATGCTCACTTCGCTTACAGCAGCCCATGCCTTGGCATACTTCCCAGCAGAAAAGCGCAAGTGGGAAGTGGGTGAACGGGTCCGGGTCAATTTCATTCAATGATGAGTTCGATCAACACTACGGCATGGGCCGGGCATGGTGGCCAAGGGTGGACCGGCGTTGTCCTGGCCGGCGGTCGCAGCTCACGTATGGGTGAGGACAAGGCCTTGATCGAGTTGGCGGGTCGGAGCCTCTTGGATCGTGCGCTCGATATCCTTCAACCGCACGTGAACGACCTCTTGGTGATCGGTGATCCCGCGAAATACGGTCACGTAGGTCCATTCGTCATGCCTGATGATGTGCCGGGGATCGGTCCCTTGGGCGGTATCAACACGGCCTTGCATTATGCCTTGCACGATCGCGTCATCGTACTGGCGGTCGATATGCCGAACGTCAATGCAGCCCTGATCGAACGGCTGAAGCAGGGGCTCTTACCGGAGATGGATGCCTTCGTTCCGGTTTGCGACGGGGCGATCGAACCATTGATCGCCGCTTATCAACGCCGCTGTCGACCGACGTTCGAAGCCTGCATCGCCCAAGGGCTATGGAAAGTATCGGACGCGCTGGATAAAGTGCGAACGACCTACACACAGATCTGCCCGGGCGAGAACGGTTGGCCGAAGGACCTGTTCAGGAATTTGAACGAGCCGAGCGACCTTTGAGGTATGGAAGTGCAATTGTTCGGTATCATCGCGGAGAAGGCAGGAGCCACCAGCATCGCGATCGAGGCGGGTTCCTTGTCCGAATTGCGAAGTGTCCTGCGCCACCGCATCCCGGACTTCGCAAAGCTGAGCCATGCGATCGCCGTCGATCGATGCATTGTACAAGATGACCGTGAACTCACCGGAAGCGAAGAGATCGCCGTGCTGCCACCATTTGCTGGAGGATGATCGAAGAGAAGAAGCATAAGGTGAAGGACATCTTCGTGGATGGCCCGATCGATCCGGCCTTCGTGGGCACCAGTATCGCTAAGCACGCCACACGAATGGACATCGGCGCACACGAGATCTTTCTCGGTCAGGTGCGCGCTGACATCGCCGTTGATGGGAACCGAACGTCGACCGTCAAGGCCATTGAATACAGCACCTACCGCGACATGGCCTTGGAACGCATGACCGCGATCCGGGAAGAAGCGTTCACGAAGTGGCCATCGATGACATGCTTGCATGTGTACCACAGCATCGGGCTTGTACCGGCTGGTCGACTGTGCTTCATGGTCTTTGCGAGCGCACCGCATCGCATGGCGGCGCGGGAGGCCGTCGCGTGGGTCGTTGATCAAGTGAAGAAGGAGCTGCCGATCTTCGGCAAGGAAGTGCTTGACGACAGCACACACGTATGGAAACGAAATGAATAGGCGATCAACGAACACAGCGCCTTAGCGTCTCTGCGGTTATTCATCCCTTATGATAGACATCACCCACAAGCCCACCAGCCTGCGCGAAGCCATCGCCACGTCCACCGTAAGCGTGAGCGCATCGGATACGATCGCAGCGGTACGTGAAGGGCGCGTGCCGAAAGGGAACGTGCTGGAGAGCGCTCGCGTAGCGGCTTTGTTCGGCGTGAAGAGGACGCATGAGCTGATCCCCGACTGCCACCCACTACCGATCGAACATGCCGAGTGTACGTTCGATGTCGGCGCAATGGAGATCCAAGTGCGCATGCGGGTGCGCACCATCTACCGGACCGGTGTTGAAGTGGAGGCGATGCACGGTGCCAGCGTGGCGGCCTTGACGATCTATGACATGCTCAAGCCGATCGACAAGGGGATCACCATAGGGTCCATCAAACTCTTGGAAAAGACCGGTGGTAAAAGCGACTGGAAGGATGCATTCGATCGCACACCGCGCGCAGCCGTATTGGTGATCAGCGACGGGGTCGCGAGCGGCAAGAAGGAGGATAAGGGTGGTGCGTTGTTGGTCGAAAGGTTGATGAACTTGGGTGTTGCGTGCAGCGGTACCACCGTCGTGCCGGATGAGCCGGAACGGATCGCCGCACAAGTGAAGGCGTGGGCTGCTGAAGGGTACGACCTCATTTTGACCACGGGAGGAACCGGCCTTTCCCCACGTGATCGTACACCCGAGGCCATCGCACCGCTGCTTGATCGCGAAGTACCCGGCATCATGGAAGCTGCCCGGAGCTACGGTCAAGAACGCATGCCCTTGGCGATGATGAGCCGTGGTGTTGCAGGCATGATCGGGCGCACCTTGGTGATCACCCTTCCTGGATCCACGCGTGGGGCCAAGGAGACCATGGATGGCTTGTTCCCGTTCGCACTTCATGTGATCAAGGTGCAGGAGATCGCATTCCGTCACGGTCAATAGAGCAATTCGCAATATCCATGCAGACCATCCTCGGCGCTAACGGCACCATCGGTAATGAGCTTTCGAAGCTTCTTCCCACCTACACGGACAGGATCCGCCAGGTCAGCCGTCATCCCAAGAAGGTGAACGCCACGGACGAGACCTTCGCTGCGGAACTGCTCGACCCGAAGGCCGTGTCGGATGCCGTGGCCGGAAGCGAGGTGGCATACCTGGTAGCGGGCCTGAAGTACGACACCAAGGTGTGGCAGGAGCAATGGCCCCGGGTGATGCGCAACACCATCGATGCGTGCAAGCGCCATAGCGTGAAACTGGTCTTCTTCGATAACGTGTATGCCTATGGCCGGGTGGAGGGCCCCATGACCGAGGCCACGCCATACGACCCGTGCAGCAGGAAGGGCGAGGTGCGCGCCAGGATCGCCACCACGCTGATGGACGAGGCAAAGCGCGGCGATCTGCAGGCCATGATCGTGCGTGCCGCCGATTTCTACGGACCCGGAGCAACGCTGAGCCTCACGCACTCCACGGTCACGGAACGCTTGAAGGCGGGCAAGACCCCACAGTGGATCGGCGATGCGAAAGCCTTGCACACCTTCACCTACACGCCCGATGCAGGACGAAGTGTCGCGTTGTTGGGAAATACACCTTCGGCCTTCGGACAGGTTTGGCATGCGCTCACAAGCAAGGAGCGGATGAGCGGTGAGGAGTATGTTCGTACCGCGTGCGAGCTAGTGGGCCGACCGTACAAGATCCAGGTGGCACCGCGCTGGATGCTCGGCATCATGGGCCTGTTCGTTCCTGTGCTGCGGGAGAATATGGAAATGATGTACCAGTTCGAGCACGACTACCGCTTCGACAGCAGCAAGCTGGAACAGAACTTCGAGCTGAATGCGACCGCTTACCGCGAGGGTATCGCGGCCACACTGGCACGTTGAACGCTTGTCCGGAACGAGGTACTTTCACGGCCCATCCTTAAGAACATGGTGAACGGTAAGGAAGCAATGGTGGAGGAGTTCGTTCTGCACCGCATCGGCGCGAGCGAGGCCGAGAGCGTGTTCAATGATTTCAGTGCGGTACTGGAAGGGCCCGAAGAGCAGGAGTTCCTGCGGAAACTATTCCTGAAGCCCTTCAGCACGGCCCTGCACACCTGTGAATTCGCGCGTCCCAAGGGGGCGAAGAAGGGCACACTCCACGCGCTGTGTTCAGACGTTGAGGAAGGCGAGGACCTCGTCGCCACCTCCGTCAAGATCGCCAAGCACATGATCCACGCCGCTTCGGAGCATGAGGTGAAGGGCGGCGACCTCTACGTAGCAAGGTTCAACGGTGTGGAGCTCGGCAGCGCGGCATTCAGCGCGATCGGTATCTACAAGTTCGATGACAAGGAGGTCTTCATCGAAAGCAAGGCGACCACCAGCAGCGTGAGCATGAAGCTGAAACGCGGGCTCGGGACGATCAAGCCCAGCAAGGCCTGCCTGGTGCTCTTCACCGATGAGAACTACACGATCTTCACGATCGACGGGCCCGGCAGCACCGCGTTCTGGCATAACGACTTCATCGGGCTGCGTGCGAAGCAGGACCATGTGAACAGCACCAGCAATGTGTTGGAGTTGACCAAGTCCTTCATCACCGACCAGCTACCCCAGGACTTCGAGATCGCTAAGGCCGACCAGATCGACCTGCTCAATCGCTCGGTGGATTACTTCAAAAAGAACGCCGAGTACGATCGCGCATCCTTCGCGAAGGAGGTGTTCCAGGAAGAGGGCGTGATCGAGTCCTACCAGCGTTTCGGCGACCGTTTCAAGGAGAGCCATGAGGTGGATATCGAGGACAACTTCGAGATCTCAGCCCAGGCGGTGAAGCGTCAAGCAAGGATCTTCAAGAGCGTACTGAAGCTCGACAAGAACTTCCACATCTACATCCACGGCGACCGCAACAAGATCGAGCACGGCGTGGACGAGAGCGGCCGGAAGTTCTACAAGATCTACTACGAGCAGGAGACGTGACCCTCATGCGCACATGAACATTTGTTCATATGTGCACATGATCTACCCTCCAATGCTCACCATCGGCCGCGCGCTCAGGTCGTGCAGCACCTCCTCCTGTTTCTCTTGCTTGAACTGCGGCAGTCCGCCCAGCATGGCGTGTTTCGCCAGCACGTTCGCTTCGATCAGCGGTGAGATATCCTCGCCTCGGCGCAAGGGTCCCAAGAGGTCCGTTTCCTCCCGCGCGAAGAGGCAGTTGCGCATCTTCCCCTCGGCCGTCAAGCGAAGCCGATCGCAGCTTCCGCAGAAGGGTTCGGTCACCGTGCTGATCACGGCGAAGGTCCCCGGCCAGTCCGCAATGCGATAGGACTTCGCTGTGCTGTGCGGGTCGTCGTTCAGCTTTTCGATCGCATGCTTGCTCTCGATCCGATGAAGCATCTCCTCATAAGTGTACACTTTGTCGCGCCCCCATTTGTTCCCTGCGAAAGGCATGAACTCGATGAAGCGGACATGGATCGGATGGTCCCTGGTCAGTTCCACGAAACGAAGGATCTCCTCATCGTTCACGCCACGCATCACCACCATGTTCACCTTCACGTGCAACCCGCGCACCACGGCCCGTTGGATGTTGTTCCATACGGTTGCGAAACCATCGCGCCGTGTGATCGTGCTGAAGCGTTCCGCATCAAAGGTGTCCAGGCTGATGTTCAGGTTCGTGAGGCCTGCCCCGATCAGACCGTCAATGTGCTTGTGCAAAGTGAGCGCGTTGGTCGTCAGCCCCAGCTTCACGCCCAGCGCCACCATATCCTCCACGATCTCCACGATGTCCGGCCGTACCAAGGGCTCACCGCCGGTCAAGCGGATCTTCGTGATGCCGTGGCGCGTCACGAACAGGCTTGCGATCCGCTGGATCTCATCCCGTGTCATCAATGCTTCTCGCTTCAAGAACACTTGATCCTCGGGCATGCAATAGGTGCAGCGCAGGTCGCACTTGTCCATCACGCTGATGCGCAGACTGCGATGGGTACGGGAATGGCGGTCCGTGAGTGGTGTGAACACGCGTGCAAGTTACCTTGATAGCCGCTGCTTGACGTAATTCCCGACACGATGCCCATTGAACGGACCCGCTGCCCTTGGTGCCTCAAGGATGATATCTACAAGAACTACCACGACACGGTTTGGGGTGTACCCGAGCATGATGACAAGGCCCTGTTCGCGAAGTTGATCCTGGACGGTGCCCAGGCGGGCCTCAGTTGGTACACCATTCTCATACGAACGGAGAGCTACCGAAAGGCCTTCGACAACTGGGATGCAGAAAGGATCGCACGCTACGGACCGAAGGATGTGGAGCGCCTGTTGAACGACCCGGGAATCATCCGCAACAAAGCGAAAGTGGCCTCCGCGATCACGAATGCGCAGGCCTACCTCCGCGTCATGGAGGGCGGAAAAGGCTCCTTCGATCACTTCCTGTGGAAGCACGTGGACCACAAGCCGATCGTGAACCAATGGACCCGCATGGGTCAAACGCCGACCAGCACAGCGGTAAGCGATGCCTTGAGCAAGGACCTGAAGAAGGCCGGTTTCACCTTCGTTGGTACCACCATCGTTTACGCCTTCATGCAGGCCATCGGCATGGTCGACGATCACCTTGTGGACTGCTGGCGCCGCCAGGTCTGATCATCCAACTACCTTTCGGCGTGGCAACTCCGGTCGGCTCGATCCAGGTGAAGCGTTTTGAAGGCGGTGCTGCGGCTTCGGCCCAGGACCTGCTCGTCACCGAAGAGCCCTTGGAGATCCGACTGGGCCACGGGCCGCTCGATGCGCGGTCAGAGTTCCGTTTGAGCGTGACGATGCGAACGCCGGGGAACGACGAGGAGCTCACCACCGGTTTCCTTTACACCGAAGGGTTGATCACGGATCACAGGCAGATCACGCGGGTGGTGCATTGCGAGGATGTGAAACCCGAGGAACGCGGCAACGTGGTGCGCGCAGAACTGCATCCCGACGTTGTGCTGGACCCCGCCCGCTGGCAGCGCAACTTCTACACCACCAGCAGCTGCGGGGTGTGCGGCAAGAGCAGCATCGAAGCGGTGCATGTGCGCTGCGCATCGCCGATCAGGCCATGGGGCCAGGTGGATCCTGCGGTGATCACCGCCTTGCCGGAGCGGATGGCCGCGGCACAGACCGTGTTCAAGCACACCGGCGGTATCCATGCCGCGGCCTTGTTCGATCGGAGCGGGAGCTTGCGCTTGTTGCGCGAGGACATCGGTCGGCACAACGCGGTGGACAAAGTGATCGGCGCCATGCTCGGATCGGACCTCGATCCCGCCGATCATATGTTATTGGTGAGTGGCCGTGCGGGATTCGAGCTGGTGCAGAAATGTGTGGTGGCCGGCATTCCGCTCATGGCGGCCGTGGGCGCTCCCTCCACCATCGCCGTGCAACTGGCCAAGGAGAGCGGCCTCACGCTCGTCGGTTTTCTTCGAGGATCACGCTTCAATCTATATTCGGCCTGAACCGGATGGGGCTGATGAACAGCGGTACGAACATTTCCATGGAGCGCATGGAACAGCTCATGCACGAGCACGTTGAGGTGCTGCCCTTCGATCCCGAATGGCCAAGGCGTTACCAACAAGCCGAGGCACTTCTGCAGCGATCGCTACCGGCCGAACTGGTCGCGCGGATCGCGCACATCGGCAGCACCGCGGTGCCGGGCCTGAGTGCGAAACCGATCATCGACATACAGGTGGAGGTAGGGAGCTTGGAGCGCGTACGACAAGAGGTGGTGCCCATCATGGAAGAGCTTGGGTACGAATTCATCTGGCGGCCCACCATGGGGGAGAAGGCCCCGTTCTATGCCTGGTTCATCAAGCGTGATAAACAGGGCCAACGTACCGAACACGTGCACATGGTGGAACCGGACGCTGCGAGCGAGGACCGGATCCTGTTCCGGGATCACCTGCGCGCGCACCCCGAAGCAGTGCAGCACTACGAGGAATTGAAGCGTCGCTTGGCTGAGCGATTCCCGAACGATCGTGCGGCCTATACCCAAGGGAAGTCCGACTTCGTGACCGGTATCGTGGCCAAGGTACGCGCAGGCAAGGCCTGAGGGTCCGTGTTCGTCGCTAGCAGGAGCTTTGATCCAAGGGTAACGTACATTGGTGCAATGGTGATCGACCATGATCATCGCGATGAACCATGCGGACCTTATGCGGCTTATTGTTCCTGATCCTTTCAAGTGCGGGCTTCACCCAACGCACCTTCGACGTCACGATCGCCGACAGCACCTACCACATGAAGCAGTATTGGTTCGTGCTGTACACCAAGGGTGATGCGGCACCCTTGGACAGCGTCACTTCGGCACGCACACTGGAGGCGCACCTTGCCCATCAGGACGAGCAGGCTGCTCGTGGTCTGATCCAATTGGCCGGTCCGTTCGGGGATGATGGTGACTGGCGCGGGATCCTGCTGTACGATTGCGACACCAAGGAGGAAGTGGAAGGCTACCTGCACGCCGACCCCTTCGTGCGTAGCAGCCACTTGAAGTTCGAAGTGCATCCGTGGTGGGGTGCGATCGGCACCGAACTGAAATGAAGCACGCCTCGGTTAGAGCCTGTAAATTGTACACGTTCCATTAGCCGACCAGAGAATGAGCCAAGCCCAAGGACGATTTGCCAAGCTGTGGAAGGAGTTGAAGCGCCGCCATGTGGTGCAGGTGGCCACGGTATATGCCATGGCCGCTTGGCTCGTGATCCAGTTTGCAGTGGCTGTATTCCCGTACCTCGATCTGCCCAAGTGGAGCGTGACCGCAGTGATCCTACTGGCCTTTGTCGGCTTCCCCATCGCCTTGATCGTGTCGTGGATCTATGACCTCGGCCCCAAGGGCTTGGTGGTCACCGCTGATGCGGATGAAGCCATCGAAGGACCGGAGCAGACCAACGGGAAGCGGGGCTCCATGGGTTCTGTGGTGATCATCGTCTTGGCCGTGCTGCTCGTTGGTCAGTACTTCTACTTCAAGCATTGGAAGGCCGAGGCTGCCCCTCTGATGGCCGAGGCCGCGAGCTCAAGGTCCCTCGCCGTGGCGGTGCTGCCATTCGTGAATAGGAGCAGCGATGTCGACCAGGAATTCTTCAGCGACGGTCTCACCGAGGACATCATCACGCAGCTCGCCAAGATCAAGGACCTGCATGTGATCAGCCGCACCACGTGCATGAAGTACAAGGGCGACACACTCTCGATCAAGGAGATCGGTACGCAGCTCAATGTCGGTACTATCCTCGAAGGCAGCGTGCAGCGCGCGGGTGATCAATTGCGCATCACCGCCCAGCTCATCGACGTGGCCACCGATGCGCACCTATGGGCCGAGAGCTACGACCGTTCCATCAGCGACCTCTTCAGCATCCAGCGCGAGATCGCCACGGCCATTGCGGGCATGTTGCAGAAGACCTTGACGCCCGATGAGGTGAACAGCCTGGCCGCGATCCCCACCAAGAGCATCGAGGCATACCAAGCCTATCTCAAGGGAAGGTATCTGTCGCACAAGGACCATTTCGTGGGTGAGACCGCGCTGCAGGCCATCGTCCACCTGGAGCAAGCCGTTCAACTGGACAGCACCTTCGCCCTGGCCTATGCCGAACTGGCGCGCTGCCATGCCCGGGTGTACTACCTGCGTACCGACCAGACCGAGGAGCGCCGCACGATGGCTACGCGGGCGGCCGAGAAAGCGCTCGCCTTGGCACCGGACGAGCCGGGTGTCCATCTCGCCATCGGCGACTATTTGAATTGGGGCTTCCGGGATAAGGCCAAGGCCATGGAACATTGGTCCATCGCAGAGAAGGGCCTGCCCAACAATGCGGAACTCATCACCGCGCGGGCCATGTTCATGTTCGCCGAAGGACAGGTGGATGCGGCCACTGCGGAATTGGAAAAGGCCGTTGCGCTCAGTCCCAAGGATGCCGGCGGCTTCATGGAATTGGCATGGGTGCGGATGTGGGCGCACGACTTCCCCGGGTCCATCGCTGCGGCGGACAAGGCGATCGAACTGGCACCCGATGAGAACTGGCCCTACCTGTACCGCGGGATCAGCTATTTCGTTTGGAAAGGACCATGCCCTGAAGCGTATGCGGCGTTGGATGCGGTGGATCATGACTATCCATGGTATGTCTGGGCGATGTACAACATGGAGGTCGCTGATGGAAGGATCGATGCGGCCTTGGCGCGCGTAGCCACCCTGCCCGATGGATGGAGCATGCTCAAGACCGAGGTCACCCCTGCGGTCCTGTACGAGGCCTTCCTTCGGCAGCATCTGGGTGAAACGGATGTGGCACGTGCGAAGTACAAAGAGGCCGTAGCCCTGTTGGAGAAGGAGCTGCCAGCGCACCCCGAGGACGCACGTTACCACAGTGCTTTGGGCCTCGCGCTTGCCGGGGCCGGTCAGAAGGAACGGGCGGTGGAAATGGGTCGCAAGGCCACCGAACTGCTGCCCTATTCGAAGGATATGGGCTACGGCGTCAATGCGATCTACGACCTCGCTGTGATCCATGCCCTCGTGGGCAACTTCGACAAGGCCTTCGAACAATTGGAGTTCAACCTCTCCAACCCGGGCAATTTCACCGTGCCTTGGATGGAGGGCGATGTCCGCTTTGATGTGCTGCGGAAGGATCCGCGCTATGCCGCCTTGCTGAAGAAGTACGCCTTGCCCAAGGAGCCGGTCTGAACGATCAGGAGATCCCCTGCACCGTGATCCGCCTTCCGTTGAAGTCGATGGCGTCACCAACACGCTTGTCCTTCAGCACCTGCCCGATCGGCGATGCCAGTGAGATCGCGTAGACCTTTCCGCCATCTACTTCCATCGCGCCCAGCCCGATGGCGATGAAGTAGCTCCCTTGGTCGGTGCGCACCAAGCTCCCGAAGGCCACGCGGTCATACATGCGATCGAGCGGAACACGGTCCAGCTCCTGTTGGAGCGTGATCGACTTGGCCCGCTGTTCCTCCAGCTTGTCCAATTCCTGCTGCACCATGGCACGGCCCACCTCGTGCTTGTCGCCCGCGCTGCTTTTGGTGTCGCTGGTAAATGCCTCCCGTGCGGAAGCGATGGCCAGGTCCGAAGCTGCGATCCGCTCCGACAAGTGGGAGTGGAGGTGCGTGATGAGTTGGGCCTTGTCCACCATATCGGTTCGCGACGCAAAGTACCACGGATGAAAAGTGATCGGGTCTGGACCATTACCTTTTCGACTGAAACCCTTGACCATGGCAGCGGACGAATACCTCCTCGAACGGATCAACAACATCCTCGCGCGTCGCAAGGTGAAGTGGACCGGCAAGCGGATGTTCGGCGGCTATTGTTACATGGTGGATGACAAGATGTGCTTCGGGAATTACCAAGCCGGCCTGATGGCGCGTGTTGGTCCGGAGGCGATCGAAGAACTGGCCCAACGGCCGGGCGCGGAACAAATGATCCATGGCGGCCGACCGATGAAAGGCTTTCTGTGGATCGAACCCACGGCGTATGACCTGGATGCCGATCTGGAGTTCTGGATCGGGAAGTGTCTTGACTTCAACCCCATGGCCAAGGCGAGCAAGAAGAAGTGAACCGAACTTTGCCGCATGCACGATCCACGCCAACTCATTCTCTACATCGGCTGCAGCCTGGATGGATACATCGCCACCGAGAACGATGAACTTGACTTCCTCGACGTGGCGGACATGGAAGGCGAGGACTACGGTTACGCGGCATTTGTTGCCACCGTGGATACCGTGATCCTGGGCCGTCGGACCTACGACAAGGTGGTTTCCATGGGCGTGCCCGATCCGCATCCGGGCCGCACGCTGTTCGTGATCACGCGCACACCGCGACCCTCACAAGGCGACATCCATTTCCATACCGGCGATGTGGTCGAATTGGTGCGCAAGCTGAAAGCCGAACCCGGCAAGGACATCTACTGCGATGGTGGTGCGGAGTTGGCGGATACGCTGATCAAGCACGACCTCATCGACCGCTACTGCATCACCCGGGTACCGGTGTTGTTGGGTGGTGGTGTACGCTTGTTCCGCGATGGCCGACCGACCCATGCCTTGCGCTTGATCGAAAGCCGCTCATTCCCGACAGGAGTGGTGCAGAGCTGGTACGAGCGCGCGCGCTAGCACCTCATTGGAAACCGACCTGGTTCCGTATCGCTGTGGGCGAGGAACCGCCGATGTTCTGCAGGATCAGGTCGCGATCGTTGAGCACCCCAACGTATTTGATCGTACCGTCCATGTTCACATCCTCTGCCGCGTACACGCCGGTCATCACGGCCGTGGGTACTACCCCTCCGATCGCCTGCAGGATGGGGTCGCGGTCGTTGTCGGTGCCGGTGTAGCGCAGCACATGATCGAAGGTCACATCACCGCTCCACAGTTGGCGCCAGTTGGAAAGCAGGCTATCACCGTGCATAGCGCCATTGAAGCAGGCTGTTGCCGTATAGTTCGACAGGTCCACCTGCTGCGTATCGGCGCGGAACAACTGCCCGAACTTGACGATGGCACCCAAGTGATTGCGGTGTCGCACGGCCGTACGGTACTTCCCATGGGTGGTGTTCAGCGGCAGGGGCCACGACCCGTCCAGCGCCACCACATCGCCGTCGCGCTGTACCAGGGCGGGTCGGCTGTAATGTATCGCATCGCCGGGGCTTACGGGGTCGAGGAGCATGTCCACCACGATCCAGTCCACGATCGCGTCGGGCCCGGTCACTTGTAGCACAGCAGGGTCGAACACATCCGGCCAGCCGTTGCCGCTATAGGTGAAACCGATCGCCGTATACGGTTCTGAAAGTGGGAGCAGGTCCTGCGCGCGCAGGTCATCGTTCATCTGGTGTGCCACCGGGTCATAGGGGCCTTGCAGGAACACGCGCAGATCCAACATCGGCTGGGCGATGTAGCACGGTTCGGTGCTGGTGCACACGGCCGGGGTGAAACCGAAGTTCGCCGCGCTCATCACCAGGCCCGCGGGTTGGTTCGGCAAGCAGGTCAATGGCGAGTTCGTGCAGTAGAGGGTCACCAACGCATTGTGCAGGTACGGCAAGCATTCGAGCTGTGTATCCGATACGCGCAGGGTCTGCAAGCGGGTGCCGGTGTCCGCCATGCCACCGGTCAGCGGATTGAAACTGAGGTCCACGTTCTTGGCGTTGCTCAGGTCCGGCACGAATGCGATCTGGTTGTGGCTCAGGTCCGCGAAGAAGTTGTAGTCGTAGCCGTGCAACAGCGAAACATCCGTTACCTCGTTCCAGCTCATGTTCAAGCTGGTGAGGTTGTTGTTACCAAAAGGCACGGCCGCGAATTGGTTGTGGCTCAGGTTCAGCGAACTCAGGAACGGGAGATAGAGGTTCGATCCCAGCGTGCTCAGCTGGTTGTAGCTCAGGTCGATCGAACCCAGCGACGCGTTGGGCCCCCACACCACCGCACTGATCTGGTTGTGGTGCGCGTAAACCGAGCTCAGGTTCGCGCAATTGCTCAGGTTCAAGGTGGTGATCGCGTTGTAGGATACCGTGAGGTGCACGATGGATATCGGGGGATAAAAGGTCCCGGTCAATCCGCAGTTGTTGGCCTGCAATTGGATCAATCCGGCAGGCCCCATCCACGTGGTGATCGGGTTGCCGCTAACGTTCATGGAATAGGCGTTCACGAACACCTGGGTACCCATCAGGTTGCTCACGGCACCCGCGAAGCTGAGGTCGATCTCTGTGGCGGCGATCACGCCTGGGTGCGTCTCATCGATGGAGGTGCCCACGATGCAACCCGGAAAGTTGTTGTTCGCCCAGGTACGCAGGTTCGCATCCGGCATGGGGGTAAGCGCCTGTGCGCTGCCTAGGAGTGCGATACATACGGAACTGAACAGCAAGCGGATCGGGACCATGTTCGAAGGGGCTATCCTATGGACGAATATACGCCTACAGGGTTGCCACTTTCCGGCTGCGGCACACAGCCGACACGGGCCCCCTCGAACCAAACCCTACTCCAACTGCCGCGCGTACTCGGCCTCATCAAAGTGGCCCAGCGAAGCTTGGATCAAACCGTCGGCATTGATCGTCCATTCCTCGTAGCCGCTGATGTGTACGGGCTTGCCGCTGCCTCCGGGGCCGGTGTTCGTACCGGTCAGGGTCCAGTGGTATTCGGTGCGACCTTCTTCAAGCACCAGGCTGTCCAAGCGTACCACCATATCCGGAAAGGCGCTCATGAAGGCTTGTGCCGATGCGGTGATCGCATCGTGCCCCACGGCTGGCTCGCCTGCATTGATCTTCAGCGAACCGTCCGCCGCGAAATGATCGGCCACGCTGGCGGCGTTCTGGCTGCACCAGGCGGCGGTGTACTTGGTCGCGAAGGTCTGTAGTTCTTCCTTGATCATGGTGGGGGCGTCCGATGTGCAGCTGCTGACCATGATGCACACACAAAGCAATGTGGTGGTCACGAAGTGGCCTTGGTGCGTGTGCATGAATAAGTGGGCGTTGAGTGTCTTATGTGAAAGTAAAGGTTGTTCCCGATCTGCTCTGGGTTACTGAAGCTCGCCGAAGATCCCGGAAATAGGTCCGGGGCGGTCCAGATCCGGAATTCAAGGAGCACCATGACATATGAGAGACCGGGGTGGTTGACTAGCAAAGCCGCCAGCTATCTTTCGCTCATGTTCGGCATCAAATACATCAGTTTCGATGCGATGACGCATGTCATCCATTATAAGAACGGAAGCATTGTGAAGGAAGGCCCAGGTCTCTCCTTCTTTTATTTCGCTCCGAATAGTTCCATCGCTGCCATTCCCTTGGGAAGCAATGACCTACCGTTCATCTTCGCTGAAAGCACAAAGGACTATCAGAGTATTTCCATTCAAGGCCAAGTGAGCTACAAGGTCGCCGACCCGAAACAATTGGCATTGCTTCTTGACTTCACGCTGGATGGTCAGGGGAACTACAAGAAGAGCGATCTGGAGAAACTGAACCAACGCATCATTAACGAGGCACAGACGGCTACCGCTTCGTTCATCCATGGCATCGGGTTGAAGGACGCGATCCGGTCAGCCAAGGCCATCGAGGAGCAGATCCGTGCCGGGATCAAGGGGTCCGCCGCGATCGCGGCGTTTGGCGTTGAGGTGCTTGCGGTGAATGTGCTAGCGGTGAAGGCAAGCCCTGAAATGGCCCGAGCATTGGAAACAGAGACACGCGAACGGCTCCAGCAAGAAGCGGATCAAGCGATCTACGAGCGACGGAATTTCGCGGTGGATCAAGAGCGCAAGATCAAGGAGACCGAGTTGAACACGGAGATCGCTGTGGAGGAGAAGCGGAAGCAGATCGCGGAGAAAGTGATGGAGAGCGAAGTGCAAAAAGCAGCCAACGAGCGGAAATTGCGTGAACTGAAAGTGCAAGCGGACATCGCTGTTGAAGATCAGCGGAAGATGTTGATCGATCAAAAGGCCGAGAACGAGCGCAAGGAGGCCGATGCGCAGGGATACGTGCTGGAGACCACTTTGAAACCCTACAAGGAAATGGATTGGCGTATCCTCCACGCGTTGAACGGTGAACAGGATGCACGATCGAACATCGCCATGGCCTTCCGCGAATTGGCGGAGAACGCGGGAAAGGTCGGCACCCTGAACATCAGCCCAGAGTTGCTTGAGCGCTTGCTGCACAAGGAAGAGGAAAAATGACGCGGATCGAGTACGCGATCATCGTACATGGCAGAACGCGGTTGGAGACCCTCACCGAACGGTTCAATACGCGTTCCCAGGCCCGCTTTTACATAGAACAGAACGGCGGTGACTTCAGCGATTATGAGCGGGAGCACGATGCATTCCATAGCGCACTGGATCAGGTGCAGCGGAGCTTGGCACGCACCATCAAGAACAAACTCGTTGATCGCGCTTTCCTGCCATCCTTCATCTTCGGTAACGACCATTTGGTAATCACCATCGGACAGGATGGACTGCTGGCGAATGCGGCCAAGTATGTGGGCGGTCGCCCAATGATCGGTGTGAACCCCGACCCCGAACGCTACGATGGGGTACTGCTACCCTTCTCAGCGAAGACCTGTCCGGCCGCTGTTGAACAGGTGCTGGAAGGCAGCTATGCGTTCCGGGAAGCTTCACTTGCCGAGGCGATATTGAATGATGGGCAACGGCTGCTCGCATTCAATGACCTGTTCATTGGTATCAGTGATCACACCTCTGCACGTTATCGCATCTCCTTCGGAAAAGATCAAGAGGAACAGTCCTCCTCGGGTGTCCTCGTGGCCACACGTTCGGGTAGCACGGGCTGGCTCAGTTCGGCTTATAACATGGCGAATGGTCTCCTGGGTACTGCGCGGAATGGAGACAGAAGGACGCAGGACTTGGGCGAGGACGAGTTGCAGTTCTTGGTGCGCGAGCCGTTCCAGAGTCAACGAACAGGGATCAACGTGGCCACCGGTAGGCTCAAAGCGGGCATGGTGCTCACGATCACATCGCTGATGCCCGAGAAAGGAGTGATCTTCTCCGATGGCGTGGCGGCGGATCACCTGAAATTCAATTCCGGAGCGATCGCCACCGTCGGTCTGGGCAAAGAGAAAGTGCGATTGGTGCTGGCGAAGGATTGAGCGTTCGATCCATTTCCTGAATTAGAGCGGCGGATATTCGGGGAAAGGATCCACTCACTCAGCTACACCGATGCGTCCCCATCCGTACCACCGCCCTTCTTCATCATGGCAAAGCCAACGGCGGTGCCGATCGCAACACCCAAGCTGATCCACAGGCCCAGGTTATCGGTGCCCACGCCAACGGCCGTGCCGATGGCCACCCCGATGGCCATGCCCATGACCAGTTTGCTTTCCTTCTTCATCTTGGTAAACCTACCGATTCCGTGCAGGGCCTAGCTATGTGCTGATGGCCACGACCAACTACCAACGGACCTAGCGACCACTGGCCAAAGGCCACAAAGCCCCGCCACCTACCCGCCGCACGTACCGAACAAGCCAAGGGACCAAGAGGCCAAGCCGTGCCACGTGGCCAATTGCCGATCGTGTTACGCCGGGTCCTGATCGGGACACGCCAATGAACGATCGATGTGTCCCGCATCTTGATCATGCTGTCGCGTATCTCGATCGATAGCTGGCGTATCTCGATCGTGTTGTCGCATTTCTCGATCGATAGCTGGCGTATCTCGATCGTGTTGGCGCATTTCTCGATCGATATCTGGCGTATCTCGATCGTGTTGTCGCATTTCTCGATCGATATCCGGCGTATCTCGATCGTGTTGTCGCATTTCTCGATCGATATCCGGCGTATCTCGATCGTGTTGTCACGAATCTCGATCGGTATCTGGCGCATCTCGATCGTGTTGTCACGTTTCTCGATCGATATCTGGCACATCTCGATCGTTATTTCGGTCACGCAGGGTGGCTTAGAGGCCCCGAAGGGGAGTGGTCCGTGGCCTGCGGCAAGCGGTGAGGAGGCCCTTGGCAACATTTTTTTCGGCGGGGGAGTGCACCGGCTGCAAAGCCTGTTGTTGCTGGGAAAAATGAAAAGGGGGGCGCTAAATAGTGCACCGGGGGTGCGCAAAAAGTTTCGCAACAAAGCAGCCTCCTAATGCATACAAGGCCTCGGAACGCGGATAACCAACCGCACAAAAACAACAACGATGAGCATCTTTAAAACATACCTCGTAAAGTTGGGCCTCACAGGCCTCACCTCCTCGGCCTTGGTGGAAAAAGGCCGCAACATCGTCACCATGCTTACTGGTAACCCCACCTACCCCACCTTGCAAGGGGAGATGGCGGACACCACCAAAGCATGTGACGACCTGGACGCCGCCAACCAGGAAATGCTGTTCAATGGTGGTAAGATCGCTTCGGAGAACAAGCGCGAACTGGAAAGCGCCCTGCGCATCCGCATCACCGGCCTCGGCCAACAAGTACAGGTGATCAGCGGTGGCGACAAGGCCAAGATCCTTAGCGCCGGTTTCGAGGTTCGTAAGAACGCCGAGCCCATCACCAAACTGGAACAACCCCAAGACCTCCGCTGCGCCCTCACCGGCTTCAAGGGTCTGGTGGATCTGGACTGGGAGGTGGTGCATGGCGCGCGTTACTACAACGTGTGGTTCACGGCAGGCGACCCTAACACGGCCGAATGGCAGTTCGTGGGTAGCACCACCAAGAGCCGCTACACCATGGAGAACCTGACGCCCGGCACCACCTACACGTTCCGTGTGAACGCTGTGGGGGCCCGCGCCGAAAGTCCTCTTAGCGACATTTCATCCATCATGGCCGCCTAAAGGCAGCTCCGCGTTCCTACCCTCTTTACTGGCCCCGGCCACCGCAAGGTGGGCCGGGGCCGGTGTTTTATGGCCCCCCGAAATGAACCGGGGCCTGTTCAGATCCGGCCCGCAGGGGCCGATCCGGCCCATGCCATCACCAACTTATTTTCGATCCATGCTCCGGTCCATCCACTCCACTACGCTACCCGATAGCCTACCATGGAACACCCGAGCACACCCCCACCCCAGGACCACCAGCCCCTGCTGGAGCTGATCGCTGAATTCCACGGATTGGTGCAACGCATGAGTGCTGTGCTCATGGCCGTGCACCCCCTGCCCGTGCCGCCCGGGCCCACCACGGCCACACCAACGGACGGCCTCGACCTAAGCCCACGCATGCGCGAATACCTGCGCTTGCACGCCCACCCCAAGGACTATACCTACAAGGAGATCGCCGCAAAAATGAAGGTCTCCACCAGCAACCTGCGCAAATGGCGCGATCGCATCCGCGACCGCTACGGCCCCGATGGCAAGACCGCCTTGGCCCTGTGGGTGAGGGAGAATGGGTTGGGGTAGGGGGAAGTCATATTGTAAGAGGCACGTACTTGGACAGAACCTGCATTGAATTGAGCTACTTTTCAAGCGGTGATCTTCCCCAGGGTCAGATGCTTGAATGGCGGATGCTCGGTTCTACATAGAAGGTCTTCACCTTGCCGTCGCGGAACTTGGTCGTGCTGGCGGGTGAGATCTACGCCATGGTGTGGTCAGTCCGGGCATGCGACTATTGGTGCCTTTGAATCGCTCCACGAACGTTGGATTTGATGTCCCATTCGGTTGAGTATGTGGACAACCTGGATGGGAGCAAGCAGAGTCCGTTATTGGGCTGACCGTTCACTATGGAACGGATGATGAACGTGACTTCTTGATTGATCTCAATGTAGAAAACGAGGCAGTGGATCTGGTGATCGTACCGCCCAGCAAGGACTGAGCCTCTCGGCTTGTGCCATTATGCAGTGCAGCCCCGCACCATGCGTACCTACCGCGATCGCATCCGCCACTACGGCCCCGATGGCAAGACCGCCTTGGCGCTGTGGGTGAAGAAGAGAATGGGTTGGGGTAGGGGCTTTTTGCGGTATCGGGGGGAGCAAAAGGTCTCCCTGCCAATTTGGGGTGTGATCACATTCGGCGAAGGGTGGATCTCTTTTTAACAGGGATCCTACCTTCGCCTGACAATCATGAGCATTCTTGGAACTGGCATGGGGGTCACACAGACCGCAGCGCGATGTTGCAATTGAGCGATTGCACCCTGACCCGAATAATCCAAGGCTGCCACTGGCACACCGAGGTAAGAAGGAACCTGAACTTCTAGAGTCACTGCTCCTTCTGTCTAATCCGCAAGAGATCGCTGTGTCAATGTGCCAGAATGGTTATTTCGATGCCGAACCTCTCGTCGCGATACCGCGTGAGTTGCCTGCGCACCTTGCCGACCTGGATTCAACGGCGATCATAGCAAGCGCTGACTACCTGCCATTCATGGGCAAAACACCGATTCATCGTAGTTGAAGGGAACCGACGTTTGTGTGCAGCCAAGTACATTCTCTCAGGTACAAAGCGACAGTTCCCCGTTCCTACCAACGATGCTGTTCGGGATGACCTCAAGCGATTGCAGTTATAGTCTATCCAAGGCGACAGGATGTTATCGCATATCTGGGTGCAGGCACATTATTGGGATGCGAAGTGGATGTACCAAAAGCGACCTATGTCGAACCTGAGTGAAGATACAATTTCTCGATGGATGACATCCAGTCCATATTGGAGATGTCACTGGGTCGGCTCGGAAGGCATATGCTTCTTACCAGATGTTCCAGCTAATCGAGGAGAACTACGAGAATGTGGATGTTGCAGAAGCTAGGAACAACTTCTCATACCTCATCCTTTCAACTGGGCAAAGAGCAATCAGGACTTCTTAGGATTGCCAAAGAGATGGACGGATATCGACTTCACCAAATCGGTTATACCCAGGGAGAAAATTCGAGAATCTGATGATGTTGTTCCTCTGGCTGTTTGGTGACGGTACCCGGAAGCGTGCAATCAAGGAGTCCCGGGATATCACCAACTACTTGAGCCACATCGTGCAAAGTGAAGAAGCGATTCGGGTTCTCAATGCCACATGGGATGTTCAGGCGGCATTCGACATTAGTGGCGGCGAGGGCAGGCTCATTCGCACATACTTCACGCAAACTCGAACCTAGAAAGGTGCTCGGCATACTGCATCGCCACAGAACGGACCTGATTAAAAAAGAATGAGATTGACAGGAAGCCAGGAAACCATAGAGACAATGAGGACGATTCTCGATGGAAGGCACTCATGAAGTATGGTATTCACCCCCAATGACGAGTCCACGGTAGCCGATTGGGTCGAACTGTATGTTGCAGTTAATGACGAACCGGCGTCACGGGACATGATATAGAGCGCAGTTGAGGATTCTTCGATGTCCGAACCAAACGGAAGAGTTCATCAGTGGTGTTGTTGATGTACTTCGGACGCGCCAGACGCTGTACGGAAAGAATGCGCCTTACGAAGTCGAGACTCAGTCATCTACTCGACGTTGAGTTGGACCGGATATCCGGAATACATGGCGTGCTTGATTTTCGCATTGGAGAACGACCCCAATTCCGACGTGCTATCGTCCGCCGAAGCGGGCAAGTTGTTCGAGCGCTTGTGCATCGAGCCGGTCGAGAACTACTTCGGCGGGTCGGCACTACTGTATAGCTTTCCACTACGGTTGAATTGAACGATGTCGTTAGGAGAACACTCGGAGAACGGTTCATCTACGACCCACCTTCAACCCGGAAGGATCGCAACTTAGATATGGTTGTGTGGAAGCCTTTTTCGAGGATGACCGATCGTGCCAACTCGTCGCACTGATTCAATGCGCGGCCGGTAGCAATTGGAAACTGAAGTTGAAGGAGTTGAACCTTGAGGCATGGTGCAAATACGTGCATTGGGCTGCTCGCCCAATTAAAGGGTTTACGATACCGCAATTGTGAGAACGAGGACGACATGCACTGAGCATGGCACGGATGCAGGTATTTTGTTCGATCGTGCTAGGTTGTATCGTCTGGTTATGGCCCGGTCGGCCCGTGAGGATGCGACCATAAGAACCGACGCATCCTCGATTGGTGCCGCGCGTTTATCGGAGATGCAGTGCATATGAAGTTCATTGATCTCTTCGCAGGCATCGGCGGCTTTCGTATGCATCTGCACTCGCTCGGTCATGAATGCGTCTTCGCATCAGAGATTGATGAGGAGTTGCCAGACTGTATCAGCAAAATTCGGCTTGGAATGTT
Organism: Flavobacteriales bacterium; assembly: GCA_041391825.1. Taxonomy (GTDB): domain Bacteria; phylum Bacteroidota; class Bacteroidia; order Flavobacteriales_F; family PHOS-HE28; genus PHOS-HE28. Next base: position 165,479 of record JAWKNF010000001.1, on the reverse strand, counting down.
TTGGTGATATTGCGAGATAAGCTCTCGGAGATTCCGAAACATGATATCCTTTGTGCAGGGATTTCCCTGTCAATCCTTCTCGAAGGCAGGGGCCAGGCGGGCTTGATGACGAACGCGGGAACTTGTTCCACTACATCGCGAATCCTCCAGATTCCACAAACGGTTCTTCATCTTTGGAGAACGTACCGAACTTTGAGCACCATGAGGAAGGCCGGACTGGGCAGTAGTCAAAGGCATCCTGCGGGATAAGCTCAAGTACGACGTTCAGGTCCATAAACTCTCACCGCATGACTTCGGAACGCCCCAGTTGCGCGAGCGGCTCTTTCATTGGTTCTCGCAATGGACTAACCCGCTTTAGTTGGCCTGAGCCAACAGCCTGTGAGTTAGATCTTCGCGGGCTATTGGAACCTCAACCGGTAAAACCGAAAGTGTTAGCGCAAGAGAGCGATGCATTTGGCCCTTTGGCAGAGATTCCTCGAAGCAATTCCTGCGTCCGCTCCAATCCCTTCCTTTCCAATTTGGGCAATGGAATTTCGGCGAAACTATCCGGTTGACGGGCTGGCTCCCTTTCATCAACGCGTGAGGACTTGGATGAGTACCAGGTGCTTTCGGTCAGTCATTGCACGGCATGACCAAGCGCGATCGGCTGGGCGCTTTGATATGCTCGCACGAAGCAGAAAAAGAAGGTCTTCCCGAAATGGAAGGTGAATTCATCCAGAGTAACCGTGACTTCTATGCTCGTTACCGGGAATACATCGACCCACTGCTACCGAAATTGAAGATGCCAGTTGGCAAAAGTTTGAATGGAACTGCACAAAGGCATGAACAGGAACCTGTTCGAGGGCATCATCCAGTTCAGGGGGTCCCGAATTCGTGTGAAGCGCCCCAATTACACTCCAGCACTTGTGGCTAGTACTACGACCCAGCGGCCGATTATCGGATGGGAAGGCAGGTACATCAGTTGCATTGAGGCCGCAAGGCTTCAAGATATGGATGGATTGAAGCTTCCCCTTACAGAGTCATCTTCGTTCAAAGCATTGGGCAATGCAGTGAATGTCAAGGTAGTACGCGAAGTCGCAGCCAATCTTGTCGGACAGAAACCTAAGGCACGTCAGGCAACCAGGGTCAAGCCATCGCTTTTGCAATTGGGTTGAACTATAAACGTATTCGTCCGGAGATTGGGAACCTTTACGCATTAGGGGAATGGCGAGGTCGATTCTTTGCCTTCAACCAATGTCGGCTGTCAGACCTTCTCCGCCTCCCCCAGCCTTCCTGGGTGCGCCTTCTTCGCCTTCCGGGTCCCAAACTCACCACCCCGAGGAATATCGAACAAGGAATGTCGAAAATTGAAGGTCGAAGTGAGCTCATGCGCTGCTAGGCTTTCGCAACCACCTCTCCGGCTTGGCGCAGATGGGTCTTCTTGGCTTTCCTGATCCTGCACGACACCACTTTGTACTCCGTGCAAATGGCCTCGCTGTCGTGTACTTCGCTCGTGATCAGGTTCAGCATGATCTCGGGAAAGTGGAAGGTGCTGCTGAGGATGCCGGGCTTCACTTCGTCGGTGATGCGCGCCTTGATGTCCACCTTGCCGCGCGGGCTTTCCACGCAGACCATGTCGCCGTCCTGTAGGTGTTCCTTGGCGGCATCGGCGGGATGGATCAGTAGCACGTCCTCTGTGAGGATGTCGTTGTTGCGCGTGCGGCGTGTCATGGTGCCGCAGTTGTAATGTTCCAGCTCGCGGTTGGTGGTGATGATGTAGGGGTAGTCCTTGCCGTGGTTGGTCACTTCCTTGCTCTCCACCCAGGTGGGCATGAAGAACTTGCCCTTGCCGCGACGGACGGTCTCGGTGTGCAGGATCTGCGTGTCGGTGCCATCTTCGGCCACGGGCCATTGCTTGCCGTTCTCGCCGAGGTTCTCCCAGCGGATGCCCTTGAAGAAGGGGATGATGCGGCTGATCTCCTTCAGCACCCAGCTCGGGTGGTAGTCGGGCTGCGCATAGCCCATGCGGTTCATGATGTCCACGATGATCTGGCCGTCGGGCTTGGTGCCTTCCAGCGGGGCCACGGTAGCATTCACGCGTTGCACGCGGCGCTCGCCGTTGGTGAAGGTGCCGCTCTTCTCCAGGAAGCTGGCACCGGGTAGGATCACATGGGCATGCTTGGCGGTCTCGGTCATGAAGAGCTCCTGCACCACCAACAGTTCCAGCGCGTCCATGGCCTTCATCACCTTGGTGGTGTTGGGGTCCGTTTGCACCACATCCTCACCGATCAGCCACAGCGCTTTCAGTTTGCCAGCGATCGCGGCATCGAACATCTCGGGGATCTTGTAGCCGATGTGGCTCGGCACGGGCACGCCGTAGTGCTCCTCGTACATCTTGTTCGCGGCCTCCTTGGTCACGTCCATGTAGCCCGCGCCCTGGTGCGGCTGCGCACCCATGTCGGCGGCGCCCTGCACGTTGTTCTGTCCGCGCAGCGGGTTCACACCCACGCCGCGGCGACCGATGTTGCCGGTCATCATGGCGAGGTCGGCGATCTGCATCACGGTGAAGGTGCCCTGCGAATGTTCGGTGACGCCCAGGCCGTGGAAGCTCATGGCGGCGGGGGATGTCGCGTAGGCGATCGCAGCGGCACGCACTTGTTCGCACGGCACACCGGTCACTTCTTCCAGCTTCGCGATGTCGAGCGCGAGCAACTGGTCGCGGAACTCTTCGTAGCCCTCGGTGCGGTTATCGATGAACTTCTGGTCCACGAGACCTTCCTTGATGATGTAGTGCATCATCATGTTCAGTAGGGCCACGTTGGTACCGGGCTTCAGCTGCAGGAAGTGTTGCGCGTACTTGGCCAAATGGATGCGCCGCGGATCGATCACGATCAGCGTCTTGCCCTTCATGGCTTGCTGCTTGATCTTGGCGCCGGTAACAGGGTGTGCATCGGTGGGGTTGGCCCCGATCACCATCATGCACTCGGTGTCGTTCAGGTCGTCGATGCTGTTGGTGGCCGCACCGGTTCCGTACGTGCGCTGCATGCCAAGGGCGGTCGGACTGTGGCACACGCGTGCGCAGCAGTCGATGTTGTTGGTGCCGATCACCGCCCGCATGAACTTCTGCATGAGGTAGTTCTCCTCGTTCGGGCAACGCGCACTGCTGATGCCCGCGATGCTGTCCGGACCGTGGTCGGTCTTCAACTGCGTGAATTTGTTCACGATGAAGTCGTAGGCCTCGTCCCATGTCGCTTCAACGAACGCACCATCTTTCTTGATCAGTGGTGTGCGGATGCGATCGGGGTGATCGTAGAAGCTGAAGGCGTATCGGCCTTTCAAACAGGTATGGCCCGCATTGGCTTCGGCATCGTAGGGCGCACGGATCGCCACGACCTTTTCGTCCTTCACACGCACATCGAGGTTGCAGCCCACGCCGCAGTACGTACACACCGTGCGCACGATGCGGTCGGCCTCGGTCTCTTTGCTCTTGAACACATCGGTGATCGCGCTCGTCGGGCAGGCCTGCGCACAGGCACCGCAGCTCACGCAATCGCTGTCCTTGAAACTCTCACCCGTCCCTTTCGCGATCCAACTATCGAAACCGCGACCGGCCATGGTGAGCACCATTTCGCCTTGCACCTCATCGCAGGCCCGCACACAGCGGTAGCAGTTGATGCAGCTGTCGAGGTTGCTGACCATGTAAGGGTGCGTGCTGTCGCTGGCGAAGGCCTTGTCGGCCCCGGCGGCATCCAGCGGCAGCGCTCCTTTCGGGTAGCGCACGCTGTCGATATCGAAGCCGATGTTCCGCACCACGTTGTACAGTTCGTTGGCGCCGTGGTCCTCGGTCTTTAGTTGCTCGGTCGGGTAGTTCGTGAGCACCAATTCCACGATGTTCTTGCGCAGGCGTTTCATGCGCTCGCTGTGGGTGGTGATGTACTGTCCGTTGGCCACGGGCGTGTGGCAGCTCGCCATCACTTTGGTCGGTCCGTCCTCCTTCAGCGCCACCTCCACACTGCACACGCGGCAGCTGCCGAAGGGCTCCAGGTTGGGTGCATCACACAACGTCGGCACTGGATCCGGACCCATGTTGCGGCGCAGCAGGTCGAGGATGGTCTCGCCCTGCACAATGGGGACCGCTTTGCCGTTGATGTAGGCCACCATGGTATCGGTCGGCGCTACCTTCTGGGTATGTGCGGACTTCGATCGTGAGGTGGGTTCGTTCGTGGACATGGGCAATGGGTGATGTACGAAGATAACGAACGGGACAGGCCTCCGCGGATGCTTTGGTCGGATGGGTCAGGAGAAAAGAAATGGTCCACAGATGGCGCAGATGACACAGATAGCTCGCTACAGCAGTCCCGGTCAGCAGTACTGCCGTGATGCAGATAGCTCACAACTTGGCGTCAGGTCGAAAGAAGCCCGCCAGGCATTATCTGCGTCATCTGCGGACAAATACCCTGCTTATCTCACCCCGGAAACCACGCGCCGCACCGGATGGTCATGGGCTTCCACAGGAAGTTCATCCAGCACCTGGAAGGGAAAGCAGACCGCCACGGAGAGGGCCGATTGATGCTGCTTCAGGAAGGTGTCGTAGTACCCGGCGCCGTATCCGAGGCGATCGCCTGCAGCGGTAAAGGCAAGACCCGGGACGAGGATCATATCGAAGGTGCCGGAGTAGGGTTCATCGCCCGCTGGGTGTCGTGTGCCGAAGACGCCCGGAACCAGGTGCTCTTGGCCTTGGTAACGGTAGTGCTCCAACACGCGGCCCTTCAAGGTCTTCGGGGCGTAGATGGCGATGCCGTCGGCGAGGTTCATCCAGCAAGGGATAGAGGTCCACCTCCGAACCCATGGGCAGGAAGCAGTGCAGTGTGCGCACCTTGCGTTCGCGGATAGGGGCGCGTAGTTCGGTGCGGATGGCCGTGCTGAGGGCCGCGTGTTCCGCAGGTTCGGGGGCATCGCGCAGGGCGAAGCATTCGCTGACGCAGCGCTTTCTTTTCGCTTGCGATCGTGTCGGCCGCTCAAGCCTTGAAGTAGGCCTTCAACTCCCATCGAAATACTGCAAGGCGTTCTTGATGCCGAGCGGCAAGCCACCACCCAGCGCACACAGGCTGCCGATCTCCAAGGTCTCCAAGAGGTCATCGAAGAGCGCGCGGTCGATGGTGTCGCCGTTCTTCCGAGCACGGTTCAGCAACTCTTCGCCGCGCTTGCTTCCGATGCGACAGGGGAAGCACTTGCCGCAGCTTTCCACGGCGGTGAATTGGAAGAGGTGCTCGAGGTATTCCACCATCGGGAAGTCCTCCGGTATGCTGAGCACACTGGCGTGGCCGAGCAGGAAACCTTCGTTCTGGAACGATTCGAAGTCGATGCTCAACGCGTCGATCTTGCTCATGGGTACGATGCCGCCGAGCGGTCCACCGATGTGCAGGGCCTTCACCTTCTTCTTGAAGCCTTGGCCGAGCTCGTCGATCACTTTGCGCAAGGGCGTTCCGCACTCCACTTCGTACAGGCCGGGACGATTGAACGCGCTGTCGAGGCTCACGAGTTTGGTTCCATTGCTCTTCTCGGTCCCGAGTTTCGCGAAGGCCGCACCGCCGTTGGCGATCACCCAGGGGACGCAGGCGAGCGTCTCCACGTTGTTCACCAGCGTGGGCCTTCCGAACAAGCCCTGCTGCGCGGGGTAGGGCGGACGTGTCCGCACTTCGCCACGCTTGCCTTCGATGCTGTTGAGCAGGGCGGTCTCTTCGCCGCAGACGTACGCACCGGCCGCCATGATCACCTTGAAGCGGTAGTTGAATCCGCTGCCCTTGATGTTCTTGCCGATCCAACCCTTCGCCTCGAGGTCCTTCGCGGCATCCTTCACGATCTGCACCGCCTCGGGGTACTCGGCACGGATGTACAGCACGCCGGTATCGGCACCAGCGCAGTAACCCGCGATCATCATCCCCAACAACACCAGGTGTGGACGTTGTTCCAACAAGTAGCGATCGCTGAAGGCCGCGGGGTCGCCTTCATCCGCGTTGCACACGATGTACTTGCGTGGGGTTCCATTACCGGTCACGTCCTCCGCATCACGACAGGCCTGCAACTTGAAGCCCATCGGGAAACCCGCTCCGCCACGTCCGCGGATGGTGGCCGTCTTGATCTCGTTCAGGATGTCCTCCGGATCGGCTTTCAGCACGCGCTCCCACAAGGCGTAGAATTCCTCCAAGGCAGGCATCGGGGCGGTGAGGATCGGCTCTTTCATCGAGGTGCCGACGTGGTGCTTGCCTCCCGCAAGGTCCACCTGTTGGGCCGACGGCACTGCGGCACCTTTCACGATCGCGTCCATTTCGTTGATCGCATCACCGCTGTAGTTCAGTCCGCCGACGTTGAACGCGCTGTTCTCATGGCAGCGCCCGAGGCAGCACATGTGGCCGATCTCTTCCGCTTTGAAATGCTTGCTCAATTCATGATGCACCTTGTCCTGCGTACCGGCCACCAGGCAGGTGCTGCCGTTGCACACGTAGGCCTTGATGCCTTTGTTCCCGCGCTTCAGGAAATCGTAGAAGGAACTGGTGCCGTAGGTCACGGCCTCGCCCACGAGGAAGTCATCGGCCACAGCGGTGAGCGCATCGGTCGAGGGTGAGCCTCCGTTGGCTTGTGCGGCCTGCTGAAGACGTTCCCAAAGGGCATCATCGAGTTCCTTGCCGTCGCGGCCGCTGAGCGATGTGATGTTCTTGGACATGCGTATACGGTCCCCCGTTCCGTGGGGGACGTGACAAGGTAGGAAGAGAACGATGTGACCGGTCAATTGAGAAGGACCATTATCTTCCACCTACCAAATCCACCACCATGAAAAAGTTCTTGAGGATTCTCGGCATACTTGTTCTGGTCCTGTTGGTCGTTATCGTGGGGGCCATCACGTACATCACCCAAGCGCTGCCGAACATCGACGCACCCACCGACCTGAAGGTGGAATCGCACCAGGCGTGTCGAACGCGGGGCCTATTTGTGAACAGTGTCAGCGTGTGCATGGACTGCCACACAGCACACGGGATTGGAATGCGTTCGCAGCGCCTTTGGTGGGGGCACCTTGGGCAAGGGGCGAGAAGTTCGGTCGCACGATGAACTTCCCGGCGAATTCTACTCAAAGAACATCACACCGTTCGCGTTGGCGAATTGGAGCGATGGCGAAGTGTATCGCGCGATCGCCAACGGCGTGAGCAAAGGATGGTCATCCGTTCTTTCCAGTGATACCCCTATGGCAACTACAACAAGCTGGCATCGGAGGATGTACAGCGAAGAATGGTCGCATCATTGCGATCATTGGATCAATCCGAAAACGAAGCCGTATCCCGCCAGCGATATCGACTTCCCCTTGAGCGTCATCATGCGCACCTTCCACCAACCCGCACACCCGATGGAGCGCCCGGCGATGACGGATCGAGCTACGGGGAATACGTTACGAATGCAGCGGCCTGCATCAGAGTGCCACACGAACATGGTGAAGGGGGAGAAGGTCGGTGAGACCCTGGCCGGCGGTTTCAGTTCCTCTTCCCCAACGGCGAGGTCGTACGCTCTGCGAACATCACACCGAGCGATGACGGGATCGGACGTTGGTCGAGAGAACAGTTTCATCCAACGCTTCAAGCAATACACGGACAGCAGCTATGTGGTGCCGGCCGTGGACTAAGAGACGCGGTGATATGCGAACACCCATGCCGTGGATGATGTATTCCACCATGACCGAAGGGGACCTCGGTGCGATCTACGATTACCTGCGCACCGTGAAGCCCGTGGATGGCATGATCGAGAAGTGGACGCCGCCGGGCACCTGATCGATCAGGTCGGGAACACCTGGATCTTCACTTCCTTCTCCACCATGTCGGCGAAGTTGCCCACGTAGCGGGTGGAACGCACGATGTGGTTATCGATCCAAGTGGTAGTTGCCACCACAGGGCTTGCCGAACACGATCCGTGGTACTTGAATCCGTGCTTGTTCAACAGAAGCCGGTCACTGTGCGATGTTCCTCAAACGCGATGTAGAAGAAAGTGATGATGTGGCCTTGGTCGTACCAGCGATTGCAGGTGTCCAGTGCATCCGGGTAGATCGCAGCATCGACCATGCGTTCAGGCTCCTCATTCGGGATATCCTCGCAGATCGTGCCGTCGATATCGATGAGGTAGTTCTTGTCCATCGGGCAATCCGGGACTGGCCTTTTTGCCGTCGATGCCGATATCCTGAAGCTTGCTCATGGCGGTGCGGGTCGTACACAAGGTAGACCAACCCTCAAAACTCCATCGGGTTCGATACCCCTTGCCCGCTGCGTTCCGCTTCACGCTTCTTGTTGGGCACCACCTTCTCGCGGAAGCGGCCATCCAGCGCGCCGGCCGCCTTCACGGTAGCTTCGCGCTTGGCGGCGCGTTCGATAAAACCATCAATCCTTCTTGGTGATCTTCTTTTTCTTTTTCGCGGGCATGGTCACTGTTCATCCTTGCGCCGCAACGCGGCTTCGCGCATGGCATGGGCCCGTTCCTTGCCTATGTACCGTTCCACCGCGGCGTGCACCACATAGATCAAGGGTGTGCTCAGGATCGCGACGATGAATTTATAGCAGTAGGCCGTCAGGACCAATGCTGTGGCCATGGGGAAGCTCATGCCCTTGAAGATCCAGAATGCAACGTAGGTCACCACAACACTATCGATCAACTGGCTGACCAAGGTGCTTCCGGTGGCGCGCAACCAGATCCGCTTGTCGCCAGTGATGCGCTTGATCCGTCGGAAGGTGAAGGCATCCACAAGTTGCCCGACGAGGAAGGCCGTGAGCGAGCCGATGATGATGTTCATGCCTTGTCCGAAGATGCTCGTGAAGGCCGCTTGCATGTCCGGCACGCCTTGGGGGGCGCTGCTCGTGATCCACCAATTGAGTTCGGGCGGCATGTGGATGGACAAATAGAGTACGACAAAGGCGAATGCGATAAGACCAGTGGTCAGCAATGTGAGGAAGCGCACGCCGCGCACTCCATAGTAGTCATTGATCACATCGGTCATGATGAAGACGATCGGCCACGGCAACACGCCAACGCTCAACACGAACGAAAGATGTTCCTGACCGAGCAAGCTGAAGTCCGCTTTGGAAAGACCGAGGAGCGTTTCCAATTGAAAGAGCTTCACCCCGATCATCTCCGCGATCAGCGCATTGGCCACGAAGAAGCCGGCAAGGATCAGGAAGAGGCGTGTCGGCTTGTCGTGAAGGATCGAATGGATCACGCTAACGTCAGTTGCACGATGAACAAGAGATACAGGATCACGAACAACCAACCTTCCCAAGGTGAAACGCGCTTGTCGTTGGTGAGCAGATAGAAGAATAGGCCGGCGCCGAGCATCACGGGCAAGGAGAAGGACAGCAGTTGATCCGGGACGTTCACATTACCGAAGAACGAAGCCACCGACGGGACCATCAAGGCATTGAACACACAGGAGCCGAGCACGTTCCCGACGGCCATTTCCGATCGGCCTTGTCGGATCGCACTGATGTTCACAGCGAGCTCCGGTAGTGTGGTGCCGATGGAGAGTACCGTGAGCGCGATCAGCGCCGATGGAACGTTGAACGCAGTGGCCAATTCCGTGATCGACGAGATCGTCAGGTCCGCACCGAAATAGATGGCGATAGCGGCTATCAACAGAATGAACAGATCCAGGGCCGGCACCGCTTTGCGTTTGGTGTTCGTGGTCAACACTTCCTCCAACTCCTGGCCGCCTTGGCGAATGAGGTAGATGCTGTAGACGAAGTAGGTGAACAGCCCGAAGAGACCCTCCATCCATGTGATCGTTCCATCATAAGCCACCAAGGCGAACAGGAAGAAGCCACCAAGCAGGTAGTGCATATCGATCATGATGTAGCGGCTGCCCAGCTGGATCACGGGACGCGCGATCAGTGCCGCGATGCCGGTGATCAACAAGAGGTTGGAGATGTTCGAACCGATCACATTGCCCGCCACGATCTGCGAGGTGCCCGCGTTCACCGCCAAGATCCCGGAGATCAGTTCGGGGAGCGAAGTGCCGATGCCAACGATGAACACCCCCACCACGAAGGGAGGAAGCCCCATCCACTTGCCCACGCGCTCCGCCGCGGCAGTGAAGTAGCGCGCGGCCACGAGCAGCAGCGTCAAGGCAGCGATGAAGGTGAGTGCGGTAACGATCATCGAGGGTTCAGGTGGCGATCAAGTCGCCCCCAAGATCGTAACGATCGCGTTCTTCGTGATCCTCCCTTCCGTTGCGGCCATCGCGTTCATTCCGAAGTCCACCTTCCCTTTGCGCCGCTCGGTGAGGCCGGAACGGAACGTGGCCAGGGTCCTTAGTGGTTCTTTCCCGCGTGCACCGGTGCGTTGGTCGGTGGTGGTGATCACACAGCGCGAACACGGCTTCACCAATTCGAACGCGATGCCATCGATCGTTATTCGCTGCCAACGATCCTCTTGGAACGGGCTTCCACCGGCGATCACAAGGTTCGGTCGGAAGCGATCCATCGGCACGCGCTCGGCCTTTGGAAGGCGACTGTTCAGGTCGTCCAAAGAAGCTTGTGAGATGATCAGATAGGGGAAGCCATCGCTGAAGGAGGTGATCCCTTCGGCATAGCTGCGATCCACGGCCCGCGCGGTATTGTCCGGCATGTACACCAAGTTCAAGGATCGCCCCAAGCGCTCGCTGAACCAACGCGAAGGACCGGGAGGTGCCTCGATGGCTGACATTCGATCCTCCCAAACCGTCACGCTGCGCTCCGTGCCCGCGCTCACGCTCCAGGGAAGATCAAACGTATCGTTGCTGCGCGTATCGCACACGCGGAATCCCTTGTCAACGGGTGCCGTGTGCAGACATGCCATCGTAGCCAACTCGCGCTGCGAAACAAAGCGACCCTCGGGATCCACCAGCATCCATCGGCGATCGTGTGCAAGACCGCGATCGGTCAAGCGCGCTTCATGCACCTCGAAGCCACCGAGCGATTTGACCGGATACAAATGGATCGAAGCGAGCGAAAGGCTCATCGGCGGATCACGCGCTTCAGCACCACGGTGCCATCGATCTCCAATTGCACGAAGTACAAGCCAGGGGTGCTCGGAAGTTGGAGCCGTGCACCGCGTGGCGTTCGCTCACTGCGGACCGTCACACGACGACCGCTCGCATCAAAAACAGCGATCAGCTCGACCGCTGTGCGGCCTTCGCCGACGATGCGCACCCAGCCATCGTCCGTCGGGTTCGGCAGGATCAGGACACGGTCCGCAGCTGGTGTGGTGATCCCCAATGGACCCAGCCCGATCGAATCCGCTGCCACCATCGTTGGTGTGCCATCGCTCGCAGCGAGCATCGTGCGGAAGGTGTCGATCCGTGCGCTTTGGAAACCGAACATCGAGGCGTTCCAACCCGGTGGCATGGGCTGATAATAGACCCTTGCATAGGCGCGCAGTGCACCTTCAACGCCGGTCACCGGAATGTGGTAGTGGACGATGTCGCTGCCGCTGCCCTCCTCGTCCAAGGCCGTACGGTTGAAGTTCGAGTCGCTCAAGGCACCACCGGCGATCAAGGTGGTGTCGTAGCTCGGATGCGACATCGTGAACCCGATCGGCACCAGCCGGTTATCCTTCAAGGGCCGTTTCGCATGCTCCAGCACCGTGGTCACCGCATCGTTCACATCCCCCATCACCAGCTCGTAGATCTGCACTTGGTCCGGCGCGCGAATGATGTCGTAGTGCGGTTCGTAGCCCGCATCGTGGCCGATCAGTTCGTGTGTGGCATCGGTCCGTCCGCTCGCGAACACCGTGTCGCCATCGGCATCCAGTACAACGAATTCCACGAAGGCGCGCCGCGAGGGGTAGCCGCTCGGGAAGCGATGCCCGGCGCGGTTGTCCAGCTTCACGGAGAAGTAGGCCGTGTCCGCACTGCGGTCCTCCAAGGTTAGGTTGATATCGATCGACCGCTGGGTCAACATTGCTTTCGTGCGTGCGATCGTGCTGTCGAACTGCACGGCGGTGGCAGGTATGTGCAGTGCTTCCCTGTTCGCTTTCATCAGCTCCAGCATGTGCACGTTGGCACCTGCCAAGTGGTGCATGCCGAAAGGTGTTTGTGCGTTCAGGAAGGCGTAATCCGCCGCCAGCAGGATCGGCCCGTCGATCCGCGGCATATGGCAGGTGTTGCACATCGTGCCGGCATCGCTGTAAATGCTGTTCAGCCACTCATGGTAGGTGGCCTGCTCCACGAACTCGTCGCCTGTCAGGTTGCCTTCCAGGTCGATGGTCTCCGTGATCAAGGTGTGGCAACCCGCACACACTTTGCTGTTGGTGATGTGAGCCCCCTGTGCTGGTGTAAAACCAACAAAGAATTGCATGATCGTCGGGTTGATCTCGTCGTCGGCATACGGACCGTAGACGCGTGCGCTATCGAAATGCAATTCGCCACTGAAGGTGCTGCCGGTGCGCTGGGTGCTCTGCATGTGGCAGGCGAGGCAGCTCACACCGTCGGTCGCCAACACGCTCGTATCCAACATGGCCAAGGTGAATGGAGGCCTGCCCGAAAGCTGCTCCTCGTACACCGCCAATGGCGCATGACAACTCAAGCATTTGTTGGAAATGGCATCGGCATGGCCGGGGTTCACCAATACCTCGTGGTCCAGCTTCGCCAAGAAGAAGGGGTCGCGACCGCTGTTCCCCATCAAACTGCTGCGCCAATCGTTCACCACGTTCACATCATGCCCCGTGGCCGGGTCGATGCTGGCCAGTCCGTTCAGGTCCCGCCCGTGGCAACCTGCGCAACGGCCGCTGGTCCAGAACCAATCACTGCGCACCACCGGCAAGGTGTCCTCCACGGAACGGAAGAGGGCGAGCTCCAACCGACCATGCGGCCCAAGGACGGGTCTGTTGACCTCGGTCCACGCGGCGAAGAGCAGCACAACGGCCAGTAGTCCGCCGATCAGGAAGGGGGTGCGCATACGTATCATGGACCGCCGAAAGTTAGGCGCTGTGTCGATCGCACGCCTTTCCAACAGCAAGCTCAACGCTACTGTTCGCAGTTCATTCTTGGAACGCGACGGCGACATTCAACGCGTCACACCAAGCCCATCCCCGTTGCGTTGTTCAATACATGCCAGCACGACGCACCAGCACCTTTCCATGCACCGCTACTTTCGCAGCATGCTCTTAAGTGTCCGCACATCTGCGCCGCCTTCCGCGATACTCCTTGTCGGCTTCTTGCTCTGCCAAGTGGCACAGGGCCAAGGCGTACAACCCTTCGTGGACCACTGGGATGCGAAGAAGACCGTCAAGAAGAGCGAGGGCCTGTTCGTGAACGGACGCGAATGGGGCGAATGGAAATTTTACGATCCACAAGGCCGCCTGATGGAACAGGCCGAGTTCAAGAGCGGCGAGCGCGACGGGCATGTGCGCATCTATTACGACAACGGGCAGTTGCAACACGACGGCTGGTTCAAGCGCGGTACCGAGGACAGCACCCGCGTGAGCCGCTACCGCGATGGCGACATCATGGAACGCGGCTCGTACGCCATGGGCCGGAAGCGGGGTGTTTGGACCTACTACTATCCGGACAGCCTACCCATGCTGCGCGAGCAATGGACCGACAGCACCATGGCCGTGCAGGACGCGTGGAACAGTGATGGCAAGCATACCCTGAAGGATGGCGCTGGCGTGTTGGTGAGCTACTTCGGCAGCGGCGCCATCATGGAGGAGTGTGCCTTCGCGAATGGGGTGAAGGACGGGCCTTGCACCGAATTCCATCCCGCAGGGAACCCCAAAGCGCGCGGGGCCTACCGCGCTGGGAAGAAGCACGGACCATGGTCCTACTGGTATTCCGACGACAAGCTCGAAAAGAAGGATGGCTACATCAACGGCGAACTCGACGGACACTACGCGCTTTGGTTCCGCGATGGCCAGCTGAACGTGGAAGGCCGCCACAGCGCTGGGCAAAAGGACAGCATCTGGACCTGGTACACGACCTTGGGCAAAAAGGACCAGGAAGGCCCGTTCAAGGCCGGCCTGCGCGAAGGCGTGTGGAAGTATTGGTACCCCAGCGGCCAGCTCAGCAGCACCGGTGCCTTTGTGGCGGACAAGGAGGAAGGCGATTGGGTCTACTTCATGAAGGCGGCCAGTTCTGGAAGAAGGGCACCTATGTGCAAGGGGCCAAGAACGGCACATGGACCACCTGGTACGAAAGCGGACAGAAACTACAAGAAGGGCCGTACGTGAACGGCAAGGAGAACGGAGAGTGGCACAGCTGGTTCGAGAATGGCCAAACCAAGGCGATCGGCACCTTCAAGGAAGGCAAGATGAACGGCATCTGGCGCGGCTTCTTCCCCGATGGACAGCCGGATTTCGAAGGCAGCTATGCCGACAACCTCAAACACGGCCCCTGGAAGTTGTACACGGAAAGCCCACCGGGCAAGGATATCGGTGGTCGGGTGAAGGAAGAAGGCAGCTACGCCGAAGGCAAGAAGAGCGGCCGCTGGATCACGTACAACGTCAGCGGGATCCCCGTATCCGAAGGCATGTATGTGGAAGGGATGCCCAACGGACAGTGGACCTACTTCGACGATGCCGGGGTGAAGATGCGCGAGCAAGGCTACCTCAATGGCGACCCACACGGCAAATGCACGGTGTATGACCAACGCGGACGCATCATACAGGAAATGACCTACCGGAACGGCCGCCTGCACGGCACCATGACCGTGTACGGCAAGGACGGCAAGCCTGTACGGACCACCGAGTATGAGGATGGGGTGGTGAAGAAAGTGCCGCCACCGACGCGTTGAGATATTGGGTCAACTGAGCAGGTATGGCTTTGGCGGCGTGTGAAAAAGTTTTGAACACAAGGCGAAATCGGCTGAAGTGCAGCTAGCTTCACGTTCGTGATTGCCTGCACACATACTCGCGAATGTGTACCTAGACCTAGCATCGGGCCATCGGGCCATCGGGCCATCGGGCCATCGGGCTAGAAAAGGCTTACAAGGTAAGATCCACCACCTCGTTCGAGCAGTTCTCTTTCAAGCGAACCATATCTTCTCGGTATCAACTCTTGTTACCATGAGAAAGATCGCTGCGCTCGTACTCGTCTCGCTTCCGATTTGGTGCTTTGCCCAGAACCTCGTACCCAACCCCAGCTTCGAGGAATATTTCAATTGCCCGAATGATTACGGGGAATCCTTTGAACTCAGGGACTGGTTCATGGCGATCGCAAATCCGGATTACTTCAATGTGTGCGATGGTACCACCGACACATGTGGTGTGCCGAATAATTTCTCGGGATTCCAGAACCCAGCCTCGGGAGATGGGTATATCGGCATGATCACATACTCGAATGATCCGCCCGATGGGTTCCGGGAGTTATTGGGTGTAAAACTGACCACACCTCTTGTACCGGGGACCACTTATTACGCTTCATTCAAAATAAGTTGTACCAATGGTTACCCCAATTTGGACAACTGGACGCGATATGCGGCTAATAAGCTGGGCGTTCGTATCCGACAGGACTCTCTTGTGGGTGCAAGCTGGTACCCTTCCGACAACATCGCCCAGTTCTCCTCGGACAGTATCGTAACGGATTCTGTGGGGTGGACACTATTGTCCGGAACATTCGTTGCTCAAGAGATTGCTCAATGGCTGTATTTGGGCAATTTCTTTGACAATACGAACGTGTCCAACATAGTGATCGACCCTTCATGTCCAGATGAGTACAGCTACTACTAT
This sequence comes from Flavobacteriales bacterium, assembly GCA_041391825.1. Lineage (GTDB taxonomy): Bacteria > Bacteroidota > Bacteroidia > Flavobacteriales_F > PHOS-HE28 > PHOS-HE28. Next base: position 149,771 of record JAWKNF010000001.1, on the reverse strand, counting down.
TTCGATGATGTGTGTCTTTCATTGAGCATGGAAGATTGCCCACTGGCAACAGCAACAAGGCTGCCAGCAATGAGCGGCCGGATACGGATCATTCGCGAGCAGAATGGGATAAAGGTCAGCGGGTTGGTCGCGGGTAGGCAATACTCCTACGAGATCAGAGACACATTAGGCCGACTTCTTCTTGAGGGGCTGATGAATTCGGATTCAACCTTGTACACGGCAAATCTTGCAGCCAGCATCATAGTACTTCGCTTGTGGGACGGGGGCGAGGTTCATCGCATGAAAATTCTCGTTCCATAACCCAAAACTCCTTGCCATGAGACGGAATATCATCGAAAGCGGATTGCTAATAGCGACATGCGTTTGCCCGGTACTTGTTCCGGCTCAATTCAACATCCTTGGTGGGACGCATGGGCGAACGAATGCCGCTATAACTCAAGGTGTGACCATTGGGAACATAGCGACGGCACCGACAGGCCAAGCGTTCCAAATACGAGGAGACCTGTTAGGAGTGGGCAATACAGGTGAGGTGTTCAAAACAGATGCACCGGGTGCCAACAGCACGTATTGGCGCATGTTTCGTGGTGGGACGCAGTATGGCCTGCTTTACAACCTCACGGGTAGCACGGAGTTCAACGTGAAGGCCTTGAACACGACCGGCAACCTTTGGTTGCGCAATTCTCTGGACAATGGCCTTCGGCTGAACTCCGGAACTGCCTTCGCCAACATCGGGATCTACTAGAACAACCCCACGAACAGCTTCGTGGGGATCGGTCCCAATAGTGGGATCATTGGCACCCAGGGTCCTTGGGCCCGCTTGCATCTGGACAATGGCGGAACGGTGATCACAGGTTCATACCGGCCCTGGATGAAGAATGGCATATACATGAGCGGGAATGACGACATGATGTACGTGGGCCAGCTTTTCAGGACAGGTACGGATGAGAGCGATGCCGTGGTGGCGTGGGGAGACAATGCGTTGTCGCCCGCAGGACCGGACAATCTGAGGTTCCTTTTCATGGGTAACGGTGATGAAGGGCTTGAGGTGACACGGGTAAATGGTAGTGGCTTCTTCGGAATAGGGAACTACAATGGAGACCCGAACCAACCGGACGAGCGCTTGGATGTTCGGGATCGGACCATTCGATTGCGAGCCGTCCCCGGTGCGCCATATGAGGACAATACCCTGACCAAGATCCTTGGTGTTCGCCCTGATGGGCGTGTGTATTGGAGGGATATTAGTACCATCTCCGGCGATGACTGTGACTGGAAGATCCAGAACACCAACGACGTGTCATCTGTTTACGCCGGGAGTTCCTGTCCTTGGGGCTTCTTGAATGGAGTGGGAGTCGGGATTCAGCATCCGAAAGCCAAGCTTCATGTGTATTTTGATAACGATCCTGAGGCAGGTTTCACTGGAGAGGTTACCTATTCGGTTCTTGCTACTGACCAGCAATCGGGGAGGGCTATCAAGGGTGAAGCGCGCACCTTGCTGTCCACGGACTTTAATTCTGGAGACCTAAGGGGCGTATTTGGACAAGTCAGCAATGCCAAATATTCCTATGGCGTTCTAGGTGATGCAACGAATGCCGGCGCCAGTCCAGGTACCTCGGCGGACCTTATCGGCGTCAGCGGATCATCAAGCGCCACCAACAACTCGGTCAGGTGTGTTGGTGTTTATGGTAAAGCTAGCGGGGCTATCGCCTCGAACAGTTGGGCGGGATGGTTTGATGGTTTGACATACTGCACGCTTGGTGTATGGTCGGCTTCGGATAGTCAACTGAAACGTGATGTTCAGGAGATCGAGAATGCATCCGCACTATTAGCCCAGTTGAATCCTAGGTCCTACGAATACGATTCGGACGCGTTTGGGTTTATGGGTTTCGATTCGGGTCGTCACATGGGCCTAATGGCGGATGAGGTGGCCGAAGTGCTGCCTTCCGCAGTTAAGGACATCACCAGACCAGCAGATGTTGACTCACTTGGGAACGAAGTGAATCCGGCGGTGTCCTTCAAGGCCCTGAATTATCAGGAATTGATCCCGCTATTGATCGCCAGCAATAAGGAACAACAAGACCGCATTGACCGTTTGGAGTCTATGATCGCCGCCTGTTGCGCATTCCCTTCGGATCCGGATGGCTTGGGCGGTCGCGATCGGACGGTGATCGATGAACTGGATCCTGCAAAAGAGCAGCAGCTTCGGGTCCAACCTAATCCATTCAACGAGCGCACTACGTTGTACTACGTGCTGGAGAATGCTGGCCGAATGCAGTTGATAGCAAACAGCGCTGACGGTAAAGTGTTGAAGGTGCTTAAGGAGTCCATGTTGGAAGCGGGTAGCTATAGCTACGAGTGGGAAACTGCGGGCATGGCTCCCGGCATCTATTACATCACCTTGCTTGTGAATGGGGAACCAGCCGTCAAGAAGGCGGTGAAGGTTGCGCATTAAGCACAAAGGTTTGGTCGCGACCGGAAGAGCTTTGGTTCTTCCGGTCGCGATCATTCATAATTCGAGCATTTGACTTACATTTGCGGCGTCAGTCGGTGGAAGAGGAAGAGGGGAAAGCCCCTCTTTTTTGTTCCCCGGCGTAGGCGAAAGGCAACAATGGTCACAGCGGACACCGTGCGAAGCATCGTGGAACAACATCTTGAAGGCACTGCCCATTTCCTCGTAGCTGTGGAGGTGCGGCCGGGTGGCAAGGTGGTGGTGGAGTTGGATAACGACAAGGCCATTACCCTGAATGACCTGACCGCCGTGAACAAGGCGCTGCGCGAAGGCCTCGGCGAGGCGCTCGACGACTGCGAACTGCAGGTCAGTAGCCCCGGCATGGGCCGCCCCTTCAAGGTGATGCGCCAATACCAGAAGCACATCGGCCGCATCGTGCAAGTGGCGTTCACCGATGGCCGCGCACTCGAAGGCCAATTGGAGCATTGCGACGGGGCCACCATCGGCCTGCGCATCCAACATCCCAGCAAAGTGAAGGGCCGACTGCCCAAACTGGACGCGGAGGTCTCCGTGTTCCCTTTCGAAGAGATCAAGTCAACCAAAGCAAGTATCACGTTCAACTGATCGTGCCATGAGTACAGTAAATCTGATCGAGTCCTTCGGCGAGTTCAAGGACCTCAAGAACATCGACCGCGTCACCATGATGGGCATCCTGGAGGATGTGTTCCGTGGTGTGGTGAAGCGCCGCTTCGGGGAAGAGGCCAACGTCGACATCATCATCAACCCCGACAAGGGCGACCTGGAGATCTGGCTGAACCGCATCATCGTCGAGGACGGCATGAGCGAGGACGACAACCTCGAGATCGAACTGGCCGAGGCCCGGAAGATCGAGCCCGACTTCGAAGTGGGCGAGGAGGTGAGCCAAGAGGTGAAGATCGCCGACTTCGGCCGTCGCAACATCCTTAGCCTGAAGCAGAACCTGCAGAGCCGCATCATGGAGCTGGAGAAGGACCACCTGTACAACAAGTACAAGGAGCGGGTCGGCGAGATCATCACCGGCGAGGTGTACCAGATCTGGAAGCGTGAGACCTTGGTGCTCGACGACGAGGGCAACGAGCTGATCATGCCCAAGGAGCAGCAGATCAAGACCGACTTCTTCAAGAAAGGGGATACCGTGCGCGCCGTGGTGTGGAAGGTGGAGTTGCGCAACAACACCCCCACTGTGATCCTGAGCCGTACCGCACCGGAGTTCCTGGCGAAATTGTTCGAACAGGAGGTGCCCGAGGTGGCCGACGGCCTGATCATGATCAAGCGCATCGTGCGCGAACCCGGCGAGCGTGCCAAGGTCGCGGTGGAGAGCTACGACGACCGCATCGATCCAGTGGGCGCGTGCGTGGGCATGAAGGGTTCCCGTATCCATGGCATCGTGCGCGAGCTGCGCAACGAGAACATCGATGTGATCAACTACACGGCCAACGAGGAGCTCCTTATCCAACGGGCCTTGAGCCCCGCGAAGGTGGGAGACATCAAGTTGGACCATGAGCACAAGCGCGCCGAGGTGTACATGAAGCCCGATCAGGTGGCCTTGGCCATCGGTAAGGGAGGCCACAACATCAAGCTGGCGGGTAAGCTCACCGGTTTCGATATCGATGTGTACCGCGAAACGGACGAGGTCACCGACGACGTGAGCTTGGACGAGTTCCGCGACGAGATCGACCAGTGGATCATCGACGAGATAAAGAACATCGGTTGCGACACGGCCCGTTCCGTTTTGGACATCCCTGTGGAGGACCTGGTGAAGCGTACGGACCTGGAAGAGGAGACCATCCGCGAAGTGGTGCGCATCCTCAGCCAGGAATTGGAGGCATGACGCGCCGATGATCATCGGCCCGGTAAGATGGAAGGCGGAGTGAGGAAAGACAAGGAAAAGAAGGTCAACAGCAGCACTGAATGAGCGAATCGACGGATAAGGGAATGCGCCTGAGCAAGGTGGCCCGGGAATTCAACCAGGGTCTGCACACCGTGGTGGAGTTCCTCGAGAGCAAGGGCCACGAGGTGGAGAGCAACCCCAACACCAAGATCCCGGCGGAATTGTACACGCTGCTCCAAGCGGAGTTCGGCAAGGACAAGGCCATCAAGGAACAGAGCATCGCCACGGTGCAGCAACGCCAAGAGCGGGAGACCATCTCCTTGGCCACGGCCATCCCAGCCAAGGAGGCCGCCAAGCGCGCCGAGGAGGATGTGGTGCTGATCCACAACGTGCAGCCTACGGATTCGCCCATTGTGCCGCCCGCACCTCCCGAACCCGAGGTGATCAAGGCCAAGGCGGAGAAGGCCGCTGGCCCGAAGACCGTTGGCAAGATCGACCTCGACGCCCCGAAGAAGAAGGCCACCAAGAAGGCCGATACGAAGACCGAAAAGGCTGAACCGGCCGCCGAGGTCCCGCAAGCCAAGGCCGAGACACCCGTGGCCGAAACCCCTGCCGCACCGGAAGCGCCAGCGGCCGAAAAGGCCACGGAAGCTCCCGCGAAACCGGAAGCAAAGGACGCTTCAACAGCGGATCCGGCTGAACCGGAGACCATTCGCGTCAACGTTACCAAGCTCGCCGGTCTGAAGACCGTTGGCAAGATCGAACTGCCCAAGGAGCGCGAACGCAAACCGAGCGAGCGCACCGAACGCGGCCGCCGCAAGCGCATCGTGAAACCCGGTCCGGTCAACATCGATCGCGCTGTACAAACAGAACAACGCCCTGGTGCAGGCCGCCCCGGCGAACTGGACGAGAACGCCGCCAAACGGAAGGTGAGCGAGACCCTCGCACGCCTCACCGGAAGCGGAAAGAGCAAGGGCAGCAAGATGCGTCGCGAAAAGCGCGATCAACGCTACCAACGCTTCGAAGAGGAACAAGCAGCACGCGAACTCGCCGGTATGACCTTGAAGGTCACCGAATTCGTGACCGCCAGCGAATTGGCGAGCATGATGAACCTGCCGGTCACCGACATCATCAAAGCCTGCTTCTCCTTGGGGGTGATGGTGAGCATCAACCAACGCCTCGATGCCGAGACCCTCTCCGTGATCGCGGAGGAGTACGGCTTCAAAGTGGAATTCGTCGGCGCCGATGTGGTGCAGGACATGCAGGAGGAGGAGGACGATCCCGAACGCGTCGTTCCCCGTCCGCCGATCGTCACCGTCATGGGTCACGTGGACCACGGTAAGACCTCCTTGCTCGACCATATCCGGAAGGCCAACGTGATCGCCGGAGAGGCCGGTGGTATCACCCAGCACATCGGTGCGTACAGCGTTGAGCTGGAAAGTGGCAAGCGCATCACCTTCCTTGATACGCCCGGTCACGAAGCCTTTACCGCCATGCGTGCGCGGGGTGCACAGGTCACTGACATCGCGATCATCGTCATCGCGGCGGATGATAATGTGATGCCCCAGACGCGGGAAGCGATCAACCACGCGCAGGCCGCTGGCGTGCCCATGGTCTTCGCCTTCAACAAGATGGACAAGGAGGGTGCCAACGCCGACAAGCTCCGCGAGGAATTGTCGCAAATGAACATCCTCGTGGAGGAGTGGGGTGGTAAGTACCAGACCCAGGAGATCAGCGCCAAGAAAGGCACCGGCGTGGACCAGTTGCTGGAGAAGGTCCTGCTCGAGGCCGAGCTCCTCGACCTCAAGGCAGACCCGGGCAAGCGCGCACACGGTGTGGTGATAGAAAGTACCCTGGAACAAGGCCGCGGATACGTGACCACCCTGTTGGTGGATAGCGGAACACTGAACAAAGGGGACGTGTTGCTCGCCGGCCAGTTCAGCGGTCGTGTGCGGAACATGTTCAACGAACGCGGTCAGCAGGTCGATACCGCGCCACCCGCTACACCCGTCAGCATCCTCGGTCTGGACGGCGCCCCGAATGCGGGCGACACCTTCCAGGTGTTCGAGGACGAGCGTGATGCCCGTACCATCGCCACCAAGCGCCAGCAGTTACAGCGCGAGCAGGGTATCCGTACCCACAAGCACATCACGCTCGATGAGATCGGGCGTCGTTTGGCGATCGGCGATTTCAAGGAGCTCAACATCATCGTCAAGGGCGACGTGGACGGTTCCGTGGAAGCGCTCACCGATTCGTTGTTGAAGTTGAGCACCGAGAGCATCAAGGTGAACGTGATCCACCGCGCGGTGGGTCCGATCGCCGAAAGCGATGTGCTCCTGGCCAGCGCGTCGAACGCGATCATCATCGGTTTCCAAGTGCGCCCCACGCCGGGAGCACGCAAACTGGCCGAGGCCGAGGAGATCGACATCCGCATGTACTCCATCATCTACGCAGCGATCGAGGAGATCAAGCAGGCGATGGAAGGTATGTTGGCACCGAAGGAAGTGGAGAAGGTGACCGGTACCGCCGAGGTGCGCGAGACCTTCAAGATCACCAAAGTGGGCACCATTGCGGGCTGCTTTGTCCTCGACGGCAAGATCGAGCGCAAGAACAAGGTGCGCCTTATCCGCGATGGCATCGTGATCTACACCGGCGACCTCGAGACCCTGAAGCGTTTCAAGGACGATGTGAAGGAGGTGACCCACGGCTACGAATGCGGTTTGAACATCAAGAACTTCAACGATGTCAAGGTCGGCGACCATGTGGAGGCCTTCGAGATGATCGAAGTGAAGCGCACCCTGGAAGGCTGAAGCGAAGGCGATCTGAATTGAAAAGGCCCCGAGCGATCGGGGCCTTTTTCGTTCTCATGTGTATCCGCTCAGGGCAGGCGTGGCATCCCGATCTCGTCCGGCACGATGTAACTGCCCGGGTACGCGGCCTTCAGTTCGTTCAAGAGGTGTTCAGCTTCCAAGCGTGTGCGCAGGTCGCCCACGCGCAAACGGAAGTTCGGCGCCAGCCAGCTGAGGTAGGCAGGTATCTCAGGATTCTTCTGCAGGAATGTGCGTTTGGTTTCCTCGGCGGTCTTCCGGTCGCCCAAAAAGATCTGAACGCGGTACCCGTTCTGCAGATGGTCATGCTCATTGTAGTCCTTCAGCAGGGCCTCGAGCTTCGGCGACATCGTCACCGTTACCTCTCCTTTCATGGCGCTCAAAGGCACTTCACTTGTTGGGCTATCCACGGGCAGGCTCAGGCCGGTGCCTTTTTGGATCGGGGGTGCAGGAGGTTGTTGGGACCGCGCTCCGAAGAACGTGAGCACGAAGAGGCTGAACAGAAAGATGGAACGCATGGTCGGCACGAGGCCAAAAGTATGCCGTTCTTGGCCTGCATGGGGCCTTTGCGAGGGCTCTCGGACCCCGTCTCTTGTTTAGAACAGTTCTAAATAGTGACATCCCTGTGGCATCCGGGCCTATCCGCTGTCCCACGTACGCTTCCCCGTGTATTTTTGCGCCCGGACGAAAGGACCACGTCCCTACTAAAATGCTCGGAATGCCGCTTGTAGCAAGGATTTCTCATCGTTCCACCGGGCTCATTCACGCATCCCTCGCTCTCTGTCTTTTCCTTATCGCCTCGTTTGCACAGGCCCAGCCTGCCGATGCGGAGTTGTACGCGAAAGGGGAGAAGCTCTTCAAGGGGAACTGCGCGGCCTGTCACAAACCCGACAAGGACCTTACCGGTCCTGCCCTGAAGGGGGCCGTTGCCCGCTGGGAAGGCAAGGGCGACATCTATGCGTGGGTCAAGAACAGCGCGGCCTACCTCAAGACCGGCAACCCATACGCCAACGAGCTCTTCGTCAAGTGGAACAAGAGCATCATGACCGCTCAGGCCCTCACCGATGAGGAGATCGACGCGGTCCTTTACTACGCTGATAACTATGCTCCGAAGGCTCCACCTCCCCCTCCCGGCGGTGATGTCGCAGGAACCCCGGGTGCTGGTGAGGATACTTCTAGTTCCACTTGGCCTTGGATGATCGTCATCGCCTTGCTGTTGCTGGTGGTCGCGCTCTCCTTGGGTGGTGTGAAGACAAGTTTGACCAATGCGGTCCGTGAAGCGGAGGGAAAGGAGCCATTGCCGGACCTGACGACCGGACAGAAGATCCGCGAGTGGGCATGGAACAACAAGGCCTTCGCTGGCATCATCATGCTCTTTGTGGTGGTGTTCATCACCTTGAAGCTTTGGGATGCCGCATGGGTGATCGGTGTGTACGGTGGGGATGAGGTTGAACACTACAAACCGGAACAACCCATCCTCTTCAACCACACCCTGCACGCAGGTAAGGTCGAGGCGGGCAATCTCGCGATCAATTGCCAATACTGCCACAGCGGGGTGGAGAAGAGCAAACATGCGGGGATACCGAGTACGAATGTTTGCATGAACTGCCACCAGGCCGTTGCTGAGGGGCGCTCGCCGGAGGGTACTGCGGAGATCGCCAAGATCTACGCTGCTGTGGGTTGGGATGCCGAGAACCTGAAGTACACGGGGAAGATCGAACCGGTGAAGTGGGTGAAGGTGCACAACCTGCCCGATCACGCCTACTTCAACCACGCCCAGCACGTGGCCGTCGGTAAACTCGAGTGCCAGGAGTGCCACGGCCCGATCGATGAGAAAATGGACGTGGCCGAGCAATGGGCCCCGCTCACCATGGGCTGGTGCATCGACTGTCACAATACCAAGGATGTGAAAATGGCCGGTAACGGCTACTACGACGAGGTGATGGCCCGCTTGGAAGAGACGGACATGGGCCACGCCGAATTGAAACAATATCTCGAGGACGAGAAGATAAGTGTGAAGGAGCTTGGTGGCTGGGAATGCTCCAAGTGCCATTACTAAGACCGAATATTACGCGCCGCATGTCGGACACGAAGCGATATTGGATGGATCTCGGGGACCTGCACCAGCAGCCCGAAGCGATAAAGGGTCGTGAACACGAATTCTCTCAGGAACTGGCCATTGACCAGGTCGTGGGCGACCCCTCGTTCAACGGAGCAAGCAGCGGCCGTCGGGATTTCCTGAAGTTCTTGGGCTTCGGCCTGGGCGCCGCCACCTTGGCCGCCTGCGAGACCCCGGTCATCAAGAGCATTCCCTACGTCAACAAGCCGGAGGATATCACGCCGGGTGTGGCGAACTGGTATGCGAGCACCTTCTATGATGGAGAGGACTTCGCCAGCATCCTGGTGAAGACCCGTGAGGGGCGCCCCATCCACATCAAGGGCAATCCACGTTTCGGACTCAATCGCAATCCAGCGCTCGCCAAAGGCAGCATCAACGCGCGCATCAACAGCTCCGTTCTTTCGCTCTACGACAACGAGCGGCTGAAGCAGCCGATGATGAAGAGTGGTGAGGGCATGGTCGCATCCAATTGGTCGGATGCCGATGATGCGATCACCAAAGGGCTCGCCGCCGCAGCAGGCAAGCGCGTCGTGATCCTGACCAACACGCTCGCCAGCGCAAGCAGCGCGGCAGCGATCGAGCAATTGCGCACGAAGTTCCCGACCGTGGAGCACGTGCAGATGGACACCATCAGCTACAGCGGCATCATCAACGCGAACCTGAAGAGCTTCGGTAAGCGCGTGTTCCCGAGCTACGACCTGACGAAGGCCGATGTGATCGTGAGCGTGGATGCCGACTTCCTGAGCAACTGGGGCAGCACCACGCAGAACGCATGGCAGTACAGCAGCCGTCGCGATCCAGCGGGCAAGATGAGCCGCCATTTCCAGTTCGAGGCGCGCATGAGCTTGAGCGGTGCGAACGCGGATGTGCGCGTGCCGATGAAGGTGAGCGAACTGCCTGCCGCCGTTGTTGCGCTGCATGCGCACATCGCCAAGGCCACCGGAGGTGCTTCGAGCGCCGCCGATGCTGAAGTGATGGCCGCTACCGAGGGTGCAGCTAAGGCGCTGCTCGCGGCGCGTGGCAACAGCGTGGTGATCGCCGGCAGCAACAACGAAGGCGTGCAGGTGCTGGTCAACAGCATCAACAGCATGCTGGGCAACTACGGCAGTACGATCGACCTGAACAACCACAGCTACTTGTGGCAGGGTGATGATGTGGCCGTTGCACAACTGGTCAAGGATATGAACGCAGGCGCCGTGGGTGCTTTGTTCATCGGCGGTGTCAATCCGGCCTATAGCCTGCACAACGCAGCGGAATTCAAGGCCGGTCTGGCCAAGGTGGGGCTGTCGGTCAGCTTCAGCGGATACGCCGATGAGACCGCGAGCCTCTGCAGCTGGATCTGCCCTGACCACCACTACCTTGAGAGCTGGAACGACTTCATGCCGAAGGCCGGGCATTACACCTTGGCACAGCCGGTCATCACGCCGCTCTTCAGTACCCGCCAATGGCAAGAGAGCTTGCTGCGTTGGTCCGGGTCCTATACATCGTACTACAGCTTCATTCGCGAGAACTGGCAGCGCAACATGGCTGCGCATGGTGGTCTCGTCGAAATGTTCGCGGACACCTGGAACCAAGCCGTTCACGATGGTGTCTATGAGCCCGCGGGTATGACAGTGGCCCCTTCCGGCGCGGTCTTCGCTGGCGACGTCAGCGCTGCGGCCGCGATGGCCAAAGCTTCCAAGGCGGCCGAAGGCGAGTTCGAACTCGCACTGTACACCACTGAGGCCATCGGCAGCGGCAAGCACGCCAACAACCCGTGGCTGCAGGAAATGCCCATCGCTCACGAAGATCGCGTGGGACAACTACGTGTGCATGAGCCCTTCGGACATGGAGGCCAAGGGTTTGAACATCTACTTGGGTGAGCAAGCTCCTGCCAGCTTGGTCACCGTGAAGGTGGGTGAGAAGGAAGTGACCCTTCCGGTCGTCGCCACCCCGGGCCAGCGCACCGGCACCATCGCCATCGCACTGGGCTACGGCCGCGGCGAGAACGGCGAGAAGGTGGGGCGTGCGGCATGCACCACGGACCACAACGGCGAATTCAAGCCCGTAGGTAAGAACGCCTATCCCTTCACCAGCTTGGTGAACGGCACGGTGGGGTACGAAGTGACGAACGCCACGGTGACCGCGACCGGCGAGACCTATCCGGTGGCCATCACGCAGACGCACCTGACGGACATGGACCGCACCAGCGTGGTGAAGGAGACCAACCTGGCCACCTTCCTCGCTGGCGACAAGAGCGCGTACAACCACGCGCATGAATTGGCCGTGCATGAGGACGTGAACGGCGACGGCAAGATCAATGCGCTGGACAAGAAGCCCGTGGCGGAGTTCGACCTTTGGGAAGAGCATCCGGTGGAGGGCGTGGGGCACCGTTGGGGCCTGAGCATCGACCTGAACAGCTGCACCGGTTGCAGCGCGTGCATCACCGCATGCAATAGCGAGAACAACATTTCCGTGGTGGGCAAGGACGAGGTCCGTCGCAGCCGCGAAATGCACTGGTTGCGCTTGGACCGCTACTACAGTTCGGCCACCACGAAGGAGACCGCTAAGCACGATGGTCTTGGCAAGATCGACATGTACCTCAAGATGGAGGTACCTGAGGAAAGCCCGAAAGTGGTGTTCATGCCGGTGATGTGCCAGCATTGCAACCATGCGCCTTGCGAAACGGTCTGCCCGGTCGCGGCGACCACGCACAGCAACGAGGGCCTCAACCAGATGACCTACAACCGCTGCATCGGCACGCGGTACTGCGCGAACAACTGCCCCTACAAGGTGCGCCGGTTCAACTGGTTCAACTATGTGAGCGACAAGTTCGGCGAGGTGAACCCTGCTTGGGACGACCTGGGCCGTATGGTTTTGAACCCCGATGTAACAGTGCGTGCCCGCGGTGTGATCGAGAAGTGCAGCATGTGCGTGCAGCAGATCCAGGCCGGCAAGCTGGAGGCCAAGAAGGCCGGCACACCGGTGAAGGACGGCGCCATCGAGACCGCGTGCAGCGCGGCCTGCGGCAACGGCGCCTATCACCTTCGGCGACCTGAACGATAGGAAGAGCAAGGTGCTGAGCTTGGCCGAGAGCGATCGCAGCTACCACATGCTGGAAGAGATCGGCGTGAAGCCGAATGTGAACTACCTGGTGAAAGTGCGCAACACCGACGAAGCGGCCGCACACCACGCTTAAGGATAACGAAGAGGACCAAATGCATTCAGAAGCTGCGATCCGAGAGCCGCTCATCCTGGGCCACAAGACCTACAGCGATATCACCAATGATATTGTTGGCCCGATCGATAGCAAGGCCCCACGGGGTTGGTACATCCTGTTCACCATCGCTGCGCTCATCGCGGCCTACGGCACGGGATGCATCCTTTACCTGATCAGCAAGGGCATCGGTGTATGGGGTCTGAACAAGACCGTGGACTGGGCCTGGGGACATCACCAACTTCGTTTGGTGGGTCGGTATCGGTCACGCCGGAACACTGATAAGTGCCGTGTTGCTCCTGTTCCGACAGAAGTGGCGCATGGCCATCAACCGTTCCGCCGAGGCGATGACCATTTTCGCTGTGATCATGGCCGCCACCTTCCCCGGCATCCACATGGGCCGGATCTGGATGGCCTACTGGGTGTTCCCGCTCCCGAACCAGTTCGGTTCGCTCTGGGTGAACTTCAACAGCCCGCTGCTCTGGGACGTGTTCGCGATGCGGCACTTACTTCAGTGTGTCCCTCGTGTTCTGGTACATCGGCCTCATCCCCGACTTCGCTACGATCCGCGACAAGGTGACCAAGCCGGGCATGAAGAAGATGTACGGCCTGCTCAGCTTCGGCTGGACCGGCAACGCCAAGGCCTGGACCCGTTTCGAGGAGGTCAGCCTCGTGCTCGCCGGCGTAGCAACACCGCTGGTGTTCTCGGTGCACTCCGTGGTATCCATGGACTTCGCCACATCCGTCATTCCGGGTTGGCACACCACCATTTTCCCGCCCTACTTCGTTAGCGGTGCGGTGTTCAGCGGTTTCGCCATGGTGCAAACGCTCCTGTTGGTGATGCGGAAGGTGATGAAGCTCGAGAACTACATCACCGTGAAGCACGTGGAGTACATGAACATCGTGATCGTCGTCACCGGCTCGATCGTCGGGGTGGCGTACATCACCGAGTTGTTCATCAGTCGGTACAGCGGCGTGGAGTACGAGAGCTATGCATTCATCAACCGTGCGACCGGTAAATATGCATGGGCCTACTGGAGCATGATGACCTGCAACGTGATAGCCCACAGCTCTTCTGGTTCCGTGGTCTGCGTCGCAACTTGGCATTCACCTTCTTCATGAGCATCATCGTGAACATCGGTATGTGGTTCGAGCGCTTCGTGATCATCGTAACGAGCTTGCACCGTGACTATGTGCCGAGCAGCTGGACCATGTTCCACCCCACCTGGGTCGACGTGGGCGTCTTCCTGGGCACCATCGGCATCTTCTTCACCCTCTACCTGCTCTTCGCTCGCTACTTCCCGGTGCTGGCGTTGAACGAGGTGAAGTCCATTCTCAAGGGCAGCGGCGAGAGCTACAAGAAGGAAGCCGCTAACCATCAGCATCACTAAGACATGGCGAACAAGGTCATTTACGCCGTTTACGAGGATCCCGAGCAACTGAAGGATGGCGCGCGCAAGCTCGTCTCCAGCGGTGTGCGGGTGAAGGATGTGTTCTCGCCCTTCCCGATCCACGGTATCGACCCCATCATCGGGGTGAAGCGCACCCGTTTGGCCATCGTGGCCTTCATGTTCGGCATGCTCGGAATGAGCCTTGCGCTCCTCGGGATCTGGTATTTCAACATCTTCGACTGGCCGATGAACATCGGTGGCAAGCCGAGCCAGGCCATGTACAAGAACCTACCGGCCTTCATCCCGGTGACCTTCGAGTTCACCGTGTTGTGCGCAGCGCATGGCATGGCGATCACGTACCTCATCCGCAACAAGACCTTGCCCGGCATGCCGGCCCGCAACCCGGACCCGCGCAGCACGGACGATAAGTTCATCATCGAGGTCCGCACGGCGGACAACCACGGCCACAGCGCCGAGGCCATTACGGAAATGCTGCGCACCACCCCGGTGTTCGAGATCAACGAACGCCAGTACTGATCATGATCGACCGTACATCAACCTCCACGATCGCCTTGGGCGCCATGATGGCCACCGTGCTGTTGATGGCCTCCTGTGGTGGCGATCCCAACAGCCCCGGCGTGGAGTACATGCCGGACATGTACCGTAGCCCGGCCCTGGAAGCCTATGTGGATTTCGGCCAGGACCCTTACTACTTCACCGAGGATACGGCCAAGCTGCAACGGCAGCGCCAAAGTGCGCGCATGCCGGTGGCAGGGACCATTCCCTTCGCTGCCGATGCTGCCAAGGCACAGTACAACATGCCGTACCCGTACCCGAACACCAACGACGGGTATGAGGCGGCCGGTCTCAACCTGAAGAGCCCGATCGCCATGACCGAGGCCACGGTGGAGCAAGGCAAGGTGATATACACCAAGTTCTGCCAGCATTGCCACGGCGAGAAAGGCCAAGGTGACGGTGGCGTAGTGAAGAACGGGAACTACCCGGTGCCACCCGCCTACGATGGAGCGCAATTGAAGGATATGCCGGAAGGCAAGATTTTCCACAGCTTGGTCTATGGAAAGAACGTGGCCATGGGCTCCCATGCTTCGCAGTTGAACAAGGAGGAGCGTTGGCTCGTGGTGCAGTACGTGAAGTACCTGCAGAACGGCGGAAAGATGCAACGTGATGCGGTGGTCGCCACGGCGGATGTTGCAGTTGGGAACTGAACAAGGACGACAACGGAACAGCAGCGATGAATTTCACCCTTAGTAATCGGGCACGCAGCATCACCCTCGGGTTGATCGTCCTCGGCGCAGTGGCCACGGTGGTCGGTGTGATGGGCGATCACAGCGATCATCACCAACGCAGCTGGGCGAACCTGCTCGTGAACGCCTTCTTCTTCCTCGGTATCTCCTTGGGGGCGCTCTTCTTCTATGCGTTGATGAACGCTACGGAAACGGCTTGGACCGTGCTGCTCAAGCGTGTGTACGAAGGCATCTATAGCTACCTGCCCATCGGTGCGATCACCATGGTGGTGCTCTTGGCCGCGGGCAGCATGCACATGCACCACATCTACCACTGGATGGACCACACCCTCTACCACGAGTTCATGCTCGGCGAAGGGGATTCCGCGCAGTACTTGGATGAGGCCGTGGAAGGCGCGGTCGCCAACCCGAATTTCGACCAGCTTTATACGAACAAGAAGGCCTACCTCAACCAGCCCTTCTTCTGGATCCGCACCTTGTTGTACCTGGGGGTGTTCCTCTTCTTTGCGCGCTACTTCCGCAACCAAAGCCTGCAAATGGACAAGGAGACCGGGGAAGCATTGGTCTCTCGGACGAAATTGAACTACCGCAGGTCGGCCCTGTTCCTGGTGTTCTTCGCCGTATTCAGCAGCACCCTTGCGTGGGACTGGGTCATGAGCATCGATGGACATTGGTTCAGCACCTTGTTCGGCTGGTACGTGTTCGCGGGCATGTTCTGCAGTGCCATGGTCACCGCGGTGATCCTGGTGTTGTACCTCAAACGCAAGGGCTACTTGCCGCAGGTGAACAACAGCCACATCCAGGACATGGGCAAATGGGTGTTCGCCACCAGTTTCCTGTGGAGCTACCTTTACTTCAGCCAGTTCATGCTGATCTGGTACAGCAACATCCCAGAGGAGGTGACCTATTTCCAGCAGCGGATCAATGAGCACCCCATGCTTCTGTGGGGCACGTTCTTCGTCAACTTCGCGCTGCCGATGGTGCTGTTGATGAGCCGTGATGCCAAGCGCAACCCGCGCTTCCTCATCGGTGTCGGCAGTGTGATCTTCATCGGCCACTGGCTGGATGTGATCATGATGGTGATGCCGGGAAGCGTTGGGCATGATTTCCACGGGATCGGTCTGTTGGAGGCGGGGATGTTCCTCACCTTCCTGGGCCTCTTCGTCCACGTTGTGCTGAAGGCCTTGACCAAGGCGCCGCTCACCGTGGTGAACCACCCGTACCTGGACGAAAGCATCCACCACCAGATCTGATAACGAACGGCATGGAACAGCTTCTAATTCTGGTGATCGTGGCGATCGGGACCTGGGCGGCCGTGCGGCTGGTGCAGGTGCGTCGCATGGCGATGGAACTGCAGCGGGTAAAATGCCGGATCATTGAACAAGACCGCCCTGTACAGGGTTGATACACTGAGCGAACGATGACGAAGTTGTTGATCTTGATCGTCGTGGTGTTGGGCATACTGGCAGTGGCCCAGCTTGCCCGCGTCTACGAACTGACCTCGAAACTGCGAGGTAAGCGTGAGGAGGACATCTCAGCCGGTGACAACCGCTTCAACGGCCGCATGATGTGGCTGTTCGCAGTGGCCTACTTCGGTTTCTTCCTTTGGCTGGTCGTTGCTTACAAGGACAAGATGCTGCCGATCGCAGCAAGTGAGCATGGCGTTGAGACCGACTGGTTGTTGAACTTCAATTGGGCCATCCTCCTCATCGCATTCGTCATCACCAACGTGCTCCTGTTCTGGTTCGCTGGCAAATACCTGTACAGCAAGGACCGCCGTGCGTTCTGGCAACCACACAACAACAAGCTTGAGCTCATCTGGACGGTCATTCCGGCAGCCGTATTGGCCGTGATCATCATCTACGGTCTACGTACGTGGTCCGGGATCACCGCACCTGCGGGGCCTGAAGCGGAACTCGTCGAGTTGTATGCCCGCCAGTTCGATTGGACCGCCCGTTACCCCGGCGCTGATGGCGGCCTCGGTGCAACGGACTTCCGTTTGATCAACGGCACCAACCCGCTCGGTATCGTTACCCGCGAAAGCGTTGCTACCCGCATTGCGGAGCTGGACCAGGAGATCCGTACCGGAGATAGCTTGTTGGCCCATGCGATCCTTTCGGATACCCGAACGGGGGAACTGACGGAGTCGGTTGAACGGATGCGCCGGAACAAGACGCGGATCATCAACTTGCGCTCGCTGATGGAGCAGGATATCGCCGAGAAAGGAGAGGCCAGTGCCTACCTTCATGGTGCCGATGACATCGTGATCAAGGAGTTCCATTTGCCCGTGCACAAAGAGGCCGAGATCCTCATCCGCAGCCAGGATGTGATACACAGCGCCTACATCCCGCACATGCGCGCTCAAATGAACGCGGTGCCGGGCATGACCACGCGCATGAAAATGGTGCCGACGATCACCACCGATAGCATGCGCACCGCCGTGATGAAGGATGATGCCTTCGACTTCATCCTGCTTTGCAACAAGATCTGTGGCGCTTCGCACTACAACATGCAAATGCCCTTGGTGGTGACCACCTCCGAGGAGTATGATGCATGGATGAAGGAGGCCATGACCAAACCGTTCCAACCTGTGGCCGAGGCGACCGCGGCACCCGCAGTTCCTGCGGTACCGGTCACGGACACCACGGTGGTCGCACCTGCGACCGTTGCCCAGGCTGAATAGACGAACCGAATAGAAAGGACTTGACGACCATGGGTGCCACGACACTAGCACACGCCGACGGCCACGCGCACGACGCGCACCACCACGAGGAGAGCTTCGTTTCGAAGTGGATCTTCACGCATGATCACAAGATGATCAGCAAACAGTTCCTGGTGACCGCGATCTTCATGGCTTGGGTGGCGGTGATCATGTCCTTGATCTTCCGTCTGCAACTGGCTTGGCCGGGCGAAGGATTCGCGTTCACCAGCTTCTTCTTGGGCGAGAAATGGGCACCGGGTGGCGTCCTTGACCCCAACATGTACTTGGCTTTGGTCACGATCCATGGGACCATCATGGTGTTCTTCGTGCTCACGGGCGGCCTCTCCGG
Source organism: Flavobacteriales bacterium (assembly GCA_041391825.1). Lineage (GTDB taxonomy): Bacteria > Bacteroidota > Bacteroidia > Flavobacteriales_F > PHOS-HE28 > PHOS-HE28. Next base: position 131,606 of record JAWKNF010000001.1, on the reverse strand, counting down.
CACGTTCGCCAACCTGCTGATCCCCTTGCAGATCGGTGCGCGGGACATGGCCTCGGGCTTCATCAACATGCTGTCCTATTGGTTCTTCTTCCTGAGCAGCGTGATCATGTTGGCCTCGCTCTTCGTGGAAGGTGGCCCAGCTTCCGCCGGATGGACGATCTACCCGCCTTTGAGCGCACTGCCGAAGGCGATCCCGGGCTCCGGAACGGGTATGACGCTGTGGTTGGTGAGCATGACCCTCTTCATCGCTAGCTCTTTGATGGGTGGTCTCAACTACGTGGTCACCATCATGAACCTGCGGACCAAGGGTATGAAGATGACCCGCATGCCGCTCACGATCTGGGCGCTTCTGCTTACGGCCGTTCTCGGTATCCTGTCCTTTCCTGTCCTCCTCAGCGCGGCCCTGTTGCTGCTGCTGGACCGCTCCATGGGCACCAGCTTCTACTTGAGCGATATCCACCTCGCCGGCGAGTCCTTGGACCAGGTCGGTGGTAGTCCGATCCTCTTCCAGCACTTGTTCTGGTTCCTCGGGCACCCGGAAGTGTACATCGTATTGCTGCCTGCCTTGGGCATCACCTCGGAGATCATTTCGACCAACGCACGTAAGCCCATCTTCGGCTACCGTGCGATGATCGGTTCCATCCTTGCAATCGGCTTCCTGAGCTTCATCGTTTGGGGGCACCATATGTTCATCACCGGCATGAACCCCTTCCTCGGAAGCGTGTTCGTGTTCACCACGCTGTTGATCGCCATCCCTTCGGCGGTAAAGGTCTTCAACTACTTGACCACCTTGTGGCGAGGCAATATCATCTTCACCCCGGCCATGCTGTTCAGTGTGGGCTTGGTGGCCACCTTCATCGCGGGTGGTCTCACAGGGATCATCCTGGCCGATAGTGCGCTGGACATCAACGTGCACGACACCTACTTCGTGATCGCCCACTTCCACATCGTGATGGGCATGAGCGCCATCTTCGGCATGTTCGCGGGGATCTACCATTGGTTCCCGAAGATGTACGGCAAGATGATGAACACGAAGCTGGGTTACGCCCACTTCTGGATCACCTTCGTTTGTGCCTTCGGAGTGTTCTTCCCCATGCACTTCATCGGCTTGGCCGGTGCTCCCCGTCGCTACTACAGCTACAGCGAGTTCCCGATGTTCGATGGCGTGGTGGACCTGAACGTGCTGGTCACGGTGTTCGCCATCATCGGAGCATTGGCGCAAGTGATCTTCACCTACAACTTCTTCTACAGCGTTTTCCGTGGCCCCAAGGCCGTGCAGAACCCGTGGAAGTCGAACACCTTGGAGTGGACCACACCGGTGGAGCACCTGCATGGCAACTGGCCCGGCCCGCTGCCGGTGGTGTACCGTTGGCCCTATGACTACAGCAAGCCCGGCAAGGCCGAGGACTGGGTCAGCCAGATCACTCCGCTGGAGGACGGCGAAGAGGAACATTGAACATTGTGCCATAGCGCACTTCGGAATGTCCGCATCTTTGGGTGCGGACATTCGCGTTCCATGCGTTCCCTTCTCCTCTTTTCGGCGCTGCTGATCACCCTGTTCGGGAAGGCGCAATTGCTGGACAGCATCGCCCTGTTCACACAAGAACGGCCGCGTCCGGTATTGCGCTTGGACATCCGCGGTTCCTTCGTCAGCAACCAGAACGTCCGATTGATGGGGGCCAAGATCGGACTGGAGCACGCTCGGCGTTTCCAATACGGCATCGGCTACACCTTCCTGTTCACCCCGGTGGAACGCGAAGAGGTGGTGGAAGGCGTAGGGCTTACCACGGTGAAGCTGCGGGTGGGTTACGTCACGCCGTACGTGGACTACGCCTTCTACCAGCGCGGTCCTTGGGAGGTGCGACTACCCGTGCAGATCAGGATCGGTGCCGGATCCACCATCTACCGCAATGCGGAAGGCAGGAAGGAGAAACTTGCCAGCACCGGGCTCCTGATCTACGAGTACCGGCGATGACCGTGCAGTACCGCTTCCTCAAGTACTTCGGGGTCGGCGCAGGCTGGGGCTTCCGGCTCGTGGTGCAAACGGGTGACAAACGGGTGAGAACCTCTCTGCACCCATCTACATCTTCGGTCTACGCGTATTCTTCGACGATATCTGGAAGGATATCAATCGTGTGGAATGAGTGCACACGACGCGCCGACCACACCTTCCGGTGCAGGCTTCCGCTACTACCTTTACCGCCACGATGGCCGAGGCTTTTGACGTCCGCGACGAACAGCGCTCCTCTTCCGACAAGGAACTGGAACAAGTGCTGCGGCCCCGACGCTTCGGCGAATTCGCCGGCCAACGCGCCGTTACCGACAACCTGAAGGTCTTCGTGCAGGCCGCCAAACAGCGTGGCGAGGCCTTGGACCACGTGTTGCTGCACGGCCCTCCCGGTTTGGGCAAGACCACCTTGGCAAACATCATCGCGCAGGAGATGGGCGTGGGCTTCCGCGTCACCAGCGGGCCGGTGCTGGACAAGCCGGCGGATCTCGCGGGCCTGCTCACGAACCTGGAGCCACATGATGTGCTCTTCATCGACGAGATCCATCGCCTCACCCCAGTGATCGAGGAATACCTGTACAGCGCCATGGAGGACTATCGGATCGACCTCGTGATCGATGCCGGACCGAACGCGCGCACTGTGCAGATCGCATTGAACCCCTTCACCTTGGTGGGTGCCACGACCCGCAGCGGCCTCCTTACGGCTGCTAAGGGCCCGTTTCGGCATCAACAGCCGCTTGGACTACTACGATGCCGTTACGCTTCAGGGCATCATTGAACGCAGCGCCGGGCTGCTCGACGTTCCGATCCGAACGGAAGCATCCAAGGAGATCGCTCACCGCAGTCGCGGCACGCCCGGATCACGAACGCACTGCTCCGTCGTGTACGCGACTTCGCACAGATACAAGGCGATGGGTCCATCGAGATCGGTATCGCCCAACACGCCTTGAAGGCCTTGAACGTGGACGCGCACGGCCTGGACGAGATGGACAACCGCATCCTGTTGTGCATCATCGATAAGTTCAACGGCGGGCCCGTGGGCTTGAACACCGTGGCCACTGCGGTAGGCGAGGAGGCCGGTACGATCGAAGAGGTGTACGAGCCCTTCCTGATCATGGAAGGCTACCTGCAGCGCACCCCGTGGCCGCCAAGCCACCGAGCGGGCATACAAGCACCTTGGTCGTGCACCGAGCGCGAAGCCGGGCAGCCTTTTCGAGTAAGCGCGTCTTTGCTGTTACGAACAGGCATGTGGAGTTGGACAGCGTAACAGGTTTTCGCATGTCTTACCTTCAAGATCGGATCAACACCCCAAGACAATGGAAAAAGCGCGTATACCATTTTCGAACCCTTCGAACCGTTCTGGGTTTGTTGATCGGTTGCATGACTTGCAATTTGCTAGAAGCTCAGTTGGTGAACATCCCGGACGCGAGATTCCGTGCGCATTTGCAATCGCAATATCCAGATATCATGGTTGGAGATGATTTGGATACATCTCATCCTCAGGTAAACACAATAGCATCATTATCCTTGCTTGATGTAGAGGACTATTTCGGGTTGCAGTATTTTTCCGGAGTATTACAATTAGGGATCCGAGGGTCGACGTATGCACCGGACATGCCCGAATTCACGTGGCTCCAGTTCTTCCCCCAACGTGATCACTTTTTCTTGTACTGGATCTGGTCCATTTCCATTGCAAGGTTGCATGGGCCATTCTACGCTCCTCCATCCACTTTGAGGAGTTGGGGCTTTGGAGTTGTGGATTTTCAGAAGTTGATCCATTCATCTACCTCCTTCAGTGAAGCGGATGCAGGTTAATAACACGGTAGTGCCATTCCATATGATCTGCCTGAAGGATTAGAGAGTTTCACAATGTCAGATTATTTTAACCATTCAACCCCACCGAACGCTTGGCCAACAGACTTGGATACAATTCGATTGTATGGTCGTGGGAGTGACGGTCTTGTCTCCGTACAACCATGGCTCGATCTTGAGCTTTCTGAACACCTTACGTTTTTTAGGCTGGACGTCGATGGAAACGAATGGGATGAGGCATTGCGTTTACCGCAGTGGCCTGGAGAATTGAGGGAGATATTCATCGTGCGAACGAACTTGCTTGATATACCAGACCTCCCAGCCGGCCTGGAAGCATTCCATTTTTCCGGTGGGTCATATCAGGATGTATTCCATTCCTGCCAATTGGCCTTGAGGAGTTTTCCATTGGTGGATTCAGTTCCGACCCACCAGTGCCTTGTTTGCCGAACAGACCACCAGACGCTGAATTTGGGAGCGGGTGGGCAGGTTATCTTCCCATTTGCACCATTTGGAACAGCACCTGCTTGGGCGGCAACGAGATCCAGGGAACGGTGTTCAGTGACACGGATAACGATGGCGCTTTGGATGAAGGAGAGTCAGGGATCCAGAACGCGATGGTTATTACGCAACCCGGGAATGTGATCACATCTTCATCGAACTCTGGTGCCTATCGTACTTGGGTAAGTGCAGGCGATTTCACGGTGGAACCCATCCCACAACTGTATCAAAGCTTCACCGGGTCTCCACGATCGGTATCCTTCGCGGATGTGGGCTTGATCGATACCGGTAACGATCTGGGTCTGCTCTTGGAACCGAACGTGCAGGACTTGCGTGCAACAGGGTTCAGCACCCCACCACGCCCCGGCTTCCAGAACTTGCTTTGGCTCTCTCATCGCAACGTCGGTACCGTTCCGACCAATGCGGTTCTGCGCTTGACCTTCGATGCTCAACAAACCTTCGTTGCAGCTGAACCGCCGCCCACAAGTGTGTCCGGCAATTTGATCGAGTGGGACCTGGCGACCGAGGTGGGCGAGCTCCCACGGACCTTCAGCATTCACTTGTTCACCCCGGCCGATGTTCCGCTTGGAACGGAACTGAGCTACACGGTCGAAGCGGACCCCGTTGCCACGGACGAAACACCGGAGGACAACAGCATCACGATCATCGAACCGGTCATCGGCTCGTTCGATCCGAACGACAAACACGTGGAGCCCGGTAGCCTCACGCCTGCAGAGGTGCTTGAGCGCAAGAAGTTGGATTACACGATCCGTTTCCAGAACACGGGTACGTATTTGGCGGAGAACGCCCTGATCACGGACTTCCTTTCTGAAGACCTTGACCCGATGACCTTTGAGTTCGTGGGCAGCAGCCATCCCTGCGAGTGGTACATCAGCAATGGCCAGCTGCAATTCCAGTTCGAGGGGATCATGTTGCCGGACAGCATCAGCAACGAGCCGGAGAGCCACGGTTTCGTGCGTTTCCAGATCGCTGCACGCCCGGATCTGCAGCTCGGCGAAACCGTATCGAACAGCGCCAGCATCCACTTCGACTTCAACACGCCGGTGGTCACGGACCCTGCTGTGTTCAGCGTGGAGGAAGTGACCGCTGTACAAGAGCCACGCACGGATCGGCTTGCACTTTATCCCAATCCGGTGGAACAGACCTTGTGGATCAGTGGTACGCACCAGGGCAATGTGCGAGCTGTGGAAGTGATGGACCTGAGCGGGCGTGTGGTGTTGCGAAGCACTGCGTATGCGGCCGGCGCAGCGATCGATGTTTCAACCTTGCCGAGCGGCATGTACCATGTGCGCGCAACTGCCGTCGAAGGCCTGCTTTCGGGGCGCTTCGTGAAGCGCTAGTTTGCCTGCACCTAACTTGCCCGCATGCCCAGCGCGCAAGAGAAGGCCCAACTATTGAAGGCGGAAGCACAGCGCCTCGGTTTTCTCGCTTGTGGCATCGCGAAGGCCGACTTCCTGGAAGCCGAGGCACCGCGACTGGAGCAGTGGCTGCGGCAAGGCAAGCACGGCGAAATGGGCTACATGGCGAACCACTTCGACCTGCGTTTGGATCCGCGAAAGCTTGTTCCGGGGGCGAGGAGCGTGATCAGCTTGGCCTACAACTACTTCACGCCGCCCTTGCAAGAAGACCCCGAAGCACCGAAACTGAGCACCTATGCCTACGGAAGGGACTACCACAAGGTGGTGAAGGCTCGCTTGAAACCCCTGATGGCTTTCATCATGGAGCATTTCGGGGATGTGGCCATGCGCGCTTTCGTGGACAGTGCGCCGGTATTGGAGAAAGCGTGGGCCGAGCGGGCCGGCATCGGATGGCGGGGCAAGCACACCAACGTCATAAGGCAGGGTCAGGGCTCGTTCTTCTTCCTCTGCGAGATCATCGCAGATCTGGAACTGGAGCCCGACGCACCGGCCACGGACCATTGCGGCACGTGCCGACGTTGTATCGATGCTTGCCCGACGGACGCGATCACCGCTTATGGCGTGGACGGCAGCCGCTGTATCAGCTACCTCACGATCGAGCTGAAGGATGCCATTCCAGAGGAGTTCGCCGGCAAGCTGGAGAACTGGGCCTTTGGGTGCGACATCTGCCAACAGGTGTGCCCGTGGAACCGCTTCAGTACCCCGCATACCGAGCCGCAGTTCGCTGCAGATCCCGAACTGATGGGCCTATCGAAGAACGATTGGAAAGGAATGACCGAGGTGGTCTTCGATTGCTTGTTCGAAGGAAGTGCCGTTAAGCGCACCAAGTACACGGGCCTGCGGCGCAATGTCCGCTTCCTCGGGCTGCCCTGATCAGGTCCGCATCGTGGTCTGGAACACCTCGAGGATCACATCCTTGTACATATGCCCGAAGGTGGCAAGGCACCATGCCTTCAGCACGATATCATCATGCTTGTCCACCCAACGGCGGGCCTTGATGAGTTCTTTCTTGAAAAGTCGTTGGTCGAAACTGACCTTTTGGAGCACCTGTTTGCTGAACTCCATCATCTTTCTTCCCTGGTCCATCATCACTGGTTCGGCTTAAGCGAGGTTGAAGGTAACACCAAGTGGCGGTGGTTCGTCAAGTCCATTGTCCACCAGTTTTCCACCGTTGAAAACCTTCTTCGAGCAAGGATAACGATCGAACGATCGGATCAGTACAGGTCGGTGGCGAACCGTGCGATCAGGGCTGGAATTTCCGCTCCTCGGCCTGCAGCACCTCGTAGGTGGTGGGGTTGTAGGCATACGCGACCAACGAACAGTTGGAGGCCACCCAGGCCGGGTCCATGGCGAAATTCGGATAGGACAAGGTGATCGTATCGCCCACAGCGGCCGAGCCCTGCACCACTTGTGCGCCCCAAGTGCCGTTCACGTTCGCACGTAGCACGTGGCGGTGCTCGTAATCCGGCACATCGGGTGGTGAGGCCGTGTTGTCCTGCTGCCAGTCGATGACGTGGTCCTCGAGCAGGTAGATCGTGAGGAACAGGTCCTCCGTGATGGGCTGCACAACGGCCACCTTCACCTCGGTCGAAACGCGGTTCGTTCCGGCATCATGGGTCAACTGGCTGAACCAGATGTCCAAGGCCGCTGGCTGTCCGATGATATCGGCCACGGCACTACCCCAGACCGAACGGTCGAGCAGGAAGCTGTTGTTGAAGGGTTTCCGGCTTACCGACCCGGTAGGGAGGAAGGGGATGTTGAACGTGGACTCGTAGGTGTTCCCTGCAGGTGTTCGGAAGTCCGTGGAATAGCGGCCGTCCGCTGCAGGTGGGTTCAAGGGTGCGGCAAAGGTGGTGGTCACATGCGCTCCGACCACGATCAGGTCCTCGCCATAAATGTCCACCAGGTCATGCGCTGTGCGCGCTGCGGCCGGGCAGTTGTTGCAGCGGTGTCCTGTGAAGTCCTCGAGCAATACCTTCCGGGTCACACCCTCGCCGCCGGGTCCGCTATCCCCTGGGGCCACAATGGGGTCGTTCACGTAGTCGCACCCGGTGCTGAAGAGCAGCAGTGCGATGATCACGGAAGATAGCTTGGCGTTCTTCATGGTCAGAACGTGGTCGTTACGGATAAGCTCAGGCCGTTAGCGGCAGGGACGGTACGGCAAACGCCGCCAACACAGAAGATCCCCGCGCGCTGGCGACCGTAGTTCAATTGGAAACGCGTGCCACCGCGGATGTAACCGACGGAAGAGATGGGGTAGTGGATCCGTACCGGTTTCACCTCGGTCTTGCCGTCCTGCAGGAAGGTGTCGTCGAAGGTCACGAAGTTGTACTGGTCCATGACGGCGAGGACCCAATGCGGGCTGAAGGTGAGCTCTACGAGTGCTGTGGCCCAGCTCCCTTGGTCCTGCTTTGTGTTCAGGTATTGGGCCTCGAAGCGCAAGGAGGTCTTGTCGTTGAAATTGTGAAGGCCTTCGAGGATGAAGATGTCGGCGTACACCAACGGTTTTCCGGGCTTTCCTTGAATGACGTCGATGTCGTAGACGACGTTCAGGTAGGTCAATGCGAACTCCCAGGTCGAGGTCACACGTTTCCGCAATTCGATGTTGAAGTCCTGGAAGTATAATTGGTCGCCAGGAACAAAGATCTACTGGTGTATCCGAGCCGTTGGGTGGTGTCATCAGCAAGGCCGAGCTGCACGGTATCCAAGGCGTAGGCGACCGAATAGTTCACGGCCAGCTTGGTGCCGTACTTACCACCAAGCTTGGTACCCTTCTTCCATTGTAGAACACCTCGCTCTGGCCGGATACCTCGCCGTTCGGCTGTGTGGCGTACGGGTAGAGGGTGGCCGGTAGATTGTAGGTATGCTGCTTGGTCAGCGGGGGCAGGAAGTTGATGTTCAGATCGAACGGGGTGGGCGAAGAGCGGTCGCTCTGGTAGAACATGTTATCGAACGAGTGCACCCCAGCGGTGATACCGAAACCACGCACGGAGTAGGTCGCGTTCACCAACATGGCCTGTCGGGTTTGTAAATGAAGCCGTTCCGTGTGTTCGGGTCGTTTATCTTATAGGCGTACTCCGTGTAGAGGTTCCACTTGGGCGTGGTATAGTTCAATCGCACGGCCCAAGCGCCAACGTTCTCGGGCAGTTCGAGCAAGGGGTCCCGGTCCTCTTGGTACTTGCTCACGAAACTTCCCCCGATGATGAGGTTGTTCGCACTTGTCCATGAAGTATCCAGGAGTTCGCTCAGGCTCACCTCCGCATCGATCCCACGGACGATACCCACACCTTTCACAGCGCCGTTGTCGAAACCGAAGCGCTGACGGCCGATCACGGTCTTCAAGTACACCCCTTGGTAGGGCTTGTACTTCAAGCGGATCCCGTCCATGGCATTGTCACACCGAGGTAGCGTTCCTCATAGCTGCGGAACACCATGCCTTGGCCGAACTGTTCGAAGAAATTCCCGGCGGTGATCTCCAGATCGCTCACCGTGAACTTGGCGTAACGGTATCCCACGCCGGAACCGATGTACGGGACACCCGCGGGATAGCCCGCCAGCCGCGGCTCGTAGCTCTCGAAACGTCCACCGGCCTCGAAATTCTTATAGGTATAGATGATGTTGGCCCAAGCGTTGGCCCCAACTTCTGCGGAGGTACCACTGCGCCGATGGCCGAGTCCTCGTTGTAGTACTGTACATCGGTACTGAAGTTCCCGTGCAACTGGCCACCTTCCTGTGCGAGAGAGGCCCGGCCAGCAGCCCCATGATGATGAACAGCGTACCCCGCAGGGCGATCAGCTCGATGCATTCCGACCATGCTTACTTCTTGCCCACGAGTTCCTTCACCTTGGCGTAGAGCTCATTCTCGTCGCCAGGCTCGTAGTTGTTGTGCTGCCAAACGATCTGCCCCTTGCCGTCCACCAGAAAGGTATGCGGCACATTGTTCACGTTCATGGCACGCTTCAGGTCGCCGTTCGGGTCGAGGTACACCTCGTAGTCCCATGCTTGGCCGTTCACATAGGGGTTCACCCTTGCCATGCTGCGCGAATCGTCGATCGAGATGGCGATCAACTTCACGCCGGTCTGTTCCTGCCACTTGTCGTACACATCCGCGATGGCAGCAAGTTCGCGCTTACAAGGTGCGCACCAGGTCGCCCAGAAGTTCACTATGTAGGGCTTGCCGTCGTTATCGAAGGTCTTCGTATCGATCTTCTTGCCATCAAGACCTTGGACGATCACGCTGGGCATTTTGGCTCCGTTCTGCGCGGAACCGATGATGGTGAAGAGGCCGATGAATGCGAATGCGAGAAGTGATTTCATGTGGTCAGGTATTGAGGTCAAAGGAAAGGTCAGCGACCACAGGCAACAAGTGCGCCAGGATCGCTGACCTTTCAATTCGACCTCCTTTCGGAGTGTTTCTTAGTTGGTGATCGTCACTTTGCGGGTGGCGGTCATACCGTCGGCGATGATGTTCAGGAAGTAGCTTCCTTGTGCCAAGCCGCTGAGGTCCATGGTGACCTGCTGCGCTCCGGCGCCGAAGCCATTGGCCTGCTGGGAGACCACTTCACCCAATACGTTCACCACGGTCATGTTCACCACGGTCGCCTTCGGAAGGTCCATGGTCACGTTCAACTGACCGGAGGTCGGGTTCGGGAACACGTTGAACCCGTTCTCAAGCATGTTCTCCACCAAGCCTGTAGCGAGGCCGGTCTCAAAAGGAGCACGGTCGACGCTACCAAACTCAGCACCTTCGGAGATGATGTTCCCGTTGCTACGGAGCTTCCAGAAACCTGTGCCATATGTGCAGCACAGACCATCACCATAAGAATCGAGCACCTCCATGCGGTAGCACTCTGTCGGGTTCAGGTTCCAGGTATAGTTGTAGGTGGTGTTGTTCGCGTAGTTGCCTGCAGGATCCTGCTGTACCACTTGGTTGTTGCTGTTGTACAGTTTCCATGTGGTCTCGCTGGCATACTGGTCCGTGCGGATCTCGAATTCGATCGTCGCGGTCTCTGCGGAAGGAGCGATATCCAAGGACATCTCTTGCTCGTCACCTTCTGGATGCTCGTCAGCAACTCCGTTCGGCATGCTCACGACAGCGTGTACCTCGGTCGGTCCGGTGATCTCCACACCAAGGAAAGCAACGTTCGTGGTCCCCCAACGGGCCAGGTTGCCGGTCCAGTTGACAGTGGACAAGGTGTTGGAACCTTCCATCAGGGTCAGTGTAGCGCTCGTCAAGGTGCTGGTTCCCATGTTGTGCAGGGGCACTTCGGCGGCATCACCTGGGCAAAGCACACTGCTCGGGGAAGTGAACAAGGTGGCATCCACGGAACCATTGTTGAACGCCGCAGGGCAGGCGTTCCTCCAACTGGCGTAGAACTGTTCCCAAGTATTGGTGCGAGAGATCTCAACACCATTGGGCGAGCCTGGGCAATGCATGAACAATGTCGGGTAACCGGGGAAATCGTACTGATTGGCCACCAGGACACCTTGTCCTCCTGGGCCGATGATCGGGTAGGGCGTTCCTTCTGTCCAGTCGCCTTGCGATCCGGAAGCACCTTGCAGCAGCGCGAGTGTGCTTTGAACGGTGCTCGAGGTGTTCTGGGAGCCATCGATGAAGAAGACCGTGAGGTCATTCGTACCTTCAGGTCCGAATTCCTCATACATCTTCTCCATGATCCCACTGTTGTGCCATGCCCAGCAAGGTCCGCACCAGTGCGCACTAAGGTCGACCAGTACGGTCTTTCCTTCAGCTACAAGGGAAGCAATGGAGTGTGAGTTGCCATCAATGTCCGTGGCCGTCCAGTTCTGGGCGCCGGCCAGGACGCTGCCCGATAGGGCCAAGGACGAAAGTAGAATTCGTGCGTTCATGTGTTGTCGTTTAAGGTTCTAGAAGCAAGTGCCGAAGAGCACAGGGCGTGTTCCCGGGAGAGCGAACTTAACCGCTGCATCCCTCCTTTGGGCTATCTGTTCATCGGATAGCTTGGGATCCTATTGGCTCCAGTATCAAGTGTGTATGGTCCTTCCCGAACGGAAGGTTTCCGCCGTTTGGACCTATCTTTGCAAGCAAGATCTGAACCTCGTATGTGCATTCGGATATGAGAACAAACACACACATGAAGACACACCTACTCTGCACAATCGCCGCACTTGCTGTTGGACTTCAAAGCCAAGCCCAAGGGCTGTTGCAGATCACCGATGAGGATGGCAATGTGGTGAACGGAACCGTTGTTTCGCATCCGTTGACCCATATCAATGGGACCGATACCGTCAGTTTCATCACCGAGGTGATCGGGGACCAGACTCGCGATGTCAAGGTGCGTCGATATGAACTGGAGCCTGTCCTTGGAACGAACAACTTCTTTTGCTGGGGCATTTGTTTCCTGCCGGCAACTACAGGCACTCACCCAGCATGGGAAACTCCGTTCTACGAGAACCTCGAACCGGGTGAGCGCTTCAATGGCTTTCATGCCTACCATGAAGCACAGGGCATCAACACGTCCACGCGCTATCGATTCGTCTGGTTCGACCTGAACGATCCGCAAGGTGCTGACTCCAGCTGGGTGGACATCGAGTTCGCTGCTGCTGTCGGCATGGCCGAGCGTGCGGCGGTCTCCGCTTCCTTGGAAGTGTGGCCCAATCCGAGCGCAGGTAGCGATATCCAATTGAACTTCGAACTGAGCAAGCCCCTTCAGGGCACTGAGGTCGTGCTTTATAACGTCTTGGGCGATCGGGTCCGCCGTCAGTCGGTCAGCGCAACACAAGGCCGTGCGGTGATCTCCGCTGCTGGCCTCGGAGCTGGTGTGTACTTGGCGAATTTGGAAGCCAACGGTAAGATGTTGGCCACCCGACGGATAGTGGTCACCCGATAAGGTCCTTCACACCCCATTCGAAAGCCAGCTGAGGTACGCCTTCGCTGGCTTTCGCTTTGATATACCGGACCCCCGCGCGGCGCAGTTCGAGCGCAGCGGGGTCGATCACGACCACCATTGCGTTCGCAGGCGCATAGTGCACCAGGCCTGCAGCCGGATAGACCTGCAAGGATGTTCCGACCACGAGGATGCGATCGGCCTGGGCGATGATCTCCGCCGCCTTCGGCATCATCGGCACTTCCTCCCCGAACCAAACGATGTGCGGTCGGAGTTGGGATCCCAGCGGACATTGGTCCCCGATCCGAAGTGACGGGCCGTTCAGGCTCACCACCTGCTCGGGATGTGCGGTTCCGCGTGCCTTCATGATCTCACCGTGAAGGTGCAGCACCCGGCTGCTGCCAGCACGTTCGTGAAGGTCATCGATGTTCTGGGTGATCACGTCCACATGGAATGCCGCCTCCAGTGCAGCGATCGCACGGTGCGCTGGGTTGGGCAGTGCGGCCATTACCTGCGCGCGACGCTGGTCGTAGAAGCGGAGCACGGTAGCTGGGTCCTTGATCCAGGCTTCGGGGGTGGCCACGTCCTCGATGCGGTACTCCTCCCAAAGTCCATCATGATCACGGAACGTGCGAATTCCTGACTCGGCGCTGACGCCTGCACCGCTGAAGACCACGAGCCGTTCCTTTTCCATACGTAGCGGGTCCTTTTGTGAAGTTGGCAAGATAGGTGGGCCCCGACCTGCGCTGGAACCGGTCATTCCGTTATTTTCGCACCTTCCCTGTCGGACCTTATCCGCTGCGCATAGCACGACACTACGCCCCTTTTTGTTGAACGAGCCCACCCAAGGGGACAGGATGATCGATAGCCTGAACGGAGAAGTATTGGAATTGGCACCCGACCATGTCACGGTCGATTGCCATGGTGTAGGATACCGGGTGCATGCACCGGCAAGTACACTTGCACAACTGCCGAGGTCGGGAAAAGTTCGGCTGCATGTGCATTATTCGGTCACGGTGGACGTGCGATCGGGATCCAGCGAACACCGCTTGTACGGATTCCTGCATCCGGACGAACGTCAGCTTTTCCTGCGCCTCATCGATGTGCAGGGTGTGAGCGCCACCATCGGTATGCTGATCATGGGTGCGCGCAGTGCCCAAGAGATCCACACGGCGATACTGACCGGCGATGAAAGTGTGTTGAAAGGAGTGAAGGGCATCGGGCCGAAGTTGGCACAGCGCATCATCGCTGAACTGCAAGGGAAACTCGCCGCCTCTCCACTACCTGCTGGGGGTGTTGTTCTGCCGGCGGGCAATACCCTCAAGGCCGAAGCGTTATCGGCCTTGATCTCCTTGGGAGTGGACCGGATGAAAGCCGAGCGCGCCTTGAACACGGTGCTCCAAGAGCGATCCAAAGAGCCGCCCGCTGTGGAGGAACTGATCAAGATGACACTGAAGAACCTCTGATCCGCGGAGTTGAGCAGATGAGCCACATGTTCCGTCCTCAACGCCTATTGGGCATGCTTACAGGGATCCTTTCCTTGGGCTTGCTGGTGGACGCTGCGGATACGAACAAGTCGCGCTCTGCAAGGTCCAGCACCTCGGGCAACCTGGTCCTTCAAGTGGATTCGCCGGAAGTGGATCTGCAGTTCCCCATCACCGATCCGCTCACCCCGGGGGCGCCGTCCACAGGCAATATCAACCTGGGCGATCCGGAGAACATCCAGAACAACGTGATCTACGACCCGGAGTCGGGGCAGTACATCATGCAAAGCACGGTGGGTGGTTCATTCGATTACCGACCGCCCATGAGCATGTCGTTGGAGGAGTACCTCAACTACGACATGGAGCGCGCCATGGGCAATTACTGGCTGGACCGCGTGGAACAGGACAGCGAGAGCGCACAAAAGGACCTGATACCGAGCATCAAAGTACGCGGCGAGGCCTTCGACCGGATCTTCGGGGGGAACACCATCGACATCAAGCCGCGCGGATCGGCCGAGGTCATTTTCGGGGTGAACGTGAGCAAGACGGAGAATCCCCGGATCCCGATCGACCAACGGCGGATCACCACCTTCAACTTCGACCAGCGCATCCAATTGAACCTGGTCGGAAATATCGGTGAGAAGCTGAAGATCAACACCAACTACAACACGCAAGCGACCTTCGACTTCGAGAACCAAGTGAAACTCGATTACACGGGCTACGAGGACGAGATCATCCAGAAGATCGAAGCGGGTAACGTGAGCTTGCCACTTCGTGGAACTCTGATACAAGGAAGCCAGAGCCTCTTCGGACTGAAGACGGAACTGCGTTTCGGAAAGCTGACGGCCACGGCGATCTTCAGCCAAGAGAAGGGACAACGACGCAATGTGCAGACCCAGGGCGGCGCCCAGACCACCAACTTCGATATCAAGGCGGACGAGTACGAGGCGAACAAGCACTACTTCCTGAGCTACTACTTCCGCGATCGCTACGACCAGGCCCTGCAGACCTTGCCGACGGTGAACAGCGGTGTGGTGATCCAACGGATCGAGGTGTGGGTGACCAACACGCGGCAGGATTTCCAACAGACGAGGAACTTCGTCGCGTTCACCGACCTGGGCGAGGATGCCAGCCCGGAAGCCATCGCACGAGGCAATGTGAGTGCGGACCTGCCACCGGGTCTGGTGATCGACAACCCCGCCTTGAACCGTGCCGATAACGCTGCTAACACGCTGTACCAGCAAGTGAGTGAGGATCCGGGCATCACGGGCTTCGTGAACTCGAGCACATCCTTGCAACAGCTCGGCCTGGTGGCGGCCCGCCATTATGAGAAAGTCGAGAGCGCCCGTTTGCTCACCCCGAACGAATACACCGTGAACTCGCGACTCGGCTTCATCTCCTTGAACCAGTCCTTGAACAACGACGAAGTGCTGGCCGTGGCATACCAGTACACCTTGGAGGGCAACACCTACCAAGTCGGCCAATTCGCGCAGGATGGTACCGTTCAGACCGAAGGCGAGGTGACCGAAGTGAGCGGCACGGACGCCTTGATCCTGCGCTTGCTGAAAGCCACCATCACCAACCCGCGCATACCGCTCTGGGACCTGATGATGAAGAACGTCTATTCCTTGGGCGCCTTCCAAGTGAACCGCGACAACTTCCGCTTGGAGCTGATCTACAACAACCCGGTCACCGGTGTCGACATCAACTACATTCCTGTTTCGCCGGTGGACCAGCAGCCCTTGCTGCAGACCTTGGCATTGGACCGACTGGACCCGAACAACGCACCCAACCCCGATGGCTGGTTCGACTTCGTGGATGGTGCAGCGACCACGGGAGGTACCATCCAAGCGCAAAGCGGTAGGATCTTCTTCCCTGTGCTGGAGCCCTTCGGTAGTTATTTGGATCAGCAACTGGTGGGCGTGGATCCCTTGATCAAACGCACCATCGTGTTCCAGCCCTTGTATGACAGTACACGGACCGCCGCACAGAACGTCCCCGGCTTGAACCGTTTCCGCATGAAGGGAAGTTACCGCAGCGCGAGCAGTGATGTCATTCCGCTGAACTCGGTGAACATCCCACAAGGCTCGGTGACGGTCACCGCTGGAGGGGTGCGCTTGATCGAGAACCAGGACTACACGGTCGACTACAACCTCGGTCGTGTGCGGATCCTGAACCAGGGCATCCTCGAGAGCGGTACGCCGATCAACATCGCCTTGGAGAGCAACTCGCTGTTCAGCATCCAAACGAAGACCTTGGCCGGGGCGCGCTTCGATTACAAGGTGAACAAGGACCTCGTGCTCGGTGGCACCGTGATGAACCTGTACGAACGCCCCTTGACCCAAAAGGTGAACGTGGGGGAGGAGCCGATCAGGAACACCATGCTGGGCTTGGATGCGAACTGGCAGACCAAGTCGCAGTGGATCACGGACATGGTGGACAAGTTGCCCTTCTATGCGACCAAGGCGGAGAGCAATGTGAACGCCAGCATGGAAGGCGCGTACTTGATCCCGGGCCACAGCAGTGCGATCGGTAATGCGGGCACGAGTTACATCGACGACTTCGAAGGATCGGTGAGCGTGATCGACCTGCGGACCCAAAGCCTCTGGTTCCATGCATCCGTTCCACAGGGCATGCCCTCCTTGTTCCCCGAGGGTGATCTCGTGAACGACCTCGGTGCCGGCTATCGGCGTGCCCAGCTCGCATGGTACGTGATCGACCCGCTGTTCTTCCGCCAGAACGATCTGACCCCGTCCAACATCCGGAACAGCACGCAGATCCGAAGCGACAACCGGCAGCGCGAGGTGTTGGAGCAGGAGGTGTTCCCCAACCGGCAATTGGCCGCAGGTACACCGGCCAACATCCCGGTGCTCGATCTCACCTACTATCCGTCGGAACGCGGTCCCTACAACTACAACCCCGACCTCACCGACCAAGGGGACCTGTTCACACCGGAGCGGAACTGGGCGGGTATCACACGGCGCATCACCACCACGGACTTCGAGGCGAGCAACATCGAAACGGTCCAGTTCTGGATCATGGACCCGTTCTTCAACGCCAGCAACAGCGTGGGCGAACCGGCCACCAACGTGAATTCGACGAACAGCACCGGAGGTGATTTCTACATCGACCTGGGGAACATCAGCGAGGATGTGTTGCGCGATGGGCGCAAGAGCTTCGAGAACGGCCTGCCGAATTCCGCTACCGATGTTTCCGCAGAGACCGATGAGACCACTTGGGGCGTGGTGCCCACGACGCAGAGCGTGGTGAACGCGTTCGCGATCGCCCAGGGCAATAACAACAGCAACAAGTTCCAGGACGTCGGTCTCGATGGTCTGGGTAGTCCGGCTTCCAACGTGACGGGACGTGACGAGTCCGTGTTCTTCGAGGATTACCTGAACGTGCTGAACCCCGGCGCACGCAACCGTTGGCAGAGCGACCCGTCGAACGACGATTACCGGTTCTTCCGTGGTGATGCCTATGATGCGGCAGGTGCGGACATCCTGACCCGCTACAAGCGCTTCAACATGCCCGAGGGTAACTCCGTTACGGACGAGGACTCTCCCGAGAACTACCCCACGCAGCAGACCACCCTGCCCACCACGGAGGACATCAACCAGGACCAGAACCTCGGCGAAGCGGAGAGCTACTTCCAGTACAAGGTGAGCTTACGTCCGCAGGATATGGTGGTCGGGCAAGGCTTCATCACCGATCGTATCCTCGCCACGGCAAACACCCCGGAAGGGCCGAAACAGGTGTACTGGTACCAGTTCAAGATCCCGGTGCGGCAGCCAACCAACGTGGTGAACGGTATACAGGACTTCCGGAGCATTCGTTTCCTGCGTATGTACCTGCACAATTGGCAACAAGAGGCCACGTTGCGTTTCGCGCGCTTGGAATTCGTTCGTGGCGAATGGCGTAAGTACCTCCAGAGCATGGAGACGCCGGGTGAAGTGATCGGTGGCGACCCGGCCGCGACCGACTTCCAGATCGCAGCGGTGAATATCGAGGAGAACGGCAATCGTACGCCGATCAACTACGTACTGCCACCGGGGATCAACAAAGAGGTGGACGTGGCCAG
The DNA here is from genome assembly GCA_041391825.1 of Flavobacteriales bacterium. Taxonomy (GTDB): domain Bacteria; phylum Bacteroidota; class Bacteroidia; order Flavobacteriales_F; family PHOS-HE28; genus PHOS-HE28. The sequence continues at coordinate 113,418 of JAWKNF010000001.1, read as the reverse complement.
CGCCAACCTGCGGAACCTGAACGAACAGAGCTTGCAGATGAAAGTGTGCAACCTGCGCGATGGCGATGCCCGGGCGGGCTTCCGCAATGTGCAGTTCGATATCCGTAGTTACAAGAAGCTGCAGATGTATATCCACGCGGAGAGCAGCGACCCCAACATGCCGATCGCATACGGCGATGCATCGGTGTTCATCCGCTTGGGCAACGACTTCGATGCGAACTACTACGAGTACGAGGTGCCCGTTGAGCCTTCGGCGTTCTTCAACCGGGACCCCTACAACGTATGGCCCGAATCCAACAACCTGATCATCGAGTTCGCCAAACTGAACGACCTGAAGATCCAGCGCGATCAGTCCGGTGCAGCGCGGAATGAACGTTACCAAGGCAGCGACGGTGACCGGAGGGTTTTCGTGCGAGGCAACCCGAACTTGAGCCAGATGCGCACCATCATGATCGGTGTGCGCAACCCGAAGCGTGATGGGGAAGAATCCAATCCATGGGCCGCTGATGATGGAATGCCGAAGTGTTTGGAGGTATGGGTGAACGAATTGCGATTGACGGATTTCGACCAGAGCGGTGGTTGGGCCGCCTTGGCGCGGGTGAATGCGCAGCTCGCCGACCTCGGTAACGTGAGCGTAGCGGGCAACTACAGTACACCCTATTGGGGCAGCATCGATAAGAAGGTAAGCGAGCGCCAACGTGAAACGAAGTACGGGGTGGACGTGAGTGCCAACCTGGAGATGGGCAAGTTCCTGCCGGAATCCACCAACATCAAGGTCCTTTGTACCTGGGCTTCTCTGAGCAGATCAGCAACCCGCAGTTCGATCCGCTGAACCCCGACATCGAATTCAACGACGCTACCCGCGCGCTGACCCCGGATGAACGGAAGGAGCGCCTCAAACTATCGCAGACCTATACCCGACGGCGAAGCATCAACCTGACCAACGTGCGCAAGGAGCGCGGGCAGAGCGCGGGCAAGGAGCAGTTCTACGATGTGGAGAACCTGAGCCTGAACTACTCGTACAGCGATCAGGAGTACCGCGATGTGAACACCGCTTACGAGAACACCCGCACCTATCGGGGCGCTGTCGCCTACGTGCACAATCCGCGACCGCGACCGCTGGAGCCTTTTGCCACGGTGGGTTTCGTGAGCAAGAGCAAGTGGCTCAAGTTGGTGAAGGACTTCAACGTGAACATGGGCTTCAAGCAGATCTCCATGCGCACCTCGGTGGATCGGATGTACATCGAGCGACTGATCCGTCCGAACCCGGACATCGAGACGCTGCCACCGCGTCCCACCTACAACAAGAACTTCAACTGGAACAGCCAGTACGGCTTCCGCTACGACATCACGAAGTCCCTGAAGTTCGATTTCAATGCGAACAACTTGGCCTTCATCGGTGAAACACCCGGCCGTGTGAACGCGAAGAGCGGCGACGACTACACCCTTTGGAAGGACAGCGTGCTCAGCAGTATTCGCAATTTCGGCGAGGTGACCCGCTACGACCACACCATGGGCCTGACCTACACGCTGCCCTTGGACAAGTTCCCCTTGACGGACTGGATGACGGTGAACACGGGTTACACGGCGGGCTACCAATGGGACCGCGCGCCCTTGACGCAGGACACCTTGGGTGCGGTGATCCAGAACTCGCAGAACATATCGGTGAACGGGCAGTTGAACTTCGTCAGCCTTTACAACAAGTCGAAATACCTGAAGAAGATCAACGACAAGAGCAGGGGAGGCGCGGCAAAACGACCACCGACACGAACCACGACAGCGAAGGCCGATTCCACTGCGAAACCACCCAAGGAGGGATCCTCCGGCGTGCTCGAAGGGCTGGCGCGTGTCCTGATGACGATCCGTACCGGTACGATGACCTACAGCCAGACCTCCGGGATGCTCCTGCCGGGCTATTCGCGCAGTACGAACATCATCGGTATGGACGACTTCGGCGCGCCGGGTTGGGGCTTCATCACCGGACAACAGAACCATAATTTCAGTGGGGATATCGTCAGGGACTTCGCCAGCACCGCTGCGCGGAACGACTGGTTGGTGACCACCCCATCGATCTTCAATCCGTACACGACCACACGGAACGAAACGATCAACGCACGGTTGAGCTTGGAGCCCGTACGAGGCCTACGGGTCGAATTGATGGCCAACCGTACGAAAGCGGAGAGCCACAGCTCCTATTTCCGTTTCGATAACGAGACCCAGGACTATGTGAATGACAGTCCACGGGAGACCGGTAGTTTCAGCGTGAGCATGTTGAATTGGGCCACCGCCTTCTCCAAGGATGATGACAACTACGTGAACGCCATCTTCCAACAGCTCCTGGATAACCGCAGCCTGGTCAGCGCCAGGATCGGGGCCACCAACCCCGAATCGGTGCTCGACCCGGAGTCGGGTTACTTCACCGGTTACGGGCCCACGAACCAGGACGTGCTGATACCTTCCTTCTTGGCTGCGTATACAGGCAAGAACGCCGACAACGTGAAGTTGGACCCCTTCAAGTTGGTTCCCGCACCGAATTGGGACATCACGTATGACGGGCTCACGAAGATCCAGATGTTCAACAAATTCTTCCGCACTTTCACGGTGAAGAACAGCTACCGGTCCACCTTCAATATTTCGAACTACCAGACCAACCTGTTGTACGTGCCGGGTGCCAACACACTTGACAACGCGGGCAACTTCCTGCCGGAAAAGCAGATCGCCGTGGTCACCATCCAGGAAAGTATGCGCCCCCTGTTCGGTTTCGATGCCACGTTGAAGAACAGTCTCTTGGCCAAGTTCGAGTACAACCGGGACCGCAACCTGAGCATGAGCCTGACCAACAACCAGGTCACCGAGATACGGGGCAAGGAATTCGTGATCGGAACGGGATATCGCCTGAAGAACGTGAAGTTCCCGTTCGCAGTAGGTGGTACCACGCCGAAGAGCGACCTGAACCTGCGTGTGGACCTGAGCTTGCGCGAGAATGCCACCGTGATCCGAAAGACCGTCGAGCGCCAGAACCAGGTGACCGCCGGACAGAACATCATATCGATCAAGACCTCTGCGGATTACGTGGTGAACCAGCGCTTGAACGTGCGCGCCTTCTACGAGCGGGTCATCAACAATCCGGTCATTTCCACCTCCTTCCCCTCGGCCAATACGAATGCAGGTATCAGCCTGCGCTTCACCTTGGCGCAGTAATGGGGCGATGGTGTCCCTGTCCTATACGCCCTGTGACGAGCATCAGGCACCTTCGCGCCGCCTGTCCTACTTTTGGCCGACACGCGTAATGCAACGCGGCAACGATCACCATTACAGAGAGCATGAACATCCCAGCAGACCTGCGCTATACGAAGGACCACGAATGGATCCGCGTGGAAGGAACTGAAGCCACCATCGGCATCACCGATTTCGCCCAGAGCGAGTTGGGCGATATCGTGTTCGTGGACATCGGGACCGAAGGGCAGGACCTGGCGAGCGAGGCGGTGTTCGGCACCGTGGAAGCGGTGAAGACCGTGAGCGATCTTTTCATGCCCATCGCCGGCAAGATCACCACCGTGAACCCCGATCTGGCCGATGATCCCGCGGCGGTCAACAACGACCCGTACGGCAAGGGTTGGATGGTAAAGGTGCAGATGAGCGACCCCAGCGCGGTGGAAGGCCTGCTCACCGCAGAGCAGTACCAAGCGCTTCTCTGAGCGCCGACCGATGGTTTGGCGACCGATGCGTCCGGCCTTGGGCTGGGCGGCCATCATTCTCGTGCTGTGCTTGACCCCCGGATCGGCCCTGCCCGAATGGCAATGGGCGGACCTGCTGAGCGTGGACAAATTCATACACGCCGCCATCTTCGGCATTCTCGTGCTGCTGCTGGTGCGCGGTTTCAAGGGCCAAGCGGCGGGTTCCACCTGGGCCGTTCGCGCCGCTCCCATCGCGGCCGTGATCGGTGTGCTGTATGGGGCTTCCATGGAGGGTATGCAGCAGATCCCTGGCCTTGGTCGCCACGGTGACCTCTTGGACCTGATCGCGAACACGATCGGCTGCCTTGTCGCGCTGATCTGGCTACGGTGGCGACGGACCGAGGAACGTATGTCCACGGAAACAAAGGATGCTTAATTTTGAACCTCTGCCCCGTTGAGGGGTACAGCAGGAAAACAGAAGGAACATGGAAGCCAAGAAATCACCGGAAGCCGACCTCGAGAAACGCAAGGGAAGCTTCATGCTCATCGGTCTGCTTACCGCACTGGCCGTAACCTTGGTCGCTTTCGAGTGGACCACGTTCGACGAGCGGAACACCGAAATGGGCCAACTGCAGATGGACTTCCTGGAAGAGGAAGTGATCCCTGCCAGCGTAACACCGCCCCCGCCACCTCCGCCGCCCCCTGCACCGACCACCGTGTTGGAGATCGTCGATGACGAGGAGGAAGTAGAGGAAGTGGAGCAGGTGGACATGGAGATCAAGGAGGACACCAAGGTCGAGATCGTAAAGCGTGAGGAAGTGGTGGAAGAGGAGCAGATCTTCACCATCGTGGAGGACATGCCTTCGTTCCCCGGTGGGAAGCGGAGCTGTTCAAGTACCTCGGCAAGTCGATCGAGTACCCGCAGATGGCACAGGATGCCAGCATCTCCGGCGTGGTCTACGTCACCTTCGTGGTTGGCAAGGATGGCAAGATCGGCGACGCCAAGGTGCTGCGCGGCATCGGAGGTGGTTGCGATGAAGAGGCCCTTCGCGTGGTGCGTTCCATGCCGGCCTGGAAGCCTGGCAAGCAGCGCGGCAAGCCGGTCACCGTGCAGTACAACCTGCCGATCCACTTCACCCTGCGCTAGGTCCATCCAAGCTATCAAAAAGCCCCTTGTCGGAACGACGAGGGCTTTTTCTGTACCGTACCAAGCTGGTCAACCTCATTGGGGTTTGGTCCGCAGTTGTTCGCTGCCGGCCCAAATGATCTCGTCCATTCATGAGTGGACGTATCGGTCGACCTGCCTCCCGTCCGCGAGAACAGTGCGAAGGAGCTCCGCCGACAACCACTGCAATAAATACCTTTGGAACATGGCCACCAAGACCAGTTCAGCCCCCGCACGCATGCCCGACCTGCGCACCACACCCACCGTGGACCAAGTGGGGATCGAGGAGCGCGTGGCGCGCATCCAAACGCGCAGCATCAAGAAGGAGACGAAGGTGCAGGGCATGAAGCTTGCCTTGAACATGATCGACCTTACCACCTTGGAGGGCGCCGACACGCCCAGCAAGGTGAAGCAGCTGTGCTACAAAGGCATGCACCTGCACGATTCGCTTCCCGGTCTGCCAACGGTGGCGGCCATCTGCGTGTACCCCACCATGGTGAAAGTGGCCAAGAAGGCCTTGGGCGATAGCGGTGTGAAGGTCGCATCCGTATCCACCGCCTTTCCCAGCGGACAAGCACCCAAGAGCGTGAAGATCGCCGATACCAAGTTCGCGGTGAACGAGGGTGCCGACGAGATCGACATGGTCATCAGTCGCGGGCACTTCCACAGCGGCGAATACAACTTCGTGTTCGACGAGATCGCCGCGATCAAGGAGGCCTGCGGTGATGCACGCCTGAAAGTGATCCTCGAGACCGGCGAACTGGGCACCTACGATAAGGTGCGCCTCGCCAGCGATATCGCCATTGCGGCGGGTGCCGATTTCATCAAGACCAGCACCGGCAAGATCAGTCCGGCGGCCACCATGGAAGTGACCTTGGTGATGCTGCACGCGATCCGCGACCATTACTTGAAGACCGGCGAAATGATCGCCATGAAACCCGCCGGTGGCATCCGTACCAGCAAACAGGCGCTGCACTACCTGATGATGGTGAAAGAGGAGCTCGGCGAGGAGTGGCTCAGCAACCACTGGTTCCGCTTCGGCGCCAGCAGCTTGGCCAACGATATCCTGATGCAGTTGCAGAAGGAGGAAAGCGGCCGCTACCAGAGCGCGGACTACTTCAGCGTGGACTGAGGGCCACAACTAGCGGACCCGGCCCGCCATTGCTGGCGACCGGGTCCGGATCCGGGGGAGGACGGCGTTGCTCCAGGACGTCCTGCTACCCCTTCAATTGGCGGAGTTCATCAAGGTGTGCATGCCCATCAGGGCCATCAGGGATACCAGCAAGGCGAACCACCACCACAGCGCAGGGTTGGTCACGAGACTTCGGAACGACCACTTGCGTTTATTGTTGGCAGGGGTTTGGAATGCGGGCTCCATGGCGGGTGCAAGATCGGACGCTGCATGCCCATTCTTCAGGTGAAGAAGCACATGCGCGACTACGTATTTTTCACCTTGTGGAAGTCCGGCCGAATTTGTATCGCGCCTTCCTGGATGAGGAGGAGAATATGCCCGTGAAGGCGCGAACGCCGATCAGCCGAGCGACTTCAGTAGGGCGATCCAGAACAACGTACCTGCTACGAGCGCGCCCATGCGTTGGCGGTACTTGCGCTTGAAGTTGTGTCGGTCGAGTTCCGAGAGCCCCAACTTGATGTCCAAGAACAGGTGTGCGCCCAGAAGTTTTCCAAGGACCAGCAATGGCGCAAAGAGGAACAGGCCGAGCAGCTGCCACGCCGTGTAGCGCTCCTTCGCGTTGCGTTCACGCAGGGCAACATCGGCACATTCCGCTTCGGCGAACGCCTCCTCGCGAGCAGTGATCGTGGATGTCGGAACGCCCCTCGCCACAAGTTCGTTCCGTGCCAAGGCCCTGGCTTCCGGCGTCCAGGTGCTCGCATCCGAAGCCATGCGCAATAGCTCGACCGTCGTGCGGCTCGCGATCGGTGGCTTCAGGTCCATCGGGAGCAAGTTAGTTGGGTCGTTGGCCTGTGGGGCGGCCTGCGCGGGCAGTTCACCAGCTTCCGCCGGCCCCGCCACCACCGAAGCTGCCACCGCCGAATCCGCCGAAACCGCCACCACCACCGCCACCGACCATCCCACCGCCGAAGCCGCCCATGCCGCGTACAAAGCCGTCCGGTCCCGAGGCCGCACTTGCAGTTTCCAAATAAGTGAGGATGGAGAACACCGCGACCAGATCCTTCTTGCGTGGCGACCCGAGCTTCAACTCCTCCCGCGTATCCTCGTTCAGCAGAACGATGCTGCTACCCAGCGCTTGCACGTGGCGCAGCGAGCGCCCCCAGCCACCTGCCAACCGCCGGCCGATGTCCTGCTCCACGGTGAACAGGAGGTCGCGTGTGCGTTGCAATGCCGCGCGCCCTTCCGCGGTCCGCCAGTGTTTCGCATGAAGCAGTCCCGCCGCGCGGAGTTCCGGCGCGAGCAGGTCGTACTTGAAACGTTCATGGTCGGAGATATCGCGTTCGAAACGACGGCGGACATCGCCCAGTGTCAGGTTCTTGCCTTTCGGGAAGAAACCAAGGGCGAATTCCTCGCTCGGGCAAGCGGCGCTAACGGCGGGGTCACGTTGCATGTACAGTCGCCGAACCGTGCGGTCGCGGTCGATCCCGATCCGTACATCATCGTAGCGCACCTTCAGCGCACCGGTGAAACACAGGTGTTGCTAGGTCCGGTACAGCATTGTCTCACCCGAGGATAGCATCGGGTAGCGGAGGTAGACATAGGCCTGCGGCGAGAGGGCGGGGATCATGGCTTGCGGAGGGGAAGATCGCTACAAGGATGTGATCAACACGACCGCATGCCCGCGTTATCTTGGTCCAGTAACATGAAAATGACCTCCGGTCGCTTCTCCCGTCCCGTGGCCTGGGCCAGAACGCAACAACCATCGTGCACATGAGCACCCCCTTCAAACCTGCCGGTTACAATTCAGCCTCACCGTACTTCATCGTTCCCCAGGCGCAGCGTTTCATCGACCTGATGGCGGCGCTCTTCGGTGCCAAGGAGCTGCGCCGCTTCGCCATGCCCGATGGCACGGTGATGCACGCCGAACTGATGCTGGATGATTCGGTGATCATGCTGGGCGAAGCTTCGGAGAAGTTCCCTGCGGTACCGATCGTGATGCACGTGTACGTGGCTGATGTGGATGCCGCGTACGCCAAGGCCATTGCGCTGGGTTGCGAAGCGGAGGAAGCACCAAAGCAGCGAGAGGGGCTGCATCCTGACCGGCGCGCCTCCTTCAAGGACTACGCTGGTAACTGGTGGAGCGTAGGAACGCAGTTGTAGCTCCGACTATCTTCGGGTGCTGCATGGCAAAGAAGACGCATCTCCTGGCTCCTCGCCCCCGCCCCCGAAAGCAAGGACCACTTCACCCTCAGGTCCGAGTACGACCTCTTCATCGGCGGCAAGTGGGTAGCTTCCAAGAGCGGCAAGTACTTCGACAACTATCAATCCGGCCAACGAGCAGAAGATCGCACGCATCGCCGAGGCCAACGCCGCCGATGTGGACGCTGCCGTGAAAGCCGCGCGCAAGGCCTACGACAACGTGTGGAGCAAGATGCCCGCCGCCGAACGCGCCAAGTACATCTACTGCATCGCGCGCTTGCTCCAGGAGAAAGCCCGCCAATTCGCCGTGGTCGAAAGCATGGACGGCGGCAAGGCCATCCGCGAAAGTCGCGACGTGGACATCCCGCTCGCCGCCGCGCACTTCTTCTATTACGCCGGTTGGGCCGACAAGCTCGGCTACGCCTTCCCCGGTAAAACACCCAGCGCATTGGGCGTCGCCGGGCAGATCATCCCGTGGAACTTCCCGCTGCTCATGGCCGCGTGGAGCATCGCGCCCGCCTGCGGCAACACCGTGGTGCTGAAACCCGCGGAGACCACACCGCTCACCTCGTTGCTGCTCGCCGAGCTCATTCAGGAAGCCGAACTCCCGATGGCGTCGTCAACATCATCACTCACTGGTGCGGGTGCCACGGGCGCGGCGCTCGTCAACCATCCGGACATCAACAGCATCGCCTTCACCGGCAGCACCGGTGTGGGCAAGCTCATCCAGAAAAGCATCGCCGGCACCGGCAAAAGGCCACGCTCGAACTCGGCGCGGGCCAACATCATCTTCGCCGACGCCACCATCGACCAGGCCGTCGAAGGCATCATCAACGGCATCTACTTCAACCAGGGCCACGTGCCTGCGCCGGTAGCCGCCCCTTCGTGGAGGAGAGCGTGACGAGGTCATCCGCAAACTCAAGCACCGCATGCGCTCGCTCGTCGTGGGCGATCCGCTGGACAAGAACACCGACATCGGCGCCATCAACAGCAGGGAGCAGCTCGGCACCATCAACAAGTACCTCAAGCTGGGCCAACAGGAAGGTGCCGAGATGTACCAAACCCCCTGCGACCTGCCCAGCAAAGGCTTCTGGTGCCGCCCCACGCTCTTCCTCAACGTGGCGCAGAGCGCGCGCATCGCGCAGGAGGAGATCTTCGGCCCCGTGCTCGCCGTGCAGACCTTCCGCACCGTGGACGAGGTGATCCAGAAGGCCAACAACACGCCCTACGGCCTCAGCGCCGGCGTGTGGACGGACAAGGGCAGCAAGATCTTCAACCTCACCAGCAAATTGCGCGCGGGCGTCATCTGGGCCAACACCTACAACAAGTTCGATCCCACCTCACCCTTCGGCGGCTACAAGGAAAGCGGGTATGGGCGGGAAGGCGGGGTGCATGGGTTGGGGGCGTACTTGAATTTGAATTGGGGCGTGCCCCCGCCTCAAATGCAGGCGGGGTCGGGCTATCCGCAGTAGTCCTCGCTTCGCTGCGGGCTACTTGCTCCTATCCCTCACGCGTTGGTGCCTCAACTTTTGTCTCGTCGTGAAGATTGAATCATGCATCTACCTAGATACGAACATCTTTTCTCAGAGTTGCGGAAGCCAGAGCGCCAAGTCGATTTGGATTTCCTTCTGCAACTGAAGAAAAGGCACGTCTTTGCTTTCAGAAGCATCTCGATGACTTGAATCAGGACAGGACGGACAGAAAACGAGAGGACCTTGAGTTCAGTGGAGCGGTTGGTGGTCCAGAACTATTTGGTCATGATGGCGAAGGAGGGCAAAGCCGATATACTGCGATTCTCACCTACTGAAGCGTTCGATCGAAAGATTCTTCAATGGTGGTGTTGCTGACGTGCTCAGTACGCTAGATGAGTTGACAGGCCCGTTATCCTCTCTGGTGCAGCAGTTGTTCGCGATTCGCTGGCCGCTGAACTCGCGTCCAACATTGCCGCAATGGATGAGGCAAGTCGGGAAGACGGCTGAAACTTATTCCTCACCCCAAGGACGACTACTCACCAGGCGAATGGATCGAACTGTTCGGTCGCTTCCTTAATGCGTTGTACGAGGACAAATCAGTGTATAAGGGAGTGCGTGGAGCTATGAGAGAGGCCGCTATGGTTTGACTTCGCTATCGGCCCTAAGGATATCAAGATGGTTGATCAAACTGGTAAGGAGTGGTCGCTGATGGAGATGGTCAACCAAGCGCGTAGAGAACGCCAACAAGAACAAGACCCCTCGATTCATGACTATCTCACCAATGACTTTCTTGATGCTGAACTTCACGGGACCGAACCCAACAAGAAGGCGCTTCCCGAACACCCAGAACGAGATGCTGACATGCCTTCTTCGGTGGGCATTGCGTGACTACGTCGTTTCTAATGATGTTGGGTTCATCGTCAAAGCGAACATCGTGTTTGGAATGCGCGAGATAGCGACGGAGACGATGAACTTGGAACAGTTTCTACAACGGATGCGCTATCTCGATCAGATCACCTGAACAAGTGGCGTTGCACTTCAAGGCGCTAGGTCATGGGCTAAGGCACTCGTTTCTCACGACGTCGCCAAGTGTGATGTTTCCATGTTTGACATACGTCGACTATAAGGTGAATGAACGTTACCTAAACCATTTCAACACCCTGCGAGCGACTCAGTGAAGGTGATAGGTCATTCTTACCCTAGAGCGACGTCAAGACAACTTGTCCCAGTTCGACATGTTCTCGAGTACCGTGTTGCGATTCAACAACTCTTGGACCTGTTCGGCGTAGATGATGAAAGTCTCGGAAGATTCAATGAGGCAAGATGTGCAACAGTTGCGAGGGAACTGAATGACGATGGTGGACACTCTCGGGTGCCACAATTGGCGTTGAGGTAAACCAGGGAACGAAGAACTTCTGTCTGTTTATCCTCTAGCAGCGCAGCCCAGCCGGACATGGCGCGACTGAACGAAAGCGCCCAACTTCGATCCACACTATCCCACCATGCCCTGCCTCATCGTCCACGGTTTCGACTATCTCGTTCTCAGGCTACGGCTACTGTCGAGCAACACGTTGATATGGCTACATGGAAACACGCGTGACCTTTAGAGTGGACTTTCGAAGTGGATGTACCTAGGATGGCCGAGGTTTATCGCAGTGTACAAGGCAAGCGCCGAGACCTGTGGCTGCCATGCGTGTTTGAACTTGCCAGGCAGCGAGACGCCGCACAATGGTTCCGAGCTCATGGCGTTGCTGACAAAACTTAGGTATTGGACCAACGCAAAGAAGATGAGATTTCCCATTTCGGCCTGAAACGCCGATGGGCGTCATTACTTACAACGGTTGCTTACTTCAAAGGCTTGATTGCTGAAGGTCGAGAGACTGTAAGGTGCCTGTGCAGGTACAGATGGCTACACAGTTCTGGGGTACTACTTAACGAGCAGATCAACTGCTGCTTTTTCAAACCACCGCACAGGGTGTAATGCATCGGTTCGATGCCGAGGAACATGCAGGTTTGTCCAAGCGGACTCTCCTTATCAAGCCTGTGGGTCTTGAAGGATGTCGAAGAGAGTACCTAGCCTAGTACAAGCAAACCCCCATGCCCCGCCTTCATCGTCCACGGCTTCATCTCGCCCGCGTTTACCCACGCGGTCGCCATAATGGCCAAGCGATGCTAGGGCCCGAAGCGTTTGCTGGGTCTTCGGCCGGTGTGGTTAACGGTACACGAACACGGCATCGCCATCCACCGTGAAGACTACGCGGTACGGGAAACGCGCCACCAAGTCATGCCTGAATTTCCTTTCGATTCAGTCCTTTTCGGGTTACGTTGAATGCTCCTCAGGCATTCTTCCGGCATCCGAAATGAGTTCCCAAGCCCTTGTTGCGCGCTTCTCTGTACCAGTCGCATCGCGGCCGCTCTCGGCCTGTGCGGCCAGGCGGATCATCAACTCTGTAGTTCATGCCCGCCGACCTTCGCGGATCATGCGCATGGCCTCGTCCAAGCTTGCCAGGTGTCCAACCCTGCTTTGCGTCTGCGATCGATCTCCTCCAACCCGCAAGCTCATCGTCGGTAATGTCGAAATCCTCCTTCTCATCGCGCTTCAGCAATGAGCGATGGTAGCGAGGACGCTCTCGTTCCGTTCTTTCTGCAACAATTGAACGATCTCAGTGTGGAGGTCGATGAGTCTTCACATGGATACTTTGAAGATCAAAGTTAGCCCCAACTTTGACGAACGACACCACCATGTGTTCCCGCCTCATCGTCCACAGCTACTCGCTTCCGCGCCGCTATTCATGCTTCCAGCCATCCGGAAACCACGAGGGAGATGGCGTGCATTCAGTGTCCATCGTTCAAGCTGAATCCCACCGGACGGAAATCCGCGTAAGGTTCCCAGTCATCACCGATCGAGATTGTTGGGTTCATTATCCCAATGGAAACGGAAAGCAAGTAAGGAGACTGGCAGTGAGCAGTATGAAACCGACAACACCAGCAACGAACTGCCATCGAGCGAATACTCTTGTGGACAGCCGTTTGACGATCCAACGATCGTTGGGAAGGCGATGGCAATACATGAGGCGAGATGTTAAAGAGATAGACGTGAGGCATGAATGCGTACTTCCGAGCGATGAGGCCCCACCGAATTGATAGTATGGAAGGGCATGCCGAATGCCGCATAGCCGGCACCATCCTCCTGGCTGGTAATAGGGGATGACCAATCAAGGTGAAGAAGAACTCAAGCCGCAGGGTGGTGCCGATGGTCAGAAGGCCTGGGAGCATGACGTCTGATGTTCTTGACGATGACGTTAATATAGCTGGTACAGACTCTGGGTGTGGTCGTCTCAATACTAGTTCACGGTGTCAATAATGGTCGGTGTGATTAGCCGCTGGAGCCCAACTTGACGAACAACGACCCACCATGCCCCGCCTCATCGCCAGGCTACTCCCTCTCCTCGACGGCTTCGGTGCTGTCCTGATCAATCGCCAGAGGCCCCGATGGGCGTCGGTGCCGAGGCCCTGGGGCGTGTGGATGTATCAACGGCGCTACTTCCAGCGCTCGGGACTACAGGCGAGAGGGAGCGCTCGGCACGGACAAATACATGGCCACCCAAGCGGATGAAGGCATCGGCGCTGGATCATCGGCGAACATGTTCGGGCCAGTGCGCGGTCCCTGGCTGAATGAAGATTGGAAAGGCTGGTGGGGCCCCGGACCCGGGAAAAATTATGCCGGTGTTCGTGCTCACACACCATCCGCGCCCGCTGGTGATGGAGGGCGGCACCACCTTTCATTTCGTTACCGAAGTGATCGAAGTGCGCTGGAACGGTGCGCGCAGCGGCCGGTACTGGATGCGTGGGGCGGCGGCGCTTCAACGGTGCGCCAGTATCTGCAAGTTGAAGTCGATCGATGAACTTGAACCTGCTAAAGGCCTACGCGCTCGGCGCAGGCGAGCCGTTGCTGGCCGGGATCGACTTGAAGAAGCTCTGGCATTGGTGCAGGAGTTCGTGCCGGGTGAGCGGGCTGGGTTCTACCGATTACGCAGGCGACATGCAGGCAGCCAACAGTCCATGTCCTAACTTCTCTGTAGTACTCGTGACCCGACCTTACGTCCACCGAGTCCTCGTGGCCTCCAACCGATCGAGCGCCTGCTGCGCACGACCGATGAAGGCTCATTGCAGAAAGTGGCTGACTTGTTCGGGCTCGGAGAAGCGATGAGGGACGGCCTCACCGACGAGCACTCAACATTGTTAAGGAGCTGAAGCGGCGTACAAGCGTGGTGAGGGCAAGCGAGCCACGTGGAGGGCAGAGATGGTAAAGGCGAAGAAGGATGAGCTACCGCTGGAGGTCCGACCTTGCAAGCAAAGAATTCAGATCGACGCCTACCTCTGCAGCAGACCAACGACGGACTGGGTGAAGAATTCCATGATGAGGTGCAGGAGTACGGACGCTGGAGTCAGCGTCCGACCGGTTTTCCGAAATGGCGTGGGGCCGTTCCAAGAAGATCAACCCAGCGCTCCTCATACGTCATCGTGTACTGTGTCATGAAAGACACTCATCATCATCTACGATCCACTCCAGCCGTAACTCCAGCCGATGGGGTCGCCTTCACAATGCAATTGAGGAGAAGCGAAACCAGGAGTGGGATCAACGAACGCGTTCAACAACCGTATGGCTCGCCAGCGTGTGTACCCGCACTACGTCAACAAGGTGGAGAAGAAGGGCTGCACGAAGGAAGAGTTGCACACGGTCATCCATTGGCTCATAGGCTACACGGAGAAAGGCCTTCAGAAGGTGCTCGACACCGAAGATCGACTTCGAGACCTTCTTCGCCAAGGCACAGAAGATGAAACTCGGAATGGGCCCATCACCGGCTCTGATCTGCGGCTACCGCGTGGAGGATATCGAAGACCTGCTCATGCAAAATGATCCGCCATCGATGCTTGTGGACGAATTGGCCAAGGCAGGAAAGATGGAGAAGATCCGGTAAGCATGACCGATCCACATTGAGCTTGCGCACACTTCGACTGCCACCGGGCTTTGACGAGGCCGAGCGGAACGCGTTGAAGGAGCGGAGCGGGTGCGCCGCCCGAAGAAGCGCGGCTTCCTCTTGCAGGAAGGCGAGGCTTCGTCGGTCGCACGCGTATGTCGTGAGGCTGCTTGGTGCGCTGCAATGGCATCGATGCGGAAGGGCGTGGAGCACAACCTGCAGTTCGCGCAGGAGAACGACATCGTGGACATCGGGAGCTTCCATGCGGAGAAGCCGAGCAGTCTCTTCATCGAAGCCTTGGAGCCGAGCACGGCGGGGTGCATCGAGCACGCTCGATCTGCTGCGGTTTCCACACCGAGCACCAGTTCGACCGCAATTTCCGGGCGATCATCGAGACCAGTTCGTGGAACTGCAGCAACGCATGCTCCGGCGCAACGCGTCGAGCGCCGAACAGCGCTACGCACATTTCGTGGAGCGGCATCCCGAGCTGGCGAAGCGCGTGCCCAACGTGCACATCGCCTCCTACCTGGGCGTTACGCCCGAGTTCCTGAGCCGGTTGCGGGCGAGAACAGCCAAGCGCAGCTGAACCCTTGATCTGGATCAAGGTCATTTCTTGATCGGCGCCATGGGCCGGGGAGGCCCGGACGGGTCACCTTTGTGTTACAACCATTGAACATGATGAAGCACACCATCCTTGTCTGTCTATCGGTCGCCTTGCTTTCCAACTGTCAGGCACCGCAACCGGAAGCCGCCTCCAACAACAAAGCCCCCGAAACCATGAACACGACCAATGACCAGACCGCGATCACGGAACTGTTGTTCCAGTACCGCGATGCGCTCAACGCTTCCAGCGTTGACCAAGTGATCCCGCTCTACACGACCGATGGGGTCTTCATGCCCACCGGCTTCCCCAGCGCGGTAGGCACTGAACAGGTGAAAGGCGCTTACGCTGGTGTGTTCTCCATGATCAAGTTGAACATCGAGTTCTTCATCGACGAGATCGAAGTGGACGGCGACCATGCCTTTGCTCGTACCACCTCCAAAGGCAGCACGCTAATTCATGCCACGGGCGAAACCGTACCGGAGGAGAACCGCGAACTGTTCGTGCTGCAGCGCACCGACGGCGGCTGGAAGATCGCGCGGTACATGTTCAACAAGATGAAGTGACCATGGATGTGGTGCGTAAAAAGGTTGCGCATATGTTGGTCAAGGGCCCGACCACGGAGAAGATCCCAGTGAAGTGCGCTCAGTGAGATGTGCTTCCCTCATGAAAAGCGGGGGTTACCTTTGAACGTGAAAAGCCACTGTGGCCCATGAGCAAGACCAGCACCAAACCCAAATCGGTGAGCGCCGATCTGAACGGACAAAGCACCAACGGCGCCGTGAAAAGGGCAGAACGCATCCCTGTGATGAAGACCTACAAGATCTTCATCGGCGGCAAGTTCCCGCGCACCGAAAGCGGGCGTTACTACCAGCCGAAAGGCCATGATGGCAATGCGCTCGCGAACATCTGCCGCAGCAGCCGCAAGGATGTGCGTAACGCGGTCGTAGCGGCCCGGAAGGCTGTTGGTGATTGGGCCAACCGAAGTGCCTTCAACCGCGGGCAGATCCTCTACCGCATCGGCGAGATGTTGGAGGGACGCAGCGCACAGTTCGTTCATGAGCTGATGCTGCACGGTGCTACGCAGAAGCAAGCCGAGGCCGAGGTGGCGACCGCGATCGATCGCTGGTTGTACTACGCCGGCTGGTGTGACAAGTACCAGGCGGTGTTCAGCAGTGTGAACCCCACGAACAGCTCGCACTTCAATTTCAGTGTACAGGAACCCACGGGCGTAGTGGGTGTGATGGCGCCCGATACCACAGGTCTCCTGGGCCTGGTGAGCATGATCGCTCCGGTGATCGCCGGAGGCAATAGCTGTGTGGTGGTTGCCAGCGAGAACAAACCCTTGCCGGCCGTCACCTTTGCCGAAGTGTTGGCCACGAGCGATCTGCCCGGCGGCGTGGTGAACCTGCTAACTGGGCTTCGAAGAGAACTGTTGAAACCCTTGGTGGCGCACATGGACATCAACGCCATTGCCGTGGCCGATGCCACGCAGGAGGAGCGCACCATGCTAGAGCAAGAAGCGACCTGCAACCTTAAACGTGTGGCCTATCCGAAGGTGAGCGATTGGATGAAGGAGGAAGGGCAATCGCCATACATGATCCTCGATACGCAAGAAGTGAAGACCACGTGGCACCCGATCGAACGGGGGCAGGGTGGGGGTGGTGGGTATTGATCAGGACGGAAGCTCCCATTCCCAGATCGTACCGACCTCATCGTCCAAGACATCACGCACCTGTTCAAAGCCGCATTTGGTCAATACACGCGTTGAGGCATTGCGGGCTGGTAGTGTCTGTGCAGTGATCCGAATGGCAGGGTCCATTGAACGGGCTGCGCGGATCAGTTCCTGCGCCATCCGCGTAGCGACACCGAGGCCTTCGAATTTCGTCAAGGTCGCATAGGCGATCTCCACCACGCCTTCTTTCGGAGCTCCTTTAAAGGCGCAGGTTCCAACGACCGCTCCTTCTTCAACAGCGAGATAGGCGATCCATGGTGGGTTGAAGCCGATCACACGATAGAAGGCCTGGTTGGCATCCACCAAGGACATGATCGTCGGGTCCTTCGAGGATGGGCTCCGATCGGGAGGTCCGATCTCCGTTATGGGCAGGAGTTCCATCCCACAAAGTAACGGCGGTTAACGTTCAACCAAACGGTTGAATATATTTGCCCCCATGGACACCACGAACTACCAAAAGCGCTTCACGGTGCAGAACGCGCCGGAGCAGGTCTATGAAGCAATTACTCGAGTCAGGGATTGGTGGACCATACACACCGATGGTGATACGAAAGCCATGGGGGATGAGTTCACGGTGCAATTCGGCGATGTGCATCTTACGAAGCAATGCATCACCGCAGCCGACCCCGGTAAGCGGATCGTTTGGCGTGTGACCGAAAGCCATTTGCCATGGCTGAAGGACACGGAAGAGTGGAAAGGAACGGAGCTGGTGTTCGCCATCGATTCAACCAACGAGAGAACGGAACTCGCCTTCACGCACATCGGGCTCACGCCGAACGTGGAGTGTTACGATCAATGCGAGAAAGGCTGGGACTACTTCATCGGTACGAGCCTGCACAAGTTGATCACAGAAGGTGTTGGCCTACCGGACACCACCGCACGCACACACATGGATACCATCGGTCATGTCCACTCCAAGAACACTTGATCACACGCTAACGGCACTCGCGGATCCAACACGTCGCGCGATCCTGCGACGCCTTTCTTCCGGCGAAGCGCGTGTGACCGAAGTGGCGCGTCCGTTCAGCATGTCGTTGAATGCGATCTCCAAACACATCCTCGTACTGGAGCGCGCAAAACTCGTGAAGCGTCGCAAGGTGGGTCGTGATCACTTCATCAGCTATCGCTCCGAGCCCTTGGATGCGGCGGCGAAATGGATCGAGGAGACCCGCAACTTCTGGGCATCTCGATTGGACACCTTGGAACAACTGCTGCGCGAAGAGGACGCGGCGAACAAGTAACTCATCAACACCAACACAAATGGATAACTACGGGATCGTCTCTGCGCCCAATACCATCCGGTTCGAGCGCCTCCTGCCCGGGCCCATCGAACGCGTATGGGCCTACCTCACGGAATCGGACAAGCGCGCCAAATGGCTCGCCAGCGGCGACATGGACCTGCACGTCGGTGGCGATGTCAATTTGTTCTGGTTGCACAGCACCTTGGATGCAGCGCCCAGCGAAACACCGGAGAAGTATGCGAAAGGTCACCGGATGGCCGCGAAGATCACACGCTGCGAACCACCCTACGTGCTGGGCTTTTCGTGGGGTGCACGGGAGGATGCCTTGTCCGAAGTGGTCTTCGAACTTTCCGTGAAGGGCGACGAGGTGCTGCTCGTGCTCACGCACCATCGCTTGCCCAACCCCAATGACCTGCTCAGCGTTTCCGGTGGTTGGCACACGCACTTGGATGTGCTCGTGGAACATTTGAACGGACGCGTGGCGCCCGCCTTTTGGGAAAAGCACGACATACTGAATGCGGAATACAAGCGGCGGCAGGGCAGCTAGTGGGTCAACGGTCTACTGCCTCGGAAAGTGAGCGACCGTTAAATGGAGGAAGCCGGACGTTGTGGATCAAGGCGTACGATAATTCAACGGCGTCCGCGTTAACTTCCCTGCCTGAACCCTTCCCGATGATCCGGAACCTGCTTGCATGTAGCGCACTTTTCGCCGTAACGCTCCAACTGGAGGCTCAACCCATCGTTGATGCTTCCTGCGCACCGGTTGCGGACACGGAATACACATTGATCGTGGCCGGGTCCATCGATCTCCCTGGTATGGGGCCGGACCAGATCTGGAATGCCTCCAATGCCGCGGTTTCCGGATCGGACCAGGTCGGATTCATTGAAGCGGAGTCGGCATTCGCAGGAACCTTTTTTCCGACCGCGGATGTAGCCACGAGCATTGGTCAGGTAGAGACGTTCATCGATATTGCCGAAGATGGTCTGTACATCGTAGGCACTTACAACGGTAGCTTCCCGTTCGTCAGCACCTACACCGATCCGAACAAGTACCTCCAGTTCCCGTGTGAACTGGGCGATGCTTGGACCGACACCTACGCCGGTTCCTATACATACGGCGGCGTCACCTATGCGCAGAGCGGAAGTGGTGTGTTCACCGCGACCGGCTTCGGATCATTGATACTTCCTTGGGGTACGGTGACCAACGTGTTGCGCATCGATGCCACGGAGCTCTATTCGGAGTCCGGCAACGGGAACTTGTATGAGTACGAGGCGGAAGTGAGCTATTTCTACAAGCCGGGTGTGGGTTACTACGTAGCGAAGAGCTCCAATGAATCGGCCACCTTCAATGGCACTTCGGCGGGCTCAAGCGCGAACTTCGTTTTCTTGGACGGAAGCACGGTCGGCATTGTGGATCAGCAATACCAAAGCATTGGAATGGAGATCTTCCCGAACCCGGTCGGTAACGATGCGACCTTGCTGTTCACCGCTGCCGGAGCACGGTCCTTGCAAGTCTTCGACGCCGATGGCAAGTTGATGCTTGATCAGGCCTTGACCGGCTACAGCGCAGGCTTGCATAAGCTCGGGGTCGATGTAAGCGGATGGCCTTCCGGTGTGTATTCAGCGGTCGTGCTTGGCGTTGGAGGGGAACGCGGGGTCACGCGATTCGTGGTCGCTCCATAGGGATGCTTCGCACAGTGAAAAGCCGTATTCTACGCTCTACCGAGGCTTTGTGACACAAGCCACGAAATAGGTCCTTCCGCGGAACCATTCCACCTCCATGTGACCGCCGAGGTCGGCCAGGAGTTCGAGCGGCCGCATGTCCGGGTCGCCCAGTACGGTGTGCTCCAAGAACCAACGGATCGCTGGCATGGCCGGTCTGGTGATCCATGATAGACGAGGTGGTAATTGTCCGTCCAACACCACCAATCTTCCGCCCGGTCCGAGCCTGTTCCACACATTTCGCAGCGCGCGAGCCGGCTCACCGAAACTGCTCAGGGAGAAGGCGAAGAGCGCGGCATCGGATCGCCCACGGTCATCGTGGTCGAAAAGGTCGGAGTGGAGCAGTTCCACGTTGCGCAAGCCATTCTCCTGAATGCGGCATTGCGCAGGGATCAACATCTTTTCAGATAGGTCCAAGGCCACCACTCTCCCTAGCTCGCCCACCGCGTTGGACAGCGAAGGCAATAACGGTCCTTTCCCACAACCCACCTCCAACACGTATTGACCGTCGCGCAGCTGCAACTGTTCCACAGCCCGCTCGGCGGCGTTTCGTGGCACGAGGAAGAGGCGCTCGAACAAGCTGTAGCTCGATGCGATCCGGTCGAAGCGTTCCGCCACCCAATCCGGATCGGTGCGGCGTTGTTGGAGTGCCTTGCCCATTGACCGAACGAAATTACCGGGAGATCATCGGTCGTCACCATGCTCGGACCGGGGACTGTGCTTTTGTCCGTTGCTTTTGGACCCTATTTTCGAGCCAACATGGAGAACTTCGATCGGACCCGGTCCGCAACGCACAGCGCTGTGCGTGCCAAACTCTCCGATATGTACCGTGGATGTTGGAGCAGTAGCGCGATCGAACAATGGTTCATGAGCTGGGCGATCAACCGGGATGCGGACGACGAGGACCTGGGTCCGGACACCGCAATGAGCGAAGATTGCAGTTATACCTGGCGCTGGTGCGGCTACGGCGGCGTGGAGCATGGACGGACAAACAAGGCGAACGGCGTGTATCACTTGCAATTCAACTTCGTTGGTGATCGTACGGTGTATCTGCGAATGCGCGAGGAAGATGAACGCTTGATCGAGGAACTGGTTCGATCGAAGATCCCGCAGGATGAAAAGTCCAAGCGCGATATCCGGCTTGGATCCGATCCCGGTCGGTCCTTCTGTATTGTCGATCTGAAGTCCCTGCTGGAAGGTGGCCTTGCCATAGGAACAAGGAAGCCGCGTTGAAGGGCATGGTGAACTCCTGAAACGGACACCACACCAAGGCATGAAGACCATCTCCTGGGCCGACTTTGACCAAGTGCTACTGTGCGTTGGTACCGTGCTGGAAGCAGATGATCTTCCGGAGGCGCGCGTTCCCGCATATGTGCTGCGCATCGACTTCGGTCCTTATGGTGTGCTTAGGAGCAGCGCGCGCATTACGGCCCTCTACACGAAGGCCGATCTCATCGGTCGCCAGGTGGTGGCGGTGATCAACTTTCCGGTGAAGCAGGTCGGAAAGGTCATGTCCCAATGTTTGGTCACCGGTTTTCCGGACAGCGAGGGCCGGATCGTGCTGACCTCCGTGGAGCGCGCGGTACCCGATGGTACGCGGTTGATGTAGGCCTTACGCCGGGCTCCGAAGCGGCGGTCGGGGAGAGCGATGCACCCGCTTTGCTGAGCGGACTGTTGATAACCAATGATCGGCCGGAGGACGGAACGCCGCGCTGCGAACCCTACCTTACCCTCACGTTCAATCCACAAAATCCCCAGAACAATGGCAGAAGTCGAAGCATATTGCGTGAAGTGCAAGGCGAAACGGAACATGAAAGAGGCCAAGGAGGTCGTTATGGCCAATGGCCGTAAAGCGATGAAAGGCACGTGCCCCACTTGTGGTACGGGCATGTTCAAGATCATGGGCAAGGCCTGATCGGAACATCGCACAGCGATCTGAACGGACCCTTCCCGATCTTTCGGGGACGGGTCCGTTCGCAGTTATAACGATCCCCGGAAAGCAAATTCCCGATCGCTTGGTTGATAGCTGATGGGACCCTTCCGGCGCCAGGATAGGGGTGCGATTACCTTTGGCGCGCTCATGACGGAACAGCATACACCTCCCTTTCTCGACATCGCGATCCAAGCTTGCCTGGCCGGCGGGAAGGAGATCAACGCGGTCTACGCAGGAAAATTCGCGGTCGACCACAAGGCCGATGATTCACCCCTGACCGAAGCGGATCGCAGGTCGCACCGTGCCATAGCGGACTTGTTGGCCACCACCGGTCTGCCCGTGCTCAGCGAGGAAGGAGGGTCCATCGATCGCAGCGAGCGCATGGCTTGGCAACGCTACTGGTGCGTTGATCCATTGGACGGTACCAAGGAGTTCGTGAAGCGGAACGGTGAGTTCACGGTCAACATCGCATTGATGGAACGCGACGAACTGCCCGCCGGTGCAATGGGTAGTGCGACCCCCGTGATGGGCCTGCTCTATGCACCTGATCGGGATGTGCTCTACTTCGCGTGGAAAGGAGGTGGAGCGTACAAGCAGGAGAAGGCGGCAACCCACGGCGGTGTTTCCGCGTATGAACGGATCGCCATGGCCACCCCATTGCCTTCCGTGGAAGGACGAAGCACCTATACCATCCTTGCCAGCCGCTCCCACCGGAGCCCGGAGACCGATGCCTTCATCCAACGCATGGAGCAGGAGCATAGCGACATCGCCATCGACTCCATGGGCAGCGCATTGAAGTTCGGTCTGTTGGCCGAAGGGACGGCCGATGCCTATCCGCGTTATGCCCCCACCATGGAGTGGGACACCGCCGCTGGACAGGTGATCTGCACCGAGGCCGGCAAACAATTGATCGACGTGACCACCGACGCACCCATGCGTTACAACAAGCACGAACTGGTGAACAACTGGTTCATCGTCCAATAACCACCGATGACAACGAAACGAAAGAGCTCCACGAGCAGCAAGAGCGCCACCACCAGCGTGGCGAAAGCGAAGAAGCCGGCCGCCAAAGCGGTGAAGCCCGCCAAGGCCACCAAGCGCAAGGTCGCGCTCATCACCGGTGTCACCGGACAGGATGGAGCCTACCTCAGCGAGCTGCTGCTGAACAAGGGCTATGAAGTGCACGGTGTGAAGCGTCGCAGTTCGTTGTTCAACACGGACCGCATCGACCATCTGTACCACGACATGCACGAGAAGGGTCGTCCGTTCTACCTGCATTATGGCGACCTGACCGACAGTGTCAATTGCCTCCGCCTGGTGAAGGAGATCCAGCCGGACGAGATCTACAACTTGGCTGCCATGAGCCATGTGGCCGTGAGCTTCGAAATGCCGGAGTACACCGCCAACGCCGACGGGATCGGTACGCTCCGTTTCCTGGAAGCCATCCGCATCCTGGGCTTGGAGAAGAAGACCAAGTTCTACCAAGCAAGCACCAGCGAACTCTACGGCGGCGTGCTTCCCCGTGCGCAGAACGAGGAAACGCCCTTCTACCCGAAGAGCCCCTATGGCGTGGCCAAGCTCTACGGCTTCGGATCACCAAGAACTACCGCGAGAGCTACAACATCTTCGCGTGCAACGGCATCCTCTTCAACCACGAAAGCCCGCTGCGTGGCGAGACCTTCGTGACACGCAAGATCACGCGCCGTGGCCAAGATCAAATTGGGGCTTCAGGATGCATTGTACCTCGGTAACCTGGACGCCAAGCGCGACTGGGGCCATGCCAAGGACTACGTGGAAGGCATGTGGCTGATGCTGCAGGCCAAGAAACCCGATGACTTCGTGTTGGCCACCGGTAAGACCTACACCGTGCGCCACTTCATCGATCTGGCATTTGGCGAGGTGGGCATCAAGCTCGAGTGGAAAGGCAAGGGAGCGAAGGAGAAAGGTGTCGATAAGAAAACGGGCAAAGTGCTCGTGGCCATTGATCCGCGCTACTACCGACCTGCCGAGGTGGACCACCTGGAGGGCGACCCCAGCAAGGCCAAGCGCGTGCTCGGCTGGAAACACAAATACGATCTGAAGGCCCTGGTGAAGGAGATGGTGGCGAGCGACTTGGAGCTCTTCAAGCGCGATGTGTACCTGAAGAAAGGCGGCCACAAGATCCTGCACGAACAGGAATGATCCCTGATCATTCCTGTTCCATGTAACGTCGACCCACCGGGTCGACAACCAACAACGGAACAATGAACAAGACCGACAAGATCTACGTCGCAGGCCACCGCGGTATGGTGGGCAGCGCCATCGTGCGCAAGTTGGAAAGCGAAGGCTTCACCAATATCGTCACGCGTACGAGCAAGGAACTGGACCTGAAGGAGCAGCAGGCCGTGCGCGACTTCTTCGCGAGCGAGAAGCCGGAACACGTGGTGCTGGCTGCTGCGAAGGTGGGCGGGATCCACGCCAACAACGTGTACCGCGCACAGTTCCTTTACGAGAACCTGACGATCCAGAACAACGGATCCACTCCGCGCATGAGAACGGCGTGCAGAAACTGTTGTTCCTCGGCTCATCGTGCATCTATCCCAAGATGGCACCCCAGCCGCTGAAGGAGGAAAGCCTGCTGACCGGATTGTTGGAACAGACCAACGAACCTTATGCGATCGCCAAGATCGCGGGGATCAAGATGGTCGAGAGCTACCGCAGGCAGTACGGCAGCAACTACATCAGCGCGATGCCGACCAACCTTTACGGGCCGAACGACAACTACGACCTGAACAACAGCCACGTGCTACCTGCGCTCATCCGCAAGTTCCACACGGCCAAGATCAACAACGCGGCCAGCGTGGAGGTGTGGGGCACCGGTTCGCCCATGCGCGAGTTCCTGCACGTGGACGACCTGGCCGATGCCTGCTACTTCTTGCTGCAGAACTACAACGAGGAGATGTTCGTCAACATCGGTACCGGCGAGGACCTGACCATCAAGGCACTTGCCGAGCTGATCAAGGAGATCGTGGGCTTCGAGGGCGAACTGAAGTGGAACACCGAAAAGCCGGACGGCACCCCGCGCAAATTGATGGATGTGTCCCGCCTGCACAACATGGGCTGGAAGCACCGTATCGGACTGCGCGAAGGCATCAGCAGCGTGTACGCCGAATTCGCGAAGAGCGAGGTGGCGAAGGTTTGATCACGGATCGCAAGAACATGGGGAAGCCCGGTCGAAAGGCCGGGCTTCCTTGCATACGGTGCTGAGCGCTATCCCACTACCTTTCGGCCCAGTTCGTCCGTGTTGCGCACCCTCCTCCGTTCCCGCCTCGGGGCCTTTGCCTGTTTCCTGCTCGCGGGGACCGTGCTGCATGCCCAGCAGAACGACATTCCGCTCCAGCGCGATTTCTACATCGATGTGGAGCGCAACGCTGCTGCCTTGGATGCCAAGGTGCACTCCGGCCTCAAGCCACTGATCGGCTCCAGGGCCGATCTTACGAACGTGATGGGGTATCGCGTGGATAGCGCGAAGTACTATTACTGGATCACGGCCAAGTTGCTGAGCGAGCACTTCGTGGAGATCAAGGGCGACGACTTCCGGCTCACTATGGATGTGCTCTTCCAGTTCGAGTTCGGTGACGAGTTGCACGGGAATACCGCGTACTCCGATACCAACCGCTACTACCACAACATGCGGGGCTTCCTCTTCACCGGCGATATCGGGAAGAAGCTCTCCTTCCGCACCATGTTCCACGAGAACCAGGCCGTGCTGCCGGAGTACCTCTTCACCGATGCCATAGAGACCGGTGCGCTCTCCGGACAGGCCAGGGTGAAGGTGGACAAGCGCCGGATCCTGGACTACGGTTGGTCGCAGGCGAACCTTTCGTATTCCCCCACCAAGTGGTTGAACCTGCAGTTCGGCCACGGCAAGCATTTCGTGGGCCACGGATACCGATCGGTACTGCTCAGTGACCATGCCCTCATCGCGCCCTATTTCAAGTTCAGCTTGCTCTCCTCCAATAAGCGCTTCCAGTACACCTCTTGGGCAAGCAAGTTGCAGAGCGGTCTGAAACAAGCGGACAGACTTCCGACCGGAGAATCGAGCGAGTCCCTGTTCTACTGGAAGCGTGGTCGCTTCAACCACCTGAGCATCGACCTCGGCCGTGTGCAGCTCGGCCTGTTCGAGAGCACCATTTTCGAGACCATCGATAGCACGGGCGTGCAACCCTTCGATGCCTTGGAGTTGAACCCGGTGATCGGGGTGAACACCTTGGTCCGCGGGTTCGACGGTGTGGAGAAGAGCCTGGTCGGCATCGATCTGCGCGTGAAGCTCACGGACAAGGGCTACGTCTACGGCCAGTTCGCTACGGACGATCCGGCGAACTCGCGCTTCGCATACCAAGCCGGCGTGCGCTGGTTCGATGTGGTCCGCAAGGACCTGCACGTGCAGTTGGAGTACAACACGGTGGACCCCTTCGTGTACATGAACGACCCGGCGGACCTTTCCTATCGGCACGCGGGCCTGCCCTTGGCGCATCCGATGCAAGCGTACTTCTCGGAGGCGGTCGCCATCGTTGATGCCGGCTTCGGACGCTACATCGGCCAAGTGAAAGTGGTGTTGGCCGAACGGAAACTGGACCCCGCGGTATGGGCCAATTATGGCACCGACCTGACCAAGCCTGATGTTCAGAAGGTATCGCTGGATGGCGTGACCACGCAGCAACTGACCTACGTCGACGTCAACCTGAACTACTTGTTGAATCCGAAGACGAACTTGCGCATCACCACGGGTGTGCAACGCCGCAGTGTTGATCCGGGCGTGGAGGCTGAGCAGAGCACCTACATATACGTGGCGGTGCGTACCAACCTCTTCAACCGCTATTACGACCTTTGATCGCCCATAGAACGTGAAGGAACACGGCTACATCTTGATCCTGGGTTGCATCACCTCCTTTCTGGTGGTGCTCTTCACCATGCCGTCGCTGATCAAAGTGGCGCGGATGAAGCACTTGGTGGACGAGCCTTCCGAGGAGCGCAAGGTGCACCACCGCAGCGTGCCCACCATCGGCGGCATCATCATCTTCGCCTCCATCATCTTCTCTTACTCCCTGTGGTTCCCCGAAGCGGCGAAAACGGGTGATGAGACCTTCAATTTCGAGCGGATGTACTTCGCCATGGGCGCGGCCTACCTCGATTTCAAGTACATGCTATCGGCCATGGTGCTGCTCTTCTTCATCGGGGTGAAGGATGACATCATCGGTTTCTCGCCGGTGAAGAAATTGGTCGGCCACATGGTCGTCGGTTACATCCTGGTGATGATGGCCGGGATCCGCATCGCCGATATGCATGGTGTGTTCGGGATCTACGAGTTGCCGGATTCGATCAGCATCGCCTTGTCCTTCTTCGTCTATGTGGTCCTTGTCAACGCATTCAACCTGATCGATGGGGTGGATGGCCTGGCCGCCGGCATCGGCTTGATCGCTGCGGTGGCCTATGGCATGTGGTTGTTCTTGGCGGGCGATGTAGCCCTTTCGCTGCTCGCCTTCGTGCTGGCCGGGGCCTTGGTCGGCTTCCTGGTCTTCAACTGGCACCCTGCCCGGATCTTCATGGGCGACAGCGGTTCGCTGATCATCGGCGCCATCATTGCGGTACTGGCCATGAAGGTGGTGGACCATGATACCTCGCGCTTGCCGACCTATCTGAAACAGATCCCCACGCCGATCTTCGCCATGGCCGTGATCGCCTACCCATTGGTGGATACGCTGCGGATCTTCATCTACCGGATGTCCTTGGGCGTGTCACCTTTCGCGGCCGATCGCAACCACATCCACCACCGGCTGATGGACCTGAAGCTCGGCCATCGCTGGACCACCATGACGCTCTACATCTATGCCTTGGCCATCATCGCCTTGAGCTTGGTCACCCGGAAGTGGCATCCGAACCTCGGGTTGATGGTGTTGGGAACATCCGCCGTGGCCTTGGCCATGTTACCCTACGTGTGGCCGAAGCGGAACAACGCATGATCCGGTCCTTCCTTATGCTTTGCGCTGCGGTGCTGACGATGTGCGTCGTTGGTCAGACCGGATGGTCCCCGTTGAGCCGTGAAGTGGAACGACCCTATGCGGTCGGATTGGAGGAATACGGTTCCGAAGCACACACGGCGGTGAGGCCTTACGCGACCAACACTTTGAAAGCCACCATCAAGGCGGACAGCTTGTTGCCCATGGCCCGCTTGCGAACGCTGGACACCTGGGCCGGTCGCATGAACGGTCGGAAATTCCGTTGGGGACCCTTGATGGAGGCCGTTGGCGGGTATGAGTTCGGAACGGCCACCAGCAGTAGGTACCGGGCCAGCGGTGGCTTTTGGAGCGACCTTGATGTGGGCACGAAGCTCAACTTCCACTTGGATGCACAAGCATGGACCGAGCAGTTGCCCGCGTACCTCGACACGATCGCCCGTGCCACCCAAGTGACGGCGGGGGAGGGATACGCCTACCGTGATGGGTCCCAAGTGACGCACTACGACTGGAGCGGCCACATGAGCTGGGATGCGCACAAGTACATCAACCTCACCCTCGGGCGCGGCAAGAATTCCTTCGGCGACGGCTATCGCTCGCTCTTCCTTTCGGATGAGACCTGGAGCTATCCCTACTTCAAGATCAGCACCACCTTCTGGCACATCAAGTACGTGAACCTCTTCTCGATGATGGACGACATCCGAAAGGCGGACGGCGTGCCATCGAACTTCCAGAAGAAGTTCTCGAGCATGCACTACCTCTCCTGGAACGCCTCGAAACGGCTGAACTTCTCGGTGTTCGAGGCGATCATGTGGAGCAACGGGGACGAGACCTATCCGCGTGGGTTCGATGTCAACTACCTCAACCCGATCATCTTCTATCGGCCGGTGGAGTTCCAATTGGGCTCTCCGGACAACGCCCTGCTGGGCTTCGCTTCCAGTGTGAAGGCAGGGAAACACGTCCTGTTCTACGCCCAATTCATGCTCGATGAATTCCTGCTACGGCAGGTGCGGGAAGGGAATGGCTGGTACGCCAACAAACAAGCCGTGCAGCTCGGTGTGAACGCGCATGAGGCCTTCGGTGTCCAAGGACTTCACCTGCGGGCCGAATGGAACTACGTGCGGCCCTTCATGTACACGCACTCGGACACACGGCAGAATTACGCCCACTTCGGCCAGGCACTAGCGCACCCTTATGGATCGAACGTGCAAGAGGTACTGGCCCACGCGGACCTGGACCGCAAGGGCTGGGTGCACACGGTGCGGGTGAGCATGGCCTGGATGGGAACGGACAGTGTGTTCAGCTACGGCAACAACATCTTCCGGCCGGAAAGCGACAGGCCGTACGTGGCCGGCGAAGGCCCGGTGGACTTCGGGTACGACATGGGTGACAATCGCCAGCAGACCGTGCTGCATGTGGAAGCCCGTTCCGGTTGGACCGTGGATCCGCGCTCCGGCACGCGCCTGGAGGCCGGCTACACCTTCCGGCTGACCGACCCGGCCTATGGGAACGCCAATACCACGCACTACTTCCGCGCAGGTCTGGTATGCCACTTCCGCGAGCGGCATCCGGAGCAGGCACGCCGATATATTTTGAAGTGATGCTGGTTCGGCGCGGTTGGGTACTTTTGCCGCGCTCTTGGTAGTGCATAACAGCGCATAGCCGGAGTACCGTGCACTCAACCGGAACAGTCACCGCGATCCCGCTCTCCGCCAAGCTGCGGAGCTTGGCCGTCCTGTTCAAGCTGCGTTTGGCCTCGCTGGTGGTGGTCAGTGCCGCCTTCGGATACCTCTTCGGATCCCTGCTGGCACCTTCACATGGACCGGCCTACTGGGCTTGTGTTTTGCGGGTACGCTGCTCACCGGTGCCTCCAACGCTTTGAACCAGGTGCTCGAAGTGCGCGAGGATGGGTTGATGAAACGCACCGCCGACCGTCCCTTGGTGCGGAACGTGTTGTCCACCACCGAGGCCGTGGTCGCCGCGTTCATCGCGGCCGGTGCGGCCACTTTGATGTTGTGGCTCCAGTTCGGCGCCCTCACCAGCATCCTTGGCTTCATCAGCTTGTTCATGTACGTGGCCCTGTACACACCGATGAAGAAGTCCAGTTCGTGGGCCGTATTCGTTGGGGCCTTCCCCGGCGCGTTCCCGCCCATGTTGGGTTATGTGGCCGCCACGGGCCGCTTCGATCTGGGTGCAGGGCTTCTGTTCGCGATGCAGTTCATGTGGCAGTTCCCGCACTTCTGGTCCATCGCTTGGGTGTTGGATGAGGACTATCGCCGTGCGGGTTACAAGCTGCTGCCGGGCGGTGCCATGCCGGGCCGAACATCCGCGTCCTTGATCTTGTTGTACACATTGTTCATCATTCCCGTGGGTATCCTTCCTTGGTTCTTCGGTTTCACCGGCATGGGGGCCTGCATCACGGCCATCGTGGCCGGGCTGATCATGGTGGTGCCTGCCGTGCGCTTGTTCATTTCCATGGATAAGAAGGATGCCAGGCGCTTGATGTTCGCGAGCTTCCTCTACCTGCCTCTCGTGCAGTTGGCCTACGTGCTGGACAAGCAATGAACACGATCCCATCGTTCACCCCGGAAGAGCTGAAAGCGCGTGACATCCGCTCGCGCAAGCTCATCACCCGGCTGATCATCTTCGCCATCGTCATGTTCTTCGCTGGGCTCACCAGCGCCTACGTGGTGAGCATGAGCGGCGGTTACTGGACCCTGATCAAGCTGCCCGAAGCCTTCTACTGGAGCACGGCCTTCGTCATCGCCGGGAGCTTGACCGTGCACATGGCATTGAACGCCGCACGACGTGGGAATACGAAGATCATCGCGCCCTTGCTGGTAGCGACCTTGGCCTTGGGGATCGCGTTCACGGCATCGCAGTTCCGGGGCTGGAGCGAATTGGCTTCCAAGGGCATCACCTGGAGCCCGAACAAATTGCTGGGCATCGGAGGCACCTACGGGGTCGATTTCACCATCACCAAGGACGGAAGCCCGCTGGTCCCCAAGGACGGGCATTGGTACGCAGCGGATGATACCGGCTTGAGCCGTCAGCTGGATGCCGAGATCGCGGAACAGCGCGACCGCACCGGGCCCTACCTCTATACCCTGACCATCGCCCACGTCGCACACTTGTTGTTCGGCCTGCTGAGCTTGGTGGTCATGACCCTGATGGCCGTTCAGGGAAAATACAGCGCTTCGGACCACGTTGGCCTGTGGGCCGGAGCGGTCTATTGGCACTTCTTGGGTGGACTATGGGTCTACCTTCTTTTGTTCTTGGCGTTTGTTCACTAACATTGCGGCCGGAATACCTACCATGGCAGGCGACGCGACCAAAGCACTGAGCAACGACGTCCTATGGGGCGGCGGACGCTCCCCGTTCAGCATCAGCTACGGGAAGATGATGATGTGGTTCTTCTTGGTCTCGGACGCCCTGACGTTCTCAGGGTTGTTGGTGGCCTACGGATTCGTCCGGCACAGCACCACCGAGGCCTGGCCCATCGGTGAGGAGGTGTTCCGCGCGCTCCCCGGATTGACAGGAAGCTACCCGCTGATCTACGTGGCCCTGATGACGGCCATCCTGATCTTCAGTTCCGTAACGATGGTACTGGCCGTGG
The DNA here is from genome assembly GCA_041391825.1 of Flavobacteriales bacterium. Taxonomy (GTDB): domain Bacteria; phylum Bacteroidota; class Bacteroidia; order Flavobacteriales_F; family PHOS-HE28; genus PHOS-HE28. The sequence goes on along the minus strand of JAWKNF010000001.1, from coordinate 81,947 downwards.
AGGCCGGGCACCGGATGGACAAGAAGGGCGTGATCAAGTGGTTGTTCCTGACCGTGATCGGCGGGGCCTTCTTCGTGGGCAGCCAGGCCTGGGAGTGGAGCCACTTCATCCACGGCGGTGGCGGTTACATCGTTACCAACGAAGGCGCCAAGTACTGGGTGCACAATGACACGCACGACACCCACGATCCGGCGAACGCGCCCGGGTTCCACCTTGTGAAAGCCGCCGAAGGGCATTACCTGATCGAGGAGGAAGGTGCGCACCACTTGGACCATGCGGCTTCCTTGAAGCTGTGGGAGGACCGCGCCAGCTACGTGGACGGGGCGAACATGACCCGCAACGAGTACGGGCCGCCGCAATACGCCAACTTCTTCTTCTTCATCACCGGGTTCCACGGTTTCCACGTGTTCAGTGGCGTGATCATCAACCTGATCGTCCTGATCATGGTGATCAAAGGCGTGTTCCACCGGCGCGGGCACTACGAAATGGTCGAGAAGGCCGGCCTCTACTGGCACTTCGTTGACCTGGTATGGGTGTTCGTCTTCACCTTCTTCTATCTGCTCTGATCAACCTTTTCGCCGAAGCTTCGGCACCGTCAACATGAAGCGCGACGACATCATCGAGTACAGCCTGGACGCCCACCACAGCGAGGAGGAAGGACGGAAGATCCGTCGGAAGATCTGGATGGTGACCTTGTTCCTCGCCGTGGTCACCACGATCGAAGTGACCTTGGGTGCCTATTGGAAGGATTGGTTCGATGCCGATGCGTGGAATGCGATCAAGCTGACCTACGTAGTATTGACCTTGGTGAAGGCCGCATACATCGTGATGACCTTCATGCACTTGGGTGATGAGCGCCGGAACATCCGCCTGATCATCCTTGCACCGTACGTGTTCTTCATTCTCTACCTGCTCTACATCGGGCTGGTCGAGTCGAACTACGTGCACAAGGTGTGGGAGACCCTGCTGTGAGCGGATCGCACGGACCCGGAAGCAAACGGACCAAGTACCTGGTCTTCGGAGGGATCACCCTCTTCATCCTCTCGCTGTTCGTATTCTTCTCGCCCATGTTGGGTTTCGTGAAGCACGAATTCTCGTACCTGCCCTACTACGGCCAGAAGGAGCCCTACTTGGTGGAACGGGATGGCAAGATGGTCGTTGACACGATCTACGCCGAGATCCCGCCATTCAGCTTCACCGACCGCTATGGGCGGACCTTCACCGACAAGCAGGTGGAGGGCAAGATCATCATCGCCGATTTCTTCTTCACGCGTTGCACCACCATCTGCCCGAAGATGAGCGTTCAGATGCAGCAGCTGCAGCTGAAGCTGGACGATGATGCCTTCCAGGACGTGGTGTTCCTGAGCCATACCGTGGATCCAGAGCACGACACCCCGGAGGTGCTGGATGCTTACGCGAAGAAGCTTGAGGCCGATACCGCCCGTTGGAAATTCCTCACGGGCCACGCGCCGGACATCTATCGGATGGGCAACACCGGCTACCTGCTGAGCGCCTTGGAGGACAGCACCGCAGCGGAGGATTTCGTGCACGACAGCCGATTCGTCCTGGTGGACAAGGACCGGCACATCCGCGGCTACTACGAAGGCACCACGGCCGAGGGCATGAACGCCTTGGCGGCCGACCTGAAGATGTTGCTGAAGGAGGAGCGCATCAAGGCCAAGGAGGCGCGCGACCGGAATTGAACGCACAGCGCGCAGCATGGCACATCGCGAAGCACACCCGCCCGCCGTTCTCCATGTTCCCGCAGCATCAGCGAAACGCCTGATCTGGATCTTCTCCGGCATCGTGTTCCTCGCGGTGGTGGTCCTCAACCGGGTGCAGGTGCCCACCTCCGGCACGTGGGACGTACACGTGTTCGCGAAGGTCAATGCCGTGCTGAACAGCATGGTGAGCCTGCTCTTGCTCGGGGGCTTGATCACGGCAAGGTCCGGGAAGTGGAAGGTCCACAAGCGCATCATGTTGGCGGCCATGCTGCTTTCCGTGCTCTTCCTCGTTTCCTACATCCTGCACCACCTCTTCGCCGGCGAAACGCGCTTCGGCGGGGAAGGGGCGATCAAGGTGCTGTACTACCTTATCCTGGCCACGCACATCGTGCTCGCCGCCACGTCCTTGCCCTTCATCCTCCTGACCGCCTACCGCGCGCTCACCGCACAATATGGCGAGCACCGGAAATTGGCCCGACGCGTGTGGCCGGTGTGGTTCTATGTCAGCCTAACGGGGGTGTTGGTGTATTTCCTCATCAGCCCGTACTACTGAGGCCGTCGGCATTCGTCGATCATTACTTCGTGTTGGACGGCACAATGGGTCCTTTTGTGGATCGGGTGCATCACGGCGGGTCACCCCGGCTACATTTGAAGTTCATGCGCTCCACGGGACTTTTCGTACTGCTGATGCTGGTCATGGTCCTTTGGCCGGATGCGATCCAGGCGCAAGGCTGCGCAATGTGCAAGGCCGTGGTGGAGAGCGGCGAAAGTTCGAGCAACATCTTCGGTGGGTCCCAAACCATCGGCAAGGGCTTGAACAACGGCATCCTGTACTTGATGGCCGTGCCCTATGTGCTGCTCTTCCTGCTCTTCCGCAAGAACATCGTGGGCTTCTTCAAGGAGTTCGCAGGGGCGCAAGGGTGATCCCTCCCCACCTCCTATTCCTTCTTCTCGAACACGAATACCGAGGACAAGTAACTGTCCGTTGAGCTGGCTGTTGCGCTCACCATGGTGTATCCCTTGCCCTTCATCGTGCCGAGCATGCGCGTAATGATGATCTGGTTCCGGTGCATGGTCTCGGATATGTTGTTCGCACCTCCCATCAGGCTCCAGTCCTCCAGAGGTATGCTTTCCGCCTTTCCATCCTCATAGGTCATTTGGATGAAGGACAGCTTCTTCGTTTGCGACTCCATGACGCGTGCCATGGCGTATTGTTGAGCGCTTAAGGCGGTGGTGAGGCCGAGAGCTAGGATCGCGAGTAGGATCTTCATGTTGGGTAGGTTGTTAATGTGAAGTTATCGGAATGGCTGCAGCGCGCGCTTTCTGAGTGTGGGCTGTACCTACGCTCGAAGCGAACAGCAGTCGTGTAGCCTTTGGCTACCGAACACACCGAAATTCCTGGCCCATTCCTCAAGACACGCACTTCAGGGAACCCGTGCTCTACGCTGCCTGTTGAACGAAACACAACTCGATCGGAAGTTCTGCCGCCCAATGAGGGAAGGAGATTACATTTCGGCATGTCCCAACGGGTCGATGTCGCGATCAACTTCTACGGCAAGCCGGCCCAAACGGCGGTCACCTTGCTTTCTCTTCTCCGGCATTCGGGAGAGCACATTGCGCGTATCCATCTTACAGTGGAAAAGCGGCAACCCTTCGGTGCAGAGCTGTTAGGCTTGAACGCATATTTCGGGGATCGCCTCACGATACACAAGCCGACATTCTGGTTCGGCGTGCGGCCAACACGCAACCGACTCCTGATGCGATGGGGCGCGTACCGCCGTTCGCTCCGGTACCAAGCCGCTTGGGAAACCACGGATCGCCCCTACCTCTTCATCACCCACAACGATATGTTGTACACGGGCGATATCATCGGTGCGTTGCTCGGCCGCATCGGTGGGTCCATTGCGGCAGGCCCGGTGGGTCAGTGTTGGAATTGTCCGGCATCCTTCGCCGGGAAATGTGGCCCCGATCGCTTCTTGGAGTTCCAACCGAGCTACCTCGAATGGCAGGCGCTCGCGCAGCGATTCCCCGGACCACGTGCTGCGCATTACGAGCGCATGGTGGCCCCGCAGCAACCATGGCCGCTGCCGGAATGCAGGGTGAACGAATGGAGCGTGCTGATCGATATGGTGCAAGCGTGGCCGGCTACGATGCCTGCTGGAAGCGCCGTTCCATTCGGCGCGTTGTTCGGACTTGACATCGGCACGCAGTGGTTCCACGATGTGGTCAACCAAGGCCTATCCGTGAAGCACGTGGACGTTGCGCCATTCGCGACGCATGCGTGGGCCAGCTCAACCGGAGGAGGTCATGCGGCTTTGGGGGATCGGGCTACCTATGATCGGGAGGAAGCATTGGCCAAAGCATTTGTGCAGGAACACTTCCGAGAGGCTATTGATGCCGGGCTTAGACTGGATTGAACGCTTTCCCCACGCCCCCCTATCTTTGCACCGCGTTCTTTCCGTAAGGCTTATCAAGAAAGGCTGAGGGATATGGCCCTTTGAAGCCTTGGCAACCATCCACTTTTCGGTGGCAAGGTGCCAATTCCATCCCGCCATTGGCGGGTCCAGATGAGCTGTGATCAGGTCCCTTAGCCAAGCTATTGCCCAACCTCATCCAGCCACCGGATGGGGTTTCTTGTTGATAGGCCGATCGGAAGAGGCGCATAGTGAACATGAGAACGATCGAAGAAGCAGCACAGGAACGCATCCTGATCCTGGACGGTGCCATGGGCACCATGATCCAGCGTTTGGGCCTCACGGAAGAGGATTTCCACCCCCCGGGGATGGAGGAACACGAAGTGCTCCTGCAGGGCAACAACGAACTCTTGTCGCTCTCCAGGCCCGAGGCCATCCGGAAGATCCACGAGGAATACCTGGAGGCCGGTGCGGACATCGTGGAGACCAACACCTTCAGCGCCACCACCATCGCGCAGGCCGAACACAAGTGCGAACACTTGGTGCGTGAATTGAATGTGCGTTCCGCGCAATTGGCCAAGGAGGCCTGTGCCAAGTACACGGCCATGGACCCGAGCAAGCCGCGCTTCGTGGCCGGTGCCATCGGACCCATGAACAAGACGGCCTCGCTCAGTCCGGATGTGAACGACCCCGGCTATCGGGCGGTCACCTTCGATCAGTTGGTGGCAGCATACAAGGAGCAGGTGGAGGCCCTGCTGGACGGCGGTGTGGACATCCTCCTGGTGGAGACCATCTTCGACACCCTCAACGCGAAGGCCGCCTTCTACGCGATCGATGAAGTGTTCGAGGCACGCGGCACGCGCTTACCGATCATGTGCAGTGTCACCATCACCGATGCCAGCGGACGCACCTTGAGCGGCCAAACGATCGATGCCTTCTTGATCAGCATGGCGCACGTGCAGCTCTTCAGCATGGGCTTGAATTGCGCGCTGGGTGCCGCGCAGATGCGACCCTACCTCGAAGCGATCGCCGACCAAGCGAACTGCCGCGTGAGCGTCTACCCCAACGCCGGCCTGCCCGACCAGATGGGCGAGTACCGCGAATCGCCGGAGGTCACCGCGAAGCTCGTGGGCGAGTTCATGGCAGAAGGCTGGCTCAACATCATCGGCGGTTGCTGCGGGACCACGCCTGCACATATTGCTGCATTGGCAGCGGAGGCGAAGAAGCACAAGCCGCGGCCGGTGCCGGTCATGGCATGAACGCACCACGGGCATTGCAATTCTCTGATCTTCTGACTTTCCGATCGAAATGATCCCCACCTACTCCGGCCTCGAGCCGCTCCGCATCTTCAAGGAGAGCAACTTCGTCAACATCGGCGAGCGCACCAACGTTACGGGCAGCGCCGCCTTCCGCAAACTGATCAAGGCAGGCAACTACGACGAGGCCGTGAACGTGGCTCGCCAACAGGTGGAGAACGGCGCGCAGGTGATCGATGTGAACATGGACGAGGGCCTGATCGATGGCGTGCAGGCCATGACCAAGTTCCTCAACCTCATCGCTGCCGAGCCGGACATCGCGCGTGTGCCGGTCATGGTGGACAGCAGCAAGTTCAGCGTGATCGAGGCGGGCTTGAAGTGCCTGCAAGGCAAGGGCATCGCCAACAGCATCAGCCTGAAGGAAGGAGAGGAGGAGTTCCTGCGCCAGGCCAAGATCGTGCGCCGTTTGGGAGCGGCCGTGGTGGTGATGTGCTTCGATGAGCAAGGCCAGGCCGACAACTACGAGCGCCGGATCCAGATCGCGCAACGCGTGTACGACCTGCTCACCACGAAGGCCGGTTATCCACCGCACGACATCATCATCGATCCGAACATCCTCACGGTGGCCACGGGCATGAGCGAGCATGACCGCTACGCCATCGACTACATCGAAGCGGTGAAGTGGATCAAGCAGAACCTTCCCGGCGTGTTGGTGAGCGGCGGTGTCAGCAACGTGAGCTTCAGCTTCCGCGGGAACGAACCCGTGCGCGAGGCCATCCACACGGCCTTCCTGTACCACGCGATCAAGGCGGGCATGGACATGGGCATCGTCAACGCCGGGCAGATCGGCGTGTACGACGACATCCCGAAGGACCTCTTGGAACATGTAGAGGATGTGCTGCTCGCGCGTCGTCCGGATGCCACCGAGCGCATGGTCACCTTCGCTGAGCAGTTCAAAGGAGCACCTTCCGCGGAAGTGATCGCCCAGCAGGCCGCATGGCGCGAAGGCGATGTGGCCGAGCGCTTGAAACATGCGCTGGTACATGGCATCACGGAATTCATCGATGCCGATACCGAGGAAGCGCGCTTGGCCTTGGAGGATCCCGTGAAGGTGATCGAAGGTCCGCTCATGGCCGGCATGAACGTGGTCGGTGACCTCTTCGGCAGTGGCAAGATGTTCCTGCCACAGGTGGTGAAGAGCGCACGTGTGATGAAACGGGCCGTGGCCTACCTCGAGCCATTTCTCCAAGCGAAGAAGGACAAGGATGCGCTCGCACCGAAACCGGAAGGCATCGTCCTGGGCACACGGCAGGATGGCGCCAAGAAGGTGCTGCTCGCCACGGTGAAAGGCGACGTGCACGACATCGGCAAGAACATCGTGGGGGTGATCCTCGCCTGCAACGGTTGGCAGGTGATCGATCTGGGTGTGATGGTGCAGAGCGCCACCATCCTGAAGACCGCGCGCGAAATGAAGGTGGATGTCATTGGCCTCAGCGGCTTGATCACGCCATCGCTGGACGAGATGGTGCACGTGGCCAAGGAGATGGAGCGCGAAGGCTTCACCGTGCCCTTGTTGATCGGCGGGGCCACCACCAGCCGCGTGCATACCGCCGTGCGGATCGAACCGCACTACAGCAAGCCGGTGGTGCACGTGATCGATGCCAGCCGCAGCGTGCCGGTGGTGAGCAAGCTCTTGAGCGACAACGAGCGCAGCGGCTTCGAAGCCGAGATCAAGGCCGAATACGAGAAAGTGCGCGTGCAGTACGAAGGCAGCCAGCGTGCCAAGGAGTACATCCCTTTGGCGGAGGCCCGCGAGAAGAAGTTCACCATTGATTGGAACGCGGAGCCGCCCGTCCCGGCGAAGAGCACCGGCGTGTTCACCTTCCGGAATTTCCCGATCGAGCAGCTGGTGCCCTACATCGATTGGACGCCTTTCTTCATGGCCTGGGAACTCGCCGGGCGCTACCCGAAGATCCTGAGCGACGAGGTGGTGGGGGCTCAGGCCACGAAGCTGCACAACGATGCCTTGGCCATGCTGGACCGCATCATCAAAGGAAAGTGGTTGCAGGCCAACGGCGTCGCAGCGATCTGGCATGCCAACACCGTGGACCACGACGACATCGAATTATACGCCGATGCCTCACGCACCAACGTGCTCGGTCGGGTGCACACCATGCGGCAGCAGTCCAAGAAGGCGCCCGGCGTGCCATACATCGCCTTGGCCGACTTCGTTGCTCCGAAAGAAGTAGTACCCGACATGCTGGGCGGCTTCGCAGTGACCACGGGCCATGGCGTGGATGAGCGGGTGAAGCAGTTCGAGGACGCGCACGACGATTACAGCGCGATCATGCTGAAGGCCCTCGCCGACCGACTGGCCGAGGCCTTCGCTGAAAAGCTGCACGAGACCGTCCGCAAGGAGATCTGGGGCTACGCCGCCCACGAGTCCTTGGACAACGAAGCATTGATCAAGGAGGCCTACACCGGTATCCGTCCCGCGCCGGGTTATCCGGCTTGTCCGGACCACACCGAAAAGCCGCAGCTCTTCGACCTGCTCGAAGCGGAGAAGCACACCGGCATCATGCTGACCGAGGGCCTCGCAATGTGGCCCACCGCAGCGGTCAGCGGCTTCTACTTCGCGCATCCGAAAAGCAAGTACTTCGGGGTGGGCAAGGTGGCCGCCGACCAGATCCAAAGCCTCGCCCAACGCAAGGGGAAGGAGAACGCGTGGATGGAGCGTTGGCTGGGTAGCAACCTGGCCTACGAACCTTCCTAGCCCGCCTTGCGTATCACGGGGCCGAGATGATCCGTAACGCGCTGCTCCCGGCCGCTTGGCTCTTGTGCTTTCCCATGTGGGCACAGCAAGAAGTGCAATTCACCCAGGACAATGGGGATTGCACCGGTGCCATTTACATCACCGATTCCATCTACCGCACGGAGCAGGCCGTTCGCGGCTTCGGCAACAAGCTGGAGATCAAAGAGAATCCTTCAGAGGACCTTCAGTGGTTCGAGCGTGAGCACCACAGCACTTGGTACAAGTTCCGGGTGCCGGTGAAGTGCAACCTCACCTTCGACATCCAGCCGCTCAACGTTGCCGACGACATCGATTTCCTGCTCTTCGAAGGAGCGATCCCGGGCATATGCGACAAGATCGCCAGCAAACAAGTGACCCCCGTTCGGTCCAACATATCGCGCAACGACCCGAACGTGAACTCGCAATGCGGCCTGAGCAAGGACGCGGTGAACGACTACGTCCGCTCCGGGGTTGGTGCCAGCTACAGCCGTTCCATCGACGTGGAGGAAGGCCAGTTGTTCTACCTCGTGGTGGACCATCAGGATCGTCCGCGTTCCGGTTACACGATCCACTTCCACTACGATCCGCCGCCACCGCCGCCGCCCGTGGAAAAGGAGAAGCCCCAACAGCACGTGGTCATCAACATCGTTGATGCCAAGAGCGGTAAACCCGTGGATGCCATGGTGACCGTGGATGGAATGAAATTCGACGAGGTGATCGAAGGCAAGGGCAAAAGCACCTACGAGTACGATATGGACGTGTACCGCAACCTCAAGATCGGCTGCACGCGCAAAGGCTACATGTTCACCACGGTCCGCGTGAAGGGCAGTACCGACGAGGTGGTCAAGGTCGACATCGCTTTGACACCGATCAGTGCAGGGGAGAAGGTCGTCCTCGATGACATCCGCTTCGTGGGCAACGAGGACAAGGTGATGCGTCAATCCGAAGCTTCGCTGCTTCTGTTGCTGCGTTTCATGCAGGAGAACTCCGGCGTGAAGATCGAAGTGCAGGGCCACGTGAACGGCCCGACGTACAAGAACAAGAAGGAGTTCATCGACCTGAGCACGGCACGGGCCAGAACGGTCTACGACTTCCTGCTCGTGAACGACATCGACCCGGGTCGCATTTCGTACGTCGGCATCGGTAACGCGGAGATGATCTATCCCGAGCCGAAGAACCGTGAAGAGAGCGAGGCCAATCGCCGGGTGGAGATCAAGATCCTGTAGGGTATAGGAGCCGGTCGAAGGGCCGTTCCAAGCCATCCGGAACAAGCATGCACCGTTCATCATATGACCGGTCGCCGCACTTGAGCGGCGGATACTTTTGCTGGGAGCCGACCGATCATCGGTTCGTCCTTCCATCATGCGTTCCCCACTTGCCCTTCTCATTGTTCTGCTTGCGCAGCTGTCCTTCGCCCAAGCACCATGGACCCTGGAACAGTGCATCGCCCGCGCCGAGGAAAAGCACCTCGATGTGCTCAATGCCGGCCTCGATGCCGAACTCGCGGACGAGAACCTGGACCGCACCTATTGGGACCTGGTGCCGAACCTGAACGCCGGTGGTACGCATGGCTACAACTTCGGTCGGGTCATCGACCGGTATACGAACACCTTCGCTACGGACCGAGTGCGTACCAACAACTTCTACCTCAGCACGCAGGTCGATCTGTTCCGTGGCCTGAGCAAGCAGAACAGCATCAAACAGGCTGGCATCGATTCGGAAGCGGCCATGAAAGGGCTTGAGGCGGCGCGGAACGATGTGCGCTTGGCGGTGGTACAGGCTTTCTTGGACGTATTGGGTATCCGCGAACGGATCGTGGCGGCTGAAAAACAAGCAGCGAACACACGGGAGCAGATCGTGCTGACCACGGCGTTGGTGGACGGTGGCCGCTTGGCCCGCGCTGAACTGCTCGCGCTGGAAGCCCAATTGGCGCAGGAGGAATACAACGTGACCGATTGGACCAACCAGCGGGACCAGCGCATGCTCGCCTTGGGCAGGGCACTCCAATTGGACATGGCGGAGATGCGGCAATTCGACATCGTCGCACCGAACTTGCAGCCCGGCGCGATCCTGGAACCGGCCCGCTCGATGGAGCAGGTCCTGGAAAACGTCCTGGCCAATAATCCTTCCTATGCCCAGATGGAGCTGCAGGTCGAAAGTGCCGAGCGCGCCATCGACATCAGCCGTTCCGGTAGCATGCCCTCCTTGAGCCTGAACGGGACCGTAAGCACCGGCTACAGCGGTCGTGACCTGCGCCAAGTGGGCGACCCGATCATCGGTGCACCCATCCCCATCGGTGCCACGGGAAGCGGCGAAGTGGTGTTTTCGCCGAACATCAACTACCTCACGGAGGTCACGCCCTTCAGCGATCAGTTGGACCAGAACTTCAACCAGAGCGTGGGCCTCACCTTGAACGTGCCCCTCTTCAACAACATGGGAAACAGCTACGCGGTCCAGCGTTCGCGTGTCGAGTTCGAGAAGAGCAGGAACCGGCTGCTTTCCTTGCGGAACACCATGCAACAGAACGTGATGGATGCGCTGGTGCAGCAACGTTCGGCATACCGGCAGTACCTCGCTGCTTCCAAGGCCTTGGAAAGCGGCGAACTGTCCATGGAGTATGCGCAGGAACGCTTTGCACAAGGGGTGATCACCTCGCTGGAATTGAACACCGCCAAGAACAACGTGAACCGCTCCCAGGCCGACCTGATCAACGCGAAGTACCAGTACCTGATGGCCAGCAAGTACCTGGACATCCTGCAAGGCCTGCCGGTCACGCTCTGATGGGCGTGGTGCGCGGGTCTACTTGCTTTTCGTGAATTTCGCGCCGTGCCCGTGATCCTTGCCATCGAGACCGCCACCAAGTTGTGCAGCGTTGCTTTGCTGCGCGATGGCCAGGCGCTTGCGGTGCGCGAGCTGGAAAGCGAGAAGCACATCCACGCGGAAAAGGTGAACGTCTTCATCGACGAGGCCTTGCGCGAGGCATCCGTCACCATGAAGGACCTGCAGGCCGTTGCCGTCGGTATCGGGCCCGGCTCGTACACGGGCTTGCGCATCGGGCTCAGTGCCGCGAAAGGCCTGTGCTTCGCCTTGGACATCCCCATCATCGGGCTTTCCACCTTGGGCACGCTCTGGCAACAAGCAAGGCAACTCGGCTCGATGCCCGAAGCGGAGCATGTGGCCCACCCCATGATCGATGCCCGGCGCATGGAGGTCTTCACCCAAGCCTTCGCCCCGGACGGTGCGGCGTTGAGCGCGGTGCATCCCTTGATCCTTGATACTCACTGGCCTGCTGCCAACGAACTACAACACGTGGTGTTCGGCGATGGCGCGGACAAGGCCGCCGCGCTTTGGGCCGGGAACTCCGCGATCGTGCATCTGGCTGGGGTCCGACCTACGGCCGCAGCGATGGGTGCAGAATCAACGCGGCGCTTCCTGGCCAAGGAATTCGACGATCTCGCCTACCTGGTGCCGACGTACGGCAAGGCGGCGAACGTGACGCAGCCGAAAAAGCGAAGTCAGTAACCCGCCAGGATCGCCAACAGTGCGATCATGGGCACATCGCCTTGCACGTGCAGGATGGCGTCGGTCTTGTTGCAGAAGGGTTCTTCGGCCAGAAAGATGGTATTGCCATCGATCAGGAAGGCCGACTCGTTCTTGTTGCAGAACGCGCCATCCGCCCGGAAGACCTTGGGGCCTTCCAATAAGAGCAAGCAGGAGCTCCTTGCGGCAGAAGGTCCCTTCGCAGCGGTACACCTTGTCGCCTTCCGCCAGGATGAATCCTTGCCCTTTGCTGCCGAAGGCATCGCTGCTGTGGTACACCTCTTCCTTGTTGAACACGAAGATGCACGGACCCTTGTTGCCGAAGGGGCCGCAGGACTGATAAATGCGGCCGTTCTCCACCACGTAGGCGGCATCGCCCAGGGTGCCGAAGGGGCCGTAGGCGTAACGCACCAAGCCTTGCTGCGCGCTGGCGGCGCTGCACACCATCAGGACCGCGAAGAGCAGGAGGCCGCGCATCAGTTCCGTTCGGTGGTGAAGCGCACCACGTGGATGACCCCGCTGGCCAGGTCCTTGGTGAGGCGCGCTTTCAGGAACATGGTCTGCTCCTCGTACAGGTATTCCTCGCGGTCGATCTGCTTGTCGTCGTGCCAGAGTTCGCCTTCGATCACATTCCCGGCCGTGTCGTAGCGCCACAGCCGTTTGATGGTCCGCGCCTTGTCCAGGTCGGGCTGTTCCACGCGCTCGGCCAAGCGCCCTTTCTCATCGTAGGCGAAGGTGGTGCGCGAGCGTCGGTTGCTGATCAGGTAGCGGTCCTCGATGGCCAGGAGGTAGCCCATGCGGTCCTTGGTGAACAGCTGTTCGCGGAAGGGCAGGCCGTGGTTGTTGGTGGAGAGCTTCTTGGTCACCGTGTCGTTCACGGCCTCGTACTGGAAATGCTCATCGCTGATCTCGGTCACAGCGCCGGGTACCAGGTTGTAGCGGTCGGTACCAAGGTTCTCCACCCGGGTGTAGGTCTCGCGCACCGCACGGCCTTGGTCGTCCAGTTCCACTTCGTAGGCGAAGTGCCCGCTGAGGTCGTTCCGCAAGCGGCGCTTGATGCGGCCTGCGGTGTCGTAGGTGTAGGTGGTGCTGGCGGTATCGCGCCCCGAGCCGGGTTGCCCGAAGGAATTGTTGGCATACACGGGCAGGCCGGAGGGGTTGAAGCGGTAGAGGTATTTCTCGCGCTCGGTGATCATCGGCTGGTTGTCGCGCTTCACCATGCGCTGCCCGACGATGGCCGTGATGCGGTTCCGTTGGATGAAGGTCGGGTTGAAATGCAGGTCGTGCTTGTCTGTGGCCTCCGGAAGGATCACGAGTGCTTGACCGTACAGCGCGGAAACGCTGAGGAAGGCGAGGAGGGTGATCAGGCGGTTCATGGGATCAGCTTCAAGGCTTCATCGACGGAGGTCACGGGCAATTGGCAGGCCTTCTCCACGCATACAAAGATCGTGCTGGCCTGGAAGAACTTGTCCTTCAGCAACGGCAACGCGCTGGTCGTCGAGCTTCCAAGGAACTGCCGGTTGGGCAGGTAGTGCGGTGCAAATCCGCTCCGGAGCGACAGGGCCTCCTTGCCGGTGATGGCGATCTCGGCATAGGGGAAGGTGTGCGCGAGCATCAGTTGTGCCCAGTTGGAATGGCCGCTGGGGTAGCCCTTCATGCGCGGGGCGATGGTCGCGAGCAGATCGGTGCTCATGCGCAGGTAGCGTTCGTCATCGAAAAGCAGGCCCAGTTGGTACAGGCCCTTGGCCATGCTGCTGTTGCTTGCGGGGATCACGTTGTCGTGCAGCTCGGTGGGCCGTGCGATGAGCGCCGGGTCGAGGTCGCTGGTGAAATGGAAGGTGCCGCTCGCCGGATCGCGGAAGTGGCGAATGGCATGCTCGGCCAAGGCGCGTGCCTCGGTGAGCCAGCGTTCATCAGGTGACGCTGCACAGGCCACCAGCGCCTCGATGGTGAAACAGTAGTCCTCCAGGTAGCTGTTGATGCTGGCCTTGCTGTCCTTGTACAGGTGCCACAGCCCGCCGTTGGGATTGCGGCATTTGCTCAGGAACAGGTCCATGATCCCGTGGCACGGTCCAGCCATTCGCGCCGACCGAAGACCTCGTAGGCATCGCAATAGCCACATCATCAAGGCGTTCAAGAGGTGAGCGACTTGTCGTCCAGTCCAGGGCGTTCGCGCTTTTCACGTGTGGCGAGCAAGGTGCTGTTGATCGCGGCGATCCGCGTGGCGAGTTCCGCTTCGCTGATGCCGAACTCCGCAGCGAACTCGGCATCCGGTTCGCGCCGCAGCAGGATGTAGCGGCCGTGTTCCCACAGTCCGGCGGCATCCACGTTGTAGTAGGCCGCCGCGAGGTCGTACTCGGCGCCCAGGACCGTTTGCAGTTCATCCTTGGTCCACACGTAGTACAGGCCTTCTTCGCCTTCGGTGTCGGCATCCAAGGCGCTGTAGAACGCCCCTTCGGACGAGGTCATTTCGCGTTCGATGAAGGCCAGCGTGCGTTCCACCGTGGCCTTGTACAGCGGGTTCTTGAAGGCTTGATAGGCTTGGCTGTAGAGCGAAACGAGTTGCGCATTGTCGTACAGCATCTTCTCGAAGTGCGGCGCCTTCCACAGGACATCGGTGCTGTAGCGCGCGAAGCCTCCGCCGACCTGGTCGTTGATCCCACCGAGGGCCATCTTGTCCAAGGTGAGCGCCACGTGTTGCTTCAACTGCGCGTCGTCCGTGAGGAAGGCGTAGCGCAAGAGGAACTGGTAGTTGTTGGGCAGCGGGAATTTCGGTGCCTTGTCCGGTCCGCCGTACACGTTGTCGAAGCCCTTGCTCCACAGGTCCACCAACTCGTCCAGGTCCTCCGCGTCGAAGGCATCCGGCGCCTCGGGCAGTTCCACCACGTTCTGTGCGACGATCCCTTGGTGCAAGCGCGCTGCTTGATCGCTCACCTTCTGCGGGTCCTGCCGCCAGGTATCGCTCAGCTGCACCAACACCTGTTCCCATTGCTGCGGAGGGAAGTAGGTGCCGCCGTAGACGGGCCTGCCATCGGCCAAGGCGAAGCAGTTCAGCGGCCAGCCGCCGCGTCCGGTCATCAGCTGCACGGCCGTCATGTACACCTGGTCCACATCGGGGCGTTCCTCGCGATCCACCTTGATGCACACGAAGCGCTCGTTCATCACGGCGGCGAGCTCGTCGTTCTCGAAGCTCTCGCGTTCCATCACATGGCACCAATGGCAACTGCTGTAGCCGATGCTGATCAGCAGGAGCTTGTTCTCCTCACGCGCTTTGGCGAAGGCCTCCTCGCCCCACGGGTACCAGTCCACCGGGTTGTGGGCGTGCTGCAGCAGGTAGGGGCTGCTTTCGTGGACGAGGCGATTGGTGTGCGCGTGCATGGTATCTTGGATCGCCGTTCCGGGGTGTTTGCCGCCACGCTGGGCACAGCCCGCAACGAGGGCGGTCCCCAATAGAACGGGGAGCATCGCACGGGAGTACACGGACATGACCCATCAAAGGAACAGATCGCTGCCCCACCTACGGCGTCCGACCTATGCGCAGCATCAACAGGCCGGCGTGGAGGGCATGGCCAAGGAGCAGACCTGGCCGGGCACCTTGATGGCACTCGGGATCTTCCTTTTCGTCATCACCTTTTGGCTAGCAGGCTCCTTCACCTTCATCACCTACACCGCGCTGGGCCGTTGGTTCGCGCTCTTCGCCTTCGCCGGGAACCTGTTACCCTTCAAGGCCTCGGGCTTGCGCTTGGGCATGGAACGCTTGGAGTGGTTCCTGTTCAACCTACTGGCCGTGGGTCCCTTCGTGTTCAGTGCTTGTTTGTGGCTGAACCTGGGGGTGCATGGGAAGGAGCAGTTGTACCTGTTGCCGATCGAAGAGCACGCCTTCGATGTGCGGCGTTATTGGCTGGAAAACGACGAGCTACCTGCCCGACGGCCGGTTGACGAGGCCGAATTGAGCGCGCTTCCCATGGGCAGCGGCCACGTGCTCGGTATCGCCGATGGCTGCTTGGGCTATCCGGTGATCACGCGTTGGGACCCGGTGGAAGAGTAGGAGGATCCTCAGAATTCCAACTCCTCCTCCAACTCGAAGGGGAAGCGCTTCCGGATGAAGCCGGCCTTGCCTACGACCGTGCCCTTGGCGCCCAAGAGGTACTTGCCGCCGTTCATCGCGCCGGACAGCATGATCACCAGCAGTGAGCCGCCTTTCAGGTCTGCGTGCAGGGGAACGGAATACACGCGGCTGCTCTTCTTATCGAGCACCAGGCCGTATCCGATCCCTTCCCCAACGAACTTGCCATTGAGGAAGAGGTCCACATCGGGGTCCAGCACATGGATCCGGTATCCGTTGGGGTTGGCGATCATGGCATCCACGCGCACCGCCACGCCCTTCGCATCCATCTTCTCCACGCTGACATTCGTGATATCCACGAGTTCCACCTCTTGTAGCTCAGGCAGGAGGTGAGGAGGAGGGAAATGCAAAAGGCAATTGCATGAATCGGTCGGCAGTTGACAGTTGGTAATGTGCCTGGCCACCAGCGCTTGTCTTTTGCCACTTCCATGTGCTTGTTATCACTTGTCATTTCACGAGATCCGATCCGTGTTGTCAGTTGTCAGTTGTCCGGTGCACTCTTATTCCACGACCTGCTCTCTTTGCTACTGCCGCCTCGCTTCACGGGACTTCGCCCTTGGGTCAGCTCGCCTTTCGTGCATTGTCACGCGAATGGACCGCCCACCAACCCTAAGCTCCATACTCTGTCAACAGACAACTGACAACAGACCCCAAACTACCCCTTCCCCGAAGCCGCGAAATGGTGGAAGAAGCGCGGAATGGTGCGGATCCCCTGGAAGTAGTTGAACACGCTGTACTTCTCGTTCGGGCTGTGGATGTTGTCGCTGTCCAAGCCGAAGCCGAAGAGCACGGTCTTGAGTCCGAGTTCCTGTTCGAAGAGCGCTACGATCGGGATGCTGCCACCACCACGCGTCGGAATGGGCTTCTTGCCGAAGGTCTCCTCCATGGCCTTGCTGGCCGCGAGGTAGGCCGGGCTGTCGATGGGCGTTACTGCTGCTTCACCACCGTGGTGCGGGGTCACGACCACCTTCACACCAAGGGGAGCGATCTTCACGAAGTGGTCCTGGAACAGCTTGGTGATATCGGCGCTTTTCTGGTTCGGCACCAAGCGCATGCTCAGCTTCGCGAAGGCCTTGCTCGGTAGCACGGTCTTGGCACCCTCGCCGATGTAGCCGCCCCAAATGCCGTTCACGTCCAGCGTTGGACGGATGCTGCTGCGCTCCTCGCTGCTGTATCCCTTCTCACCACGCACGGCCTCGACACCGAGCTCGCGCATGTATTCCTGCTCATCGAAGGGCGCCTCGGCCAAGGCCTTGCGCTCGGCGGCGCTCAACTCCTGCACCGCATCGTAGAAGCCGGGGATGGTCACCTTGCGGTCGGCATCATGCAGGCTGGCGATCATCTCGCACAGGGCATTGATCGGGTTGCTCACGGCACCGCCGTACACCCCGCTGTGCAGGTCGCGGTTCGGGCCGGTCACTTCCACCTCCACGTAGCTCAGGCCACGCAGGCCGGTATTGATGCTCGGCACGTCATTGGCGATCATGGCGGTGTCGCTGATCAGCACCACGTCGGCCTTCAGGCGCTCCTTGTTGTTCTTCACGAAGATGCTGAGGTTGGTGCTGCCCACCTCCTCTTCGCCTTCGATCATCACCTTAACGTTGCACGGCAGGCCATCGGTCTTCATCATGGTCTCCACCGCCTTCACGTGCATGTAGAATTGGCCTTTGTCATCGGCGCGCCACGGGCGTGTATCATGCCCTCCTCGATCACCGGCTCGAAGGGTCCGCTATGCCAAAGCTCCAGCGGGTCGGCGGGTTGCACATCGTAGTGTCCGTACACGAGCACCGTGGGTTTGGCGGGGTCCACGATCTTCTCACCGTACACGATCGGGTGGCCTGCGGTGGTGCACACCTCAACCTTGTCCAGTCCGGCCTCGATCATACGCTTCTTCACCTCCTCGGCGCAACGGGCCACATCCGCCTTGAATTTCGGATCGGCGCTCACGCTGGGAATGCGGAGCAGGTCGAGCAGTTCGTTCAGGAAGCGGTCCTCGTTGGACTTGATGTAGGGGTCGATGGCTTGCACGCTGGGCTGGAATTTTGATGAAGGCCAAAGATAGCCCGATGAGAAGAGGCGTTTTGGGCTTCCCATCCGAGGCAACCTTTGGCCTGGGGCTCAGGTCTTCAACACGCCCTGAAGTCCTATTTTGACGACCCTTGCGTTCGCCCCTCATGCACTTTCGCGTCCTTCCTGCTCTGATCGCGACGCTCCTTGTTGTGGAGGTGGAGGCGCAATTGGCCGTGGATGTGAGCATGTCGCCCACCGAGCTGGTGCAGAACGTGTTGCTGGGAGGGGGCGTTACGGTGAGCAACGTGCGTTACAACGGCGCTCTCGGCTTGACCACGCCGCAGGTCGGGAGCGGCTCCTTCGATGGTACGACCACCAATCTGGGTCTTGCGGCGGGACTGATCCTTTCCTCCGGCGAAGTGGAGAATGCGGTCGGGCCGGCCAGCGAATTCAGCGGAGATGATAACGATACCGGATCGGACCCGGACCTGGTCACGATCTCCGGCGGTGCGATCAACGATCGAGCGGTGCTGGAGTTCGACTTCGTGCCTACCGGTGATTCGCTCAAGTTCCGCTACGTCTTCGCATCCGAGGAATACCCGGAATGGATCTGTTCCTACAACGATGTCTTCGGCTTCTTCCTGAGCGGTCCGGGCATTGCGGGGCCCTACACGAACGGCGCGATCAACATCGCCTTGGTGCCCAATACGAGCACGCCGGTGGGGATCAATAATGTGAACAATGGACTGGACAACGACCCGAACGACCCGGTCTGTCCGGCCATGAATCCGCAGTATTACGTGGACAACGTGAACGGCCTCGGTGTTTCCTATGATGGGTTCACGGTGGTGCTCGAGGCCTTTGCCTTGGTGCAATGCGGCGAGACCTACCACATCAAACTGGCAGTGGGTGATGCCGGTGGATCGGGCGGCTTCGATACCACGTATGATTCGGCGGTGTTCCTTGAAGCAGGCAGTTTCACCAGCACCGGCCAGGTGGTCCCGGAACTGGTCGCGGGGCCGGGGATCATCGGGAATACCATGATGGAAGGCTGTGTCCCGGTGGAACTGATCTTCACGCGGCTCGGCGATCTGTCCATGACGGAGAACGTGGATATCACCGTCAGCGGTACCGCTACGGCGGGAGTTGATTATTCACCGCCACTCCCGGGTCAACTGGTTTTTCCGGCCGGCGATAGCACCGTTGCGTTCGTATTGGAAGTGCCACAGGATGCCGATGGCCCGGAGACGATGATCGTCACCATCGAGCAGCTCGTCGCGTGTGCGAACACGAGCGTGACCACGGTCTTCACCTTCAACATCGACAGTCCGCCGCCCTTGGTCAGCAACGCGCAGGACATCAGTGGTACCTGTGGCCAGGTGCATGTGTTGGACCCCGGTATCACGGGCGGTGTGGGTTACTACAGCTACCTCTGGAGCACCGGTGAGACCACCGCGACGATCACTGTCTCACCCGAGGAAACGACGACCTACACCTTCACGGTCAGCGATAGCTGCAGCGTGTTACCACTTTCCGGCAGCTTCACGGTCTCCTTGCCTGTACTGGAACCGCTGGCGATCGAAGTGAGCCCCGCGCTGGAGGTCCCATGCTTGGCCAGCGATGAGATCGAGGTGTTAGCGGTGAACGGCGGCAACGGCAACTACACCTATGCATGGAGTGTTGATGGCGTAGCGCTTGGGAACACGGCAGCGATCACGGTGCCTTCAGGGCCGCCGAGCTGGTATGTCGTCACGGTCACCGAAGGATGCGGTTCCTCGGTGCAGGATAGTGTCCTGGTCTCCATGGTCCAGCTCGATCCGATCGTCATCAATACATCGGGTGATGTCACGGTGATCTGCCAAGGCGATCCGACCACCTTGGAGGTGCTTGATATCACTGGTGGAAATGGTGTGTACACGCTGGAGTGGACGAATGCCGTGGGTGAAGTGCTTGGCAGTGCCGACGAGCTGACCGTCGATGTGCCGGCCGATGCGACCTACACCATCAGTGTTGCGGATGAATGTGGCACGTTCGGGGATACGACGCTGCGCACCTCATTCCCCTACGCGCAATTCCAGGTGCGAACGGATGCCGATCGGACGATCTGCTATGGCGATGGCACGGTGCTGAACGTGACGGTGGAAGGCGGGTCGAGCTACCACACCATCGAGTGGGTGGGCTTGGGATGGAGCGCGCCGAGCATAGAGGTCGGGCCGCTGGAAGAGACCACGTACACCGTGATCGTTTCCGACCAATGCGGTGAGGTGTTGAGCGATACGGTGACGATCGCCGTGGAGACGGTGTTCGTCGACATCAACGTGAGCAATGAAGGACAGAACAGTTGGTTCCTGCAAGCAGCCACCGTGCCGATCGCGGCAAGTTTCGCATGGGACATGGGCGATGGCACGCAGGCCTTCGATGACCGTGTAGCGCACGACTACCTGGACCTGGAGGACCATTGGGTGGAGCTACGCACGATCACCAGGAACGGCTGTGAGGGCAGTGACGCGGTGTTGTTGAGCCCTCCGGCCCACCTGTATTTCCCCAATGCCTTCTCGCCGGATGGTGATGGCGTGAACGAGACCTTTGGACCCATCGGGCATTCCATCAGCGAGTTCGAGATGGTCATCTTCGACCGATGGGGAGAGCAGATCCATGTAACAACGGACATCAATAAGCCGTGGGATGGATCGTTGAGGGGAGGGGCGAAGGCGATGACCGGCGTGTATATTTACAAATACAGGGCTGCTGGTCATTACTTTCCGGCCGTCGAAGGCCTCGGCCATGTCACGCTGCTGAACGGATCACAGGACTGAAGAACACCTTACACGTGAGAACACAACGACCCTTGCTTGCGATCTGCGCAGGCCTCATGGCCTTCGGGCTTCAAGCACAGTTGGTGGTGAGTACCGACCTGACACCCACTCAGCTCGTGCAGGATGTCCTGCTGGGCACGGGGATCACAGTAAGCAACGTGTCCTTCAACGGCGTGCCGGATGCGGGTATCCCACAGGACGGGACGGGTTCGTTCACCGCCACAGGGACCAACCTCGGACTACCTGCCGGCATCATACTAAGCACCGGACTTGCCCCGGCGATCGCGGATGCCCAGATCGGTTTCCAAAGTGATGCGCTATCCCCGAACACTACGGATGTGGACCTGGAGACCATCGCTGACATCGAGATCAATAATGCCACGGTGCTCGAGTTCGACTTCATTCCGAATGGCGACTCGGTCAAGTTCCGTTATGTCTTCGGATCCGAGGAATACCCGGAATTCGTATGTCAGTACAACGATGCCTTCGGTTTCTTCTTGAGCGGGCCTGGCATTTTCGGGCCATACAGCTTGGGTGCCGAGAACATCGCCCTCATTCCGGGCACGACGACACCGGTCACGATCGACAATGTGAACTACGGATACCTGAACAACCAGAACGATCCGGACTGCCCGGCGGTGAACCCGGACTATTATGTGGACAACACCGGTGGCACGAGCATCGTGTATGATGGCTTCACCGTTGTGATCGAAGCCAAGCGTTTCGTGCAATGTGGGCAGACCTACCACATCAAGCTCGCCATCGGCGATGCCATCGATGAGATCTATGATTCCGGTGTGTTCCTCGAGGCCGGCAGTTTCAGCAGTTCGCCGTTCATCCCTTCGCTCACCCCGGGTCCGGGTATCGTGGGCAACACGATCTACGAGAGCTGCTTCGACATGGGGCTCAGCTTCATCCGCATCGGCTCGGCTGCTGAGGCGGATACCTTCGCGGTGAGCTACGGCGGCACTTTCACCAACGGTGTCGACATCGTTCCGTCACTTCCTTCGGAGGTGATCTTCCCAGCAGGTGTCACCAGCATCCCGTTCGTATTCGGCGCACCGATCGACGAGGACGGACAGGAGACCATCATCATCACCGTGGTGAGCGTGTCGGATTGCACGGGGGACACGATCGAGAACGTCTTCACCTTCTTCATAGACAGTGCTCCACCATTGGTGGTGGACGTAAGCCCGTTCAGTGTGGATTGTGGCGATGCGGTGGATATCGGCGTTGAACCATCGGGCGGCTATGGCGTGTTCACCTACCTCTGGGGCGATGGTCAGACCACACCGACGATCAATGTGGCACCGCTGGTGGATACGAGCTATCCGGTAACGGTCACGGACACCTGCGGTTCGTTCATAGAAACCACGGTCCCAGTGACCGTGATACCGGCCCCGAATCCTTTCACGGTGAACCTTCAACCCGGTCCGACCATTCAGGGAAGCACGGTGCAGGAAAGCTGCTATGAGGTGTTCCTGAACTTCAACCGGACAGGAGGGACGGCCTTCGCGGACACGGCCTTCGTCACCCTCGGCGGAACGGCGACCTCTGGAACGGACTACACCGAACTGCCGGTGGAAGTGATCTTCCCGCCCGGGGTCAACACGGTCTCGTTCCCGGTGAACTTCCCGATGGATGCGGACGCGCTGGAGACACTGATCATCCAACTCGGCGATGTCTCGATCTGCAACGGTGGCTTCTCCACGGTCAGCTTCACCTTCTCCATTGCACAAGGGCCTACGGTATTCGCCTTGGGGGGCAATGCGACCATCGCGTGCGGAGGCAGTACGGTACTGACACCGACCGTTACCGGTGGCTACCAACCATATTCGTTCCTCTGGGACCAAGGCCAAACCACGAACGCCATCACCGTTTCACCGACCTCTCCAACGGTGTATATGGCCACGGTCACGGATGATTGCGGCAACAGCACACAGGCCACGTTCAACGTTGGTCTTACACCGCCCGCGCCATTGACCATGACGATCATTGGTCCGTCAGCATTGACCGAGGCCTGTGTAGGCACCTCCATCAACATCATCCGCCCCGCTGGGGTCCAAGGTGACCTGGTCGTGGACATGAGCTACACCGGAACCGCAGAGAACGGGCAGGATTTCAACTGGCCGGCCACGAACACGATCGGCGCAGACCTCTTGAACGTGATCTTCCCCTTCGACGCCTTGGAGGATGGAGCAGCGGAGGACCTGGAGAACGCGATCATCACGGCGAGCTATACAGATGCATGTGGTCGTACCGTTTCCGCATCCGTCACCATCACCATCATCGACGCTCCACCGATCATCCTTCAGACCACCAATACCGTGGTCGATTGTGGGCCTGATTCGGTTGCGGTCTCCGTTGATGCGAGCGGAGGCTTCGGGAGCTTGGACATCGTATGGAACACCGGCGATACCGGGCCGGTGACCTGGGTCCCGGTGTTGACAGGAGGTACGTATGTCGTGACCGCCACCGATGATTGTGGCAGAACGGCGAGCGCACAGTCGGTGGTCGAGGTCGATTGTGAGATCATTATTCCGAACGTGTTCAGCCCCAATGGCGATGGACGGAACGATCGATTCGATATCGAGGGCATCCTGAACACCCAGAACACCGTGCGGGTGTTCAACCGATGGGGGCAAGTGATCTTCGAGGCGACGAACTACCGGAACAACTGGGCGGCATTGGATGTGCCGGATGGCACGTACTACTATGAAGTGACGGTGGCGCGTGACCCGAAGCCGCACACCGGCCACGTCACCATCCTTCGATAGCACAGCTCATCATGCTGCTCGTTCCGAAGCCTTTAGGCCTTCGGGATTAGCAATGATGTGCCGGTCATCTCGGGCGGCGCGCTCAGGCCCATCAATTCCAGGATCGTCGGTGCGACATCGGCCAGGATCCCATCCTTCAGACCGAACGGACGCTCATCGACCAGGATCACGGGCACGGGGTTCGTGCTATGCGCCGTGTTGGGCGTTCCGTCCGGGTTCACCGCCTTGTCCGCATTGCCGTGGTCGGCGATGATCGCGAAGGAGTAGCCCTTGGCGCGGCCTGCCTCCACCACTTGCTTGGCACAGCGATCGGTGGTCTCCACCGCTTTCACGATGGCATCGAAAACGCCGGTGTGGCCCACCATGTCGGGGTTGGCGAAGTTCAATGCCACGAAGGCCACTTCCCCTTTGGACAGCTCCGCGGCGATGGCATCGGCAACGCCTTGAGCGCTCATTTCCGGGGCCAGATCGTAGGTGGCTACCTTCGGCGAAGGCAGCATGATGCGAGACTCGCCGGGAAATGGCTCCTCCCGGCCGCCACTGAAGAAGAAGCTCACGTGCGGATACTTCTCCGTTTCGGCGATCCGGATCTGCTTCAGCCCGGCCGCCGAGACCACCTCGCCCAAGGTGTTCGTCAGGTTGTCCTTGCGGAACAGCACATGCACATCCCGGTACGTCCTGTCGTACTCGGTCATGGTCACGTAATGCAATTCCAGAGGTGCCATTCCGTGCTCCGGGAAGGCTTGTTGGGTAAGTGCTTGAGTTATCTCGCGGCAGCGGTCCGTGCGGAAGTTGAAGCAGATCACCACATCATGCGGCCTGATCGTTCCGATGGGCGAGCCCGCGGCATCCACCATCACGTGCGGTTCGATGAACTCATCGCTGATGCCCCCGGTATAACTGCGATCGAAAACCTCGAGCGGATCGCTTACCGCGATACCCTTTCCGTTCACCAGCACCTCATAGGCCTTGGCCACGCGTTCCCAACGCTTGTCGCGGTCCATGGCGAAGTAACGCCCGGTCACGCTCGCCATCCGCGCATGGGTGCCTTGGATGTTGGAGATGAATTTCTCCGCGTAGCCTTTACCCATCAGCGGGTCCGTGTCGCGCCCATCGGTGAAGGCGTGCACGAAGACCTCTTTCAGTCCGGCGCGTTCGGCCATGTGGCAAAGTGCCTCGGCATGGGTGCGCATGGCGTGCACACCACCATCGGACAAGAGACCCATCAGATGCAAGCGGGTGCCAGGAACGGACGCCTTGGCGAATGCTTCCTGCAAGGTTGCGCTCCTTTCCAAGCTGCCATCAGCAACAGCGCGGTCCACACGCAGCAGGTCCTGATAGACCACGCGGCCGGCACCGATGTTCAGGTGGCCCACCTCGCTGTTGCCCATCTGGCCGGGCGGCAATCCGACATGTTCACCATCGGTCAGCAGCTTGGCATGAGGGGAATCGCGCAGCAGGCCATCGATGAACGGGGTGTTGGCGGTGGCGATCGCATCGGTCCGATCACCGGCACCGATCCCCCAGCCATCCAGAACGATCAATACGACTTTGTGGTCGGTCATCAGCGGTCGGGAAAGGAGACCGCGAAGATAGCCCCGTGCGGAACAGCCTTCCGTACTAGCACCTCGCCACCCAGGCGTTGGGCAAGGCGCTGAACGATGTACAGCCCGAGCCCGGTACCCTTGGCTTGGCGGGTCTCTTCGTTGCCGCCGCGGTAGAAGCGTTCGAAAATGCGCGGCTCGTCCTCCGGTGCGATGCCAGGCCCCTCGTCGCTCACGACCATGCGCCAGCCCTCACGTCCTTTGATGATCTCGATCCCGATGCGGGTGCCTTCCGGCGCATACTTCGAAGCGTTCTCGATCAGGTTGTCCGCGATACTTCGCAGGGCTTGCGCATCGGTGAGGGCCGTGAAGCGTTCGGGTCCGATCAGTTCCACCTGATGGTCAGGGGCGATCTGCATACGCGCACGCTCGACCACATTGCGCATCAGCTCCATCACATCCTGTTCCTTCAGGTCCATGGCCAATACACCTTCGTCGGTACTGTTCGCCAAGAGCACTTTATCAGCCAGTACGTTCAACCGGTCCGCCTCCACCAAGGCCTGGTTCCTTAGCACCTCGCGTTGTTCCGCATCGATCCCACTGCGTGAAAGGGTCTGCAGTTGAAGCTTGATCGCCGCGATGGGTGTGCGCAGTTCATGGGTCACGGCCATCAGGAAGTTCCGTTGGGTTCGTGCCATGGCAAGGTCCCGACGAATGGCGCGGAAGGTGAGGAACAGGACCAGCAGCAGGAAGAGAAGGAACACGGAGCCCTCACCGACGATCATTCGGAAGGCACGCGAATCGTTCATGGGATGGTCGGGCTGGCCCCCGAGCAGCTTCACCTCCATGGCCAATTGTGCCAGTTCATTCTCCTTACGGACCAATAGCACGGCCCACCAAGTGAACTGGAGCAGGATGTACGCGGTAAGGGAGCCGAAGAGCAGATAGGTGCGCCGATGCGGGGAAGCCATGCCCATCAAATGTAGGGAGGTGCGCATTGGGTCGCATGCTTATCTTGACCCGCCAAGGGTGATGGATCCACAGGGTGCACGTGCGTTCATACTGGCGAAGCTGGCTGACGAGCTTCCGAAGGACCGTACCTATCATTCTCTTGAGCATACGTTGGATGTGTTCGCCAGTGTCGTTGATATAGCGGAGAAGGAGGGCGTTTCCGGCGAAGGGCTCGAACTTTTGAAGATCGCCGCTCTGTACCATGATGTCGGTTTCACCGAGAAGGACCTCGAACACGAGAACGTGGGCTGCAGGATCGCTCGCGAATCCTTGCCCGGATTCGGTTTTTCACAAGCGCAGATCGAAAAGGTCTGTGCGATGATCCAATCGACGCGCATACCTCAAGCTCCACGGAACAAGTTGGCCCGTATCCTTTGCGACGCCGACCTGGACTACTTGGGCCGTGCGGATTTCGACCAGATCGGACAGGACCTGTTCAATGAGATGCGTGCATATGGGGTGCTGCACACCGAGCGCGCTTGGAACGAACTTCAGGTCCGCTTCCTGGAGCAGCATCGTTACTTCACCGCTACGAACAAGATGTTGCGGGAACCTGTGAAGCAGCAGCACTTGGCCCGAGTGAAGGAGTGGTTAGCCAAGAACCCTTGAACGCATTCGGCATCGGCCGCACCCCCAAAAGAAAAACCCTTCCGGTTCGCGGAAGGGTCTCTTCGGTGGTGCCTCCCAGAATCGAACTGGGGACACATGGATTTTCAATCCATTGCTCTACCAGCTGAGCTAAGGCACCGAAATTTGCTCGCTCCGTAGCTGGAGGTGGGCGAACAAGGGCCGCAAAGATATACAAGTGATCGATCCATGCACGAAGCACACACCGATCTGATCCTCGACATCGGGAATACCCGTTCGAAGCTGGGTCTTTTCAAGGCCTCCGGATCATTGCGAACGGGTACCATGGCCAATGGCGATATGGTCGCGTTGAGGGAATTCATCGGATCGGACCGACCAGTGGCCATCGCCTTGGGCAGTGTTGCCGCACCGGATGATGGGTTCCTTGCCCGGCTGCGGGAGTTGGCCCCGGTCTTCGTGTTCGATGGCGCTTCGGAGGCCCCGATACGGAACAAGTATGCAACGCCCGCAACGTTGGGGGCCGATCGCTTGGCCAACGTGGTTGCTGGCGCTCGCCGTTTTCCGGGTCGTCCCGTGCTGGTCGCGGACCTGGGTACCTGCATCACCTACGATGTATCGGAAGCCGACGGGACATATGCCGGCGGGGCGATCACACCCGGGATGGTGATGCGGGCGAAAGCCATGAACGCATACAGCGCACGGCTTCCATTGGTGGATCCACCAGAGGCGCCGAACAACCTTGGAACAAGCACGCGAGAAGCCTTGGAGGCCGGCATCCATCACGGTATCCTCGGTGAAATGCGCGAATTTGTTCGGGCCTATGGCAAGGAAAGGCCCTCCATGGCCGTTGTCCTCACCGGAGGAGATGCCTTGCGGTTCGCCCGCGCAATGGAAAGTGGCATCTTTGCGATCCCATTCCTGACCCTTGAAGGCTATCATGCACTGTTGGAACATCATCGCTCGATCCATCACGGGGCTCGCCCTGCTGGTGCCGGTGGCGCTGGTGGCGCAGGGTGACCAAGGGAACGGGTCCCCTTATTCGGCCTATGGGCTCGGCGAATTCGTCGGCTCCACTCAGGTGTCCCAGGCCATGATGGGTGGGCTCGGCGCCGCCGTCGTCGATCCCTTCAGCCTGGTATCGGCGAATCCGGCATCGTATTCCTCCTTGCAACGGACCTGCTTCGAGGCCGGCATGGCCGTTCGACCGACGCGTTACACCACGGCCAACGATGAAGCCTTCGGCCGTCGTGTGGGCTTGCTGGGGCTTACCATGGGTGTGCCTTTCGGGAACGGTCGATGGGGGCTGGGCATCGGCGTATCCCCGGTCAGCGAGGTCAATTACAACATCACCGATCCGCAGCGCTTGAGCGATGGAACGCCGGTCACGTACAACTATACGGGCGATGGCGGGTTGAACCGCGCGTACATCGGGCTGGGCTGGACGGTGCTGGAGCGTCGTGATTCATTGAAGAACGGCCACAAGCTCTCGATCGGGGCAAACTTGGAGTATCTCTTCGGACGCGTGGAGGAAACACGCAAGGCGGTGTATCCCAGCAGCTCCGGGATCTACAATACCAGCGTGGTATCCACGTTGGTGCTGCGCGATCCGGTCGGTACGGTCGGTATCCAGTTCCAAGGCGACCTTCGGCCGAAGACCACCCTCCGTGACAATGGCTTGCATTTCTTGGCTGGGGTCGCGGTGGAGCTACCGACCGATCTCGGTGCTGTGCAGGATGAACTGGTCACGAACTATGCATTGAGCAGCCGTGGGGTGGAGCAGACCTTCGATACCTTGCGTTTCAAGGAAGGGACACCGGGCACATTCGAATTACCACTCGGCCTGCGTGCCGGGTTCACGGTGTTCGACCTTCGATGGACCTTGTCCGCTGAAGTGGCCATGCGCAACTGGCAGGACCTTCGCGTGAGCACCGAGGGATACACCCTGCCGAACAAGCTTGCGAACAGCAGCACATTCATGCTGGGGGCCAGTTTCCGGCCCGCCGGGGAGATCGGAGGAACCTTTTGGGAACGGGCCATATACCGGGCCGGTGTGCGTTACTACAACGACTATCTGGTGGTCAACGAAACGCAGCTGCAAGAGATCGGCATGTCTTTTGGCGTATCCCTACCGTTGATGGGTAGTACCACCCGAAGCCGGCTCAATCTGGGCACGGAAATGGGAAGAAGGGGTACCACCGCCAACGGATTGATCGAAGAACACTATGCCACGATCTTCCTCGGGGTCACGATAACACCGGACATCAGGGAGCAGTGGTTCAAAAAAAGAAGGATAGAATGAAGCAGCCAATTCGCATCGCAAGCTTGATCGGCGCCATGATGCTGATGGTCACCGCCTCGGCGCAGTCGAAGTATGGTGCCAACCCGGAGGATAGTGTGACCTGTGTACAGAACCTGAGCTTGTACCAGGAGTTCATGAAGCAGGATGCCGTGAAGGATGCCTATGGCCCTTGGAAGGAGGTGCTGCGGGTCTGTCCGGCCGCCAGCAAGGGGGTGTACCAGAACGGTGCACAGACCATCCTGCCCACCTTCATCGCGAATGAGAAGGACGAAGCAAGAAAGCTGCGCTTGATCGATTCCTTGTACATCATCTACGACATGCGCGCCGCCAACTTCGGCGAAGAGGATTTCGTCTTCGGCCGTAAGGGCGCTGACATGCTGGTGTACAGCCCGGATCGGGACCAGGAGGCCTTCGACATCCTGCACAAGTCGGTGGAAGGCGCCCAGGAGCGCAGCGAAGCAGGCACCTTGAACGCCGACTATCAGGCATTGAGCATCCTTTACAACAAGGGGAAGGCCACCAAGGACCAGATGATGGCGGAATATGTGTTCATCATGGGTTTCATCGAGGCCAAGTTGAGCAACCCTGGTCTGAAGGAGCGCGATCGGGACTACATCACCCAAGCCCGCGATAATGTGAACACCCTCTTCTTCAAGATCGCCGAGTGTTCGGATATCGGACGGATCGTGGGGGATATGATCAATGCCAAGCCCGACGATATGGACCTGAAGGTGCGCTTGCTGAAAGTGCTGAACGGCAAGGATTGCACGGACGAGGCGAGCTACCTGCCTTTGGCCAAAGCCGTTCATGCCGCAAGCCCAACGAGCGAAAGCGCCTTCAGCTTGGCCATGTCCTTGGTGAAGGACCGCGACATGACCGGTGCCATGAAGTACATGAAAGAGGCCGTGGACCTGTGCGATGGATGCCCGGACAAGGTGAAGTACCTCTTGAAGGCCGGTCAGGTGGCCAGTGCCAACGGCAACCATGGTCAGGCGCGCAGCTATGCGAACCAGGTGTTGCAGATCGAACCGAAGAACGGCGAGGCCATGATGCTGATCGGCAATGCAGTGGCGGCCATAACGCAGGAAGCTGTCAGCCACCTGACTCATGGTGTGTACTGGTTGGCCTACGATTACTACCAGCGTGCCAAAAGCCTCGATCCGAGCGTGAGCGAAGGCTTCCGAGCGCATGGCATCATCGGCCGCACGTTTCCCCACCCAGGCGATGCCTTCTTCCACCAGATGAGCGAAGGCCAGAGTGTTCAAGTGGCCTGCGGTGGCTTGAACGAGTACGACGGTACGCTTCCGGAAATAGGACCGGTGGCCCGATACCTGCACACGACTATTGCGTCGTTCCCACCCTGATCGGGGTGGGAATGTTCGTTTCATGCAAGAACGACCTGGACAAGGTCGCGGCGGTGGACGTTGGCGGGACGGCCCCGGACCGGATCGCCACCGAGGCCGAATACCTGTTCACCGACTCCGGACGTGTTCGCAATCGATTGCGGGCGGGTCGCATCGCCGAGTGGCGGGAAGAACCCCAGCGGACCGAGATGAGTGAAGGAGTGGAACTGGTGTTCTTCGATAGCACGGGTGCGCAGCGCAGTGTGCTCACATCGCGTCGGGGGCGTATCCTGAAGAAAGAGCAGCGTATGGAGGTGTTCGAGCAGGTGGTGTTCGTGAACGAAAAGGGGAACGCCTGGAGACCGAACAGCTGACCTGGGACCAGGATAGCGGACGGGTGCATACCGACAAGGCGGTCCGCATCCAGCCCTGGATCGGACATCATCCACGGCCAGGGCCTGGATGCTGCGGAAGATTTCAGCCACTACGTCATTCACCGGATCCCCGGCCAACTGTACATGGCCGCTGATGATACCTTAGCCCCGGCAGCGCCCTGAGGTGAGCCTGAACGCCATGCGAAAGATACGCTTCATGGAGCATTTCTGGCTCGCCGTTGCGATCGAACATCCATCGCGGCCCTCTGGGTCATCGTCACCGATGGCTTCGAGGTCGGTCGCCAATGGTTATGGTTCCCGGGCATCGCATTGGCCATGTTCTTCTTCCGTCGTTTCTGCGGGCCAAGCTCGAAGCCTTGCGATCGGAGGAGCAGCAGGGTCGTTGACCCCGGCTCGGCCCGGCCCGCTATCTTCGTCCCGTGCGGCGTTGACCGCTTTCGTACTTGGCCATTACCCTCACCAGACCAGATCTCTGATCGTTCTTACCGTGGCTGTTTCGGCCATGTGTTCCGGGTTGGAGACGCTTTTGAGCAGCAACAAGCTGTACGTGGAATTGGAGCGAAAGCGCAGACCATTGGGCGCGTCTGGTCTCCGTCGCTACGGAAGCCCGGTCGCATTGTGATCGGTGCACCGTTGGTGGGGAACAACGTCGCGCTGGTGTTGTACGGCATCCTCATGGCCAAGGTATTGAGCCATGGATTGCACAGCTACGGCCTTGGAGAGGTCTTCGTGCTCGTATCACAAACGGTGCTCAGCACCTGATCATCCTGGTGCTGGCGGAATTCCTTCCGAAGGCGATCTTTCCGGGCCGATCCGAACGGGGCCTTTGAGCGTGTTCGCGCTGCCCCTGCAGGTCCTGTACATCGTACTCTGGTTGCCCATGATGGTGATGACCGGCTTGAGCGAACTGGTACTTCGAATGTTCGGCGTACCGAACAAGTCCGGACAAGTGGCCTTCGGACGCATCGATGCGGATGACTTCTTGAAGGACGTGGGCAACAATCAGACGAGCAACACCCACCATGGACGCCGAGGTGGAGTACTTCCGTAACACGCTTGAATTGAGCAATACCAAAGGTGCGCGAGATTGATGGTCCCACGTGCACAGATCGAAGCGGTACAGGTGGATGAGCCCGTAGATGTGTTGCGGCAGCGCTTCATCGAAAGTGGGATGAGCAAATTGCTCGTGTACAAGGATGGTATCGATAACATCATCGGCTATGTGCACGGCTGGCTCTTCCGCGAACCGCGCAGCATCCGCGAGGTCATGCGTCCGGTGAACTTCATTCCGGGTACGATGCCGGCGGACGCTGCAGATGTTCATCAAGCAACGCACCCATGTGGCCGTGTGGTGGACGAATTCGGTGGAACGGCCGGTATGCTGACCATGGAGGACGTTGTGGGGACGATCGTCGGCGACATCGAGGACGAGCACGATATGCCCGAAGAGGTGGAGGAGCGCTTGGGGCCGCATGAGTTCCTGCTGAGCGCCAGGACCGAAGTGGCGCACCTGATCGAGGCACATAAGCTGGCGATCCCGGAAAGCGAGGAATACGACACGCTTGCCGGTTACATTCTGCACACCACGAGCGACATCCCGGACCAGGGCGAAGTGCTGGAGCTGGGGCCGTTCAAGATCACCATCGCACAGGTATTGCACGGTCGGGTCGATCTGGTGCGACTGGAGGTGATCGATACCGAAGCGGGGTACATCGACCAATGATGTCGGCCTAGGTAGGTGCTCGGAGTGGGTGGACGATCCTTTGCCCAGCACAAATACGAAGCTCCAACGAAGGCTTTCCAATCGCCTGAAAAGCAGGAGTTTGTCGGTCCCCCTGCGCGATCCCTGCATCCCCCTATATTTGCACCCCTATTCAAAGGAAAAATGGCTGTTATTGGAAAGATCCGCGAGCGCAGTGGCCTCTTGTTGGTACTGGTCGGTGGTGCATTGGTGTTGTTCATCCTCGGTGAGTTCATCTCCAGCAGCGGCGGTGGTCGTCAGAGCCAAGTGCTCGGGACCGTTGGTGGTGAGGAGATCAACGGTGTCGAATTCGAGAGCCGGGTGAGCGACGAGATCGAGAGCTACCGCAACGACTTCGGTCAACAGGTGAACGCCCAGATGACCGAACAGGTGCGCAATAGCGTATGGCAGGAAATGGTGAAGGAGAAGGTGATGATGGGCCAGGTCGAGGACGCCGGGTTCACCCTGAACAAGGCCGAATACGATGATATCCGTTTCGGTAACAACATCCTGCCCGAATTCAAGAACCAACCGAACTTCCAGGAGAACGGCCAAGCCAGCCCCGCCAAACTGCAGCAGTACTTCAACAGTGTGTTGGAGAATGCACCCGTGTACCACGAGATCCAGAAGCGTCGGATCATGCAGAACCGCCTGTACACCAAGTACACCAACCTGGTGAAGAAGAGCGTGTACGTGAACAGCACACAGGCCAAGGATGACTACCTCGCCAAGAACACCAAGTCCAGCTTCAACTTCGTGGCCAAGCGCTTCGATAGCGAGCCGGACAGCTTGTTCGTGGTGGAGGAGAAGGAATTGGAGCGCTACTATGCGCAACACAAGAACGACCGTAAATACAAGCAACAAGCTTCGCGGAAGTTCGAATACGTGCTCTTCCCGGTCACCGCATCGGCCGCGGATCGCCAAATGGCACAAGAAGAGCTCCAGGACCTGCGCGACAGGTTCATCAGCGCAGAGAACGACAGCACCTTCGTGGTGGTCAACAGCGAGTCACGTACATACAACATCCAACCATACACGGAAGGAACCGCGGACAAGCTGAACGATTCGTTGATCGTGAATGCAGCGCCCGGTACGGTAGTAGGTCCGTTCCAAGAAGGCGAGCAATGGAAGCTGGTGAAGGTGATCGAGCTGGCCGATGTGCCTGAAGCGCGTGTGCGCCACATACTGTTGAGCACCCAGAAGGACAAAGGAGAGGACGTGCAAAAGAAGCTCGCGGACAGCCTCCTCACCGTTGTGAAGCGGGATCGTAGCAAGTTCGAGGACCTGGTGGTGAAGTTCAGCGAGGACCCGGGTAGCAACACCAAGGAAAAAGGTGGTGTCTATGCGACTGGTTCGACAAGAAGCAGATGGTCCCCGAGTTCACCGCAGCCAGCTTCGACGAAAAGGTCGGTGCCATCACCATTGCGAAAACGGACTATGGATTCCACATCGTGGAGGTGCTGGGACAGCGTACCCGCCAGGAGCGTCGTGTGGCCAGCTTGGAGCGTGCCATGGCACCCTCACCGGCCACCTTCAAGGAGGTTTACAAGAAGGCCAACGACTTCAGCTTGCGCAACACCGACCTCGAGACCTTCAAGAAGGCCGCCGAGGAGCAGGGTCTGCAGGTGACTCCGGTGGATGAGTTGCGGAGCGACATGCGCTATGTACCCGGCCTGCAGGACGCGAACAGCACCATCACTTGGGCGAACCGTGCCGAGATCGGAGCGGTGAGCGAGCCGATCCAGAGCGGCGATAGCTATGTGGTCGGGATCCTCACCGGCATCCGTGAGGAGGGCGTGCCTGCCTTGGAGGATGTGCGCGAGATCTTCACCAAGGAAGTAGTGAAGGAGAAGAAGGCCGAAGCCTGGACCGCCAAGATGCAGGGCAAGACCGACCTGAATGCCTTGGCCGCTGAGATGGGCCTTTCGCAGCAGAACGCTTCTGAATTCACCTACAACAGTTTCAGCCTGCCAGGTGGCTACAGCGAGTACGGCGTGATCGGAAAGATCTTCGCTCTTGAGGCCGGCCAGACCAGTGTGCCCATGGCAGGCGAGACCGCAGTATACGTGGTGAGCATGAGTTCGAAGACGGCCGCACCTGAGCCGGAGGATCTGAACGTGGACAAAGCGAGCCTGGTGCAACGTGCGCAGTCCCGCGTGGATGGTGGCCTGTTCAACGCCATGAAGGAAGCTGTTGGTGTGACCGACAACCGCAGCAAGTTCTACTGAGAACGACGAATGTATCGAACGCAGAACGCCGGGCATTGCCCGGCGTTCTGCGTTCTAAAGGTCAGGGATCTGGATCCCTGACCCAAAGGTGGGTCCAGCGGGGATCGCGATGGTGCGAGCGCCGGTCGATCGAACTACCGGAGGTTGCTCAAACGTTCCGCATCCAGCCGCACAAGAATGCCCAACAGGATGGTGAACGAGATCATGCTGCTTCCTCCGTAGCTGAAGAAGGGTAGGGGAATGCCGATCACTGGTGCCAGGCCGATGGTCATGCCAACATTGATCATCAGGTGCAGGAAGAAGATGCTGGCTACGCAATACGCATAGATCCGTGTAAAACGCGAACGCTGGCGATCACTGATCTGGATGATGCGCAGGATCAGCGCTGTGAAGAGGATGACCACGAAGGCCGTTCCCACGAAGCCCCATTCCTCCCCGACGGTACAGAAGATGAAATCGGTGCTCTGCATGGGCACGTACTTGAATTTGGTGAGGGTCCCTTCCAAGTACCCTTTGCCTGCGAAACCTCCACTGCCGATCGCGGTCTGGCTCTGCTTCACGTTGTAGCCCAGGCCTTGTGGGTCCTCCATTTGGCCCAGCATCACCAGGATACGATCGCTTTGGTGACTGGCCAACACGTTCTCGAAAGCGTAATCCACGCTACCGATGAACACGGCGGAGGCCAAGAGGCCAAGGATGATGTAGCCCTGCAGGCGTCGACGAAGTCGTTTCAGCACGAGATTGCGCACCACGAACCAGGCGAGGATCGCGAACACGGCGATCAGGATCATCAAGAAGTACTGTCCGCTCAAAACAGCATCGGTGAAAGGCAGGTCGAACGAGGATTCCTTCAGGATCAGCGAAAGCACGGACAGCACGGCCGCCAGGATACCCAAGAGCAGCACGTTGCCGGAAAGTCCTTCGCGGTAAAGCACCAGGATGAAGGCCCCGGACACGAGTGCGGTGCCGGTGTCGGGCTGTAACATGATCAGGGCCACTGGTGCAAGGATGATCACCGTGTTGATCACACGCGATCGGATGTCCACCAAGGCCTTCAGACCACTGAGGTAACGTGAAAGCGCAAGTGACGTAGCGAATTTGGCGAACTCGGCCGGTTGTATGCCGAACCCGCCGATCGCGAACCAGGCCTTTGCACCGTTCACCTCCTTGCCGAACAACAGCACAGCGATCAGAAGCAGCAGTACGAAGCCATAGGCCGAGTAGGCCGAGTTCCGGATCAGGTCGCCACGGATCAGGAGCATACTGGCTCCGAGCAGCAAGCTGATGCACATCCACACCGATTGCTTGCCGTATTCCTTGTCCTGATCGAAGATGCTCAGGTGCTCCGGATCATAGGCGGCGGAATAGATGTTGGCCCAGCCCATGAACATGAGCAGGAGGTACATGATGAGGATCGGCCGGTCGAAATTGGCGGCCACGTTCT
Source organism: Flavobacteriales bacterium (assembly GCA_041391825.1). Taxonomy (GTDB): domain Bacteria; phylum Bacteroidota; class Bacteroidia; order Flavobacteriales_F; family PHOS-HE28; genus PHOS-HE28. The sequence continues at coordinate 45,900 of JAWKNF010000001.1, read as the reverse complement.
CCCGTCCGCTCATCTCCGTCTGGGTTTCTTGGGTTTCTTCACATAGGTGGCTTCCTTGGCGATCAGGTCCGCCTCCACCATGCGCTTCACCAGTTCCGGGCGTGAGATACTATCGGTCAGGTATTGCTCGATCAACAGGCTGGCGATCGGCGCAGCCCAGGTCCCGCCGAAGCCACTATTCTCCACATACACGGCCATTGCGATCTTGGGATCCTCCATCGGTGCGAAGCAGATGAATACCGCATGGTCCTGCCCATGCGGATTCTCCGCCGTACCGGTCTTGCCGCACACGGTGATCCCTGGAATACGGGCCAAGCGGGCTGTTCCGCCGGCCTCGTTCACCACGCGGCGCATGCCTTCCTGTATCGGGTCGTACCATTTGGGGTCCACGGCCGTGTAATGCTTGTTGAGGTATTTCTCCTGCAGGCTGTCCGGATGGCCCACCGCCCTAACCACGTGCGGGTCGTAGTACCAGCCCTTGTTGGCGAAGATCGCCGCAAGGTTGGCCATTTGCAGGGGTGCTACCAGGACCTCTCCTTGACCGATGCTCACGCTGTAGATCGTGCTGAACGCCCACCCTTCCTTTCCGTACTTCCTGTCGTAGTATGCCACATCGGGCATGTTGCCGCCCTTTGCTGAAGGCAGGTCGATGGCGGGGCGGACACCCAGTCCGTAGGTCAGGATGTACTTGTGCCAAGCGGAGAGGCCCAGGGAGGCATCCTTGAACCGGTTGGGGTCCTTACCCTGCTCGATCATGCGCTTGAACACCATGTAGAAGTATGGATTGCAGGACATCTGTATCGCCTGCTCGATGGTGCCGGCGTTGGGGTGGTTGTGGCAACCCACGAGGTTCTTGCTGCAAGGGAACCCGGTGTTCACCGTGATCACGCCCTCGTCCAAAGCGATCAAGGATTGCACGATCTTGAAGATCGAACCCGGCGGGTATTGGGCTTGAAGTGCACGGTCGAAAAGTGGCTTGATCGGGTCGCGCTGGAGCACGCCATAATTCACGTTACGGACCCGTCCGACAAGCAATTCAGGGTCGTAGGTGGGGCTGGATACCAAGCAGAGGACCTCCCCTGTCCGCGGGTCAAGGGCGACGATGCTACCTTTTTTGTTCACCATGAGCTTTTCGCCCAGCAACTGCATGTCGATATCGATGCCGGTGAAAAGGTCCTTGCCTTCCACGGCCAGCGTATCGTAACGGCCTTCCTTGTAAGGCCCCTTCTGGTTGTTATGCACGTCGACCAGCACGTAGCTCACCCCACGTCGTCCGCGCATTTCCTTCTCGTAGTACGATTCGAGGCCTCCGACACCGATCACGTCCCCCGACTTGTAGTAGGGGTCCTGTTCCACCTTGGCAGCATTGACCTCGCTCAAATATCCCAACAGGTGGGCCGCTGCATGGGGTGGGTAAGTGCGCAAGGTCCTGGATTGGCCGTAGAAACCGGGATACTTGTGCAGGTGAACACTGATCGCGGCGAACTGGTCGGCCGGGATCTGCTTTTCGATCACGCTGGGCTTGTACTTGGAGTAGGCTGCAGCGGCGACCATTCGCTCAGCCAGGTCCGCTTGGGGAACGCCGATCAATCGGCTGAACGCTGCGGTGTCGAAGGCTTCGGTCTCCCGCGGCACCACCATCAGGTCGTACACCGGTGTGTTCGCTACGAGCAATCTCTCGTTCCGGTCGTAGATCAGTCCACGGCTGGGGTATACCGTGACCTTTCGTTCGGCCATGTTCGCCGCTTCGGCCTTCCATTTATCATCAACGACCTGTATCCAGAACAGACGAAGCAGGAATACGGTGCTGATGAAGAGCACCCCCGCGATCAGCACGTATTTCCGGGACTCGTAATTCATCGTCGGCTGCGTTCCGGGTCGGAGGTGAGGAATTGTGCCAAGAGGCACAAGGCGAAGGTGAACACCGCGCTCAGGGTCGCACGGAAAAGGTGGAGAAGAAGCTGTCGAAGCGGTGCACCTCCACGAAGAAGAGCCAAAGGTGGTGCAGGAGCAACAGCAATCCGGTGTAGGTGAGATACCACGCGATGCCCATACGTGGCAAGGTGGGGCGCATACCGAACTCGTAGCTTGCACGAGGGCAAGAGCCGCAACAGATGGATGCGACCGAACATGAGCACCACGCATGCGCTCATGTGCATGCCGGGCGTACTGCTGAAGTAGTCCATCACCAGCCCGGTGAAGGCGCCCAACACCAGTGCGCCCACGCCGGAAGCTCGATCGGAAGCATGAGCAGGAACAGGACGTAGAGGTACGGCACCATGAACCCGTTGGCGACATCGAGATGATCCAGCACCAGCACCTGCAGCAGAACGAGCAGGATGAAACGTTGGAGGTTCGCGAGTACCGTAACGATCATGGCCGTTGACTGGCTTGTTGCAAGGAGTCGCGTTCGTAGCGCATGAGGTCTTCCACAACGTACACGAAGCCCGCTCGGGTCATGTCCTCGATCAAGCGGATCGTGATGCCGTGGTAGTTGCTGCCGGGCTCATCCTCCACCGAGAGCACCACGCCAACGGGGATGCCGGCCGGGAAGATCGTCGCGCCCACGTGTCTCCACGGTATCACCTTCGGCCACACGAGCATGCTTCGGTATGTCGATCATGAACAGGTCAGTGGGTCGTTGGTATCCCAGAACAAGAGCCCGAAATGGCCCGAGCGTCGCAACTGTACGCTGTGCTTGATGTCGGGGTTGAGCACGCTGATGACCGAAGCGAAATTCGGGCTTACCGCATTCACCACCCCAACGATGCCATGGGTGCCGATCACACCACGATCGGCGTGAATACCGGCCATGGTGCCTTTGTCCAAAGTGAGGTAGTTCTTGGGCTTGTGCCAGGTGCTGTTCACCACCTTGGCGGCAACCGCGCGGTATTCCTGCTGCCTGATGCTATCCGCGATGAAAGCGATACGTGCCTCTTTGGTCGCGTAACTGCTCACGTGCCGGTTCCGCCAAGCCGCGTTCTCGGCCGCGAGTTGGCGGTTAACGGCTTTCAGGTTCGCGTAGTCGGTGACCTCCTTCCGCCAGGAATAAACGGTGCCCACCAAGGCATTGCTTGAACTGATGGCCTGCGAGCGATGGTGGGTGTTGCCGCTGTACAAGAGCGTGAAGGACACCAGAAGGAGCCCGAGGAACATCAGCGTTACCCGGATCCGGTACAGGAAGCGAAAGAGGTCCCTCATGTTCTGTCACATCACCGGTCGGGGTGATACGGGTCCCAGAGCGTGTTCTTCACGCCCTATTCCCGCATCAAGAACTGGAATCGATCGATGTTCTTCAATGCGATGCCGGTACCGCGGGCCACGGCGCGCAGGGGATCCTCGCTCACGTGCACCGGCAGTTTGGTCTTGATACTGATCCGTTTGTCCAGGCCGCGCAGCAGCGCACCGCCGCCCGCCAAATAGATCCCGGTCTTGTAGATGTCCGCGCTGAGCTCGGGCGGCGTGGCCTCCAGCGCGCTCAGGATGGCCTCCTCGATCTTGCTGATGCTCTTGTCGAGCGCCTGTGCGATCTCGACATAGGTCACAGTGATCTCCTTCGGGATACCGGTCATGAGGTCACGGCCGCGCACCGCATAATCCGGCGGTGGATTGTCCAGTTCGGTCATGGCCGCGCCGACCTCGATCTTGATCGTCTCCGCGGTGCGTTCACCCACCAGGATGTTGTGCTGGCGGCGCATGTATTCCTCAATGTCGTTGGTGAACTCGTCACCGGCCACCCGGATGTTCTTGTCGCACACGATACCGCCCAGCGCGATCACCACGATCCGCTGGTACCACCTCCGATGTCGATGATCATGTTGCCCATGGGCTCCTCCACATCGATGCCGATACCGATGGCAGCGGCCATGGGCTCGTGGATGAGGTACACTTCCTTGGCACCGGCGTGTTCGCTGCTGTCCTTTACCGCGCGCTTCTCCACTTCGGTGATGCCGCTGGGGATGCAGATCGCCATGCGCAGGTTCGGGGTGAAGAGCTGACGTCCGGGTTTGATCATGCGGATCATGCCCTTGATCATTCCTCGGCCGCCTTGAAATCGGCGATCACGCCGTCGCGCAGTGGGCGGATGGTCTTGATGTTCTCGATGTGTCTTGCCGTGCATCTGCTGGGCCTGCCTGCCCACGGCGATGACCTTGCCCGTGGTGCGGTCGATGGCCACGATGCTCGGTTCGTCCACCACGACCTTGTCGTTGTGGATGATCAGTGTGTTCGCGGTACCGAGGTCGATCGCGATCTCTTGGGTGAAGAAGTTGAACCAGCTCATTTACCGGTGGTCAATGTTTGAAGTGTCGTGTGCCGGTGATGGCCATGGCCACGCCGTGCGCGTTACAATAGTCGATGCTGTCCTGATCGCGGATACTGCCACCGGGGTGCACCACCGCGGTGATACCGGCCTTGTGCGCGATCTCCACACAATCCGGGAAGGGGAAGAAGGCATCGCTCGCCATCACGGCCCCTTGCAATGCGAATTCGAATTTTTCGGCCTTGGCAATGGCTTGTTCCAAGGCATCCACGCGGCTGGTCTGCCCGGTGCCGCTTGCGAGCAATTGGCTGTTCTTGGCCAGCACGATGGCATTGCTCTTGGTGTGCTTCACGAGGACGGTTGCGAAAACGAGGTCCTGCGCCTCCTGCGCGGTCGGGGCCTTTTCGGTCGCCGTCCGCAAACTGTTCGCGCTGGCGATCACACTGTCGACATCCTCGCTCAGTACCCCGTTCAGTGCCGTTCGCAACTTGGTGGTGGGCCTTTTCGCATCCTTCCGGCGCAAGATGATGCGGTTCTTCTTCTTCCGCAGGATCTCCAGCGCATCCGCGTCATAGGAATCGGCACAGATGATCTCGAAGAAGATCGAGTCGATGGCCTCTGCGGTCGCTTTGTCGATGGTGGCTGTTGTGATGAGCACCCCACCGAAGGCGCTGACCGGGTCGCCGGCCAAGGCCGCATCCCAAGCAGCTTTTACGGTAGGCCTCATGGCGGCCCCGCAGGCATTGTTGTGCTTCAGGATGGCGAAGGGGACTTCCGTTCCACCGGCACCGATCGCGGCCAGGTCGTCGATGAGCTCCAGCGCTGCATCGAGGTCCAATAGGTTGTTGTAGCTGAGCTCCTTGCCGTTCAGCTGCTCGAACAGTCCGTTCAGGTCGCCATGGAAGCGGCCCGTTTGATGCGGATTCTCCCCGTAGCGAAGGACCTGCGTAGGTCCGGCGCTCAAGCGCAGATCGCCGGTACCACCAGCGAACCAGTTGTAGATGGCGCTATCGTACTGCGAACTCACAGCGAATGCCGCAGCGGCGAAGGACTTGCGTTGTGCAAGCGTGGTTGAACCGTTCTGTTCAGTGAGGAGCCGAAGCAGCTCGGGGTACTGTTGCATCGCGGGAACGATCACCACGTCCTTGTGGTTCTTCGCAGCGGCGCGGATCAGGCTGATGCCACCGATGTCGATCTTTTCGATGATGGCTTCCTCGGTGCCACCGGCCGCCACTGTCGCTTCGAATGGATACAGGTCGACGATGACGAGGTCGATGGGAGGGATGTCGAATTCCTCCAATTGGGCCACATCGGTCTCCAGATCACGCCTGCCCAGAATGCCGCCGAACACCTTCGGGTGCAGTGTCTTCACCCGTCCGCCAAGGATGCTGGGATAGGTGGTGAGGTCCTCCACGGGCGTCACCGCAACACCGAGACCTTCGATGAATGCCTGTGTCCCGCCGGTCGAATACAGGTGCACACCCAAGCGGTCCAGTTCCCGAACGATGGGCTCAAGCCCATCCTTGTGGAAAACGGATAACAGGGCGCTATTGATGCGTTTTTGCCCGTCCAATGTGGATCCCAAGGGGTTAGGTCCCCCGTTCATGGGGCAAGTTTACAGCCAAATGGCCCCGATCCAAGGGTGTCGTGGCGGGCGTTACGCAAAGGTTACCAACAGCCCAACGGGCACATCCTAGGCTCAGAAGCGGAAGCCGACCCCGAGCTGGAAGTTGATCACATCGGCGTTGCTCGTGAGCTTTTCGTAGGTCACCGTACCGTCGCTCGCGATCTCGATGGTCGACACGTCGACATAGCTCACCCTACCGGTATAAAGGCGTTCCACACGCAGGTCAGCGAAGAAATTGTTGCTGATGGTCATTGTGACACCTGCGGCCCAACCCATGCTGCTCACCACATCGCTGGTCTTCTCCGATGCCGTGCTCTCATCCGCGGTAAACGCGGTCGAACGGGTGGAGAAATGGCGCACCCCGATAAGGAAGTCACCATACGGATGCACCTTGCCCTTGGATGGGTCCAGCCGGAGCAGTCCCAAGTGATCATAAACGTTGCTGTTCACTTCCACCTTGGTGCCGGTGTTGCCACCGAATATCCCACCGCTGGAGGCTGGCAACATGGTCTCGCCGCCCATGCGGGCCCAACCGAAGTCGTATCCGAAATGGATCGGGATCCGGCGCATGGGGAATGCAATGTTGGCGGAGAGGCCGAACAAGCCCTTGCCCCACGTGGAATTGAACTCACCGACCGGAACACCGATCTGCATTCCACCGGATGGCGTGCTTGGTTGGCGCACGCCGTTGTTGCCGATATTGTTCTGGGCATGAAGGGTGAAGACCAAGCCCAAGCTGATGATGGTGATGAACGCTCGCATGTGATTACGCTACCAAAGTACATGCCGTTCGTGAGCCCACCTATCTTGCCCGCATGGAATTGGGTCCGGAATGGGTGGAAGCCGGCTTGTGGGGACTCTTCTTCGCGAGCTTCCTTTCGGCCACGATCCTGCCGTTCAGTTCGGAAGCCGTGCTCGGTGCCATGGCCATGGGGTCATGGTCGGGCCATTCGCTCCTGTGGGTGGCATCCGTCGGAAATACACTGGGTGGGCTCACCAACTATGCCATTGGTCGTTGGATACCACAGGAGCGGCTGCTGAAGCGCTTTCGTATCGATCGGTCGAAAGCGGAGCGCTGGCATTCCATCGTGGCGCGCCGTGGTAGCTGGGTGGCGCTCTTCTGTTGGTTGCCGATCATCGGCGACCCGCTGGCCTTGGCCTTGGGTGTCCTGAGGGTGCCCTTTGTACCGGTCAGCGTGTTGATGTTCATCGGAAAGGCCGTGCGCTACGCGGTGGTGCTTTGGTTGATCCAGGACCTGGGCGTAGGAACGGCGAAAGGCCCCCGAAGGAGCCTTCCACACATACCGAGCTGGAATTGCGATGTACCGGGCTCAGTAGTTCGGACCGATCACAGGCCAACCGTCCAGTTCGCGGTCCAATCGTTACCAGCTTCCACAGCGCCCTTGTACAGGACGCTATTGAACCAACTGTCAACGGCCGATGGGTCGACCGCGCCATTGGAGTCCGTGCCTACGTATCCGGAAAGCGTCGGACCAGAAGTGCTGTTGGTGGGGTCGGTCCCAATGGTACCGGCATTATCCCAGTTCGCGCCATTATTGAAAACGGAGCTGTTCTTGACGAACAAGGTCCCGTCGTTCACATAGGCGTCACACTCACTGCCGACCCTTACACCTTTGGAGAATCCAGTGACCAGCGCATTCCACAATTTGCCTTTCGTACCGTGACGCAGGCGCATTCCACTATTGGCCGACCCATCATCAGCGCCCACCAGGGTGATGTTGCTGATCGTTGGCGAACTTGTCGGTGTCACGTTGAAATCCGTTTCCCAATTGTCCGCTTCGATGCCGTTATCGCATGTAGCGGCGTCCTGATGCACCACCAGAACTGGCCTTTTCCGCGCCAACCATGGGTCCAATCGAAGCTGTCATCGCTGTTTCCGGTTGAAACGGCCCACTTCAGGTTCACAGCGCCACCGAAGAATTCGAAGCCGTCATCACTTCCCTTGTACGCCTGAAGGTGTTCGAGGACCGTTGTGCTTCCTACGCCGTTGAAGGAAAAGCCGTTCAGCTCATTGTCCGTTCCGAGGATCTTGCCCGCATATTCAACGCGGACATACTTCATCACGCCGGAGTCGTCGTTGTCGTTGTTGCCACCGTAGGTCCCGGTCCCTCCTTCGCCCTCCGCTGTGCAATTGCTGCTTCCGCAGATGTTGATCTGACCGTAACCGTTCAGGATGATACCGCCCCAATCCCCACGACCCGGTCCGCCGGTCACGGTTTTGATCGTGGTGAAGACGATGGGAGAGTTCGCAGTTCCGACCGCATTTATTTTCCCACCGCGCTGAATGCTCAAGAATGGAGTGGAACCATCATCGGCAGCGTAAATGCGAGTTCCTTCCTCGATGGTCAGAGTAGCACCGGACGATACGAATAGTCCTCCTGAGATCAAATACTTACGACTCGATACGAGCGTCCGGTTACTGGTGATGTTCCCTGACTGAACATAGTAGGTCTCACCGTTGATCGTTTGGGTCGGTTCGCTTGTCGGGGTGATGTATTCGCAACAGCAATCCTTGTCCGCGTCAGGGTCGTAGTTGGTCGCGGTCGGATCGGTGCACCCTTCCTTCTTCTTGCAGGAAGTGAGTGGTGCAATGGCAACGGTCAGGGCCAGTGCCGCTAACAGAAGGTTCGATGATGATTTTCGGCTAAGTGACATGTGTTCGTCGTGTTGGTCTATTTTCAAAAGCAAAAGTGCAGTACTGGTCTTACCTCTGCTTTGGCCGAATCTTATGCTTCCATTAACGAATGCGACCGCGGTGTTAAGACCGCGGTCGCTCCTCATCGATCCGAGGATCGAGGCAAGGTCATAGGATAGTATAGGTCAACCCCATGGAGATATTGGCACCGGTGCGGTAGTCATTGATCAACGAGGTGCCGTTCGGCGTTTCCTGTTCGATGCGAACGCGGGCATCAAGTACGTTGCGCACGGTCAAGTTCGCTTGCCATCGCTTGCCGATGTCTGCCCGTGCGATTGCGTTCAGCATGCCCACCGGTAGTTCGTACTGATCACCCAGACCGTTCGCTCCAGCGGAGAACACGCGACGCCCGAAGACGTTGTAGGCGAGGGTCAACGTGCCGTTCACCTTGTCGCTGATCTTGCGTCCGTAGCTCACGTCCGCGTTCAAAAGGTATGGCGATGCACCTTGCAAGGGCCGGCTGGAATTGGTCAACACAGTTGACGGTCCTTGTCCATCATCAAGGGCCCCATCGATGGTGATCTGCGAGTACAGAAAGGTGGTGTTCAGCCCAAGGCTGAGGTCGTTCCAGAAGGTGCTGTCGGTACCGAGCAATCCACCGATGTTCTTCACCAATTCCAACTCGATGCCAAGAACATTCGCTGTACCTGTGTTACGGAAGGATTGAAGCTGACCGCTGGCCGTGGCGAGTGCGACCTTCTCGATCGGGTCGATCAACTGTTTCCCGAAGACACCCACAGCGAGCAATTCACCTACGTTCGGGTATCGTTCGAAGCGTAGGTCCGCGTTGTAGATCTGACCGTTCTGCAGGTTAGGGTTCCCCACGTTCTTAACACCAGCGAAGTATTCGGTGTATTCAAAAGGAGCCATTTCACGGAAGCCCGGACGTGAGATGGTCTTACTGGCGTTGGCGCGCAGTATGTTCTGCTCATTCAGGTCGATCTTCACTCCTGCAAAAGGAAGCACATCAGTGGATAGGATCCGAGCCGCTCGTCGCGGTTGTAAGTATGAGTCGCTTTGCTCACGGTATACGATCAATTGATCTGCGTCCTCCAGTCGCGCACCGCCCAACAACTTCACCTTTCCCGGCACCACGTCATACTCTGCAGAGAGGTACGCGGCATTGATGTCCTGACGGATGTAGTGGTCGGCTTCGGGGCCGGTCACATTGCGGATGCTGAACAGGCCTTCTTGGTAGGTGGTGTTGTTCAAGTAGCTGTCAGGAAGGTCCGCGTCGATCCCGCTGGGGTTCGCTGCGTTCACGCCGCCCACATCGTAGGAGAAGATGTCGTAGCCGAAAGAGCGGGTCTTGCGCTTCATCTGGGCCCCAGTGCGCACCAGGAGGATCGGTTGCATGCCATCAGCGGTCTCCTTCTGCAGGATCCGGTATGTGAGGCCAGCACGCGCACTGGTCTCCTCTTCGCTCAGGGAACTGTACCAACGTTGGTTCTCCAAGCGGTCGATGGCATTGAACTGGAAGTTCTCCGTTTCGTTCTCGGTTCCTGGAGGATAGAGGTACACAAGCTGACGACGATCGGGTTCGACCGCATCGGCCGTGCTCATGGCACCGGCCCAGTCGATCTTCAAGCGATCGCTACGCCCGAAGCGATGTTCGCCGGCTACCTGGTTGATCCACATCGTGTTCTGCCGGTAGGTGAATCGGCGTGCATAAACGTCATCCTCATAGTCGAAGTGTTCTCCGTAGCTCAGGCGCACGTCATCGGAAGACAGGTTCACCCAGGTGCTTGTGACACCTATCGTATGGTTCTTCCCCAGATCCAGGGAAAGGGCGGCCAATGCCGAGGTCTGCGTATTGAACTGCCAACTCTCCTGCTTGTAGTCGATCAAGGCTTCGTTCGCGGTGTTGATCACCCTGACGCTGCCTTTGCGGTAACGGTTCTCGTTGCGGTAGTTCGCAGTGGCCAAGAAGTTGAGCTTGGTCTCGGCGCCCAATGAAACGGAGGTGCCCCCGAACAGACCGAAGTTCACGTCAGGAGAAGCTGTGCGCGTCGTCGGGTTGAAATTGGTCGGGAACTTCAGCTTCTCGCCGTTGATCGTTGCACCTTGTCCGAGCACCCCGGCCGGTACAGCCCGCGTTCCATCATCCCTGCCCCAGAAGTCCTTGCCGCCACCGTTGTAAGTGGTGAAGTCGCGGAAGGTGGTCTGCGTGTTCATGCCACCACCCAAGCTCACTTGCAGGATGTTCTCGCCCGTTGCGCGCTTCGTGCGAATATCGACCGCGCCACCGGAGAAGTCGCCGTATAGTTCAGGCGTGAACCCCTTGGTGACGTTGATGCTTCCCACCACGCTGGTCGGGAAGATATCGAGCGGGGCCACCTTCGTATCCGGGTCCGGCGAAGGGAGCGGAAGGCCGTTGAGGTAGGCTGCGTTGTAACGATCGCCCAATCCGCGCACCACGACGTACTTGCCGCCAACAGTGCTCAGGCCCACCATCTTCTGCACGCCTTCGGCCACATCCGTGGCACCTTTCTTTTTCAATTCCTGTGCACCGATGTTCTGAACAAGGTCGGTCGACTCCTTTCGTTCCATCAGCAGCACCGCTTCGCGCTCGCGGTTCACGACGGTCACCACCTCGACCTCACCCAGGTCGATCCCTTGGCCTTTCAATTCGAAGTCCACGTGGGTGGTCCCGCCTTCGGTGACAGTCACGCTTTGTTCGCTTTGTTCGTAACCCACGAAGCTCACCAACACGATGTGCGTTCCGGGATCGGCGCTGAAGCTGAACTTCCCGTCGAGGTCGGTGCTCGCCCCGTTGGTGGTGCCTTTGATCACCACGTTCACGAACGGCATGGGCTCGATCTTGCCGTTCTCGTTGGAAGTGATGGTGCCTGCTATGGTGCCCTTCTGGGCCACGGCAGAAAAGCCGAGAAAGCAGGTAAGTAGGAGTAGTGTTATCCGGTACATCGCGTATACGAAAGGAGGTTGGATCCTATCGCGATGCAAAGGTCCGGTCGGCCTATTACCCCTTCCTTGCTCCGGGGTTAAGGCTCCGTTACGCGGGCCGTCATCGGCTTAACCTACCGTTAACACGATCCTCAAGGAACCACCATTTCGGTTCATCCTTGCGGCGCTTCGCCTCCTGCCACATCTCCACCAAGCGATCCTGCAAGAGTGTGGTCGCTTCCTCCACGCTATCGGCGACGAACACGAATTTCAACTCTTCCTTGCCGATCGTTCCTTCGGCCACCATGCGGTCGATCTGCTCCAGCATCGGCGCCCAATACTCCTTGCCGTACAGCAGGATCGGGAAGTTCTTGACCTTACCGGTCTGGATCAACGTGACCGTTTCGAAGAGTTCATCCAAGGTGCCTGCCCCGCCGGGCATCACCACGAAGCAGATGCTGTACTTCAGCAACAGCACCTTCCGTACGAAGAAGCGCTCGAAGGTGAGGCTCACATCCAGGTACGGGTTCGCGTATTGCTCATGGGGCAGCACGATGTTGCAGCCCACGCTGCGCGCACCCACATCCCGGGCCCCGCGGTTCGCGGCTTCCATGATGCCGGGTCCGCCGCCGGTCATGATCGTGAAGCCCACCCGGCCGATCCGACGCGCCAATTCCCGTCCGGCCTCGTAATAGGGGTGGTCCTCCTTGAAGCGCGCGCTGCCGAAGAAGGTGACGCAGGGGCCAACGAAATGCAGCTTCCGAAAGCCCATGATGAATTCCTGCGCGATACTGATCGCACTGGTGAATTCGCCCCAGCGTGAGCGAGGGCCTGAAAGGAAACGAAGGTCGATGTGCCGATGTGGTTTGCTAGGCATGGGCGCGAAGGTATCGGCCATGGCAGTAGATTTAAGGCCTAAACCATTCCAATGCGTTCAACACCGCTCATCCCCTTCTTGTTCTTCGCATTGCAAGTCGCGGCCCAACCACAACTGGAGAATGCGGGTTACGAGGACTGGACCGAACTCGGGACGGCCACAGAGGAGCCTGCCCAATGGAGCTCTGTGAAGACCAGCGATGGCGGGACCTTCATCAACAACCTCGCGCCGCAGCTTTGCTGGCGAAGCGACGATGCACATACGGGTTCCTATTCGGTGAATTTGCGCACGGTGAATTCCTTGGCCGGTGCAGCTGCGGGCCTGTTGACCAACGGACGCGTGCATGCTGAGTTCTCGATATCGAACAGCTACGTCTTCTCCGATCAGGTCACGGCGGAATGGAATACGCTTTGTTCCTCTCGTCCGGACAGTTTGGTCGGTTGGTACAAGGCTGCTCCGCAACCCGGCGACTTCGCGAAGGTGACGGCATTGATGCACGTGGACGAGGGCAAGATCCCGGTGTTCAACACGCTGCCGAACTGGGTGGGGACCGCCCGCTGGCAAGCCGCCAGTGCAACCGTCACGGAATGGACCCGCTTCTCGGTCCCGTTCGTTTACCTGGATGAGCGCATACCGGAATTCGTGCTGCTCGTGATGACCAGCGGCGATAGCACGAACAGCGTGATCGGGACCGAGGCATGGTTCGATGACTTGGCACTGATCTACAACATGTACAGCACGCCCGATGTGGCGACGGCCTATGTGACCGCGCAGGATGGTTTCGATCTCAACGTTGGCTTCTCCACGAACGGTGAGCCCGTGGGTCCAACGGACCTCTTTGTGGAACTCTCCGATGAGAACGGGGATTTCGCATCTGCCGTGTTGATCGGATCGATGAGCACGAGCGAGGTCAGTGGTTCGGTCCCGTGCACGATACCGGCCGGCACCTTGCCGGGGAACAGCTATCGGATCCGGGTGAACACCTCATCGCCGTACTATGCACCGGTCGATGCCGGGATCATCATCGAGGTGAACACGGCACTGTCGGAAGTGGACCGCGGGGCTGCACGGATCCGCTACAGCGAACAAGGTCTGGTGGTCGACCTGCAAGGCACGGACATGGGTCCGTCGAACTACGAATTGATCGATGCGCGTGGAGCGATCGTTGGTTCAGGCTCACTGCGCCCGGATGCACGCAATACCATTCCGGTCAACGTCGCACAAGGCATGTTGGTGGTCCGTGTGGTGCATGCCAATGGGGCGCTGGTGCAACGGGTGTTCGTGCCGTAGGGTTCCGTAGGTGCGGTTACGTTGGACGGTCAAGCATTCAGTTCTTAGAGGCGGAATGGACCAGGAAGTTGCGATGACCGTTTGCACACCAACGGTCCGTCATAGCGACTTGATCAATGGACGATCAATTTCGCGCCGCTGAAATTGCCCTTGGAATCTTCCATCCGGACTGAGTACCAGCCAGCGTGGGACAATTGAAATTGAGCTGAACCACTAAAGGCGATCGGCCCGAAAACCACGCGACCTAGGGCGTCATGGACCATCATACGTTGTGGTCGAGGGTGCCTTGAGGATACCGTGATGGTTTCCCCGATCATGGCCAAATTCGTTGAGACCAAGAACAGGTTTTGCTCCAGTTTAGGATCGATCGAGGTAAAGAACTCACATTGGGGGATGATGGGGAACTGCCCATCAGAAGGAAGGGAGTGGACGAATACCAATATGTTCGCCCACAGTCTGTCGTTGCCGTTCACAATGCCATCGCCGGGACTCATGGGACCGAGATTGGAGAACACATCGGTGTCGTGGTACAAGAGATCTCCAGTAGCACAATCCAGATACATCAACACTTGATCCGAATAACTTCTGGAAAGGACCACAGTAGCAGCAGGAATGCTTAGGAAACGGCCCTTAATGGAACCACCCTGTCCGGCCGAATCCACCACGCCGAACGGTCCATTGAAAAGACCTAACTCCTGCCCTTCAGGGGTCGGGGTCAAATAGCCGCCACCAGCAATCGTAGTGAAGCCCCAACGGCCATCCAGGATATCAGGTCTGAATGTAGAGAAGTTCGGATAGGTTGCGTGGGTTCCAATAATGACCTTTCCCCCACGCATGGACCAGGCATGAAGCGAATCAAGTTCCTGGGAAGTAAAGGTGTGGAGTGCAGGCTCCAACCTGTTGAACATACCGAAGAACACGATGTGGTCCGTGGGCAAAGTGGTAACCGCCGTCAGACTATTTGAGGCAGCGAATTCGTCAATTATGATCACGCTCTCCGGGTACCAGCCATTCGGGCCAAAGTTCGCCGGGTTCAAACTCTTGGCCCGCGCATCGGGCATGAGGCCATCGAGCGTATGTGACTCTCCACCTGGCTGTCGCTGCCAAGAAACGTTATGTATAACGATCTGGCCGTTGACGAGTGTTGCGGGGAAGAAGACCAAGACTGCAAGAACGACAACTAACGAAACGTTGAGCTGATCTCGCATTTGTGATCTTCTGTTCATTCAAAGATAACCAGTTCCAAGACAAGCGGGAACTCGGCTCTCTGCTCGAAAAAAATGACTTGTGCCAATTCACTCCGCGACCGGAACGTTCAGTACCCCTTCCAGTGCCGCTTTGGCCTGCTTGATGCTCTTCACATCTTGTACGCTTACACGCAAGGTGCCTGCTTTCTCGTAGACCTTGAACTTGCGCGGCTGACCTTGAACAGCGCGTAGGATGTTGGTGAAGGAATCGCTTTGGAAGAACGAGTGCTTCTGATCGGCGATAAAGGTGCCGATGAGCGGGTGGCGGCCTTCAGCCGATCGGTTACACGCCGGGTGGCTCGCCTCATGTCATGTTGTACGGCTTCAAATGCCTTGCGAACGGCGAGTGCTATATCGTCGGCGAATACCAAGGCTTCACCGATGCCAACGGCTTTCACCCGGAACAGGTGCTCATGTCGCGGATGTACATGCCGGGTGTGGGGCAGGAAGAGCGGGAGGAGATCGCCCGCGTACATGTGTACCCCAACCCCAGCGGGGAGCGTATCTGGTTCAGTGGTCTGGAAATGGCCGGAAGAGCATGGGGCAGCGTTTACAACATGTACGGCGTCTTGGTCATGCAAGAAGAGGTGCGGCTGGCCTCGGGCATGCACGTCGGCGACTTGCCGCCGGGGTGCTATACCATCCGCTTACGAACGGACGGTTCCGATCGTTCCATAAAATGGGTACGACAATGACAAGGTTTCTCATACTCCTTTGCTTTCTACCTGTGAAAGTGTACGGCCAATTGGTCCAATTCTCGGACACTGCTAATAATTGGCATGTTGTGGCAACCTATCCACACGGTAGCCCTCAGGACCCGGCCTTCATTGAAACGACCACAAACCAATACTATTACTCCGGCGATACCCTAATGGATGGGAGTACCTGGTCAACGATGATAGCATGGCCATTTGTTGGGAACGGAGGCACTCCGGGGACAATAGGATACGCTCGTGAGGAAGGGGATGCTTGTCCTGTTCAAGGATACATTGTACGCGCTTGACACGCTGTATGACTTCTCGCTCCAGCCCGGCGATTCCATATTCTACCCTTGGCCTATTTCTTCCTATCTATACGTTTCTGGGATCCATGACGAGACCATTGCTGGGGAACCGCATAGCGTGTTCGAATTCGAGCCGTTTATGGGCCATGTACCCAATGTGCTCAATGAGCGCTGGATACAAGAGTTGGAAGCATACACGGGCCGTTGTTCCCGCGCTATCCTAAGAGTTTCAGTACGGAAGTACCGGCCGATTCACTGATATTGTCGTGTTTTGAGCGTTCAGGTGCTTTGATATGGTCCCATCCGGATTACCCGGAATGTGTCGTGAACATCATCATGGGGGCGCCTGACTTTAAGGTTCCTCGTCCATGTTCAGCGTTCGGCCCAATCCTGGCCTTGATCGCGTATGGATCGATGGTATCGATACGGATCGCGCTTTTGATCTGGTCGTGTATGACCTGCATGGAAAGGTGGTGTTGAACAGAACCCTGCAGTCGAGAAATGATTTCGATACGAGTGCTATTGAACCAGGCGCATACACCATTGTCCTGCGTACAAACGAAAACGCGTTCGTGCGTTTGAAATGGATGAAGGAATGAGGCCAGTATATTCGGAGTGGAGCATACGGTACTGGTTTAGTGGTTTTCGTGCCCCCGTGTCCCAGTCCTTTAGACTGGAGCCGTAAGTACCCCCTCCATCGTCTCCTTCGCCTCGTGTACGTCCTTCATGTTCTGCACACTGATCCGCAATGTCCCGGCCTTCTCGTAAACCTTGAATTTCCGAGGTTGGGCTTGCACGGCACGCAACACCGAGTGGAACGTATCACCCGCGAAGAACGGATGTTTCTGATCGGCGATGAAGGTGCCGATGAGCGTGTTCTTCTTCAGTACCATTTTCTCCAAGCCCATCTGCTGGCCCAACCAGCGCAGGCGGATGGCTTCCATTAGTTCCAGTACCTGTTCGGGGATCGGGCCGAAGCGATCGGTGACCTCCGTGGAGAACTTCTCCAATTCAGCTTCGTCCTTGATGTCGTCCAGCTTGCGGTAGAGCGCGAGGCGTTCGGCGGTTTCGCTCACGTAGCTGTTCGGGATCGTCATCGTGAGGTCGGTCTCTATGATGCAGTCGTCACTTTGGTCACGGGTACCGCCGCGTGCCAGTTGTCGGTCCTCGAAGAGCTCCTTGAAATGCTCGTTCTTCAGCTCCTTCACCGCTTCTTCGAGGATCTTGTGGTAGGTCTCGAAGCCGATGTCGTTGATGAAGCCGCTCTGTTCCGCGCCGAGCAGGTCGCCCGCACCGCGGATGTCGAGGTCCTTCATGGCGATGTGGATGCCGCTACCGAGATCACTGAACTGCTCGATGGCCTGTAGGCGTTTGCGCGATAGGTCGGGTAGGAGGTGTGGGCTCGGGGCGAGGAGGTAGCAGAAGGCCTTCTTGTTGCTTCGGCCCACACGACCACGCAATTGGTGCAGATCGCTGAGCCCGAAATTCTGCGCTTCGTTCACGATGATCGTGTTGGCGTTCGGTATGTCGAGGCCGTTCTCCACGATGGTGGTGCAGACGAGCACATCGGTGTTGCCTTCGATGAAATCGAGCATCACCTCTTCCAGCTTATGTCCTTCGAGTTGTCCGTGACCGACCCCGACCCGCGCTCCGGGCACCAGCTTGCGGATCATGTCGGCCACGAATTCGATGTTCTTCACCTTGTCGTTGATGAAGTACACCTGGCCGCCACGGGAGAGTTCGTAGTCGATCGCTCCCTTGATCACCACTTCGTCATAGGGATGCAAGTTGGTCTGTACGGGGTAGCGGTTGGGCGGCGGCGTGCTGATGATGCTGAGGTCGCGTGCACCCATCAAGCTGAACTGCAAGGTGCGCGGGATCGGCGTGGCGGTGAGGGTGAGCGTGTCCACCGTGGCGCGCAGCGTCTTCAACTTGTCCTTCACGTTCACGCCGAACTTCTGCTCCTCATCGATGATCAGCAGGCCGAGGTCCTTGTACTTGACATCCTTGCTCACCAGGCGGTGCGTGCCGATCAAGATGTCGATCTTCCCGACCTTCAGATCGGCGAGGATCTGCTTCTGGTCCGCCGCACTGCGGAAGCGGTTGATGTAGTCGACGCGCACGGGCAACCCTTGCATCCGCGCTCTGAAGCTCTTCGCATGTTGCAGGGCGAGGATCGTGGTGGGCACCAGCACGGCGACCTGCTTGCTGTCGCACACCGCTTTGAACGCCGCGCGTATCGCGATCTCCGTTTTACCGAAGCCGACATCGCCGCAGACCAGGCGATCCATCGGTGTCGCCTTCTCCATGTCACGCTTCACATCGATCGTGGCCGTTTCCTGATCGGGCGTGTCCTCGTAAATGAAGCTTGCTTCGAGCTCGTGTTGGAGGTAGTTGTCAGGCTGGAAGGCGAAGCCCGGGATGCTCTTGCGCTTCGCGTAGAGCTTGATCAGGTCGAAGGCCAGCGCCTTCACTTTCGCCTTGGTGCGCTCCTTCAAATTCTTCCACGCCGGACTGCCGAGTTTGCTCACGTTCGGTGCCGCTCCACCTTCCTCACCGCTGTACTTGCTCACGCGGTGCAGGCTGTGGATCCCGACGTAGAGGATGTCGTTGTCGCGGTATTTCAAGCGGATCGCTTCCTGCATGGATCCGCCCGCATCAATCGTTTCCAGGCCACTGAACACACCGATGCCGTGATCGATGTGTACGACCAGGTCACCGGGCTTCAGTTGCGTGAGCTCCTTCAGCGTGAGCGCTTGCGAGTTCTTCCGGAAGCCCTCCTTCAGTCGGAAGCGATGGTAGCGCTCGAAGATCTGGTGGTCGGTGTACAGCGCCAGTTTCAGGGAGGCATCGATGAAGCCTTCGTGCAGATCGAGCACCAGCGGCGTGAAGGCCACCTCATGCTCCATGTCCTGGAAGATCGTGTAGAGCCGTTCGCTCTGCTTCGCGTTGCTGCACGCGATCAGGTTCGTGAATCCGGCGTTCTGTTTCAGGTGCAGATCACCGCTCAGGATCTTGAAGTCCTTGGCGAACGCGGGCTGTGGACGTTGCTGGAAGTCGATGGTCTTTTGACTTCGTTCGTCAGTTGTCGGTTGTTGCTTGTCCAGCGCTTCGGACCCCGCTTCGACCGACAGCTGGGAACCGACAACTGACGACGGTGCACCCCAGTACACCTTCCTGAAGCCGAGCAAGCCCTTCATCAACGCGCTGTCGGTGGCCACGAGCTCCGAAGGCAAAGCATGCTTCTGCTTGTCGGGAAGGCCGGCGTACACTTCCTCCAGTCGTTTCAGCTGCTTGGTCGCCGCATCACTGATCGCCTTCGGGTCCTGCATCCAGATCACGGCATCCTCCGGTAACTGCGCGAAGAAGATCTGTTGTCCCGCAGCATCCTCGTCCTGAAGATCAGGCACGATCACTGCCTCTGCCAAGCGTTCCACGCTCAACTGGTCCTGCGGGTCGAAACGCCGCACGCTTTCCACCGTGTCGCCGAAGAGTTCAATGCGGTACGGTTTGTCGTTCCCGTAGCTGTAGATGTCGATGATCCCGCCGCGCACGCTGAACTGGCCCGGCTCGTACACGAATTCCACGCGCGTGAAACCGGTCTCCAGCAGCCATTCCTCCAAGGTGTCGATCGGCAGGTCCTCGCCGCGTTTCACGGCCAAGGTGTTCTTCTGCATCGCCTCGCGGCCGACCACCAAGGGTGCCATGGCCTCGGCGTAGGTCACGATGGAACGAGGGACCGAGGAACTCGACGTCGACATCAATTCCTCAAGGACCTCCGTTCGGCTCACGCGTTCCCCGTCGTGGTGGCCTTCGGGGTCGTAGGGCGATCGGGAAGGAGCGGGGAAGAAGAGGGTTTCGTGTTGCGCTCCCTTGGAGCCGGCCTCGCTCTTTCCCTTGGTCGCTCGCAGCGCCTCCAGGTCGTTCATGAAGTACGCGGCCTCCTCCTTGTCGTTCAGGATGAACACATGGGTCCCGCCGCATCGTTCTGCGATCACGTGGGCGGTCAAACTGCGACCGCTCCCAATAAGCCCTTCGATGTGTACGCGGGCGTGGGCGGGTCCCAGCGCAAGAGCGGCATCATCGCAACGTGGGTCGTTGCTGAAGAGGGAGAGGAGGTCGGGAAGGGAGGTGATGGACATGAACGCAGAAACGCCCGAAACCCAATGCCGGGTAATTCGGGCATCGGGTTCGGGAACGGCGCAAAGCTACGGCAGGGGCTTGTCCGACGCTCGATAAGCGGGGTAGCTTTGTGCGGTGCGACCATTGGCATACTTCATCCTTACCGTATTTGGCTGCCTTGTTCTGCGCTGTGCAGCGGCACAGACGATCGACAGTGTGCACGTGTTCCAACGGGTGGTGTCGAGCGGCTTCAATTCGGCCTCGGCCAATGCACAGGCTTGGCGATCGCACCGCGAGGGCGCGAAGTACCGGGTTCTCTTGGGCCCGCAAATGGTCGAGGTGGAAGCTGCCTTGGAACAGTACAGGCCGACCACACATGTATATGGACCCTTGGCCGATCTCGGTTACTTGGCCATGGCCTTTTCCGGCGGTCGGCCCTTCGCCATGGGTGTCACGAAGGACCTGGACCGCGTGATCAACTTCACGGCGCGGAAGGAGTATCGCATATCCACGTGGGCCGAACACTTGGTCGTACGAGCGCTGCTCGCGAAGCTCTTGCTCGACGAAAGCCTGTCGCTTCCTTAGCGGGTAAGGCCGTTCAAGAAGCTGCGTAAGCGTTGTTCGATGATGAAGCCCTCATGGCGATAGCTCGTATAGGGTCCTGCGTCTGCTTTGAAGCTCAATTTCCGCTCCCAGAGGCCAAACAACAGAAGTGGGCAATAGCCATCATAGTGGATCCGGCCTCCCTTCACGGCCAGCTCGAAGACGACCAGTGCTCCACCGGTAGCTTCCTTATAGAACGTTGAGTAGCCCGAGCGCTCACGAAGCTTATGGACGATGATCTCGCCCGCGTTCGTACTGATGCGCTCAGTTGGACCTGCAAAGGTGATCCGCGTGAAACCTTCCTGCCGGAACCAAGCATCCACACGTTGTTGCAGGTCGTTCTCGTTCGACATAGGAGGGTACCATCCGGTCCGTTGATCGACCTGAGTACCCCAAATATCGTCAGGAACGGTCGGAGCGCTCAACGCAGGATCAACGATCCTTCACGAAACGTATGTTCCTTGCACCCGCAGCATCGACCATACGGAGCGTGTACATGCCCGGCGCCAATTGCGCTATTCGGATCTCCGCGACAGTTCCAACGATGGAGCTTTCCGATACGACCCGCCCGTGTGCATCGATCACGCTTATCATGCCCTCGGAGGAATGCGCGCGTTCCACACGGATCTGATCCTGTGCAGGGTTCGGAAAGAGGCGTAGCAATTCGTTGTCCATCGCATCCGGAACATCGGTGACGATCACCTGCACAGGAACGGAGGGCGCGCTGAGGCAGCCAAAAGCATCCGTTACGATCACCGTGTAACTACCACCTTGCTGTGCTTCGAAGCACGGTGTGGTCGCTTCTTCCACGGCCTCGCCGTTCCGGTACCATTGGATCGCACCGTTCAAGTCGGTGCACAAGGTCGTCCCCTCCGTTGATACTAGGGGCACCAAGGGTGTGCCGGGGCAGCTCACTTGTGCACGGAAGATGTCGCCGTTATTACAGCCGATCACGATATACCCGTTCACGAAGGTCGCATCGCCTACACTGGCGTTGAGGATCTCCGGAAGGACATTCTCCCAGGTGATACCGCCATCCACGCTCTTCACCACTTGCCCGGAGTAGGCCACGGCGTACCCTGTATCCCTGTCGGTGAAGAAGATGCTCATGGTCTGTTGTGGCGTGCCACCCATGTATGTCCATGTGTCGCCGCCATCGGTGGTACGGTGGCTGTCCGTCCAACCGTACTGCGCATCGGTGAAAAAGACCGTGTGGCTGCCACTGGTCGGAGGCAAGGGGGTCCATGTAAGTCCACCGTCGTTGCTGCGGTAGTTGTCGCCGTACTCGCCCACGGCATAGCCTTGTTGATCGTCCACGAACCAGAGATCACTGATGGTGATGTTGCCGACATTGAGCACGCGTGTCCAATTCGCACCTCCATTGGTGGTGCGATAGATGCCGCCGTTCACCGCTCCGCCGCCCACAAGGTGCGTGTTGGCATCAAAGCTCCACGTGCAGCGTATCGCAACGCTCGGGCCGGAGGCGTTGGTGCGCGTTGCGAAGGCATCGCTGGTGCGTGCGAAAGCGCCGCTGCTTCCACCAAGGCACCCTGCGCCGCTCGGGGTCGTATGAATGCCCAAGCCACCACCGCCCGCCTTGCTCCAATGCCTGCCGCCGTCCGTGGTGCGCAAGAGGCCTCCTTCGAAACCGCCCATGGTCTGCCATCCCACAGCGACCCCGGTGTCGCTGTCCATGAAGCTCATCTTATTGATCCGTGTGTGCCACGTGCCTTCCACGGCCCGCTCCCATGTCGCGCCCATGTCCGTGCTGCGATGGATGCGTCCGTTGGTGCCGAGCAATGCCGCGCCACTTGGGGTGAGCGATACGCTCTGGTGGTCCGTGCTGCCCATTTGGATCACTGTCCAGGTAAGCCCGGCATCCGTGCTGCGGAGCGTTCGGCCCCAAGCTCCACAGGCCACCATGGTATTGCCTTGGACATCGAGGTCCAACATCGAATAGGTGATATTGGTGGGGATCGAGTCCCACGTGACCCCACCGTTCGTTGTTCGTATCACTTCGCCCGCGTTGCCAACGCCTACACCAAGGTCCGCATCGAAGAAATGGATGTCCTGTATGAGCACCAGTTGATCGAATGGGCCTACACCCTGCCAGGTAAGACCACCATCCGTGCTCTTCAGCATTTCGCCTGCGTAGCAACTGGCGTATCCGACCTGCGTATCCACGAATTGGATCGAGGTCATGTAGTTGTTCGTCGGTTGTCCACTTGCCATCAACGCCCAGGTCGCGCCGCTATCAATGCTGCGGTAGATCTTGCCGGTCTCCGTGCCGATCCAGCCGAGCGTGTCGTTCACGAAGAAAACACAGCTGATGGCGCCGAATGTCGGATTCAGGCTGGTGCTGGTCGTAGTGAAGCCATCTGTGGTCCGGATCACCGTTCCGCTCCCTGCCACCACGATGCCGCGAAGCTCGTCCCACATGAACATCGCACGCGGTTGGCTCGAGATGTTGTTCGCCAAGCGTGTCCAGTGGATGCCGCCATCGTCGGTGCGCAGGATCGCGCCCATCGGTCTGTCCAGCGCGTATCCCACGAGGTCGTTCACCAAGTGGATATCCTGGAATTCGCTTCGTGTTTTGATAGGGGTGACCAATTCCCATTGCTGGGCCGTGGCGAAGACAGAAGAAACGAGAAAGAGAAAGGAGATGATCGGTCGCATGGTGAGAGCAAAGCTAGGTCCACATACCAAGTACACTGCTTCGGGGCATACGTTCAACACACCCGTGGATCGCAGCGTGGATGCGATCCACGGGTGGCCGGATCTGGAATGCAGCAGGGGAGGCGTCGGCTCCTGGAGCCGGAATACCGGGCTGTTTAAGCTTTCATCGCCTTCTCGACCATCGCTTTACTACCGATGAACAGTGGACAGCGTTGGTGCAGTTCGGTCGGCTTCAGGTCCAGGATACGGTTGGTGCCATCGGTGGCCATGCCGCCGGCCTGCTCCACGATCATGGCGAGCGTGTTGGCTTCGTACAGCAGGCGTAGCTTTCCGTTCGGGGCCTTCTTCGTTGAGGGGTACAGGTAGATCCCGCCTTTCAAGAGGTTGCGGTGGAAGTCGGCCACGAGGCTGCCGATGTACCGCGCGCTCATCTTTTGCCGCTTGCAGTCGTCGATGTAGTTGCGGACCTCATCGGTGAAGTCGAAGTAGTTCCCTTCATTGACGGAATAGATCATGCCCTCTTGCGGCGTGGTCATGTTCGGGTGGCTCAAGCAGAAGGTACCGATGCTCGGGTCCAGCGTGAAGCCGTTCACCCCATGGCCGGTGGTATATACCAGCATGGTGCTGCTTCCATAGATGATGTAGCCCGCTGCGACCTGCGCACTTCCGGGTTGCATGAAGTCATCCATGTTGGCCGACGGACCGGTGCTCAACCGCCGATAGATACTGAAGATGGTGCCGATGCTAACATTCACATCGATGTTGCTGCTGCCATCAAGCGGATCCATGGTGACCACGTACTTGCCGCCGTTGTCGAAGTGTACGATGTCATCGTTCTCTTCGCTGGCCACGGCGCACACCATGCCTTGGCTCTTCAGAAGCCGCAGGAAGAGGTCGTTGGCATACACATCGAGCTTCTGTTGCTGCTCGCCTTGCACGTTCTCGCTCCCTTGGGCACCGAGGATGTCCTCCGCAAGACCTGCCTTGTTCACTTCGCGGTTCACCATTTTCCCGGCCAGGCGGAAGCTGGTGAGCAACTGGCTCAGTTCACCGGTCGCATAGGTGAATTCGTGTTGCCTTTCGGAGATGAATTCTGCGAGGGTCTTGATCTCGGCCATTGGAGGTGGGATTCGGACATGCGAAGGATCGGAAAACGACCCTATCATCGGTTACTGGGTTGCAAATATCCGATGTAGGCGATCTTTGGGCACCATGAACGTCAAGATCCGCAAGGCCGAACCTCGGGATGTCCAGCGAATGCTGGAGTTGGTGAGGGAGTTGGCCGTCTTCGAGAAAGAGCCGGAAGCTGTTACGGTGACCTTGGAACACATGCAGGACGCGGGCTTCGGACCGGATCCGGTGTGGGTCGGGTGGGTGGCGGAGAACGAACAGGGGATCCTTGGTATCGCGATCTGCTATGAGCGTTACAGCACTTGGAAGGGCCGCCGTTTGTACCTCGAGGATATCGTCGTCACTGAGCAGGCGCGCGGGCAAGGGATCGGGGAGAAGCTTTTTCGGACGTGTGCGAAATACGCCGTCGAGAAGAACTATGCCGGCATGCTGTGGCAAGTGTTGGATTGGAACACGGATGCCGTTCGGTTCTACGAGCGCTTTGGCGCGGCCATGGACCCGCAGTGGTTGAACGGCTCACTTGAACTGCCACAACTGAAGAACATCGCAACACAATGAAGGTCTTCAAATTCGGTGGGGCCAGTGTGAAGGATGCGGCAGGCGTGCGCAACCTCGCTGAGGTCGTGAAGCAGTTCGCATTGGATGACCTGGTGATCATCGTGAGCGCGATGGGCAAGACCACCAACGCATTGGAGGCGGTCGTTTGGGCCTATTGCGATGGGCGCGCAACGAAGGACCTGTTCGAGCAACTCAGGCGCGATCATCTCGCGGTCCTTGCCGAGGTTGCCCCGGAGGACGTTGCGGCCGCCGCGGAGTTGATCTTGAATTTCGACAACCTCCGCTCCTTGTTGGAACGTAGCCCTTCCGGTAATGTGGACCGTGATTATGACAACATCGTTGCCTTCGGAGAGGTGTGGAGCACGCTCATCGTAAGCGCGCATCTACGAGCTGTCGGTATCACCAATACGTGGCTCGATGCACGAACGATCGTTCGAACGGACGACACGTACCGCAGTGCACGCGTTGATTGGAGGACTTCCGCGATACGTGCGGCCACTTTGCTGAACGAGGTGGACGCGAGCCCCAAGCGGATCGTTACACAAGGCTTCATCGGCTTCAGCCACGAAGGCACGACCACCACGCTCGGTCGCGAAGGATCGGACTTCAGCGCGGCGATCTTCGCGTATCTGCTCGATGCCGAAAGCGTCACGATCTGGAAGGATGTGCCCGGCATGTTCAACGCCGATCCGAACCGCTTCCCCGACACGAAGTTGCTGGCGCACATCAGCTATCGGGAGGCCATCGAGTTGAGCTACTTCGGTGCGAGCGTGATCCACCCGCGCACGCTGCAACCGTTGCAACAGAAGAACATTCCGCTCTACGTCCGCTCATTCGTGGAACTCCATGCGAAAGGAAGTACGATCGATAGCAGGAGCGAGAACGATTCCCTTGTGCCTTCGTTCATCGTGAAGGCGAAGCAGCTACTCGTCAGCATCACGCCACGGGACCTCAGCTTCATCGTGGAGGAGAACCTGAGCGAGATCTTCAAACGCTTCGCTGAGCGTTCCGTTCGCATCGATCTGATGCAGAACAGCGCTTTGGCCTTTAGCGTGGTGGTGGACGATTCGCCACGTGCTCGCCGTTTGATCGAGGAGTTGAACGAGGCATTTGAAGTGCGCTACAATGATGGTTGCGAGTTGATCACTGTCCGGCACTACGATGACCGGACGCTGGACCGTTTGACCAAAGGGAAGGAAGTGTTGTTGGAGCAGCGTTCGCGGAACACGGCGCGTTTCGTGGTGAAGTGAAAAAGGAGATCGAAAGCAGCATGATGAGAATACTGATCGCCGGCCGTCGTTGTTGGTCGACTTTGTTGCTCGCGTTCTTGTTCGCGACGGCAGGGGCAGGGCAATCCCACCGGCAACGGACCGACAGCCTGAAAGAGGTGGTGGCCGAGCAGCGCTTGCGGATCCACATTGCGGACTCCATCGGTAGTACGCGTGAAGCGATCGCGGCCCGGATGCACTTGGCGACGCTCGTCAGGTCGAAGGAGGCTTTCGAACTGATGAATGATGCGGCGGCGTTGGCATGGTCCGCTCGGCTGATGGAGGACGAGGCGACCGTGCGTACTCAACTGGTTCGGGCCTATGTCAATGTCGGTGATCATCGACGCGCATACGAGCAGGCCATGCGGCTGGTCATGATCGGCGACGAACGTCTCTCGGAACAAACAGAACGATCCGGTGCTCGGACCGATAGTCTACTTGCTGAAGCACGCGCTGCACTCGACCGGTCCGAACACGTTTCGGGATCACTGATCGCGGATGCCGAGGAACGCGCGGCCCGTCAGCATGCCATTGCTCAACGCTGGATGGTGATCGCGAGCGGTGTGGGTGTGATCGCCCTATTGGTCATTGGGATCCTGCTGGTTCGCGGATCACGGAGAACACACGGTATTCGCATGGAATTGGCAGCACTTCGCACCGAGGTGGAGGCGCTCCGAAGCGTTCCTCGGAACCGCATCCGGGAGGTGAACGACCGAAAGCCGATCGATGAAGGTCGACCTGCGACAACGCCACCGGTCGCGGAAGAGCATGTTCCGGGATCCACCGGCCCGGCGGATGACGAGCTGCGCGACATGTTGCGCACGCTTATGCAGATGTTACGCAAGAAGGGTCCGGAACGCTTGGCGACCTTGCGCGATGCGCGCTCCCGTGGCGATCATGAAAAGGTGGTGCGTGTCGTACACACGCTCAAACCGCAATTGGTCGCGATCGATGCGGATGCATTCGCAACCTTGTGTGCGGACCTGACCGCCCCGGGTGCGTCCTCACGCAGCGATCGTTGGAATGCGGACCTGGACGCTTTCGAAAAAGGACTCGATGAGCTGATCGCCGGGTCGACGGACTAGCGCTCCAGCAGCATCTTGATCACCCGATCCGGATGGTCGCTGATGATCGCGTCAACGCCGATGTCCAGCATGCGCTGTATGTCCTTCGGTTCATTCACGGTCCACACGACGAGCTCGATGTTCTTCGCCCGCAGGGTCTTCAGCATCGCCTCGTTCACCATGGAGTATTGGGGACTGTACATGTTCGGAACGAAGCTCAGGCGGGCCAGGTTCTCCTCGATGCCCATGGCATTTTCCACCAGGAGTGCGGTCAGCATTTCCTCATTGGCCGCATGCACGGCCTCCAGGATCGCGGGGTCGAAGGACTGGATGATGCAACGATCAGCGATCCCCAATGAGTCGATCGTTCCGAGCACGGTCCTGGCGAAAGTGGTCGGCTCGGGCTGGAACGTACCGTAGAACGCTGGATCGCTCTTGATCTCGATGTTGAAGGAAGGTGGTGCCACACCGCTCAACAAGGCGTGCTCATCCACGGCTTCCACCATTTCCCGCAAGGTGGGTTTGTGCGCGCTCAGCAGTTGCTGTTGAGGGTAGCGCGGGTGTTCCAACGATCCACAATCGTACGCACGGATCTCGGCGACCGACATGTGGAAGATGTTGTGCGCACGTTCATTCTCCACAGCGATGGGGTCGCCGTTCGGTGTGCGACAAATGGTGTGATGCATCCAGGGTTCATGGGAGATGATCACTTGCCCATCGCCACTGATCACCACGTCGAACTCAAGGAAGTCGCAACCCAATTCCGTTGCTTCCAGGAACGCAGGGATCGTGTTCTCCGGTCGCAAACCGCGGCAGCCGCGGTGGCCGTGTACATCGGGATGCAGGTTCTGTTCGGGCATGCAGGCGGAAAATGCGACCAGGAACAAGGCCGCGAGAACGAGCTCAGGTCTTGCCATCAGGGTAAAGATGCAGGATCTTCGAAGCCAGCACGTCGGCCAACTTGAACTTTCCTTCGTGGGTCACTCCAGCGATATGCGGTGTGATCAGAACGCGATCGTGTTGTAGTAGCCGGGCCAGGGTTCCGGGGTCGCTTGCCGGGTCCAGACCGGAGAGGTCGGCGTGTTCAAATTCGATCACATCCAGCCCGGCCGCGATGACGCGCCCCTGATCGATCGCATCCAACAAGGCCCGGGTATGCACCACACCACCACGCGAAGTGTTCAAGAACCGGATCGGTCGACGCAGGTTGTTGAAGAAGGCCGCATTCGCATAGTGCGTTGTCTCCTCATTCAGCGGTAGGTGCAGGCTGATCACATCACTCTCGCGTAGCACGGACCGAAGGTCGCATTCCTCGATACCCGCTCTGGCGAAGCCGCTGCGGTACTTGTCGTGTCCGAGTATCCGAACGCCGAATCCGCGAAGTTTCTCGGCGAAAGCGCTACCCATCTGTCCGAAGCCGATGATACCAACGGTCTTGCCGCGCAGATCGGTACCCCGAAAAGGCTCGCGGATCCATTGTCCGTTCCGCACGCTTGCATTCGCCGGAACGAGCATCTTCATCAACGCGAGCAACAGCATCACGCAACTTTCCCCAACGCCGTCGCGGTTGCCTTCGGGGGAGTTGAGGACGTGGATCCCCTTCCGGCGACAGTGTGCCGTGTCGATGTTCTCGAGCCCGGCACCTACGCGTCCGATGAAACGGAGCTTGGGACAAGCATCGATCCGTACCGCGTCGATCCGTCCACTGCGCACGACCAGACCTTCGAGCTGGGGCCACAACGCTTCGTTCGCTTTTCCATCCGCTCCGTGCATGACAACGCAACGATGACCGGCTCGTTCAAGCCGTTCGGTCAGCACGGTGTCGATGGCGTCGGTGATGCCGATCAGCATGTCAGGGGAAGAGTCCGTACATCAAATGGCCCACGGTGAAGTAGGTGAGCAGGCCGAAAATGTCGTTCAAGGTGGTCACGAAAGGGCCTGTAGCAAGGGCCGGGTCCACCTCGAAACGGTCCAAGGCCAAAGGGATGACCGTGCCGAACATGGCGGCGGTGAGGATCACGGAGAACAGCGCGATGCTCACGGTATAGGTCAATGCTTGATCCTGTTGCAGCAGCAGGTTCACAGCGAATATCAGGACACCGCAGACGATCGCGGACAACAGTGCCACGCGCAATTCCTTCCACATCCTCGCGACCATGTTGACGTTCTGCATGCTTCCGGCCGCTAGACCTTGCACTACGATGGCGGAGGATTGTACCCCCACATTGCCGGCCGTGGCCGCGATCAGAGGCATGAAGAAGGCCATCGCCGGTGCGATCTGGAGCTGGTGTTCATACTGGGCAATGATGCGTGATGAGACCACGCCGCCTGCAAGACCGATAAGGAGCCAAGGCAAGCGCGCCCGCATTTGGATGAACGGCGTGTCCATGGCATCGACGTCCTCGCTGATACCACTGGCGAGCTGGTAGTCCTCGGTGGCCTCTTCGCTCATCACATCCATCACATCGTCGAAGGTGATCCGACCGAGCAACACGTTGTTGGCATCCACCACAGGAAGCACCACCACATCGTACTTCTTCATCACCCGGACCACTTCCTCGGCATCGTTGTCCACTTCCACCGACACCACATCCGTGTCGCAGATGTGCTTGATCAAGGTCCGGGTGCTTTCGGCACTGAACAACAGGTCCTTCAACGGAAGTATGCCGAATAGGTGATCGTCCTTATCGACGACATAGATCGTGTAGATGTGCTCGATCTCCTGGGCTTGACGTCGCATGTCAAGCACAGCGCGGGCCACGCTCCAGTCCGCTCGCACGGTAATGACCTCCTTGCCCATCAAGGCGCCGGCCGTGCCTTCCTCGTACGTGAGGAGCTCCTGGATACCTTCTCGCTGCTCCTGGTCCTCCAGCAGTGCGATGACCTCACGGCGCTTGTCCTCGGACAATCCGGTCATCACGTCGGCGGCGTCGTCGGAGTCGATGTGCTCCAGAACGTCCTCGGCGATCTCGCGGCTGGTGAGCGAATTCAGCAAGGACTCCCGCAGGTCCTCATCCAGTTCGATGAGCACGTCCGCAGCGGTCTCGCTTTCCAATAGGCGATAGACGTACACCGCTTCGTCCAGACCCAAGCGATCGATCACCCCAGCGATATCTGCCGGATGCAGTTCCTCGAACACCGCCTTGATGGCGGAGTCTCGCCCTTCGGCCACGTCGGCCTTCAGGGTGTCGAGCAAGGGTTTGGTGATCTCGAAGGACATTCTTCAGGGATCGCGATAGGTCGCCTGGCATGTCCAGGTCCAACAGCGGTCGCGCGAAGCTACGAAGACGGCCCGTCCGTGAAGGGCACAGAGCACGTTCACCTCAAGCCGTACAGGCCTGGGTCAGCGCGATGAAGTCGGCCACGGACAACTGCTCCGCACGTTTGCCAGCGTATTCCGATGGGACCCCGTCGGGCAAGGAGCGAAGTCCCTTCAACGCGTTGTGCAATGTCTTGCGCCGTTGGTTGAATGCCATCTTGACCACCTGCGCGAAGAGCTTTTCGTCGCATGGCATCGATGTGGTCGTGTTGCGCCGCATGCGCATGACGGCACTGCGCACGGCCGGCGGCGGTATGAAGGCCTCGGGCTCCACAATGAACAGCAATTCCATGTCGTACCACACCTGCGCCAGCACGCTCGTGATACCGTAGGCCCGTGATCCCGGACCGCTGCACAAACGGTCGGCCACTTCCTTTTGGAACATGCCCACCATCTCCGGGATCCGATCTTGGTTCTCAAGCACCTTGAAGACGATCTGCGTGCTGATGTTATAAGGGAAATTGCCGATCACTGCGATAGGCCCATCGGTGATCGAGTCCGGATGCATGTGCAGGAAATCGCTTTCACGCACCTCCAATTGCGGGAATTGCCGACCGAGGTGTTCAACGGATTCCGTGTCCACTTCGTAAGCGATCAATGTGGTGTTCGGCCGACCGACGAGGTGCTTCGTCAAGGCTCCGGTACCCGGGCCGACCTCCACTACATGACGGTAGTTCCCGTGCCCGGTAAGGCTTTCAGCGATACGTCGCGCAATATCGTCCTCCTTCAGGAAGTGTTGACCGAGGTGTTTCTTGGCGCGGACGTGCATCAAGCTGTGTGCAATACCTCCAGCAGGGTGCGGAAGGCGGCGAACTTACCGCCGAAGTGTTTCTGCGTTTCCGCTTGCAGGCGCGGTGCATGCTCAGCTTGGTAGCGCTGCAAGGTGGCCATGTCCGCGCACGTGTATTGCACGGCATAGGTGATCCCACCTTCATCCTCCGCCAGCACGCGACACAGGCGGTGGTCCAGGAATTGGCCGGTGGCCATCACTTCGGGAATGTGCGTGCCTTTCATCCAAAGCAACCAACGCTCATGCACGTCCTGGTCCACGTTGATCGTGACGTTGTAGATGATCATGGGTGCGGTGTGGGTGGTGGTGGTTCCGGCTCGGCCTCCAGAACGTCGCCACGCAATCGGCGAAAGCGGTCCCGGGCCTCTGGAACGAAGATGCTGCCGGTCTGTTCGAAGAGCAAACGCTCGTAGTACGACTGCGCTTTCACGGGATCGCTCAGGCGTTCCTCATAGAGTTTGCCAAGGTCCAGCAAGGCATTGTCCACGAGGATGTCCGTTGGGAAGTATTCCAGCAGTTTTTCCAGTTGCGATGCTGCTTCGGCGTATCGGTGGCGCGCATAAGCGATCCGAAAGCGCTCATAGAGGATGTCATCGCCCAAGCTATGGCCAGGGTAGGCGTCCTGAAGGGAGTCGAGCAAGGCCAATGACTCGTTATAACGATGTTGGAATCGCAGTAATTCGGCACGAGCGAAGTAGCTGAGCGGCACACTGTTGCTGTCCAGTCCGAGGTTGTCCGTGATGCGAAGGGACAGCTCCATGGCGTCATTCGCGATGAGCTTGCTGGTGCTGGCCTTTAGTACTTCCAATTGACCTTGGGCCCAGAGGAAATCGCCGGAGTAGAAGGACACCTTCGCGTTGCGCAAGCGGGCTTCATGGCCTAGCATATCGTACTTGAACGCGAGATCCACCTGTGAATACAGGAGTGAGGCTTCCCAAATGTCACCACTCAGGGGGTGGATGTCGCCCAGGTCCAATTTCAGCTGCGCCGTGGTCTTGGGATCGATGGACGTTTTCGCGATCCCTTGTTCCAAGAGTTCAATGGCCCCTTGTGTGTCGTTCAGGTAATAGGCTTTCAGGTGAGCACGGTCGCGTAGGAGCTCGGTGGTCGACTGGCTCAAACCGAGTTCGGTCAGCGTGTTCGCTGCACGTTGGTCGAGGTCCACGAGGTCCTCACGCGCCGGTTCGGGTTGTTGTGTCAGTTGTTCGTAACGCGTGCGCACCGCTCCGATGCGAGCTTGCACATAGTTGGCATCGTTCCGGCCGAGGCTGAGGACGTATTCATAGCATTTGAATGCGATCGCATGGTCCTTGTTCGCCAAAGCGATGGAAGCCAGGTCCATCAAGCGCACACCGCCTTCATCAAAGCGCTTGTCCATCGCTTTGCTCTGTACGAAGGCCGCGTTCATGTCCTTCTGTTGGATGTACATCCAGATGAGAAGCTCCGGAAAGATCCGATGTTGCGGGTCCTTCTGGATACGGCGCAGCAACTCGGTGCGCAGGATCTCGGAGCGCGCATCGGCAACAGAAAGGTCCATGCTGCGCGAAAGTGCGTTCTGCACGGCTTGGATATAGCCTTCATTCACGATCAGGAGGTCCATGTACGTGCTCACCATTTTGGTGACGTCCCCTTGTGCCCCGTACAGGCCGGCGATCTCATAGTTGAAGCTCTGTCCTTCGGGCAGCATCCTGCCGCCGCGTTGATAGGCTTCCAGTGCACGGCCGATCTCGTTCACTTGCACGAAGGCGTTCGCGGTACTGCGCACGCTGGATTGGTCGGCACGCATCTGCTTCAAGGCCTTATCGTACTCCTTCTCCGCCTTGTCGCCTTCACCGCCCAGCTTGTACAAGTGTCCAAGATCGATCAGCAAACGCGGGTCATCGCTGCTTCGACGCATGTGGTCCTTCACCAGTTTCTCCGCCGAGGACAGGTCCCTCAATTCCACATAGCTCTTATACAACTGCTCGTAGTAGAACGGTGTCGGCTGCTTCTTGTACAGTTTTTCATAGTACAGGATGGCGCGCTCGTATTCGCCCTGCTGGAAGTATTGAGCGGCCAATTGCTCATCCGCACCGGGCTGTGCGATCGCCGTCACGAGGGCGCCAAGGATCGACATCAGTAGTAGGAAAGCGCGTATGCAGGCCATCATCGGTATTGATGTTCCAATGTGCTCATGAGGATGCTGTCCACCAAGGCTTGTCTTTCCAGTACACGCTGCATGGCCTGATAGTTCGCGATCACCTGGTCGACCATCGGTAACAGGTCATTGGCCTTGGTGCGCTCGCGCTGGATCGCGGTGGCTCCTGCCTCGTCATCAATGGCGCCGGAGATGAGGTCCATGCGCAATGCTTCCAAGCGGCCCACCATCATTTCTGCTTGCGTCCGAACGACAAGGTGATCACTTTCCATGCGTCCGGCTTCGCGCAGCTGCACGAACTGGTCGCCGAGCAAGGTAGCGGTGGTGCGGTCCAAGGTGTCCATGAAGCGATCCAAGAAAAGCGGGCGTGCGGCCTCCAGGATGGAGTCGGCCGTGGTGTAGTGCTTCACGTCCAGCTCCTGCAGGGTCAATGCACCGGCCTCGATCTTGGTCCTTAAACTGTCCACTGCGCTCAGTTGCTTAGGGTCGGCAGTGCGACGGCAGCTGATGGCCGTTGCACTTCCGACGAACGCGGTGAGGGCTGCGAACAGTATGCCACGGTTCATTTGGTGATCATGGCGAATCCCGTGTACGGCTGTAATGCCTTCGGGATGCGGATGCCTTCCGGTGTCTGGTTGTTCTCCAACAAAGCCGCCACGATACGAGCCAGTGCCAAGGCACTACCGTTCAAGGTGTGGGCCAGTTTTGGCCTCTTTTCCTCACCCCGGATCCGGAGCTTCAGACGATTGCTCTGGTAGGTTTCGAAATTGCTGATCGAGCTCACCTCCAGCCAACGCCCTTGCGCAGCGGCGTAAACCTCCATATCGTAGGTCATCGCGCTGCTGAAACCCATGTCGCCGCCGCAGAGCAGCAGTTGGCGGTAGGGGAGCTCCAGGGCCCGCAGTAGCCCTTTCACGTGTTCGACCATCTCTTCAAGCACGGCGTAGCTGTCCTCCGGTCGTTCGATGCGGACGATCTCGACTTTGTCGAACTGGTGCACGCGGTTCAAGCCGCGCACATGTGCGCCGTAACTGCCGGCCTCGCGGCGGAAGCAGGGCGTATAGCCCACCATCTTGATCGGCAGCTGCGCGGCATCCACGATATCGTCGCGGTAAAGGTTCGTGATCGGCACCTCCGCTGTAGGGATCAGGTAGAGGTCGTCCGCTGTAGCGTGGTACATCTGACCTTCCTTGTCCGGCAATTGCCCTGTGGCAAAGGCACTTTCCGCATTCACCATATGCGGTGGGATGATCTCTCGATAGCCTGCTTCCACGGCCTTGTCCAGAAAGAAGGCGATAAGGGCGCGTTGCAGTTTGGCACCTTGGCCGCTGTACACGGGGAATCCGGCACCGGTCACTTTTACACCAAGGTCCATGTGCAGGAAACCATAGGCTTCGCCCAGTTCCCAATGCGGCTTGGCATCGGGGCCCAGCTGTGGCACCGTGCCTTCCTCCATTACCGTTACGTTCTCTTCGGGGGTACGGCCTGGCGGTACCTTGGCATTCGGTGCGTTCGGAATGGTGCAGAGGTGATCGCGCAATTCCTTCTCGGCGAGTTCGAGACGCTCTTTCAAATTCGCTGAATCCGCCTTCAACTCAAGGGTCTTGGCGCGTGCGCTTTCCGCTTCGTCCTTTTTTCCGGACTTCATCAGGTCGCCGATCGCGCGGCTCAGCACGTTCAGTTCGCCCAAGCGGGCATCGAGTTCGCCTTGGGTACTGCGACGCAGCTCGTCCAACTCGGTAA
This sequence comes from Flavobacteriales bacterium, assembly GCA_041391825.1. Classification (GTDB taxonomy): domain Bacteria; phylum Bacteroidota; class Bacteroidia; order Flavobacteriales_F; family PHOS-HE28; genus PHOS-HE28. The sequence continues at coordinate 10,564 of JAWKNF010000001.1, read as the reverse complement.
CGCGGTCCAAGGCCGCTTTGGCATCGATGTTCCGTTTCACCAGCCGCTGTTCGGCTTCATCACGGTGTTCTCTCAGGTAGTTCAGGTCCAGCATGTTGCTGCTTTACATAGCGCCGCAAAGGTAGGGGAGCTACCGCCACGGCTGGTTCCGGCAATGTGATCGTGTCCACGATCCCACGAACGAAAAAGCCCCCGGGATTCCGGAGGGCTTTCGGTTCGTTGATGTCGGTGGCTTACTTGCCGCCGTTCAATTCATCCTGCCAAGCCTTCAATTCGTCCCATTTGCCAGCAGCGGCCAATTCGGCTTGCTTGGGCCACGTGCCCGGGTCGTGGGAAGCGAAGGCGGAACCAGCTTCGGTGAGGATCTCTTCGAGACGCTCAGCAGAGGTGGCGGCCAATTCAGCAAAGCTGTTGATGCCAGCAGCATTGAACAACTCAGCGATCTTCGGTCCGATACCTTCCACCTTGCGGAGGTCGTCTGCCTTGGTAGCTACAGGAGCGGCTTTGGTGGCGACCTTCTTGGTCTTCACGGCCACATTGTTCGCGCTTTCCAATGGCAACACGCTGACCACGCTACGATCACCGCGCTTCTTGCGGTAGGTCACGATACCATCGGCCGTGGCGTAGAGGGTGTGGTCCACACCGATGCCGACGTTCTTGCCGGGGTGGTGCTTGGTGCCGCGCTGACGGACGATGATGTTGCCCGAGATGGCCGGTTGGCCACCGAACAATTTGATGCCGAGTCGTTTGCTGTGTGACTCGCGACCGTTGTCGGTACTACCTGCGCCTTTCTTGTGTGCCATGGCTTGTGGGGTCTTGCTTCGAGGGTCCGGGTGATCTCACCCTGATAGGTTCGAAGGATTACTTCTTGTCTTTTTTCGGTGCGGCCTTCTTGGCGGCCGTTTTCTTGGCAGCTGCCTTCTTCGGCGCAGCCTTCTTGGCGGCGGCCTTTTTCGGTGCTGCTTCGGCCTTCGGAGCGGCTGCCTTCTTTTTCGGGGCGGCTTCCTTCACGGCCTTCGGGGCAGGAGCGCTGCTCTTGCTGGCGTCGAATTTCTCGCCCTTGGCCAGGATCGCTTCGATCCAGAGCTCGGTGATCTGCTGGCGATGGCCGTTCAGCTTCTGGTACCCCTTGCGGCGCTTCTTTTTGAAGACGAGCACCTTGTCACCTTGGCTGTGGGAGATCACTTTGGCGGCGATGCGGAAACCGTCCACCTTGGGCGTACCCACGTTCACGGTCTTGCCGTCGCTCACCAACAGAACGTTGTCAAGCTCCACGTGCTTTCCTTCCTCGGCCTCGAGGCGATGCACTTTCAGCTTCTGGGCCTTGGTCACTTTGAACTGCTGGCCTGCGATATCGACGATAGCGTACATGGGTATCCGGGAAATGGGCTGCAAATGTAGTGGTTCGCCTTGAACTGACAAACCCCGGTTGAAAAGACGTAACCGCCTCTCCCTACGGGGTTTGTCCTATTGGCGTTCGGAAAAGACCGTTCAGAGCTTGAAAGCCTTCTTCACTTCGGCCAAGGCGTTCAACTCCTCCCAAGGGAAGAGCTTCACCTTCACGGTGTCCTTTTTACCGGAATTCTCGAACTTTTTGGTGACCACTTGGCACTTTCGTCCCATGTGGCCATAGCTCGCGGTCTCGCTGTAGATCGGCGTGCGCAGGCTGAAGCGCTTTTCGATGAAGTAGGGGCGCATATCGAACTCCGGCAACTTGCTGATGGTCTCGGCGATCTTCCCATCGCTCATCTTCACCTTGCTGGTCCCGTAAGTGTTCACGTAAAAGCCCACCGGCTCCGCCACACCGATGGCATAGGCCACCTGCACGAGCACCTCATCGCAAACGCCGGCCGCTACCAAATGCTTGGCCACGTGACGGGCGGCATAGGCCGCGCTGCGGTCGACCTTGCTGGGGTCCTTGCCACTGAACGCACCGCCGCCATGCGCGCCTTTACCACCGTACGTATCAACGATGATCTTGCGCCCGGTCAGGCCGGTATCGCCGTGCGGTCCGCCGATCACGAAAGTGCCGGTCGGGTTGATGTGGTACTTGATGCTCTTGCTGAACAGACTCTGTGTACGCTTCGGCAATTTGGCCAGCACTCGGGGGATCAGGATGTTGATCACGTCCTTCTTGATCCGTGCCAAAATCACTTCATCAGCGGCTTGTTTGGCGGCCTTGGAAGCGTCCTTCGGTTTCACGAAATCATCGTGCTGCGTGCTCACCACGATCGCATCAATGCGGCGCGGGGTATTGTCGTCATTGTATTCGATGGTCACCTGGCTCTTTGCATCGGGGCGCAGGTAGGGCATCTTCGAATCCGACTCACGACGGATCACGGCCAACTCACGAAGCAGCATGTGGCTGATCTCCAGCGGAAGCGGCATGTAGTTGTCCGTGTCGCGGCAGGCGTAGCCGAACATCATGCCTTGGTCACCAGCACCCTGCTCTTCGGGCTTCTTGCGCTCCACACCCTGATTGATGTCGGGGCTTTGCTCGTGGATCGCGCTCAGCACGCCGCAGCTGTGCGCCTCGAACATGTACTCGCTCTTGGTGTAGCCGATGCGCTGGATGACGTCACGCGCGATCTGTTGAACATCCAGGTAGGCTTTGCTCTTCACTTCGCCGGCCAGTACGACCTGACCCGTGGTCACCAAGGTCTCGCAGGCCACTTTGCTACTGGGGTCGAAGGCGAGGAAGTGGTCGATGAGCGCATCGCTGATCTGGTCGGCGACCTTGTCGGGATGGCCTTCGCTAACGGATTCGGAGGTGAAGAGGTAGGGCATGTGTATGTTCTGAAGGCTGCAAAGGAAGCAGTTCCCTTTTGATGGACAAGGAGGACGGTGACCGGGTTTTCCACCGTCGGGCCTCGCAGCTTCAACGGCGTGGCGTTCCGCCTTTACGGTCGATGTATTGTTAGTCGCTGTGGCGTGTCAAGGACTTGAAGATGTCCTCGAGGCCGCGCTCGCTCTTTCGCATGCCCAGGACCTGCAGGCCGCGCTCCACGGCGAAGCGGAATACCGCGGGGCGGATGTCCTTCGCCGCTTCAAAGGCAAGGATCCAGGTATGCCCTTCCTTGCGCTCGGCCTGCAGCACACCGGGGATGTTGAGCAACAGGTTCGCAGCAACTTCAGCGTCGAACTCGACCTCCAACGCTTCGCGTTGACCTGTTCCGCTGCGCAGGTTCTTGGCCTTGTCATCTGCCACTACCTGGCCGCGATCGATGATGATGACCCGGTCGCAGATCGCCTCCACTTCCTGCATGATGTGGGTGCTCAGCATCACGGTCCGTTCTTCGCCGATGCGCTTGATCAAGGCTCGCACTTCCACGAGTTGGTTGGGGTCAAGGCCGCTGGTGGGCTCGTCAAGGATCAGCACCTGCGGATCGTGGATCATGGCTTGGGCCAGCCCGACGCGCTGCCGATAGCCCTTGCTCAATGCACCGATCCGCTTGTGCTGTTCGGGGCCCAAACCGACCTGGTCGATCATTTTCCTAACGCGCGTCGTCCGATCCTTCAGTCCATGCAGGCCGGCGACGAATTCCAGGTACTCATGCACATACAGGTCGAGGTAGAGCGGGTTGTGCTCCGGCAGGTAGCCCACGTTCCTTCGTACGTTCAAACTATCGGTGTAGGTGTCGAAACCGCATACTTCGGCAGTGCCGCTGGTGGGTGGCAGGAAGCACGTCAGGATCTTCATCATCGTGCTCTTACCGGCGCCGTTGGGTCCCAAGAAGCCGACCACTTCGCCGGTCCCCACGGAAAAGGAGACGTCGTTCAAGGCGAGCTGGTCGCCATAGCGCTTGCTGATGTGGTTCACGGTGATGGACATCGGGGCGAAGGTAGATGGCGCGGCGAAGAACTCCTGCCCGGCATGCAGGAGCGGTGGATATGGAACGAAGGATGGTGTTCCGGCCGATCGCTCCACCTTTGTCGAATGCCTACCGGCCTTGTCATGCGATCCACAGGAAGCCGTTACCTCGTTCGAGGTGATGATGGCTCGCTGCACGCGTGCGTGGCCAAAGGCAATCTGCGGATCAAAGGGTGGAAGAGCACCAATCCCTTGTCCGTGGGCGATCGCGTCGAATACCTGCCACAGACCAGCGCGGACGAGGTCGGGGCCATCGTGGAACTCAACGACCGCAAGAACTACCTCGTTCGCAAGAGCGTGAACCTCTCGCACCACAAGCACGTGATCGCTGCGAACCTGGACCAGGCCTTGTTGATGGTCACCGTCGCTCGACCGCGCACCTCCTATGGCTTCATCGATCGCTTTCTTGTGGCCGCGGAAGCCTACGAGGTGCCCGTGGTCATCGTGGTGAACAAGATCGACGACCTGGATGAGGACGAGACCGAGCGCCTTTTGGACCTTGTGGATACGTACCAAGAGGCGGGCTATCGTGTGCTGATGACCGCTGCGCTGAAGAACAAGGGCGTCAAGGAGGTGAAGGACCTTTTGCTCGGCAAGGTCACCTTGGTCGCAGGGCACAGCGGTGTGGGCAAAAGCACCTTGATCAACGCTATCGATCCGGAGTTGGATCTCCATACGCTCGAGATCAGTGAGAGCTCTGAGAAGGGTCAGCATACGACCACCAATGCCGAGATGTACACTTTGGACATCGAGCCCTTGGACCCGCCGACCTTCATCATCGATACCCCGGGCATCAAAGGCTTCGGCCTTGTCGACCTTCGGACCGAGGACATCGGCGATCAATTCCCCGAGATGTTCGCGATCAAGGGCAACTGCCGCTTCAACGATTGCCTGCACAAGGATGAGCCCGGTTGTGCCGTGCGCAAGGCCGTTGAGGAAGGTGAGATCGCCGGAACGCGTTACACCAGCTATATTGACATATTGAACGGCGTGGACGAGGAAAGTCCCTACCGTACTGACTGAAACCCCGAGATGATGAGCCGATCGCTCCCGCTTTTCCTGTTGATCGCCCTGTTGTCCTGCGCGCCGAAGCAGCAGGTCGTTGAGGTCCCACCACCGCCCTCACCGCCGATCGATCACGGTGCCTTGCTCTCGCAGCAAGGTGCGGATGCCGTGCTGTGGCAGAATTCGTCGGCCGAAGCCTATCGCCTGTTCCAGCAGGGCTATGAACTGGCGCGTGTCCGCTTGGCCGAGAACATGGCACGAATGAGCGTCGGCCCGTACGCGGTCATCGTGGACATCGACGAGACGGTGCTGGACAACAGTCCGTACCAAGTGAACCTCGTTCGGGATGGCCATGTGTACGACCAGGCCACGTGGAAGGAATGGACCGACCGCGCTGCCGCCAAAGCATCGCCAGGGGCCTTGGACTTTCTGCGCCACGCACAGGCCAAGGGCTGTGAAGTGTTCTATATCACCAACCGTGATGTGCGCGAGCGTGCCAGCACCTTGAAGAACCTGAACGACCTCGGCTTTCCGTATGCTGATGAGGCACATCTCTTGCTCATGGACGGGGCCAGTGACAAGACCGAACGCCGAGCGAAGGTGGCGGCCACGCATCGGATCATATTGCTCGTCGGTGATCAACTGCGGGACTTCGATGAGCGCTTCAAGGACCGGTCCGTCAATTTCGGCAGGGACCTCGTGGACGCGTATGCGGATACGTTGATGCGGTATTTCGTCCTGCTCCCCAACCCGACCTACGGCACGTACCGGGACTGTGCTGGGCAAGGGCTCCGAGGAAGAAGTACACGAAGATGAAGGAATGGATGGAACGCAACGGGTACTGAGATGAGGGTCGTTGTTCAACGGGTACGGGAGGCCTCGGTGTCCATTGCAGGCGCCGAGTACGCGCGCATCGGTATGGGCTTGATGGTCCTGCTCGGGATATCGGTGAACGATACCGAGGCGGATCTCGAATGGCTGTGTGGCAAGATCGCTCGCATGCGGATCTTTCCGGATGCGGAAGGGGTGATGAACCTGGACATCACCCAAGTGCATGGCGAACTACTGCTCGTCAGTCAATTCACGCTGCACGCCAGTACGGCCAAGGGCAACCGTCCGAGCTACATACGCGCAGCGCGCCCGGAGCAGGCCATCCCGCTCTATTTGCGGGCCAAGCAACTGCTCTGCGAGCACATCGGTCGGCCGGTGGCCACGGGTGAGTTCGGAGCCGAAATGCAAGTGTCCCTGGTGAACGATGGACCGGTAACGATCGTGATCGACAGCGAACAACGCGAGTGATGGAAGAGACCAAGCCCTTGGGAGTGCTTCAGGAGGAAGTGGACGAATGGATCCGCACCACGGGCGTGCGCTACTTCGATCCGCTGACCAACATGGCCATGCTCTCCGAGGAGGTGGGTGAAGTGGCACGGATCATGGCCCGGCGTTACGGCGAGCAGAGCGAAAAGGAAAGCGACAGGGCCAAGGTGCTGGGGGAGGAGTTGGCCGACGTGCTTTTTGTGGTGCTCTGCTTGGCCAACCAGACCGGCACCGATCTGCAAGCAGCATGGGAGCAGGCCATGCAGAAGAAGTCCGTTCGTGACGCCGACCGTCACCGGTCCAACCTCAAGTTGCGCTGACCCATCCGGTTGCGCGATGTTCAAGGACCCTGGCACGGCACTTGCCGGACGGCGTCCACCGCCTATTTTGCACACCCTTTTAGCTCAACACATGCGATCCACATTACGAACGTTCCTTGCCTGCCTTGGTCTGTCCATCTTGACCTTGGCCTCGGCCCAATCCGACAAAGCGCGCGTTCGCGTGAAGATCAGTACGGACAAGGAGGCCGATGCGCGTCTTCGGCCGTACAGCATCGTGCGCAGCAGTCCGAACACGATCCTGATGTTCCGCAGCGGTCAATTCGACCTGCGCGCGTTCGGGACCTTGAAAGGGTATCTGGACCTGTACGACCGCGAAAAACTCACCTATATCCGTGGCCAGGAAGTGGTCGACAAACTATCCAACGGCACCAAGCTATTGGTGGAGGATATGGTGTACTTCGATGGAGGCCCCTTGATGATCGCACGTACCAACGGTGATCGTACAACGATCTACTTCCAACGCTTGGAGCGCAACTTGACCAGGCTTCCTGCCCCCTATGAGCAGTTGCTGAGCTGGCCTGCGAAGGTGAAGGATGGGAACCCGGGAGTTGTAGCCGCGGGCAACCCCATGCGCACGCCCTTTTTCGTTCACGTTTCGCAGGATTCCACGCATATGCTGATCCGTAGTCCGGAGATCCGTGGCGACAATGGTGAAGCTTTCTATTTGTTGGCGATGATCGGACAAGGGATGGAGGTGAAGTGGCAGCACATCGTTCCGATCGGGGAGAAGGCCAAACGCAGCAAGGTCCTTGACGTGGCGCTCGATGACAAAGGCAATGCCTACTTCGTACTGAAGAACAATTTCACTGCGAAGGACGTGGTCGGGGAAGAGGCCAATTTCGAGATCAAGTTGATCATGGTATCCGAACAAGGACCTGCCGAGGCCAAGGTGGAACTCGGTCGGGACATCTTCCCATCGAGCGCCTTGCTCCAACCGCTGAAGGATGATCGGATCGCCTTCGCCGGTGTGTACTCCAACACCGCCGATAAGCGGCTCAAGACCTTGGGCAACTTCATCGTGACCTTCGAGGCCGGGACCATGCAGCTCGCTGAACCTGTCATGCTGCCCTTCAATGGCGAGGGTGGATTGGAGACCGAAGGTGAGGCCGAAGAGGAAGCGGTTTCGAAGTTCGTGGCCAAGGACATGGAGCGGATGGCATCCAGCACCGATCTGATCGCGCTTTTACCGAAGGATGATGGCGGGTTCTACCTGGTGAACGAACTGTACTACGTGGTCAGTTATTATGACATGAACACCAAGTCGCAGGTCACCAAGTACTACCACGGGCCGGTGCAGGCCCGAAGCTTGAAGAAAAGTGGCCAAGAGGCTTGGTCCACTACCTACCGTCGTTGGTTCGTGTCGGCGTCACCGCTCATCGGTCGGGTGTTCCCGGCGGAATTCGACAATGGCTTGTACCTGTTCCTCTTGGACAGTGAGCAAATGGCTGAACGTCGAAAGGCAGGAGAGAAGATCAAGCCGAGCCACGCGGACGATCCCTATTCGGCATACGTGAGCTTTGATGAGACCGGCTCCTACCGGATCAAGTCGGTGCTGCGGAATGACAAGGACGAGGATTTCATTAGTGGCTGGCAATTGGTGCGCACCGGAGCGGATGAGTATATCGCCTTGGGGACCGAGAAGCTGACCAGCGGAAAGTTCCTGCCGGTACGGATCGAGTTCTCCACCGACTCGCGCTGATCTTACAGCTGCGCGCTGATCATCTTGACAACGATGCGCGTCGCGCCAGTGCGATCGATCACATAACGTCGGGCAGCCTCGGAAGCTGCGCTCAACCTATGCGGGTCCGTGGTGAAGGCTTGAAGCAGGCTTTGCAGTTCAGCCGCATCCCTTACCGCGAATCCCCCGCCTACCTCGATCAAGCCGGCGGCCTCGGCGAAACGCTCATGGTCCGGTCCGAAAATGACTGGTTTGCCCCATGCCGCAGGCTCGAGCACATTGTGGATGCCGCTGCCAAAGCCGCCTCCCACGTACGCTATATCACCGTATTTGTACAAGCGGGAAAGAAGGCCCATGCGGTCGACCAGCAGCGTGTTGGCCCGCAGCGGGTCCTGGTCCAGCGTTCCGTTGCGCACACCACTTTCAGGGCGCGTGGCGTTCAATTCAAGTTCGAGCGCGGTCCAGCAGGACCACGGTGCCAGGGCTCGCGTTTCGATGGATTCCCAGTTGTGCTCGGTCCAGTTCGTGCGGCGCGATCGGGAATCGCGGAGGCTTCGGCAGCCGGCTCAACGCGCTCAGCAACAGGTTTTCGTCCGCAGGCCAGGTGCTACCCGCCACCAGCACGGAACGCTCCGATGCTGTGCGGAAGGCTTTCGCCAAGGGGATCGTGCTGTTCTCCGCGACGATCTGTTCTACTCGGTCGAAACGCGTGTCCCCGCTCACGGTCACTGGATCGATCCCGATGCCCTGTAACAGGTCTTTGGACCCCTTGTCCTGCACGAAAAGATGGGTGAAAGCCTTCAACATCCGGCGATGACCCGCACCGAACCAACGGAAGAAGGGCTGTGTCGGACGGAAGATCGCGCTCACCAGGAACGTAGGGGTCGCATTCCGGTGTAAAGCATCGAGGTGGGCTTGCCAGAACTCGTACTTCACGAACACCGCACAGCGCGGTTGTCATGATCCGCAGTAAACGTTCAGCATTCCTCTGTGAATCCGGTGGAAGGTATTCCACATGGGTGGCCAATGGAAAACCATTGAATGCTGCATGGCCGCTCGGGCTGAAGAAGGTCAGCAATACGGGCAACTCAGGTCGTTCAAGCTTCAGTGCCTCGAGCACCGGCCGTCCCTGTTCGAATTCGCCGACGCTGGCGCAATGCATCCAAAGGCAGCCCTGCAACTCATTGGCGCGCTCCTCCAGTCGCGCCCAGATCCCGCGCCGTCCATCCACCCATTGCTGCGCCTTCGGAATGAAAGGCGCGCTGAGCCGGATCCCGAGGTGGTACAGTGCAGTGCCTGTTCGGATCAGGAGGGACATCAGTAATAGTGGAAACCGGTATCGATCTTCCGGTAAATGGGCAAGGACCAGCCCAGTCGAATGCCCGAGAGCAGGTCCAAGCGATCGCTCTTGTTGTACTGCTCCGTATCGAAGTTGTACGCGCGCAGGGGTTGCGTGAAACCGGCCATCAGTTCAAAGCCGACATGGAAGTTGATCCTGCCCCTGTTCCCGAAATGCTGATAGCCGATGTACGCCAGCCCGGCAGGTCCTGCCGTCAAGCGATCGTATCCTTCCAAGTACTCGTCCTCCAACTGCGGTACCACGTTCTTCTGCGTTTGCACCCGCACTTTGTGGCGCAGGTATCCGCCGCCCACCTTCACCACCAGACCGGAATTCGGATTCGGGCCGAAGAGGGGCAGGATCTTGCCTACGACAGCGAAGACCGTGTAACCGCGCTCGTACAGGAACACATCGGCTTGTTGTCCATCGATATCGACGATCTGACCCTCCCGATTGATCACGTTGCTGAGGATCCCGGGTTCGCTCACCTTGTTGCCGAAAATGAAGCTCCCTTCGGCGCCCAAGAGGAAACCGTTGGCCCACTTGTTGAACGCGCCGACCCCGATGTTGCTGTTCGTTCCGAAGCGCTCGGCCATATCGCCACCAGGGAATTGCTGGGCATAGCTGAGTTGTACGGCCACCAAGGAGATCGTGGTATCGCGGATGTTCCCTTGTCCCGAAGCCGGGGTGACCCTCCAGAGGAGCGCGGCAATGAGCAGTAGGCGCGTAACGAACATGGGCTGCGAAGTTAACGGCCTATCAACGGTGCAGGGGCGGGTGACATTGCCTGTGCGGTACGACGGCCTTTCCCTTGGCTGCCGTGCTTCCGTATCTTCGCGGCCCCTTCCAGAACGGGAAGGGCTTTTGCCCATGAAACCCATCCAAATGGTCGACCTCGTCGGCCAGTACGAGAAGATCAAGACCGAGGTCGATGCGGCCGTATTGAGCGTGATGGGCTCCGCAGCGTTCATCAATGGACCTGAGGTGAAGGAGTTCGAAAAGGAACTGTCGGC